>NZ_JARUKY010000005.1 GCF_029688925.1 Evansella sp. AB-P1
GCAAAAAAGCAGTCAACAAATGGATTAACCTTTGTAACTGCTTCACTAGAATTGAATGTATTCGCCACTTCACTAGCATCGTTTTTTTCATTTTGTATATCGCCTCTTCTTTGGTTCCTTTACTAAATAAAATGCACCCACAATTGTTCGTTATGTAATGTATGACTAACAATTGGGGTGCATTTTAAATATGCTCCTTGCTCTTCCACTACCAAAAAAACTCAGAAGAACCGTCCCTAAAACCCTTTTTTAAAGTCAACTACATTGGTTAGTTTTTTATTTTCTTCTATATTATTTAATGTTTGCAAAAAGCACTCTACTGCTTCTTCCGGCGTTGTTACTGCAGAAATATGCGGTGTTATCGTAACATTTGGGTGATCCCATAGAGGAGAATCCTTTGGAAGTGGCTCTTCCTCAAATACATCTAAAACTGCTGATCTAATATTCCCATTTTCTAATGCGGCTATTAAATCTTTATTATTCACGGATGCACCACGTCCTACATTAATAAAACCATCAGCTGATAATTGATCAAAAAATTCATGATTAAACATATCTACCGTATTATCCGTCAAAGGTAGTGTGTTAATAACATAATTTATTCCTTGAAAAAATTCTCCATCTAACTCTTCACGGAAAACTACTTTTTCAAAATGGTCCTTTTTTCTCCCACTTAGTGAAACCCCATACACTTTTACACCAAAGGAAGAAAAAACACGTGCCACTTCTTGCCCTATTTCCCCAGTGCCAAAAATAACGATACTGATTTCCTTTAAAAGTAGTGGTGTAATAGGGTTCCATTCTTTGTTATGTTGAAATTGATTAAATTTATTGTGATATTGTAAATCCTTTAATATATAACTTAATGAGTATTCACTTATTCTTTTACCAAAAGAGCAAATTGTCCTCGTTAAAGGTATTCCTTCCTTCCAAAAAGGTAATTGAAGAAACCTATCCACTCCAGCCCCAAGAGAATGAACCCATTTAATATTACCAAAATTAAAATTTTCCGTTGGACGAAAGGAGACATAGGCATCTGCCCATTGATAATCCTGTTCGGATACTTCCTCCTCAGCAAGAAAACGAAGCTGCTTGTTTTGTAAGTAACCCTCTCTTTTCATTATTTCTTCCACATCTTTATAAATATTCCCTGTGAACAATATTTTTGTTATCTTCAATTTGGTAACACCTCTTTGATTAATTAATAAAAAGTAAAACAAAATTAATTTCGCTTTACTCCTTCTTATAAATTCCACTTGAATTGTACCAAAATATTATATGAATAGACACTAGTTTGTTCATAACGTCCATTTCCGGAACAAAAATCATTTACCTTTTCATAAGCCAACTAAATAAAGAGATCACTCTAATCTTCTAATTTTTTTTAATCGTGACAATACACCTTATCGTGTTTTATATCATTAAATCGTTTATAATAGAAATAGATTTATGAAAGGAAAGATGATTATGATTAGTAAAGCTGATGTATTAGAAAGATTAAACACTTTAGTTGGTAAAGAACTAACTGCTACAAACTTACATAAAGCATTATTTTCTGAAGAGAAAGATCTAAAGAAGTTACGTCGTTTTGAATTAGGAAAGCAATCGTATGTTCAGTTCAAAATACATAAAGAAAGCAATGGCACTACGGGAACATTTGCTAAAATAACCGTTTTAGGAAATCCGAATACCTTTCGATTGGAACTAGAAGAGAAAGATGGGCAAATGATTATCCATTCAAAACCTAAAATAAACTTTTCTTACTTATGAAACTTGTTTTATCAAACATTAAAAAATAGTCAATCGTTTTATTGCGAGATGCAAAATTAGATAACTATTGGTGCATGCACAAGCTAGATCAAACACCTTTCACAACAAAAGTCACCGAATAATTTACATATTAGAATGGCACAAAGAACAGTTCTTCGTGCCATTATTTGATAGTTACTTATTGAACTATTGTTTACTCATTACATTATGTATCACTACAATGATATTATGGTCCCGTCCAATATAAAATTCTTACTATGAAAGGAAAAATAGCAAAAATTAATAAAATTCCATTTCCAATTAATCCTCTTTTTTTATCTCTGTCTTTTTCAGCAAATAATGCTAAGACAAATCCCATTCCAGAGGCAATAGCTCCAATTATTAACAAATGACTGATTACTAATAGATAAGCTATCATAAAAGCTATTAAACCGACAAAAAATAAAATGATAGAAACTAATCCTAATTTACTTTTCATAATTATTTCACCTCAATACTTAGAGAATTGTTGAACTTTACTTACCGATTTTGAAACATATGTCATCGACAGGCTATGCCACTATGGAACAATCGCTAGCCTAGAGTAAATTTGCAGGTAAAAACGTTCTTCCAATGAAATTAGCAGATACAGGTTTAAGCTTCAGTTCTCTTGCCCAAACAGAAAGTTGACCAATGTGGTGAATCTCATGAATGATTATATGATGCAAAATTTCATCAACAGTATATTTATCTTCGTCCCAAGTTACACTCACTACTTTTTCTTTTCGTTCATCAACGTTTTCTTTAATAAATTCAGCTATTTCAATTCGAAAAGTATTTGAAAGAGATTTGACCTTTTCAATCGTGTTATAATTTGTAAATTCTAATACTACATCTTCTTTATCTTGTATTCCACGAATCCAACTATACTCAACATCAATAATGTGAAAAAGTGTATATAATATACTTCCTGCTCCCCCAGTTCGGTTTTTTAATAACTCAGCATTGGGTAGTTGTTTGCACCATTCAAACCATTCGTCTCTTACTTGCCAGTTATATTCAAAGAAATGTATCAATTTAATCCCCCCAGATATATTGTACAAAAAATCATATGATATCTAATAACTTCTTTTCATTTAACAAAATTCCCTGTTTTCTATAAAAAATAAAACTAAGTAACACTCTTTTGAACGAACACTTACCCGTTTAAGATTTTCATCTCGTAGTTATAAAGTATTTCATCATCTAGATTAAACAATGATTTCCCTTCTTTCAGTTGTTTAAGACTTAATTATACACACATTATCCATCAAGTTTTGTATATTATTTCCATTAACTTTAACATACTTTTCCAAATAAATCTCATTTTCTATTAAATAAGCATGTGCTCATGTGCTGACAACAACAACAAAAAAACACATGTGATTCCTGCTGTGAAATCGCATGTGTTTTTGAATGTGAATGGTTTGTTTGCACCTCTGTAGTAAACCCATTCATGTGTACCACCCGTTTTTTCCTACTGATTTTTAATTTATTCTGTGTATCTAAAGTAAATCAGTTAGATAAGATGATCGACTGTTTTTTACCCTACTTGAACTTTTCGATCTAATAGCCAGGATAGAAGTACAAACATCCCAAAAAGAACCACGACACCAAAAAATATTTGCCCTATATACAGAGGATGGAGAATTTCTTGACCAACATCTATAGCTGTCTCACTTCCTCCTTGAAACATAATTTGTTCTGGAAAAGCAAAATTCCTAATGAATCCCCAGTGTGTCATTGTTGCAAAGAGATTCGTATGGATGAGCAAAATATACCCGTAGAAAAAACCACCTATTAATACTGCACCAATTACTCCACCAAATGGTCTAGTAACTTTCGACATAAGAAAAATAAAGGCAACACCTAATGCTAGTAGTACAGAAATAAATGGAATGACAAGGAGAAAATAAGGGACCATTTCAATAAAAGTAGATCTCACCGTTTCCATAGCAATAGCATGCTCTTGTCCGTTAACCCTTTGCTGAAATAGGTCAATTGCCCGATTAATAAAGATATACGTAAAGACTAATGTTATCAGTAATGAAACAACAAATTGTATAAACGTAATCAATAGTTTTGACAAAAGTAGCTGCCAACCTGGCAAAGGTAAATTCATCCAAATATAGACTGTATTCTCCTTCCACTCCTTCCTTAATGAACCTAGTAGATCGAGTCCAACTGCTAAAAGGTGAGCAAAAATTGCTGCAAACGCTAATAATAGGAGAAAGGGGGAATAATGTCCCATACCAAAATATATTAGAAGGTAAATGGTAAGTAAAGCTAGTAAGCCTATTCCAAACATTGTAGAACTAGCTTTCCATTCTTTTTTTAATAACGAAGTCCAGCTCATGCTAAAACCTCCTTCATAGATTCTACGAGACTAGTATTGCGCTTTTCTCTCAAGGAATCTACATTATCCTTTAATAATATCTTCCCATCCTTCAAAAAAATTACATAATCCAAAAATGGTTCTACTTCTGCTACTTCATGAGTTGATAAAACGACCATTTGTTTTTCTACATCCACATAAGAGACAATCATTTTTAAAATATCCTCACGTACCAGTGGATCTAAACCAGATAGTGGTTCATCCATTAATAAAATGGGAGCATTTCTTGCTAACGTTAAAACAATCTTTAGGCGTGCTCTGTTCCCCTTGGATAAACTCTTAATTTTCTTCTTATGGTCTAGTTTTAATATATCTGCCATTTCAATTGCCTTCTCTTTAGAAAAATAGGGAGTCGTTCCTTTATAAAAATGAATAGCTTCTTCCACTGTTTGAAAAGAATACAAAGAATCAATTTCTGCTAAAAATGCAATTTGATTCCCAGATCTCCTCGTAATTTTCTTATCAGATAGAAGCACCTGCCCTGCAGAAGGTTGTACTAAGCCTGCCATTAGTTTTAATAAAGTAGACTTCCCACTTCCATTTGGACCAATTAGACCTACAATTCCTGGCTGTTCCAGTTTTAAATCAACACGAGATAATGCATCTTGGTTAATAAATCGTTTTGATACATCATTCAAAGATAATATGAGATTATTCATTTTCCCTTCCTCCCTTATTGATTATGCGCAATTGTTTTTGAATTAGTTCCATAATTTCTTCCTCATTAAAACCGTTTTGTATCATTACAGTAAGAAAGGCATCGATATGCTTTTCGGCGGTCCTTTCCCTTAACTCGTTTATCATCTGTTGATCCTCCGTCACAAAGGTACCTTGCCCCCGCTTCGAAATAACTACTTTTTCTCTTTCCATCTCCATATAGGTTCGAGAAACTGTATTAGGGTTGACCCCTACTTCTACAGCAGTTTCTCGAACGGAAGGTAATTTATCTCCTGCTTCTAATTCAAATCTACATATTTTACCGTAAAAATACTCCATTAGCTGCAAATATATAGGACGATTTTGATCAAACTGTATTGTCATGAAAGGCCTCCTTTCACATTATAATATCCAATACCCTCCACCAATATTAGTGTACTAATCAAATAGTACACTAATATTGTGTGTGCTGTCAACTAACCATTGACAATAATTGAAATGCTTTATTTACCACAAATACTCATATTTCCACAATGGATCTCAATGCAAGTGAAAACTTGCACCATGGAGGATGAAAATAAGGATATTGTATTTACTTCGTCGAACTTAACTCATAGTTTCTGGATAGCTCAGGGATTTTATAGAAAGCTTCTCAACTTTGGCGTTTTATTTTTTTCCTTTCCACGGGTCAATCAACCCACAAGCAGTAAAAACGAGATTTGCAGGAACATAGAAGGGCGCCAATGAACCTGCAAATCAACAATTCGCAGGATCTCGTTCGTTCAGACGTCTTCTTCGCTTTCACACTTTAAGAATTTTTAGAATTGCCAGTTGTAGTGCACCCTTTACTTTCTACTTATGTAAAGTGTTTCTCTGTAGCTTCATCTGTCTAGATAACGGGTAGTGGATTTTAAGTTTCGTTGATTGAGTCACCGCATTCACTCCTGAACTAACGCTTTTTTTCAGAGTAGACAATCAAATTAAAATACACCTTAGGTCTTACTTCTTTTAATTCTTTCGTACATTATCAGTTCCTAATACTTCCATTAATATAAGTAATATAAGCTACAGATTTGGAGGAATAAAAATGAAAAAACTATTAATAGTTGGGGCTATTAGTATACTTTTAGTTATGATTACAGGTTGTGGATTTTTGCAGTCAATAAATGGTGTTTTTCAAAATGTAGAAAGTAATAAAATTGTTGTGAAAAAAGATGATGCTAAGGAGCTAGATATCAGGTTAGGATTCGGAGTTGGTAAATTAACGGTAGCTAGCGGATCATCAGATTGGCTTTCAGGAGAGCTTGAATATACTAGTAATTTTAAAGTGGATGTAAATTATGAATTAGATAGGGAAATGGGGAGCATTACTGTTAATCAAAAAAATAAAGGGAAATGGAAAACAATTTTTGGAGAACAAAAAAACACATGGGATATACAGCTATCAGAAAACATTCCAATGAATCTGTATATAAATACGGGAGCATCTGATACAGAATTAGACTTAAAGGATTTAAATTTATCAAGTCTTAACGTGGATGCTGGAGTAGGTAGTATTGTAGTAGACCTTAGCGGGGAGTGGGAAACTAGTTTTGATGCTACAGTTAAAACAGGTGTTGGAGAAACAACCATCATACTCCCAAAGGAAGTTGGTGTGTTAATC
Organism: Evansella sp. AB-P1; assembly: GCF_029688925.1. Classification (GTDB taxonomy): domain Bacteria; phylum Bacillota; class Bacilli; order Bacillales; family Salisediminibacteriaceae; genus Evansella. The sequence goes on from NZ_JARUKY010000005.1 coordinate 6,504, forward strand.
ACTGCTTCAACAGGAATTGGTGATACAACGTTTAATGGATTCACTTCTATAGGAAAAAACGAGTATGTAAATAATGCGTACGATAATGCTGATGTGATAATTCATCTAAACGCTGAAACCGGCATAGGAAAAACAACATTTATATTAAAATAATCATACACAAAATTGATTTAAACAAAGGAAAGTAATTCTATGACTTACTATGACTTTATTTATGACTCATGTGACCTTTCTATCGTTCACCCATTGATTATACAATATAACCACAGGTGTATAGTTGTTTACCCCTAGAAGTAACTCCTATAAAACAACTTACAACAACGGATAGAGAGGATGATACGAATGAATTTAGAAGAACGTTCAATAGTACACGGAATTACTGGAGAAAAAATTACCTTTCTGGAATCCTGCCATGAAACAAATGGAGAATATTTAAAAATTAAAGTAGACCTCCCGCCTAAAGGGGAAGGACCACCTCTACATTATCATAAAGCATTTGAGGAATTATTTGAGGTTATTGAAGGTGAATTAACAATAACTGTAGAAGGGAAGAATAAATCATACTTCACTGGTGAGCAGGTCAAGGTACCTAAGCTAGTTAACCACACCTTTTACAATGCCACCGATAAGCCTGCTTCCTTTTATGTCACCTTAACACCAGGACATCACTTTGAAGAATCCATGCGTATTGCTTATGGCTTAATTGCAGATAAAAAAATAAATAAACAAGGTGTCCCAAAAAATTTAATACATACAGCCATATTACTAAAGATGCAAGATTCGAATATAGTAGAAATGCCTAAATTTGTCTCAGGTGTATTATTCAATAGCCTATATGGTTTAGGTAGATTATTTGGTGTTCAAAAATCACTAGAAAAAAAATATTTACCTAAACACCTCATTAGGAAGTAAGAGAAAAATCTATGCAAAAAAGAGGCGCTGTAAGACAAAACTATCTTCCGGCGTTTCTTTATTTATTCACTTTTTTATTTTTCTTCCTTCACCTTTACTAGTCTTAGACTATTTAACGTAACGAGTAATGTAGCACCCATATCAGCAAAAATAGCAATCCATAGTGTCAACCAACCAGGGATAACTAACAATAATGCAACTGCCTTTATAGCTAAAGAGAAGGTAATATTTTGTTTAATAATTCTCAATGCCTTCTTACTTAACTTAATCATATAGGGCAATTTGCTCAAATCATCGGACATTAATGCAATGTCAGCTGTTTCTATAGCAGTATCTGTACCTGCCCCTCCCATTGCAATTCCAACTGTTGAGGCAGCAAGTGCTGGAGCATCATTGACTCCATCTCCTACCATAGCTACACCTTTATGAGTATCCCTAAGTTCTTTAATGAAGTTCAGTTTATCTTGTGGTAGTAGATCAGCTTTTATAGTCGAAACACCTAGTTCCTTACCAATAGCAGCTCCTGTCTTTTCGTTATCTCCTGTTAGCATAACAGTTTCTACCCCAATTCGATTTAAGCTACTTATCACATCTTTTGATACTTCTCTCATTTCATCAGCTACAGCAATCAAGGCTAGAATTTCCTTTTCCGTTCCTAATATCATGACAGTCTTACCTGCTGTTTGAAGTTGTGAAATATATTGTAACGTTGAAGGTTCTATGGATGAATGTAACTCCTTGAATAAATTGGGACTCCCTACAAAAAATGTTTTATTTTCGATTTTTGCTTTAACACCCTTACCAATGATGGATTGAAAATCATCTACAGCTATTTCATTAATATTCAAACCCTTATCTTCCGCTTTCCTAATGATGGCAGTTGCCAATGGATGCTGCGATCCTTTCTCTATAGCAGCTGTAATAGTCAACCATTCTGCTTCATCACCACTTAATGTAATCATGTCTGTTACAGCAGGTATACCTTTGGTTAATGTCCCTGTTTTATCAAATGCAATAACCTTTAGAGCACCTGCTTCCTCTAAGTGAACACCACCTTTAATTAATACCCCATTCCTAGCTGCATTTCCAATTGCTGTAACTATAGCAATTGGTGTAGAAACAACCAATGCACATGGACACCCAACAACTAGCGTAGCTAAACCTAAGTAAATCCAGTTATTCCAGTCTCCTCCGAAAAACAAAGGCGGAATTATGACAATGAAGAAAGCTAATATAATGATGGCAGGTGTATAATATTTAGAGAATTTATCCACAAAAGCCTGAGATGGAGCTCTTTCTTCTTGTGCTTCTTCTACTAAATGAATGATTTTTGCGATCGTCGTATCTTCTACACGCTTTGTTACTTTTACCTCCAGTAACCCTTCCTCATTTAACGTTCCTGCAAAGACTTCATCATTAATTGCTTTTGAAAGAGGGACACTTTCTCCAGTTATTGCAGCCTGATTAATGGTTGACATTCCTTTTACAACTACGCCATCCATGGCTAATTTTTGACCAGGTTTCACAATCATAATATCCCCTACTAAAATATCCTCTACGGGTATCACCATTTCTTTATTACCTCGTCGAATTAACGCTTCTTTCGGAGCAATTTCCATCAGTGACTCGATGGATTTACGAGCTTTGTCCATCGAATAACGTTCTAGTGCTTCACTTACAGCAAATAAAATAACGACAATTGCCCCTTCCATCCATTCTCCAATGATGGCTGCACCGATAATGGCAACAGTCATCAATGTGTGCATATTAAACTTCAATTGAAACAGATTTTTTATGCCTTTAAAAAATAAGGAATAACCACCAATTACTATAGAAGCTCCTATCCCTATTGTTGATAAAACTTTTCCATCTTCATATACTTCACCAACAATAAAACTAACCATTAGCAAAATAGCTGAAATATACACCTTTACAGTCTCTTTTTGTTTCCAAAATGAGCTTCGTTCTATTGATCTATCATTCACTTCTCGTATTTTTAAATTTTCAAAAGAACCTGCCTTTTCTAGCTCTTCAATGGTCGTACTACCAACTACAGATACTTTTGACGCACCGAAGTTCACTTTCGCATCTATAACACCATCCAGGTGTTTCACGTTCGTTTCGAACGTTTTCGCACAGTCTGCTCATGTGAAACCTTGAACTCGATACGTTGTTCTTTCTTCTAAATCTTGCTGTTTAGCCATTTTCTTTTCCTTCTTTCTTGTGCTCTAATGCAATAAACATTAATTGTTTAATATGGTCATCATCTAGAGAATAAAAAGCTAATTTGCCTTCCTTTCTAAATTTCACTATTCCTTGTTTATGTAGTGTTCTTAAATGATGGGAAGTAGTTGCAACTGTTGCACCAATTATATTTGCAATATCACACACGCATAATTCATCCTCTTGACATAATGAATACGTTATTTTTGTGCGATTCTCATCTGCCAGTGCTTTAAACAAAAGGGACACACTATTCGTGTCTTCTTTTAGTAATTCTGTCTGAATACTGTTCACCTTTACTTCATCAAAACAATAAATCTCGCATGTATCTTTCTTAGTCAAAGCCCTTCACCCCATTTTTATTTCTTTGAATAACACATAGTCTCAAATGTTATTCAAACTTTCATTTGAATATATAATAACATCAAATAACATAACATTCAAACGTTCATTTGATTAATATCTTTTTTAAAATTATGTCCTATAAAAATAGAATCTGTTTATCTTTATTAGTGATTGTTGCTTCTCTATGCTCTATTACACCTTTAACACAACCTAAAAATATGGAATAAGAAAAGACCTAATCCCAATAAATATAGGATAGGCCTCGTTTATACGTGATTAAATTATTTGTTCTTGTAAAAACGATCTCTTACTTTCTTTAATCTCGCATGATGATTTAATATATCTAATCTTGCTTTTTCTGCCTCAGGAGCAATTGGTCGTAATTTATCTATTTCCCAATATTCAACGATCACGTCTAGCACTTGATCAAAATACTCAAGTGGACCATAGTTTGCTTCTTTAGCAATAATAGACATTCGATCTTCAAAGTCTGGCATGACAGCACCTGGCATTTTAAAATTCTTAATAACATGACCTAAATAATAGCAATAATTCGGCTCAAGTTGTAGGTGATGTTTGATGACATCACGATAAAAGGCATAGTGTAACGTTTCATCTTTTGCTAATCTGCGTAGTAGCGTTGATAAATCTTTATCATGGTCATTTGCCAGCTTGGCAACATTTAAATAGAAAACCATCGTAGCTAACTCTTGTAATGTTGTATATACCATCGTTTCAAATGGAGTTTCAAAGTCAGGGTTAAAACCACTTTCTACTGTCTGCTTATGTAGTTGATGTAAACGCATCGGTTCTACATTTCTAGTAATTAATAAATAGTTCTCAAGTAAATTAGAATGTTGATCTTCCTCTGCTGTCCAAGTATGAACAAAGTCCCTAACGACAGAAAGAGAACCCTTAAACGTTTGATCTAAATGTGATGTAAACCACGGAAGATTAACCTCTGTTAATAAAGCTGTTTCAACTGCTGTAATAATAGGTTTAGGTAAGGTAACCTGACTTTCATCCCATGGTACTCTTTGAAAACTCATCGCTTTATCCCATGGTAAAAACTCGTGATATCCCCAATCTATCTTTGCTGCTCGAACTTTATGGTCTTCGTACATTTCTCTTAATTTCGGTTCTAATCTAAAATCTAAGTGATTTGTTAACAAAATTATGCCTCCTCCATTTAATCAAAAAAGATTGCAAATTAATATAATTCTGAAAATACCTTCATGCTGTATTTTATTATACAGACATAAATCAACTATTACCACGTTAAATAAGTTATAAAACCACTTAATTCAATTTTTATTTAATAAGAAACTTAAAAAAAGTATCCTTCTTTTGTCATGTCTAAAACTCCTTGTTCTTACTCTCTAAGTCATATTCCCCATTTATAATGAACTTTATTTCGACAAACAATTACTAAAAATATTCTCGGCAACAATAATGAACGTAACCTTCTAGATTTTTATGTCGTTTATAGAGGTATCTGTTAGTTGACATATAGTTCTTTTAATATAGTTATTTTGTTACTTCCCTAAGTGATTTGGTTTCAACTATAATTTCCTTGTACAAACAAGTTTAGCTATTTTTACCCGTGAGAATGGGCCTGTAATTTTCTTAGAAAGTTTGTATTCTTAGCTGAAATTACTTTGAAAATTATTTCTATATATTAAACTTTAGTAAACTTGTCTTTTATCCGCTTCAAAACTCGCTTCATTTTACATCTTCGAATGTTTTATTAGAAATAATCCACCTAGATACCAACTGGTTTCCCTTCATTAACCTGACATCCAAAATATATTTTAAAAGTGCTAACACATACTCAACCGTCATAAAAAACGTTTTTTCCATAACACTCCCCTTCCTCGTATCCTATGGGGTTTAGAAGTGTGCCAAATTAAATTTTTATAACATTTACACATTCAATGTTCATTTAGAAAAGGTCGCCAAAAGAACACATGTTCCTTTTGGGGTTGTATCAACATATTGCTGAAAAGGTGGTGATTCAAATGCAAATCATTTAGCAGTTCTGTTCGTGTTTTATAGTAAAAGAAGAACATATCATCATAGCCAAACAAATTTATCCAAAAACAATACACAGAAAAGGATGGGAAAATGATGAAACAAAAAAAGAAGCTCAGTATTTTTCTAGTATTAATCATGCTTTTTAGTACATTTGCACTTAGTGGAATTGGTTTTTCACAAGTACAGTCATCAGAACTTCCTGAAGCACCTGTCAATTTACAAATACCTACTCTTGCTTATGATGAAGAAAGCATCACTCTCGTTTGGGAGAAGCCAGAGAATTATAGTGATATCGTTGATTTTAATGTTTACATGGATAATAAAAAATTAGGTAGTGCAAAAGAAGACTATAATAGTTTTCCAAGAGCCTATTTCGATAATTTCTATGAGAATATTGACGAAGACGGTTTTCACGTTGAAATACTTATACTTAATTATAAAGTGGAAGGCTTAAAGCCAAATAAATCTTATAAGTTCCACGTTACTTCCGTTAATGCTGAAGGAGTAGAATCGGCTCCTTCCAATACAATTGTGGGAACTACAACATCAATACCTGAAGTTTTCAACATTTTAGATTTTGGAGCAACTCCTGACGACGAGCAAGACGATACAGCAGCCATCCAAGCGGCCATCGACGCAGTATCACCAGGTGGAAAAGTATTAATCCCTGAAGGGAAGTTTATCTCTGGTGAACTATGGCTTAAAGGTGAAATGACGTTCCAAGTAGACGGACACCTCCAAGCTTCTTTAAATCCAGAAGTTTATACTCGAGGACATTGGCTGTATGACTTTTCTACTGATCAACGGAATTATGCTTTAATTAATATCCATACGTACGATTACTATAGTATAAAGAACGTCAGAATCGTAGGAAACGGGATCATTGATGGAAATGGTTGGAAGGAATGGCCAGGTAATGAAAAGCTTGTAGATGAAGTTGGCAATGAATGGGATCTATTCTGGCCAGGAAACAACTCTAACGTTACTGGAGGGGTTCCCGCTGTTCTACCGGATGGCACACTTGCTCCAATAGACCTAGATAATCCGAACGTACGTGGTAGATTAGCAGCTCTTCAATCGTGGCATGCTCAAGCAGAAGGAATGAATCAATCCGGTGCCTATCCAAACCGTTCAAGCCTCATTGTAGCTAGAGGTGTAGATGGCCTTTATTATGAAGGTATCACTCAGATCAATTGCTCTTATCATGGTATTGTAAATCTTCATAGTAAAAATATCGTCGTTAACAATACGATCACAGCTAACTATGACGTAAATAACGGTGATGGTTGGGAATTTGGAAACTCACAGAACATTATGGTGTTTAATAACTTTATTGATTCCGGTGATGATGCGATTAACTTTGCTTCCGGCTTAGGACAAGCTGTAGCTGATGTAGAACCAACAGGAAAAGCTTGGATATTCAATAACTACATTCGAGAAGGACATGGTGGTGTTGTTGCTGGTAGTCATACTGGAGGTTGGATTCAAGACTTCCTCATTGAAGATAATGTGATGTATAAAACGGACGTAGGACTGCGTATGAAAACAAATACACCGATGGGTGGTGGAGCACGCAACTTCCTATTCCGAGACAATGCTCTTGAAAATATCGACGGTGATGGACCATTTGTCTTTACATCTGCATACACCGACGGAAACCAGGTTATTGAATATGAACCAACAAAAACAGTTTCACGATTTAGCGATGTTGTTATTGAAAATACAACAGTACGTAATCAACTTGGAAATAATAGACGTGCCATCTACATCGTTGGTATTTTAGATCAAAACTTTGGTGAAGTGTATCATGGAGATATCACCTTTAAAGATGTGAAGTTTGATAACGTATATGCTGCAGATATTCGCTATGCAGACAATGTTCATTTTGAGAATGTGGAATGGACAAACGTTATAGGCAATGGTGGTAATCCGTATAGAATTGTAAATTCGCATGGTCTTACTTTTGAGAACTCCACAATGGATGATGTTTCCATCAATGCTTCAGAAGCACCTGTATGGAATGAAGGTGCCGAGATTACCGCTACATCGATACGCGATGCAGCTGTTACATTATCGTGGCCATCTGCAACTGACAACTTAGAAGTCGTTGGATATACCGTATATAAAAACGGAGAAAAGGTTACCCAACCATACCAAACAACTGGTGGGACAATGTATAATGTTTCAGGCCTTGCACCTGCGACAGAATATACATTCAAAGTAGAGGCGCTAGATGCTACAGGTAACCGTACTACAGACGGGCCTGAGATTACAGTAACTACCACTGGAGAAGCGGATGTTACTCCTCCTACGTCACCTGAAAATGATAAAGTTTCATCTGTTACTACAAGAATTCCAGGAACGATTACATTTAGTAGACAGACTGTTGACGTCATATACCCTGGATATACTTGGGCGACAGTTCAATGGAATGCTGCTAGTGATGAATATGGCATAGCTGGCTATAATGTGTATGCAAATGGTGAATTTAACGGTTTCTCTAAAACAAATCGTTACACCCTGACTGGCCTTGATATGGGATCAACTTATAAAGTGGAAGTAGAAGCTGTAGATACATCTGGAAACACCACTTTATATCAACATGAAGATATATTGTTTGTTAAAACAAGACCACCATATGCTACTGGAGCACCTGAATTTGAAGAAGAAGCACTAGAAGCAGTCGTCGGTGATGATAAAAAGAGTGTCACTCTTAACTGGACGCCAGCAACTTGGGATTCTTCAGTAAACCAAGATGTCTTCGGATACAGAGTTTATGTAAATGGTCAACCAGTAAAAGATGATGATGTCATCTTTAATCCAGTAAACGATGAAATGACTACTGCCGACACAACCTTTACTGTAACTGGTCTTGAAACAGGTAAGCGTTATACCTTCTCTGTTGAAGCAGGAGGTGTGACAACAAAGCTGGCTAAGAGAGAACGACTGGCTGATGTTTTACCGAACGCTTTATTAGAAGTTGAGGATTTCCGCTGGAGTGGTTTCGGACCGAGTATTGAGGTTCACGTAACACCTCGGGCGACACCATCAAATGGTAAGCCAGACACACCACCAGGAAATTCAAAAAATAGATCTGGAAACTAACGCTATTATCAACAGCCCTTGAATAAATATCAAGGGCTGTTGTTCTTTTTTCATGAGAAATAAGGACCCCTGCAATCAGTTTCCCTTTAAGCGAGAGAATGCTATGATTCTATTAGAAAATAATGAAAAAATCCTTAATAAATAATTTTTTGTATATTCCCCCCTTAGCTAAGCCGAGACAAACCGACATTCAGGAAGAGAGTGAAAAGTACAAATGAAAAAAATGATCGTCATTTTATGTATTATTATCCCTATATTTTTGCTAGTCGGATACACATTAAATGAAACTTCTAAATCTAGAAATTTTCAATTTTTCGGTGGACTAGTAACACAGGTAGAAACAAATGAAAAAGTAGTAGCATTAACATTCGATGATGGCCCCGGTATCAATACGCAAGAAATATTACATATATTGAAAAAGAACGATGTAAAAGGAACATTTTATTTAACCGGCTATGAAATCGAAACTTATGTACACGATGCCGTTGACATTGTGGAAGCTGGTCATGAAATTGGCAATCATTCTTACTCCCATCAACGAATGGTGTTTAGATCACCTTCATTTATTGAAGAAGAAATTGAAACAACAGATGAATGGATACGACACATTGGCTATGAAGGAGAGATCACTTTCAGACCACCATACGGGAGAAGATTGTTTTTATTACCCCATTACTTAGCAAAACACGACAGACAAACAGTCCTTTGGAATATTGAACCGGAGTCCTACCCAGACATCGCCAATGATTCCTCGAAAATTGTATCGCACGTTGTAGACAACATTGAACCGGGATCCATCATTTTATTGCACGTTATGTATGAAAGTCGTAGAGAATCACTAGATGCCGTTGAAGGAATCATTACTACTTTAAAAGAGGAAGGCTATTCCTTCGTCACTGTTTCTGACTTATTAAAATATAATAATGAAGAAGCCTAATTTAGCTTTTAAAATCTCCTAACCCTTGAAAATTCTCTAAAAAAATTGAAAATCCATTCTCATTTTCACTTGAGAATGGATTTTTTTGTGGGATAATCTTCGAAACTCTGTACTATGACTGTCCCCTTTACCTCCCCTGACCTCTCCCCTGTCCTGGATTGTCTTGGCCTCTTCCTTGTCCTGGGGGATTGTCTCGATCCCTATCATGTCCTGGAGGTGTCTGTTGACCTCGTTCTTTGTCTTTATTTTTCCCTTTATCTTTCTCTTTCCCCTTATCTTTTTCCTTGTCGTCCTTCTTTTTGTCATTCTTATTATTGTTTCCCTGAGACCTCTCCGGTTCCATAAAGGAAGATACTGGAACCCCAACTAACGCCTGAGACATGATCGTTTGGAAAATCCTTGCTGGATGATTACCACCTGTAGATTCCATCACAGCATCAGGCGTAATTCTATCGTAACCAACCCAAACAGCTGCTACTAATTCTGGTGTATACCCAACAAACCATGCATCCGACGTTCCTGATTTCCCTTCAAAAGCATCTGTCGCAGGTAGCTGTGTTGTTCCAGTTTTACCTGCAATTGGTCGATCTAACAATGCATTTCTTCCCGTTCCTTCCTGCACGACACTCTCAAGTAGTTTGGTCATTGCATATGCATCTTCAGACTCCATCACTTGTATCTCTTGTATGTCTCTTTCCCCTAATACCTCACCACTCTCCGTGATAATTTCATTTATTCCGTAAGCCTCATTCATTACCCCAAGGTTAGGAAACATACTAAATGCCTGTGTTAACTGAAGAGGTGAAATTCCTTCTGTCATTCCACCTAACGCAAGACTAAGCTGACGATCATTCTCATGTAGCGGAATCTGTGCCCGTTGTAGGAAATCTATCCCTGCATCCACTCCCAATTCATTTAAAAGCCATACCGCTGGAACATTAATGGAATGAATCATTGCATCATGCAACGTAACCTCTCCACGATATTGATGATCATAATTCCTTGGAGAATAGCCATCAAAATCTAATCTCTCATCTACTAGTAAAGAACTAGCAGTATAACCTCTTTCCAATGCAGGAGCAAATACAGACAGTGGTTTAATAGCTGATCCTGGCTGTCTTTTCAATTGTGTTGCACGATTAAAACCACGATATACATGCTCTTGTCGGTAACCAATAAGACCACGTACCCCACCTGTATATGGATCCAAGACTACAGATGCCCCTTGAAGAACACCATCTCCCGTACTCTCCGGAAACAATTCCTCATTCTCAAAGGTAGACTGAATCGCATCTTGGACAGTCGTATCTATTTCCGTGTAAATATGCACATCCCCTGCCCAAATTCGTTCCTCCGTTAACCCATGGACATTGATCGCCTCATCAATAATAAAGTCAACATAGCCAGGATATTTCCCCCGTAAACTATCCTCCTCTATTTCCCAATCACGTAGAACAATGTCACTCTCCGTTGTTTCTTCATATATCTTTTCATCTATAAAACCTTGCTCCATTAACAAAAACAAAACTAGATTCCGACGATCTATCGCCATCCCCTCATTTTGAAAAGGAGAATAATGAGAAGGCGCCTTCGGTAAAGCTGCTAAAAGTGCCGCCTCCTCTAAGGAAATTTCCTGTACCTCTTTACCAAAATACACATTTGAAGCATTCTGAATTCCCCATGTTCCCTCACCAAAATAAATATGATTTAAATACAATTCTAAAATCTCATCCTTACTAAACTCCCTCTCAATACGAACCGCCGTAATCACTTCCCTAAACTTTCGACCAAACGTCCGATCAGAAGTAAGAAATAAATTCTTCGCCAACTGCTGCGTAATCGTGCTACCACCCTCCACAACAGTCCCTGCCCGCAAATTCCGCCAAGCAGAACGAACAATCCCACGAACATCAACACCATTGTGGGAAAAATAACGTTGATCCTCTACTGATATAATTGCATGGATAAGGTCTTCGGGTATCTCCGATAAAGATACATGTGTGAACCTTGCCGAAGACAGCTCCGAAACAGGGTCACCATGAACATCATAAATGACAGTCGCTGCTCCAACAGGATCATCTAACTTACTAAGATCTATGCGATACGCATCAACAACAAAATATGTAAACACAATAAGAATTACGGCAATAAATGCTACAATAAACAATCTAAATTTCTTCAGTAATCTGATCAATCGAGACAACAACAATTTCATGTTCACGACGAAAGACACTCTCCTTTGGTCCAACTCATGTTGTTATTACTTTTTCAAAGCATAATTTTGAAGCAAGGTTCTTCACCAAATGAATTGCCTATATTAATTTTATACAACTTTCTTTAAACCCGTAAACATTTTCTTCTTGTCAAAATTCCTTTGATTTATACTATAAATCAAGCTTTGTTATTACAGATCAAAACAAAAAAACTACTCCCTAGTACGTAAAAAGATCCGTAATAGGGAGCAAAATTCCATTCATTCACATCTGTTTATTGTTTAAAAAACTGAACAATTTTTCTAAATACGTCCTGTAACGATTGAACGAAAGACTTCTCTGATGAATCATTTGTTTCAACAGATAAAAGATAAGATTCCTGCAATTGTAACACTCTATTTCCTCTGTTCTGTAAGATTTCAATATCTATTTCTAATTGATGAATAGTAGTCCCTTCCTCAACAAACTCCTCTTCGGATTCCGACTCTATTATTTCTTTATTAAGTAAATGAGAATCATCTTGCATTTGCTCAGACACTTGCTCATTTGTACTTGTAACGTGATAATCTAATAAATTCCAGCTATCAATTAATCTCCCAACAGATTCTTTATAGTAATCACCACCAAGATGATTGTATCCAGCGTTGGCAATGTCGTATAAATACTCTTTTGTAGCTTTTTCATCACTCCAACCGTTCTTCAATCGTTCTTTGTATGCGTCTCTTGCAAAAACATACCTTTCATTAACTAGCAACGTTCCAGTTAAGTAATCGACAGCCTCTCCAAAGCTACTAAACTTTCGATACCAATTATCCCGTCGTTCTGTTTCATCATATACAATCCGATCATCTCCGAAATTAGCAAGTACAGGAATGTCACGATCAAAGTCCTCATCTGGTTGTCCTTGAAGCTGCCATGCATTCGTGGAGTTCCCGCCCCATACTTTTATCCCAAAAAGATTATTCGCATAATGTGCAATCCTTGTTGTTCCGTAACCACTTTCAAGAGCTGCCATACCGATTATTGCAGCTGCAGGTATTCCCCACTTTTTATGACTTTCTACAGCATAATCAGAAACGGTATGAATAAATCGTTCCTGTTCTTTTGCAGTTGGATTATCTACCATTGGCAAATAAACATTTGTATTTTTTCCTACTTCCTCATTTTCATTAGGGGTTGGAAAAAAATTCGATAATATATTTTCACCATGGCTAGTAGACTGAAATGGTTGAATAATAAATAAGATTAATAGAATCATAGAAATAAAAAGCTTGTACTTCATAAAAAACCTCCTCGTCACACTACATTGTAACGTTAAGAGATTTTTGTTCAATGCAAAAAATCTTCCATGTTGTGTTAGTAAAATGTTAACGGGAAAACATGGATGAAACTCTATAACAAATAGTAGAACAGCTCTTTCAACTCTGAAAATAGCTGTTCTACTATACTTTTCCAATCGACACTATTTTATAAATCTCTTCTTAATAGCATTGGAAGGATGATATTTGCCTAAGATCTATTCCAAAATACACCCATGAAAAGCCGTTCCATCGATATCCTGCTATAGACCTTCGCCCTACATACACTGGATAAAACCAAAACTGTTGTCTGTTTATTAACCAAACATAAGTGTATCTGTACATGCATCGACGTATAGCTCCAGGATCAACTGCCATAACACCAACATTACTAGATGGTGTTGGAATAGAGGCTGGAGGTGGCGCAGTTGGAGGTCCCCCAATTGGCCCTTGACCTGGTGGACCAAACGGTGGTGCAGTTGGTGCTCCCCATGGCGGTTGTCCTGGCATTCCAGTTGGTGGTGGCATTGTTGGTAAGCCTGGTGTTCCAAACGCCCCACCTAGTCCAAAAGGAAATCCAAATAATCCAGCTCCGCCACCTAAAAATGGCCCGAAAATTGGAAGCTGTCTTTGCTGCTGATCATTTAAATTGTGTTCAGGCATTTGTCTACTGTATGTTACTCCACTCTCAGATGAATCATGGTAAACTCGATCGTCAAAAAAATGCTGTTGGTTTACTTCGTATGGATTCAACGAAAACCCTTCCTCTCGTTAGGTATTACCCCGTTTATCCATATCATCCTATGCAGGCGAATGAACAAAAAAACTTGTACTGACATAAATAGGCTTTTGATTATATCTAGTAGAACTTTCCATTTAGAAGTAGGAACTACGACTTGTTTTTCCTACGTACTACTTACCTATATCTAACAAAGAGTGTCCTAATATTCTTTTGGCATTGCCTATTAAAGTTTGAGTTCCTACAATCAAAATAATATCTTCTTTATTAAAGGTTAAGGCATAATCAAAAGCGTCCTTCAACAAAGGAATCTCCTTGCTTTTTTGATGTAATTTTTGAGCATATTCTAAAGCATCTTCTGGGAACTTTAAATGACTTATATCTGGTTTTGTTATTATAAGTTCATTAGAAATTTCGCTTAATATCTTCATTACTCCTAGATAGTCTTTATCTTTTGGTACACCAACGATAGTAATGATATTTTTATTTTCTATGTTATCAATAAGCTTTATTACGTTCTTTATATATCTTGCGGAAGATTCATTAATTGCACCGTCTAAAATTATTGTTGGTAAATGATGACTAACCTCACACCTTCCTGGCCATTTAATATTTTGGAAGCACTTTTTTACAACTTGTTCATTTAATTTTTTTCCTATAATATCCTCACAAGCCTTTATTGCAACAGCACCATTCACTCCTTGAAACTCACCTAATAATGGAACATTTATGTTTTTATAGCTTCCCTTTGTTGTTTGCACATCAAAAATAGTACCCTTTTGTTCCATTTTTATATTAGTTGCCATAAAGCTTTCATCGTAATAAAAAGTTGCTGCATGGTTTTTCATCGTAGCTTTAATTGTTTGTAAAACTTCTTGCGATTGTTTATTTATATAGGCACCAGTTGTTTTATTCTTTATAATGCCTAACTTATGAGCAACAATATCGTTAAGTTCTGGTCCAAGATTTTCTTTATGCTCTAGCATAATAGGTGTAATTACTGCCCATTCATTATTCAAAACGTTTGTGTCATCATATTTCCCACCGCGACCACACTCTATTACATTTATATCTGTTTTGTTTTCTTTAAAGTATATTGTTGCTATCGTTAAGGCTAATCCTATTGGACCTTGGTACTGATTTGAAGGTAAATATTTCTCTATTTCTTCAAATCCATCTATAATTTTATTACTGATTCTAATAAAATCCTTTTCGGATATTGCCTTCCCGTTAATTCTAATTCGTTCATTAAAGTTTACTAAGTGAGGGGATGTAAATAACCCAACTTTATAGCCATGATGTGCCAACAAAGAAGAAATAAATCTAGAAGTAGATCCTTTTCCCTTACTACCTGTAACAATAATATATTTCTCTCCCTTATCAGGAGCACCAACATAATCAAGTAGCCTTCTTGTAAGCTCAGGCTTCTTCACTTTTTCATCATTTAATTCGTTAATATTTTTTATTGCTCTTAAATAAGAGCTATATATTAAATCCTCAGCTTCTTTTTGTGATTTGATTTTCATCATGACACCTGTTTTCTTTTATATTTGGATATGTTAAAGAATAGTGTTGATTTAATAAGAATTTGATTTTTGTAGATCATGCGAGACTCCCTGCTGGAAAAGCAATAGCTGAAGCATTGCCCGCACAGCCAGGATGGCAGGATTACACCGTTTCCCACAGGACGTGGGCTGACCTTAGGTGTAATTGGAGCATCAAGGGGCAAAAATCAACAATGAAGATTAACAGAGCCTTATATTTTAATAAAACACAACATGTTCTTACCCTCTATTACTCATTGACTTAAAAGTAAAAGCCCACAATTGCAGGCTCCTTTAAGGTTAAAACCTTTTACTTTTCTATAATGATTTCATCAATTTTATCACCTAAATGTCGACCAGGAGAATCTTGAATACACTTTATTTTATCACCTTTTTTTAAGTCTAGTACAGATACTTCCCCCTTATTCTCTTCTTCCACATAAACACTAGAGGCATTTTGTAAGGTTACTGAAATAATTTCATTCTTACTTTTACAAACCACTCTTAAAAAAGGTCTTTTCTCTATTTTTACTCTACCTACACTAAGTTCTTTTTCACCCTCAGCATTGATCAATGAAATTTTATTCCCTGGGTTTACTTCATGTAAATACAACGTTTGACCATTTTGATACAAATACTGATGAAAGGCACCACAATTAATTCGAAATGGCCGAGGAGGATAGTGTTCTGACTTACGATTTTCAGATAATACTTTAATGTAGCCATGTCCTGTATTTCCTATGTACAGACCATCATCATTGTTTAACACATCCATGAAATCAATACATACTCGCATACCTTCACCAACATCTATTATATCAATTACTTCTATATATGCTGTTTTATTTAACGTTTGACTTTCCACCAAAATCACTTCCCATTTAATTTCTATATATTTGAAGCTTTTCGTCGATTTACACCTTTCTAGAAGTTTATTAAATTCTATTCAGTATATTTCCATATTGGATTGATCCTTACTCCTATCATCTGAAAACTATTCTGCTGTGATCAAATATATATTACTACTTAGTTTTTCCATATAAAACCCATGGTGTTGGAAGTTCGAAGGAGTGTTCATTAGGAAGTGAGTTTATTTCGTTCTTTTTAATATCTATCCAAATATAAGCATCCTCTTCACTTTCTTCCGTTTCCTCTAGGAGCTTTAGGTAATCCTTTGAAACGGTTTCCCATAAGCCCTGTTGTACTCCTATATCACTCCAAGGGTAAATAACGTGTAAATAATGATTCTTTTTTTGATCCTTCTTTGTTATTAGAAACCGAGTCTTGTCATGGTTTTCATAAAAGGACCATTCCATTATTTCCTCTTCCTGAAACAGAGCATTTGAAGCAGGGAAGGAATAGTACACTTCATATGGAAAAACAGCCTCTGGTTTTACATACTTCTCTCTTAACCATCGTTTTTTTCGTTCCAATGAATGAATTGGACTCCAAATTTTAGAGCCAGACTCATGTACAATCGGAACCTGTGTAACAGCACCATGTAATGTTGTATATGTATTCAGTCCAAGTTTTTCCAGGACACGACGAGCTGGTATATTATCCTCCTGCGTATTTCCACCTACCCATTGGATCCCATTCAACTGAAATGCTTCATTCATAACATGAGTTAAAATTTTAGTTGCCATATTATTTCCTCTATACCGGCGATCACTTCGCAAACGTCCTAACATAGCATAATAACCAGCAAAAACAGTATACCCCCCCATGCTGATTAATTTGTTACCTATGAATAAACCGTACAAGCGATGATTTCCTGTTGTGAGTCTCTCAAATATTCGTAAAATATAATCATCTTTTATTCCTGTATCCATTGCCTCAAAAAATGAGTAATCTCCTTTGTGTAGCTGCCTAATTTCCTTGTTCATTTTCATCACCTACTATTACTAATTACTATTGTATTCAATTATAAATGGAACAAGGAACAGATAAAACTTAAACGCTTATACAAAGGAATATTTCCTATATATAATCAAAAATTTATAGCGTATAAATCTCTTATAATCCACTAATAATAGGAGGATGATTAATAACATAAAAGTAATAGGAGATGATCAAATGGAAACGATTGAGGTTGGAGAAGTATTTACGATTAGTGATGATAACAATGAGGACCAGGAAGTGGAAGTACTAGCTTTAATGACAATGGAAAATAGGAATTATGTTGCAGTTAGCTTTGTTGAAGACTTAGAAGATCAAGGAAATGAAGACATGGATGTATTTTTCTTGAAAGTAGAGGAAGATGGTAGCTTTTCTGCTATTGAAAGTGATGAAGAATTTAATAAAGTTACTCACGCCTTTGATGAACAGATGGAAGAGGTGAATGAGTAGTAAGCTCCCTTTGACGATACCCCCCACTGCAACTGTTAAACCGCAATGGGGGATTTTTGCATTGATTTTAGAAAAACAAATCGAAGAAACGGGCCAAAAAACCTTTTTTCTTCACCTTCATCATTTGTTTCTACTTCTTCTAATTATAAACTTTATGTTTTAATGATAAATTGATTGACTGTATGAATAGATCTCAAACAATCGTGAAAATTTGTCCATTTATCACGTTTAATCTGTAATTGCACCCTTTGAAGCAGAGGCTACCGAACGAGCATATTTAGCTAGAGTCCCTCTTAAATTTTGTTCAGGAGCCGTCCAGTTTTTTGCTCTATCTTTAAATTCTTCTTCCGAAACATCGACAGTGAGTTCTTGTGTTTCACTATCGATTGTTATCATGTCCCCTTCTCTAATTAATGCAATAGGTCCGCCAGCTTGTGCTTCAGGTGAAATATGACCGACAACTAATCCATGAGTTCCACCAGAGAAACGACCATCGGTGATTAATCCAACCTTTTCTCCAAGTCCTTTCCCAACTACAATAGCGGTTATAGACAACATCTCTGCCATACCTGGGCCACCCTTTGGACCGACATACCTAATTACAATAATATCCCCTGAATTAATTTCATTATTTAATACCGCATCTGTAGCCTCCTGCTCCGAATCAAATACACGGGCAGGTCCTGTTATTGATTTTATTTTTAAGCCCGACATTTTCGCTACTGCCCCCTCTGGAGCAAGATTTCCCTTTAAGATAACTAGCGGTCCTGTTTTTCGCTTCGGATTTTCAAAGGAAATAATGCCTTGTCCTTCTTTTAAATGAGGAACTTCGGCCAGGTTTTCTTCGATTGTCTTTCCTGTTACGGTCATACAATCTCCATGTAGCAGTCCTTTTTCTAATAATAGCTTCATCACTGCTGGTACACCACCGATTTCTGATAAATCCCCCATAACATAGCGTCCACTTGGTTTTAAATCGGCAATATGAGGAACATGTTGACGAATACGTTCAAAATCGTCTATGTCCAACGGAACATCAACAGTATGTGCAATTGCTAGTAAATGGAGTACCGCATTCGTGGAACCTCCAAGTGCCATAACAACAGTAATAGCATTTTCGAATGCTTTCTTCGTCATAATATCTTTCGGAGTAATCCCTTTATTTAATAAATTCATTATCGCTTTTCCTGCCGCTTCACAATCTTCTAGCTTTTCATTTGTTTCTGCTGGATTAGATGAACTTCCAGGTAAACTCATTCCCATCGCTTCAATCGCTGAAGCCATTGTATTTGCCGTATACATTCCTCCACAAGATCCAGCGCCAGGGCATGCATTACATTCAATTTTATGAAGACCATCTCGATCAATATCATCATTGTTATATTTTCCAACTGCTTCAAAAGCAGAAACAATATCAATATCCTTACCATCTATTTTTCCAGCACGGATTGTTCCACCGTACACGAAAACGGAAGGTACATTTAATCGTCCAATTGCAATCATACAACCAGGCATATTTTTATCGCAACCGCCAATTGCTACTAGACCGTCATAATTTTGAGCTCCGATAACCGTTTCTATAGAATCAGCAATTACTTCTCGACTTGGTAGGGAAAAACGCATGCCTTCTGTTCCCATTG
This sequence comes from Evansella sp. AB-P1, assembly GCF_029688925.1. GTDB lineage: Bacteria > Bacillota > Bacilli > Bacillales > Salisediminibacteriaceae > Evansella. Next base: position 25,843 of record NZ_JARUKY010000005.1, read on the forward strand.
AGATTCCATCAGAAACAGTAATTGTATTAAATATAAATGGCGTTCCCCCTCCCTCTTTTGAACCTTTTTTTGCTTTTCTAGCTAATTCATCAATGTGCATATTACATGGTGTGACCTCACTCCACGTACTAGCAATTCCAACAAATGGCTTTTTGAAATCTTCATCACTAATTCCCATTGCTCTAATCATTGCCCGGTTCGGGGCACGATTTACATCATTAAAAACACTACTACGTTTTTTTGCATTATTTTCCATAAACAGATTCTCCTATATTAAAAATTTTGTAATTAGTAGCCTAACCAGAATAAAGATTATTTTTCTTTATTTTCCTAAAAGGCCCATGAGAGACATCTCATCCTGGGGCAATCATTGTATTAAAAATACCTTCATGATCAAGTGCCACAAAATGTTCGGTATGGACCTGCTGAAGGGTCTTGTGGTATGCAGTATTCTTCCTGTACTGCGGAATAGTTAAATGGGTCTGATAAAACATCAAGAAGTCGTTCCATCACGCTATAATCCCCTTGCTTTTCCGCTGCTTCCAGTGCTTCCTCTACCCGGTGATTACGTGGGATAACCGCAGGGTTACTATTCTTCATCAAATCATTTGATGATTCATCCGATTCTTCCTGCCTTTTTCGTCGTCCCTGCCACTTTTCATACCATTCATTAAATTCTTTCGTTTTAAAAAGCTCCATCCCCTCTAGCTTGTTTAACGTCAATGCCCGGAATGTATTTGTGTAGTCAGCTTTGTTCTTTTCCATGAGTTGTAAGAGGTCTTCAATTAAAGCTTCATCCTCCTGCTCTTCATTGAAAATCCCTAGCTTTGCTCTCATTCCTTCAAGCCATTCCTTACGATATAATTGAGAAAATTTAGATAAGGTTTCTTCTGCTATTTCAACAGCTTTTTCTTGGTCATCATGTATTAATGGTAAGAGGGTTTCTGCTAATCTTGCTAAATTCCATACACCGATTTTCGGTTGATTGCCATAGGCGTAACGGCCTTGACGATCGATGGAACTGAAGACCGTTGCAGGGTCATACGTATCCATAAATGCACAAGGACCATAATCAATCGTTTCTCCACTAATCGTCATATTGTCCGTATTCATTACTCCGTGAATAAAACCAACAAGCTGCCATTTTGCTATAAGCTGAGCCTGACGCTTTATTACTTCATTTAATAAAGAAAGATAACGATTTTCTTCTTCAACGATATCTACATTTGCAAAATGTCGATTTAGTGTATAGTCCGCTAGTGCTTTGAGGTCTTCCTTTTCACCACCTCCTGCAGCGAATTGAAATGTACCAACGCGTAAATGACTTGCAGCAACCCTAGTCAAAATAGCACCAGGTAACTCCGTTTCACGGTAAACTGGTTCGCCAGTTATAACGACTGCTAAACTGCGATTTGTTGGAATTCCTAATGCGTGCATCGCTTCACTCATAATATGCTCCCTAAGCATAGGTCCTAAAGCAGCTCGACCGTCTCCTCCTCGGGAATAAGGAGTTCTTCCTGATCCCTTCAATTGGATATCGAACCGTTCTCCTTCTGGTGTAATTTGTTCTCCAAGAAGAATCGCACGTCCGTCCCCTAGCATCGTAAAGTGGCCAAATTGATGTCCTGCATAGGCTTGGGCTAGTGGATCAGAACCTTTTGGAGTTTTGTTACCTGCAAAGATTCTTACTCCTTCCTCACTTTTTAAGTATTCTACGTCCAACCCTAATTCTTCTGCCAACGATTCATTTAAAACGATCAGTTCAGGTTCATCCACCGGGGTTGAGTCTAGCCTAGAATAAAACAATTCCGGTAGACGACCATAACTGTTATCTAAATTCCAACCTGCACTATTTACTTCTTGTTCTTTTGTCATTGTACTCCCTTTCCTTCTTCCGCTTTTTTATTTCTCTCTAGTTTTTGGATTCTGTACATGAATTATGCTTCGGAAGTTAATTTCAGGCTATACCCACAAAAACAAAAAAGAGTATAGATCTAGTTAGACCTTATACCCTTTTTTGTATATTTTACACTTATTTAATTTATTTCTATAAAAACAGTATCTTTCATTATTTCTACATGATACGTTTTTACACATCCTATGTCTGGTGCTTGCACCTGTCCATCATTCATATTAATTTTCCAATCGTGAAGGGGACAAAAGACATGCTCACCACTTACGATCCCCTCAGATAAAGGGCCTCCTTTATGAGGACAACGATTTAGTATTGCCTTAATAATTCCATCATTTTGCTTAAATAAAGCTATTTCTTTTCCAGCAATATTCACCCTTTGCCCTACTCCAACAGCTAAATCTGATACTTTAGCTACTTTTATCCTATTGATCGTACTAACTTTACTCATGATTTTCTCTCCCCTCCCTATGACAACACTTCTACTTTTTTCTTTTTAAATTCTTGCTGTAATTCTTCGTTTTCCACAATTTCCTTCCAAGGATCTTTTCCTGTTGAAAGAGCTACTTCCATTCTTTCAATTAATCCTTGACGCCCTGCTTCATCTTCAAGTACTACTTGCTTCATATGATCTAAGCCGACCCGTTCCACAAAGTGAGAAGTTCGTTCTAAATACCTCGCATTTTCCCTGTAATATTGCATGAATGCACTGATTGTATCAATAATTTCTTCCTTCGTTTTCACTTTACAGAATAGGTCTCCGCCACGAAGGTCAACACCACCATTTCCACCAACATAAAGTTCCCAACCACCATCTACTCCAACAACACCGAAGTCTTTGATACCTGACTCCGCACAGTTACGTGGACAAGCGGATACAGCCATTTTTACTTTATGAGGAGTATTAATGTACTCAAACTTTTTCTCGAGCTCAATACCAAGACCAATGGAATCCTGTGTACCAAATCGACAGAACGATTCACCTACACATGTTTTTACGGTACGAAGGGCTTTCGCGTAGGCAGAGCCAGACCTCATCCCTAGGTCACTCCATACATTTGGTAAGTCTTCCTTTTCTACTCCAAATAAATCTATTCGTTGTCCTCCTGTTACTTTTAATAGAGGAACACTGTATTTTTCCGCTACATCGGCAATCTTTCTTAATTGATCTGCATTTGTGACACCACCATACATGCGAGGCACCACTGTAAATGTACCATTATGATTGATATTTGCATGTGCACGTTCGTTAATGAAACGTGATGTTGGATCGTCTTCATTTTTGATTGGATCCACCATTTTTAAGTAGTAGTTGATTGCCGGACGACATTTAGAACAACCTTCATCGGATTCCCACCCGAGAACATTCATCACTTCACGAGGGTATGTCAGTCCTAATTCGCGAATTTCAGCTACAACTTCCTCGTGAGTTAATGTTGTACAGCTACACATTGGTTCTGGTGTATTCCCTATATCAACACCAGCAGTCACTGATAAAAGATCAGCAATGAGTGGTTTACAACCACCACAGGAACGGCCTGCTGTCATACATTGCTTCACTTCCTCAACTGATGTAAGACCTTGTTCCGTAATGGCTGAGCAAATGGCACCTTTTGTTACACCATTACAATCACAAATATTATCCTCATCCGCCATCGCTACAACTGGACTCACTTTCGCTTCTCCACTTTCAGAAGGTAACAATGCCGCTTTACTCATACCAGAAATATCTTCATCATTTTTTATCATGCTTAGTAAGCGAGTAGAATCAGATGTGTCACCAAATAGTAACGCACCAATAATCTTGTTATCTCGAATAACTACTTTTTTATAAATATTTTCGAATTCATCATGAATACGTATTGCTTTCGTATCTTTACCATCTTGGAATTGACCAGCAGAAAACACATCCACACCAGATACTTTTAATTTTGTATACACCACTGACCCTTCATAGCTATGTTCGAGTGTTCCTTTATCCGAACAAAGATTTGCTGCTAAGACTTTTCCTTGTTCATATAGAGGCGCAACAAGACCATAGGCGATTCCTCTGTGCTGTGCACATTCCCCAACAGCATAAACATTTGGAGCACTTGTATGCATATAATCATCTACTACAATAGCTCTTTCCGTTGTTAAACCAGCATCTTGAGCTAATGCCACATTTGGTTTTATTCCAACTGCCATGACAACGAGATCCGTCTCTAAGCTAGAACCATCATTAAATTCGATTCCTTGCACCCGTTTTCTACCAGTTATCTTTTTTGTATTTTTGTTTAAATGGAACTTCATCCCTTGTTTTTCTAATTCCTCTTGTAGCATTTTCCCGCCTTGCTCATCTAATTGTCTCTCCATTAGAACATTAGATATATGCACTACATCAACTTTCATATTTAAATTGAGTAAGCCTCGAGCAGCTTCCAAACCTAGTAAACCACCACCGATAACAACTGCACTTTTATATCTTTTTGAAGTTTCGATCATTGTTTCACAGTCTTTAATATTTCGAAAAGCAATAACACCTTCCTTGTCAGCCCCTGGTAATGGAAGCATATAAGCATCGGAACCAGTCGCAAAAATTAATTTATCGTACGATCGTTCTACTCCGTTTTTACTTTTAACTATTTGTCTTTCTGTATCAACGTTTGTTACTGGGTCACCCACTAATAGTTCAATATTATTTTCTTCATACCATTGATATTCATTTAGAACGATATCATCTACTGTAGAATCTCCTTGCAATACAGAAGATAACATGATTCTATTGTAATTTGGATGAGGTTCTTCACCAAATACCGTTATATCAAAACGATTCGCATCATTTTTCAAAATTTCTTCAATCGTTCTAATCCCTGCCATCCCATTACCTATAAGTACGAGTTTTTGTTTCATTGTTTACCTCTCCCTACAAAATATTTATCTATTTAGCTGATGCAATAGACTTTCTAACTGCTAGTGACGGTTTCATTTGCCCTTCTTCCTTCTTTTTATGTGGACTAATAAACCAGTACAAGCAACCTAGGAAAAGGATTCCGCCTACCATATTTCCTAATGTAACTGGAATTAGATTATTAAAATAACCTGTAAATGTAATCGTTTCTGGACTAGGGTGAATCAAAGCCAGCCCTAAAATTGCCATATTCGCAATACTATGTTCATAACCAGAAACCACAAAGGTTAACAATATCCAAAGAATAATCATAATTTTTGCTGCATCATTTTTCGTACGTAAACAACACCAAATAGCTAAACATACTAGCCAGTTACATAAAATCCCTCGAAAAAATAACTCAGATACACTTAAGCCCATTTTGTTTGCTGCTGTTACCATCAGGAAATGATCACTTCCTATATTAGAGAAAATGCCTGAGAAAAAAATTAATAGACAAAATAATGTCGCACCTAATAAATTTCCTATGTAACACCAAAACCAATTAACTATTGTGTCTCTCCATGTTGTGGCACCAGACAATGTACTCACAGTAAGAATCATGTTGTTACCTGTAAATAGTTCTGCCCCAGCAAATATAATAAGGACTAAGGCTATCCCAAAAGATAATCCAACTAATAAAGAAGCTATTGGCGAGGATAATGTAGTAAATAATCCTCCAAGAGTAAAGCTTAGAACAACAGCTAATCCTACATATGCCCCTGCTAACGATGCAGATGCGAGAAATCTCCCTTTACTATTATTTAATAGATTAACTTTTGCTATCCCCATATTCGTCAAGGTTTCCATCGTGTCTTTGTACATGAACTTCTGCCTCCAAATACCTTCTGTTTTTTTAAAGTATTACGAAAAGTAATTAATTATTTTAAAATTTAAACACTTCAATATTAAGTTAATTACTATGTTAATAGTATTTTTCTTCGTTGTGTTAGATCATGTCATTTTTTCTTACATACTATTTATCTAATAGTATTAATGATCCGAATTCTATTAATGAAGAAAATTGTTTATATTGCACAATAAGAAAGCCTCCCCTCTAAAATAGCGAGAATGGCTTTCCTTCCTTTAATCAATAAATGAAAACGATAATGTTTCATCCAAGGATAAAATCAATCCTTCAACAGATTTTTTGTTGCTATAAGATCATTGATATTAATTACTTATAACCAATGACTAGTAACTAGTATTTCTACCCAAAAAGGTTATGATGGATAAGCGTGAATATCACAATATAACCGCCCCTTCCCCATCTAATTCCCATTACACATTCTTGACTCTACTATAGGTCTGACCTTCCAATTATTTTCTGTGAATTCTTATTACAATTCAAATAAAATAAATATCTACTGTAATTTTTATATTTACTGTAAAATAAATTTATTAACTTAATTTTATTATTTTCTACTTTTCACAATACTTATGGGGGGAACAAAATGAGTTTAATAGACTTAACCTATCCACAAGCAAGTCTTTCAGAAATGTTAAAAGGTTCTTCATTACCATTAGATGGTTCCATTGCTATACCTTGGGTTGGTGATCAACTACTTATTAAAGATAAAACCGGAAATGCTATGGGGTTTGCTTTTGAAAATCAGATTGGTGGCATAAATATTACAGACCAACATATGGGAACGGAGGCCGTCACGACTGCAAATAGTATGGGTGGCCAATCCATTATGGATCAAACCTTTAATCAGCAGGCCTTTACAGTTGGTAATCCCTTTGGTGGTGCAAACTTGTATAATAGTAATTTTGGCCTAGAAGCGATTTCCTTTCAAGCACCACAAGGACATACAATGTATTCAAATGATATGGAAGTATTAGGAATTACAGAAAAATTCCAAAACTCTCTTCATTTTTCTTTTCCTAATTTCCCAGTAGCTGCACCTTCATTTCACTCATTAAACGATTATGCAACTACGAACTTTGCTGGACACAGCGATTCAATCTCATTTCTTACAGATTCTTTCCAATACAGCTTTATGGATGAAGGGCTAGGAATTTTTGATTGGTTATAATAACAGACAACGATAGGAGCAGACAACATGACTCAAGATTGGAAGAATCATTCTCATTTGCGGGATTTACCGAAACAAATCCAAGATATTCATGATGCTATTAGTACGAATTTTAAATATAATGCTTCTTTTGGCATTTTAAAGTTTTTACAAAGAAAAAATAATGAAGAAGTAGCACGCTTGGAAAAGTCTATTGAAGAAAATGTTATCTTGAAGTTAAATGATGTATTATCAAGACTCCACGATGAAGAGACCTCAAAGTCTGAACGAAATGGCCTCATGAAGGAATATTTTAGACTTATTCATCCGAAAACATTTGTTTCTCATTTAAACACTGGACTAGATGTAACTGAATTAAAAAAAGAGTATCATACCTTTCATACTAGTATGACAGAAAATTCATCTTTCCCTAGTCTTTTTACACGATACAAAGCAGCTAATGAAATATTCAATATTTATCAAGGATTATTGTATGAAAAAACGAAGGATACACTTAGAAATCTTCAGCTTCATGCAGAGCAAATGAACAGCCATTTTGTCCTACTTGAAGATCTAGGAAAGAAAAGAGGAGACAAACAGCTATTTCAGCTTGGGGCAGGATTACTTGGCTCCTTTGCAGCTGGCCCTTTAGGAGGTCTTGTTTCAAGAAACATCATTAAATCTTTTTCTAACGATGAAGCATATATTAACCATTCTTTAAATGAAGTATCTAAATCGTGGAATAAGGTTATCAATGCTTACAGAAAGCTTTTGCAGGAGCTCCGAGACTGCTATGAAGCTATCAACTCTTCCCTTTATGGTGGATTCCTTCTAAAAGTGCAAGAGGATTTAAAAAGCTTAGGATATGAGATAAGATACTTTGATGCGTTTAAAGGAAGCCTCTCTATAGGTGTAATAGATTCTGAGGAGAAACGAATTAAAAGTTGGATGGAAGATAATCGACAAGCACTTGCATTTGCACTACAACAGGAAAATTTTTTAATTGGAGATCAGCTTTTAACAGGCCTTCAGCAATATCTTGCTGCTAACGAAGCAATTAACAGCATGGAAATTGATGGCTACACAGTTAAAGAACTGGTGCAGCAAATGAGATATAACTTTTTAGTTCACTATATTGAACTAAATTTTTGGAAGGAAAGAAAGTACGAAGAGTCCCTACGTTATTATTTAAAGCTATTAAAGGAAATTCCTCAAGTAAATGTGGACAATGAAACCTTTGTTGAAGGCTTGACCATCCCCAAGCTACATACTATCTTTTTACGAATGATTCATTGTTCCGAACAGATAAAATCTACTAAAGCTAACGAAATATATAAAGCATTTTTCCATTATTATCAATTGAATAAGAATAATCAATCACTTTCCATTCAAATTGCCAAAAACTACGAACTGTTTAAAAATTTAGTAAAGATAGAAGAAAAAATAGAAAATAATGTACAGGAGAAATGCTACGACGAAATGATACAAGCATATTCAACGTTACTTTCTGACCAAGATTTAAAAAAAGATTCATTTTTGAATTATTTAGTTAGACAAAGACGAATAAAAAAGTTAAAGCTAGATCCTATTGCCACGCTATACCAACGATATAGAGAAAAATCGTATAAACATTTCTATTTGCGTTTTCGTTATGCACTTCCAATTTTACTATTATTGTTTATTAGCTGGAATGGTATGACTTTTGCCTATGCTGGTAAGCTAGCACCAGGAATTGACTCTATTTATTTTAATCATATTGAAAATAAATGGGTAAATTCGAACATAGAAAATAGTTCCTTAAAGAAGGCCCTTGATCGCCAAGATTATAAACGAGTGAAATTTCTTCTATCCATAGGTGCTGATATAAATATGGAAGGGAGTAACGGGAAAACAGTATTGGCAAATGCTATCGAAGATGATCAGTCATTGACATTCATTGAAGAACTGTTAATCATGTATAATGCAAATCCAAATGTTATTTCTGATAATAGACCTCTCCTCTTTACTGCCATTGATTTAGAAAGTGAAGAATTAGTAGAAACATTAATTCAGTTTGGAGCAGATAGCACATTAACGAGTGAGGAAGGTATGAATGCTATTGACTATGTACTCATACAACCATATGAAAATATTCATACAAGAATAATGCCCTTGCTACTACAAGGTGCTAGTGTAAAGAATGATTTTCAGTTAAGGTCAGAGTATTTACTTTGGTCCATAATAACGGAAGACGTAACGAATTTAGAGTTAATGCTACAAATGAATGGGGATGCGAATGGCACAGTTAGTGGACGACCACTTTTGTTCCATGCAATTGAACGAGGGGCTTTGTTTCCCCTTGTAGAAACTCTTTTAACACATCATGCTGATCCAAATATACCTAGTGATCAAGGGGAAAATTTACTTAGCTATACCATGCTACAGGATATTGACGTATACCACACCATACAATTGTTGCTAGACTATGGGGCAGACGCAAATGGACCAGACTTTAATGGAAGTACACCTATCATGTTTGCTGGTATACATGGAACTACCTCACTCGTTTCACTTTTACTCTCTGAAGGAGCTGATCCTGACATAGTAGATAAAAATGGTAAAACTGCTGTCATGTATGCAGCTGAAAGAGGTAGCGATTCTGTCTTCGGAAAATTATTATCGGTATCTAATATGAATAGAGATCTATTAGAAAACTGGCTTATTGATTCGGTTAGTTCTAGAAATCAAGTTCGCACAAAGGCACTTTTATCTGAAAATGTAGATCCTAATACAATTGACATAAACGGTAATCAAGCTTTATTACTCGCAGTAATGAATCAGGACTATGGGATTGTACAATCCTTAATTACTGCAGGTGCAGACCCGAACGCGATGAATAGAGATCTCGTTACTCCATTAGAATATGCAAGAGACCATCGGTTTACTGATATTGTAGAATTACTAATGAATTACGGTGGGAATTTTAAAGCTGTGGCATTAAATCAGCTTATAGGTTACTGGGTACGAGATCATGACGAAGCTGTCGTTGTGCGAATCTCTCATTCAGAGAATGGGACATTGTATGAAAGCATGCTAGAAAATCGAACTCAAACTTATCTCATTGGGAATGATTTAGAGATGATATTCCAAGGAGAATCACGCGGGGGACAGACACAGCATATTCGTTACGATCGGCAATCGGATACATTTTATAATCTAAGTGGAACATATCGTCGCTATTCAGAGGAAGAATATGATCAGCATATCCAACTTCAACAAGAGGTAAGTGATGAAAAAGTTGCACAGCAAGAAATGCTTCTTAACATGATAGGTTTGTGGGAGCCAATAGATTTTATTGAAGATAGGTCTTACATCCACATAACCCAATTCCAATCATCACCAATTATTTTAAGAACCGATATACACCGCATTCATAGTGGAAGTTATATGGTTCGAATTTCTGAATCCTCTGCTGAAATAAATGGAAATGAAATTTCAGGACTTCAAGGGGGGCGGAAGTATAGAATCATTGATCAAGATACGATTCAATACGCGGAAAAAGATACGGAATACATTACGTTGAAACGGGTGACAGAATAAATTTAGTACCTTACGTTTTACTTTATATATGAAGCAATAAATCGATAACAATCTAGAAATAAACGTAGAAAAGCCTTGTAAAGTATCTTGCAAGGCTTTTCTTACTATATATATTTCAATTAGGATTAATTTTCACTTATAACAGTCTCTGCGATATTTACTGCATGATCCCCTATTCGTTCTAAGTTACTTACAATATCCACATAAACAATCCCAGCTGAACCTGTACATTTCCTTTCGTTTAGGCGTAAAATGTGTTTTTTACGTAATTCCCGTTCCATTTTATCTATTTTATCTTCTTTTTCTAAAACTGCTCTCGCTTCTCCTGCATCATGAAGTTCTATTGCTTTTATAGATTGTTTAATGGTTGTAATGGTTAATGTAAACATCTCATCTAAATCGTTCATTGCACTTTCGGAAAATTGCACTTTATTTACTATCTGATATTCTACAAGTTCCATAATATTTTCCATATGATCACCAATACGTTCAAGGTCTCTAACATTATCCATTAATGCAGAATGTATATTTGAATCATTTACTGAAAGAGAATGGGAAGAAACTTTTACTAAGTAATCTGTAATTTTTCGATCTAAATTATTTATCGCATCCTCATATTGAGGAATCATTTCTCCGTGTTTCTTTTGATTTGTTTTTAAATACAGACTAGCTTCCTCTAATCCCTTCTCTGCTAATTCTCCCATACGTAATACTTCCTTTTGAGCTTGTCCAATGGCAATTGATGGTGATTGACGTATAAAAGCTTCATCAAGATGTACTGCTTTGTATGCAACTGCTGAATCATTACCGGGAATTAGCTTTGTTACAATCCAAGCTAATACCCCGATAAATGGCAACTGTATTAACGTGTTTGAGATGTTAAATATCCCATGTGCGAATGCAATTGTCATTTCTGGGTTAAGTTGTAACATATCTCGAAGAGTTTCGATTAAATAAGTAAATGGTCCAAGTATTATTAATACAATTGCAGTACCAATTAGATTAAATATAACATGAGTTGCTGCTGCTCTTTTTGCTGCAACGGAAGCACCTAAAGCAGCTAAAACAGCTGTAATGGTAGTACCAATATTGTCGCCAAAAAGTACTGGTAAAGCAGCATTAAGGTCCATTGCGCCTTGTCCAAACAATGTTTGTAAGAGTCCGATTGCTGCAGTAGAACTTTGAACTGCTACAGTAAAAATAGTCCCAATAAGTACACCTAATAGCGGGTTTTCACTCATAGAAACGGTTAAATCTGCAAATGCTTGGAGGTTTCTTAATGGTCGTAGTCCATCTCCCATTAAATTCAACCCAAGAAATAAAGACCCAAAGCCAAAAATAACTTGTCCATAGTTATTGATTTTACGATTTTTAAAGAAAAAGATTAATAGTGTCCCGACTGCAATAATAGGCAAGGCATATTCAGAAATTTTAATACCAATAATAAATGCTGTAACCGTTGTACCAATGTTAGCTCCTAAAATCACACCAATTGCCTGTCTTAAAGTCATAAATCCTGCATTTACTAATCCTATTGCTAAAACAGTTGTCCCTGTACTTGTTTGAAGGAAGACAGTAACAAATATACCTGCAAAAACCCCTTTTATAGGATTCGTAGTAAATCTATCTAAAAGGTCTCTAAGCCCATCACCTGCAACCTTTTGTAATCCATCTCCTAAATATTTAATACCAAATAAGAAAATTCCTAGTCCACCAATAAACATAAAAAGTAAAGTTTGTAAATCCAAGCTGTTTCACCTCTTAGTTAGTTATTATCTTATGTCGACAAAATTCAACAATCTCACTATCTATTAAACATAATAAATGTTATTAATATAAATAGAAATATAAAATACGTAAATTTTATGTAAAGGTTTTGTAAATATAATATTACAATTAGATATTCTTTAAATCTTCATCATCTCCTGTGCTCCTATAAATTGTTTTATGGTATGTTATACGTAGGTATAATTGTAAAGAAAGGACGATATAAACTTGAATTTTGTAGACACACTAAAAAATGCAGAAATGAAATTGTTACGTTTAAAAATTTTTGACTCTAAATTTCCATTTGAATTTGTTATAGGAGGTGCGTGATTGTGGAAAAAATAACAGTTAAAGATTTAGTCAATAAATTTTCATTAAAGGTATTAGCAGGAGAAAACCATTTACAGAATACTATTACGCAACCTCGCGTTCACCGACCTGGTTTAGAATTTGTTGGCTATTTTGACTTTTTCCCTATAGAACGAGTTCAAATATTAGGTCAAAAGGAAGTTACTTATTTACATAAACTAAGTAAAGAAGAACGTAAAATGCGTATCGGTAATATCGTTAATTATCATCCTCCATGCTTTATTGTAACAGCTGATGAAGATGAACTTACATATTTAAAACAGCATTGTATCGAGGAAGAAATTCCATTGTTAATTACTCAAAAGGAAGAAAGTACTTCTGAATTTATTGCTAATCTAGATGGCTATTTATCAAAAATGTTAGCTCCACAAATTTCTATTCATGGTGTTTGTGTTAATGTCTCTGGTATTGGGATATTATTACGGGGAAATTCAGGTGTTGGAAAAAGCGAAACAGCTCATACATTAATTGGTAGAGGTCACCGATTAGTTGCTGATGATATCGTTGTTTTAAAGAAAATTAGTCCACAAACCCTCCTTGGAACACATGATGAAAAAACGAGAGAATTTTTAGCTCTACGTAGTATAGGATTATTAAACGTTGTTCGTTTATATGGAAGAAAGGCATTTCAAGACGAAACCCGTATTGCTTTAGACATTAAGTTATCCAAATGGGAAAAGGATGATTTGAACAACGAATTGGATCACGACCTTCAATATACTGAGTATATGGGGGTTAGAATCCCATCTATTGAAATACAAGTTCAACCTGGTCGAGATGTAGCTGGATTGATTGAAGCAGCAGTACACAATTGGATTTTAAAGATGCAAGGCTATAGTGCAGCTGAAGAATTCATGAGTAGGATTGAGCTTGATGTTTCTGACGGAAACGCTGAATAAAAATATGAACTACTTAACTTTAAAATAATCATGGCGCAGATAGGTGGTATACTCCCCTCTTATTCTGCGTCTTGCCTCACTATCTATGAGATATAAATGATATTCAGACACATGTATCCTCCTTCCCCCTTACCTACCATCTATCATTTAATAAATCCTACGGTTAGTACTGAAAAGCAAAACGATGAAATTTTATCTTTATAATGGTAACCTTATGATTAGAAATAAAGAATGACATCATCTCAAAGGGGGATATCATGAAAATTAGACAAGCATCATCTGATGATTGGAAAGGAATTGCACGGGTACATGTTGACTGCATTCATTCAGATTATGAAGGGATTTTACCACCATCCGTTATAGAAAAGTTTACATATAAAAATCGAGAAGACCGCTGGCAAAAAGACCTTCCAAAAACGATTAGTGGTGGAACAATGAATTATGTTGTGGAAAATAATCATAATGAGATCGTGGGTTTTGCCTTAGGGGGAACAATGCGCGATCCTCGTTTAAGAATAGGATACACTGGTGAGCTATACGGAATCTATATTCATCCTGATATCCAAGGACAAGGCTTCGGTAGGAAATTATTTGAGAGTGTTGCTCAAAATATCATAGATCTTCGTCATTCTGCAATGGCCGTTTGGACCTTCAAAAATCATCCATCATGTTCTTTTTTTAACGCTTTGAATGGTAAAGAAGTGTACGAAAAGAAGACAACCATTGCTGGAAAAGAGCTAAATGAATGTGCATTTGGCTGGGATGATTTACACGTTTTTACTGATAAGTCAAAAGACTTAAACTAAAATTATATACGGTAAGTTCTGTTTCTTTATATGTATAGGATTATACAGAAACAGGAACTTCTTTATTTCCCCATAAAAAATAGGATCATTTAACATCACTCTACATCTAATAAAAACTTCAAAGGAAAATTAGCATTATATGAAGAAATAGTAATGACTAGGAGTGTTTTTATTGTCTATTTATGCATTCGTAGTAACTAAAACTAAGTATAAGGAGCATGGTATTAGATGAGTAAATTTCCAGGAAAATTAGCATGGCAACAAGTTTTACATTATACAGAACAGTTACATAAAGATTGTACATATCCACCTGAAACCCCTTTCCCATATCCGTGGGAGAATATCGGAAGTGGCTACTGTTATGGACCAGCTTTTGGACATTGGGATATTGTACACGCAACCCTTGATGCTATTCATACAAGAAAAGAGCATGCAAAAAATCAACTATTAAACAATTTTCATAATCAATCTATAGATGGCTTTCTTCCAGGTGTCATTTATAAGTCAAATAACGAAGTGAATTGGAGTAGTGTTCAAACACATCCTCCAGTTTGGCCAATTGCCGTTGAGGATTATATGAATAAATATGATGATACCTCGATCCTACTACCAAGCTATGAAGCAATAAAAAAACAAATAGCTTGGTTTGAGAATAACAGAAATGCTGAAGAAGAAGGTTTCTATTATACTGATATCCTCAATAATTTATGGGAAAGCGGAGTGGATGATGGCATTCGGTTTAAGGAAATTGCTACTGGTAAATTCCCTTGTGTGGATGCAACTTCACACGTCTATTTACTTTATTCATATGCTGAGAAATGGGCTATTAAGTTAAATGACCTAGAGAATAGTAGCATATTTGAAGGAAAAGCTAAAGCCCTCAAAGAATATATTCAAACCACCTTGTTCGATGAAGAAACTGGTTTTTTCCATGACAGCTGGGCTGTTGGAAAACCTCATCAACGACACTTAGCATTTGAAGGAATTTGGGCCATTGTTGTTGGTGCTGCAACAGATTCTCAAGCACAATTAGTGATTGATAAAAATTTGTTAAATCCGAATCGTTTTTTTACTGACCACCCCATGCCAACTGTGGCTATTAATGACCCTGATTTCGAATTACGGATGTGGCGAGGTCCAAGCTGGAATAGTATGACGTATTGGGCTGCAAGAGGATGTATGAAATATGAACGTAAGGATGCTGCAATGGCAATTTTAGAAAAAGCATTGGATGCAACTTCAGAACAGTTTGAACGAACTGGAACCATTTGGGAATTTTATCACCCATTTTTAGGCGAACAAACGGAAGTAAAACGAAAGCCATATACGGAATTTAACCAACCATGTAAGGATTATCTCGGTCACAACCCTTTAATTGCAATGGCCTACCTTTGGGAAAAGTGTAAGTAAAATTTGAATACCTGTCATCGCATTGGATGACAGGCATTCTTTTATTTATACTACTAATCGAATCGTTTTGTATCTAAACTATCTATGATCTCTTCCATTTCAATCATAAAATTTAATTGTAATGGTCCTGGCAGTAATGAATGTATCTCTTTCACTTCTTCCATTTTCTCTAATGATTCAATACTTTGAGGGGGAGCCTCTAACATATAAAACCATTCCTTAAAATCATCAATAAACAAATAGAAATGTCTTTCAAATCGTTCTGCCCATTCGGCTCCTTCGTCCCCCTCTGTTTGCTGCATCATTTTCCAATCGTCCATACAAGTTTCTAATGAACGTTTCATATTAGCCAATGCGTCTCTTTGATTAGTCATGAAAACACTCCTTTGTATAGTAAGGTCACCCTGAAAATAGACTGGTTCAGTAGTGGAATGCGGCGACTACAGTGGGATCAGCACGAGTCGAAAATCCCCTAAAAGCTTACTGTGTAAGTTTTAGGAAGTTGAGCCCGTGCCCGCGGTAAAGAAACACTGTGAAGAATGAACAGATGTCGCCCTTATTCCTGTGGTGAAAGCTGTCACCTGTTAGAAAGACTATAGAACATACAAGAAATAAAAAAGGGACAAGTTCCCTTAAACTTATCCCTATTACTTTTAAATTATATACCACAAGCCAAGGTTCCATTTTTTTGAAAGTACTTTTGGTGGTATTCTTCTGCCGGATAAAACGGTTTTGCTGGTGCAATCTCTGTAACTACTTCTTTACTTAAGCTTTTGTTCAATTCTGATTTCTTTCTACTTGCGATCTCTAGTTGGTTAAGGTTTTGAAAGAAAATGACAGAACGATACTGTGTTCCTACATCAATCCCTTGTCGATTCACGGTTGTTGGATTGTGACATTCAAAAAACTTTACCACAAGTTCTTCATAAGAAATTTTCCAAGGGTTAAACCATATTTCAATTACCTCTGCATGTCCAGTTGTACCAGTCTTCACTAATTCATAAGCAGGGTTTTCAACATGACCACCAGAATATCCTACCTTCGTTTCTTCTACCCCACGAATATTTTCAAAAAATGCTTCCACTCCCCAAAAACATCCTGCTCCAAAAACTGCTTTTTCCATTTTTTCTCGCTCCTTTTGAACGATACAGCTTCTTTCCAAAAGAAAAAACCTCTCTTTTCATTAGAGAGGTCTCGTATATACATACGATTCTCTCATCTCCCAAGGCTTTATCACCTTGCAGGAATTGGCACCGTTCAAATCAATCACTTGATTTAAGGTTGCCGGGTTTCAAAGGGCCTGTCCCTCCACCACTCTGGATAAGAAGTCTATCGCTATAGAATTTTTATTGATAAATAGTATTGTAATTGAATTCTAAATATTTTGCAAGAACTAATTTTATAAAAGCGTTAGCTAAAAACTTTATCTGGTTCAAACATTAAGTTTAGTTTAGAAACAATCATCCCTATGATATAATAAGACAATCTTCCTTGTTAAAGATGCTGGAGGTGCTTTTTTATGGATCCATTAGATATCCTATTGAATAAAGACAAAATTGTTCCTTTCTATCAACCTATTATTAGTGCAGATAAACAAATAGTAGTTGGCTATGAAGTGTTTGCAAGAATGAAAACGGAGAGTGGCCCCTTAAGTCTCGGTTCATTTTTTACAGACGATACTATTCCTGAGGAGTATCGTAATGAAATCGATGACTACGTCCAAACACTTGCACTCGAAAGATTTATAGAGACTCCTCATTTGTATTTATTTCTAAATATCAATATACATTCCATCATTAGAGATGACGCAGATCGCTTAATGGAAAAATTACAATTCTATCAAACGAAAGGTCTTTCGTTTGATCGTGTTGTTTTGGAAATAAAAGAAAAAGATTATGCTTCTAATTATTCAGATATTAAACACTTAATTACATATATTCAAAGTACCGGAGTTAAGATCGCCATTGGTGATGTTGGTATTTCTTCAAGTAACCTTGAAAGATTAGCTAATTTAAAGCCTAATATCGTAAAGGTCAATGTTGGATTTTTAGAAGGTGACATTTTTCCTGAACTGTACCGGGATGTTCTTCATTCTTTATCTTTACTAACAAGAAAACTCGGCTCAACTCTTTTATTTGAAGGAGTAGATAATTATACAAAGCTTAACTTCGCATGGCGAAATGGCAGTCGATATTATCAAGGCTTTTACTTAGGAAAACCAAATCCATCATTTGTTGATGCCGAATTTTGTAAAGATACTATAAAAAAAGAATTTCATCGGTTTGTTGAATATGAACGAAAAAAAATTAAAGGGCAACTAATGCTAACTGAAAAGCTAAGTCAAACTTTAAAAGCTACATTAAAAACGATAAAATCGTATAATGATCTTGATGAAACTGTCTTAAAAATTGCTAATGCCCTTACAACATATACTTTCCGAGTGTACATCGTGGATCATGATGGTTTTCAACAGTCTTCGAATGCAGTTAAAAGCGAAGAGGGCAATTGGGAATTAGAAAAAGATAGTCGTCAAAAAAACTGGAGCTGGCGACCTTATTTTATAGAAAACATTGTGAGAATGGATTTTGAGCAAAAAGGTATACTGTCTGATCTTTACACAGATATTGATAAGGACGAGATGATTCGTACCTACTCATTTCCACTGGAAAATGCGTTATTCTTGTTTATTGACATTCCATACTCTTACTTGTATGAACAAGACGGATTACTCTAATTATAGCTATATGTAAAGCCTAAATATTCTATTTTAGGCTTTTTGTATGGTTATAATAGTGCACCTTCCTTATATCATGATTTTTTAAAAGTGGAATAACCAACACAAATCAATTTTTCATCTTCGGATCTAGAGCATCTCGTAGACCATCACCGATCATATTAAACCCAAGTACGACAAGCATAATTGAAATACCAGGAAATAAAACTGTCCACGGTGCTGATTGGATATATTGTCTAGAGTCAGAAAGCATTTTCCCCCACTCAGCTGTCGGTTCTTGAGCACCTAGTCCCAAAAATCCTAATGCAGCTGCTTCAAGAATAGCAGTCCCAAAACTTAAGGTTGCTTGCACTATTATGGGGGCTACACTATTTGGTAGAACATGATGAAAAAGAATACGCCCTCTTTTCATCCCTAATGCTTTCGCAGCTAATATATACTCCTCTTGTCGAATAGATATAACCTTCGACCTAACTAATCTGCCAAAGATAGGAATATTAATAATTGCAATAGCAATTAATGCATTTTGTAATGATGGACCAAGAATAGCCACAATAGCTATTGCTAGTAAAATACTTGGAAATGCTAGCATCACGTCAAAGATACGAGAAATTAGCATATCTATCCATTTCCCAAAAAAACCAGCCACAATTCCTAAAAGTGTTCCGAATACTAATGCTCCAGTGACTGCAAATAACCCAACTACAAGTGAAATTCTAGCTCCGTATACGATTCTAGTAAAGGTATCTCTCCCTAAATCGTCTGTTCCAAACCAATGCTCAGGGGAAGGAGGGGTTAAACGAGGTCCAGCGCTAATTGTATTAAAAGCATATGGGGAAATAAATGGTGCAATAATGGCTATGAAAACAAATAAGGAAATAATTATGATTCCAATAATAGCTAGTTTGTTTTTTCTTAATTGCCAATAAGCTTCTGTCCACGGAGATATAGCTTTATTTTTCTTAATATTATCCTTACTTATTACTAATTCATCCTTGTTTTTCTTATTGTTTTCCATCAAACTCCTCCCCCTCTCTAGTACTTGATTCGAGGATCAATATAGCTATATAGTAAGTCTACAATTAAATTAATAATGACAAACATAAATGCAATAACGAGAATTCCAGATTGGATGACTGGATAATCACGAGACCCAATTGCGTCATAGACGTATCTTCCAATTCCAGGCCAGCTGAATATTGTTTCTGTAAGGATAGCGCCTCCTAGTAAGGTGCCAGTTTGTAATCCTACAACAGTAAGGACAGGAATAACAGCATTTTTAAAGCCGTGTCGATAAATGATCGTAAATGTTCTAGAACCTTTTGCTTCAATTGTTCGGATATAATCTGAACGTAATACCTCAAGCATACTTGATCTTGTCATCCTAGCAATAATTGCCATAGGAATTGTACCTAATGCAATTCCTGGTAATATTAGATGCTTTATGGAAGTCCAAAATTGATCCAATCTGCCATTTAAGAGAGTATCAACGAGATAGATATTTGTTATTGTTTCAACAGGATCTCGTGGGTTACCACGTCCATATGAAGGTAACCATCCTAGCTCCTGTGCGAATATCCATTGTTGCATAAGTCCAAGCCAAAAAATCGGCATGGAAACTCCAATAAGTGCAACGACCATAGCCATATAATCAAACCATGAATTTTGCTTCCATGCACTTATAATTCCAGCATTTACACCTATAACAATAGCAAATATCATGGCAAAGAAGGTTAGCTCAAGGGTTGCCGCTAAATGTGGCCAGATTTCCGAAGAAATTGCCCGATTTGTTCTTAAAGATGTCCCAAGATCCCCTTTTAGAAGATCAAACACGTAAGTAAAGTATTGAATATATGCAGGTCGATTTAAGCCTAGCTGTTCTTCTAAATTTGCTATTGCCGTAGCAGTCGCTTGATCACCTAAAATGATTCTTGCAGGATCCCCCGGAATAAAATGGATAACTGCAAAAGTTACAATAGACATTCCGATTAAGACGGGAATGACCATTAGTATTCTTCGGATTGTATAAGCAACCATACCTTTCACCTCTTGCTTCCATTAACAATAATTAAGACAAATAATAATATCTACCCTGAAAATAGCTGATATCAAAATTAATAGTATCGGCAAATAAAGGTCAGGTTAATCATTCGTTCCATCCCACTTCGCTTTCACCACAAGGGTATAAGTGCGACATCTGCTCTGCTTCACTACATTCGCAATCACAGTGTCTTCTTTACCGCGTACGATCTGCCAAGCCTCCTTGGTCGTTCTACTCCCGCAGTGCTCGTCTAGCTCGTTCTTCCGCAGGGAGTCTCGTGGGATTCCAATTGGATTAAAATTAATTTTCATTCTCCATGGCGAAAATCTTCACTTCCATAGGCGGTCTACCCTAATCAATTAAGAGAAAGGAAGGCAGGAACAGAAAAACTAACTATTTCTTTGAATTCCCTGCCTTCAATTAATTTAGATAGGAACGATTAATTCTACTATTCTCTTACTCACCTAACTCTACGAATGTTAATGGTTCACTAGTAGATAGATGAGGTACATAGTTTTTCACACGATCACTACCAGCTAAAACTGGAACAGAGTGTACTAATGTTATCATCGGTGTATCCTCATGTATGATGGCCAGTGCCTCTTCATAAAGGGCTGCTCGTTCCCCTTCATCAACAGTAGTTCTTGCTTGTGCTAATAGGGCATCTACATCAGAATTGGAATAAAAAGTAGAGTTACTATCAGGAATACCAGCAGTACTTAATAAGTTTCCTAAGAAATAGTCCGAATCTCCGTTTGTACCAGACCACCCTAGCATAAATACATCCTGTACTCCTGTTGTAATCTCATCTAGATATGTCGCCCATTCTCTAGTAGTAATGTTCGCCTCTAAACCAATATCAGCAAAGTTTGCTTGTAATACGGTTGCTGCACGTTCTGCATCAGGCATATAAGGTCGTGCCACAGGCATTGCCCATAAATCAAATGCAAAACCATCTTCATATCCTGCTTCCGCTAAAAGTTCTCTTGCCAGCTCTGGATTATATTCATAAGGATCAATAGAATCATTATAACCAAGGTATGCTGGTGGTAATGGATTTTTGGCAGGTTCCGCTAGTCCAGCATATAAAAGGTCAATAAGATTTTGCTTATCTACTGCATGATGCATGGCTTTCCTAACTAATGGATTGTCAAAGGGCTCTTTTTCAACATTAAAACCGAGATATCCAAAGTTATTTGTTTCTCTTTCAAAAGCTTGTAATCCAGTTTCGTTTTTCACTATTTCATAATCGTCTGGATTTAACCCATCCATTATATCGATATCACCAGCACGTAAGGCTGTTAATCGAGCAGAATTATCAGGAATAACCTGGAAAATTACACGATCTAGCTTTGGATAACCTTCCATCCAATAATCCTCAAATTTGTCTAAAATAATACTATCTTCTTTATCCCATCTTACAAATTTAAATGGACCAGTTCCTACCGGGTTTTCATTGATTGTAGGACCATATTCCGCAAGGGCTGTAGGGGATGTAATTGCAAAATAACTCATAGCCATATTTTGTAAAAATGCACCAAAAGGCTCTTTTAAAACAAATTGAATTTCGTAATCGTTAATGATATTAATCTCATCAATTATGTGTCCATCGTCACCTTTGAACCCGCCAAATTGGTTACCATACACGCTATATGCATAACCATCATCCGCAAAGGAAAATTCACTTTCAGGATCGGACCAACGATCGAAATTTATTTTTACAGCTTCTGCATTGAAATCCGTTCCATCATGGAATTTAACCCCTTCACGTAAATAAAAGGTGTACGTTACATCATCATCTTCTACATCCCAATCGTCGGCAAGACTTGGCTCCACTTCAAAAGAATTCTCGTTAAATTTTAATAAAGACTCATAGATTTGTAAGGTAATTCTAGATGATTCTCCATCTTGTGTACTAGCAAAATCAAGACTTTGAGAATCTCCTCCACGAGCATAAATTAACGTCTGATCCACAGCTGATGTATCGTTGGCATTATCGTTATTATCATCATTTGTATCTGCAGTATCATCTACATTATTATTATCATCGTCCTCATTGTCACCACCACACGCCGCCATCACTATTACTAATACCAATGAAAGAAAAAGCAGCAAAATCTTTTTTCCCATTTCCTTTCCCCCTTCTTTGTTTTCATTATTATTTTCATTTGTAATCCTTGCACTGTTATCGGTTACGGTTATTATCTCCTTCAACCTCATACAGATGACAGGCTACAAAATTGTTAACTGTAATTTCTTGAAGCACAGGACGAACATTTTTACAAATATCCATAGCTTCCGGACAGCGGGTATGAAAAGCACAACCAGATGGCGGGTTTGAAGGACTAGGTACATCTCCCTCTAAAAGGATTCTTTCCTGTATAAAATCTGGATCTGGATCTGGAATTGCTGAAAGTAAAGACTTTGTATATGGATGTAATGGATTATCAAACATATCTTCTGTACTAGACAACTCAACCATTCGACCTAAATACATGACTCCAATGCGATGACTAATGTGTTTTACAACACTAAGATCGTGAGCAATAAAAATATAGGTAAGCTTAAATTTCTCTTGTAAATCCTTCATTAAATTTAGAATTTGAGATTGAATAGATACATCTAATGCCGAGACAGGTTCGTCACATATAATCAGCTTAGGATTTAAAATTAGTGCACGTGCGATCCCAATTCGTTGCCTTTGTCCACCACTAAATTGATGGGGATAACGGGAAGCGTGTTCTCCTGGTAAACCGACGATTTCTAGGATATCCTTTACTTTCTTTTGTTGCTCTATTTTACTACCAATGCCGTGAATTTTTAGTGCTTCCCCTAGTATCCTTCCAATTTTATGTCGAGGATTTAAGGATGCATATGGATCCTGAAATATTATCTGCATATCCCTTCGTGTTTTTCGCATTTCTTCTTCGCTAAGTTTTGTGATTTCCATTCCATCAAAAAAAATTTTCCCATCTGTCGGTTCAATGAGACGTAATAGTACTTTTCCAGTAGTAGATTTTCCACATCCAGACTCCCCAACAATTCCAAACACCTCACCTTCAAAAACAGAAAAAGATACATCATCAACTGCCTTTATATCACCAGTCTTTCGAGAAAAAATACCACCTGTAATATCAAAGTATTTTTTTAGTCCTTGTACTTCTAAAAGTGGCTTAGACATTGAGATCATCTCCCTCCTGTCCATATAGGAAGCAGCGACAAGTATGACCATCATTTAACATATACAATTCAGGATCTTCATTAACACATCGATTAAAAACCATTGAACAACGGTCTGCAAAATGACATCCTTGTAAGACCTCTCCTGGTTTTGGTACATTACCAGGAATAGAATATAATCGTTCTTCCCGCTGGTTCATTTTCGGAAGAGATTGTATTAAGCCTTGTGTGTAGGGGTGCTTTGGAGATTTTAAAATCGTCCTTACATCCCCTTCTTCAACAACTTTCCCTGCATACATGACGACAACTCTGTTACATATTTCCGCTACAACACCTAAATCATGAGTAATCATCATTACGGACATGCTTTTTTCACGGTTTAATTTTTTCATAAGCTCTAAGATTTGTGCTTGAATGGTCACATCTAGAGCAGTTGTTGGTTCATCTGCAATTAATATTTCTGGATCACATGCCATAGCCATAGCAATCATGACACGCTGTCTCATACCTCCTGAGAGCTGGTGAGGATATTCATGAACAATTTCCTCTGGCCTTGGAATGCCTACTAACTTTAAAAGTTCCACCGCTTTATTTCTTGCAGTCTTTTTCGAAATTTTTTCATGATTTTTAATAACTTCTATAATTTGAAAACCGATGGTATACAATGGGTCTAAGGAAGTCATTGGTTCCTGAAAAATCATTGCAATTTGATTTCCCCTAATTTGCCTCATTCTTTTTTTACTAACCTTTACAAGGTTTTCCGTAGTTTCATTAACAGAATGTTGTCGAAATAATATTTCTCCTCCTACTATTTTTCCAGGAGGATTTGGTACTAGTCCCATGACAGATAAGGACGTTACACTCTTTCCACATCCAGATTCCCCAACAACACCAAGTACTTCTCCTTCATAAATATAAAAACTTACATCATCTACAGCTGGAATTACACCTCGATCAGTGAAAAAATGAGTTCGTAAATGATTAATTTCAAGGACTGGTTTTTTCATTAGGACCTCCATATCACCATTTAAATTATTTAAGGTTTATCGATTTATTTCGATACATTATGTAAAACCACACATGATTAGCAGTATAATTCAAACTATTCTGAAAACGAAAAATGTAGGGTATCAAAATAAATTTGTAATATATATGAACATCAGACAAGTAATATGTATAAAATAATATGAAAATTACTACATATTATTTATAATTGCATTTTATTTAATAGAAAAAGCAGTGGTGAATCAGAATAAGATTTAAATGACCCTTCCCTTTTCTATCAAACGTTTCCCAGATTTGAAAAACACTATAAAAAAATCTGGATTATTTGGATATTTGTGTTAATATAAAGTTGCAAAATATCTTAAAATTCTTTTACTAAACTCTTCGTAATATGAATTCTAATAATTTCTGTTTTATGCGTACAGACTAAAAATGTATAGCCATTTTTTCATTCATGCTTTATATTTTCATACATTAGTGATCTTAAGGATCATAAGGATAGAAAGGATATAATGTAAATGATTACAGATATGCAATTGGTCTTTCTGATTTTGGCAATTACTACTATTTGCTTTTTAGTACCTAGATTTAGAGCAGATCTTGTTGCAACAATAGCACTACTATCTTTACTATTAACTGGACTAATTACTGTTCCTGAAGCCTTCGCTGGTTTTTCAAATAGTGTTGTCATTATGGTTGCAGCACTATTTATTGTAGGTGAAGGAGTTTTTCAAAGTGGACTAGCTCAAAAAGCTGGTGATCTCCTCGTTAAGAAAACAAAAAACAGCGAATGGAAGCTAACGATTTTTATGCTTATTTTAGTTGCTGTCCTAAGTGGTTTTATTAGTAATACTGGAACAGTGGCCATTCTACTTCCTGTTGTGGTGAGCTTATGTCGACAAATGCAACTTCATCCAGGAAAGCTGTTAATCCCTTTAGCTTTTGCTAGTAGCATGGGCGGGGCGTTAACTTTAATTGGTACTGCCCCAAACTTAATAGCGAGCCAAAGCTTACATGATGCCGGTTACGGAGCACTTTCTTTCTTTTCATTTACATCTATTGGTTTTATCATGCTTTTAGCAGGTATCCTTTACTTATGGGTATTTGGTCGAAAGATGCTTGATAAACCTTTAGAAAATAAAACTGGCAGCTCTACTAAATTTGATGCAGCTGAGTTAGTGGATCAGTACGGGATAACAGAAAATATTTTTGCTGTAAAAGCTCCTAACGACAGTAGGATTATCGGACAGACCATTAAAGATCTTCGTTTACCTAGTACATATGAAATCACTGTTTTAGAAGTGATTAAGATTGAGACTACGTCTTCTTTATCACGTATTACTAGACGTAACCAAACCCACCGTATTACAGTCGGACCAAATTATATGGTAGAAACTGGAGATGTCTTTATTGTTTACGGAGAGGAAGGGGCCTTAACAGAGCTAATAGAGGATACCGATTTAATCCTTCAAAAAGAAAAGGATTATAAATTAGAGGAGGGTCATCTTGCAGAGGTTATCTTAACTCCTCAATCAAGGTTAATCAATCAAAGTCTTAAAGAGGTTAATTTTAGACAAAAATATGGTTTAACTGTATTGGCTTTAAAGCATCAATTTAGTGAACCGAGAAAGGGTACAGAAGAAGAGACATTACTTTATGGTGATTCAATTCTTGTACACGGTAAATGGAAGGACATCAATCTTTTATCTGCTGAAAAAAATGATACTGTCGTCTTAAAATCTGCTGCTGAAGAAACAGATTTAGCTAACCAAACAAATCGAAGTATGATTGCAGGAATTATTCTCTTAGGAATGCTTCTTGCCATGGTATTAGAAATTGTCCCTGCAGTTGTGTCCGTTGTTGTCGCCGCTGTCCTCATGATATTGACAGGCTGTGTTAGACAAACAGATCAAGCATACCAATCAATTAATTGGCAGACGGTTATTCTTATTGCTTGCATGCTACCAATGGCAACTGCCTTAGAAAATACAGGTGGCGTAACCTTCATGTCAGAAGGTCTAATTCAAAGCTTAGGAGCTGTTGGACCTATTGCTGTACTTGCAGGATTATATGCAATTACATCATTGTTCAGCCAGTTCATTAGTAATACAGCAACAGCTGTTTTACTATTCCCAGTTGCCATTTTAACTGCAGAACAAATGGGGGTAAGTCCAATTCCAATGGTTATGGCGGTTGCTTTCTCTTCAAGTATGGCTTTTGCTACACCTGTAGCCACACCACCAAACGCTATGGTTATGGCTGCTGGAAAATATACCTTCCTTGACTTTGTTCGTGTAGGTGTTCCGTTGCAAATAATCATTGCACTCATTGCAATATTATTATTACCGATGTTCTACCCATTTTAATGCTAGATACCGGCTACATGTTGTAATAAATAAAACGTAAAAATCCACCTTTCGTCTCTTTAATAAGAGAAACAAGGTGGATTTTTATATTTGTTTTTAGCTTGCATTCTCATCTTGGGATTGATTTCGTTCTGATACATTCTGCCTCTTCGAATGATTTTTTTGAAGTAGGATATCTTTAATTTCTTTTATGTCTTGCTTTAATTCTCTATTTTCATTATATAGTTGCGACATTTGCTCCTGTCGTTTTGCTTCCTCATCTTGTCCTAAATAGCTTAAAATTACGGCAACAACAAGGTTTAAAATTACCAATGCTCCAATAATAATAAATGACACAAAATATGCCCAAGCCCATGGAATTTCATTAATAATTGGTCGCGCTACTTGACTTGCCCATGATTCAAAGGTAACAACCTGCATCAATGTAAAAAGTGATGCATGAAAGCTCCCAAAAAACTCATATTCAAGGACTTCACTGAAAAAGGTTGTTCCTATAATAGCGTAAATGGAAAAAATCAACATGGATAATCCCAAAATACCTGTTAAAGCTGGTACAGATTTCATCAATGAATCAATTATTTTTCGTAATGCAGGTATTGCCGGAATCATTCTTATTAATCGTAACACTCTTACTAATCTTAGAACACTTACGAAAGGTGTTGCGTAAAAAACTAAACTTCCTATAACAATACTAAAATCAAATATATTCCATCGATCAGAGAAATAACCTCTGAAACCTAGTCCTATAAGTTTAAGTAATAATTCTAAAACAAAAATCCAAACAATTAATTTATCTAGAGCTAGTAATAATTGATTCTCATTTAAATAAGTTTCAGTTACTATTATTAGACCGTTAAAAAGAATAATCCCTATTATAATTGGTTGGAAATATTTATGTTCTATTATTTGTTTAAAGGTATTCTTTAAAGAATTTGAATTGTATATACCATTCCTAGTTTTATCTAAGCTCATTTTTTAACCCCACATCCCCTATATAACAATATACTTTGCTTTATTTGTATCTAAATAGTAATAATACCTCATTTCTTGAAAATATTATAGTAGTTTAGCGTTTACTAAATCATTTCGAGAATAAATGATAAAATACTTATCCGGTATGATGGCTTTAAATCTATATAATAGGAAGGAAATACAAACGTTGTTCTCGAATTATTAATTGTAAATAAAATTTATTGATTCAATTAATGAAATTTTTAGAAGTGAGTCAATTTCATTATTCACTATTTAATTCTAAAACACGAACATTTATACAAAGAGTTTAAATTTAATTCGATCTAACTAGTATTGCTCTGTTGTTAAGTGCGTCGAGACAACTCGTAGCTTATTCGTGAAGCATATGTTCGTCGCTAGAGTGGGTGTCTTCCTCTACACTCAAAAATAATGTTCGTCCTTTTCAACAACTATTTATGAAATTCATTAAAGTATTTCTTTTTTTAATTTTAAATGTGAATTTTTTTACCTTCCTCATTTTGAAAACGCTTTATTGATTTATCTTACCAAACTGAACCGATATTATAACAAGGAGTGATTTTATGACTTTTATTCAAAACCCCATATTACCTGGATATCATCCTGATCCTTCTATTCTAAGAGTTGGAGATGACTATTACATAGCAACATCAACTTTTGAATGGTTTCCAGGAGTGCAAATCTCACATTCAAGAGACTTAGTCCACTGGAAACTTCTAACCTATCCCTTAACAAGACAATCGCAATTAAATATGATAGGAAATATTGATTCAGGTGGAGTGTGGGCACCGTGTTTAAGTTATTCTGACGGATTATTTTACTTAATTTATACGGATGTAAAAAGTAGAAAAGGAGCTTTTAAAGATACCCATAATTATCTTACTGTAGCGGAAAATATAGAAGGTCCTTGGTCAGAGCCAATATATTTAAATAGTAGCGGCTTTGATCCCTCTCTTTTTCATGATAATGACGGTAAAAAATGGCTAGTAAATATGATTTGGGACCATCGAAAAGGTAAAAACTCATTTGGTGGCATCGTTCTTCAAGAATATTCAATGGAAGAAAAAAGATTAGTTGGTCCTATAAAAAATATCTTTAAAGGGACAGAGATTGGACTAACAGAAGCACCTCACCTTTACAAAAAAAATGGTCATTATTATTTAATGACCGCTGAAGGTGGTACAGGTTATGACCATGCGATAACTGTTGCAAGATCGAAAAATATTGATGGACCATATGAAGTAGATCCAGAAAATCCAATCTTAACTTCTCAACCGCATCATGAATTACAAAAAGCTGGTCATGGTAGTTTAGTTGAAACACAAACTGGCGAATGGTATGTCGCCCACTTATGTGGACGTCCTGTTAAAGAAAATAAATGTATATTAGGACGAGAAACAGCAATACAGAAATGTTACTGGACAACGGATGGGTGGCTAAGGATAGAAGGAGGGAATGAACCTAAAGTACAAGTTCCTGCACCTCATATAGAACAAACTCCATTTGAACCGGAACATACTATTGATCATTTTGATACAGCTAAACTAGAAAAATATTGGAATTCCTTGAGAAGACCCTTTACAGAAGATTGGATTACATTAAAGGAACGTCCAGGTTATCTTCGATTAAAAGGCCAAGAGTCTATGATTTCCACGCATCATCAAAGTTTACTTGCAAGACGTTTAGAAAGCTTTCATGTGGAAATAGAAACTTCTATTGAATTCGAACCAGAACATTTCCAACAAATGGCAGGATTAATAACGTACTATGATACAGCTGATTACGTATATTTACGTATAACCCACCATGAGGAAAAGGGGAAATGCCTAGGAATTATTCAATCAAAATATGGAGTATATGATGAATTATTAAATGAGGAAATAATATTGAAAGAGAATAATACATGTTATTTAAAAGCAACTATTCAACAGGAGTGGCTACAATATTATTACTCTTTTGATAGAAAGAACTGGAGTACCATTGGAGATAAAATAGATATTAGTCATTTATCAGATGATGACGCTAAATATATTCGTTTTACAGGTACATTTATTGGACTTTGTGTGCAGGACTTAAGTGGACAAATGAAACATGCTGATTTTGATTATTTTAAATATGAAGAAGTCTAAAAAACCAATAAATTGCACAATTCATCTACATTAATGAATTTGGGGGACTTCTTGTGCCACAGTTATAATAGTTTAGTTTAATTACACAACATAACGTATTTAGCTATTAATAGATAAAAAGATAAATCCTTACTAATAGAGGATTTATCTTTTTTGAATTATCTTTTTAATTTTTTGTAACAATCATACGATTTACTGCTGTTCCAGTATTTCCAAATCTCCACGCTATAATCTGATCGCCTACTTCGAGGTCATCAATGGTTAATTCATTTTCATCCTCATCTTGTAAAGTAATTTCATCAGTAAAAGATAATCTTAGATTTGATCCTGTCTCTATTTCAACGAAAACACCTCTTCCATGAAAACCTGTGATTTCACCTGAATAGTCTGGATCCTCTGCCTCAGTAGAATTACAAGCAGTAAGTAGTAAGAATAAAAAAGCAATAATGAAAACGAACTTAAACCGCATCAATAACCCCTCCTTTTAAATGGTTTCCGATATTTTTCTATCGGACAAAAATAAAAATAGTGCAAAAATTCTTAAAACTTATTTAAATTATACCAAATATTAATTGAATTGGAAGCAAATTTTTTTTTAGTATTTTTGTACAATAGAAATTTTAACATAACAAAAAGCATAGGGATTTCAATTTCCCTATGCCAATTAACTATTTCAATCATTTTTTTATTCTATACCCCTGCATATGCCATGAATCCACCATCAACTGGAACAACAATACCTGTTACGAAGCCTGACATACTATCATCAGCAAGCCATATTAAAGTACCTAATAAATCTTCAGGTTTTCCAAAACGCTTCATAGGAGTCTGAGACATTATCTTTTCAGATCTGTCAGTTAAGCTTCCATCTTCATTAGTTAACAATCGACGATTCTGATCTGTTAGAAAGAAGCCAGGGGCAATTGCATTCACACGGATACCAGCATCAATCATATGTACAGCTAACCATTGTGTGAAGTTATTAATTCCTGCTTTTGCTGCACTGTAAGCAGGTACCTTTGTCATTGGTGAGGGTGCACTCATGGAAGACATATTTATTATGGTTGCACCTTTTTTATTAATCATTTGCTTTGCAAACACTTGTGTTGGGATAACTGTTCCTACTAAATTTAAATTAAAAACATGCTGGAATCCTTCTGTTGTCATATCAAAAAAAGTTCTTACACTGTTGTTAAGATCCTCCATATGAAAAGTTTCCTTTTCTGTCGTTCCATCTGGATGATTTCCTCCTGCACCATTTATTAAAATATCACAACTACCTAATTCTTCCTTTACAATTTCAGAAACTTCTTTAACATTATTTTTATCAAGAACATCACAGGAAAGCGAAAGAGCAATACCACCAGCAGCAACAATTTCCTCTTCTACAATTTTACCTGTATCTTTGTTACGATTTAATATTGCAACCTTTACTCCTTGTCTACCTAGCTCTTTAGCCATCGCACCACAAAGGACACCACTTCCCCCTGTTATAACAGCAACTTTATCTTTCAAATTTTCATTGATTGGTAACATAATTTAGCCCCTTCTCTGATTATATGCTTGATTTTGTTATCCTTCTACTTGAATTGCTTTATCTTGTGCTTCAATACAAAGTGCTGCTGCTTTAAATGCATGCTCTTGTGTCATTGCATTTTCCGTTCCATTTAAACAATCTAATATAAATTGTCCGAAAAATGGATACCCTACTTTCCCACTACATTCTATATGTTTCTCTCCTTTTTGATTAACAAGGTATACGTGATCACCTGTCGAATCACGACCAATATCAATATACTTTCGCACCTCAATATAGCCTTCTGTTCCTAATATGATAACCCTTCCGTCTCCCCATGTACCAAGTCCATCTGGAGTAAACCAATCTACTCGAAAGTAAAATGTAGCACCATTATCAGCTAAAAGTGTAGCATCACCAAAATCCTCAAACGTAGGGTATTCTTTATAATTGTAGTTCGCTACTTTACTATGCAACACTTTTGCGTCTTTAGCACCTGAGTAATAGAGAAATTGTTCAATTTGGTGGCTACCTATGTCACATAAGATTCCCCCTATGAATTCTCTATCAAAGAACCAATCTGGACGTGAAGCTGGATTAGCTCGATGTGGTCCAGTCCCAATCACTTGAATAACTCTACCAATCGCCCCTTCTTCAATTAGTTGCCCAGCAAATACTGCGCTTTCTACATGTAGTCTTTCACTATAGTATATACCCCATTTTTTTCCTGTCTCTTTTGTCTTCTTTTTTGCTTTATTCATCTGTTCCATAGTTGTGAATGCAGGTTTATCCACAAAATAGTGTTTTCCATGATCCAACACTTTTAATCCTAATTCACACCGTTGAGACGGTATGCTCGCACCTGCCACTAATATAATAGAAGAATCTAATAATATATCCTCCTCACTGTTAGCTACTTTTACATGAGGAAACTTCTGTAAAAATACATCCACTTTCTTAGGATCAGGATCATAGACTTTTACTAAATCTCCACCTGCTTCAATCAACCCATTACACATTCCATATATATGTCCATGATCTAACCCCATCGCAGCAAAAGAGAATTCTCCTTCCTCTACTACACGATTTGGCTTTCCCTTTGGAGCATAGTTCATTCCATCGTTTTTACTCAAATTCAGTCCTCCTTTTAAATTTTTTAGGGTAGAATATAATAAAAATGATTTTTCATTCGTTCCTCAAATGTAAAGCCATTTTATTTTCCGAACTCTCCACCAGTTGTTATTTCATTACTTTGGAAGTTTTCTATACTCGTTGTCTTTTCATAAAAATATGTGGCATTTTTTAGAATACCCTCTCTTGTATAAAATGGACTCTTTTCACCTAATGGTAATTTAACAGTTTCCCCCAGACTAGAGGATTGGAAAATAGCAGTAATAAGTTCAAGTGTTTCCCTACCTTCATGCCCATCCACAAGGACATTCTTTTTCCCTTCTACTGCATGTAATACATCTTGTATCTGTCCTGTATGTCCTTCGAAATCCAATTCTTCTTGAGAATCGTAGGCTTTTTGTAGTGTATTTTCTAACTCATCATCCGTTTCTGGAAATCCGTTATCTTTTGATTTTGAGGCTGTTACCTTCCAAGGTACTGATACACGAGCATTTTTCCCTTGAAAAATTAATTGTTGCTCTTCACCATGATGAACAACAGAACTAGTTATTTGAGCTAAACTTCCACCTTCATAACGGCCTATAGCAATAGATATATCTTCAACCTCAGCATTGTCATGAGATACATTACTCATAACAGCAGTAATTTCAGAGGGCATTCCATTCATCCATCGAAAGATATCAATGTGGTGTACAGCATGATTCAACGTGCAACCACCGCCTTCTTTTTCCCATGTCCCTCTCCACCACAAGTCATAATAGCAATGACCTCTCCACCAGAATGAATCCACTTGTGTATGAACAATAGGACCCATTAGTTTTGTTTCTAGAACACTCTTTAACTTCATCATTGGTGTAAGAAAACGATTTTGAGCAATAACAGATAAAATCTTTCCATTTTTTCTGGCAGCTTCATTCATCGCATCACATTCCTCTAGAGAAGAAGCCATTGGTTTTTCTACTAGAACATTAATTCCTGCATTTAAGGAATCAATCGTTATATCTGCATGTGTGTAAGGTGGTGTACAAACTGAAACAAGATCTATTTTTTCATTCGCTAGCATTTCTTCATAATTATCATAAACTTTTGCATTTAAATTGAATTCCTCATTCCTTTTATCCGCCTTTTCTGGATAAATGTCACAAAGAGCAACAATTGTACAACTATCCTTAAATTCTAAATATCCTTTTATATGTGACCCGGATATTGCACCAGTCCCTATTATCGCTACGTTAATCATATATACACTCTCCCTTATATCATTTTTGAGATGACTTGCCCAAATTACAATGACTTTAACTATCCTTTATTACTTCTATAGAAGTGTTTTATATTAGAGAATCTACTCTTTTAAAAGTTTCAATGTATCCCAAATTCCCCATAAATACATAATTCCTAATGCTCTATCGTATAAGCCATAGCCCGGCCTACATGTCTCATCCCAAATGTGGCGACCGTGATCAGGTCTTGTGTATCCTACAAAATTGTTATCATGATAGGCTTTTACTATTGCATTAATATTTAATGAGCCATCATGTGAACGATGTGATGTTTCTATGAAATCACCGTTCTCATACATCTTTATATTTCGAATGTGAGCAAATGCAATTCGATCAGAAAATTCATTAATCATGGAAGGAATATTGTTGTTTGGATCTACACCTAATGCACCACTACATAAAGTGACACAATTATATGGATTATCAACTAAGTGAAGTAATCTTCTTATGTTTTCTTGTGAAGTTATTATTCTAGGTAAGCCAAAAACAGACCAAGGAGGATCATCTGGATGTATGGCCATCTTAATATTATGTTCTTCTGCGCATGGGATAATTTCTTGTAAGAAATACTTTAAATTTCCCCACAGGTCAGCAACTGAAACCTGATTATATGCTTGAAAAAGCTCTGTAATAGAATTAAGCCTATCAGGTTCCCATCCTGGCATTGTAAAATTAGGATTATCTGCTATCTTTTTTACTAAGTCATTAGGGTCTCTATTTTCTAACATACTTTTCTCATAAAATAGTGCTGTAGAGCCATCTTCTAATTCTTTATTTAAATCTGTCCTTATCCAATCAAATACAGGCATAAAGTTATAACATATGACCTTCACACCTACTTTTGATAAATTTTCTATCGTTTTTTTATAATTGTTTATATATTTCTCTCGTGTAGGAAGACCTAATTTTATATCTTCATGTACATTCACACTTTCTACCACATCAAGATGCAAGTTATATTGTGTTGCCAATTTTTTTATCCCATTGATCTTATCCATCGGCCAAACTTCTCCCACAGGAATATCATGTAAGGCCCAAACAATACCTTCTACACCTGGTATTTGTTTTATATCTTTTAAAGAAACTGTATCATTTTCATTTCCAAACCACCGAAATACCATCTTCACCAAACATTCCTCCAGTCAACTACAGATAATTCAGATTTTGAGAACGATTTAAAATTGATGTAACAGTATAACAAGTTAAAATAATTTCACTTGAAATATTCAGGATATTTAATTTTCAATTCTTCTTTTTCAACAATAACTAGCTTAATGTGTTCCTCCATTTTTACTTCTGCTAAATCAGGCTTACTCTGTGAAATGTAAGTGAAAATCTCTTTATGCTGATCAACTACAATATTCCAATTATGATTTCTTGCTAACCTTAACACTCTTAATCTGTCAAAATGACTATTCATTTTTCTAATTAGCTCCCACGTTCTTTTCTTGTTGCATACGTCAAATAAAATTTGATGAAATTCTTCGTCTAACTGAAATAAACGGCTATGGGAACCCTTTTCAATACAAAACTCTTGCATGGCAATATTAGTTTTAAGGAGAATCAATTGATTGTCATCTAGCTTTTCACATGCTTCTCTAGTAATCGCTTTCTCAATATGTTCTCTCGTAAACCTTCCTTCCTCCACTAATTCAAGATCGATTTTTGAAACAATTGTTCCGCTTTGTGGGACAATCTTTAATAACTCTTCTTGAGCTAATTGCAAAAAAGCTTCTCGAACAGGAGTCCGACTCACATTTAATTTATCTGCAATTTCCTTCTCTGAAATCTTCACCCCTGGTTTATAATCCCAATTAATTATTTGATCTTTTACTTTACGATAAACATAATCCCTTGTTGAACCTACGAATTCAATCTTACTAATCATGCTTATTCCTCCTAAAGAACTATATTAAAAGTATTAATATTTTAATATACTAGTATGGTAGTTGATACAATTATTATACGACTTGAGTTTATATTTTTCAATAGTTAAAATTTTCAGAATTGAATATGCACATAAAAAATATTTTTTTAGAATTAAAAGTGTTGATATATCAACACTTTTAAAACACTTTTATATTCTGAAAAATCGCAAAATTTAAATTTTTATGTTGTAAGCGTTTTCGGTACGTGCTATTATAATTTTGAAATTTCAACATAAGTATTCACTTCATAATTTTAGCAGGTTTGTATCTAATATTTATCTCTTTTGGAAAGGGGTGTTTGGTTGGTAAGTAACTACTTCATAATCTGATTGGCAAAGTTCATTAAGGGGACAGGAAAAATTTCGAATGCAAATAAGGGGGATTTATAATGACTGTTAAGCCAAGGATTTTCTCACTACTTTTTGTTTTTATCATACTGCTTTTCATTGTAAGCGCTTGCTCAGAAAACTCTTCTACTAGTGATAGTAACAACAACAGTAATAATAATACTACTACAACTGAGGATTCTAATACTGACGATGAAGAAGAAATTGAAATCCGTTATATGTGGTGGGGAAGCCAAACACGTCATGATAGAATATTAGAATTGATTGATGTGTACGAGGAACAAAATCCAAACATAACAATTAATTATGAATTTTTAAATTTTGATGATTTTGCAGAGAGGTTAGCCACTCAGTCAGCAGCTGGAAACGCACCTGATGTATTCTTTATTGTTGATCGGTGGTTACCACAGTATACGGATGCAGGACTTTTAGCAGATTTACAACCGTACATTGATTCAGGGGCTATAAATACGGACCATATTGAACAAGCTTCTTTAGACCCTGGTTACATCGGAGACCAGTTAGTTGGCTTAAACGCAGGTAGTAATGCATTTGCATTAGGTTATAATCCAGAAATGTTTGATGAAGCTGGTGTGCCATATCCTGAGCCAGGTTATACTTGGGATGAGTACGTTGAAATGGGGCGTCAAGTACAAGAAGCATTAAATTTACCATATGGAATTACGATTGATGCACAACATGATCGTATGTTTGGTATTTGGCTCAGACAACATGGATACTGGTTATATAATGAGGATGGAACCGGATTAGGTTGGGATGATGA
Source organism: Evansella sp. AB-P1 (assembly GCF_029688925.1). GTDB lineage: Bacteria > Bacillota > Bacilli > Bacillales > Salisediminibacteriaceae > Evansella. The sequence goes on from NZ_JARUKY010000005.1 coordinate 62,963, forward strand.
CCAACTTTTCCTAGATTTAGTTAACTGGAAGATGGAGTTAGTAGATGAAGGAATCGCACAACCTGCTGATGTTGCAGCAGCTGCTACTAATGTTGAAAACTGGTTACTTGTAACAGGAGACGCTCCGATGCAAATTATTCATAGTAATCAAATTGTACCTGCACAACAAGCAGCAGATAAAGAATTTGCCATTACCACATTACCATTCCATGAAAATGGTGAATCAGGACAATATATTAGAGCTGGATTGTTCTATGCGATGAATGCTACTACAGATCACCCAGATGAAGTCATCCACTTTATGGATTTTATGACAAATAGTAAAGATGCTAATGATATTTTACAAGCTGAATATGGAGTACCAATTTCCTCTGAAATTCGTGCTCACCTATACGCTGATGCTGACAGTGGTATTCAACAAACATTTGATTATATTGATCTAATGGCATCTGAAATCGCTAGTTCAGCTCCACCTCCAATGCCACCAATTGGACAGGAAATGAACGTATTTTACCGAGATGTTTTTGATGAAGTGTGGTACGGTGTATCAACAGTGGAAGAAGCACTCGAAAAATATAAACAAGGTTTACAAGATATGATTGATAGATAAATCTGCTCTAAACTTTTAGATGAGGAGTTGGTCTAGCGATGGGCCCTCCTCTTTTTTTTATCTTTATTAATCGATTATTATGAAACCAATCCTCTCTTTCTCACTATAAAAACGTTTAATTTTGACTGTCAATTGGAATAGTAGTAAGTATATATCATAGAGTAGTTAGAAGTAGAAATTGGAGGTATTCAATATGGAATTAGTACTCTCTTTAATAGTCCGTTTTAAAGAGCACAGACTGCTTGAATTAGCTGCCCAATGCTCCTATTATTTATTACTATCTATATTTCCTTTTCTCATATTTATCCTAACCCTACTTTCTTTTTTCCCTTTCACTTTTGAATCAAATTTAGAATTCATCCATGAAATTGTGCCTCAAAATATTGTAAGTGCCATAGAAAATCAGTGGTATCATATTTCTGCACAACAAAGTACAAGCTTATTGTCATTCAGTATTATCTTTACTCTATGGACAGCATCACTTGCATTAAATACCATTCTTCGCCTACTTAATAGAGCTTATGATGTTACAGACGATAGAAAAATGATCATTGGAAGACTACTCTCCATTTTGTTAACCATTGGAATGTTTGTAGTTGTCCTTGTTGCATTAATATTTCAAGTTATCGGAGCAGCATTAGAAAATATTATAGCTATTGATTTAATTATATTCGAATTTGATATTTTACGTTGGGTTTTAAGTTCCCTTCTTTTATTCATCGTTTTTTCTTTGCTTTACTTAATTGGTCCAAACATACGCCTTAAAATAAAGGAAATTTATATTGGAGCAATTTTTGCTACTATTGGTTGGCAATTAACATCATTCATTTTCTCCTTCTATTTAAATAACTTTGCAAATTACACAGCAACATACGGTACAATAGGTGCTGTGATCGCCCTTATGGTTTGGTTCCATTTATCATCTGTTATTATACTTTTTGGTGGAGAAATAAACGCAGCACTAAAGGAAGGATAAAGTTATCATTTGCTTAAAAGGATGATGGTTTTATCCTTTTATTTTCCAGTTTTTTTATAATTATTTTAGGCAAAATAATATAGATAAAAAATAAAGTAATTTGAGGAAGTGTTAAAGAATGTTCAATCAAGAAATTAAACGCATTTTATTAGGTAGTACGATAATGTCTTCACTATTAAGTTTGATTGTAATTGGGTTAACTTTATATCACCATCAACGTATAACAAAATTAGTAAAATAAAATAGAGGACTGTGAAATAACTTTCATCTCAAAACAGAAAAGTACAAGCCATAGTAAAGTATTGAGGTAATGTATATGAATAAAAAATCAAGTATGTATTTTTTATCATTAATTACGATAATTTCTTTGTTTTTATTACCATTCGCTATATACAAACGTTCATTTAAGGATTGGATTATTGTTTACCTTGTAAGTATTATTGGCAACTCTTTTGCTGATCGATATCTTGTCTCAAAGGGATATTTAAAATATAAAGTAAGACCATTCCCGAAGTATTTTTCCATCCATTTACCATTTGATATAATCCAATATCCTTTACTGCTGTTATATTATAATCAGTGGACATTAAACAGTAAACCTCATATAACACTTTTAAAACTCTTTCCTTTTATAATACCTCAAGTTATTATCGAGAAGATTGCAGAAAAAAGGACTGATCTTATTACTTGGAAAAAAGGGTGGAATTCATATTACTCTTTTATTAGTCTTGCTATCAAATTTATTTTATGTCGGATTACAATTGGATCAATAAGAAAGCTAAATAAAGGGAGAGTTTCTACTTAGCTATATTTTGTAAAAAATGTCCTAACAGAAGGAAGAATAAATCCCTTAATGTTAGGACGTTTTGTTGTCTTTTGAAGCATAATTTAACCTATTACTAAAATACAATCGTTTTATTTTTGTGCACAATAATTCTGTCTTCTAAGTGCCATTTAACGGCCCTAGCTAATACACTTCTCTCAATAGATGCTCCAATTTTTTTTAGTCTATCTACATTGTCGTGATGACCAACTCGAGCAATATCCTGTTCAATTATTGGTCCCTCATCAAGATCGTTTGTCACATAATGGGAAGTAGCTCCTATAATTTTTACCCCGCGATCATATGCTCTTTCATATGGCTTTGCACCTATGAATGCTGGTAAGAAAGAATGGTGAATATTTATAATCTTATTTGGATGTGCTTCTACAAATTCTGGTGTTAAAATTTGCATATATCTTGCTAATATAATGATATCAATATTGAAATCTTTTAAGAGCTGAAGCTGTTGTTCTTCCACCTGTTTGCGAATATCCTTGTTTGCTGGAATGTGATAAAAAGGAATATCAAGTGCTTCTACAACACCTCTTGCCTCTTCATGATTACTTATTACAAGAGCAACGTCTGCAAGCAAATCCCCGCTTTGCCACTCCCACAAAAGTTCCAATAAACAATGTAGCTCCTTTGATACGAAAATGGCAGCTTTTTTTATCTTATGTACTTGAATAAGGTTCCACTCCATGGAAAACTTTTCTCCAATTAAAGTGAATTGCTCCTCCATTGCCTTTATTTTTTCTTCAAGGGATGGACACTCAAATTCGATTCGAATAAAGAATGTTCCACCTTCAGGATTTGTAGAATACTGGCTTGATTCAATAATGTTTGCATTAAATGAAAAGAACAATTTTGAAATTGCAGATACAATTCCCGGTTGGTCAGGACAACTCACTAAAAGACGACCACGATTCTTATTCGTTTCTTGAAACGATGAAATCTTTTCTTTCATATGTATACTCATGATAAAAACCTCTCTACTCTTTGATAAAAATTATTATACATCAAACTGTATGTTTAATTAAGTATAATTTTAACTAATATCTTTGATTAAATGAAACGAAATTTATAAAATAGAGTAATAGATATACTAGCATTCAATTTTAGGGAGTGATTACAGTGGTCTTACAAGTGGAAAATGTTTCTTTGATTCGTGATGGAAATTGGATATTAAAAGATATAAATTGGGATGTAAAAAAAGGTGAGCATTGGGCACTATTAGGATTAAACGGTGCTGGAAAAACTGCATTACTACATATGCTTTATGCATTTTATTTTCCAACGAAAGGAAATGTATCTGTACTAGGAAAGCGTTATGGGAAGGATATTCTTGGTGAAGATCTACGGAGGAGAATTGGTCTCGTTTCTTCCATTTTGAAAGATAGAATTTACGAAGAGGATAGCGCATACCAAATTGTATTAAGTGGTGCTTTTGCTTCCATAGGTTTATATGGAACACCATCAGACGTGATGAGACATAAAGCACAGCAATTATTAAAGGAACTTGGGTGTTTTGAATATGCAAACCGTAGCTTTCGAACTTTATCCCAAGGGGAAAGACAGCGAGTTTTAATTGCAAGAGCATTAATGGGTAATCCTGAATTGCTTATTTTAGATGAACCAACAAACGGCTTAGATTTCCTTGCACGAGAGCAATTATTAGAAGTTATAGAAAGAATCTCAGAAAATCCAAACTTACCTACTATTATCTTTGTTACTCACCATGTGGAAGAGATTTTGCCGTGTTTTAAAAAAACACTTCTTCTTAAGGAAGGAAAAGTTTTCACCTCAGGACGAACGGAACAAGTACTGACGAATGAGGTACTAACTAATTTCTTTGATGTTCCGGTAAATGTATCATGGCAAAAAGACCGACCTATTTTAATGAAGACATAAAAAAGATCATTTATGAGAAGCTAACCACATCTAATCCCACTAGGGAAATTTAAATGTGAGACCTCATAAACCTAAAGCTTAAATGAATGGTGGTGAAAGCTTCATTTGTATTCACTAGGCATTGTAATATCCCCTTCTTCTGAAAATATGTTAAAATCATTTTAAGATTTGTTGAAATATGTTAGAAGAAAGGATTAATGAAAATGAACAAAGTAGAGGTTATTGCCCGTAGAGTACTTGGTTGGAAATTACAAAGTATAAATAAGTGGTTTAGCGTTGAAAAAAATTCCTTTATTCAAGATTTTCAGCCAAATAAAAATCATGATCATGCAATGCTCGTAGTAGATAGATTAAAGGAATTTGGTTTTACATATAAGGTAGAAGGTCAGTATAAAGTATTTTTTAATGACGTTTGTGGAACGGGTGAAACTTTAGAGGAAGCAATTACAAATGCAGCTTTCGAATTAGCTGAATATGATCCTGTATCATGGGAATGGTTTTAAAATATACACAAATTCTAAAATATCCCATCTAAGGCAAGCAGATCTCTATTTATCTGTTTACCTAGAGGGATTTTTTTCTTCTAACTTCTAATCTCATATCTTTGTGAGTTACGGTGTAGGAGCTGAGGGCAGAGATTTGAATGAACGAAATGATTAATAGAAAAAACTGTGGAGTGTTTATTACCCACAGTTTTTCATCTTAAAATTAATCGGCATTTGCCCCATACTCATTTAATATTTTCTCTAAAGCTAGAACAAATACATCTGTTGGTTGTGCACCAGTTAAAGAATACTTTCTATTTATTAAAAAAAACGGAACACTCTGTATACCAAGCTGTGTTGCTTCCCTAATATCTTCCAGGACTTCTTCTTCCATTTTATTACTATTAAGCAACTCATTCACTTCCTTACGATCTAAACCTACGTCTTCAGCTAAGCTCATTAACGATTCATGATCACCGATATGCTTTGATTCTGTAAAATAAGCCTTTAATATTCTTTCTGTCATTTCATGCATTAATCCTTTATTTTTAGCAAAGATGGTTAAGCGATGTGCATCAAAAGTATTCGTTAGAATTTGAGTATCCATCTGAAATTCTAAACCTTCAGAACGTGCCATTTGTACCATGCTTTCCACATTTCCTTTTGCCTGCTCAATACTCATTCCGTATTTTGATGCTAATTTTTCATAAATATTATAATTAACATCTTTTGCAATCGTGGGCTCCAACTGAAAGGAACGATACGTCACTTCAACTGATTGATCAATTTTTTTTAAAGCATCCTCCAGACGCCTTTTGCCAATATAGCAAAATGGTCAAGCAAAGTCTGTCCACATTTCAATTAACATAATCTAACCTCCAGCTAATTTTTTCAATTCTTTTTTTGATAAATCCATTTTGTTTTCCCGTCTACTTTTTCTTTTGTGGTCATCCTTCTAATCAAACCTATTTCTTCAATCTCTTTTAATAGTTGTTGAACGGTGGATGTATCAAGTTTCCCTAAAAATACTTTCTCAGCTAATTCTTCAGTAGTAGGATTATTCTTCCCTTTGTTTTCTCTAATATATAATAAAAGCTTTACTCTTTTCTTCTGCCTTGCGTCTTCCTTATATTTTCCTGTAATGATATTTTTCAAGGGATCTTTTACAATTATTCCAAGTACAATACCAATGACAACTAAAAATAAATCATATAAAAACACAATCAGACCTCCACCCAATAGTTTAACTAGTATAACCTTACCATTTTTTCTGATGAAAGGAAGAGTTAGTCCAATTAAATTCACATTAAAAAGACACGGTACATAGTAACGTGTCTTTTTAACATTTAGATTAATATGATACTATACCAAATATCTTCCAATTCCCCAATTCATCAGTTGATACGAGTACTTCGTCAACTACGCCAACAGTTCTATCATTTGAACGAACCATTAGGTCAATGATGACAATATAATTTTCATTTGATGTCACTAACTCCTCAAATACCAAAGGAATTCGTACATCAATAGTTATTTCATCTGCAGAACGAATGGAAAAATCTTCAATCCTCCACCCATTAAGGGTTTGACTATCTTTGTACATATTAACATAATCTCTTTTCGTAACTCCTAAGTAATCTAAATAACCAGTGTCTATAAAATGAATGGAGTCCTCAAATTCTTCAATCATTAAATGATGATAATACTCAAAGACAAGAGCTTTAATTGGATCATTCAGTTCTTCCTCATTTATTTCCTTTCCAACTGAACTTTCATTCTCTTCTTTTGAATTTTCGTTTTCATTTTCGTCGTTTGTACCTTTGTTTTCATTAGATGTATCAGTAGTCGATTTTTCTTGATTATTGTTTTGATTATCCTCATCCTCTATTACTTCATTCCTACTTTCCTCCTCGTTGTTCGTTTGATCTATATCTTCTTCGTTATCTCCAAATGTACAACCAACTACTAAGACAAGCGACATAGCAAGTATAATTATTGAAGCTATACCCTTTTTCATCCTCTTCCTCCTTTTATTTCATACTTTTAACTATATGAATGAAGAGGATTGGTCGATACTAAAAACTTAATATTTACTCGAATAAATTTTATTTGTTGATTTTGAAAATATTGAAAATAGTAGTGCATGTTACGAAGTTATGTGGAAAAGCGAATGCATTGTGAATAATGGAGAGATCGGCAAACGTTTCTCTCTAATTTATGAAGTCGTTTATGATATAATTGAAAAATAGGAACGTATACACACCAAATAGAGAATTACCTAAGTCCAACCACTCAAAAATATACTATAAGGTGTTAGAAGATGGTCTTGTAAAGAAAGGAAGCGTACATATGAGTTTAGAAAATAAACGTGTAGTTCTTGCAGCATCAAGAAAAACAAATGAAATGAGTACATTAATTGAGAGGCAAAAAGGTACACCTATCGTCCGATCTCTTCAAGGCACGGTATTTCTTAATGATGAGCAAGTACGAGAGGATTTAAAAAATATTATACAACAGGATTTTGACTGGATGATTTTCACTACAGGAATAGGTACTAATACCATACTTAATTTAGCAGAAGAAATGGACATTAAGAAGTCAATTTTGCAAAAGATAGAAGAATCAAATTTAGGAGCAAGAGGATACAAAACCGTTGCTGCATTAAAAAAGATTGGAGTAATTCCACAAGCAAAAGATAATGATGGAACGATCAAAGGGCTAGTTGAAGTATTGAAGGAATATGATTTCCATGAAAAAAATGTTTTGGTTCAACTTCATGGTGAAAATGCTCCAACACTTATTTCCTTTTTAGAGAAAGCCGGAGCTAAAGTAATAGAGATTCTTCCATATAAACATGTTGCACCTAAGGTTGAAACAGTAGAGCTTTTTTGTGAAGAGCTTTTAACAGACAAAATAGATGCAGTTTGTTTTACAGCAGCTATACAAGTAAGAGCTCTTTTTAAATATAGTAAGGAACAAGGAATCTTCCAAGAAGTCATTGATGCTTTTACAACACATACTGTAGCTGTTGCTGTTGGAAAAGTTACTGCTGAAGCACTGTACGACGAAGGTATCCAACGAATCGTTCAGCCCGAAATAGAAAGAATGGGAGCTATGGTTTTGGAATTGAGTAAGTATTACGAACGAAGCGAAAATAATTCACAAAGCAATTAAAGATTTGAATGGGTAAAGAAAGGAATATGAATTAGTTCCTCTCTTTACACCATTTTTATCCCCTGATTTTTCTAACGGATTAGAAGCTCCAATAGCAGCATCACCAATAGATTGCAATCCTCCCCCAAATTTCACCATCTGTTTAATATTATTATTCGTTGATTAGTCAATATATTTTGTTGAGCCTACCGCTGCTAACAGTAGATCTAATACTTCTATCCAACTTCCACTTATGCGAATAATTCCAGTATCAATTAAATCCACTCCAAATATTCCATAAGCAATATTATATTATGGAATTTTAAGTTTAGTTCCAGCACTACCACCTTCTTTGATTTATACAGCATATTTACTCTAATTTAAAACACATAATTTTTTCTCGTTTCTCCAACAATAATTAAACAACAGTCTTTATATTTCATAACGTTAAAGGAAGAAGAGTCATGGTATATGTTTCTTTTGTTACTTTTATATTAATTTTGATTGTTTGGTTTTTGCCTAAGAATATGCAACGTCGAGATATGTACATGCTTTGGATATCAATTGCTTTTGTAGAAATTGTTGCTGATATATTATTGGCAGCACCTATATTAGATTTATATTATTTTGCTGGTGAAAACGAAGTAACTCCAGAGGCATTTGTAATTAAGTTGATTATGGCACCACTATTTGGGATTATTTTCTTTAATTACATGCCTAAAAGCTTTAAAAGATTCATTCCATATTGGCTATTTTGGGTTGCCTTTTCAACATTTTACGAATGGACGACAGTTTTATTTGGCTATTTAACTTATTCTGGTTGGAAATTAACTTACTCTGCAATTTTTTATGTTCTTATTATACCTATAATGAGATGGCATTATTTTTACATAAAACATGATAAGTAGATTTCTATATAAAGCAGACATAATGGTAAATAGTCTTTAGGAGGATAAGAATGATTTATATATATAATTGTTATGGTGGTACTCATTCATCTGCTTTAGCATCAGCTTATCACTTAAATAAGCTTCCAAAGGATCGCAAGCCAACAAAAGAAGAAATATTAAACATTGATATTTTCAATAAACTAACAACGAAGGATATGGGTAGAATCATCTATCATGGTGAGGATGATTATGGTGATAAAGTGTATACAATGGGGCGTAGTAGTTCAAAGGTTGTTATTCCAGCAATGACTAATTTAATTGAAACGATGACTAAATTTGATAAAATGGGAGAAAGAATTATCTTTTCAAATTCCTCACCTACAGTTCCGATTGCAATGACATTTGGAGGACTCTTTTCTAGGAGACTCCATATTGATTTTATAGGAGTCCCCCTTCTCATCAAGGGCAGTCAACAAACATACAAAAACATTATAAGACTTGTGGAACGAACGATAAGCTTTGCAAATGAATCAAACTCTCATGTTGAAGTACTTAATAATAAAGAGTTTGAAGTAAATAAATTATTTTAAATATCATCAATAAACCTGTCAAATTATATGACAGGTTTAGATACAATTAGAATAGAATTAGCTTTTAAATTCCACGTTCCATGAGTTCTTGTGTATACTGAAGATACTTTTGTGCTTCTCTTAAATCAGCTTGTTGCTCATTTGTAGCATTCACTAAGTAATGATCCAATTCTTCATTTAATTGTTGTAGCTGTTGCATTAAATGACTAAATTCTGTTGGATCATTTTCCCTAATTATTTTTACCTCTGCTAATTCCTTTTGAGCCTCTAAAATTGTTCTTTTGACCTCATTTATGTATTGTTCAACCTGAGCATTAGTCAAATTAAATACCTCCTTCAGAAACTTCTACCATTAAAGTTCCTAAAGGAGGTACTTATTATTCTATGGAATTCGTAGAGGCAGAGAATTAATTAAGAATTTGCCTTACGACTTTTCTTAGTCTTTACTTCATCTCTTTAAATTTAGCTGCTAGCTCCTCTTTTTCACTAACAGATAGCATTTTTTCTGCCATCGGAAACAAAATCTGCTCTTCTTTCATGAAATGATCTGTTAAAGTCGTATAGATAATTTTCACATGATGAAAAAGTTCAAATGCTTTCTCCTTCGAAATTTCTTCGTTTATTCCCTTTATTTCAGATACTTTTGTAAAAAATTCCTTTAAGTTTTGCTTGGCAGTGTGGTGTTCATGTTCCATCACTGGAATAGGACCACCCTCTCTACCAATATGCTTCACCATCATTTCAAATAAAACGTCCTCTTCTCTGTCAGAATGTGGTTCTAATTCTGTGACAAAGACTATAAGCTTTTCATTAAGTTGTTCTATTGCTTCATTCCAGTTTAATGTATCTTCCGAATTTTCAAACTGCATAACCATTTTATTAAATTCCGCCATTTTATCTAGTAATGACGGGTGCTCATCATACAATTGTTGTAACGGTGGACAGAAGTCCATTTCTTTCGGATCTCCGAAGGCTGCAGAGCAAGGTGAATTTTCAAACATCGTAATACCCTCCTATATAAATTTTAATTTTATTAGAAAGACCGTAACTGATACTCTTTCCACTTTTTTAGTGTATCTAATATTTTCTTCTTATGATGTGATAAGAATCACAAAGCTTAACTTATATGCATGTATCCTTCATAAAAGGGAGATTGTATTAGAGAGGTGGTAAATATATGTCTACAAATGAAGAATTACGCGAAGCATTGCAACTTTCTGTAAACCAAGAGGAAGAAATGATGCGTTCATATTTAATCACAGCTGAAAAAATTGACCAGAGTGATGAACTTAAGCTCCGTCTCCGTGAATTTGCAGAAGGTAATGCTAAACGTTCTCGACAACTTCTAGATGAAATTACTCGTTTAGAAAGCTAGTATAACGTTTATTTAGAATAGTGAAACGTATGATCTATGCTCAGGAGGTCTTATCATGGAGAACGTGTTTGATTATGAAGATATACAATTGATTCCTGCAAAAAGTATCGTTAAAAGTCGTTCCGAATGTGATACTACAGTAACTTTAGGGAGACACACATTTAAGTTACCGGTAGTGCCTGCAAACATGCAAACAATAATAGATGAGAATATTGCAATATTTTTAGCTGAAAATGGATATTTTTATATCATGCATCGCTTTCAACCAGAAAAAAGAATCCCTTTTATTAAAGAAATGAAATCACGAGGTCTGTTAGCGTCTATCAGTGTTGGTGTGAAAGAAGAGGAATATACATTCATTCAACAATTAGCAGAGGATGAGCTATTTCCTGAATACATTACGATTGATATCGCACACGGTCATTCTAATGCAGTTATGGACATGATAAAGCATATTAAAAAGCTTCTACCTCAAAGCTTTGTCATTGCTGGGAATGTAGGAACTCCAGAAGCCGTGAGGGAATTGGAGCATGCTGGTGCTGATGCAACAAAGGTAGGGATTGGCCCTGGAAAGGTTTGTATTACGAAAATTAAAACGGGGTTTGGTACAGGGGGATGGCAATTAGCAGCCCTTCGATGGTGTGCAAAGGCTGCAAGTAAACCAATAATAGCTGACGGTGGTATTCGTACCCACGGTGATATTGCAAAATCTATTCGATTTGGGGCAAGTATGATCATGATTGGTTCCTTATTCGCTGGTCATGAAGAGTCTCCTGGAGAAACGATGGAAAAGGATGGAAAGATTTATAAAGAATACTTTGGATCTGCTTCTGAATACCAAAAAGGGGAAAGGAAAAATGTTGAAGGCAAGAAGATGCATGTAGAACATAAAGGTTCCTTAAAGGATACACTAATTGAAATGGAGCAAGACCTCCAATCCTCCATTTCCTACGCTGGAGGAAATAAATTAGATGCTATCCGATATGTAGATTACGTTGTTGTAAAGAACTCAATATTTAATGGAGATAAGGTGTATTAAAAAAATTTGATAACAGCATTTTAATAGTTATTGTCCGGGAACGAGAATATTCTTTATCGTTCTCGGACATTTCCATTAGTACAACCAAATTTATTACAAAATAATCCGATTCCATTCCTTAATGATATTTTCGACCCAATCATTTCATCGTCCATAGCGGATATTAGTTCAAATATATACTTTTGGATAATATGTATTTTTTTAATCATGAAATATACTGTATTGGAAACTAACATATAACTTTAACAATTTAATAAGGAGGTTTATCTTGAAATTTAATAAACTGTTTTTACTTATAAGTTTATGTTTGATGTTTCTGATAACTGGTTGTGGAGGATCCAGTGAAACAGCAGGTGATCATGATGTTGAGTTACCAAACGGTGTTGAAAAACATTTACCACTACCTTCTGAAGCACAAATAACATTCCGACATGAAGATGATAACTATACTAGTTTCATGTATCGACCTGGTATTAGCTACCCGGATGCAGTAGAATTTTTCTCTGACAATTTAGCTACCGAGGGTTGGACATTAACAAGAGAGGAAATTCCAGAAAGAACGGAAGGTGAACGAGAAGCAATGTGGGAAGCTGAAGGACATGGAGTTTCAGTAAGAGTAACATTGACGTCTTTTGGAGGGCCTGAAGGATTTAATATGACTGGATTTGTGATGGTTAGGGAATTAGACTAGATTTTATTATACCATTAAGGAGCATGTGTTTGTCCTCATGCTCCGCAAATACTTAACATGCTTATTATTAATCATTCAAAATTTCCATTTTGCTACTTATTTCAACTTTATTTAGTGCTTGAGATGCTAGCTGATCCGCTTCTTGATTTTGTTTTCTAGATACTAATGTATACTCTGCTGAAATGCCTAATTGTTGTAGCTTTTCTTCAATACGATCTGCCCAACGATTTAATGATTGTTCCATACATGCCCATTCTCCGTTTAATTGATTGATAACTACTTGAGAATCGCCTATAAAAGAAACGGTCTGATGTTGTGCACCTAATGATTCTAATTCTAAAACACCTAAATGAAAAGCTCCATACTCTGCCTCATTATTAGAGTCTAATGAATCCACATGCCTATTTTTTCTAAGACGATATGATTTTCCGTTTTGCTCATAATAAATAGCACAGCCTAAACCTGACATCTTTGATTGTAAATCAAAGCCACCGTCAAAATATACTGAAATATTGTGTGGTTCTGTTTCTATTTCCTCCAAATATTTCTGTAGCTCCTTTAATGTCCATGTACTATCATAATTATCTAAAAAGTGTATATTTTTAATTCGGCCTGTCTTTTGTAAATCTTCTGCTATTACTAGTGCTTTCTCAGCAGACATATCATCAGAGCTAAAATTTGTTTCTGTCCCTTTTTTTGACTTATATGTTGTTTCTATTCTTAGCTTCATGAAGAGCCCCCTTGCACTAAAATCATTTTATTCAATTGGTATAAAATTACTTAAGGGTAAAAACATTCGCTGACCTAGTTTTTACCCATTTGTTAAAATTAATTATCTAAAAGCTGTTTTTCTAAGAATTCAAACATGTTATTCTCAATATCACACCTATAATTATAATTCAAATAATTATGAAAAGGGAACATTGTCATTTCGTTATATATTTTAAGTCCTTCATTTGATAACATTAGTCCCGCTGATTTATGACGCTTCCATTCATCTGCAAAGACAGATAATGGAGGGTTACTTTCTTTCACATAGTAGCTCAATTCCGCAGTTAATCCTGGTTTATTAAATTCTTTTATAAACCAGTCTGAAAATCCTCCTCCAGAACTTTTTCTAACCGTATGTTTAGGGACCATTTCATATCCTGTCATATAGGAAAATTTCTTCGCAATACAATAATCTCGTTCTAAATTTTCAGGATTATTAAAGAAATACCAATAGAGTATTCTACCTGTTGTATGGTAAGCAAGTGCTATTTGTGGATCTATTTCCTTTGTAAAATCTATCACTGCTTGTACTTCTTTTGCTTGAATTGGACTTTCCCCTTTATACGATTTAAAATGAGGCTCATTTGAAACATTGGATAAATTGTCCCATTCAGCAGGATATTGTTTATTTAAATCTATTCCTTCTCCATTTGCTTTCCACCGAGTAAAGTCATCACTTCCTCCATTCATCCCAACTAATTTACTGTGGTATTTTTCTGGGAAAGCATCAAGTCCACGCTGTTGTAAAGTAACGCCATCAGGATTTACCATAGGTACAAACCAAATGGACACTTTATCTAAGATTTTTGTATCCATTCCATAAACATATTCTTCATTCTTGTAAGAATAAGCATATTCTTCTATCATTTTCATAATCAAGTTAGTTGTTATCCACTCTCTCGCATGGTGTGATCCATTAATTTTAATGTTAATCTCACCATTACCTAATTTCACAGCCCAAATATTACGATCAAATTTTGTTTTACCAATTGACTTAATTTGAATTATCTCAGGATATATTTTTTTTAACTCGTGAATGTCTCTTTCCATCATTTCATATGTGTAGACTTTTTCAGGATTAGTTACATTTTGTCTTTCAGCTATCACAAAAGTAGACATAGGAACAACTAATAATAAAATGAGAATAATAACAATCCGAATAATCAACATATCACCACCTAAAAAATAAACGACACGGAAGTTCAAAGCACAAGGGACAACATTTATTTTGTGAAATGAAATTAGAGTCTATACGAGAAATTATTTGTGGTGGTAACTGTTAAATACTAATCCAAATGAAACAATTAGGTTCAACTCAACATACGAAGCAAAAATATGATATATTTAAACCAATTGTATACATTGAAGGGATGTTTAATTTAATGAAAAAAAGTGTTGTTATTGCAGAAAAACCTTCTGTAGCTCGTGATATTGCCCGAGTATTTCATTGTCACAAAAAAGGAAATGGATTTTTAGAAGGAGATAAATATATTATTACATGGGCACTAGGTCATCTCGTTACTCTCGCTGATCCAGAAATTTATGATGAAAAATATAAAACATGGAAAATAGAAGATTTACCCATGTTACCAAATAAATTAAAACTAACTGTTATTAAGCAAACTAGCAAACAATTTTATTCAGTAAAAAGTCAGTTGAAACGTTCTGATGTTGGGGAAATAATTATTGCTACAGATGCAGGCCGTGAAGGTGAACTCGTTGCTCGTTGGATTATAGAAAAAGCTCATATTAATAAACCTATAAAACGTCTTTGGATTTCTTCTGTAACAGATAAAGCAATAAAGGAAGGCTTTCAGAGCTTAAAACACGGCAACAATTACGATAATCTCTACTATTCTGCAGTAGCACGTTCAGAAGCTGATTGGTATATTGGACTGAATGCTACACGAGCACTGACATGTAAGTTCAATGCTCAACTATCTTGTGGAAGAGTTCAGACTCCCACAATTGCAATTATCGCAAAAAGAGAAGAGGAAATTCGAAATTTCAAACCAAAACAATACTATGGAGTTAAGGCACAAACGAACACAAACTTAACACTAACCTGGCAGGATAACAAATCGAAAGAAACAAGAATATATTCAAAAGAAAAAGCTGATCAACTCCTAAATAAATTAAAAACAAAGCAAGGGAAAATAATCGATATTAATAAAAATCAGAAGAAAAACTTTGCACCACAGCTTTATGATTTAACAGAACTACAGCGTGAAGCAAACAAAGCCTTTAATTATTCCGCAAAAGAAACATTATCGATTGTTCAAAAACTTTATGAACAGCACAAAGTATTAACATATCCAAGAACAGACTCTAGACATTTATCCGCCGATATTGTAGAAACGCTAAAGGATCGTGTAAAGGCATGTAGTCATGTTAGAGATTATACGAAGGTTTCTCATAAGCTTCTACAAAAACAGATAAAGCCAAATAAATCCTTCGTAGATAATAGTAAGGTTACTGACCACCATGCAATTATCCCTACAGAAGAAACACCAATTGTTGCTAAGTTCACTGATAAAGAACGAAAAATATATGACTTAGTAGTAAAAAGATTCTTAGCAATACTTCATCCTCCATTTGAATATGAACAAACAATTATTAAGTTAGATGTTGCTAATGAAACATTTATTGCAAAAGGTAAAACTGTCCTTTCTTTAGGCTGGAAGGAAGTCTACGACAATAATACTGACTCTGAGAATGAAGAGAACAGTGATGACATGAAGGAACAGCTATTACCAAAAGTGAATATAGGGGACTCCATATTACTTACGTCCGTAACCCAAACGAATGGTGAAACAAAACCTCCTTCTCGATTTAATGAAGGAACTTTATTATCTGCAATGGAAAACCCAGTATCATTTATGACAGCTGATACGAAAGAGCTAGCTAAAACATTAGAGAAAACTGGCGGACTTGGTACTGTCGCCACCCGTGCAGACATAATTGAAAAGCTATTTAACACATTTCTTATTGAAAAGAAGGGAAAGGATATTTTCCTCACCTCTAAAGGAAAACAGCTTCTTGATCTAGTACCAAAAGAGTTAAAAACACCAGCACTTACAGCTGAATGGGAACAAAAACTTGAAGCGATTGCTAAAGGAAAATTAAATAAAAATACATTTATCAATGATATGAAAAGCTACGCCAATTCAGTTGTTTATGAAATAAAAAACAGCTCTAAAACTTACAAGCATAACAATTTAACAGGAACTAAATGTCCCGATTGTGGTAAAAACATGCTTGAAGTGAACACAAAAAAAGGGAAAATGCATGTTTGTCAGGATCGTGAATGTGGCCATCGAAAAAACATCTCAAAAGTTACGAATGCACGATGCCCTAAATGTAAGAAAAAGCTTGAACTTAGGGGACAAGGAGAAGGTCAAGTATTCGCATGTAAGTGTGGACATAAAGAAAAGCTTTCAACTTTTAATGAAAGAAAAAAGAAAGAGAAGAATAATATGTCTAAACGTGAAGTGAATAAATTTATGAAACAACAAAAGAAGGAGGATGAACCATTTAATCCGGCATTAGCAGATGCATTAGCAAAATTAAAATTAAAGTAAACGAGGACATGAATCAATGTGCACTGTATGTAACGTTAACAAAGAGGCTGTCAAAATTGACAGCCTCTTTGTTTTTTACTTCAAAATAAATTTTATACTTTTACTTTTTGCGTCTTTCTCTTGCAGCTCTTTTTCTCGCCTTTTTACTTTGTGAAACTTCTTCACCAAATTCTGTATCCCTAGCTTTACTACCTCCTGTATGAGGTTGATTTCGATTGTCATTACGATTAGTCATTTCTATCGCCACCTTTCTCTTATTAAGTAAGCATAATGTGACATGCTTAAAGAACCACTCTTACGATTTGTATGTATTAAATTAATATGTCTGATCCCCATCATATAGCGGCTACTTTTATCCTGCTTAATTATTCTTAAATTATTCCTCAAATTTTAAATTTTTCTAAAAATTAAATGACTAAACTTTTAAAATTTTTCTGCAGCATCTTCACTTTTATGTATTAATACTTTTATCCTAGACATGCTCTATTTTCTCTGAGTGTCATTTTTTATATTTTAATATTATATTTAACTACGGTACGTGAAAAATTAAATTGTTTTAGTCTCTGTTGTTATGTGCGTCCGTATTTCACCCCAGAACCCAAACTTACTTTCATGGTAGACCTCACATGCAAGTGATAACTTGCACCATGAGGAATGAAAATACTCATCTGATAGTTCATCCGTTTCAGGTGAACGCTTTCACCACAGGCATAAGTGCGACATCTGTTCATGCTTCACAGTGTCTTCTTTACCGTGGGGCACGGCCTCAACTACCAAGCACTTACTCGGTAAGTGCTTGGGGATTTTCGGACTCGTGCTGATCCCACTGGAGTAGTCACCCTTCACTACTGAACTAGTACTTATTTTCAGGGTAGACTTCCCATGCAAGCAAAACTTGCACCACAATTATATTATCGTGCAAAATTAATATTGGATATTGCATTGAAGCTTGTTAAGATAATAATGTAAGCTTCTAAAACAAAAAAGGAAGGGTGGTACGATGGAAAATTTCATCGTTGAATTACGAAAAAGAGTTAAAGAAAACTCACCTCTTGTTCATAACATAACGAACGTTGTAGTTACTAATTTCACAGCAAATGGTTTATATGCTATCGGTTCTTCCCCGGTTATGGCCTATGCAAAAGAAGAGGTAGCCGAAATGGCAAGCATTGCCCAAGCCTTAGTTTTGAACATAGGTACCCTTACTGCAACCGAAGTAGAAGGAATGATCCTTGCTGGTGAATCAGCTAATAAACATGGTGTACCTATTATTTTGGATCCTGTTGGGGTGGGAGCTACTACGTATCGAACAGAAACTGCAAAAAAACTCCTTGATAAATTGGACATTCAAGTAATTAGAGGAAACGCTGGGGAAATTGCTAATCTTATTGATGAAAAAGTAGAAATGAAAGGCGTGGATTCAAGCGTACATTTAGAAAACTTATCAGAATTAGCTAAAAAAGCGGCGAAAAACTTAAATGTAATTATTGTTATGACAGGCAAAACAGATATAATTACTGATGGTGAAACACTTTATGAAATAAATAATGGCGACGCTTTATTAACAAAAGTAACAGGTACCGGCTGTCTCCTTAGTTCTGTTGTTGCCGCATTTTGTACACAGCATGATAACTACTTAGATGCTTCAGCAGCAGCAGTCACCTTTTATGGCATAGCAGCTGAAAAAGCAGCCCAACTAAACGAGAGTAAAGGACCAGGTCACTTTCAAATCCACTTTTTAGATCAATTATTCTTACTTTCTGATGAAGAAATCATCAATAGTATTAAAGTTAATAATTGAGTCCATTTCATAATTTACTATTTCATTCATGAAATACATTCAATTAATATCTAATTTATTCTTTTTGAAAACTAATCATATTCTTATTTTAAAGTATCCTCTATTTAGGACTGACGTCCAATCAACAAGTGATTTACATCAATATAGTGTTAGTATAAAGAGAAATTTTTCTCTTTATAAATCTCCCCAAAAGGAGGTATTTGAGCATGACACACACTCATTTACCTTTAGGAGGCTTCTCGTTTATATTAGTAATATTTATATTATTAGTAATCATTGGATCCTTAGCCACTCCTACTGGTTACGGATATTTCTAAAATTTCATTATTATTATCATGAGAGGCGTCACAAATTGACGCCTCTTTTTCCGTTCATTTTATATAAATACATTTGGTAAAATCTATATGCTATGCATGCTTCGTTGTTTTTGAGGTGCTAATTCCGTTTAACTCAATCCCTTCAGAAGCAACTAATTTATTCACTGCACTAAATAATGCTTTTACAGAAGAAGTCATTATATCTACGTCAATACCACAGCCCCAATATACTGTCCCATTTTGAGATGTGACCCCTACATAGGATACAGCCTGTGACTCCGATCCTACTTCTAAAGCATGCTCCTTATAAACCAAGTTTGTATATGCTATTCCAAGTTCGGTTTGTATAGCATTACTAATGGCATCTAACCTACCCTTACCTACACCTTGAAATTCATTCATTTCTCCATTTACATTCAATGTTACGGTTGTTTCAAAATTATCATCGTTTGAAAAACTAAAACGAATAAACTCCATTGGCTCTTTAATATTAACGTATTCCTGCATAAAAATATCGTAAATTTCATTAGGAATAAGCTCTTTGTGTAGATGGTCCGAAGCATTTTTCACACTATAACCTACACTTTCACGCATGTCCTTAGGAAGGTCAAACTTAAATTTCTGCTCAAGGACGTAACCAATTCCCCCTTTTCCAGACTGACTGTTTATTCGAATAATATCTCCTTCATATTCTCTACCAATATCCTTAGGGTCAATTGGAAGATACGGAACAGTCCACTGATCACAGTCTTTTTCTTCTCGCCATTTCATCCCTTTGGCAATGGCATCTTGATGTGATCCAGAAAATGCTGTAAAGACAAGTTCCCCTGCGTACGGATGTCGTTCGTATACTTTCATTTTTGTTTGTTGTTCATACACCGAGATAATTTCTCGAATGTTATCTAATTTTAATAACGGATCAATTCCATGAGAATACATATTCAAAGCAAGTGTAACAATGTCAACATTTCCCGTTCTTTCTCCATTACCAAATAACGTACCTTCAACTCTTTCTGCCCCTGCAAGTATTCCAAGCTCAGCATCTGCCACACCTGTTCCTCTATCATTATGAGGATGAACAGATAAGATAACATTTTCACGATAGCTTAAATGATCTGACATATATTCAATTTGACTTGCGTATACGTGTGGCATTGAATAAGAGACAGTTGCTGGTAAATTAATGATTACTTTACTATCATTCGTTGGTTTCCAAACATCTAGAACACTATTACAAATGTCTAAAGCAAACTCAATTTCTGTACTTGTAAAGCTTTCTGGAGAGTATTGAAATTTAAAGTTCCCTTCCGTTTCACTAGCATATTTCTGTAAAAGGTTTGCTCCTGTCACTGCAATATCAATAATTTCTTTCTTGGATTTTTTGAATACCTGCTCTCGCTGTGCTACAGAGGTAGAATTGTATAAATGTACCACAGCATTTTTTGCACCTTTAAGTGATTCAAACGTTTTCTTTATAATGTGATCTCTCGATTGAGTCAGAACTTGAATTGTTACATCGTCAGGGATTAAATCTTCTTCGATCAACGTTCGTAAAAATGCATATTCTGTTTCAGAAGCAGCAGGAAAGCCCACTTCAATTTCTTTAAAGCCTATGGAAACAAGCATTTGAAAGTATTCTAATTTTTCTTCCAAAGTCATTGGTACAACTAATGCCTGATTTCCATCCCTCAGGTCAACACTACACCATACAGGAGCTTCTGTAATGTACTCCTTCATAGCCCATTTCATACTCTTAACTGGAGGCATAAAATATCCTCTTGCATACTTACCTACATTCTTCATACGCCAACATCCCTTCATTAATCAATCTAATGTAAAAATAAAAAAGCCTTCCATCTCTATTTTTATAGAGACGAAAGACTGTTGACATCTTACGTGGTACCACTCTGATTTCATACCAAAAACGGCATGCACTCTCACAGATACTGGATTTAAAATCCTTAATATCCTCCAATGCTAACGGTTAGGATCCGTCTTCACCTACTTCATTTCAGTGAAGCTACTTCAAGGTGAGTTCAAATTTTTGCTAACGACTGTTTCACACCAACCAACAGTTCTCTGAACGTTTCAAAAATTTTACTATTCCTTTTCAATGTATTTCAATATTTAAAACATTCTATCATACAAATTATAAGTAAGCAAGGTTGTAAACACCTAAATTTTTCACTAATATTATAATACGTATTGTAGATTTTATTTATATTAATAGGAAAAAGTTTAATAAACTATTCCCCTTCTATACTTTTTTAGCTTTATAGCCTTCCCTTTACGAAAAAGTATGCATTTAAAAGCTCTGTTAAATAATCTATCGGGGTTGTTTCCACCTGTCCATACCCCTTCAATGTATATAAATGTGTAGCATTAGGTAATTCCCTTTTCAATTGCTTTCTTAGTTTTTCTCCAGCATCATCTGCATCAACGAGGATATACACGTCCCTATCTTCAATGGACAAAATAATTGTTTCAAGCTTTTCATCACTTAAAGTCCCATTTGTACAAATGATATCTACTGGTTCATCTAATATTTGTTTCACCCGTTTACGATCATTCGTCCCTTCAACGATTAAAACCTTTTCATCCATTTTCTATTGTTCACCCTTTTTCATCAATCCCTATGATTTAACATACCATATTTACAAGCATTTCTTGAACTACCCACCACTTACCAACCTTACAGTTTACTTGAAGTGGGGGATTCCTAAGAACACCAACCTATTCGTCGGTTATTGACTAGGCTATCCCCGCAGTACCTGCGGTTAATCGTAATGCTTCATTACGAAGATTGATACTTGCGTTAATATCCCTCTGGTGATGGCTTTTGCACGTTGGACAAGTCCATTCACGTAAGGCAAGATTTTTAACGTCTTTATGTTTATGACCACAACTTGAACACAATTGACTTGATGGAAAGTTTTTTGCAACGGAAACAACTTTCCCAACATCTATTCCAATAGATGAACCCATCTTATCATGTTCTTTCATTTCTGTTTCAGCCAAAATCGAAATGAAGTATTTACCCGAAGGATTTCGTCTTATTGTTGCATTGATGATACGACCATCTACCTCTCGGCTTTTAGCAAAACGAACATGCCCTAATTTCGGTAGTTTTATATATTTATCAAGTACCTTAATATTCCCCTTCACAAATTTGGTTGTGTAGGATTGAACAAGGTTCTTTTTTGATTTAAAACGAGGTTCACCGTTTTGTTTTTTGTAGTATCGAGTATAGGCATCGTTTACGATTTTCACTGATTTTTGAAGGGCAATACTGTCGACTTCTTTCAAGAAAGGGTAGTGTCTCTATAAGTTATGCAAAAAGGAAATAAGCGATAATCGCACCAATAATATTAGGAATGGCTATTAAAGAAAATGTTACTGCCATACCTGTTCTTACTTTCCGATTTCCTTTTGTTTCCGAATGCCAATTAGCTCTATTTCTGTCACCACTATTTAGAGCACCAGTAAAAATACCTGCAAGCAATAAGCAAAGGATACTGACTATACCTGTAAAAACTAACATTATTGTAGGATCCTGTAGCAAAACTGATATTAGACTAATTTAATTAAACCCATTATTCCCAATCCAATATACAGAGCTGTTAACATGTGATCACAGACCTTTCTTCTGGAATATAAAAACTTATATGTTACATACGATTAGAGAAAAGATAAGTTTCAGAGATAAATTTTCATGTGGTGAAGGATTTTGACAAATCTTATCGAATTATTATTTTAGTTAGTACTCACTAAACTATGTACAAGGGGAGGTACATATATGGAGCATGTCAACAATATTAAAGTAAATGTTGAGTTTTTGAATAATCGCGGGGTAGAAAATGGGGAGCTAAAAGTTGAATGTAAACGGGAAGTATATCATGTTTATATCAACGAAGAATGGCACTATACGGGAAATTGGCAGCATGATAGGTTTCACATTCTCATGAACGGCGGGGTAGTGAGGATGAATAAAAGAATTAAAATCGATTTAACTGCAGAACAATAAAATCACTTAAAAGCACACGGTATTGTCACGTGTGCTTTTTCTTTTGATAACTGTTCATCATTTTTTTAACCTCAAGAAATATGTTATTCAGCATAGAACGTGTTAGTCGTTTCGTTTGTACATTATATTTAGAAGGATGGTAGGAACCTATTAGTAGGGGAAATTTATTCCCAAAATCATAACTAACCCCATGACCAAACTTTAATCCTGTCACATTAACTCCCCATTGTTTGAACAATCTTTTTGTTTGGTTAAAAGCATCGCCACCAAGACATAGAATTACTTTTAAATTCTTTAGTTGTTGTATTTCCCGTTCAAAAAATCCTCTACATGTCTGAAACTCCTTAGCTGTTGGTTTATTTTGAGGTGGAGCACATTTAACGATATTTGTTATATACACATTGTTAAGCTTTAATTGGTCATTTCGATGCTTTGACTGAAAACTATTAGAAAATCCATGGTCATACAAGGCATTCAATAAATAGCTTCCAGAGGTATCCCCAGTAAATACCCTACCTGTCCGATTGGCACCGTGTGCTGCAGGAGCTAATCCTACAATCAACAATTGTGCATTTGGGTCACCAAAGCTAGGAACTGGTAAAGACCAATAATCATCATTTTTAAATTCCTTTCTCTCTCCTTGTTGCCTTTCACACCAGTTCCTAAGTCTATGGCATTTTTTACACTGAATGATTTCTTCGTTTAATTTAGCAAATGACATAATTTCCTCTCCCCCTATTCCCATAAGGTTGTAACTAAATCCTGATTTATTCTACTGCTATTGCTTTTGTTAACCATTTGCAAATGGTTAACAGATTTAAACTATTACTTTTCATTATTCACGCTTTTCATAATTATATAAGATTTTGCTATAATGACCTTATTCATTAATTATCGTATATAAATGATTGAGTTAGGGGTTGAAACTATTGAATTTTTACGAAGAGGTTTTAAAAAGAAAAGATGATTTACTATCAGATTTGGTAAACCTACTGAAAATTGAAAGTACAAAGGATTTAGATGGTGCGACTAAAGAAATGCCGATGGGTGAAAATATTGCACAGGCATTAAGTTTTATGATCAAGCTTTCCAATCAGGAAGGATTTAAGACGAAAAACAACGAAGGCTTTTATGGAGTGGCGGAATATGTAAATAGTTTATCTGAGGAGCATATCGCTATTCTTTGCCATATTGATGTTGTTCCTGCAACAGGACAATGGACATCACCTCCCTTTGAACCTGAAATACGGAATGGAAGGTTATATGCAAGAGGAGCAATCGATGATAAAGGTCCAACAATGGCAGCCTTTTATGCAATGAAGCTACTAAAAGAACTTCAATTACCATTGAAACGAAATGTACGAATTATTTTTGGGACAGATGAAGAAAGTGGAATGAGCTGTTTAAAAAAATATAGCGAGATAGAAAATCATCCAATAGCAGGGTTTGCACCTGATGCTACCTTCCCCATTATTCATGCAGAGAAAGGGCAAATTCATGCAAAGTGTATGTTTGATGGAGAAGAAAGCTGGGAAATTGGTCATTCTGAAAAGAACCTTACATTGCTATCGTTCAATGCTGGAGAAAGGGCAAACATGGTACCTGAAACAGCAACAGCAATCTTAACCGGAAATAATCATACAATTGTAAATAAGTTTAATACATATATTGAAAATAACAAGCTTAAAGGACATGTTACAACAGAAAAGGAAAAGTTAACCCTTCATTTAAAAGGAGTCGCTGCCCATAGTATGGTTCCCTTTAAGGGTATCAATGCAGCATTAGCATTAGCTCATTTTCTTTGTACTTTACCTTTAGATGAAAAAGGGAATGCTTTCCTATCCTTTATTGATCAACTTTTTTATGAAGATTATTATGGTAATAAATTAAAAATAAATCATACAGATGAAATTACTGGTCCACTGACAGTTAATCCTGCTATTTTTAATTATGAAAAAGGAGATGGATACGTTCATCTCAACATTCGTTACCCAGTTACGGCTAAATTTGAAAGCATCAAAGAGAACTTAAACCACACTCTTAATAATTATGACTTTTTTCTAGGAGAGATACGAAATAAGAATCCACACCATGTAGACAAAGAACGTCCAATGATAAAAGCACTTCAACAGGCATATGAAGAAGAAACAAAGGAGGAGCCTACTCTTCTCTCAAGTGGGGGAAACACGTATGCTAGCCTCCTCCCCAATTGTGTAGCTTTTGGTGCTGTATTTCCTGGAAAAGAAATGACTGCTCATCAAAAGGATGAATACATTGAAGTGGAAGACTTACTAAAAGCCACATCCATTTACATGAAAGCTATATACTACTTAGCAAATATTTAAGGAAAATTATCTTTACCCTAGAATAGAATCCGATTTTTCTATTGAGTAAGGTAAATAAATTAATGATATATCCTCAAAAACAAAATGTTTAATATTTAATAATTCAGATTTTTTAACCAGGTTTTTAAAAACACCCTTTACACTTATTACTGGTTGGAAAATTAATTAAGGAGGAGATTTTTTGAAGAAAGGATTATTTATTTTCGTTTTAGCTGGTCTGATGCTTATGTCGCTGTTGATTGCTCCAATTGTTGGTGCAAAACCACATCACACAGAATTTGGTAAAGAATTAACGGAAATAAGACAAGCAACGGTTAAATATCGAGACATCAATAAAGCATTGGAAGATGGCTATGTATTTCCTGATTATTGCGTAGATCAAATGGGTTACCATTTAGTAAATAATGATCTCGCTGAGAACGGTGAAATTGATATGCTTCAACCAGAAATACTGATTTATGAACCTATGAAAAATGGGAAGTATCGTTTAGTGGCAGTGGAATGGTTAGCACCACATGCAGTATTTGATGAGACTCCAGCATTATTTGGGCGAACCTTTGATAAAGGTGTTCCATACCCTGATGTTGACACACTGCACGCATGGATTTGGCAAGCAAACCCTAACGGCATGTTCTCAGGTTCGAATCCAAATATTAGCTGTCAATACGAATAGTTTTTTACACTATAAGTTTCTTGGATGTACAAAAATCCTTTTGTACATCCTTTTTATTATCAGATTTAAATTACTCGTTATTACACCCATCAACAAAAGCCTTAAAGAGCCTCGAACTACTCTCTTCTTTATAATCAAACTCTGGATGCCATTGTACGGCTAATACAAATTTTTTATTAGGCATGTATACCCCTTCAATTAAATCGTCTTCTGCTTTTGCCATAGGAGTTAAATCCTTTGATAATGCTTTAATACCTTGGTGATGATAGCTATTCACATATAAGGAATCTTTTTGTAGGATTTCGTATAACGGACTCTCTTTATCTATGAATACACAATGTGCAGGGTGATCATACGGAGGCTTTTGTTTATGATTAACTTGTATGTTTGTTTGATATTGCGTTGGAATATCTTGATAAAGGGTTCCCCCAAGTAAAGCGTTAAACAATTGAATCCCCCGACAAATGCCAAAGGCAGGTTTATCCATTTCAACAACCATTTGAAAAAGCAATTCTTCCATTCTATCTCGTTCCCCACAAATATCACCACAAAATAACTCTTCCCTTTCTCCATACATTAGTGGATCCACATCATGTCCACCAGTGAAAAGGAATCCGGCAAAGGAATGAACGATAGATTCTATTATTTCAACATCCATCGTTAACGGTAACATCACTGGAATACCTCCTGCCAATTCTATCCCTTTCATATATCCTGGAAGCATCCAATAGCTTTCTTTTTCTTCATCGTATAGTGGCAATACACCGATCATTGGTTTGTTCATTTTGTATACTCCTTTCAGTCAAAGACCTATTCTAGAACTGTTAAATTTAAATGAAGCCATTGCCTATGGGACGTTGTGGCAATGGCTCTTTCATTTTTTTCAATGGCAAAAGCTTTCTATGGAATTACTTTCTGTATAAATATGATCTTTTTAACTAATGATTAAATACAGCTTATAATCTTTAGGAGACAATTTTTAAGTCATTTTCCCTATTCTTTATGATAATACTTCCTTTTCTTAAGAAATAGAAAGCAATGAAGAAACTAGCTGCAGCCCCGTAAAACAAGCTTGGATGACTAAACACATCCATTAATAACCCTAAAAACCCAGGTGCAACAATGGAGGAAGCCATGGAAAATAAATAATATAAGCCTGTAAAAAAGCCAATTTTATTTTTTCCACCTAAATCAGCAACTAGTGGGTACGCTTGAACATTAATTAACGCCCATGCAATTCCTCCAGTAAAAAGAACAATTTGCAATAAAAGGACTTGATTAATCCCAGGAACAATAGAACTTAGTAATGGTAGAGACGGAATACTTATAAAAATAAGTGGTAAAAGGATTAAACCGATAAGCATAATCGGTGACTTTCCTTTTTTACTCCCTAATAGTCCAGCTGGAATGGCAAAAATCACGAAGGCTAAACTAAAAAAGCCAAGGGTAAAACCAGCAGTGCTTTCTTCCATCTGTAAGTATTCAACGGCGTATACAGTAAATTGAGCCTCCACCCCAGAATAGCCGATAAAATAAAGAAATATTGCAAGAAGAATAAATAAGTGTCCTCTAAACTCTGGTTTCTTTAGCTTGTGTAGACCTTTTAAAAATGAGTTCGATGCTTGGACTTCTTCAAGTTCCTCATTTGTACTATCTACAAATGGTGGTCTTCTGTCTACAGTGAAGTAAAGAACTAAGAAAGAAAAGAAGAGGAGTAATCCTGCAACAATAAATGGATAGGAACGATCTATACCATACAATAAGGAAAGTCCAAATAAGGCAATAATTGCTCCAACACCACCCATTAAATTAATAATTCCATTTGCAGTGGAACGTTTCTCTATAGGTGTATGATCTGGCATTAATGCAATAACTGGTGCACGATAGATGGTCATTGCTAATAAGAAAATGATATCTACTACTAATAAAACCCATAATGTTACTGCAGCAGAGTATGGTAATAAGATAAAGAAAAGAGCTGCTACTGGCATTCCAACAACAATGAATGGAAGCCTGTTTCCAATTCTTGTTTCAATACGATCAGACCAAGAGCCAATTACTGGAATAAGTAGTACGGCAAGTAAATTGTCAAGACCCATAATAGCTCCACGTATTGCCCTACTTTCGATATAATCTCCAAGTATAAGTGGCATGTAAGCATTATAGAACGTCCACACAAGCATTAAAGCAAAGAATCCACTACCAATAGCAAAAATTTTGCCATACGAAAAACCATTCCCCTGATTCACGTAAACTCCTCCACCCTAGAGTTCTTTATTCAATTACAAGCGTATCTCTTATAATACTTGCTTTTTCAGGCCAATCAGTAATAATTCCCGGGCAACCTCCTTTTATTAACGTATATATATGCTTATCTTCATTTACTGTAAAAGGTCGAACTGCCATTCCTTTCTCATATGCCCCAACTAAAAGTTCTGGTACTGCTACTGGTAAAAAGCAATGTAAACTACTTGCTCCAATACTTTCCGCATAGTTCCATGGTTCATAGAGACCTTCCATAAATAAAATTGCTGTCTCTATCGTAGGATCGATTCGGTGTACTTCTACTAAACTATAATGATTAAAGGAAGAAATAATTGTTCGATCCTTCAATTTGTACTTAGAAATTAAATCAAGGACAATCTTCTCCATTCCAGGGTAACGTACAACACCATTTTTCAATTCCAAATTAAGAAGTAAAGAATTATCAGATGCCCAATCTAATAGCTCCACTAATGTTGGTATCGTTGACTGTTTGAATTCTGAAGAATACCAACTTCCTGCGTCTAATGTTTTCAGTTCATCATATGTAAAATCCTTAATCCATCCTTCACTATTCGTTGTTCTATCTACTGTTTCATCATGTATAACGACAGGAATTTGATCCTTCGTTAACTGAACATCAAACTCAATTCCATCTGCTCCAACTTGCAGCGCCGCTTCAAAAGCCTCCATCGTATTTTCCGGATGTGTCCCTGCAGAACCTCTGTGTGCAAAAATTTGTGTTTTTACATTCAACGTAGTTCACCTCATTATTAGTAAATTTCTAGTCTACTGTTTATATACTATTTTCATGTGGTAAATACCTTTAACTATTATCTTTTTTACAAAACATTTACATAAAGTAGATTCCAATAAGAGTTTTGTACTATTGCTAAAAAAAAATCAAGTTACCATAGTCAATAGATTGACCTAATAGATAACTTGACCTTTCATATTCGGATAGGACATATTCTACAAGAGTACTGATGAGCCTTGTCGAATTTCGTTTTATTTCATAATATTTTTTAACTGACCTAGCTTTTCTATTTCAATAATAACTTCGTCTCCACTTTTGAGCCACTCTCGTTGATTCTCTGGGTAGCCAAGAATAACTCCCTCTGGTGTACCCGTTAAAATAACGTCCCCTGGGTTTAATGTCATATAATTCGAAATATAGCTAACAATTTCCTTACAGTTAAAAATCATGTCCTCCGTATTGGAATCCTGCTTTACTACACCATTTACTAGCGTTTTGATTTGTAGCTTATTTGGATCACCAACCTCATCTGATGTGACAACATAAGGACCAATAGGACTAAAATCATCACAGCACTTTCCTAATAACCACTGATTCGTTCTAAATTGAAGATCTCTTGCAGACAAATCATTAGCATTGCTATATCCAACTACATAATCAAGAGCTTCTTCTTCTGTTACCTTCTTTGCTGTTTTACCAATGATGATAGCTAATTCACATTCATAATCTACTTGATCAGAATTGGTAGGAAGAGTAACTTCCTTGTCATGACCAATGAGTGTGTTATTGAATTTATTAAAAAGTATTGGATATTCTGGTATTGGCATGTTCGATTCTTCTGCATGCTTTTTGTAATTCAGACCAACACAAATTATTTTACTTGGATTATGTACAGCAGGGCCAAAGGAGATGTCCTCCTCTTTTAAAAATGAATAGCCAGATTCATTCGTAATTTGGTTAACATAATTATTAAGATTTTCAAGAGCAGATTTTCCTTTTACGAATAAATCATCCATGCTCTTTGGAATCTCTACCTGTACTGGAATTGCTTTTAAGCATTCTTGCACATCAATAATTCCATAAGATGTTTTTACTCCAAGTCTATTTTCATTTTCTTTTTGAATGTTTACTAGTTTCATTAGAATCCCCTTTCATTCTTTCCTTTCATTATGACACTATTCAAATTTTCTGACTACTATTTCATGCTGTTAATGGATCATTTCTAAAAGAATAATGCTTCCCGTACTTATTAATATACCTATCCAACACCAACACTTTTATCATTTATATTTTATATTGTTTAACCTTTACATAATGAAAGAAGCTTGATAGAATCGTAACACATTTGTTAATTAGGGAGAGTGGCAATCATGAAACGATATGCATTTTACTATTACGGTAAAACGGAATCCTTACTGGACTATTATTTTATAACCTTGCATTTTTTTGCTATGAAAGAGCTACATTTAGAGTTAAACACATGTGTTTTATACAGTGATACGGACGATTTCTATACTGGAGGGATGCAATTAGTTAACAATATACATAACTTTGATTGTCTTGTTGTACCAAGTTTAAAGCATTTTAGAGATTACGACGAAATATGTATAGCATTAAGTGATAATGGTATTGAAATCATTGAAGCTTTAAAGGAGGATACGAGTTTTGAGTACTAATATTTATTTAGGAAAATTCGATTATACGATTAACAGAATCATTGTCATGCTTATTGCCATGTGTTTTTTATTTTTATTTCTCGTATTAGAACGACTTGATGTTTATATTTCTTGGGAAATGGCACTAGCACCTGCTTTTATTGCATTCCTTTTATATATAAATCTATTAGTCAATGAAAAAACGTCATATGTTGAAATTCACTTAGAACGAAACAAACTGACATACTGTAAATCATATATATTTGGCTTGTTTCATTTAAAGAAAACATTAACCTTTTCCGGAACAAAACTTATAAATAACATTCGTTATAGTAAAAACAAAAGATTTTTTACAATTGATACTATAAACAATATAGTCGGAGCAAAAGTATTTTTTGAGGACAAAGGATAACTTGAATCAAATTATTTTATATAATTTTTATCCACTCTAAAGTTGTTACTTATTACAAGCTTTTAATTCACACTAAAAAGCTTGAGAATTAGCCCTCAAGCTTCGATATACCAAAGTATTTATTTCATCCCCTTCTTTTCATCATAAGGCATAACGCTTATTTAAACTTCACTTGATTATCCACTTAAAGAAGGTAAAAAAGTAGATAGCTGAGGTACGAATGTAATAACTAAAAGGGTAATGAGGAGAACGAAAATAAACGGAAATACTCCTTTCGTCACTTCACTCAAAGGTAAATCACTAATACCCGATGCTACAAAAAGATTTAAACCAAATGGTGGAGTTAGCATACCAATAGCTAAGTTCACAATCATTATAATTCCAAAATGAACAGGATCAATGCCCATTTCGATGGCCACTGGTAGGAACAAAGGAACTAGTATGAGAACTGCTGCACTTGGATCCATAAACATCCCAACTATTAGAAGGATCACAGTTATAGCAAGTAAGACTAGTACTGGTGTTGTTGCATACTCTAAAACGACAGATGCTACACGAGTTGGAATTTGTTCATAAGTTAAATACCAACTAAATACTTTTGCAGATGCGATTACAAGCATTACCATCGAAGCAATAACTACAGAACGCTTGGCACATGTAAACAATGCTTTTATAGATAGCTCTCGATATACGACCATACTAATAAATAAGCTATATATAATTGCTACTGCAGCCGCTTCTGTAGGTGTAAAAATACCTCGATATATTCCACCTAATACGATCACTGGCATAATAATACCCCATATAGCGTCCTTTGTAGAAATCCATACTTCTGACCAGCTTGCTCGTTGATCTGGTTGATGCCCTTCTTTTTTTGCAATAAAATAGCTCACAAGAATTAATACAAAGCCAATTAATAAGCCAGGAATAATACCTGCAATAAATAAATCACTTACTGAAACTTCTGCAATAACCCCATATACGAGCAACGTTATACTTGGAGGAATAATAATACCTAAGGAACCTGCTGCACACATGAGTCCAACGGAAAACCTTGGACTGTACTTGGCTTCTTTAAGTGACGGGATCATAATTCCACCGATTGCTGCTACAGTTGCTGGACTAGATCCGGATAATGCTGCAAAAAACATGGAAGATAGTACTCCCGCTATTGGTAGACCCCCTGTGGTCCAGCCTATCCACTTCTTTGCCATATTAATCAATCGTCTTGACATTCCACCTGAGAGCATTAAATCCCCTGCAAAAATAAAGAACGGTATGGCCATTAAAGTAAAGGAATCAATACCTGAAAACATGGTTTGTGCTGCTACAGCTAAATTTATATCAGCTAAATACATAGCAATAATACTCGTTAATCCAAGGGCTATTGCTATAGGGGTACCTATTAAAAGGAGAATAACAAATACGAAAATGATAATCATATTTATTTGGATCCTCCTTTCTCAACATGTGGTTTGCCCAATTCTTTCAAATTATAAAAAATAGCTTGAGCAAAACGAATAAACATTAAGGATGCTCCAACAGGAATTGCTAAATATGGTATATACATAGGAATACCTAATGCAGGAGTGATCGTTCCGTAATTCATGACATTTCCTATAGTGCCCCAGCTAGCATAAACAAGTAAGACACAAAAGATCATAGAAATAAAATACGCCACAATTCCAACAATCAATTTCCACTTTTGAGTTAATGCAACAATTAACAAGTCAACAGTTGCATGTGCCTTCTCTCTTACAGCAATACTACTTCCAATAAAAATAAACCATATGATTAGATATCTAGCCACCTCGTCTCCCCAATATAACGAAAAGTTAAATAAATAACGTAAAACTACTTGAATGAATACTAATAAGGATGTGAAGATAAGGAGAATTACTGCAATATATTCTTCTAAGTAATTAAACAAACGATTGATTGCTACCAAGTTAATTCCTCCTTACAAAAATAGTACAGTGAAATGGAGGCAGTGCGCCCCCATTTCACCTTCATTTATTAATTACCACGCATTTCCTCAATAATTTGTAGTAATCTATCGCTACCTTCAATTTCTGCAAACTCATCATATGCACCTATGGTAGCTTCTAAAAATGCTTCTCTATTTTCAGGAGTTAGTTCTGTTATTACAATATCTGTTTCGTTTTCTAAATAGTCCATGTATTCTTCTTCCTCTGCATTTGCAATTTCCCATTGCCATTCACTTACTTCCATGGCAACTTCATGCATAATTTCCTGCAAATCACCTGGTAAATTATTAAAAAACTCTTCGTTAATCAAAAGTACATAACCCATATACCCATGACCACTTAATGTCATGTGATCCTGCACCTCATAAAAGCTACGGCTCACAATATTGGAAAGTGGATTTTCCTGTCCATCTACTGTTTCATTTTGTAGTGCTGTGTATAATTCAGAAAAATCGATTGACACACCACCTGCATTCAATGCCTGAAACTGTGAAATAATAAGTGGACTTTGCGAAGCTCTCATCCTCAATCCATCCATATCTTCTGGCGTTTCTATTGCACGAACAGAATTCGTGAAATGCTTAAATCCACCATCCCAGTACCCTAACCCTAAAAGGCCTTGCTGTGTCAAGTAATTATTTAACTCTTCACCTAAGGCACCGTGCATTGCATCGTAGGCTTGGTCTTTATCTTCAAACAAAAATGGAAGGTCAAACACTTGGAATTGAGGTACGAAGGATGGTAAAACACCAGTAAACGGTGCATTCATATGAACTGTACCTGTCTGCATCTGCTCCGTAATTTCTCTGTCACTTCCAAGCTGTGAATCAGGATACACGTTTACTGTAATTCTTCCATCTGTTCTTTCTTCGATTAATTCAGCAAACCTTTCAGCCCCTTGACCTTTCGCAGTTGTTGGTCGAACTACATGCGCAAATACTATCTCATAAACTTCACCATCATCAACACTAGCTCCTGAATTTCCGTTTTGATTATCGTTATTACCGTTTACATTACTGTCCGCATCTTCACTACACCCAACAATAATAAATAATGAAGCAACAATTGACATGAACAAAAGAAACCCACTCTTTTTAACCAATCAAAACGCCCCCTTTAAATTTTTCACTTAAAATTGATCCCCCGTACACATTAGAGTCAAGCAACAGATGTAAGCGCTGTCACAACACCTTAAATAAGCCTCCTTTCAGCTTGAAATAAGATAACAACTTTTCTTACATAATATTCTGACTGTTCTGTAACATTTAGTCTTATGAATATGAGAAAAAAATTCTCAAATCTGGAACAGCAACTTTTCTAATAATATAGGGATTTATGGCGACAGGTGTAATTGGTTATGGAAAGAGTGTGGTTCAATTAAAAATAAATAAGTACTGTGAGTAGCTTATTAGTATAAAAAACATGGGATGGAACGTGTCTACATTTGTTCCTAGTAGATTATAATTTAATTAATTATAATCGTTTTGCTTTTTATGTGATTTAATGAACATAATTTGTAGTTCTAAATTTATGAGGAGACATTCCTACAGTGTTTTTAAAGGATCTATAGAATGTTGACAATGTTTCATATCCAACTTCAAAGCAAATAGAGACAATTTCTTTATCTGTATCTATTAATAACGATTTGGCACGATTAATTCTTACATGCTGTAGGTGCTGCATTGGGGTAACATTATAATATGATTTGAAGATATCGTTCATGTAACGTGTTGAAATACCAAATTTAGACGCTAAGGTTTCAGCATGAATATTCTCAAAATAGTGAGAGTTTATATATTCTTTAATTCGAGTAGAACGCATCTCGTTAGCATCGGAGAAATTGGTTCGTTTATTAATTCTTGCAAAGATTAATAGCATTTCCAATAAGAATAATGGCGATGCTAAATTTCTATATGGTTCCTTACTGTTGTTTTGCTCAAATAGTAGTTTTCTTAACAACTGTCTTAGTTCACTTGCTGAAAATGGATCGAGATCATAAAAAGTTGATTGAGCTTCAATATCTGAAAACAGCGTATCACTAAACTTCACCGCTAGCTTTTCCTTTGAGAAAGCAAGAACAAGTACAGTTAATTTTGCATGAGCTTCAATTGAATGTTGCGAATTGGGAACAAGTAAAACGGCTGTATCCTTTTTAAATTCATAAATAGATGAATCTACTGTAATTTTCCCACTGCCATCTAACGCATATAAGATTTGATAATCGTCGTGATAATGACCTGCAACATAATCTTCCTTTTTATGAATGTTCTCATATAGATGCACACCTTCATCAGGTATGGACAATTTTAAGTATTTCAAAGGGACACCTCCAGTTTTCAAATTCTCATTAGCTATTTCTACCATTATCATTTCTATTATACAATGAAAAAACTGGAAGTTCTATTATGTTATTATTTAATTTTTTTTCTCACAAAGAAGAAATAGATAGAATCACAATTCCTATAAAAATGAAGATTGCACTTATAATCGTAGTAGCTTTAATAGATTCTTGATCTTTCAGAAAAATATACGCTAGGATTACGGTAATAACCGGTTCAATGGCTACTATAGGAGCTGTGTATGATACTTGAGTATAAAAAGCTGAAATAAAAAAGGATAATACACCAAAGCAGGTGGCTACTCCAGCTAACAGATAAAAAATATTTAACTGCTTAAATTGTGTGGTAACAGTATCTTTCAGTCTTTTTTTCACTAGTAATGTAATATTGTATGCAATAAACGCAACATACCCACCAATTAGTGCTCCTAAAAATGGATCATGAATTTCCATCATACCAAGTTTCCGTATTGCAAAGCCTGTGCCAAAGGATACAGAAGCAAAGGTTGCCAAAAAAATTCCAACCCATGCATTATCTTTATAAGAAAAACCATTTTCCTTCCATTGTTCATAAGCAGTTAGAAATAAACCGAATAAAATAAAGGCAATTCCAAACCAGCTATACCAGCCTACTCTCTCTCCTAAAAAAAGTATCGCAATAAAGATTGTAATGACTGGATTCGTATTTTTTATGGCAGCAGCCCTAGAGGATCCAATTTTCCTAATTCCAGCAAAAAGGGTAGCCCTCCCCAAAAATGATGTACATATTCCTGCAATCATAAAAGCAATTACACCTGGAAGGGTAACGGTTATAGGTTCTGATCGAAAAAGTAGGATAAATAAATACAGAACCGTCAGGATAACTACATTTGTTAATATATTTATATAGACACCGTTATCCCCTTCACTCCGTTTCATCCCCTTTTGAATAAGAATGTAATTCGTAGCAAAACTTGTAGCACTTAATACTGCAAATAAGATACCGATCATACATTTATACCCATCTCACAATTTATTTCAACGTTAATATAATTAATAAAGACTTCTACGCAGGAAACATTGTTATGAAAAGGAACCATGACAAGAGACGATGATTCTGTTAATAGGATTTCCTTATTCATCATAAAACCTCCCTATAATAAATCTATGGTTCTATCCATTGTAAAAAATAAGGAGGTTGTTTCTCTTACACTTATCGGAAATTTGTTATTAAAATTGGAAATAATTTATTTTAACGACATTAGTGATAATGAGGTTTTGTCTTACCATTCTGCAACGGAACCATCCTTATGGCGCCAAATTGGATTTTTCCAACTATGCCCTATTTTTGCCATTTCTCGCACCTTATTTTCGTCTACTGTAATACCTAAGCCTGGACCTTCAGGAATTTTTACACTTCCATTTTCATATAAAAAAACTGATGGGTCTGTAATATAATCCAAAATATCGTTACCTTCATTATAATGAATTCCTAAGCTTTGCTCTTGAATAAACGCGTTATGGGCAGTAGCATCCACTTGGAGGCATGCTGCTAATGCAATAGGACCTAGCGGACAGTGAGGAGCTAATGCCACATCATATGCTTCTGCCATTGAGGCAATTTTTTTACATTCCGTTATACCGCCAGCATGAGATAGATCAGGTTGAATTATATCTACATATCCATCAGATAATATCTTTTTAAAATCCCACCTAGAATACATTCTTTCTCCTGTAGCAATAGGTATGTTCGTATGAGCTGCTATTTCTTTTAGTGCTTCGTTATTTTCAGGCAAAACTGGTTCTTCAATAAACATTGGTCGATAGCTTTCTAATTCTTTTGCAAGTATTTTTGCCATAGGCTTATGTACACGTCCGTGAAAATCAATCCCAATGCCCCCATAATCTCCAAGAGCCTCTCTAACAGCAGCTATCCTTGAAACAGCTTGATCTATTTTTTCATATGAGTCGATATATTGCAGTTCTTCCGTTGCATTCATTTTTACTGCAGTAAAGCCTGCCTCAACAGCCTCTTTTGCTGCATCACCAACATCACTTGGGCGATCTCCACCAATCCAAGAATAAACACGAATGCTATCCCTACATGCTCCTCCAAGAAGTTGATAAATAGGAGCATTATAATACTTCCCCTTAATATCCCAAAGTGCTTGATCAATACCAGCAATAGCACTCATAAGGATGGGACCTCCTCGATAAAAACCAGAACGATATAGCGTATTCCAATGATCTTCTATTCTCATAGGATCCTTCCCTATAAGGTAATCTGTTAGTTCCTCTACTGCTTCTTTTACTGTACTTGCCCGTCCTTCAATTACCGGTTCTCCCCATCCAACTATCCCTTCATCCGTTTCCATTTTTAAAAAACACCATCGCGGGGGAACAATAAAACATTCTATATTTGTAATTTTCATAATGACACCACCTAGTTTTTTTACTTATAAGTATTTTCAAAGGATAGATTTGAAAAATCATTCCATTCTCTTGCAATTCAGATCTTTTCACCTTCCTCCGGAGAATGTATTAACAATTTCTGAAAATTGTTTTGCACGAGACTTAATTTCTGAAAAATTCCCCTCTTGAATTAATGAATCATTAACAATAGATGAACCGATACCTAATGCAAAACTACCTGCTTCTAGAAGCTCCCGTGCATTTTGAAGGGTAACTCCTCCAACGGGTATAAAATTAATATGATGTAATAAACCTTTTAAATCTATTATATACTTGGATCCAACAGTTGATATAGGGAATACTTTGACGATGTCTATTCCATACTTACTAGCTTGTACTATCTCTGACGTAGTGAACACTCCAGGTATAGTAGAGACGTTATAAGAATTAGCAATATTTATCGTTGGCTCATGAAGATTTGGTGTTAATAAAAAGTTAGCACCTGCATCTATAGCTTTTATTGCCATGGTTTCATCCATAACGGTTCCAGCTCCGATAGTTAATTGAGGAAACTGTTTGGATAGTAGATTGATAGCATGAAAGGCATTAGGGGTATTCATCGTAATTTCTACTATGTATATCCCACCTTCCATCAATGCATTTACAGTCTTAATTATTTCATAATCGCTACATGATTGTAATCGAATGATTGAAATCAATTTTTCATCCTTTATATTTAAGAGGGACCCTTCGATAGTAAATCATTCCTTTCAAACTAAATAATATAATTGAGTCAATTTCATAATTCACAATTTCATATTAAAACACGAACATTTGTACATAAAGGTTAAATTTAGCTTATTCGTGAAGCATATACTCGTCGCTAGAGTCGCCGTCTTTCACTACAACCGAAAATAATGTTCATCTTTTTCAACAAATTTTTAATTATGAAATTCATTCAATTGTAGTTATTTTTAAAAAAATAGTAGTTTAATCATATTAATGATGATTAAATACTTCTCTATTACTATTTCACATCCTCCTTTTATATGAAATTTATATTGAAAAGCATCCTTGGAAATAAGTATCGGATCAGGAGTGAAAATACGGTGACTCCGATGAACCTCCCTTTAAGAATTAGCGCCACACCTGTACTGTTACGTTATATATAGAAAAAAATGTATTTTTAAAGTATTCTTAATACATGAATGTATTTTGGGAGGCAGGGTTGATGGATACGATGAAGAAAGTTAAAAAAACACGTTTATATGTAGGGATTGCATTAACTTTTTTTGGTTTAATAGGGATGTCTGCAGAAATAGAATCCATAAGTGAAGATGGTTTATCACAAGGGTTAATAGGAATCCTTTTTGTTGCCATTCCAATTATCGCCGTCGGTCTTTATCTGGTGTTAAAGCATTTTAAAGATGTAAAGAAAATCAAAAACGAATATTTAGAACGAACTGTACTTAGAATAGTAAAAGAGCATAATGGTATTATTACAGTGACGGACTTAGCAGCTGACAGTGATTTATCTATTACAGAGAGTGAAACTGTTTTAGAGGATTTTGCCATGAAGGGCTATGCTGTTCGTAAGCTTACTGATCAAGGAGCAACAGTATATGACTTTAAAACTGTGCTGTCTTCTGTCCAAAAAGAGCAAGCTAAGTCTATTTATGATTATTAAATTCTCTATGCAAAACGAGCTGCTTTTCTATCAAAAGACAGCTCGTTCTAAATTCTATGCTCGTATCTAACCTTACTATTTCAAACTAAATTTTTGTGTTAATTCAGGAAATACTTGATAGGTTGCATCAAACATAAATATTTCTTGTGACTTCAATTCCTCCAATTTCGGATACTTCACCTCAATAAAGTTGTCGTTAATTTTGTACGAAATTGCTTTAGTATGATCTTTACTTCCACGTTCTGCAATTCTTGGCATGACGGGTATGGAAGGATCCATAGTAATATGAACAATTGTATGCTCTTCTTCTTGAATAATAGCCAAAACCTCTACAGGTGATTCCGTTGATATAATGGCACCTTTTTCAAGAGGAACTGCTATTCTGTCCCAATTATACCCTATTCCTCCATCTGGAATAATAACCTCTCTTGCATTATAACTTGCAATATAAGGAGTGACACGATAAGTATAGGCATCCACCGATCTAGAAACTTTAACAGATTCTCCTAGAGTAAATGGAAATTCTTCTGGATGATATGGAGCTTCGTATTGATTACTCCCTCTTGAATACCAATCTTGTATAAACATTTCACCATCGTCACCAATAGCTATAACAGACATTTCATATGTGCTAAAACCTTCAAGTGGTTCCCCTTCTACAATTGTTGTTTTAGCTGTAAATTCAAGTAAAGTTGGTGATAATCTTTTTGTACCTATATAAAAGGAATTACCTATAGCATCTTCAACAGTAGTATAATCTCGATTTTCAATATATTCTTCTTCTTTTTCTAAATGAAACGAAAATCTCCAATTCCCATCTACACCATTAATATTATCAATTTCTATCGTTATTTCATCGTTCTCTTGTATATTTCTTGTTTGATCTAAAGTATATATTGTCTCGAACGTATAATCATGTTTTATACTATGGTGGCTATAGCTAAAATTACTTCTAGATATTCCATTGACGAATAATTCTCCATGCAAAGTTGGTTCGTACATATTGCTATTGCTATATAGATTCATATTTTGAGGCATATTTATCGTCATGGATAAAGCAAGCTCACTATTATCAAGATAACCTTCTTCAATCGTAACTTTTATATTTTTATCTAATGCTACAAGAGATAAATTAGTCTGTCGATCTTCTTCTACCATTCTTTGAAGACCAGCGTGTCCTTGTGCATACAAGATACTTTCTTGTTCTTGTTTATCCGCTGCACCAAGGAAATGCGTTGTCAATAACAGTGATCCCAATGCTAAAACTAACATGGAAGCTACACTTGCCCATAGTTTTTGCTTTTTATGAAACCGTACATTTTTTTGACTTTTTGCTGTTTCTATTGCTTGATTTACTGTATTATTAAGTCTATTTGTAGGAACTGAGACATTATCTATCAGATTCTTAACATCTCCCTGAAACTTCTTCATAATATTCGCCCCCTTCATTCCCCAATTTTTTTTTCACTTCACTTAATGTTCGATGTAATTGAGACTTAATAGTCCCCTCTCGTTTTTCTAAAATGTTCGCTATCTCTGGTACTGTATATCCAGAATAAAACCTTAAGATTAATAGTGTCTTTTGTTCAGGTTTTAACTCATTAAAGATCTTTTCTAAGTCCATTTTTACAATTGTTTTATTTTCCTCGTTCCTTCCCGTATCAAACCATTCTGATTCTAGCGAAATAACATCCTTTGATTTTCTTAAAAAATCTATTGATGAATTAATGACAATACGCGTCATCCAAGTTGAAAAGTAATTTTTTTCATTTAATTTATGGTACGATTTATATCCTTTTATTACAGCATCCTGAACAATATCAAGAGCATCTTGTTCGTTTTTCACATATGAATAAGCTATCTTATAGAGCTTTGCTTGTTCAGCTTTGATCAGTTCTTCAAAATTATGCTCTTCAGATAGTTTAAAAAAAGATCTTATCTTAGACATAATGAGCCTCCTTCCTTTTATAAAAGACTATTTAGAATTCTAGAATTCTTATTTGCTACTTATTTTGTTCGAACCTACTTATTAGACATTGTAAAGCTATGTATCGTTCCATAAATTCTGCTTATCTTTTAAAGGTCAGTATTAATTTTTTTACCAATATAGCTTTACAGAGCAAAAAAAAGATCTTCAAAAGCATAAGCTTCTGAAGATCTTTCTCACAACTCTTTGCTTTATTTAATTATACATTACTTTAACGGAATCCATATTTCTGAATAATAATCGGAGCTTGTTGGATCACCTGCTGAGTATACTTCTAATTCTGGGGTACCGGCACATTCATAGTTATTGGATGGAAACCATTCAGCATAAATTTCTTTCCATGCTGTTTGCATCGCATCTGGCATGGGACCATGAACTTCAAAGATTCCCCACTTAGATTGTGGAATGTGCAGGGACTCTAATCCTTCAGGTAAATCTCCAATGTAATTGGTTCCTATCCAATAATCCATTTTACTTTGAGAGTCTCCTTTAGCAACACAAACACCAAGTGCACCTTTAATCATTCCGTTGTTTAATTTAAATAATAATTCATCTGTGCCATCCTCATGAACATCCTGCCACATTTTTGGTATTCCCTTTACATTCTCATCATTTTCACAAGAAAATTCTCTTTTAACACCTACGATTTGAAAGCTTTCTTTTTTCAACAATGCGGTATTTCATCGGCTCAGCCCCTTTTAAACTCACCTGTATTACAAGGCGGTTATAAGAATTTAGTTGACCTTTTTTCTTCCTTGCTTCAGTAGGAGTGATACCATGGTGCTTTCGAAATGCTTTGGAAAAGGATTCGGGCGTATCGTAGCCATATTTATAGGCAATATCAATTATTCTAGAAGCTGAATTAGATAATTCATATGCAGCTAACGTCAATCTTCTTCGTCGAACATACTCTGCAACTGACATGTCTGTTAACAAACTAAATATTCGTTGAAAGTGAAAGACAGATGAATTTCCTTCCTTAGCTATCCTTTTAATTGACAATTCATCGTCAATTAAATGTTCCTCCATATAATCAATAGCCTGTTGCAATGATTTGATCCATCCCATCTCCCAATCACTCCTTGAATATATCGTAACAACCAATTCCTTGTTTATCCTGTCATTTTATGCTCGGTGCTGACCAATTTCTTTTTTCAGGGTAGACCTCGATGCAAGTGAAGATTTGCACCATGTGGAATGAAAATCTCTTTCTAAGGTATATTCCCTTCCCGTATTTGTGATCTTCCATCGTTTGCGGGAACAATGACGGCTTCATTCATCCCGCATTTTTGTTTTTCCATCGTTTGCGGTAACAATAGAGTCTTCTTTCGTCCCGCATTTCTGATTTTCCACCATTTGCGGTAACAATAGAGTCTTCTTTCGTCCCGCATTTCTGATTTTCCACCATTTGCGGTAACAATGGAGTCTTCTTTCGTCCCGCATTTCACTTTCTCACTCTTTGTGAGAACTTTCCTATTTTCAGGGTAGACAACTTAATCGTGAAAACTAAAAAGTGAGGAAAAGATGTAACTATTTATTGTTTCTTTTAGAACGTTGTCGTAAGCGTTCCATTTTACTTTTAATTCTCTCTTCTCTGGTTATCGTATCATCTTGATCCACTTGGATGGAGTGTATAACGTCTCCATCCAAATCAATTTTCACCCATGTTCCTTCATTAGCATTTTCAGGTAATTGGGTTACAGGTAAGAGAAGTTCCTCTTCCATTTCCCCAACTAATAACACTGCATGTTCCCCATCAACAATACGATCAATTACAGCTTTTATCCTCATAAGCCATCCTCCTATTTTACACAGGCTAATCCTTCATTCTTAATGTCATTTAACCTACCATCACCGATTCCATTAATTCGAGTTAATCCGTTAATAGATTGAAAGGGTCTTAAACGAATTAATTCATCTGCTCTCGTTTCTCCAATATGAATGATTTCCATCAACTGATCCCTAGAAACATGATTAATATCTATACAACCATTAGATTGTGGGGCTTCCTCCTTTGAATCATTCTGTGCTGGTTCATTATTATCATCTTGTGATTGTTCGTCAATTACAATTGCTCCACTTTTTTCTGTATGTACAGAATAGGAGCTTCCATCCGTCCTTACTAAAACTCGGCCATGTACATCTGTACCATAAAGTGGAATTCCTAAATTGTTAATTCTTTCAACAACCTCAGAATGAGGATGACCATAGCTATTATCCTCACCAGCACTATATATTGTGATTTCTGGATTTACTGCATTAAGAAAGGCTTCCGTATTAGAAGTACTTGAACCGTGATGGCCTAGCTGAAATATTTCTGCTTTCAAGTGATGCCCTCCATCTATCATAGCTCTCTCCGTTTGATGCTCTGCGTCTCCTGTAAAAAGAAAGGATACGTCCCCAAAGGCAGCTCTAACTGAAATACTCCCTTCGTGAAAGTCGCCAGTTAATCTATCTGGATTCACTACTTCAATTTTGATGGAACCAAACGTATAAGACTCTCCAGCTCTCGGTTCATGATAATCTGCATCACTAGCTAAAATAGCATCAAGTACACGTTCGAAGGTTTGTGTAGTATGTTCATCTCCT
The DNA here is from genome assembly GCF_029688925.1 of Evansella sp. AB-P1. Taxonomy (GTDB): domain Bacteria; phylum Bacillota; class Bacilli; order Bacillales; family Salisediminibacteriaceae; genus Evansella. Next base: position 107,081 of record NZ_JARUKY010000005.1, read on the forward strand.
GACATCCACACTTCTTTTACATCAAATGCTTGAATGACTTTATCCATTTGGCCAATATGGTCTGCATGTGGATGAGTACCAATGAGCAAATCAATGGTTGAAACATTTTGATTTTGTAAATATGGGACAACATCATTGCGGTCGTGCCTTCCTGCATCAATTAAAATTGTAAAATCTGGTCCCTTTAAAAGAGTAGCATCTCCTTGTCCAACATCCATAAAATGAACCTCTAGTTCACCACTTAAGTTAGGGGGATTCACTTCCTCCTCTATTTCGTTGTTACTATTATTAGCTTCTGTATCCTTCTCATCATTTTCTTCGGTATTTGTATTGCTGCTAGTCTCTTCTTCTACCAACTCATCTTCACTAACATTTAGTAGTTGATTACTTTCACCTTGACCACACCCTGATACTAGAAGAAAAAATGCGAATAAAATAACGAAATGACGCATTGTAAATCTCTGAAACATGTATACAACTCCTTCTATAAAAGCACATACTCAGTCATGTGTAGACCTCCATGCAAGTGAAAATTTGCACCATTAAACACATGTTTTTTAATTTTTATAAAACAGTGGTGAATAAGCATACAATGCAGGAATTCCGCCAGAATGTATAAATAAAATACTATCCGTCTGTTTAAAATATCCTTGATTAATAAGATCAATAAGTCCAGCCATCGTTTTACCAGTATAAACAGGGTCTAATAAAATTGCCTCCGTACTTGCTAGTAATTTAACAGCCTCTATCATTTCATCTGTTGGCAAAGCATAGCCAGGACCTACAGATTTATCAAAGCATGTTACTACTTCTTGATTTACTATTTCCTTTATCCCCATATGAGTCGCTGCTTTTTTTGTTAAATCAAAGACCTTTTCCTCTTGTTCAGCCTTACCTCTACTTACATTCATACCTAATACCTTTGTTTCATATCCTAGCCCTAAGAATCCAGTAATGAGTCCAGCATGCATACCTCCACTACCACTAGCACATATAATATAGTCGAAATGTACACCCATTTCCGTTGATTGTTCTACAATTTCCTCTGCACATGCAGCATAGCCAGTAATTCCAGTCACATTGGATCCACCTACAGGAATAACATAAGGAGTACCACCATCCTTTTGTACATTTTCCGATATCTTCTCCATCTCCATATAAACATCTGTTCCATTCGGTACGATTTTAATAGATTCAGTACCGAGGAGCTGATAAATTAAAAAGTTCCCGTTAGTGTCTGTGTCAAATTGAGATATTTCATTTTCCTCTAAAACGAGAATACATTTTAACCTCTCCTTTACACAAGCAGCTAAAGTTAAACGACAGTGATTCGATTGAATTCCTCCAGCAGTTATGATCGTGTCAGCTCCCTTAGCTTGTGCATCTGCAATGAGAAACTCTAATTTCCTCGTTTTATTTCCACCTTGGGTTAAGCCAAGTAAATCATCTCGTTTTATAAAAACAGAAGGTCCATTTAACGCTTCTGTAAAACGGTTAAGTTTCTCGATTTCCGTCTTTGCAAAGCTATATCGATTCCTTGGAAATGAATGTATATTCATAATTTAATCCTCTCCTTTTATTATTTAGATTCTGTTCATATTCATTGTAGACTTTCACTACTGAACTGTTGTATTTTGTAATAATGATTATTTTTCCACTGTTGCGGTTGCCTTGTATTCCTCCGGTTTTTCCTTTGGAAGAAAGCTTGCAACTATCACTACAAGAAAGGCTGAGATAATAGCTAATATAATGAAGACATTGTTAAGCCCCGTGGCGAGAACTGTAGGAGCCACATCTCCACCGTTATTTAACTGACCACCGATATGTTGGTTTAATATTGTCCCTAGAACCGCAATACCAATTGTTTGTCCTAATGTTCGAAGAAATGCATTTGATGAAGCTGCTGTCCCTCGGGCACTCCAATCTACAGATGACTGAACAATAACTGTAAAAACGGTCATGGACAAGCCAAATCCCAATCCTACAAAAAACATGATAACAACTAATAGGACATTTGGAGTAGTTGCTGAAATAAACGTCAATGAAAAGGTTCCTAAAGCAATGATGACCACACCTGTTAAGGATATTGGCTTTGTTCCAAGTTTAACGATAAATCGTCCACTTAAATAAGAGCCTAACGGCCAGCCAATTGACATGGGAATCAAAGTTAATCCTGATGATGTTGCTGCTAAAAGGAGTACTACCTGTACCCATAAAGGCATGTAAGCTGTTAAGCCAATTAAGATTGCCCCTAAAAGGAGGCCACTTACATTAGCAATGAGTAGATGACGATTTTTAAATAAATAGAAGGGAAGCATTGGCTCTCGAACCTTTAATTGTACAAAAATAAATGTGATTAAAAACAAAAATGCAACACCAAACATTAGTAATATTAAAGGATCATTCCAAGGGATCTCGTTTCCACCTGACAAAAGAGCATACAGGAGAGCTCCCATTCCAATAATGAATGTAATTGCACCACCATAGTCGATGGATCTCTTTTCTTTTTTAATGGTTTCTTCTAAATATTTTCCTATCAAATACATTGCTACGAGACCAAATGGAATGTTGATATAGAAAATCCAATGCCATGTAAAAAAGTCAACAAAAAAACCGCCTACTACAGGACCAAAAATACCGGCAATTCCCCATATGGAACCAAGAATAGCCTGAACCTTTGCCCTTTGTTCATATTTAAAAACATCACCAACTATCGTAAAAGACATTGGCATTAATGCACCTGCACCAATTCCTTGAATAGCACGATAAAAGATGAGCTGCTCCATTGACTGGGAGAGCCCACAAAGAGCTGATCCGATTAAAAATAAGGTTGCACCAGTTATAAATATTTTCTTTCTTCCAAATAAATCTGCTAATTTACCAAAAATTGGAGTCGTGACAGCATAGGTCAATAAATAAATTGCAAATACCCAGCTGATTAAATCCATTCCACCTAAATCTCGAGTAATGACAGGCATTGCCGTACTAATTACAGTGACTTCAATTGCTGCTAAAAATGTTGCAATAAGGAGTGCAATCGTAATATTCCGTTGATATCGATCCATGTTTTGTTTAGTCCCTTTCTATGTATGTAGTGACTAATTGACTCATTTATAATATCCTTCTATTTTATTATTATTTATCACCCTCTTTCAATCCTGAAAGTTATGATCAACTAACATTTCCACAAGTACTTCCAAATCTCCTGTAAAAGTATATTAAAAGAATATAATTTAATTGCTTAGACAAGAATGGAAATAAATACTATTTTTTTCTGAATGCTATTTAAAGGGAAACTGGAATAGCTGGAGGTATACATACTTCCTTGTAGTCCAAAAGAAACTTAGTTAACAGGAGAGATATTCAATGGAATTAGAACCAACATATACACAAATAACAATAAAAATAGTTATAGGTTTCTTTTTGCTGTGGTTTATAACAATTGTTTTAGGAAAAACAACAATTAAGCAACTCACTCCATTTGATTTCGTTTCAGCTATCATTTTATCAGAATTATTAGGTAATGGAATTTATGAAGAAAATATAAAAATACAGTACATGATTTTTGCAATATTCTTGTGGGGTGCCTTAATGATTTTGATGGAAAAACTATTGTTAAAGTATAAAAAGCTCCGGGGTACATTAGAAGGAAACCCGTCTATTATCATTCGTGATGGTAAAATAGACAGAACTCAGCTAAAAAAAGCTCGTATGAATATTAATCAATTAATGAGTTCTCTTAGACAAAGCGATGTTTTCTCTATTCGTGAGGTAGCTTACGCAATATTAGAGGCTAACGGATCAATTAGTATATTAAAAAAACATAATTACGAAAACGTTATTAAGCAAGACTTACAATTACCTGAACAACCAACCTATTTAAGTACGATGGTCATCATTGATGGAGAGGTTTTAGAGGATAATATAAAGGAATTAGGATATAGTCGAGCCTGGCTAAACGATCAACTTATAGCTAACGGTTATGGGAGTAGTAAAGAAATTCTTTATGCAGATTGGTTAAAAAACGACGGTTTATATATTATTCCGAACAAAACTTCTTAGATAACAGAAAAGCTTATCACCGTTCATCAAATGTCTTTCCTAAAAAGTCGTCGATCATGCGTCTATGACTTTTTACAATTGTTTTTGGTAACTCGTTTCGTTTAAAATAGGAAAAACTTATGGACTCAGATTCATTCACCGAAATAACTCCTTCAACATTATCCGAATAGTAAGCGATAGTTACGGAATAAAACTCATCCCCGTTTTCAGCAACAGTAAAATACTGAGGACCAGAGTATACATTTAGTAAATTTAACTCATTTATTGTTAATCCTGTTTCTTCATAGACCTCTCTTTTTACTGTATCCTCAGTAGACTCTCCAAGCTCCATAATTCCACCAGGAAGACCCCAAGCACCAACTGGATACTTTCGTTCCTCAAGGAGAATATCACCTACTTTATCAACGATAATCGCAACTGCTCCAACAAAAATTAATGGTTGTTTACCAACTAATGCTCTTAAATCCTCTACATATCCCAATGAAAGACACCTCTATATATTTCTTTAGTTAATTCTCTTTTAAAGTGTTCATTTTTTCCATGTTTCATTATACCGTTTTAACTCTATGTAAGAAAATAGAATTATATATAATAATACAATATGGTCTTGTAGCTCTTATATTCGTTTAGAATTAGGCTTATCTTTATGGCTATGAGCTCAAGCACAACTCATTTTAGGACATAACATAACGAGAAAACTAATTTTGTTCAATAAATTAGCGCATAATATAATTTGAAGGAGTGACATAATGTTTGCACAATTAGTACCCTTACTATTACCTGGAGGTCTAATTGGAAATTATATATGGGGTAAAAACCAACAAGGAGCAGCTCAACAACAGCAAATCCCTCAACAGTGGGGACAACCATCTCCCCAACAGTGGTCTCAGCAATGGGGTTCTCCTGCCCACCAGCAACCTTGGCCACAGCAATACGGACCACCTACACAACAACCCTGGCCACAGCAACAACAATGGGGACCAAGACCAGGAATGCAACATCACGGAACACAGCAATGGGGGCATCGCCCTGGAGCACAGCAATATTGGGGGAATATACGATAAATACACTTCCATTATCTACTTTCTAACTGTCTTACATTATCACGTAGGGCGGTTTTTATTTAATGGTCTTACTTCTTCTGTACAACAAATGATTTATCTGCAAAAATAAAGATTATTTCACTTTGCAATGCATAATGATAAATAAATGTGAATGCTGTATTTGTTAGGGGATGTGTGAGAGAATACGGATACATGTTTTTATTGTTTTAGACGTAATATACCCTTATAAAACAATAATGCTATCCTTTAACATAGCCAAGCAATTAGGAAAATTAATTTTCTATGATTGGAGATTAGGTTTATTTATGAGTAATACAATATATAACATTATAGAAAAGGAATTTAATAACTGGGATCCAGAATCCTTACTTTGTAGTGGTGCAAATATCGATCCATACAAAAGTGAAATAAACGAAATTGCAAACGACTTAGAAACAATAGAAAATGTGTTCCAGTTATCAAAAAAAATCAAGTATGTTTTTGAAAAAGATTTCCATTTACAATATGAACAAAATGACTGTTTTATCGTTGCTGAAAATATTTGGGAGAATCTACATGAAAAAAATAAATAATAAATAAACAAAAATTCCTCTCAAATACTATATCCACCTTTTATCTTCAAAAATGAAATAATAACCTTGACTAAAGGTATATAAAAGAGGCGTTCTAAATGAAATATGGTTTTTAACCATTTCATTTAGACTGCCTCCTATAGAATCATTAATTTATTTATATACTATTGCAACGATTCCCATAATCGGAGAAATTCTGTCAATAATTCTTCTCGATCCGATTCTCCTGCAACATATTTTTGAAGAGCTGCTCCCAGTTCTGGAGCTAATCCATCTGGATATTTATTCCACTCAAATGCTAAACTTGGTATTTCATTTGTCTGAATATAAAGATCGTTAGAAATTTCTCCAATTGCATCTACGTTTGCCTCCATATTTGTAAAAGGAGGAATATGCATAAACTCTTCTGTTATATATCTTTCACCAGCTTCTGTTGTAGATAACCAAATTAAAAAGTCTTTTGCCTCATCAATAACATCTGATTCATTATGGATAACCCAATAGAATGGTACACTTGTGAATAATGGTTCATTTAATGCTACATCATTATTAATAGGCATTGGCATCATCCCTAAATTTAAATCAGGGTTAACTTCATATAATAATGTTTCAATTGAATTAGTACTTAATGTCATGGCCCCTTGTTCTGTAGCAAAATTAGTAACTTGCTCCGAATACCCCGTAGATAAAGGATTTTGATGAGCATTATTAATTTCTAAATCAATTAAATCTAACCACTGATTAAATATGTCATTATCGATAAAATTAGCTGTTCCATTACTGATTTGTTCCATAAACTCAGTTGGGTTTTCTTGCTTCGCAAATGGATTATTTATTGCAAAGTGACCTGGATTAAATGTTGAAGCATAAGAACTTACAAATGGTGCAATCCCTGCTGCATTTAATTTTTCCACAGCATCTTCCAATTCTGTTAATGTAACAGGTATTTCCGTTATTCCAGCTTCATCAAACAAATCTTTATTATAAATATACCCTAAACCTTCAATACCTAGAGGCATACCATATATACTTCCCTCATATGTAATGCCAGGTATTGTACTTTCATGCATCACATCAACCCAAGGCTGATCAGATAAATCAACTAAGTATTCTACCCAAGTTTCCAGACCAGAGTGACCGATCACCCTAAATATATCAGGTGTTTCACCAGCAGCAAATTTTGCTGATAGTGAAGTGTTATAATCACTTGCCATTAAGGATTCAACTTCTATTTTTACATTAGGATGAAGTTCTTCATATTCCTTTGATAATTGAAGTAAATCATCATGTATTTCGGTTTTATTATTAAATAGTTTTATTGTTACCTCTTCATTGGCTCCTTGATTTTTGTTGGATCCACCATTATTCCCCGCTTCACTTTCCGCATCAGAACATCCTGTGAAAGTAAGTAACAAAATCGAAAATAAACACAAAAATAAACCTCTTCGTAACATATATTAAAACCCCCTAGATCGTTTATAAAATCGTTTTCTTAAAGATTTAACTCTGTTAAAGCTTTATTATTAATAAAAGTACTGTAATTTTCAGTGTTGCAAAAAGTAAAATAATACCCTCTATATTAAAATAGTAAAATCGGACAATGTCAACTGTAAAATGGAAGTTTATAATACTAACCTTTAATTCCTCCACTTGCTACTCCGGCAATTATATACTTTTGTAATAAAAGAAATACAATAATTGCAGGTAAAGTCCCCATCATTAATGCAGGTAGAGCTAATTCCCACCTCATAACATGTTCTCCAAATAAGGAATTGATAGCTAATTGAATTGTATGGAGCTCTGAGCTATGCAACAGGAGTAGTTGTACTTGAAAATCATTCCAAAACCAAAATGTATTTAATATTAACACTGTACTGATGATTGGAATGAGCATTGGGAATACAATTCTCCAAAAAACTCCTATACGACTACATCCATCAATCAGTGCAGCTTCCTCTATTTCTTCAGGAATAGAACGGATAAATCCATGAAATAAGAAAGTAGAAAATGCACAGGCAAGTCCAATATATGTCAAAATTAAACCAGCATGTGTATTCATTAAACCTATATTTCTAATCACCTGAACAATTGGTATCATAATAGATTGAAAAGGTATAACCATGGAACAAACAAACATGACAAATACAATAGCAGTGAACTTTGTTCTTTTTCTCACCATCCAATAGGCTGCCATAGAAGAAATAATGATTACTCCAATATTACTGAACAATGTAATAATAGAAGTATTTAACAAAACCTTAAAAAAATCCAATTGACTCCATGCAGTTCTAAAATTTTCAAGAGTAAGTCTTTCTGGAAGGGCTGCTGTATTCCTTAGTACTTCGTCTAACCCTTTAAATGAATTTACAACCACAAAGTAAAATGGTACGAAGAAGAGAATAGCACATAGAAAGAGGATACATTCAATTGAAAATAATTTTATCTTACTTATTTTTCCAAACACTACATCCTCACTTCCTTCTTCTTCGTCATATACACTTGAATTCCAGTAATAATTGCAACGATTAATAAAAATACAATCGCCTTAGCTGAACCAATCCCGTAATTGAAGTTTTGGTAAGCCTCAAAGTAAATATTAAGAGCTACCGATTCAGAGGATTTATATGGGCCACCACCAGTAAGGGAATAATTTAAATCAAATATTTTATACGTCATATTTATACTCCAAAATAAACATACGGTAATGGCTGGCATGATTAAAGGAAAAATAATTCGCTTTAGCATATACATACCACTAGCTCCATCCACACGAGCTGCTTCTATGTAATCCTTAGGGATATTAATTAAACCTGCTATGTATATAATCATCACATAACCAACCCCTTGCCAAACACTTACAATTACTATGCCCCAAAATGCAGTATTCGGAGTACTTAGCCAATACAATTGAAAGAAAGGAATATTTGTTAATTCACCAATGGCTGCAAACCCTTGCCTAAAAACAAACTGCCAAATAAATCCTAGTATTAGTCCCCCAAGGACATTCGGCAAAAAGAAAATCGTCCGCCATAAATTCCTTAACTTTAATGGTTGTACTAATAAATAAGCAAAAGTAAAACCTAATATATTTGTTAAAACAACGACGATAATGGATAATTTAGTTGAAAACCAAAATGAAGTAGAGAATTGAGGATCATTTGTAAAAATCCTTATAAAGTTTTCAAAACCAACAAAATTAATTTGACGGCTTATTCCATTCCAGTCTGTTAATGAATAATAAAAGCTTAAAAAGAAGGGTATGAGTATAATGCCTATATAAACTAATAGTGCAGGTCCCATAAAGATTACTAGATTCCATTTATCTCCTAGTATTTTTTTCAATGGAACGCCCCCTTCCGCCAATGTTATTTCTCAAGTATTTTTTTATTTGTACATCATATATGATATAAGAAATAACGACAAATTGCTTACAAAAAAACTTGGAATTTCGACACTCTTTTATGACCTTACCATAATTATTCCTATTTAACATGATTAATATTGAAAAAGAAATACAAAAAACTTAACCTTCTTTTTAAATAAACTTTTTCATAAAGAAGGTTAAGTAGAAACTGTATAAGCGTTATTTTTTCAAATAATAAATTATGGATTCATACGGTCTTAACGTCATATGTTGATAATTGGCTGGAGTCGGGATAGTTTGATAATAATATTTCAGAAGAGTATTCATTTATTTGGATATCATTTTGCAGCTGAAATAATACATCTTTTCCTCTAAAATTATTAACGACTAATAGTTTTCACTATCTATATCATCAAGCTATTCATGTATAAGGTCATAATCACCCTAAGTGATAATATTATATTTTTTTCTAAGTTCAATCAATTTCTTATCACCTACATACTCTAACAGCCGTTGTGCTTCATCTGTTAGTTACTCATGTTGAACCTCCTCAAATTGATTCATTACTTCATCTTTAAATAAACATCTTAAGTGACTTATTCTGCAGTTAGTATTTAGTAATTTATCGTTTTTATGAAATTGATTTTCTAACGTTATGATTCAAAGTAAAACAAAAAAGCCTTTATCGACTAACAAGCACGATAAAGACTTTTTCAATTAAGGGTTAAAAAGACGGTTTAAATAGTCATCCCAAAAGTCATCATACCAATTATTAAATGGATTTCTATCCCCTTCATCTACTTCTTCATTTCTTTTTCGCCTTTCCTCTAAATATTGCTCCTCTCTCTTTTGTCGTTCCTCTTTCTCCTTTTGTTTATTTTCTTCTTCCGTTATTTGTTTCTCTAATTCCTGTTGCTTCGACTCATCCACTGCAAGTTGAACCATTTCCATTGTAAAGCCACCACTCAAGGCTTCAGCATGGATAGAATTTGCGGAATTTCTCTGAAGATAATGAACCGCATAGTTATTATCTTCGTGACCTTCGAAAATTGCTGCAGAAAGTTTGTCTATTTCATCAAAGGTCGCATTCATCAATCTTCGCTGAAAAGCGCCATAGGCAAATACTGTTTCTATCGGATCAGTGAAATATAACTTTGAAAAATCCTCTGCCAAACTATCAGCAACACCAGGTGGATATATTCCTTCGAATAATGGCATCGATGCTTGTTCGATTTGACGCTGATAAATCGTATTTACTATAACCTCTTTCCCACCTACTATTTTTTTGTAGTTCCCATAAGAATGATTATTTTTGGAAGCCTTTAAAAAGGACGAAATTCTTTCTGATCCGTTCCGTGCAACTTGCAATTGATAGTATGCAAATAATAATGCATCCCCTTCAGCATCACCAGCTTTTAATGTAGCATTATTTAAAATGGCTTGTCCTGTATCTAATTCTGTTTGGGAGATAATTCTCTTTTCTATTAACATTTCTAATATTTCATTTTGCTTTCCTTCAATCTCGTGATGTGTTTCTTCAATTGACTTAATAGTTTCAGTCAGCTGATCGGTAAATTTTTTATCATATTCATCAGATCCACTGAAAAAGTTAATAATACGGTGAAAAAATCCACTTTCTTTTTCTTCATTCTGTCCCTTTTCAGCTTCCGAATAACGTATGACTTCCTCCAGATCAGTATCCAAATGAAGAATTAAATCTACTAAATCATTTGTATTCATTTGAACACCATTAATGATCAATTGATGTTCCAACATCGTGTTGTTCTTTGAATCATTGTCGTGTGAAAGATCATGAGAATTTTGTTGTGTAAATATTTCACCGTTACTCTTATCCACATTTTCAATTGAAAAATCACTAATCATATGCTTATCATTTTGTGCACCTGTACTTGCTGAGAAACCAATAGCTGAATAAGTCGTGTCTAATTCTCCAGCATAGTGAAGTGTTTGTTCACCATTTACAATGACATCAACGGAAACACTTGTAACTCTAATCTCTACGTCATGCCATTGATTGTCCCTTATAAAAGGAGTCTCTACGTATGTTAAATGATTTTCAACGGTATCCTTTATTAAAGCAATATGCTCTTTACCTGGATCATGACTGTTTCGATACGTATCAAATTCAATAGCATACCCCTGTCCATTTCCAAACCCTAATCCACCACCTCGTTCAGAGCTCGATTCTCTTTGCTTTAAAAACATAAAGGTAAAGCCGTCTGCACCTGTTCCTTCACCAATTTTAAAACGAAAGTTTACTTTAAAGGGAGGCTTTGTTTGCTGAGAATACCAAGCTCTTCCCCATTGCCAATTCTCGGAATCTGTTAAAATCAATGTTCCATCATCCAAAAGCTGAGGCATGTTATCCCCTTCTAAGTACCATGTAGGGGCTACTGTTGAAGTCTTAGAAGCCTGAACTTCTGGAAAAGGAGGTTCCTCAACTGTCAATTCGTTATTTGAAATAGGTTCTTCTAAGCTTGTATTGTTTTCAGAACATCCAACAACAATAAAAAGTAAAATGATAATGACAAAATATTTTATTATGTTCAACACGGAAATTACCTCTTTCTATTATTCTAATAAAAGATGAAAAAAATTCGCCTGCCCTATCGTATACGTATGTGAATGAAGGGCAGGTAAAACAATACGCTATATTTCTACAGCTTTTCTTCAAGATGTTTATCTTGGATCATGTTCATAAATCTTGGAAATATTTTTTCTTTATAAAAAAGCAAATTAAAAATATTATCTACTTCTCTTTTTGATAAAAAACATTTATGAGCTGCTGCATTCCTTTTTGTACTTATTCTCTCTATAGATTCTTTTAATTTTTTACGATCAATTTCATTGTCTATTGTATTTGGTTTAAAAATCATCTTCGTCAAGTGGATAAATGGTTTAGTTTCAACATTATTTAAAATAATTGGTATTGCACCTAGAGTCATTTTGTTTTTATTTGTATCTATTGATCGTTTATTGTACTTAGGATTTCTTTCCTTTTCCGTAATTTCCACTTTCCTTATATATCGATTTTCTTTTGTATAAAAGTCCACTATTGGACTGTATAACCAATGACTTAATTCCACTTCTAATGCTTTCACTGCACAAAGAAGCGCTGGGGAAAAGTCTACTTTTTCAATTGTATTAGCATCAACTTTATTTATATCATTGAACCTCTCATACACAAGAAGAGCTGTAACAAGAAATTTCTTTGATTCTTCTTTTAACAATAACCAATGAAAGCCAAACAATTGATTTAACTCTGCTGTAAATCTGTTTAAATCATTACCTTCCAAATCTAAGAGTTCAGATAGCTGAACAGTTTTTTCTACCATTTTATTTGTAGCTTTAGAAATTATCTTTTCAATTTTCTCAAAGTTTTCTTCATTATTCTCGTTCATTTGAATCTGAAACTGTTCTAACTCTTCTTTTAAAACTTCACGGGATTCTTTTATAGTTAATTCAATTTTTGGCAATATAAAATCACTTATTTGCTTAACAGTATCCACTACTTCTTCTACCTGATTGTTTAATTCACTGACTGTATCTTGCGTTTTTCTAGACTCTCCTTTTAATTCTTTTACACCTTGTTGAATATCACTAAATCCCATTGTAAGTGTTGTTATTTGCTCCTTAACTTCTTCTAACATCGACGAATCATCTTTTATATCCTCAATGGTATGATTAAGTATACTCACTTTAGCTATCTCATTGTTCAAGTCGTCAAATTTTTTGTTTAGTGGCTGTAAAAATAGAGAACGATCAATATAATTTTTAGCCATTGCATACTGTTGGTTATGAAAATATACAAAACTCATAGCATAGTAAACATCACTTAACGTCTTCATTTCAATAGTTTGGTTTTCTTCTACAGTTTCTCCTTGACGATGTTGAATTACTTTTGACTTATACTCATCCCAATTGGAATAAAATTTATCCAAATAGTTATGGGCCACATTTAATAAATTACCTAACGAACCTGTTTGCAAATAGCAAGTAATTAATTTTATTGCGGATTCTTGTTCTGTATAAAACACCTCTAAAGGATCTATGTCTTCATCAACGACTGCAAGGGATTGTTCATATTGTTCTACAGCAAAAGTGAGTAATTCTTTTCCTCTAGTACTATCCATTTGAGCATATATTGCTTGTACAAAGTAAATATCTCCTAGTTGACGAAATACAGATGATCTCGTGTTATCAAGTTTTAATGCACGACCAAAGTATTTCCCTGCAGCTGTATATTCCCCAAGAAGCTTATAGCATTCACCAAGATTTATATATAGATCTACTAAAAAGTCTTGTTTATCACTTTCTATTAAATACTTTTCCACATCCACGGGATCCAGAGAATAGTCTTCATAATTTTCACTTAGTTGCTTCATCATTTTTTCATTATCCCGTTCTTCAACCTCTAAGTTTTTAAATTGTGCATGTAGTTTAATATTTTTCCTTCTTAAATTTATATACTCTTCAGAAGAAGAAGTTCTAGCAACCTCCATATCTTGTTGACATTCACTTATGTTAGATTCTAAATCCACTCGCTTATAAAACAAGGATTTCTTTTTTTCTTTCAATACCTTTTCAACTTCTAACTCCATTTTTTTGAGTTCCAAATGCCTGTCAATTCTCTCCTGCTCTATGGTAGGTACATACGTTGAATCATATCGTTCTACTGCATTCTTAAAAGCTTCAATCCCCTTCTCTAATTCATGAATAGATTTATAAAGAACTCCTAATTTTAAGTATTCTTCAGAAGTATTCACTCCAAAAGAGAGGATATATTCAATTTCACCTACTGCAGCTTCATGTGGGGAAAACTCCGAAGCACTTATATATTTCCTATTCCCTCGATAATCATAGACATACTTTGGGCTATCAAACACGTACTCATAGCCTTCCTTTACTAATGCACCTTCACAATGAAGGCAATGATTATTAAAATCCTCCTCTGTAAATCCCTCACCCCACTTCACATTGTTATTGCAACAATATTGACAAATATCCCCTTTAAATATAGTGCAATACAATTCTTTTTCTCTATCATCACAAATCATACATGTGGCCATTCACACACACCTGCTTTCTAGTTAGTACGGCAGTGGATCATCTTCTTCATCATCTCGTAGGGTATATCTATTTTCCGATTTCTTTCTCTCTTGTGGTTCTTTCAGATAATTTAATACTTGACGAAAGCTTCCATACTTTGAAAACGTCAAGAGGTCCTCTATTGACAAATAAGCCTTTAAAATGACGTATGTTTCATCAAGAGGAAAACTAGGGTTAGGAAAGGTTTCTTCTATGGAATCATAGAACTTTTTTAAACCCTTTCCCTTTACAATAGTCACAACAGTGTTTTGCTCCCCATGAATATAACGAACGCCGTCTACAAGATCGCTATTCTCCAATAATACTATAAGTTCTGTTCGTAAGTCAGTATCCATTGTGCCCTCAATTTCAAAACCATCATAAAACCCATCTTCATTTTCATATGGTAATATATTGAAATTTTTCTCTTTTGAACCATTAATCTCTTCTATAATTTCTCCAGTTGATTTCTCCTTATTTTCCTTCAAAGGAAAAGGTGTTGTTGAAGCTTTTAAAAACTCTTTCAAACTACTAAAAGACTTCAAACGATGAACCCACGTCCATTCCACTTCTGATAATGGAAATACCTGTATAATCATATGTCCCATCTGTAACATGAAATCTGGTAATGTACCTAACATATTGAAATCTGTTACTTCTAGCTTTACTTCCTTTATTTCAAGCTCAAAATTATCTTCTTTAAACAATGTGAATGTCATCTTTTTTTGGTGATCTTCAAAATAGACAGAATGAATACGTTCACTATTTATTAAGTGCAAAGCTTCTTCATAAGGATTTTCTCCCTCACCAATGAATTGATACCCTTCAAAATATAATGGATCTAGCATTACTTTGAAAACACCAAAATCACGGCTAGTATCTTTATTTATTTCATCTATGATTTTTTCAATATCCATTTCATACGTCACTCCTATTGCAACAACAACTTCACTAGGCTAGTTGTTGTTGCAGTTCATTTTGTTCTTCTTGTTTTCGCTTTTCTTTAGGATAATTGTAAATAATGTCAAAATCCTTGGTCGTTAATGTTTCTTTTCGAAGTAAGCATTTCGTTGTAAGAACGACTTGCTCCCTAAGCTCCTTCTTAAGAAGTAAACAGACCTCCTTATAATAAGTGGCAAGGACTTCATTAATTGCATGGTAATCTCCTTCCCCTTCAATTGTACAAAGCTGATTTAACATACCGTACTTCGTCAGCATATTGTTCACAATCGTTGTGGCTACCTTTAAATCCTGCTCTGCACCGTTCGTAACAGAACCGTAAAATACTTCCTCAGCAGCTCTACCTGCGAGTAAAATTTTCACTTCACTTTCAAACTCTTCCTTTGTCATAAGAGAAGGCTCATGGTTATAGGATTTTACAACCTTTCCAAGAGAGTTTCCCTCTGGGAGAATCGTAATTTTTTGAATAATATCATGTGGCTTTAAATACTTCGTTACGACAGCATGTCCTGCTTCATGAACCGCTACAATCTTCCGTTCTTTTTCTGTAATTATTTTCTTATCTGTAATACCGTTTGAAATTTTATCTAAGGCTCTGATTAAATATTTTTGGGTTGCTTCTCTCTTATTATCTCTGGCAGCTAACAAAACAGCTTCATTTACAAGCTGTTCTAGTTGGGCAGGGGAAAATTGGTACGTTAGCTTACTAATAGCTGAAAGTTTGATATTGTTGGAAAAACGACGATTACCTTGTGTCGTTAAAAATTGAAGTATGTGAAGTCTTGTTTTTTCATTCGGTAAATCTACTTTTATTTTTTTCTCTAATCTTCCAGCACGAATCAAAGCAGGATCAAGATGGTCCATTTGATTCGTTGCTCCAAAAACAAAAATTTCTTCGTCGTTACGAAATCCTTGGAGTTCAACGAGTAGAGCATTGACCGTATTATCATATTCTCTGCTTTGGAAGGATCCAGATCTCGTATTTCCAATCGCATCAATTTCGTCAATAAAAATAATGCATGGTTGATTCTCTCTCGCAAGATTGAATAGCTCTCTTGCTCGATTTGCTCCTTGTCCTACAAACTGGTCAACAAAATCACTGCCACTCGTTGAAATGAAAGACATACCACATTCACCTGCTACTGCCTTTGCAAATAACGTTTTCCCTGTTCCAGGGGGACCATATAGTATCCCACCCTTTATCATATTTGCCCCAATAGCTTCATATTTCCTAGGATTACTTAATTGGTCAATTATTTCTACTAGCTCTTCCTTTACGTAGTCATATCCAGCTATATCCTGGAATGTCGTAGTCGATTGAGTTAATTCAAAAGAAGGGTTTACCTCATCTTCTCCCTTATTCTCATTCCTCTTTTCATTTTTAACTTTTCTATTTGCTTTCTTTTCTACTAAATAGGCTAAACCATATAAGGATAGAGTGATGGCGAGCAAAGATAAAAATAGCACGACTAAAAATTCAATGTTAAAAACCCTTATTGCAATGTCTTGTAATTTATTTAAAAAAGCTTCATTGTTTATCATCATAAAAAACACTCCTTTTTACGTTTAATTTTTGGCAAAGATAATATTTGCATTCACTCTTTCATTCAATGAGGGAATCTCTCTTTCTCTTATGTTTCTTTTCGATGTGTCCTTTAGTACATCAAAAAACTCTTCCTCTAATTTGAACGTGTACGTAATGGCAATAATTCCAAAGAGAAACTTTCTTTTTACAATTAATGTATTAGAACAAAATAGTACACTACTTTTCCATTCACTGATGATTAAATTCACTAATAGAACAATAAAAGCTACTAACAAACTGTACGGTAAAGAGGAATTAACAATTTCATATTCCTCCATAGCAGTGTGCAAAAGAAAATATGCAATAAACCCTCCATATACTAGAGCTATCTTTTGATTTGTTAATTTTAATTTCCCTTTATAAGTGGATTCTGTCAGCATTCAAAACCCTCCTCTTATATGTTCATTTGGAATATTTACTCTCTTTTTCAAAAATGGTGTGACTGATATACTAATACTATAATGTGAATGTTTAGCTTGAAATAGGGTAAAAGTATTCCGACTTTGAGGAGATTGGTCCATGGGAAAAGAAAATTTTAAAAAGCAGCAGGAAATTATAAGAATGCTTTTTGTAGATAGTGGAGTATATAGTCGTGAAAAATTTTCAAATATGCTAGGAATTTCCATTGATAGTTATGATAAAGCGAAGCTAGAACTTATAAAGATGATGGAACAGGAAGAGGAATTCGAGGACTGGTTTACTTTTAGAAATAAACATGGAAATCCGCAGTTAAAATACGACTACTATAAAATAACCGATAACTATTTAACACTTTTATACCGAACAAAATCTATAACTACAAATGAGTTACAACGATTTATTTTTCTATTAAAAATTCTTCATCAACAGATTCGGAATCAAGATAAAGATTACTTAGAAAGAAAAGAAATAAAAGAATTGTTTTTTACAAATTTACGAGATTCTAAAGGAAATCCTCTCGACATTGATAATAAAATATTAAAAAGTTACTTGGATTACCTAGTAGAAGTTGGTTATATTCAAGCTGTGAAGGTAGGACGATCCTTCAAATACTCTATAAATAACTCTTTATATGAGGCGTTAACTAAAGATGAATTAATTGATTTATATTATTTCGTTGATTATGTATCGAGTACAGAAGTACCTTCAGCACAAGGTTATTTACTACGTGACACGTTAAGAAACCATCTTATTCATTCTTGTAAAATTGAGGAACAAGCATTGGATGCATATATCTATAAATACAATTACTTTGGTAGAATCTTAGATGAATATATTGTGCTTAAGTTAATGAATGCCATCCAACATAAACAAATGGTTAAAATTAGTTATTATCCTGTTAAAATGAAACGGAAATATGCCAGCATACAGAATGAGGAAATATCATCTAAACAAGAAATAATTACTCCAATTAGGATTGTTTATGATTACCATTATTCAAGATGGTATTTAATTGCATACAAAGATGGTTCCGAAGATTTGATGAGATATCGAATAGACTTTCTTTTAGATGTTGAAGAAAAGAGGGCTGTGTCTTTAAATCAATTTGAAATGTTACAAGAACAGTGTGAAGAGGAATTAGACCATAGCTGGCTAGTAGAGCATAGAAACTTAGTTAAAGTAAAGGTGAGATTTTACTTTGATGCATTGAAAAACAACAATAACTTTATCAAGAAACGTGTTTTACAGCAAGGACAATGGGGTGTAATTTCTGAGGAAGATAAAGACTCTTTTGTTTTTGAAATTGAAGTTAACGGCACGAAGGAAATTAAACCTTGGATTCGAAGTTTCGGATCTAGTGCAGAAGTAATTGAACCAATTTATTTTCGAGAGGAATTTAAAAAAGAGTGGGAGGTTATTCAAAGCTATTATGAATCTTTTTAAAAAGGTACATAACTACGAATTCCAAAGGCTTTTAAAAGGAGAACTATCTTATACTGAATATGATAACCAAAGGTTAAAGATAGAAACTGGCCCATTTTTACCAACCAACGATGAGTTAAAATGGCTCCGTTATTTTTTAAATAAAGATGAAGGAACATATTTTCTTGGACAGACTAGTCATGAAAAATTAATTGATTTATTAAAATGTAAATCATGGACCGATTATGAGTCTTTCATTATCCAAAAGGGAAAACCAGAGGAGTATTATTCATGGAACAATGATCATAAACAGCTTAGAAAGCTGATCATTAATAAATGCATGATGGAACTATCGTATGAAACGAAGGATGGAGAACAACATTTTTGCGTAAGAGGCCTCCCCTATAAACTAGAGTTTAATGTAATAAAAAAAGAGTGGTACCTTCTTTGGATTAGGGAGATTGATCAACTTCAAAGAATCACACCACTTCATCAAATTTTAAAGGTTAGCGCTATTGAGACAGATACTATTGATCTTATACAGCTAGAAGAACAAATAATCAAAAGCATGACAAAGAAAAAACAGGTAAAAATTGAGATATCACCTAATTATAATCAGGAAATTCAGCGAATTTTTTATGCTTTTTCTTGTTTCGAAAAAGAAATTACTAGTAAAATTGACAAAGAACAAAATGTAGAAATCTTCCGTATACATCTCTCCTATTTTGAAGAAGAGGAAGCTTATGTTCTTTCTAAAATTAGGTTTTTAGGTCAACATATTAAAATTGTTTCACCAAAATCATTACAGGAAAAAATGTATGACACTGCTACAAAGGCATTAAATCGCTATGCATAAGGATATGGAGAAGTCACGAACTCTCCATATCCTTTTCTTAAATTGCAAAAGATCTTTCATTTGAACGAGGACGGGTTGCTCTGAACCATTGATAGCATAAAAAAATTACAATGACAATATCAACTGCATCTCCACCATAGTACATGATTATGCCTCCTATTTCTCCCTGTATAATTGGAACACCTAAAGGAGGATGTGCATAAATGTACTTAGATAAAATACCATGACCTGCTAATGCGAATATTAAAACGATGGCACGATAAATGTAATGAGTCCTTTTGTGTATTGGATCAATATATATAATAGAAATGGTAAACAAGTACCCAGCTATGAACACATGAAAATGCACTAATACATAGAGAACTGTATGTTGATGCATATAAGAGTAAAGCGAAGTAGTATAAAGTAGCCATAGCCCACCTACATTTAAAATGGATGCTACTACTGGATTGCATATAACAACAATAAATCTACTTTTTAACGCTTTAGATAAACGACGGGCTTGTGAAACAGGAATAGTTCGCATGAATAATGTCATTGGTGCTCCAAGTGCCATGACTAGCGGAGCTGCCATTCCAAATAACAGATGGACAAGCATGTGAATACTAAAATTCGTATGAGACCACTCTGCCACTGGTCCTATAATAGATACAACAACACAAGACGTACCGAATATCCATAAGATTATACGGTAAAATGGCCATTTTCTTAAACGGCGATTAGACACAATTACAGCAGTAATGTATGTAACTAAAAGTAAAAGAAATGGAATAGCTAAAATTAATTGTGGGACAATACCTATTTCATGATGATTAATGGAATGAATATGATTATTTAAATTCATGTTCATAAGCTCCAGCGTTCTCTCTATTTTGAGTAAACAATAATATTATGCCAATTAACACCATGATTAAAGCAATTACATTCCATATTAAATCGTATACGATGACATTTTCTACATAACGGATTTGATGGATTTTCATCAGTTTATGTTGGATTGTCCCATCATATAATTGAAAAAGCCCACCACCTAGTAATACTCCACCAAACCACTTCTTTATCCATAAACCATTCCTTCGACGAAGATCAGCAAACATAAATAATCCACCTATTGTTGCAAACCAACTAAATGCATGAAAAAAACCATCTGAAATTAATCCCATATCTGTAGTGGACTTATCATAGAAATGATGCCAACGTAACAGTTGATGAAAAACTGTTTCATCAATAAAAGCTACTAAGCCAATTCCAAATAAAATGCCAGACCAAGCATTCCGTCTCTTTAATTTCATTTGTACAGATTTATATTTTCTCCCAATATACATCATATCCTCCACATTCTAACTTGAACATAATTATCATTCCTAAAAAAATTACAAATTATGTATTTTTTATTCAGGGGGATGAACATGTTTTTATTTCTATGAGCAATAAGTTCCTTTCTATGAGCCTTTTCAGTCCTTCTATGATCTATTTCATCCTAGCTATGAGCCCACCCTCCATTTCTATGAGCAAATAACAAACATTCACATCTAAATGCTTACTAACATTTCAGACCTAAGTCTGAGTTGAAACCAATCTTTGGTTCGTTTTTATAAGAAGAAATATTGGATAAACTAAGATTAAGAAAATAACAGGAGGTAATTAATATGATCCTATCCTTATTAAGAATTAGAAAAAAAGGAAGTAAAGGGAACATTTATAATATTGAAAAAGCTGAACAAAGATTGCACCAACATAAAATGGATGTTCATAAACGTCAGCAAATAAGAATTCTATAAGTTTTACAGTTAAAGACAGTCCACCACGCCTCTTTCAAAATTAAAATTTCCATTCTCAATAACAAGAAAAAGAGGATGCCTTATGAGGAAAAACACTTTCCACTACAAGACACCCTCTCTTTTCTATACTAATCCTTTTCCCTTTTTATTTTCTTATCTGGTTTCGCTTTTTTCACCTCAGATACTTCCATCTCCTCAGAAAATTCAGTAGCAAAGTTTAGGCTTGGAACAACCCATACGGCCCCTTGTTTCTCCTTTGTTAATAAAGTTTGCGTTAAATAATGATGAAAGAACCATTCACCTATTGAAATACTCACAGCAGCAAAAAAAGCAACTATCCCATATACCATTACTGTCTCAATAAAAATAGATCCCAAAATGATGGTACCAAAATATGTTAAACCAAAGTCTCCAAAGGTTGCAGCTAAATGCCCGTATTTAGATAATATAAATAAATCTCCTATGACATAGGTTGTAATTGTAAGAAAAAATGAGACTATGAGGATATCCACTAATGATGTTCCACTATACATCGTAAAGATGACAAATAATATAGCTGAAACTAATATGTATTTTATAAGCAATGGGATTATATGTTTCACTTTAGCACTCCTCTTTTTTGCATTATTTCATTGTATCAAAAGTAATCCTGTTCTTTACTATTCAATATCTATCCTGTCCTCTTTTCTAGAGCAACATACTTTTCCAGTACACAAAAAACCTCGGAAGATTAGTCCGAGGTTTACGTTCCATAATATATTTCCAATGGCTACAAAAATGGATAGAACTACTATGCAAGAAAACACTTGCACCATGCAGGATGAAAATATTCTTTCTAAGGTATACTACCTACCCGCATTTCTGCATTTCGCCGTTTGCGGTAAGATAGGCGGCTTCTTTCTTATTTTCAGGGTAGTCCACCTATGTAAGAAAAAACTTTCACCATGGAGGATGTAAATGCTCATCAAGTTAGTTCATCCGTTACTGGTGAACGCTTTCCGTGGGGCACGGCCTCAACTTCCTACCACTTACTCAGTAAGTGCTAGGGGATTTTCAGCTCGTGCTGATCCCACAGGAGTCGTCACCCTTCACTCCTGAACGGTCTATTTTCAGGGTAGTCCGCCGATGCAAGTGAAGATTTGCACCATGGGAGATGAAAATATTTCTATCTAGCGGCTTCATTCTCACCGCATTTTCGTTTTTCCACCGTTTGTGGGAACAAAAGCGGCTTCCTTCATCCCGCATATTCGTTTTTCCACCGTTTGTGGGAACAAAAACGGCTACATTCATCCCGCATTTTTGTTTTTCCACCATTTGTGGGAACAATAGTGGCTTCATTCATCCCGCATTTTTGTTTTTCCATAATTTGCGGGAACAAAAGCGGCTTCCTTCATCCCGCATTTTTGTTTTTCCACCATTTGCGGGAACAAAAGCGGCTTCCTTCATCCCGCATTTTTGTTTTTCCATCATTTGCGGGAACAATAGTGGCTTCATTCATCCCACATTTTTGTTTTTCCATAATTTGCGGGAACAATATCGAGTCTTCTTTCGTATTTTCAGGGTAGTCACTTGGTAATTTAATAAGTTCCACTCTAATGGTACTGTAACATTTATTTTCCGATTTTATCTATTTTATTATATACAGACTTTGTTAGTAGAACATCATTTGCTAATACGCCAATTCCTGACACTTCAATTTCTATTCGATCTCCTTCTTGAAGGGTAAATTCATCAGGTGGAATAATACAAGTACCTGTAAGTAAAACTGTGCCATCGAAAATTTCATTATCTCTTATTAAAAATTCAATTAATTCTTCGTATTTTCTTTTTAATTGTGATGTACTTGCTTCTCCTTCAAACAATATATCTCCATTTCGATAAATACGGCAATTTATTCTCAAATTATAAGGATCATCCATTGTTTCTACTAATCTAACGGAAGGACCAAAGGAACAAGAGTTTTTCCATATCTTTGCTTGAGGTAAATACAAAGGATTTTCTCCTTCAATATCACGACTACTCATATCATTTCCTGCAGTAAAGCCAATGATCTCTCCTTCCCCGCTTAATACTAACCCTAATTCCGGTTCTGGAATTTGCCATTTTGAATCACTTCTAATACAAACAGGCTTTTTAGGAGGAACTGTTCTAGCACTTGTGGATTTTAAGAAAAGCTCTGGACGCACAGCATCGTACACTCGATCATAAACAGAAAGACTTCCTTCTTGTTTATTTTCCATTTCTAAATTTCGTGCGATTCTACTATTTTCGTATGTAACACCACATGCCCATACCTCAGGAGCATCTACTGGTGTTAGTAATTCCAAGGTTTCATAGTGATAGATAGGTGACCGATCTTTAAAATTGAGTTCAGTAATAAATTCAGAAAGTGATTGCTTCTTTTCGGTTGCTAATTTATGAAGAGCAATTAGATCGTTTATTCTTTCCTCAATTAAACTAGAAATCTCATAAACTTTATTTTTTTCACAAACACCTAAGGTAACTTCCTTACGATCATTAAAAAAACGAATAATATTCAATCCACTCACTCCTTCACTGTTTGATTTTCAGAAGCTTCCATAATAAGACCTTTACGAATCAGTTCCACAATTCGATCTGTATCATAAACACTTCCTTTCCACGTTCCTCCACTTGCTGCTTGTAAAGCTGCCCACAGACGCGTGTCGTCTGGAAGGTCTGGATTAGGTCCTAATTGCGGGTTTGGTGTACGATTGTTTAATACATTTGCACCTTCCGTTGGAGAAAACTCACGATCCTCTTCACCGACAAAGTGAACGGAAGCATGAAGTTTTTTACAATCAATTATCACCTCTACTGTATCTCCATCTCTTAGCTTCCCAATTGGACCTCCGGCTAGTGCTTCGGGTCCTACATGTCCAATACATGCCCCTGTTGACACACCTGAAAAACGGGCATCTGTAATTAACGTAACGTATTTTCCAAAAGACAAATGCTTTAGGGCAGAGGTAAGCTGATATGTTTCCTCCATTCCCGTCCCAGAAGGACCACAGCCAATTAATGCCATAACATCGCCTGCAACAATTTTATCTGTTTTAATTGCTTGAATAGCCGATTTTTCCGAAGTAAAAACCTTTACTTTTCCCTTGTGACGATACACGCCTTTATCATCTAACATTGTGGAATCAATGGAGGTAGATTTTACAACTGCTCCTTCTGGTGCTATATTTCCCGTTGGAAATGTTATTGTTGCTGTCATTCCATATGCTTTTGCTTTTTCAGGATCCATAATGACATTATCAGGATCTATTCCATCCTTTTCTATTAATTGCTGTCTTACAAGTTTACGTCTATCTGAATTTTCCCACCAATTTAGAACATCTTTCAATTGCATTCCACTAATGGTCATGACACTTTCGTCTAACAGATTTAAATTTCTTAAATGAAGCATGACTTCTGGCACACCACCAGCTAAAAATACACGGACAGTTGGGTGATCTATTGGACCATTTGGTAATGCACTAACTAAACGAGGAACCTTTCGATTAATTTCAATCCAATCTGACACATCTGGTATAGAACAACCTGCAGCATGAGCAATGGCAGGAATATGTAATAATAAGTTTGTTGATCCACCAAAAGCAGCATGAACAACCATTGCGTTACGAATCGCTGCATCAGTCAAAATATCCTTCATTTTTAACCCGTTAGAAGCTGCTGCTAAAACGGCACGTGCTGATTGACGACTCATTTCTTCCCAAACCAATTGTCCTGATGGAGATAATGCAGAATGAGGTAATGACATTCCTAATGCTTCAGAAACAACCTGCGCACTTGCTGCAGTACCTAAAAACTGACAACCACCACCTGGTGTTGCACATGCTCGACATCCAAGCTCTGCTGCTTCCTTCAATGATATTTCCTTCTTCGAATAACGAGCACCGATCGTTTGAATTTTCCCTGCATCCTCTCCGTTCTCAGGGGGTAATGTCACTCCACCAGGAATAACAATACCTGGTAAATCATGCATGGATGCAACTGCCATCATCATTGCAGGTAACCCTTTATCACAAGTAGCTACTCCTATGACTGCTTCTCTATTTGGTAAGGATCTAATTAATCGACGATATACCATTGCAGCATCATTTCGATACGGAAGGGAATCAAACATCCCCTTTGTACCTTGTGTTCTTCCATCACAAGGGTCACTAACAAAACCAGCAAAAGGAATATTTCCTAATCGATTAATTTCTTCTGCTGCACCTTTCATGAGATTACTAATCTCCCAATGCCCAGTATGGTAACCAAGAGCTAAAGGCTTGTCATTCTCATCTTTAATTCCTCCTTGAGTCCCAAGGATTAATATTTGCTTACCTAAAAGCTTAGATGGATCCCAGCCCATTCCAACATTTTGAGATAATCCAAACAAGTCACCACTAGGAGAATGCAATAGCATGTCTGATGTTAATGGTAGTTCTCCTGTGGGACCTGGAGCACATGTTTCAATCTCTTTAAGCATCTCTGTATTAGTCCCCATAATCGAATCAAAATTATTTGTCATTTTACGTCCCCTCCAGCTTTATATGATCAATGACACACCGAAGATTGATAGCGGATACATCTTTTCCACTTCTTAAAAATACTCCGGATACCTTTCTCTTAATTCATCCTTTTCAATAATGACTAACTTTAAATGCTGTTCCATCGTTTTTTCTGCCAAATCTGGTTTGTTTTCTGAAACATATTGAACTATGTCTTTATGTTGGTGAATGACCTTCTCCCAATTAGATACAGTTGCTAAACTTAACACTCTTAGTCTATCAAAATGACTGTTCATTTGTTTAATTATGTTATTCGTTCGATTTTTCTTACAAATTTCAAATAAGATTGTATGAAATTGTCCATCTAATTCAAAGAGTTGCTGAAAATTACCTTTTTCATAGGAAAATTCTTGCATCTTAATGTTACTTTCCAGTTGAAATAGCTGATCTGTATTTATCTTAGAGCAAGCCTCTCGAACAATTGCCTTCTCAATATGCTCTCGAACGAATCGTCCTTCTTCTACAAGCTGTAAATCAATTTTTGTAACGATCGTTCCACTTTGAGGAATAATTCGGAGAAGTTCCTCCTGAGCTAGTGTTAAAAAAGCTTCTCGAACTGGGGTACGACTCACCTCAAGTTTATCCGAAGTTTCCTTCTCTGACATTTTTGTACCTGGAGTTAATTCACAATTAATAATCTGAGACTTGATACGTTGATATACAAATTCCCTGGTTGAACCGTTTATTTCAATGTTTTTCATACAGAAAATAGCTCCTTAATTTAAAAGATATTGTTTGTTCACTCAGTATAACTAGTATGGTAATTATACTAAGTAAAGACTGAATATTTCAACTACAATTTAAAAATAAATTATTTTCTTCTCATTTGTTTCTGTTAAAGAATAAAGAACTTGTTTAAACTTACACTTTGACTTATTTAGAAATAGTCATATAAATTAGCTGATAATCCAATAAAATAGTTATTGTAGTTCCAAAAACTTCATGCTATATTCAATATAAATCATTAGATATATAACAAGAGATCTACAAAATCTAAATAAAAGCACTTTCACAAAAAATGACTATACTTAGGAGGAACCGTTATGAATAATGATAAAGTCGTCATTATTACCGGAGCTAACTCTGGAATTGGAAAAGAGGCTACGAGGAAATTTGCACAAGAGGGTTACACTGTAGTGATGGCTTGTCGTAATATGGAGATTAGTAAACTAGTTCAACAAGAACTAATGCAGGAAACCAATAATGAACAGATTAAATTGATGAATGTAGATATGAGTTCCTTTCAATCTATTCAACAATTTTGTTTACAATTTAAAATGCTATATAATAAGTTAGACATTCTTATTCACAATGCTGCTTATTTTAATCACGGTGAAAAATATCGCTTAAGTACTAATAACATAGAATTAACCTTTGCGACCAATGTTTTTGGACCATTCCTCATGACGACTCTACTAAAAGACCACCTTAAGCAGTCTACTGACCCTAGGATTTTACATGCTTCTAGTAATATAGTGAAACATTTTTTTGATTCGAAAAAGAAAATAGAATTTGATAAGATCGTAGGGAATAAGATTGATAAAAAAAATCATAGTGTATACAAAATGTACTGCCAATCTAAAATGGCGTTAGTTTTACTCACCTTTAAAATGGCAGAGGAATATAAAGCTGATGGTATCTCTATCCATGCATTACAAATAAATGGTGCAAAAATGTCTAAGGCTACACTTAACAAGGTAACGTTAAAATGGAGAACGATTGCATACGTTCAAAACGTATTCTTTCCTCCTCCTAAAAAAATGGCCGATTTATATTATCACATATGTACTTTAAATGAATCTAAAATGACAACTGGGCAACTCTTTAATGATAAAGGGGAGTCTATGATACCAGCACCAAAGAACCCTACATTTATTGATGAAGTAAAACAATTTTCAGGATCAACTTATTATCCTCACTATGCAGCAAGCAAGGAAAATCAAGAAAAAATATGGGATTTATGTGCTGAAATAACCAAAGACTATAGGGCGAAAGAAATTCTCTGTTAAAAACGCTTTGCAACGAAAAACATGTGTTACAACTAATACAAAGTACACAATTTCTTTAACAAAACCCAAATTACATAAGTCGCATTAGAAGAGAAGTAGTAAAACCCTAAATTTTTTCTTTCTCTGGATATATTTTCAACCGAAGCAACCTTTTGTTTATTTTATAAAAAATCCTACAATACCATATTAGACTAAAAGCGAACTTGCTTTTAGTCTTTTTCCTTATAAAGACTCCTTCCATGTCAGAGAATGTCAGAATCGATTGTAATGATAATAATATCACACGAAGAAAGGATGAATTTTATGAAAAAATATAAAGTATTTGTTTACGGAACATTGCGCAAAAATGAATCCAATCACCGATTACTTAACAATACAAGATGTATTTCAGAGCAATGCTGGACAAATGGAGTCCTATTTGACACTGGTTTTGGCTATCCAGCTATGATTTATGATCATATAGGAAAAGTGCATGGAGAATTGTATGAAGTAACAGCCGAGGTGCTACAGCACTTAGATAATCTTGAAGGGTATTATGGAAAAAATAAAAATAACCTTTATGAACGAGCTATGAAACCAATCTATACGGACGCTGGACCTACAGAAGCATATTTGTATGTTTATTCAAGAAACCCAGCAACAGGAAATGAAAATATCTATTATTTCAATGATTGGAAGCTTCATCATCTTATTAATAATAAGAATATACTCTATTTTGCATACGGTTCTTGTATGGATAATAAACGATTTATAGAGGCTGGTATAGCATCACAGTTTTCCAATATAAAAGGACCTGGTATTGCTAAAAACTATTCATTAGCATTCACACGAAAAGCACGTGATGGTGGAAGAGCTGATATTATTGAAGCTTCTAACGGTGTTGTGGAAGGAATCGTTTATGAAATTAATGTAGAAAACACATTAGACTATTTGTATAGCCGAGAAGGGGTATACGGTAACATTTATCGACCTGGATGTATCGATGTAGAAATCAATGGGATCCTACATCAGAATGTTTTAACCTTTTTTGTTATTCACAAAGAACAATATGAAGTTGCCCCTCCAGAACATTATGCTAGAGAAATTTTACGAGGAGCAAAAAGTCGTGTAAGTAACGATTATTTTGAACGTCTACAAGAAGATTTACTGAAGAAATTCAATATATTTATTTCTATAAAGTAAGAGGCTATAATGGGATGGGAACGTTTACTGAACAAATAATTTTCAACAAAACAGACTCCACTTTTATGGTCAGCAGAGTTCTTTTTTCTAATCTTCTGTTAAATTTTTATCAATTTGAGTTAAGACACGGAGAAACGTATCCATCTCTTCCTTTGGTACATCCTTTGATATATCCTCTATGGTTTTTTGTGCTTGTTCAATTAAGCCTACTTGCAGCTTTTTCCCCATAGGTGTTAAAAAAATTAAATTCGTTCTCTTATCTACTGGATGTGGCATTCTTATAACCAAGTTCCTTTTTTCCATATTGTTAATTAGTCTAGAAATACTGGGTTGATCCTTTCCTGTAAGATGAGATAGCTTGTATTGCGTTAATCCATCCTCTTCCCACAGACGAATCATTATGGACCATTGCTCATGGGTGACTGGATAGTTTTTTTCCTTAAAATTTTTATTTAATCGGTTAATTACCAATCGTGCTGTAGCTGTTATACGATAACCAACTGACTCTGCTAATACGTATTCCCTATAGTCCATTTCTCTCTCCTGTTCAAATATTTTTATGTTCAAATTATATAATTTTTATTACAATTAACTGGTATAATTATACCATACTTATGCATAAGAGTTGTAATAGCTTTTATGACATTTGAACTAACTCTTTTTTTATATAATGTTATCTATAAAACTATAATCGAATTTTTTTTTATCTGAAACTGTTCACTGAATGATTTAATACTAGCCATTCGAGGTGATTTTATGATGATATATAAAACAAAAAGAGATAAAACTATATCATTTTCTTATTTATTTATTTTTTCTATTTTTATAGGAACAACGATTCCGCTATTCATTTATGAAGAAATGACAATATTTGTTTTGATATATACGGCTTTCGTATTGGTAATCACCTTACTATTAGCATGGAATATTCTTGACATAAAATATGAGTTCTTATCAGAATGTTTACTTGTAAAAGGCGGTTTCTTTAGAAGTAAAATTTATTATTCTGAAATCACAAAAATTTCTACAACGACAAATCCGTGGTATGGCTATCGAATAATGGGAGCATCTAAAGGAATTGAGATTTTTTATAATTCCGCACTCATGGGCAGTGTGAAAATTTCTCCAAAAGAAGAGGAACATTTTGTAGAGGAGTTAAAAAAAAGAACTAATCTCCCGTAACTCGTTTCAATCGTTATAGGAGATTAGCATGCATAATAACATACTTACGTTTTCTTCACTGGCTTACGATTAATCCAAGCCACAATAGTCGCTAAGAGAAAGAATAGAAGCATCACGATTAAAATCTCTTTATAACTTCCAAACCAATCAAAAGCAATTCCAAATGGTAGTGGTCCAAAAGAGGATGCTACGACAGTAGAAGTAAAACCAACCCCTCTGATACTACCTAAGTGAGCTCTACCAAAGTATTGCGGTATAATAAGAGCAATACACAGCGTACCAAAACCACCTGCAATCCCTCGTAAAATCCCAAATAGAAGAGCCATCCAATAAGAGTCTGCAAGAATTAGTATAGCAACTCCCATTCCCTCTAATAGAAAGGTGAGAGCAAACAATTTATACAAAGGAACCCTTTCAAGAAGAAATCCAGCATAAAAGCTAATTGGGAAGGCTATCAATGCCATAAGACTCAAAATAAAAGCAGATTCCTCTCTTGCTAAACCACTTTGACCTAATATAGATACAATATGAAAGGTCATGCCTGTATTAGCCATGGCAGGAACAGCAATACAAAAAAGTACTCCCCATAATACTGGACTTTTTAATGCTTCATTTAAAGTCCAGCTTTCCTCCAGTACTACATCCTGTTTCTCATTTGTACCCTTATGATCCTGTTCTCCCCTTTCGTTTGAATAAGTGCTACCTTTTTTATTTTTGGAAGTAATAGGAGAATTCCCATCTGGAACGAGACCAAATTCCTCTGGACGGTTTCTTATAATTAACAACGCTAGTGGCACAAAGCTGAAAAGTAAAATAAGACCCCAAATTTGCCAAGCACCACTCCATCCAAAATGATTAATCAACCAAACATTAACAAGTGGAAGGGCTGCAGAGCTTAAGAAACCACCTACTTCCATGAAAGAAAAGGCACGACCCCTTTTTTTTACAAACCATTGAGGAATTAAAGTATTTGGAACTAATTCCATTAATCCTTGACCAAAAAATCGGATCAGAAAAAAACCAATTAGAAGCATAAAAGGTCCAATAACCATACTATTAAAAAAACAAGCTACTGCTAACATTGTTCCAGCAAAAACAGACATCCATCTTTGCCCTTTTCGATCAATCATTCGTCCCATAAAAATCATTAATAAACCAGAGATAAGTGTTGCAGCGGAGTACAGTGTAGAAATTAGGGACCTACTCCAACCAAATTCCTCCACATATACATCAATAAAGATCGAAACTGAGTAGGTTTGTCCTGGACCTGACAAAAATACTGCCCAAGCACCCATCATCACAATAATCCAACCATAAAAAAATGGTGTTCTATGTATGAAACTATGTAGTGTATCCTTTTTCATTCAAACCTCCAAAACTATAATGTTAACAATCTATTTACCTAAGTAAGCTTGGAATAAATACATGTATTTCTTAACTCCCTCCCATCTGCTGACAGCTCTTCGTTTTTTAGAATGACATCTAGATTAAAACCAATCTTTTCAGCAATGGAACGACTTTTCTTATTTTTTTCATCACAAATAATCTCCAGTCGCTTGGCATTTAATTCATCAAAGGCAAAATCAGCAATACGATGGGCAGCTTCTGTCATATAGCCTTTACCACTATGTCTCGTGTCGATCCAATAACCAATTTCAAACTTTGGGATTCGCCAATCAATATAATGTAAACCAGAAGAACCGATAAACTCCCCATTATCTTTATGAAAAACAAGTAACCTTAAATCTTCTCGAAGAATAAATTTAGCATGTGCTTCCCGAATATTTACTTCTATTTCTTCCTCCGTTTGTTCTGATTGTGCAAATGGCATCCAGGCTTTTAATTCTTTCATAGACGCTTGTATTGCAGCATGAACGACCTTCCCATCTCCCGGTTTTGGCATACGGAGAAGTAATCGATCCGAATAGATTTCTGTTGGAATATCTAACAGTATTGGTTTCAAAACCTTCACCTCACTTGAGTAAAATATATGTCTTGTATTTTAGCATGAGTTATATCTTATGTCCTTACCTAAATTACGTACCTTAGTTATTTTCACTGTATCAATTAACAATAACCACCTTTCCACATTAGAAACTTACAAAAGGACATTATGTGAACAAAATTTTTCAGTGATTTATATCACATTGAAAATACATCCTCAACTTTATTATTGAGATATGGAATTATCTGAAAAATTAATCTTTAATAAGGGGAAAGGATGGTATGAATGAAAGTGAAAAAGTCGGTTATTCTTTCTGTCTTGATTAGTATGTTATTGTTATTTACTGTTGCCTGTACGAATGATGAAGAAGTTGGATCTAATAACTTGGATGAATCTGAAGATACGTCCTTAGCTGAAGAGGAAAATGGTGAATTCGAGGTTATTCAACCTCATGTTGGTTTAAATCAAGAACCTGTTCCTGTGAAAATGGAACGAATAGGTGAAAATGAAGTCAATATCGAGATGACATCACAAATCACTGACATTGAAATTGATGAAGGACTGATTTACAAAGCGTGGACCTTTAACGGCGAAGCACCTGGTCCTGTAGTTGTGGTAAATGAGGGAGATATTATTAATTTCACATTGAAAAATTTAGATCCAGCTATTCCCCATTCTATGGACTTCCATGCTGTTCATGCAAGCCCCAAAAGAGATTTTGCTGATGTCATGCCTAATGAGGAAGGTACCTTTACGTACCAAGCAAATTACCCAGGTGTCTTTATGTATCACTGTGGTACACCTTCCGTATTAGCCCATATTGCAAATGGTATGCATGGAGTAATTATCGTTATGCCAAAAGATGGATATCCAACAGATGATGAAATTGATAGTGAGTTTGTCTTAATTCAAAATGAATGGTACAAATATAATGACTTAGATGATATGAAAAATGGTGTCCCAAGTCAAGTCGTATTTTCCACAAAAGCTTTAAATGAAGGGGACCTTAATACAAATGGAACGACGTATGACTTAAAAGAAACACCACTCCAAGCAAAAGTTGGAGAAAAAATTCGAATGTACATTAATAATGTAGGTCCGAACGAAATTAGCTCCTTCCACGTAGTTGGAACTGTTTTAGACGATGTATATGTTGATGGGAACCCTTATAATCACATGAAAGGTCTACAAACGATTATTTTACCAGCAAGTGGTGGTGCTGTCGTTGAATTTACAGTAAAAGAGCCTGGGCTGTATCCTATAGTTACGCATCAATTTAACCATGTAGAAAAAGGTGCCTTAGCATATCTTGAAGTGACGGAGTAGTTCATTAAAAATAGTGCAAGTCGTCATGCAGTAGATTCTTTCATGGTGAAGTACTTTGCTTTCTTATAATTTAAAAAAATGAAAACTACGGAAAATCACCTCCAGTAGTTTTCATTTTTTTAAATAAATTTATGATTTTTATGTTCATTTTATAATTTTAATCACTAACTGATTCGTAATGTTGTAGTTTCATCATGGAAATAATACCCAATATAGGTCCTATACTTAATATAGAAAATACTAGCTGCCAACCTATTACGCTTTCTAACAAAGGAATAATGTTAATCGAAATTATTGTTATCATGAAGCCTACACACATTTGAAATGTTAATGCTGTTCCTAAATATTCGATGTCAGCAAATTCAGAAACAGCTGCGGAAAACTGCGCCGAATCTGAAATAACAAATATCCCCCAAATAATAGCTACTAACAAGGTTATCCAAATAGCATGACTATATGTAAAGCCAATCAAAATAGCACAACATGCACTCATAAACATAGATATAATTGTTAAACGGGACCTGCCTATTTTATCGGCTATGTATCCACCTATTACGCATCCAATTCCCCCAGCAATTCCAATGGAAATAAAAGAAGCTAACGGAATAAACCAAGGACTTATCTCTGTTGAATAGCTTGTAAAACTTCCGTAAAAAAATACAGGTAACCATGTCCACATTGCATAAAGCTCCCACATATGCCCGAAGTACCCATAGTTAGCTAGCATTACTTTTTTATTACGTATCACCTTCCTTAATAACAAAAAGGAAAAAGGAGTTTTATCTGATTTCATTGGTGGATCCTCTACGAACCATTTCATTACTGCAGCAGACAAGAAAGCGAGAACGGAGCTAATAATGATGACAAATTTCCAATTTACATCAGTAAAGAAAACTAATATAAAATGAGGTAATGATGATCCTAAAGTAAGTGCAGCAATTAATATTCCAATTGCAAGACCTCTATTTTTTGGAAACCATTGTGAAAGTAGTTTAACTGCAGTAGGATAGACTCCTGCTAATGTTAGACCTGTCAGTATACGTAAAAATATTCCAAGATAAGCACTTCCAACAAATATAAGCATTAAATTAAAAATGGCCCCTAGAAAGGCCGAAGCTGCAAAAATGTTACGTGTATTATAACGATCAGCAATGCCTAAATATGAACTAACAAAAGCCCCTATTACAAAACCAATAGGTATTGTTGCGGTTACCCATGCCTCCGTATTGTTATTTAAACTCCAAACATGTTTAAGCTCTGGCACAATAACAGTTGCACTAAACCATAGGCTTAGTGCAAACAATTGTGCAATGGAGATCCATAAGAGAGCTATCCATTTATTTCTTTTCAAAAAAATCACACCTTATCTACACCAATATAAACTTGAATACTAATTTCAATATTTCCTGCACATAATTTCATTTAAATCATTTAAGTAAAAGTTTCATAAAAGTTTCAAATGAAAATGAGTATGTAAAGGACACGATGTTGGTATCCTAACCGAGTACTAAATTTTATTTAATCAGGAGGAGATCATCTATGCAACAACAAAACCAACAGCAGCAAGGAATGCAACAGGTACAACAAGCAATTCAACAAGCTCAGCAAGCTGTGCAACAAGCTACACAACAAGCGAATCCACAGGCGATTCAGCAGGCCCAACAACAACTACAACAAGCACAACAGCAATTACAGCAAGCTCAAAATAGTGCTCAACCTGCTCAACAACAGCAGTTCCAGCAAGTTCAACAACAGCTTCAGCAAGCAAATCAACAACTTCAACAGGCACAGCAAAACAACCAACAAAATCAACAACAATAATAATACGAAAGCACCCATTTATGGAATCATCATTATGGGTGCTTTCTCTCTTACTTTTATAGAACTAATGGGATTTTGTTGGAAATGTAAAGTCTCTTGTCTCAAATTGAAACCCAGCATGAACCAATTGTTTAAATTCATCTACATTAACTTCTAGTTTGTTACGACTGAATAAGCCAACACTTTTATTTCTAATCAATTTTTCAATTTGATTTCGTTTTATACCAGCTTCTGTCCATTTTTTAATTGCTGTATTTTGTAGCTTATGAATGGGAAATGAAGTTCTTTCCAATGCTTCTAAAATATCGTTTTCTGTCATCCTTGTATAACGATCCGTTACAAACATCCCATTATTGAATTCATATTCAGAAATTTTCCTATCTAATGCTACTAACATTTTCATATTCATGATCTGCTCAGCTATATCGTCAGCTTTTTCTTCTAAATCTTCTATCTTTTCTTCTTCCGTATCTTCTTCTAATAAAGCAATTTCTTCTTCTATATTCACTTGTTCTAGTAATAATGATTCTATTTTCTCTACCTTTGAAGTTAGGTCACATTCAAAAAATGTCATCATTTGTTCCTCTTCTAATAATTCATCTAAAGATATTCCCGTTGTGTCTACATCAAACAGTTTTTTTTGTATGAATATCGTTTCATCAAATTTTTCTCTAAATGAAACATAGGCACTACATACATGATTCGTATTTGGTGTTAATGGAACTTTTTTTTGGTTAATTATAATTTCACCATTCATTTTATAAAAAGACTCAAGGTTCATTTCATGTAATTCAGTCTCATCTAACCCCGTTTCCACTACAATTCTAAATAAGACATATTCCTTAAAGATGTTACGAAATTGTATGTAGGAACCTGTCTTTGAAAGTGCAGAAAGGGGCGGCACTTCGTGTAATGATAATTGAGAAGACAACTCCATAAGTTTATTAAATAACTCTTTCTCTGTCCGATATAAGTCCTCTTCTTCATCTATCAAGAGGAACTTTTCATTTTCATTTGTTACAGGAATCTTTAGTTTTTCCTTGTCTAATGGTATCCTTTTATATTGGGAAAATGCTACAATTCCATCTAAAACTTCTTTGATATATAGCGAATCCTTCTCTTTCGATTGTAACTCATCAATGTAACGGTTAATCTGATCTTCATTAAAGAACGTGCCATTTTCTCCACCAATTTCTTTTAGAAAATGAATAAACCGTTCTAAATGGTACTTCCAAGATCGATCCCCATCATTGTCTTCTTTTAGCAACATTATATGAGTAAATTCTTCAATTTCAGATTCCATATCAAGGTTTGCAAAAACCATCTGTACCATCCCTTCCTGTCCATCTGATACTTTTCGTTTCACTTATCTATGTACTATACTAAAGGTTATTTTTATAAAAAACTAGTAAACATTCTAATGAATTAAATTCAATTATGATAAAAGATTGCTTTTCCCTCTGGAGTCACCGCATTCCACTCCTGAACCGTTTCTATTTTCAGGGTAGACCTCTCATGCAAGTGGAGATTTGCACCATGGAGGATGAAAATGATTTTAATCCAATTGGAATGAGTGGAACGACTGAGGAGGCTTGGCCAGATCGTCTCGGTAAAGGAGACACTGTGACTGCGAACGGAGTGAAGTCAGAACAGATGTCGCACTTATACCCTTGTGGTGAAAGCGAAGTGGGAAGGAACGAATGATTAACCTGACCTTTATTTGCTAATACCATTAAGTTTGATAACAGTGATTTTCAGGGTTGTCAAAGTAAAATACATTGAAGACACCTTCTTTAATATCATAAGAAAGGTGTCTTTTTTTACGATTTTAACTCTTCTCAAACATTGCTTCTTGATTACTACCACCAGGAGGAACGATAGGAAAAACATTTTCCTCTTCTTTTACATTGAATTCCATTACTGTTGGTTCTAAAGTAGCAAAAGCTTCACTAATTACTCCCATTGCATCTTCGTACGTACTAGCATTGTAGCTTTTAATTCCGTAAGCTTCTCCTAAACTACAAAAGTTTGGCGATGAAATTTTAACTTGTGAATAACGACGGTTATAAAAAAGCTCTTGCCACTGTCGAACCATCCCTAAATAACCGTTATTCATTATAACAAGCTTGATAGGAAGATCATATTTGGAACATGTTAATAATTCTTGAATATTCATTTGTATACCACCATCACCGGAAATACATATAACAGGTCTACTTTTATCTGAAGCAGCAGCGCCAATAGCAGCAGGTAAACCGTACCCCATCGTCCCTAATCCTCCAGATGTTAGTAATGATCTAGATTGTTTAAACGTATAGTTATGTGCCGTCCAAATTTGATGCTGTCCAACATCAGTAACCACGATTGCTTCACCATCTGTAGCTGTACTTAATAATTGAATCACATCCTGTGGCTTTAAAGTGCTAGATGATCTATTATATTGTGGTGAATCTTTTAACCAAGTTAACGTTTTATTTACCCATACATTGTCAATTTCTTTATTCCAATTTTCATTCATAAAATATAGAAATTCCTTTATATCTCCTACAACTGGATAATCAACGGGTATTATTTTGTTTATTTCTGCAGCATCTATTTCCACATGGATTTTCTTGGATTGTGGAGAAAAAGCGTTAATTCTTCCTGTTACGCGATCACTAAATCTAACTCCGAGGACTAAGAGTAAATCAGCTTGATGAATGGCTTTATTTGCTGCTACTGTTCCATGCATACCAACCATTCCTAGATGTAGGGGATCGTCTGAAGGATACGCACTTAAACCCATTAACGTACTTGTAACAGGTATATTTGTTTTATTTACAAATTCCTTTAAATATTTAGTTGCACCTGAAGAAATAACACCTCCACCAATGAGTAGTACTGGCTTTTTTGCTGACGTTATTTCATTGAAGGAATGGGTGAGAATGCTATCAGGTATCGTGATATTATTTAACTTTTTATGGATAATGCTATTGTTTATAAGAGTTGTTGCACCTATTTTTTCTATCATTTTATCTTTAGGTAGTACGATAATAATAGGACCTGGTCTTCCAGCTTTAGCAAGATAAAATGCATCTTTCACCATTTGTGGGATTTCTGATATATTCCTCACAAGAAAACTATGCTTTGCTACAGAGGTTGTCATGCCATTAATATCTACCTCCTGAAAGCTATCCTTTCCTAACTCTGAAGTAGCCACCTGTGCAGTAATAACTACTAACGGAACAGAATCCATGTATGCTGTTGCTAATCCTGTAATAGCATTTGTCAGACCTGGTCCAGCAGGAATAATAGCCACTCCTGGTCTTCCAGTAACTCTTGCAAAGCCATCTGCAGCATGAACTGTTGCCTGTTCATGTAACGTATGTATTATTTCAGTATTTGCTTGACTTTTATAAATCTCATCAAAAAGTGGTATTAAAGAATAGGAGGGTTGCCCCATAAAAATTGTCCGTTCTTCCTGACTTATAGCCTCCAATAAAAGTTCAGACCCAGAAAGTATAGTTTCCGATTCAGTTGTAATCAACCTTTTCACCTTCTCATATTAAAATATTTCTTAATATTTTAACTTTTCTAAAGGATTATTTCTGTGATATGAATCACGTTTTTAATACAAAGGGGCATAATAAATGATGTGTATATGTGATTTAAGTCACCAAGTTGATAATGATTATCATTTACAATACTATTAAGTCATAATTATAAAATTTAGGGAGTTGAATTGAAAATGGAAAAGAAAAGTATAAAAGAATATATTAATTATAATGAAAAGCAATTCGCTAAACGTATTATTTTTAAAGATGAAGTGAATACAGCCTTTACTTTAAATTTTTTACCAGGACAGTCATTACCAGCACATAAACACCCTGGTGCCACCGTCTACATTTATGTCATGGATGGAATCGGTGAATTTTCTATTGATGGAGAAAAGGTTCCAGTAAAAAAAGACGATGTTCTTTTCTCAGAAGGTCACGAAGAAATGGCATTTTTTAATAGTAGCTCTGAAAATGTCAATCTTTATGTTATTCTAAGCAAGATTCCTGATGAAAGATATGCTAAAGATATTTAACAATATCAATTAATTGTATAAAAAGAAAAAAGCAATCGTAAACCCGATTGCTTTTTTTAATATCAAACGTATATATTAGTCAAACAGTGGACTAACGGCCTTATTATTTTGAATTCTTAGAAGCCCCTCTGCTAGTAATGGCCCAATAGATAGGCATGTAATTCTACTGTCTCTTTTTTCTTCACGCTGATAGATCGAATTTGTAATGACTACTTCTTTAATATCTGATTCTTGAATACGACTAACAGCTGGGTCTGAAAGAACTCCGTGTGAACAGCATGCATAAACTTCCTTTGCACCAAATTCCAAAAGAGCCTTTGATCCTGATGAAATTGTTCGTGCAGTATCAATCATGTCGTCAATAATTATTGCTGTTTTCCCCTTTACATCACCAATAATATTAATATCATTAACATTAGAATTCCCTTGTCGTTGCTTATCAATAAAAGCAATTGGTGCATTAAAATAATTTGCTAACTTTCTAGCACGAATAACTCCCGCATTTTCTGGTGCCACAACAATCACATCTTCAATGTCTTTTTGTAAAAAATACTTTGCTATAATTGGTATCCCTAAAAATTGGTCTACTGGAATATTAAAAAAGCCTTGAATTTGAGAAGCATGTAAATCAACAGAAACAACTCTTGTTGCTCCAGCAGTTTGTATTAAATTTGCAATGAGCTTAGCCGTTATTGGTTCACGTGAACGGGCTTTACGATCTTGACGAGAGTATCCATAATAAGGGATTACCACATTAATAGACTTTGCAGAAGCCCGTTTCATGGCATCAATCATAATTAATAATTCCATAAGATAATCGTTTCCAGGGTCAGATGTTGATTGTATTAAGTAAACATCATAGCCTCTTATACTTTCCTCTATATTAATTTGAATTTCTCCATCACTAAATCGATTAATCGTACTTTTTCCCATTTCAATACCTAAATGATCTACAATCTCATTTGCTAAGGGTGCATTAGAATTCAATGTAAAAACCTTCATGTTATTTCTATTCACTTTTATCAATACTCCTTTTATCAATATATATGTATTACATCCACTTAGATTGTTATATGGCTTTCATCTATTAATGTTATCATAATCATTTAAAATTAATAGACATAAACAAACAAAAAATACTATTTTTTTAAAACAATGAAGAGACACCATTAGATTAAAAATGGTGTCTAAATAATCTAATTTATTAATTAACTTTAACCTAGGAACATACAATAATTTGTCGACTAAACTTTCCCTTTTTAACTATACATCGATCTTCGATAGTAAACCCTGCTTTATCTATTATTTCATCCATATATTCTACAGAAATAAGGACTAACTTCATTGAAAAATTGCGAGCACTTTTTAACATTTCTAGCTTCTCATTTTCAGTAATTACAGAACAAATATTGTAAGGCATATCAATAATTGTCGAGTCATACCTTCCTCGCACCTCTCGAATATCCTTTAATTTCACTTCACATTTAAATCCAAAATATTTGATATTTTCTCTTGTTTTATCTAGTACAAGAGGGTTATTATCACTACCACAAATATTAATGCCCATGGATAATGCCTCAATAAGAACCGTCCCTATGCCGCAGCAAGGGTCTATTACTTTTTTTCCAACTGGATTTGGAGCAGCGATGTTTGCTACCGTTCTGGCTACACGGGTGCTTAATGCAGTGGAATAGCTATTTGGCTTCCATTGATGTTGATGCCAAATAGCTTCACTCTCCATATATTCTCCAAATACCCATCGACCATTTACATACATAATGCCAAATAAAACAACAGGATTTTTTAAGTCAGGATTTCCATCAATTTTCAATCCAATTTCCCTTTCAATGTTACGTCTATCGTGAAAGCTGACCTTTTCATTTCTTGACAAATCAGGATTTTTCACGAAAACAACTTTAAATGTACGTACATCTAATGGGAATCCTTGTATTTTTTTTAGTAAATCATCATAATGATAATCTTCATATAAAATGTCTAACCTTTCTTTAATGAACGGACTACGATTTGGGTGAATGGAGATGGCACTTTCTAGTACTTGCTTTTCCGAGTGATTTCCAAAGAAAGATCGCATTTCTAATAAACAAAGAGGCTTCTCTTCGTCCGTATATGAATAGATATATATATAATTTTTAGTCATATTTCCACTTGTAGTCAAAAGCAAACCCAACCTTATAACATATTCTAATATTTTATCAAGCTCGGTGGTTTCTCACCTGTTAAACCCTTTACCATATTCTCTGCTGCAAGCTCTGCCATGGCAAACCTCGTTTCATAGGTTGCAGAACCTATGTGTGGGAATGTAACGACGTGGGGCATTTTTAATAAAGGGTTTTCCTTATCAACTGGCTCTTTTTGGTAAACATCTAGACCAGCACCCCAAATTGTTTTCTTCTCCAATGCCCGAATCAACGCTTCTTCATCAACCGTTTTCCCACGGGATCCATTAATGAAGATAGCTGTTTTCTTCATTAGTCTTAATTCTTTCTCCCCTATAAGATGCTCCGTTTCAGCAGATAATGGTGTCATTAAGCAAACAAAATCAGATTGCTGCAATAAATCCTCTAAGCTACAATACGTCGCTTCATATGCTTGCTCTGCTTCCTCATTTCTGCTTCGATTATTGTAAAGAATGTCCATTCCAAAACCTAAGTGTGCACGTTTAGCTATGGCACTCCCAATTCTCCCCATACCAATAATACCAAGTTTTTTGTGATGTACATCTAGACCAAATAGTTCTTCTCCAATAAGTTCATTCCATTGACCACTTTTAACAAGTTGATCTAGCTCCGTCATTCTTCTAGCTGTCGTTAAAATAAGGCCAAATATTGTGTCAGCTGTTGTTTCTGTTAATACGTCTGGAGTATTAGTTGCTATAATATTCCTTTTCTTTATGGCAGCTAAATCCATATTATTATATCCAACAGAAATATTACTAACGACTTTAAGATTTGGCGCATGATTAAGGAGTTCTTCATTAATTGGCAACCCTGACCCCATTAACCCTTGGGTGTCAGCTAGTTCATTTATAAACTGCGAATGGTTAGTATCATTTAATTGTTCAAAATAAACGATGTCACATGTCTTTTCCATTTTCTTGCGTATTTCTAGTGGAACTGGTTTGTAAA
This sequence comes from Evansella sp. AB-P1, assembly GCF_029688925.1. Taxonomy (GTDB): domain Bacteria; phylum Bacillota; class Bacilli; order Bacillales; family Salisediminibacteriaceae; genus Evansella. Next base: position 149,536 of record NZ_JARUKY010000005.1, read on the forward strand.
TTACTACTTTAGATTTCATATTATGTATGTCTCCTATCTTTTAATAATGTAGACTTTCAAGCAAGTGAAGATTTACACCATGGAGGATGGAAATACTCATCAGGAAGTTCATCCGTTTCTTGCGGACCAATTACACCTAAGGGCAGCCACGTCCTGTGGGCAACGACGTAATGTCGCCCTTCAGAACTAAACTGTTTTTATATCAAGGAAGTCTTGTTATACAAAATAACTCGTCATGACCGAGTAATTCAGATTTCACTGAGTGGCCTGAAGCACATTCTAATACATGATTGTAAATTCTATTTCCTACAACCTCTATGTTTGCAACATCTTGCACTTCATTACCATTTGTAAAGAGATCAATATTTTCTTTTAAACGACCTAGGTTCTCTTTATTACCAGATATTTTCATTACTGGAGTTCCTGGGAACCCTGTAGGGGTACCTCTTCCAGAACTAAATAAAACCATTTGTGCACCTGCAGCCACTAATGAAGTTGCCACCTCTCCCTCATGGCCATAGGAATCTAATAATAATAAGCCTGATTTTTCCGGAGGTGCTTTATAAGTAATTATTTCTTTAATACCTGTAGTACCAGCTTTTTTTAGTGCATTAACTGCTTCATTTTTATTATTAGAAACTGTAGAAGTAACACTATTGCTTATATCACCCCTATTACCTATTTCTTTAAACCTCGTTTTCCTCTCATCCAAAAGCTTTTCTACTCTTCTTTTTAAATTCTCCCCAGAAACCCTGTTTACTACTTCATTCTTTCCATCTATTAATTGTTGTATTTGACTTAATATAACAGAGCCTTCTTTTCCTACAAGAAGATCTGAGAAGTATCCGATTGCATCATTTGTAAATGCATCAGACGGATGAGAAACTTCATCACTAATTAACCCAACTGTTAATTTACTTATGGATACCGTTTCTCTTTGCTGTTGTGATGCTATTTGCTGCATTTGTCTAGCATACTTAACACCTTGTTGAATCGTTTTTAAGGAATCACCTTCGTCTTGAATCACTACTGTCTCTAACATCTTTTCCGTAGGCGCAATTCCATCAGCTAATTCATATGGAGAAAAGCGTTCACATCCTAAACCAACTACTACAACACCTGCAAAGTTGGGATTTTTCCCAATTTCAATTAGTGTTCTTGCAGTTATTTCTAAATCCTCCCCAACTTGACTACAACCAACAGGGTGCTTTAAATAAACTGAACCTGGTACTTGGTAAGCAATTCGTTCAGCCACTTTTCCTGAGCAAAAAACAGAAGGGATTATTGCAATTTGATTTCTTACACCAACAGTACCGTTTTTCCTTACGTATCCTTGAAATGTATCTTTCACTGCCTTCACTCCATTCATATAAAACAAAGGTGTGTTTCTAAATAGGTAATCTAGTAATGCAAAATTGTTCATCATGTCCTAAAATTTCTGCCTTTACTAGCTTTCCAGATGCAACTGCTAGTATTTCGTGATAGATTTCCTCTCCAGCTTCACGAAGTGTTTTTTCTCCTGAAATTACTGCTCCAGGATTTAGGTCAATGTTTTCCTTCATTTTTTCAAAGGTTGTAGGATTACCAGTTATTTTAAGAACTGGAACACCTGGGAATCCTGTAGGGGTACCTCTTCCTGTTGGAAATATGACAATTTGAGCTCCAGCTGCAACCTGTCCTGTTGTAACTTCCCCATCATGACCAGGGGAATCTAACAAAAATAACCCCTTTTCTTTAGGTTCTTCTCCATAAGAGACAACCCCACTAAAAGGAGCATTCCCTGATTTTTTCATACTCCCTAACGATTTTTCTACTACACTAGATAACCCACCATCATAGTTCCCCTTAGAAATAAGGTGTGTTCTATTTTTATTGCTAGAATGAGAGGTTTGATATTGGAGCCTTCTCTCCATTCGATAGATTGTTTCTTTTATTTCATTTGCTACGGTATCGTTGATTGCCCTTCTAGCTAATATATCTTCCGTTCCTAACAATTCCGTTAATTCACTTAGAAGAGAAGATCCTCCTTGCTCCACTATCATGTCAGAGGCAATTCCTAGTGCTGGATTAGCTATCAACCCCGACGTTGTGTCAGAACCACCACAATTTAAGCCTATCATTAATTCTTTTACACTAACCTTTTCTCTTTGTTGCTGTGATGCAATTTGCTGCATCTCACGGGCATAATTAGTACCTTTTTGGATAGCTGTGAGAGAATCTTCTTCATTTAAAATCACAACAGTTTCTATCATTTTTCTACTAGTTCTAATTCCCTCTGCAAGATCAAACGCAGAAAAGGCTTCGTCACCATGCCCTACCACAACAACACCTGCATAGTTAGGATTCTTCCCAATTTGAATAAGTGTTTTTGCTGCCAAGTTTAGATCTTCTCCTTCATGAGAACCAATAGGATGTCGAAAATACATAGTACCTGGCACTTGATATGAAATTCGTTCTGCTACTTTATTCGCAGAATAAATGGTAGGAATAATTGCTATATGATTTCGAATTCCTACGTTTCCATCATTTCTACGAAATCCGAGAAAAGTGTCTACCATATTTATTTCATCCCCCTTTCACAATACATATTGTGACTATGTACCCAAGCACCTTTTTCAACAGCTGTGCTCATCTTGCCAATTTCCTCACCGTACTTAAATACCGGGTCATCTTTCTTGATGGATGTAAGTGCAAACTTATGACCAAAAGGGATGTGATCCAATACTTTCATTGTAATCTCTTTCTCCTCTAGGCGAACAATACACGTCTCACCTGCGTCAATATCTACAAGAGCAATTCCAACGTTATCCTTTCCATCAATTACAAGGGCTGTTTTTCCTTGACCAATAACATAATTATTTTCTCTACCCATTATTAATTGCCTCCACGATTTACTGGTTGAACGAGTTGCAGCAATTCATTATTTGGTCCATAGAAGAAAATGATTTTTGATCCATCAATTGATTTATTCGGTTCATCCGACTGAAAAGTTATTCCTAGATTTTTATAGTAGGCAATGGCTTCTTCCATGTTTTCTACTGTAAAAGCTAGATGATTGACGATTCCGGATGCAGAATATTCCTTTCCAGGATTTAAATCTCTAACAAGTTCAATTTCAAATCCAGGTTGGTTTTTGTGTGATAGAAAGGTTAACTCTCTAACTGCCGTTTCTCCTCTATCTCTTACTTCAAACCCAAATTTCTCCGTATAAAATGCAATTGACTCATCCATATTCGTTGCCATTAGAGCTACATGCTCCACTTTCTTTATCATTACTCCCCACTCCTTTAGTTTAAAATGATTACTGTTATAAAAATAAACCGCTTACAAATAATATGTAATAAATTCTACTTACTTATTAAAATAGAAAACACTAAATATCAATTGGTTAAATATATAGTTTTATAGAAATGAAAACGTTGTTATTTTAATAAAATTGTATGTCTTGTAGGTATATTTGTCAATTATTGCTCAAATTTTCTGAATCTCTTTTCTTAGTTTGAGTTAATTTGACAAACCTTGAATTTGAAAACAAAATTATTACTATAATTACTGCTAAATATAAGCAAATACAATAAATAAAAAGTAGTTTTTTAGTACATAATCAGTAGTTCTATTGTACTATTTTCACAGTAATTATCTTTCTTTTATAGGATTTAACTATATAATATAAATAACTACTATTATGAATAATATGAAAATCTCTTATTTTATTGTACCTACCTGTGGAAAAGCCATCCGTAATATAGAAAAACTATTCATTCGTTACACCCCACGTCCTGTGGGCAACATTAAAATCCACCTATCCTGGCTTGGACATCGTTACAGCATCACGTGGAGTTCACTTATTACAATTGGAATAGTAATTGATTTCCATTCACCACGTGCATTTTTTGCGTGATAGACTCAGTTCATATAGGTTGTTAATTTGAGGGAATTCCATTTAGTTTTACAAATCGTTACAATAAATTATAAATTACTACTTTTTTTCACAAAATTTACAGTAAATATTTTTATCTTTTTTGAAAATTATGGTATATTTAAAATTAAGTTCATTAGATAATGAATACAAGGATGTGTTTCAATGCTAGAATCAACGAATAATCCAAATTATACTGATGACATATTCCGTTCAACAGTTGATATTGAGCATATTATAAGAGAATTCGAACCTAATTCCTATTTAGCAAGAGTTTCTCTAGAATATGCTGTTAGTAACAGTAAAACGGAATTACTAGAATATCTCATCGAAAAACTATCATCTAGTGAAAATGAGGTAAGTAATGAGTGGGCTGAAATATATTTGATCGATAATCTCGTTTGTAAAAATGAATTAGATCTAACAGAATCTATAAATAAGTTAACGTATATTCAATGTCAATCACCAGAAATGTCTGCCTTAAGAAAAATCTTTCAATTGTACAATTACTATGACTTGAAAGCCTTTCAAATGATTGAAATATTAAGCGAATTAATTAAAAATGAAATAATCTCTTTAGAAGACGGTTATATGAAGGATTCCTTACAGTCAAGACTTGATTTAGCTATGCAAAGCGTTTACTTACATTTAAATCAAGTGGAAAAATCAAGGACCTTTGGCTTGAACTTAAAAGTAAATGCTTCAACACCAATTATGCAAGCTATTGCTTACAAAAATTTAGCTTTGTCTTATTTGTTTGATAATTATGATGAAGCAATCAGCCAATTTAATGAAGCTTTAAAGGTATTAGAAGAAATACAAAACCATGATGAAATATACCACGTGCAACGATTAATGAATTTTGTACATACGTATTGGGGACATCCAGAAAAAACTAAGTGGTTAAAATTAGATAATCTAGATGAAAAACAAGGATATGCTTATTCATTAATTAAAAACAATGAACTAGAATTGGCAAAAAAAACTTTAGAAGAGACAGAATTTCAACTAGAAGACGATTTTCATTATGGATATCATTTTTATTATTTAGGACTAATTACTGATGAAGATAAGTATTTTTACCAATCTGTAAGGTATTTTAGTAAATCTGGAGATTATTTTTTTCGACAGCTTCCGTTACAGCAATTACAAGAAAAGGGTGTTAACACTGTGCTGCTCTCAGCACTAAGTGTATAACTATAAACTTGTATAAAAGGAGGGGTGAGAATGAAAAAGCTTCTAGTTGCTTTATTAATTGCATCTGCAATTGTCGTTACTGTACCAGTAGCAAGTGACGTTGTAGATGAAATAGTGGATGCGCAAGTGGAGGAAGTTGCTTCAGCTGATGCAAGTTTTAGAGTGCGTAGTCTTCCAGTAGATCCTGGTACTAGTCTTTAAGATTTATATTTACTTAGAATGTATGTAATACTAAAAATTCATTATATAAATTCGAATTTTTAGAGTAGGAGGACACAATAACCTTCTACTTTTTTTGTATGTCAAATTTTTATATATTATATAATTGCAATTACATAATTTTTATTCAAAAATGATGGTATACTCAAATGTATATATTTATTACATATCTTTACGGATAAAAAGGAGTTATACATAATGAAAGAAAAAGCTTCAAATTGGAATTTGAAAACGTTACTAGAGATATTTTTCATTTCTACAAGGCTTGGTCTTACTTCTTTCGGTGGTCCTATCGCTCATTTAGGTTACTTTCATCAGGAGTATGTCCGTAGAAGAAAGTGGATGGATGAAAAAAGCTATGCTGACTTAGTAGCATTATGTCAATTTTTACCTGGACCAGCTAGCAGTCAGGTTGGAATTGGAATAGGTATTGTACGAGGAGGAATTCTTGGGGGGATTATCTCCTTTATAGGCTTTACCCTTCCCTCCGTTATTGCACTAATTATCTTTGCCATTCTTCTTAAAGAATTTGATGTAGGAAATGCAGGGTGGATCCATGGGTTAAAAATAGTAGCTGTAGTGGTTGTAGCCCACGCTATTTTGGGTATGGTAAAAAATTTAACTCCAGACTTAAAAAGGAAAACAATTGCTCTTTTTGCTTTAGTAGGGACTCTTTTATGGCAAACAGCATTTACGCAGGTTGGTGTCATTGTCTTCGCTGGACTTATTGGCTATTTTCTATACATGCAACAGGAAGAACAAAAGGAAGCAAGTGTTCATTTTCCAATTTCAAAAGGATTTGCAACAGTATGCCTTGTATTATTTTTTAGTTTACTCATTGCCTTGCCATTATTAAGAGAAGTGACTTCCATTAACTGGATCGCCATGTTCGATAGCTTTTATCGTTCAGGCTCACTTGTTTTTGGAGGAGGGCATGTGGTTTTACCCTTGTTGGAACGAGAATTTGTTCCAACTGGCTGGGTCAGCGAAGAAGCCTTTTTAGCTGGTTATGGTGCAGCTCAAGCAGTACCTGGACCGTTATTTACATTCGCAGCTTATTTAGGAACAGTGATTAATGGTTGGCAAGGGGGATTATTAGCAACTGCTGCAATTTTTCTACCTGCTTTCCTTCTAATATTAGGTACACTACCTTTTTGGGATGCATTACGGCGCAATCGTAAAATAAGAGGAGCCCTAATGGGAGTTAATGCAGCAGTTGTTGGTATTTTAATATCGGCGTTTTATCAACCAATCTGGACAAACTCTATATTAGCTCCAATTGACTTTGCTTTTGCAGCTATTTTATTTAGTATGCTCGTCTATTGGAAGCTTCCACCTTGGGTTATTGTTTTAACAGGAGCCATCGGTGGTGCCTTCATCCTACCAATTTTTTAGGGTCTACCCTGAAAATAGATACGGTTCAGAAGTGGATGGGGACGACTCCCAGTGGGATCAGCACGTGTCCGAAAATCCCCAAGCACTTACCGAGTAAGTGCTTGGGAGTTGAGGCCGTGCCCCACGGAAAGCTGTCACCAGTAACGGATGAGCCCACTTAATGAGTATTTTCATGCGCCATGGTGCAAATTTACACTTGCATAGGCGGTCTACCCTAAAAATAGACTGGTTCAGCAGTGAAGGGCGACGACTCCAGTGGGATCAGCACGTGTCCGAAAATCCCCTAGCACTTACCGAGTAAGTGCTAGGAAGTTGAGGCCGTGCCCCACGCAGCCAGGACGACAGGATTACACCGTTGCCCACAGAACGTGGGCAACGGTGTAATTGGCCTGCCAGAAACGCATGAACCTCCTTGATGAATATATTCATCCCTCAAGGTGCAAATTTCACTTCGGTTGCATGTGCGGGTCTACTCTGAAAATAGAACCATTCAGAAGTGGAAGATAACGACCTGAGGGAATTATGATACGGTTACAAGCTCATTTGGCGTAACATAATACAGTTGTGCTGAACTTACTGCTTCCCCAGTTAGTCTTTCCCACACCTTCGTGTATAAGGTTATTTGTGTTGTATAATATTCTGTCAAATCAGAGAGCAACGATCTATCTTTTGGTCGATCTGTTTTAAAATCGACGATTCTCCACATTCCATTTATTTTAAAGACTAGATCAATTATGCCTGTAAGTTGTATAGGGACCGAAGACTGTTCTCTACTTTGTAGCATTTTATAAATTGCGGGATCTTCCTCCTCCGTTATTTGTATAGAGAAAGGTACCTCAACTAATGTCACATCACCATTCTGCAGCTCATCCCATAGTGAAGAATCCATAAACTGGTTCATAACACCTCTAACTTCTTCGAGTCTTTCTATTGACACATTATTTTTCTGAAGGGATTTTTTTAGAAATTCATCTGTTAAATCTCCTCTTCCATTAATTAAAGCTTCAAACACTTCATGGATAACTAATCCCCAAGCTAGGCCACCACCTTCATCACGTTCAATCCCCAACGTATACAATTCTTCTTTTTCATCACTTGGATTTGTCTTAAAGTAAGATGGTTCAGTACTTTTTCCTAGCCAGTTATCAAGATTGGCTGTTTCAACTCCATATGTTTCACCCATCAGTGTTTCTTTATTCTTAGCTTGTTCCGTTACTACCATTTCTTGATTTAACAAAATGTCCTCTATGTCATCAATTCCAGCGTCTAACAAATCCCAAGGGTTTTTATTTCTTTTCCCTTCACAGGCACTGATTACTAGACCTTTTTCTGCTCTCGTAGCTGCTACGTAAATAATTCGTATTTCCTCTTGTAATAGATAGGCTTCTTCTTCGCTTCGGTATGTCTCCCATTCTCTAGGTTGTCCGATTGTCTTCGCTGTACGCCCAACTTGTTTTGTAAAACGAAAATAACCCTTAGACACTCCCTCTACCCGTTTAATATGAGTAGAAATTTTATCACTAATGTCAGGCTTTTTCCCTGGATGAGCTAAAATTACAACTGGCGCTTCTAATCCTTTCGCTTTATGAACATTTAATATTCGAACAGCATTTGCATCTTCTTCTATATTTACTACCTTTGTTTTCAATTGTATCCGTGACAATAAAAAACGAACTGCTTGCTCATAGGAGGTATTTCCACGATTCTCTTCCTTTCGTAATGCCTCCATAAGCTGTAAAAATTGAATATATTCTCTTTTTCCATACCCTCTTGCTACTAAAAGTGGATAAAAGCCTACGTCCTCTACTATTTTCTCGATAGCAACAACTGGTGAATAAGAGGAAACCCATTTCCTATATTTCCGAAGCTTCAAAAATGCCTCTTCCACAGGATGACAAGTTCCCTTCGTGAAGGCTTCAGGTGTAGATGAATAAATGGAAAAACCACCGTTATTTTTTTTCCATTGGAATAAGGCTTCATCACTAATGCCAAACCACACACTCCTAAGCACTGCGACAGTTGCAACATTGTCTGTAGTATCTACAAATACATTTAAAAGGTGGAATAACTCTTGAAACTCTCTTGTTTCACCAATGATCGTTTCTCCACTGACACTTATAGGAATACCAGCATCCTCCAATGTTCGTCCGTATTCATCAATGCCGTCGTTGTACCTTGTTATTACCATAAAGTCCTTCGGTTTATATCCAATCTTCAATAACGTTTGAATATATAATGTTATATTTTCCGCATCCTTTTTAATGATCATATCTTGATTTTTGGTAAAGTCTGAAGGAACGACTAATCTCTTAATTGGTATCCTTTTCAAATTACTATCCTTATGAAAGGAATGTAACGGTCGGTAAGCTGCTTGATACGTCGTTTCTTTTTCAGGAAGATATTGATTAAATATAATATTCAAGCGTGTTGTAATAGAATCAACTGTTCTAAAATTCATTGTTAGCTGTAGCACTTCTCCACCGTGCTCCACCATTAATGCCTTTACCATATTATAAATATCGATATCAGCTCGACGAAAACGGTAAATTCCTTGCTTTGGATCTCCTACAACAAACAGAGATCCTGGTCGTGGTTTACAGTTTGTCCATTCCAATTCATTAACGTCTTCACCTGTTAAATAAAACATCATTTCTGCTTGAATAGGGTCCGTATCCTGAAACTCATCTACCAATAAACAACGGTATTTATTTTGAAAATAGGAACGAACCTCATTATTATTTTTCAAAAGATTAGTAGCACTAATTAATAAATCTTGAAAATTTAACAACGAACGTTTTCTTTTTATTTTTTCATATTCAAATAAAGCACCTTTTAAAAATTGAACGATAATGGGATGACAATATTCACGCCATTCCAGTAACACTGGTTCAATTCGATCCTGGTAAAACTTTTCAAACTGGGCTTTATATTCTTTGCTATCTTCTTTGGTTGTCCATTTATATTGCGTAATGTTAAAAGCAGATTTTTTATCAAAGAGCTCAAATACTTCAATTCTTAATGAATCATTCTTTTTCCTAAATTGATCCATTCTTAAAGCCTCTAGAATGGCTTTTTGTAAGCCATCAGGTCCTTTTGGGATTTCTTCTGGGATACAACGTTTAGCTTCCTTTAATAAAGTAATCAAAGCTTCATAGGTATGATGAAGCTCTGGTTTATTTATTGGTTCTGAGACCCATGAAACATCTGGATATTGCTTTAGAAGTTGAAAACGATCAAGTAATGTATTTTCCTTTACCCCTGTTTGCCGAACGCCTTGGAGGATTGTAGGATTATCTTCTTGGAGGTTAAGTAAGTAATGATGCCATGCCTCCTCAGCCACAAGATTATCTTCATCATCCTCTATCTCTTTAAAGGTAACATCGATCCCCGCTTCAACTGGTCGTTCTCTTAGAAGACGTGCACAGAAAGCATGAACAGTTCCTAAAAAGCATTGCTCCATATTTTGAATGGCTTCTTCTAGCCTCCTCTGATTATTAACACTTTTTTCCATATTCCATTTTCTTTCAAGTTCATTTTGAAATCGAGTTTTTAACTCATCTGCAGCCTTACGAGTAAATGTAATAGCTACAATTTCGTTAATTTTGCATGTACCAGTGTATATTAAATTTACCATCCTATCGACCAAGCTTGTGGTTTTCCCTGATCCAGCACCTGCTTCAACGAGGAAATTTTTATTTAGCTCTTCTAGTATTTTATCTCGTGCATGTTGATCAACAATCTTTTCAGTCATATGCCCGCACCCCCTTGAAGCTTCTTACACCAGTAGCGTTTACATCTTGATGCTTCAATTCAATCATCTCATCACCATAATCGGAACGTTTACATATAGATTTAAAGTCACAAAATTTACAATCACTTTTATCGTCTGTCAACGTAAAATGGCCGTGTTGAATAATCGTTAACAGCTTTTCCAATATATCTAAGCCATTCGTTCTAGTAGCTTCCCCTTGAGCACGTTCAAATGTTTTCCCTACACCTTTTTTCGTAGGGAAAAGATAGGAGCTTTTAGAAACCTCTCCGTTCATTAAGGATAAATGATTTTCAATGGCTAAAGTATAAAGAAGATGTTGTAGTTGCCTACCACCCTTATAAAAGTCATTTTCACTGTACCCCCACGTACTACCCGTTTTATAATCAATAATTTGATACGACTGGTCATGGAGCTTATCTACTCGGTCTATTTTTCCTGCTACATAAAAATCACCTGATGGCAAAGATATTTTTGCAGGTGGAATTCCGTTTATACCAAAGGTGTACTCAAAATACTTAGGTTCACTAAAATGACTAGTCTCTTCTTCTATTTTTAAAAAGGATTCACATGACTCAAGAATTTCTTCTTTTTCCTGGATTTCAACCTTCTTATTTGGAGGTGGCACTGTTAACTTTACTCTTTCTAGACATGAACTTGCTATTTCATAAATAAGCTTTAAATGACTTTTTACAGATGGTTTCTCACTCCGTTCCTGTATCGTTTCATAAAAAACTTCATAAATTTCATGCAATAGGCTCCCCCTTGTTGCTGGGTCTAACCAATAACTCGGATCAAATTCTACATCTTCAATTGGCTTCAGCTTTAATATTTCCTGTAAAAAATACGTATAAGGACAAGAAGCTAGCATTTCTAGCTTTCCAGCAGTAATCGTTCTGTTTGGGTTTTCCCGAGGATCATATTCGGAAGTATCGCTTTCAATTTTCCCATCAAATATAGAGAAGGTAGTATTGTTTCTCCACATCTCTCCCTCTAAACCAGCAACTACATTACCGAAAAGAGACATTAGAGATTCGTCTATCACTTTTGGATTAGGAGATAAGAGCTTTTGTGTCCACCAATCTTTGTTCCCTATAATAGGTCCATTCTCCACAGTTGGTAACGCCTGTTTTAAATCCTTAAAATTCGCTTCTCTATTCCCTGACTGAAGTCTATAGCATTGCAAAAACAAATGAGCTGGACTAATGTTTCGGTTTTCATTTACATCAAACTGACAATAGCTCAATGTTATTTCTCCTTGAGATGAAGCTAGCAATTGAAGCATCTCATATTGTTTTCTTCTAGCCTCTTCCTCCATTAAAGGTAAAGTATTACCTAGACTCTTTCTTTCTATATCTAGCAGTAATGGATCTTCTCTATTCCCTCCTGGAAAACGACTATTATCCAGTCCTACAATAAATGAATAGGATCGATTAACATATATTCCTTTTTCATAAGAAGAAAAATGAAGGTGCCCTTGTTTCGGACGTGAAGCTCCTACAGTTGTTTCTAATAACAATTCCTCTAATGTTCTAACTCCTTCATCAATCGTTACTTCCTCAGCTGCATAAGGTATAAGTCTTTCTATTTTATTCAACATACTTTCCTTGGCGGCTTGATCGTACGATGATGTGACATTACTATGCTCGTTGATTACTTGTTTCATAGCAAATAATAGCTTTTCATAGCTAAAAGTATTGGAGGTGTTTGAAAATGGAATGGTGGAAAACATTCTTTTATACCAGTCTAAAAGCCATAGAATATTTAAACGTAATTCCTGGAAATAACGTACTTTTTGATCATTTGTTTCATTTACGATTCTCTCTTCTATTTTTTCTACCTGATTTTTTAGTAGTGATATATAGCGTTTTTCTCCCCAACCAATCTTCGCGTCACGAAGGATCGTCATCCATCTCATGCTAGAAGGTCCGTCATCTCCTATTTTTAATAACCCTTCATGAAGTATTCGATTAAAACTAGAAACACTGTAGAACTCTTTTAACCAGCGAAGAAAGCCTAGTAATAGCTTCCCTGGCTTTGTAAACCGAATTGAAATACCTTCACTGAAGGTTACAGGGATATTTAATGATTCAGCCAAATGAAACATCGTCGTAACATATGGACTCTTATTACTGTAATAAATAGTACATTCATCTAAAGATAATTGCCTTTCCTTCATTCGTCCAATCACTTCTTTTAATTCTTGTTCTTCTGTTTTTGAGGCAAACAAATCAAGGTTGGTTGAGTTTCCATTGAACTTATCTAAATGATATATGAAACTTAACGGTGTTTCTAAACCTGTATTTATGGTCGATAAACTTGTTTGTTGAGGTATAGTCACTCCATAAACAGGAGCTAACGGTAAATGGATATGATTTTTGGGTAAATACTTCTCTAAAAAAATATTTTGCATGTATGTAAGGGGGAGGTTATTTTGTAGTAAATAAATTGCACCTGTCCTATACGACTTTTTTACTGCTTCATTATATAAGTAATAATCATCTCTTAAATGATAATCAACTAATGATTGTTCGTATCCTTTGAGAATTTCTATAAGGTCTTGTCCTTTATTAGGAGTAACAAATATCTTTTCATCTAACGTAATTGACGTATGCCCTGAGAGTCTAATTTCTTGGATCATCTTATACATGTTGTAACTAAGTGTAGGCGTTACCTCTAGTTCATGAAAATATTGAAGCTTTCCATCTTCCTTTAATGATTTTAGGATAAAATGAATGAGATGAGTACCGATTGTTCTGTCAATATATTCCTCATGCTTCGTCATAGATTGTAAAGCTAAATCACGAACTGTTTTTATTTTAAGATTTACAAGAGAATAACCTTTTTTTGTGTAGTGGAATGTAATCTGCTCTCCAATAGAATAAGAATCCACAACTAAGACCTTTTCTTTCAACGGATTCAACTCACATATTTCATAGAGTTTTTCTATCATTGATTCCATCGAAAAACCTCCTTCAATTGCTTTGTGGGAAAAACTTCATGCAAATTATTTATAGGAATATTTTAACACAATTTCCTCAAAATCCATGAAAGTCTTCATCAATATTTTTACTTAACATAAGTTTTGTATAAGAAAAAGCTTCACTTTATAAACTCCTTGCTATAAAGTGAAGCTTCCAATTTATATTTTATCTTATCCAATTACTGACTATACTCGTTAACTCACAGCCTCGGTTTTCTTATCCACAATTACTTTCTCCTCTTTATTCTGCTTCTTTCTTTTTCCAATTCCTTTCAATCCTCCACCTAATGCTGTAACTAATCGATAGACAGATGGAATGAGCAGTAAGGTAATGAAAGTTGCAAACAGTAAGCCCGAAATAATCACTGTTGCCATTGGCGCTTGATAATTCCCAGCAGCTCCAGTAGCAATTGCTAAAGGCAGCATCCCACCTGCTGTCGTAAGTGTAGTCATAAAAATCGGTCTAATTCGATTTTTACCTGCTTCAACAAGTGCTGCTTGAACAGTGTAGCCCTCTAGACGAAGCTTGTTTGTACGATCAATTAGCAAAATGGCATTATTTAATACAATACCTATAAGCATCACAATCCCCATAGCCGATAATGCACTTAATTCTCTTTGGGTTAGAAATAAACCAATAATTACTCCTACAATGGTCATCGGTATTACTGACATAACCACAACTGGATGAATTAAATTGTTAAACTGGACAGCCATAACTAAATATACTAAGAAAATTGCAATAGCCATCACTAAAAGCATTTCTAGCATTAATTCTTGCTGCTGTTCTAAGTCACCTGCAAGAGAGACACTATAATCTACTGGTGCATCGAAATCAGAAATAAGTGTTTGAACATCACGATTAATGGAACCTAAATCTCTTCCCTCTATATCAGCAGAAAGTGAAATATATCTTTCTCCATTTAAATGATTGATTTCATTCGGTGTATGGATACTTTTTAATTCTATAAATTGGGACAGCTCTTCTTCTCCACTAGGTGTAGTAACAGTTAAGTCTAAAAGATCCTGTTTTTGTTCGATTGGTTCATCCCAACTAACGACCATCGGAACTGTTTCCCCATCCGATCTTATCTCACCTATAGGAAAATGTAAGAAAGCTTGCTCAATCACCTGTTTTAGTTGAATTTCATGAAGACCAGCATCCTCCATTGCGTCTCTTTTCAACTCAACCTCCTCTTCTATAGAGAATCGTTCAATAGAGTTAGTAACACCTACTATCCCTTCTATATCTTTTAGTTCTAACATCAAATCATTGGCAATCGTTTCTAATGTATCGAAGCTATCACCAGTAATAGTTAGCTGTACTGGATAACCACCACCACCATCAAGTGCATTGAAAACACTGTTGATTGGATAATCATCCTCTAATTCGCGTAATGAACGGAAAAGCTCTTCATTTATCTCTCGTTGCTCTCTTGTTATTTCATCCTCTTTCGTCATATTCACAATGGCAAATAACAAATTTCCATTATCCACAACATAATGATCCTCAATATCATCGATCGTTGAAATAGTGTCATTCAATCTTGTAACAATTGTATTCTTTTCCTCGATTGATAAACCTGGCTCTACAGTAATTCCTATTTCTGCATACCGATTAAACATGTCAGGCATAACTGTCATTGGTATTTTATTTATTAGAAACAACGAACTTACTAGCATGATAAAAAAGGTGAAGATAACCGCTAAGCTGTGTCGCTTTTTCGTCACTACCCAGGAAATGATACGTCCATATAATTGTAATAGCTTCCCTTCCTGTTGAACTGCTTTTGAATTTTTTAGCTTCAAGAACTTTTCAGATAAAGAAGGTATTAGTGTAAAAGATACAACAACAGAACTAATTAATGTAATGGCAACAACTGCCGATAGAACAATAACAAATTGACCTAATTCACCACCGACTAAACCAATTGGTAAAAAGACAACAATTGTCGTTAGCATGGAGGCAAAAACAGCTGTTGCTACCTCTTTTGTCCCTTCAAGGACTGCTTCCAAATTTTTATACCCTTGTTCTTTCTTTCGATAAATAGATTCTAGTATGACAATTGAGGAATCTACCATCATACCAATTCCTAAACCTAGACCAATGAGTGTTAATATATTTACACTATAATCAAGAACCCACATAACTAAGAAAGTAAGTAAAATAGATGTTGGTATAGCTAAAGTAACGATAAAGGTGGCACGAATGTTACGTAAAAATAGGAGTAAAATTCCTATAGCTATAATAGCACCTATCAAAATATTGTTCGTTACCCCATCTATAGATTCTTGCACATAATCTGCTTGAGATACAATTTCATTTACTTGAAAGCCATTTACTAATTTCTCATCATTTATTTGTTGGAGTTCAGATCGGATTGCTTTTGCCATATCTATTTGGGTTACATCAGATACACGACCTATTTGAAGAAAAATAAAGTCCTGTGATCCATTTTTCCAAACAAAATTAGTGTTTGCTTGGGGGGAAATAGAAACATCTGCAATTTCAGATAATGCTATATAGCCTTCATTAGATGGGATAGTTATATTCTTCACAGCATCTACATTACTTACATTTGTATTCCATCGAAGAGATGGAGTATCTACTTCACCTTGAAAGGATCCTACTGTTGCCTCATTGTTCGATTGTTGAATAACTGTTATTACATCTGTAATATTTAATCCTTTACTAAACAACTTGTCACGATTAAATGAAATAGATAGTTCTTTTTCTTCAACTCCTTCTAAAGCCACTTCTCGTACTTCTGGTAAATCTTCTAATCTTGGTTTAAGAATCGTTTTAGCAAAGTCCGTCATTTCCTCCATCGATCCGCCAGAAACATCCATAAAAAACTCAAAATCCTGTGATGTTCCATATTGCCCAACTAACACATTGTCAATGTGTGTCATATTAGAGGTAGCCGTATTAACCACAGTTTGAATTTCTTTTATTAGTTCATCGCCTCGTCCTTGCTCAAATAGTATTTGTAACGAACTTCTCCCAATTGCGGAAGAAGAATATACATCTTCCACACCATCAACTGCTAGAACCTGTCTTTCTACTACATTCGTAATATTTCTTTCTACTTCAATCGCTGACATATCTCCAGAAATAATAGAAACATAGCCCCCATCAAATTCAAGAGCTGGCAATAGCTCCTTATCTAGCTTTGCCATTGAATAGCTCCCTAACATTATAATGAATACAACGATTAGACCAATTAAAATCTTTCTTTGAACAATGAATTTAAGTACGTTCATTCCCTCTCCTTCTTTCTGTATAAAAAATGAAATGTTGTGATTCTAACTATTGTCACCAAATGGATAATTAATACATTTTTATTATAATGCTCCATGAAATATTTACCACTTGGCTTAAGAAGTAACTTTTCTAAGACTTAAGATGTAAATTTTTCTCAGTCTAACGTACATTTTGAAAAGTGCTTTAAACGGCTTCTATAGGACTGCAATTCTCCTTTCCACTGTTTGCAGGATCATTGACTGGCTCCCTTGTTACCGCAAATATCCTTTTCACTGTTTGCGGGATTATTGGCCGCTTTCTTCTTACCACATATTTACCCCCTTATTTTTCCAGGTATAAAATAAGAAAGTGATGACGTCTTTTCTCCTACAAACCTCTCAATGGTGATAGTTTTTAAACTTACTTACAGAAAAAACCATATCCTCTTTTAGAGAATATGGCTAAGTTTTATATAATTCAAGTTGGGTTGCTTCTAGAAAAGCTTTATTTACTTTCAACAATCCTTTTTTCCTGGTCAACCTCATCCTTTTCCTTAATACCACGACCATAGAATGATCCGAATCCGAGTAATGCTGCTTGAATAACAAATATAGCACCTAATCCAACTATACTTGTTACCCCTGCATAGAATAATGGCATGACAATTTGAGATAACCTATTTCCAGCAAGACGAAGTCCTAGTACTTCTCCTGTTCTCCCTGCTGGAGCTAAGTTATACGTTAAAATGATAGTTACTGGTTGTGATATACCGATGGAAGCTCCAATAACAAATGACAAAATGATCATAAATGCAAAATAAGGTAGAAATGGAATGAAGCTAAATGCAATGGCGCTACAAAGCATAAAGAAGCATATGACTGGAACCCTTCCATATTTACCAACTAAGTACGGCATACATATTCTTACTAGTACACCTGCAAAGGATAGTGTCCCTAAAACCAAGCCGATTTCTGATAAACTTAACCCTTGAGATTGGGCATATAATGGAAAGTAAACATTGAATACATCAAGTGCAGCTAAGCTTAACATACTTATAAACATGGCCCTCGTTAAGCCTGGAATAACGAAAATTTCCTTTAATCCTTCAAATCCCTTCTGAGTATCTTCAACCTTCTTTTTTGGTTCATTGGTTAAAAACGAACTGAAAACAAAAGGGAGAATGGGAAAAAATGCTAACACTAAGAATGAATACTGGAAACCAATATGTTCGGTAGAAAAGCCTCCAATGAGTGGTCCGAGCATAAGTCCAATGGAAATACATAAACTAAACGACCCTATTGCTTTATCTCGTTTATTTTTTGGTACAGACTTTGCAACACCATTTTGAAGGGCTACAATGGCTAATAATTGTGATCCACCTAATAATAGTTGAGAAACATAGAGCATTTGTAGCATTGGAAAAAAGAACGGTATCGTTAAAGCAATCCCTAATCCGAGAGAACCAACCATTAATGGTATCTTCTCACCAAACTGATCTACAAATTTCCCTGCAAAAATTGCCAGTACTAATGGAACAATAGAGAAGCAAGCTGTTATTAATCCAATTTCAATCATCGATGCCCCTAGATCATCTGCAAACAATGATGTCATAGGTCGAACGGCAGCAATTGAAAGTCCAATAAAGGGTGCTGAGATTAAATATATGATAGTTTTTTTCATTGTTTATCCCCTAACTTTAACCACCAATTAACAAAATATTTTTTCTTAATTGGATTTAAATAAACAATTAGACTTCTTCCAAAAGGTGTTCAGGATGTTTTTTTAATTTTTAACATGACTCCTTTACTAATTTGTTTATCATCAAGCCACGCTGCAAGTAATGGGAGGCTAAAGAACACTGCATATAATCGAATAAACTGTAGCATAATGACCGCCGATTGATCTAAGTCTAGAAAAATAGCAGTAGATGACATTTCGGCTGCACCTGCAGGAGTCCAGCCCAATACAGAACTCCAAAAATCTACTCCAGTTAGAATTGAAAAAATACCCCCGGTACCAATGCTTAAACCAACTAAAAGCATTAAATAGGTTAATCCTAGTAAACCAACTCTCCGTAAGGTTTTAAACGTATTAGGATCAAACTTCAATCCAATTGATGTCCCAATAAACACCTGACCTATTCCAGTTAAAAGGATTGGTACAGGTAAATCTGTTCCCATACTCCATACAAGGGCTAAAAAAGTTGCATAAAATAAAGTTCCTGCTTGAATCGGTAGCATTCTACTAATGGCGATAGCGGAAACTAGTAAAACGGCGATTGGAATAAGAACGCTACTAGAATCCACTAAATCTAAAAAGATAGAAGGTTTTGCTGAACTAACTAATCCAGCACCAGCAAGTAACGGCATTAAAATAACAAATATGGCAATTCTTGCTGTATGAAAGGATGCAACAACAGCCGCATCTGCTCCATGACGATCAGCTAAAGCTAATACTTCAGAAGCCCCACCAGGTAATAAGGAATAATACGCTGTTTTTTTATCTAATCCAGAAGTCTTATAAAACAAATGGCACAAAATTAGACTTCCACCAATAATCAATACTAGACCTAACAATAAATAAAATCCAAATGCTCTAATTGTTTCCCATAGTATTGTTAAGTCAAGCATGGCTCCGAGAGTTAATCCAATCATGGCTAAACCGATGGCAAAAAAATTATTATTTACTTTTCTAGGGCCAATAAATAAACTATATGCCATACTAGCTACCATTGAACCAATTAGCCACCCAGCCGGAATATTCAAAATATAAAATATATAACCTATGAGTAGCATGAATGGCCAAAAACCCCACTTTGTAATCCATTCAAATACTCTTTTTTTCGTTGCTTCCTCCATTTAACTTCTTACGCTTTCTGCCAATATTGAACGAAAGAAAAGAAATTTAATGGATCGAACAGTTCCCATAATATGGGATGGGGTTCCGTTAGACATTCGATCGATTATATTATTATAAGATTCACATTCTATAAATCGACCAATCATGTTTTCACCTTCTAAGCTATTATTTTTAATTACATTATCAATCTTCAATAAAATACCAACGTTGTTATTTATCGGCATGTGCAATTCTCTTATGCCTTTTTTCTCCCTTTTAACAACATTCCTTCTCCCTGGAAACTTACTACTGTTTCATCTTCTATTAAAATATGAAAGTGCTCTTTTACTTTTAGTGAAGCTTGCACGATATTTCCCTCTATTGTAGCTTTGTTTACCTTTGATAATTGAATAAGCTCACACCAGTTAGAAAATTGAAATGTTTTATCGAAAGTGATTAACTGTTCTACTGACAATGAAGCACTCTCTACCATGTTCACCCATTCAGACTTTTTCCAAGCTCGAAAATGACTTGGATCCCTCAGCTTTTCTATTTTATTATAAAATGAATCATATTCGTCTATTTCAGGTGAGACATTATCAATGAGTAACAAACACCCACCTCGTTTTAAAACACGTTCTGTTTCCTTCACAAATGATGTTACGTTAGAAAAATGGTGGGGAGCAATACGACAAGTAACAATATCAAAATGTTCATCAGAAAATGGTAACTGTTCTGCATCTCCTTGAACAAACGAAACGTTCGTATGGCCATTACCTTGAACAAACTTTTTCGCCGCAGCTAAAATTTCTGTCGTTAAATCTAGAGCAACGACTTCATGGACTAGTGGAGCAAAAGCATTTGCAACGTGACCTCCTCCAGTAGCAATATCAAGCATTTTTCCTTTATTTTCATCTATTCCTAATTGTACCATTAGTGATAAGTCTTTACCTTTCGCATGACCAACACTTTTCACATAACTATCAGCATGACGACCAAACTGCTTTTGTACCTGTTTTTTATTATCCAAAAGCTTCCCTCCTACACTTGTTTACTAAATTACCCAATGGTCATTAAAAGAATTGTTATTGTTACCATACTTAAAATAGTTGTTACTAATACCGTACTAGAAACTAATTCTGGTTTTGCATCAAATTCTGTTGCATACATCGTTGCCACAACTGCGGACGGCATTGCTGATACTAATATTAATACCTTTGCTAATAATGGATCGAATGGAAATAGCAACGTTATGAAAAACGCAATGATTGGAGAAACTACCAATCTTACAATGACACTGTAGGAAATACTGCCCCATTCAAGCTCTTTTATTTTTATAAAGGCAAGTTGCATACCTAACATGAGCATGACGGAAGGAACAGCTGCAGAAGCTAGTATATCAATAATAATATACATTTGTTCAGGTACAGGTATATTAGCGAAATTTAAAAGAAGAACCACTATTGTTGCATAAATCATTGGTACTTGAAAAACCTTTTTCACCGCAATTTTTAAGGGGAAATTCCCTCTAGCAGCATAATAAAGACCAAAAGTGTGCATTGATATTGAATGAAGTACGAAAAAGGAGATGGCATATTCAAAACCGGGCATGCCATAGGCTAGTAAAATAATTGGTGCCCCATAATTCCCTACATTCATAAATGCTGTATTCAATATATAAGCGCTTTCATAAGATTGGGGTAACTTTTTAATTTTACAATATAGTTTATTAATTATGATGAGAATAGAGAATAGGATTAAATAAAAAACGACCATGTAAACATACTGCATATCAAAAGTTGTTTCATAGAATGTTGTGAAAATTAATGCAGGGATAAATACATACATCGTTACAGTTGATATGGCACTTAAATTCATTCTTTTTTTTCTTTGTAAAACGTAGCCAATAAGAAATACAACCACAATAGGTAAAATTACTTGAACAAATACAATAGTAAACACCTCTCATTCATGATGTCTACATGCACTCCACTCATTCTTTTACTTCTCGTCCTTTAATGTGATTCAACATTTTCTTCTTCTTTTACTTTTGTTCCAAATGCTCCTATTAATAAGAAAAGTCCACTTGTTAAAAAGATTGGAATTAACCCAGCAAAACTACCGATAGCACCAAATACAAAAGGAGCAAAAAACTGTGAACCTCTATTTAGTGTCAAGCGAATGCCTAATATTTCCCCATGTCTTGCTTTCTTGCTAAAGTTAAGTGCGTAAACTAAACTTAATGGCTGCCCTAATCCTAAACCAGCTCCCATTAATCCTGATAGAATAAGAAGAATTGGTAACCAACTGACAAATGGAATGAATATAAAAGAAATTCCACTTAAAATTAACATAACCGTCAGTACGATACTTCGACCAAAAGTATTGACTAACCAGTATTGACTTAGTCTAATAACAACTGCCATACCAGCTGAAGCAGAGAGAACAAACCCTATTTCCGTTGGAGTTAGTCCAATACTATTACCATATACAGGGAAATAAGCTACAAACAAATCTTTTGAATAGAGCACTAATCCACTAGAAATTAATGCATTACGAAGGTTTTTTTCTTTTAATAGAGCAACGGAGGACAAAAATTTAACGTTTTTAACAGTTTTTGACGCTTCCCCACTTTTCCAGGCTGCTTTTTTCAAGCATATACCGCAAGTGACCCCTATGAAGATCAAGCATGCTGCTACAGCAAATGTTACTTGGAACCCAAAGTGTTCAAAAGTAAAACCTCCGATTAACGGTCCAAAAAAATTACCGATAGCCCCCATAAGCGTGAACCACATGATCGTTTTATCTCGATTACCTGGCAAGTTTCCTACCGTTTTTTGATAAGCTACAATCATACAAACTTGACAAAACCCTAGTAATAATTGAGAAATAAACAAACTAGTTATTGATGGCATGACCACTGGAATAAGAATGGCCAAGAACATTCCACTACTTCCTAAAAAGGCCATCTTCCTTGTTCCGAATCGATCTGTCCATTTACCAATAGTTAAAGCAAAAAGCATCGGAAATAATGCATAAGAAGAAACTAATAATCCTATCAACCAAGGTGACGCCCCCTGCATGTCAGCAAAAAGGGAAACAATGGGACGAGTAGTGTGTAGTGCAGTAGAGTAAAGAACCATAGAAAGTAATATAATGATAAATGCCATATAATCACCACTTTAATATATTCGATACTCGAAAGGAAAAATCCTTGTTCCGACAAATATATTTACAAAAAACTTATTAATTATGGGTTAATATAGCCTTTATCTACTAAATAAATTAACACTTTGTCAACTGAGTCTTCAATTCTTTGCTGATCAGATTCTATTACTATTTCTGGGTTTTCAGGTACCTCATATGGTGCTGATATACCTGTGAATTCTTTTATCTCTCCTTTTCTAGCTTTTTCATACAATCCCTTTGTATCCCGTCTTTCACACTCATCTACAGTACACTTAACATAAATTTCTATAAATTCATCCTTATCTACCATTTCCCTTACAATTTGACGATCATCCTTATATGGTGAAATAAATGCGGCCAAAGTAAATATACCAGCATCAACAAATAGTTTACTAACTTCTCCTATTCTACGAATGTTTTCTTTTCGATCTTCTTGACTAAAACCTAAATTGTTATTTAATCCATGTCGGATATTATCTCCGTCCAAAACATACGAAAGAATATTCCGTTGAAATAATTCCTTTTCTACTTCACAAGCCAAAGTAGACTTACCAGAACCTGACAATCCTGTAAACCATAAGATACAACTTGAATGTTTGTTTAAGCTCCTGCGGTCATCCTTCGTAACTTTGGAATGGTGCCATACAATATGTTGATTTTTTTTCATTTTTCATCCCACCTACAGTTAGTTAAAAACCCTAAATCCATGTATGATATACGATCGTTATCGTTAACAAAAAATAAATGATACTCAAAGGGAAACCCGCTTTTAAATAATCTGAAAAACGGTATCTACCAGGTCCATAAACAATTAAGTTGGTTTGATAGCCAATCGGAGTCATAAAACTGGCTGATGCAGCAATTGCTATTGCGACGAAGAAACCAAATGGATCCACACTTAGATGTGTTGCAGTTGCAAATGCAATTGGAAACATCATCACAACAGCTGCATTGTTCGTTATCATTTCTGTAAATATAGCAGTCAATAAATATACACCTGCCACTGCGCCTATTATCCCGAAAAATTGCGTAAATTGAATGAGATAATTAGCTAAAAAGAATGCTGTTCCAGTTTTGTCCATAGCAACTCCAATACCAATAGAGCTTGCAATAAGGAGTAAAACATCAAAATGAACGAAATTTTTAGCTTGATCTAATGAAACTGTTTTGGATAATACTAACGCGATAACTCCTAGCACAGCAGCTTTAAAAATGGAAAGAATATTGAATGTTGCTAAAAGAACAATGCATAGTAAAACGAGGATAGAAAGATAAGCTTTTTTTGGCTGATTCACTGGTATGTTTTCAACCGTAGAAATAATGTAAAAATCGTTTGTATTTTCACCTCTTTTAATAAAATCATCACCTGCTAACAGCAATAAACTGTCACCAGGCTTTAACATAATGTTTCCAATTTTACTTTGAATCCGTTCTTGGTTTCGATGTACCGCAATGACCGCAGCATCAAACTTACTTCTAAACTGATTTTCCTTTACAGATTTATAAATTAATGTTGAATGATGTGATACTACCGCTTCAACCAAATTATAGTTACCATTTTTCACATCATTTAAATTTAATTCAGAACCTGTTTCCAACCTTAATCCTTGCATATTTTCTAATTGAAAGATGGTTGAAATAACTCCTGTAAAGATAAGGGTATCATGGGCTCTAATTTTCTGACGAGACGTAACCGGGTAAATTCGTTCTCGATCTCGTATGATTTCTACTAAATAAACCCCTTCTAAATTTCTAAGTCCAGCTTCTTTTATAGATTTTCCAATGTGAGGGAAACTAGCTTCTATATATGCTTCTGCAAAATACTCTTTCTTATTTTCTGTAAAAGTCTCCTTTATTGATTTAGTAGAAGGAAGTATTCGGTGACCTAACGTACTCATATACAAGATACCAAGTACACATGCAGGTATCGCAACTATTGCTAATTGAAACATCGAAAAGCCTGGCATTCCTAAATCTAGCATTAATCCATGTACTAAAAGATTAGTAGATGTTCCAATTAACGTAATCGTCCCCCCAAAGATAGCTGCATACGACAGGGGAAGTAATAGTTTAGAAGGAGATAAATTATATTTTTCACACCATTTTTTAACAACAGGAGTTAGCATTACTACAATAGGTGTATTATTTAAAAAAGCAGAGAACCCGGCTACTGGAAACATCATTTTCATCAAAACTCCTGTTGTTTTCATCCCTTTTCCTAATAACAGTTGAATAAAATGAAATAGAAAGTTACTTTGTTGAATAGCACCTGCGATAATAAATAATAATCCAACTGTCAACATTCCTTCGTTTGAAAAACCTTTTAAAGCCTCAGCTGGAGTCAATATGCCTGCAAATAAAAAGATGGCTAGAGCACAAAAAACGATAAAATCGGGACGAAAAAAATCTTTTACTAGGCAAACAAACATGAAAAATAATACAACCATCACGATTACCATATCTATCGTCATCGATTAACTCCCCTAATCAACGTTTCAGCTCTTTTCTTTCATCCCTTTAATGAGAATTTCAGCTACTTCTGGACGAGTAAATTCAACTGGAGGAACCTCTCCATTTCGCAGCATTTCTCTTACTTTCGTTCCACTTAAAACAACCCAATCTCTTTTATCATGTGGACAAGTCTTCGCGGATGCCATATTCCCGCACCTTTTACAATAAAAACTATGTTCAAAAAATAATGGTTGTATTCCTAATTCTGTGGAACTAAAATTGCTGAATATCTTCTGTGCATCATACGTTCCATAATAATCTCCCACTCCAGCATGATCTCGACCAACAATAAAGTGTGTACATCCATAGTTCTTTCTAACTATGGCATGAAACACAGCTTCCCTTGGACCTGCATAACGCATAGCAGCTGGAAATATAACGAGTCGGACCCGGTTTTGAGGATAATAGTTTTCAATTAATTTTTGATAGCTTTCCATCCGGATATGAGCAGGAATGTCGTCACTTTTCGTATCCCCAACTAATGGATTCAACAATAGACCATCGACGATTTCCATTGCTGATTTTTGAATATATTCATGGGCACGATGAACTGGGTTTCTCGTTTGAAATCCTACGATCGTCTTCCATCCTAAGTTAGCAAACATCTTTCTTGTTTCTTTAGGGTCCAAATAAAAGTTTTCAAATGGTTCATGGGACGGTCTAATTAATAGTTTAATAGCCCCTCCTACATATACATCCCCTTTGTTATAAATATTTTGGACACCTGGATGCTTCCTATCGTTTGTCAAATACACTTGCTCTGCTTCTAGTTTTTTATCATAAGTAAATTTATCTTGAACATGTAAAATCCCGTATACTTTCCCATTCTCACATATGAGGGCAATTTCTTCTCCAACTTCAAATGTCGATGCTTTTTCATCATTTACAGGGAGTGTAATTGGGATACTCCATACTGTTCCATCAGATAGTCTCATGTGTTCACGAACAGAAACATAGTCTTGTTCTGTCATGAAACCAGTTAGTGGACTAAATGCTCCAATCGCAATTAGTTCTAAATCTGACAAACTCCACGATGACAGTTCAAGCTTTTTCATCTGCTTACTTTTATTTAATAACTCTGTTCTTTCTCCCCCAGTAATAACACGATTAACTAGATTTCCCCCATGAGGCGAAATTGAAGATACGAATTGTTGAGCTGATATTGTAATTGTCATAACCTCCCCTCCATTATTTCGCTATTTTTTGATCAAATAACGCATCAAACTTTTCTCTACTAGGATTTTTTCTCCATTCGTCCCATGTTAATCCTACCTGTGATAAAATAACTTCGATTCGTTTACGAAATGGTAGTCCTTGCTTTTGTAGAACTTCCATCATTGGGTCTTTCCTATCTTGTAACTTTTCATCCACCCAACATTCAAGGTCTCTCTTTAATAAGTTTGTAATAGAAGGTTCTTGTTCTGCAATATTGACTGTTTCTTTAGGGTCATTTTTTAAATCGTATAGTTCAACTGGTGGCCTTGTAAAAAGACCAGAATCTATATTCTGAATAAACTTATAATCGTGTGTTCGTAAACCACGACTTGCCTGCCATGCACATTCACTTAAATAAATCTTCTCTTGCGTTCCATCTTCCTTACCATGAATAGAAGGCCACAAACTTTTACCATCTAGTTTTGACGGCTTATCAATTTGAAGTGCATCTAACACTGTTGGCATCATATCCACTTGCTGGACAAATCCTTTCACTCGTTTATTCGCTGGAATATGTCCAGGGAAACGCATTATCATCGGAATATGGACATTGTTATCATACAATCCACAATGGTCCCAGTAAATTTGATGCTCCGTTAGACTTTCTCCATGATCTCCAAATAATACGAACATCGTGTCGTCAACAATCCCTAATTCTTCTAAGTATTGGTCTAGTTCCTTAATTAAATCATCTAAATATCGAATTTCAGCATCATATAATGCATTGACATATTCTGCATCTGTAACAGGACCAAGTAAATCAAAATGGTGACGTTTGAAAAATGGATAAGCTAAATGGTTATAAGCAGGTTCCATACTTTTATTTGCTGGATTATACGGATTTTTGTGTTCAGGATAAAACTCAGGTATATACTTTTTAGGTGGTAAATAAGGTGTGTGTGGATCCCAGTAATGTAAAAATAAAAAGAAATCTTCCTGATGATGTTCTTTTAACCAAGTCTTTGCCATCTTATTAATTGTTGCCCCATCAATCCAACGGCGTTTTCCACGTGCATTCATATAATAACGATAGCCTCTAGCAAACCACTCTTTTAAATGATACAAGTTATCAACTGCTGCTGTAGTATAACCAGACTCATTTAACATCGTTGGTAGCCAATCAACAGGCTTTGGTAAATAGCTTAAATCAGACCCATGGGAAACAACTCCAGTTGTCAATCCAACTTTCCCAGTAAAAATATCCGTATGGGCTACTTCAGTTGGGACATCTGCTGCAAAGGCTTTCTCAAAAACTACTCCCTGAGATGCAATCTGGTCTATATATGGACTAGTATTATGACGATAGCCGTAACACCCTAAATGATCGGCCCTTAACGTATCAACTGATATAAATATGACCTTCATCTATTGTCACACACCTTTAATTTTGAATTTTGAAACTTTCATTCACGTAAAGTTTTATAATTCCATCTTATTTCAATTCACTTTGTTAAACATTGTTGTTTCAGACATTCTCATGGTCAATTACGTCATCAAATTCCACCCCATGATGAATCAGCTTTATATTAAGGTTTTGCTTCACATATCTTCGGAATTTTCCAGGGGGATATCCGACATACCTTGTAAATAATCTACTGAAAAAAGCTGGATCATCGTACCCTACTTTCACTGCTACTGTAATTACTTTATCGTTAGAACAAACAAGCATTTTTTTTGCTCGTTCAATTCGAATATGCTGAATAACTTCTATCACTGATTTGTTTAATTCTTGTTTAAATATACGGTTTAATTGACGAGAGCTTATATTAAAAATTTTCGAAATATTTTCCACTGTCAACTTTTGATCAAAGTGTCTTTCTAAATAACCACATATACGTTTTACTAATAGTTGTGAATTTTTAAAGGCTTCTGTTGAATCAGGAATGTCAGTATGCTTTTCTTGATAAAGACGGGAAAGTAATACGAGTAATTCAACTAACTGTAACTTAATTAAAGTAGAATAGCTCGTTTGGCGATGATTGATCTCTTTCAACATTTTTTCTAATATGGATACAATTTCTTCACTATCTTCACTTACGTTTAAACGATGATGAAATCGTTTTTTTTCGTCTAAAAATGGATGAACATAGAAATAATCCATAGATTGAGAGATTCCAAGTTTACTTAACCATGATTCATTGATTAATGAAGAGGAAAACAAACAATTGATGATTTCGATCTCATCATTTTCTTGTATGTTATAACTGTGTCGTTCTCCAGGATTAATAATAAAAACATCCCCTGCAGTAATTAAGTAACGTTGTCCTTCAAACATATGCTCTGCTTTTCCACCTACCACATACACTAATTCAATGAATTCATGACTATGAAGAGGTGGTACATCATCTTTCGTATGCATCTTTTTCATGATATAAAAAGGAAATGCTTCATCATTCAAATACTTGCTGTTAGGTATTCGAGTAGCCAACAAAATCACCTCACACAGTGAATTATTTATTTGTACTGACTAACCTATGAACACTCTCTTGATAGATCTTCTTCCCATCTTTGACGAACGATTTGTAATTGACTTAATACGACACGGCGTGTTTTTTCATCCTCTACTAGGTTCGTTTGTTTTAAATACCTTTCTAAATGTTTTAGTTTAGCCAAGTATTTGTTTAAAGCTTTCGTTCTTAATTTAATAATTTTATGCTCAGGTGCACCTAGCTCCTCTAAATTTCTTATTTTTTTATCGTAAGGTTTAGACCAGCTTAAGGGAACTTCTCCAGAACTTGTAATTACCTCTAGACTTTCATGATTTTCTCCAACAAATTTCTTTAATAGCACATTCATATACCATATACTTCCTATAGATAAAAATAGTATAAATAACACGGAAAGCACCATGACAATAACAATATTCATCATTGAAGATCAGCCTTTCCTTCTAAATCTAACTCCTCTACAAAATGACAAGCTGCGAAATGACCTGGAGCCACTTCTCTTAATTCTGGTGTGTCGACTTTACATCTATCCTCCGCGTATTTGCACCTTGGATGAAAGTAGCAACCTGATGGAGGATTTGCGGGATTGGCTACCTCTCCTTTTAAAATAATTCTCTCCTTCTTTACTCTAGGATCTGCTATCGGTTTAGCAGATAATAATGCTTCTGTATAAGGGTGTTTAGGGTTTGCGAATAAATTTTCTGTCGTTGTCATCTCCACCATCTTCCCTACATACATCACACCTACACGATCAGAAATGTGCTCAATAACACCTAGATCATGGGATATAAACAAATAGCTTAAGTTCAATTGATGTTGTAGCTGCTTTAATAGATTCAAAATTTGTGCCTGTACGGAAACATCCAATGCTGAAACAGCTTCATCACAGACAATTAATTTTGGATCCAACGCTAATGCCCTAGCAATCCCAATTCGCTGTCGTTGACCGCCACTAAAAGCGTGGGGATAACGTTCTAAGTGTTTGCTATTCAGTCCAACTAACTCCATCAATTCTTTCACACGTTTTTCCAGCTTCTGTCCCCGAGCAATGTTGTAACATGTTAATGGTTCCCCAACGATATTCAATACCGTCATTCGAGGATTTAATGATGAATAGGGGTCTTGAAAAATCATCTGTATATCTTTTCTAATATTTCGAAGTTCATGTCGATCTAGTTCTGTAATATCAACAATCTCTCCATCTCTACGTTTAAAGCGCGCAGCACCATTCGATGGCTCTACAGCACGGAGTAGGCACCGGCCTAAGGTGGTTTTACCACAACCAGATTCACCAACTAAACCGAAAGTTTCCCCTTCATATATTTTCAAATTCACATCATCCACTGCTCTCACTTGGCCAACAACTCGCTTGAAAAACCCTTTTTTAATTGGGAAGTTTTTTTGAAATGACTCTACTTCTAATAATTGATTTTCCTCCATGATCGCCTCACCCCTCCTCTTCTATTTCGTCCCACCGGACACAACGAACGTCGTGCTTTTCATTAACAGATGTTAATTGAATATCATTATCGTTACATACACCATCAACTGCGTACTTACATCTCGTATAAAATCTACAACCTTCAGGAAGATTAATAGGAGTAGGCACAGTCCCTTTAATAGATTCTAATTTTTCGTGACGATTTGCTGTTGAAGGAATCGACTTTAATAACGCTTTCGTATAAGGATGTAATGGGTTATGGAAGAGTGTGTCTACATCTGTATACTCCACCACTTCACCTAAATACATCACAGCAACTTCATCTGCTATTTCTGCAATCACCCCTAAATCGTGGGTAATGAAAATAACGGAAGTATTTAAACTATCCTTTAACTCATTGATTAGCTGCAGCACTTGGGCTTGCACGGTTACATCTAAAGCCGTTGTAGGTTCATCCGCAATTAGTATAGAAGGTTTACAGGATAACGCCATAGCAATCATCGCCCGCTGTCGCATTCCACCAGATAATTGATGAGGATATTCATCAAAGCGTTGCTCTGGATTGGACATCCCTACTTTCCTTAATGACTCGATTGCAATCTTTTTTGCTTCTTCCTTGTTTACGTTACTATGAAGTAAAATTGCTTCGGATACTTGATTTCCAATCGTATAGATAGGAGAAAATGCCTTCATTGGCTCTTGAAATATCATTGCTATTTCGCCACCTCGTATATCCCGCATTTCGGGACTATTCAGTGGTAAACCTATCACATTCACAATTTTATCGTCTTTCCCTTTTCGCCTTCTTTTAAGGAGAACTTCCCCTCCTAATTTTGCATGAGGAGGAACAATTCTCATGATTGTTTGTGCGGATAGACTTTTTCCACTACCACTTTCTCCAACTATTCCTAATGTCTTTCCTTGACGTAGTGAAAAACTTACACCTTCTACCGCTTTTAGTAGTCCTTCTTCTAAATCGAAGTGTGTCTTTAAATCTTTTACCTGGAGTACGATGTCACTAGTTAATTGATTATTAGTGGTAGTTACATCTATATTCATTTTATCTTCCAATTACAATCACCCCTTTACTTATATGGATCCGCTGCATCACGAATCCCATCACCTAAGAAATTAAACATCAGAACTGCATAGACTACAAATGCAGCAGGCCATAATAGCCAAGGATGATGAGCTAACGATTCAAAAGACTGAGCACTTTGGAGTAGTACTCCCCAACTTACGACAGGTGGTTGCAATCCTAATCCTAAAAAGCTTAGGGCTGTTTCACCGAGAATGACTGTTGGAATCGTAATCGTAACACTAACGATAATGTAACTCGCAAATCCCGGTAACAAGTGTTTTCCGATGATCCGACTGTTTGTAGCCCCAGAGAGTCGAGCAGCCATAATAAAATCTTCTTCCCTAAGTGACAATACTTTTCCTCGAATAACGCGGGCTAACTCTGTCCAACCAATTGCTGAGAATATAAGAACCATCCCTAAATACATTTGTATCGACGACCAATCTCGTGGTAAAGATGCAGCGAGTGCCATCCATAACGGAATCGTCGGAATACAAAGTATTAAATCAATTAAACGTTGAATTGCAGTATCAATTCTACCTCCTATATAGCCAGATATACCTCCTAATACTAGTCCGATGATAAGGGTAAAAATAATCCCTACAAACCCGAAGGATAGTGATACTCTAGATGCATAGAGAGCACGGGTAAATACATCTCTTCCTAGTTGATCAGACCCCATTAAAAACAATGGAACACTAGAATCTTCTAAGCCAAACAAATGAATATTTGTTTCAAATAACCCATAAAAACTATAAGTCTCTCCTCTTGTAAAGAATTGAATGTAATGTCGTTCAGATGTATCAGGTTCAAACGTTCTTCGAAACGTTTGAGGGTCTGTCACTTGCTCCATGTCGTAAACAAATGGTCTAAAGCTAAAGCCTCCATCACTGTCGTAAAAATGTATTTTTTGAGGTGGGGCATATCTGTAATCAGACCATCGTTCACCTGGTGTCGTTGGACTTATAAAAGGACTTAGGATAGCTATAAAAATTAACAATAATAACAACGGACCTGCTATCATCGCTGCTTTATGTTTTTTAAACTTCCACCAAATGAGCTGCCATTGTGTAGCAACTTGGTAATTCTCTTCTTGTTTCATCTCATCTTTCTTTTCTTTATTCTCAGGTGGGGGTGTTACACCAGGCATTTGCTGTTTATTTGGTTCTATTTTCATTCTTCTACACCCCCAAAACGAATTCTAGGATCAAGCCAAGCGAGTAATATATCGGATATTAACGTTCCTATGACAGTAAGGACACTAATGATTAACAAGAAACCACCAGCTAAATACATATCTTGAAACTCTAGTGCCCGTAGAAGCATAGGCCCTGTTGTTGGTAGATTTAAAACGATAGAAACAATAATTTCACCACCAATTATCGTAGGTAATGTCCAACCTATTGTACTAATTAATGGATTGATTGCTACTCTAACTGGGTATTTAAATAATAACTTTTTCTCTGATACCCCTTTTGCACGAGCAGTAATGACATATTGCTTTTGTAATTCATCTAATAACATCGCACGTGTCACACGAATTAACGCTGCTGTGGACGCTGTACCAACTACAACGACAGGAAGCCATAACCTTGGTAACATATCTAAAAACTTCGCAAAACTCCACGGTTCTCCAATAAACTCCGGAGAAAATAATCCTGTTAATGAAACTCCTGTTGTTGTAAATACTGCAAACAAGATTATAAGAGCAATGAGGAAGTTAGGAATTGCTAAACCAAT
The DNA here is from genome assembly GCF_029688925.1 of Evansella sp. AB-P1. Classification (GTDB taxonomy): domain Bacteria; phylum Bacillota; class Bacilli; order Bacillales; family Salisediminibacteriaceae; genus Evansella. The sequence goes on from NZ_JARUKY010000005.1 coordinate 182,724, forward strand.
AAAACCGATGAATGTAAAAATATAATCAAACACTGAGTATTGTCTTACAGCAGAAAAAATTCCAATTGGAAGTGCCACTGCCCAAGTGAATAGTAGTGTTAATGACGCAATAAGCATCGTAATACCAATACGTCCGCTAATAACTTCAGAAACTGGTGCTGCCCAGTTAAAAGAACGACCAAGATCACCATGAAAAATAATATTTTGAACCCAAGAAGCGTACTGAACAAAAAATGGCTGATCCAAGCCATACCGATCTCGCAAATGCTGAATATGACTTTCCGACACAGCAATACCTGCATTCTCCAATTCGCTTACATATGTTGTAATAAAATCACCAGGAGGTAATTGAATAACGAAAAAAACTAAAATACTGACAACAAATAATAAGGGTATCAATTGCAACAATCGATAACCGATAAATTTTAGTAACACGGCAATACCCCCCTCCTTCTCAGATAAGAAATATTCGGGCAATGGACGTTGCCGTTGCCCGATCAAAACTTCTAATTTACTACTGTCTAAAGAATACTTGCTCTAAACTAGCATTCACTGAGATTGCAGTTGCTCCACTTTCATCCTCAGGAATATTTCCTAAGTTTGCATTCACAATTAACGGCTGTTGTGCATTGGATACTAAATCGATATATAACACATGTTCTCCAATTAATTCTTGCATTTGAGCATCCACATCAACAGCTTCTTCTACTGGTACAGTAAATAATTTATCTAAGAGTCGATGGTACTCTTTCATAAACTCAGGCGGTTCTTCACCAATCGTTCCACCAGATTCATAGTAGTCACCCCATAATCTACCCCATTCATCACCACTATCTGGGTAGTACCACAGTGGTGTTGATTGCCAAACCATCGTTGCAAAAACTTCATTTGCAGCCCTTCTTGATTCCCGTAGATCATAATCAATTGTACGCATATTGACATTGAGATCTAATGCCCCCCAATATTCCAGCATTAATTCACCAATTGGTATAAATTCAGGTGAATTGTCGGAAAAGTCAAGATCAATTCTGAAATCTTCCCCAGAAGGTGTTTTTCTGTAGCCATCTGAGCCAACTTCCATTCCCATTTCGTCTAACAGACTGTTGGCAAGGTCCACATCATATTCGTGATCTGTAATAGTTGATGGTTCTGCAAAACCATAGTACATGGCGTCTACAATTTCTTCTCTATCGACCGCATGACTCAATGCTTTTCTAAAAGTAACATCTTGAACAACTTCTCTCCAAGATTCATCCTCATTTGTCATATTTAACATAATAGTAGCTGGAGATAAATGCATGTTCATCAACTTTGCTCTAAAACCATGTTGTTCCTCATTTTCACGGTACATTGGCATATTATCGATAGAAGTCCATTCACGGACAAAATCTGCTCCTCCAGAAATCGTTTCTAATACGATGGTTTGTTGGTCTTCAATAAGAATACTGTGTACTTCATCGATATATGGAAGTTGATTTCCAGCAGAATCCACCTTAAAGTAATAAGGGTTTCGACTAAAGACACGCATTCCATCGTTAATTTCTTCTAATACCCATGGATACAGAACAGGGAGTCCCAAACCATCACGACTACCTAAATCTCTAAACCGAACATCTTTAATACTGAAAAGCTGCACCCACTCGCCATCACCTAAGCCTTCTTCTTCAAGGAACTCTGCCATTTCCTCCACTGGAGTATAATCAGCATGGAATTGCTTTAAATAATGGGACGGTTTAAGAAGTTCAGTATATCCTCTCCATCCATTTGTCATTGCAATTCGAGCAATAAAACCACCATAGGATTCATTGAAAGAAATTTTAAATGAATAATCATCAAGTACTTCAAATTGCATCGGTTCTCCTTCAGCTTCCCCTCGATCTCGAAATACAATTGGGAAAGTTGGAGTAATTTCTTCATTAAACATGACATCTTCTATCGCAAATTGAACATCCTCAACTGTTACATACTCTCCATCAGACCAGCGAAGTCCTTCTCTCATATAAAAAGTAAACTCCGTTTGATCTTCATTTACTTCGAAATCTTTTAAAATATTTGGAGTAAATTCTTCAGCCTCTAATCCAGGCGTATTAATGAGTGGTTCATTTGCTGCTATAAAATATTCCGGGTTATCATCCACCCTGTTCGTCAACATTCTCAGTTCCCCACCGTATTGACCAATCTCAAAGTCAAGTAAGTGATCTGGAAATTCATTCACTACCTTTGGTTCTTTCGGTAGCCTTTCTTCTACCGATGGTAAGTCCATACCACTTAAATATGGTGATTCACCAAACTCCGAATCTGAATCATCATTTTGACTATTATTATTTGAATCATTTACTACATCGTTATTATTATCTTCTAAATCCGTTGCAGCATCTTCTTCAAAACAACCTATTAATAGAATAGAGAGGAATGGTAGTAACAAGAAACTAAAAAATAAAAACCTCTTACTTTTCAACGGAAATACCTCCATTTCAGTTTTATTACGTTTTAATATATTTAATAATTCTAAATATTCAATCTACTTTAAATCCATTTTATTCCTAATAGGAAACTTTTTCAATTAAAGCGTTTACAATAAGAAAAGGATAGAGTGCCTTAAGCTAGACAGCTTTCGTGGATACACCCTTATACATCTCCTTACAGTTTTGATAGATTTCTCAAACTCTACTTACTCTGAAGCTTTTTAGCAGTATTACGAGAACCGATATACAGGGAGTCATATGCTTGCTGGGATGTTTTCATTTCCACCCCCTTACCGTGCCAATCTGTGTTGGTATAAACAGGATTGATACGGTCAGTTTCATGCTCTCGTCTTTCAATATGCTTATACATTCTATTTTTTAATATTTCTACTACTTCTGGTTCTTCATCTGCTATATTATTAAGTTCTTTTGGATCATTGATTAAGTTATATAGTTCAACAGGAGGCTTAAAATGTAAATCAGGTTCTAAAGCAACAATGAGTTTCCATTCTGGTGTTCTCCAACCATGTTTTCTCATCCAAGTTGCTTCTGTTAAATAGTACTCGCTTTGCTCTTCTACTTTTTCATTTTTAAATAATGATGTTAAGTTTCTCCCATTAAATTCGATGTCTGTATCAATTCCGATAATATCTAGAATCGTAGGCATAACATCCTTAATATCGGTACAATTATCATACCTTTTCCCTTCTGGTACCTTACCAGGGAATCGAAAGACTAACGGAATTTTTAAATTACAATCATATAGACCATGATGGTCATAATAGCATTCGTGTTCATTTAATGTTTCACCGTGATCTGAAGTAATTACAACTAAAGTTTCTTCTTCTATTCCCAATGCTTCAACTTTTGTCAAAATGTTTTGAATACACGCATCCATGTAAGCGATTGCCCCATCATATTGAGCATCAATGTATTCAGAATCTGTACAACCGTCAGGAAACCATGATTTAAAGTAGTCTGCAAAAGGTTTAAAATTATATACCTCTTCTAAAGATTTATTATTTGGGTCACATTCGTCCTTTCCATAAAATACCCTTTCAAACGGCCCAGGTGGTAAATAAGGTGAATGTGGGTCCATATGACGCATAAATAAGAAAAATGGTTTGTTTTCTTCTTTCGCCAATCTTTCTAATTCAGGAATAGCTACCTTATTTAAACTTTCAGCCTTTGGACTTCGACCTGTTTGTTCGTCTATTCCCCAGCCTTCATAATCTAAATAGTTTTGAAAGCCTCTTGCTGAGGGATTTCCTGTAAATCCAATACAAGTAGTATTGTAGCCTTCATCCCCTAACACTTCTGCTAAAGTAGTGACATGATTCCCTAATGGACCTTTATGTCTTAGGGCAACCACATCTGTCCCAAAACAATCCATTCCTGTTAGCATACAGGCATATCCAGGAGTCGTTGGTATACTTGGTGAAATATGATTTTCAAATACAACGCCACCTTTTGCATATTTATCAATATTTGGAGTTGTTTGACGTTCATATCCATGTAGACTCATATGTTCACTCCATAAACTATCAATGCCGAAAAGCAAAACATTAGGCTTTTTTCCCATTTAATATCCTCCTACAATTGTTGTTATTTTATTTAGAATTTTCAGACTAATAACCTCAAAAAAATTTATGATTATTATATTTCTATTATTTTCCCTGTCTCCCAAGATTCAATTGCAGCTTCGATAATTCGTTGGGCCCTCAGTGCATCTTCCCCTGAACCATCTATTTCTGTATAAGGTGTTTTTGCATCTAACTGATCTACCCAAGCATCAATTCTACTTTTAAATGTTTCACCAAATGATCTCATGCCACCTAAATAACTATATTTTTCCGTTTCAATACTATCTCTTGAATAGTAAGTAAGCTGTTCACAAGCGTCTTCTAAGACGAAGCGTCCTTTAGAACCCACAACTTCACACTGCTCTAACCCATAACTTCCTCCTGCATCATAACTCCCTACTAAACTACCTATCATGCCATTTTTAAAATAAAGGAGTACTTGTGCATTTGACCAAATTTCTCTTCCTTCACCCTTCATCATAAAAGCCGCTACTTTCGAAACATCACCCGCAAAGTATCTAATGACATCAAAGGAATGTGGATGCAAAGCACGCATATGGAACCACGGAGAAGATTCTGCCGGATTATTAATCCACATCCGCATATTAATCATGTGCAGCTTTCCTAATCTCCCAGCTTCTACCCATTCTTTAGCACGCAAAGCCGCTGGAGTAAATCGATGATTCAAGTTAATAGCATATGGGAGCTCTTTCGTACGAGCTAGTTCTACCATTTTTTCCCCTTCTTCAATACTATTAGAGATAGGTTTTTCACCTAAAACAGGAATTCCAGCTTCTAATAACTCCATTGTTGGTTCAAAATGCTCACTGCCATTCTCTTCTCCCTTTGTACACATACTACATGTATCTAATTCAATGCCGCTAGATAACATTTCTCGAACACTGTAAAATGCTTCCCCTCCGTATTTTTTTGTTGCAGCATCAGCCTTTTCCTTATCGATATCACAAATTGCAACGATTTCAGTTTTGTCATTTTCTTTATACACTTGGGCATGTCGACTACCGATGTTACCTACACCTACAATACCTACTTTTAAAACCATGCTATTCCTCCTTTCAAGTTTATCCTTTATATATCTTCTGCTGGATATGCCATTGTCGTAAATAATGCTAATGCTTGTTGAGAAGTGTCTAGCCGACTATGTTGGACAACTAAAGGAACATTACTATCTAGCTTGATCGCATACGGTACACCTCTAGGGATTATTTGATTATTTTTATCCTTGAGCTTATCTAAACGGATATGATGTGTCCGTTGAGAGCCACAGGAAGTAACAAATTCCTCCATTGGTTCACGATCTTCAAAATAGAATGTAAGTCGAATATCGGCTTCATCATTCGTTAAATTAAGTACGCAAACTGCTTCGTGACTCACTTCGTCACCAGTACTTTTCGGTTGTAAAAATCCATCTGGGATAATCCAGCTTTTTTTTCCAATCATATTTTTTCTGTCACCTCTCTAACTTCAGACAAATCTACTACTGCACCGTTTGCTTTTTGAGATAAAATAGCAGCTTCAATCACTTCTTGAACAGCTAAAGCTTCTGTTCCAGATGCTATAATGTTTTCTGGAGGAATTCCTTGTTTAATTTCATCTATAAAGTGATAAATTCTATTTCTAAATGTTTCTCGAAATGTTGCAACCCCACTCATTATAGAATTACGTAACGTCAGAATCTCATCACTTTCGTGGGGATAAAAGGTAAATTTTTCATAAATATTATCAATCTCAAAACGCCCTTTATCACCTGCAACTTCACAATATTCAATTGGGTGTAATTTAGACATATCGTAGCTACCTGTCAAATGACCTACTGCACCATTTTCAAATTCAACATTAATTGATACCGTTGACCAAATATTTCTACCAGGTGCTTTCGTCATAAATGATTGAACTCTTCGAACATCTCCTGCAAAATAGGACATGACATCAACTGAATGGGGGTGCAAAGCTCTCATATGAAACCATGGTGTCTGATCTTTAGGACTTTTTATCGTGAGCTTCATATTTACAAACAAGAGATTTCCTAACTCCCCTTTTTCAATTAATTCTTTCCCTTTATAAGCTGCTGGTACGAATCGATGATTCATATTACAACCTAACCGAACACCATATGCTTTTGCATGTTGAACCATATCTCGTGCTTCCTGAAGACTATTAGATAATGGCTTTTCTACAAGCACATCTTTCCCTGCAGTAATGGCTAGCATTGCTGGTTCATAATGATGACTACCATTTTCTACCCCTGAAGTTGCGATGCTTACTACATGTATCTCCTCTTTTTCAAGTAATGTTGATAAATCGGTATAGGAAGAAACATTAAATGTTTCACCAACCCTGTTTGCCCGTTCTTCATCTAAATCACATACAGAAACGAGTTGTACATCAGGATGTTCATCATAGAAACGACAATGGTGATAGCCAATTTTATTTACTCCTACAACTGCCACTTTAATCATTGGATTCATCATCCTCTACCAAAATTAATGACTTTTTACTTTCTTACTTTTTGCTTCTTGGAATAAACGGTTTAAGTAACCATGACTTTCTCCAGCAATTGCCGCAACTTGAGGAAGGGTATACTCTTTTGCTCCAATGATTTCTAACACTGTTGCACCGTCATATCCAATGTCTACAGTCTTTTGTACCACTTGAGCTAATGGTACTGTTCCACGTCCTGCGGTTTGGAATTCAGGTGGTGCAATTTTTAACTGTTCCACAATCGTATCTCGAATGTGCATATGAATAATATGGTCTTTTAACACTTCCATTGCTTCAATTGGATCATCACCGACACGCCCAACATGCGTTGCATCAAAATTGATTCCTAAACCTGGATGCTTTACTTCTTCTAATAAACGTAAAGTTGTTCTCGTGTTGTAAATACTTTTTCCATAATGAATTTTTAATGCAAATTTAATTCCACAATCGTAAGCTGACTGACTCAATACTTCAATTGCGCGAAGAGACGCTTCCATTTGTTCTTCATCATTTGATTTCCCAGCACTACTGAGAGTAACCATTGGTATTCCCAACTTGGAAGCCCTTTCAAAAACACGTTTTGTTCGTTCTCTCTTTTCCTCTACTAAAATATCTGTCGCAGCTTCCACACAATAAAGGTCTAACTCAGCTTCTTCTACCATTGATTTAATATCCTTTAATTCTTGATCATTTGCCTTATCACTTAAGTGAACTACCATACTTTCAATGGATGATAATTCTACACCTGTATATCCAGTGAATTTAATATGTTCGATTGCCGTTTTCAAATCATAGCCAGCAAAAAGTACTGTATTTACTCCTAATTTTATCATGCTACTCATCTCCTCCAATTTATTTTAAAATTGTACTTTAGGATGGTGAATCTTTCGTCTCCCTCCTGTTGTCTTTAATTTTATATGACGAATCTGCCTAAAACACAGTCAATTTGGACATAAATATGTCCGTTTCAGACTTTTTAGAATTTTCTAAATATATGAAGGTGGATAAGCTAAGGAAAGAAAAGCATCCTTTGAATTGAAGAGTAACTAGTTTCTCACATGTGTAAAGAAAGGTTAGTTTAGTTGGAAGATAGGACTGTTTCCCTGAAAAGACAATAATTTAAAATGAGTTTGAGTATTATATTATTATAAATATGTTAAAAATTTTGAAAGAGGTGATGTACCTCACTTCCTCCTTTCTTTTTCTCCTTTACGATATAGTTAGAAATTAAAATTTGATTACATTAAAGAGGAGGAAGAAAAATGAAAGTAAAAGTATCCATAATATTGCTAGCCCTATTCATGTTGTTATTAACCGCTTGTGGTGGTGACAATGAAAACTCTGCTGGTGGTGGAGGTAGTGATGATGCTACTGAAATAAATGTTGCTTCTTACAATTGGGAGTTTGATCAAGAAACGTATACAGCATCAGCAGGAGAAATTACAATCAATCATACAAATGAGGATGGGTTTCACGGAATTGGTATTGAAGGTACAGATTTTTCTATTAATGGAGATGGATCTGCAACAGTCAATTTAGAGCCTGGTGAATACACAATATATTGCAATATTCCTTGTGGCCAAGGCCATGATGATATGGTAGCAACGTTAATTGTAGAATAAGAAAAAAAGGATCAACCTACTATTCACTAGAGGTTGATCCTTTTACATGATATAAAAATATACAATTGTAAATATTAAGGCTGGGACAAAGGTAACGACGTAAATTAAAGATAACAATATCATTCTTTTCTTCGTTGTCTTCGTATATGTTTTGTCTTCTGGACGTACCCCAATGATGATCGTAGTAATTAAGGCTAGTAAACAAATAATTCCACTTACAATAATTAATATCAAATACATTTATGTATACCTCGATTCTTATTTTAGAAATATATTACTAAAGCATAAAATAAGTAAAATAGATTTTTCTATAATAACATTATTGATAATTCTTACTATATATAACTTAGAAAGTCTACGCAACTAATTAAGATTAACGAAAAAAGGTGTAGTCACTTAAGGTTTTTTGTTTCTTTGGATGAACCATTCTAAGCTACTACACCATTATAAAAACGTTCTCTGTCCTTCCGTCTATACGGAAAAAAATTTTCATTTCATTACTTTTTAATAACCTGTTCGGTTCTTTCTATTTTATCCTGTAGTCTACTTACATCTTGCCGTAAATCATAAATTAAATTAGTAAGATTCTTTTGTTCTGCTAATTGATTATTTTCCAGTTCAAAATTAAATTCTCTCATTTTGAATAAAAGATCAGCTTGAATTTTATCGTTTTCGAGGTGAATTCCACTATTTTCATTTACTTCCTTTTTCGTTTCATCTATTCTTCCAGCTAACTTCTTCATTTCTACTTCAAGGTCATCCTGTAGTGTTTGTAAACGTTCATATACACCTTCTAAGAGTAACGTTAATATTTCATGTTCGTTTGCTATGTTTATGTTATTCGTGTCTTGAGCAGCTTGAAGTTCGTGTATACTTGTTCTTAAATCCTCATACTCTTTTCTGAAGGTAATATACTGATTTTTTTGTTCTTCTTGTACAAACTCTTTTAATTGTACAATGGAATCATTATGATTATCGTTGAATTCGTATAACTGTTGTACGATTCTTTTTATTCTTTCTCCAAGATCACTAGCTGTGACATTTAAATCCATTACATTTTCAGAAATACCTTTATTCGTATTTTCTAGGTTTGATATAGACTTTAGTATTTTATTCTCATAATAAAGGGACTGATTTGGATTATTAATAATCTTCTTCCTTTTGAATAGTCCTGGAACAGCCTTAAAAAAAATGTTGTTTTTCATATTCCATACCCCACATCGTTTATTTTTTCCTATGAAAAGCAATGCAATATTACTATATGAGGAATATAGGTGAATTGACATCGTTCATTCGTGTATATGGGCAACACAAAAAAGGATGTGGGCATTAGGGTAACTCATCCATCCCCTTTTTGACACATCCTTAATTGTCTAAACTTTTCTTATTATTTTTTCAAAATGGGCTAAAGACTTATGCTTTTGTTTGAGCAGTTCGGTCTTGAAGTTGATGTACTGAAACCTCGCCCCAACTTAAATCATCAACTTTATATTTTTCAACTTTTTCCCAGTCAATCTCCATACCTAATCCAACCTTACTTCTATCTGGTACGATTAAGTAGCCGTCTTCGTACTTCACTCCTTCTTTAACGATATCACCAACATATAGTTCAGGTCCGGTTGGATCAGAAGTGTAATTTAAGTTTGTTAACGTACTACCTAAATGTGCCATAGCTGCAGTTCCAATAGACAATTCTTGTGTTGTACCAATCAATACACTTTTACCTGCTACAGCAGCTGTTTCAGCAGCTTTTTTCGCACTAGTAATTCCTCCAATAAATACAGGAGATACATTAAAGATATCTACAGAGTCACGCTTTATCATTTCATATTGTTGACGGAAGCTCCATACGTGCTCACTAACAGGATAATCTGTTCTCATTCTAAAATGATGTAATCCATCAAAATCGTTAGCAAATGCTGGACTTTCCACTAATTCAAAGTCATATTTTGATAATCGCTTTGTTGCTTGTAGGGCTTGCTTCCAATCTAATAAATGACTGAAATCAAGTGATTTAATTTTTACTTTTGAACCAAATTCACTTTTAACACCTGCTAAGAATGCTTCATCAGCATCGACGTTCTTACCAACATATAATCTAAACGTATCAAAGCCTTGGCTTAATCTTTTACGAACAACTTCGATATTTTCTTCTACTTCTTCCATAAAACGATGTCTGAAAATTGGGAAGCATACTTTAATTTTTTCATGGTTTCTGCCACCAATCATATCTGCTACAGATATGTTTAATGATTTACTACATAAATCATATAATGCAGCGTCTACACCACTTCGAATAAAGTTTCCTTTTTCATAGTAATACATTGCTTCAGGGAAATTCCCTAGAAGCTCTTTATTAATTAACGATATATCAAATGGATTCTTTCCAACTAGTATTGATTTCAAAACGTTTGCTAGATCATTTACATCAGGTGCATACCTTGGTAGATGAGAAAAATCAGACATTTCTCCAAATCCAGTTACACCTTCATCCGTAAATAGTTCAATAATTACATGTTTATTTACAAACCCTGTATGTCTTGGAACACCTACTACTGTTAATTTTAAATCTACTATTTTCATCCTGTACCCCACCAGTCTTTATATATTCTTTACACTTCTTACTAAAGGAATAATCAATACACTTTATCACATTCGTGTAGGGTTCCCCTCCCTACAATTTGTTCCGTAATACTATTACACCCCCGTGACTATTCCTTAGAAGAAGTGAAGTAATTAAATCTTTAAGTAAACTTCTTTTTTCTGTTCGTTATTGAACAGGGGTGATCGTTACTGTTTTTATGGATGTGAAAAATTCCTTAGCAGCTTCTCCTTGCTCTCTAGAGTGGGAGCTTGAAGCTTTCATACCACCAAATGGTGCTTGTAGCTCAACTCCAGCACTTTCACCATTTACCTTAATAAGTCCTGCATCAATTTCATTTACAAAGGTAAAGGATTTCCCAAGATTGTTTGTAAATACAGATGCACTTAAGCCGAATGCATTGTCATTCGCTTGTTCTAAACCTTCTTCAAGATTCGAAACTTTAATTAAGCATAAAACTGGACCGAAGATTTCCTCTTGTGCAATAGACATGGAATTTTTTACATTTTCAAAAACTGTTGGTTCTACATAGTAACCATCCTTAAATGCTTCATCCGTTGGTGTTTTTCCTCCAAAGATAAGTGATGCTCCTTCTTCTTTTCCTTTTTCCACATAGCTTAACACTGTATCAAGCTGTGATTTTGATGAAAGTGGTCCCATGTAAGTATCTTCAGCTAAACCAGGACCGATTTTAATTTTTGATACTTGCGCTAGAACTTTTTCTTTAAACTCATCGTATACACTTTCGTGAATGTATACTCGACTTGTTGCTGTACATTTTTGTCCAGTGTGCTTCATAGAACCACTTACTGTTAGGGTAGCTGCCAAATCTAAATCTGCATCATCAAGGACAATAACAGGATTTTTACCTCCCATTTCAAGCTGATATTTCGCGCCCCGTTGGATGCAGTTTACAGCAATATTTTTCCCTACTTCGTTTGACCCTGTAAAGGTGATAGCATTTACATCCGTGTTTTCTATTAAACTATTACCTACCCGTGATCCTCTTCCTGTAACAATGTTCACTACACCGGATGGGAATCCAGCCTCAGCAAAGGCTTCCATAATTTTTACAGCAGTAATGGCTGTCTCAGATGCTGGTTTTAAAATAACTGTATTACCATAAACTAAAGCAGGAGCCATCTTCCAAATTGGAATGGCAATTGGGAAGTTCCATGGAGAAACGACACCAACAACACCAACAGGTACTCTCGTTGTATATAACAAGTTATTACTAGCTGCTGAAGGAATATTATCACCAATTTTACGATATCCTTCTTGTGCATAATATCTTAATATTGCTACACCACGTGCTACTTCTCCCTTTGTTTCTGCTAAGGTTTTCCCCATTTCAAGAGTTGCAGTTGTGGCAATATCATCGATTCTTTCTTCTAACAAATCTGCTGCCTTACGTAAATATTCTCCTCTTTCTAGAGGGGATGTATTTTTCCAACCTTTTAACGCATTTTTAGCAGCGGTTACTGCTTTATTAACATCATCAGAAGTAGAGCTTTGTACTTGACCTACTTCCTCTGTATAATTTGCTGGATTTTTACTTACCATTGTTTCATTACTTTGGGATGTAATCCATTCACCATTAATGTAATTTAAGTATGTCTTACTCATTTTATATTCCTCCTAATAAAACTATTTCTTATTGTTGATACCAAAGTATTATACTTTTTGTGGTTTTAAGTCCCAGCTTGCAATAAGTTCTTGAAGTTCTTTTTTATCTTGCTCTCCTAGTGGGGCAACAGGCTCTCTCGTCACTCCTGCGTTTAATCCTACTAATTCCATTGCTTCTTTCACCACAACAACGTTATTTCCAGCAGCATACTTAGCTCTTAAATCTTCAAATGGTACAAGCTTATTCCAAATCTTCCAAACTGTTTCATCATCCTTATTTTCTAAAGCTTCTAATAATTCAAAAGATGCTTCAGGATATAAGTTAACTAGTCCAGAAGTAAACCCAACTGCTCCGGCATTGTAGAAAAATGGGGCCCATTTTTCAGCAGTTCCACAAATCATTGCTACATTATGTTCAGCTGGCATCTTCTTCACAGCCTTTGCAAATCTAGGAAGGTCATTAATAGCATATTTCACCCCAACAAGCTTTTCTAATGGTGCTAATTGAACAAGTACATCATCACTTAAGCTAGCATCTTTAAAGTAAACAATAGCTGGTAAATCAACTGCTTCAATGATATTAGTAAAATACTCCACAGCACCTTCTGTTGTAATATATGGGTGGATTGGCATATGAATCATAATGCAATCTGCCCCAACTTCCTTTGCATGTTGTCCTAATTCAATAGCAGTTTGTACAGAATATCCAACACCAGCAACAACCACAGCTCGGCCATTCACTTGTTCTGTAACTACTTTCATTTCTTCCTTCGCTTCCTCAACTGTAAGGGCGTAAAATTCACTCGTGTTTCCACAAGGGACAATTACTTCTAGACCTTTTTTAACGAGGTATTCTGCATTTTCTTTTACCCCATCCCAATCTATTTCCTTCGTGTCTTTGTGAAATGGTGTTACAGTAATACCTGAAATCGTTTCTAATTTCTTACTAAATTGTTCATAATACATATGGATCCGATCACTAAAATGTTATAAGTCTATTTATTTCAATAGAGATTTTAGCGATCGTTTCACCTCCTTGTTTTTATGGTTTATTTTAATAAAATGTAAACGGTTACTGTACAGCCTTTTTATTCCTTACTCTGATTAAGCACCTCCTTAAAAAGAATCTTGTTTAAGAAATTCTCTATTTACACAAACAATAGGTTCCTGTTTATTCTTTACTCTTACAATTTCTTTAGCTGGGTCCATGGCCATACGGATCATTGCTTCTTCTGTGTGTGCAGCCATATGTGGAGTCAATACGACATTATCTAACTTCCATAATGGATGGTCCATTGGCGTAGGCTCCTGTTCAAAACAGTCGAGAGCAGCTCCGGCAATTTTATTCGATGCTAAAGCTTCATATAACGCTTGTTCGTCTACTAATCCACCTCTTGCAGCATTAATGAGGAATGATGTTTCCTTCATTTTCTCAAACATTTCCCTATTAATCACATGATGTAATTCTGGTACATAAGGGACATGTAATGAGAGAAAATCAGCTTGAGATACTAGTTTTTCTAACGAAGGTTCTAACGTGATGTAGTTTTCATCCACTTTTTTTATAAATGGATCATAAGCTACTACGTTCATATCAAAGCCAAGTGCGCACTTTTTAGCAACAAGCTTCCCGATATTACCTAATCCAATTAATCCTAAAGTTTTGCTACTTAGCTCTGAACCTATGTATCTATTTCTAGCTTGATAGTCTCCTTCTCTTACTGCGTGGTCACCTTTTACAATTTGATGACTTACAGCAAGCATTAATCCTACAACATGCTCTGCTACAGAATTTATATTTGCAGCTGGAGCATTACACACAAATATGTTGTTTTCCGTTGCAGCTTGAATATCTACATTATCCAGACCAACACCGTGACGTGCAATGATTTGGAGTTCTTTTCCCTTTTCGATAATATCACGGTTAATTTCAGCTGTTCGTACTAAAATAGCGTGACAATCCTTTACACGTTCTATAAGTGTTTCCGAGTCATATTTGTCTGGAACAATAGCCTCACAGCCATTTTCTTCTAGATAGTCAATTCCTTCTTTTGCAATTGGCTGAGGTACTAATACTTTAAAAGACCTCATCATTGTTACACCCCTTTGTTTTTTAATACGTCTGTAACCGTTCTCAAAATATGTTGTTTTAATAGTTGCTCTGATAATTCCGGATTTCTTGACTTTATAGCATCAAATATTTTCCGATGCTCAGAATAACCTGCTTTTATTTCTTTATTTTCCATTAATGCTCTTCGACGAAATGCTTTATCGAAGCTAGAAATATTCATTAATACTCGACTAATCATACTATTTCCGGCAGCATCGCTTATCATTTTATGGAACCTTGTATTTTCCTCAATTAAATCATCTACTTCTTCATTTTCCAGTAGTGTCTCCATTTTTTCAATTTGCTTTTCGAGTTCCTTTAATTGTTCATCAGATGCTTTAGCTGCGGTTAATCTTGCTGCCAAACCTTCAACTACTCCACGAAGCATTTGAATTTCTTCAATATTCGTCTCTGCTAATTCTGATACAAACGTTCCTTTTCTAGGTAAAGTCTTAATCAAGCCCTCATGCTCTAAAATTCGAAAGGCTTCCTTAATTGGTGTTGTACTAATACCCATTGCTTTAGATAAGTCCCGTTCTTTCAAGCTATCTCCTGGCTTAAACTGACCAGTAATAATTGCTTCACGTAATGATTCAATCACTACTTCTCGTAATGACTTGACATTTTCAGTTTTATTTGATAAAAATTGAAAAACATCTTCTTTTCCATTCATATCCTTTACTCTCCATTCGCAATGTGATATCTGATATATCACATAATAACATAAAAAAAAGAAAAAATGGAGTTTTTATTAAAATCTCCATTTTTTTTATTTAAATTCATATATTAAGAAGCGTTTTTATCTTTAGCTTTCATTTGAATTTGGCTAACTTTAAAGGACTTTACGATACGTACAACCTTCTCCTCTAGATTGGTAAAGTAATAATGAGCAATTTTACCTGAAACCGAAGCAAGAAACTGTTGGAAAAGAATTGCCAACACAATAGGAAATGCGACGGACGGTGGAAAGTAGGTTACGGCCAATGCAGCTCCAGCCCCATTGTTTCTCATTCCACTATTAAACATAAAACTGATAGCTACTGCCTTATCCCAACCAAAAATCCGAGCAGTAATTAATCCAATCAAATATCCACCACATGCAATGAAAAATACAATTGTGCCAATAAGAATGACTCTTCCATCAATGCTTGTAAAATAAGGTGAAACAACAGCAGCATTTATTAGTATTACAAAAATGACACCTAACTTTGAAAAAGGCGCTAATGTTGACGACACCTTTTTTGTATTTTCACCAATAACCTTAGTAATGATAATCCCTAATATGGATGGTGCAACAATCATCCAGAATAAGCCTGACATTAATCCAAATGTGTCCATTTGCACTTGATTTCCAACTAATAAGCTTAAAGTAAGTGGAACAACTATAGGTGATATCATTGTATTTACTAATACAATAGAAAGGGTTAGAGCTCTGTTTCCATTATAAATGGATACCCACATTAAGGACACAACACCTGTTGGAATGATAAATGCAAGTAAAAGTCCCGTAATTGTATCAGGATCACCACTAAAAAATAAGTGACCTGCACCAAAAGCCACAGCTGGTATAAGAACTTGTATTAATGCAATACAAGCAACTATTTGAAGGGGCTTTGACATGGCTTTTTTTATTTCCTTTATATTCAACCCTAAACAACTTGCAAAACTAATAAATGCAAAAATCCAAGTTACTAAAAAAGAATATGTTTGAACGAATGTAAAGACAGTGACACCTAATACTACCGTTGTAGGCGTAATAATTGGCATCCATTTTTGTAGAAATGCGTTTAATTTTTGTAGCATAGTTACTACTCCTCTCCAATTTACACTTAAATGAATCTTTATGTTTACATGCTTTTTTATACTATCACACAAATAACAACGTTGTTATTTGTTTCTATCTAAGGTTTTAGAATCATTAATAAGAAAATCTGTATTAATATTCTATTAAAACATTATCCATTTAGAATTTGTACCAACAATGTAAATGCTTACAAAATCACATGATAACATTAAGGTTGATCATAAAATAGAAAGCTGTGAAACTTTTAAACATTCATGTGAAAGGTTGATAAAAAAAATAGAAAGCTATATACTTAATAATAACAACGTTGTTAAACATAAGCAAGGACAATTTGAAACGTTTTTTAATGATTTTATAACTGTAGTATCCATATCACATAGAAAGGTGGATTTATTATTTATGCGTAACATTCATGTTGACAAAATTACTGAAACCGTTGCCATTTCGTGTTGGGAAGCTTGTTATTATTTACCTGAAGATATTCTTAATGGATTTCAAGAAGCAGCAAAAACGGAGGAGTCACCTCTCGGAAAGTCAATTTTAAACCAATTAATTGAGAATGCAGAGCTTGCTGCAGTAGAAAACAGACCTTACTGTCATGATACTGGTCTTACTGTAGTTTTTGCTGAAGTAGGCCAAGACGTGCATATTGAAGGCGGAGATTTTTATGAAGCTGTTCAAAATGGTATAAGAAAAGGGTATAAAGAGGGTTACCTTCGAAATTCTATTGTGGGAGATCCTTTACTTCGAAAAAATACTAACGACAATACACCTGGAGTTGTTCATACAAAACTCGTACCAGGAGACAAAATTAAATTCACAGTTCTACCTAAGGGTGGTGGTAGTGAAAATATGAGTGCAATGAAATTCCTGCTACCTGGAGAAGGTGTTGAAGGTGTTAAAAAGTTTGTTATTGATACCATTGAGGCAGCTGGTGGAAAAGCTTGTCCTCCTATCGTCGTTGGTGTTGGGATTGGCGGAAGTTTTGATAAGGTAACAGAGATCGCAAAGGAAGCCATATTAAGAGAAGTTGGATCACATCATGATGAACCACATATTGCTGAGCTTGAAAAAGAATTATTAGACGACATTAATAAAACTGGGATTGGACCTCAAGGGCTAGGTGGCTCTAATACTGCATTATGGGTGTCTATTGAAACTCATGGTTGTCATATTACTGCACTCCCAGTGGCTGTAAATATTCAATGTCATGCTGCACGAAAAAAATCCGTAGTAATCTAACTTGAAAGGATGGTGTTACCTAATGACTGCAATAAATATTACTCCTCCATTAACGAAAGAAGATGTAATGAAGCTAAAAGCTGGTGATGAAATTCTTCTTAATGGAACTATCTATGTAGCTCGAGATGCTGCACATAAGCGCTTATTAAGTAATCTAGACAATGGTGAAGATTTTCCTATCGACTTGAAAAATGAAATTATTTTTTATGCTGGCCCAACCCCCCCTAAGCCTGGTCAAGTTATCGGCTCCATTGCACCTACTACAGCAGCACGAATGGATCCATATACACCACCCATGTTTGAATATGGTGTGAAGGGTGTCATTGGTAAAGGACCAAGAGGTGAAAATGTAAAAGAAGCGTGTAAAGAACATAGTGCAATTTGTTTTTCCGCTATTGGTGGACTCTCAGCTCTTCTTGGTGAAAGAGTTAAATCTGCAGAAGTTATTGCTTACGATGACCTCGGACCAGAAGCAATCCGAAAGCTAGAAGTAGAAAATTTCCCTGTATTAGTCGTTTATGATGCTCATGGAGGAGACCTATACGAACAAGAAATCGCAAAATACAAAAAAGCGTAGTGGGGACGGTTCTACTGAGTTTTTTCAACTATTTTTAAAAATACTATTCTAAAAGAGGCTGGGTCAACAAATTCTGTTGACCCAGCCTCTTTTATGTTTTTTTAAGACATAAAAGTTCTGAAACGATGGACAAAATAAAAGTTGTATTAAAGGGAATAATAGGTAGTGGAGGTGTAATTAAAATGACTCAACCATACTTATGTCCTAATTGTAAAACAAACCGTTCGCGATTCAACCTTATTGAACAAGTTGCAACACCAGTAAAATTGGACCCTAGATCCGGTGAAGTGGTAAACGAATACACGAATGATAATTTAGACCCTTTTCATCTTGCTTACAAAGGACCTGCTGTAAAAGTACAATGCGGCTCCTGTGGACTTGTTGAAGATGAACACTCTTTTGTTAAATTTGCTGAGCATAGTCAAAAATAGAGTTTGTAAGTAAATGTATGAATCCCTTTATGCCTCGTGATTAAATATGTAAAAAGCACTTAACCACCATTGCGTTAAGTGCTCTTTCTTCATAAAACTCGTTCTCCATTTTCTTGACTCTACCTATTAATATTTTTACCGTAATATATTTCATCCATTTCACATTGTAGCCTTTCCGTAATTTCTTCCATTTCGTCATCTGATAATTTATCTTTAGAATAGCCGAATAAATAGTTGTTAATATCAAACTCCTTTAATTTACATTTCGTATGGAAAATATTTTCCTGATAAATATTAACATCAATCATATCGTACTGCTCTTTTATTTCATCAGGAATGTAATTTTGTATGGAGTTAATTTCGTGATCGATAAATAGCTTATGTCCACTCTTATCTCTTGTAAAACCTCGAACACGGTAATCCATTGTCATAATATCCGTGTCAAAAGAATGAATTAGATAATGTAAAGCTTTCAAAGGTGAGATTTCACCACATGTAGCCACATCAATATCAGCTCTAAACGTACTTATTCCCTCATCTGGATGGTATTCAGGATATGTATGGACAGTTATATGACTCTTGTCTAATCCCATGACGACTGCCTCCGGTAATGGACCAGGAGATTCTTCATAGGATTCATTTGGTACTTCAACAACTGGCCCCTCTGACACTAAGACTGTTACACTTGCACCTTGGGGCACAAAATGTTGTTTTGCTACATTTAGTACATGAGCACCTATAAGCTCCGCAACATTCTTCAATATTTTAGTAAGCCTATCTGCATTGTATTGATTATCAATATACTTGATATACTTTTCTCGTTCTTCCTTTGTTTTTGTATAGCATATATCATACATATTAAAGCTTAATGATTTCGTAAGATTATTAAATTCATGTAATTGAATTCGCTGTTCAGGTGTTAAAGACAATTTTAATAACCCCTTTGTGAAAAATACTCATAGTTTTTATCGGATGCATACTAATCTTGATGGCTAATTTACCCATCTATTCCATTATGATACCCAAACTTCCATATAAAAAACTCCCAAAATTAACGATATTGGATTTTTTATATGGAAGTATCCACTCATTTTTTTCGTGAGAAGATAAAATATGAGGGTGTCACCAAAAGCTAGGCTTTAGGACACCCTCTAAACAGTATATTAATCCACGTATGTTTCATCATTTATGAAGTGGATATTACCTGAAGTACTGGTTACTTCTACTTGCTCAGGAACAATAACGTAAATAATATCATGCCCCATTCTTTGAACAGACAATGATGCTGTTGTACTCAAATCACTTCCATCTTTCTCTGCAAATTGCGCTATAGTAAACTCTCTTCCAAAATCCGCTATTCGTATTTCTGTTTGTTCAGGAGGAATTACTGTTAGTGTATGATTGGATAATGTTATTTCTGTTGAAGATAATTTTTCTGTGAAGTCCTCTCCTTGTATATATAGACCTGTTGAATAGTGAGTGGCTATTATTTCAGAGGCTACACCCTCTTTTTTCTCAACAATCATCATTATCCCCCCATAATCACTAGTGACATTTTCAAGAAAGAGCTCTTCTTCTTCAAATGGAAATTCCAAATGTTTAGAGACTACTACACCATCCACCTCATCTATCTTACCTTCGAAAGCAGAATCATAAAAGTTATCAATAAATGCTTCATTAGTTACTCTATCTTCCACCTCTGAAACTACTGAAGTTTCCGGGAAATCTTGTACAGGAAGAATGAAAAAAGTAACTCCTCCAAGAAGCAATACAATAACATAACTACTAAGCATCCACCTTAATCGTTGACCATAGATAAACTTCTTTGTTCGACTATTTGACTGTTTTACAAAAGTATAAGATGTAATGACGATAATGAGTATAATCATTAAAGGTATAAAAGCTCCCATTATTGCCTTACCTCCAATCTATTTGAGATTAGGATAGACACCATATAAAAAAGTAATGATGTACCAACTACTTTTAATATAAATAGGAAAAGTGATGATTCATGTATAAAAAAGCTAACAATTTCGGAAGGCAGTTTTGCATTTGGTCCCCAAACGAACAATAATCCAAAAAAGACGATTGGTAAGATGAACTTCATCATCTTGTGTAATTGAGATAGAACACCAACAAAGTAACCGAGAGAAGACAATAATATTAAATAAAAAACTGTTCCACTTATGCCAATGAATAAGTCCGTTACCCCTACATGACTTCCGATAATTTCTCCTCCAAATCGAAAGTACATAATTACTTTTAGTAATAGACCCATGAGCATAGATGTAACTCCAGCAAAAATACATGCCGTTATAAGAAAAGCAATGCTAGACAAGTGGCTAGTCACACGATTTGTTACAAAAGAAAAGTCACTGTTTCGATATGGTTTTGTTGTCATTGTGATTGAAATAATAAAGGCCCACATCAACGAGAATACAATCACCATACTTCCAGAATAAGTCGTCACTTGTAAATTTACCGTGGAAGAACCAAACCCCATAGAACCAACACCAAGAAATGAGAAGAAAAGGGCGAGTATTTGAACAAACATAAGTGCACTTAAGGCATTTAAATAAGCATTTAATTTATACTTGTATAGAATTTTAGTAGTTTCGAGCACATTAGTTTCTGTTAAATACATCATCAATTCCTCCTTTCGTTCTGTTCGTTAAGTAAACACAAAGATCATCCGTTGGAACAGAACTTATTTCTATTCCATTTTCTTTTGCTCTTTGTAGTAATTCATTCGGAAAACTATTCTCTACTGCTACATAGGTTGTGTCCTTGCCAACTGTATTTCTATAAAACACTTCCTTACCTTGAATAATCTCTTTTATTACATTTGACTTTCCTTTAAGTCCTATCGCCATTTCTTTCAGTTCATCCACTGATTTATGAAGAAGAAGGTTCCCTTCTTTTATTAGTAAGACATCCTCAAGTAAGTCCTCAATTTCGTTTAGTAGATGACTAGATATAATAATCGTCCGTGGATGATCAATGTATTCCTTTAATAATGCCCGGTAAAAGTCCTTTCTTACAGAAGAGTCCATACCAGTTGTTGGTTCATCTAAAATTGTTAACTTGCAACGTGCCGATAAACCAACGATCGCATTAAAGGTGCTTCTCA
This sequence comes from Evansella sp. AB-P1, assembly GCF_029688925.1. Lineage (GTDB taxonomy): Bacteria > Bacillota > Bacilli > Bacillales > Salisediminibacteriaceae > Evansella. The sequence goes on from NZ_JARUKY010000005.1 coordinate 204,418, forward strand.
TCCCTTTAGACAAACTTCCATGTAATTGATTGTCATGGAATGAAAAATAACGAAATAGTCTTAATGCTAGATCCATATCCCAGTTTTTATAGAACATTTTCGCAGAGTGTAAAATTTCTAAAAGTGTTAATGATTCCGGTAATGTCATTTGATCATCAATAAAAATCATATTAGAGGAAACTTTTAAACTATTAAATGGATCCTCTGTTAATACGTTCACTTCCCCTGTCGATTTATGCAAATATCCAGCTAATATTTTTAACAATGTTGTTTTCCCTGCACCATTTCTTCCAATTAAACCAGTAATTTTATTCTCTTCAATTGTAAAGGAAAGATCTTCAATAGCATTTGTATTTCCATAAACTTTTGAAAGCTCCTTACATTCAATGACATTCATTAAACATCCTCCTCACGTTGTTTTATCGTTGTTTTAATCATTTGAAATAGCTCATCTTCACGAACATGCAAGCGTTCAGCTTCTAATACTAGTTCATTTACCATGTTTTTTAGTGTTTCATTTTTTCGTTTCGTAAGTATAATTTCTTTCGCGTCAATGCTAACAAACATACCAAGCCCTCGCTTTTTGTATAGAATTTTTTCATCGACTAACACATTTAATCCCTTTGCTGCTGTTGCAGGATTAATATTTAACATTTCTGCAAGCTGATATTGAGAATAAATCTTTTCATCTGTCTTAAAGTTTTCAGATAATATTTCCGTCTCTAACCATTCTGCAATTTGAATATAAATTGGTTTACTATCCGTTAATTTAATGATCAAGCTTACACCTCCTCAAACACAAACACCAGAGTAGTGCATTAGTGGTGTAATGCACTGTATAATTTAAATGTATAGTATTTTGGAAATTTAATCAAGTATTTTTTAGAAAACAAGTTGAATCTATAAAAAAAACGATACCTTCACTAAAAAGGTACCGCTGATCATATACAAATTTTATTAATAATCACTAATTACTAAGTCACCATTTTCCTGATATTCAAAGAATAAGTCTGCCATGTGTTGTTGAACTTCTTTTTCCCACTCTTCTTCTTCATCTTCGTCAGGGAGCTCAAATACTGAATGAATATATCGTTGAATATATGTGTCTCTTGTTAAATATGTTTCACTCCACAATTCAAAATATTCCTCAGGAGTAATGCCTAACTCTTCTCCTTGTCTTTCATAAAAATTTTCCATATCTACATCTTGAATTGCATTATAAAAAGGCTCTTTTAGTTCCTCAACTTCCTCTTCTGTAACAACAATTCCAGTTTCTTTCGCTTCTTGAACAATAACTTCTTCTCTTAGGAAAATATCCACATAATCTGTTCGAATAGGGTACTGTTTTAAAACATCTTCAAATAGGATCTCTTCCCCCATTAGTACAGCAACGACCTCGTCCTTCTCATAATCAATACTTTGATTACATGCAACTAAAAAAATCACACTAAATAATATAACTAGTTTATACTTCATAACAAACCCTTTCTATTCAGAAAATTTACTGTTTAACTTTTAAACATAATATATTATAACGTATATACAATTCAAAAATCGACATTTAACTAGTAAAATTTTATGAATAACAAGATTACCCTAATGCTAAAATAGACTTTGTGAAAAAAAAGGTTCTTTTATTGTAATTCAATTTCTATGTTCTTTTCACCAATAAAAGGTCTAAAAAGAAGGGTTAGTGTCGTATCTTTATTAACTAATAGAGGTTTTCTATCAATAGTTTTATTAAACAAAGCAATATACTGTGGATGATGAGAGTCATTACTCACTACAATCCAATTTGCTACTTCTAGTTCATCGTTAGAGGTAGTTAACAAGCGAGTATTTTCTTCAAATGGTATCGTAGATAAATCCCCTGAATGAGTTGACATATCAATCTTTAATGCAAAATATTTAGAAGGATCCATCCCTTCTATGGTACTATCCAATAATTGAGTATCTTCGTCATTATATGGAGATAAAAACTGAGCAACAACTTCTACACCGTCTACAAATTCACTACCGTGCCATTGGTACCGTGTAGCATTTTCCCTATTCCAGTCTTCATTTATTTCAAGCTCTATATCGTAAGGAAGCATTCCCTTTAATGTCATTTCATGTGGTTCTACCCCTAAATCTAACTCTTTTATCACACTATAGTTACTTCGATTAATAATGATTAGACTATTCGACTCACGATGTGTCACAAATGCCAAGTCACCTTCAGGAGAGAATGAAATATGATTCGCATACGATCCAGTCTCAATTGTTGAAACTAATTCCCTTGTTTCTGTATCAATAACGGAAACATCATTTGAGTGATTATTTGCTGTCCAAACTTCTTTTCCATCTGGGGAAACAGTTACTCCATGGACACCTTCCCCAGCTTCAATTTCATCCACTACTTCACGGGTAATCATATCAATAACAGATATAGAATTAGAACGAACATTTGCAGTATAGGCGAAATCGAAATTAGGACTTAATGCTACTTCATTTGGAACCTCTCCTACAGGTATCGTAGCTAATAACTGATATGTATAGGAATCTATAACACTTACCGAATTACTATTGACATTCGTTACCCAAATTTGTGATCCATCATTTGCTACAGAAACATGTGCAGGACCATCTTCCGTTATAATCAATGAAACTACTTCAAAGGCTTGCGTATCCACTACTGCTAAGTAACCACCTTTTTCACCAAGCCCAGGACTTAACGACACATAAACATACTTCCCTGATGGATGAATATCAATGCCATGAACTCGTTCATTAAAACTGAGCTCATGAATAGTTTCTTGAGTTGAGACATCTAGAGCATATAATTTATTTTCACTAGAACCTGATCCATAATATATCGTTTTTTCATTAGGAGAGATAGCGATACCGTGAGATAGTTTCTCTTTATTCAGTGAAATAGATTTAACAGGATAATCTTGTTCTAAATCAACTACAGATATTGTTCCATCCCCTGCATTTGCTACATAAAATATTGGGGAATAAAGAGCATCTTCTGTATTTACAAAAAAGAAAGTAACACTCCCTATAACAATTACAAACGATATTACGATTAATGAAATTACTTTTTTCAACATTTTCCCCTCCAAGTTTTTAACCTATTGTAATTTGTTGATACTAGACTGTATTGAAATATGAAGCTAATAAAATAGTAGTAACATTGAAAAAGAAGGTGAAATCACCTATCACCTCCTTGAATAACAAAGTAAGAATTTAGAATTCCCCTAAAAAGACAAAACCTTTTGATTTACGAAGTTTTTTTATTAATCTCCATACTTTTTAGTTCCTCATGCATAGCTTTGTTTTCGTTCATTAATCTATTCATTTTATCATTAATTAATTGCTTTTCTTCATCAGTCAGATTATCACCTGTTGATTGATTATTCTGTTGATGTCGTCGTGCATAAGAAACACCTTTCCAACAAATGAATAAACAAACTCCTTTTAGAGCAATTATTAATAAAAGCAACGTATTATTCATATACACTCTCCTTTAACTTACTTAAACAAAGCTTCTTTTACTTTAATTCACGAATTTTACTTTTTAGTTGTTCATTTTCTCTTTCTATTTCTTCTAATTTTGCTTGTATTTGATGATAACTATCTGTGGAATCATTGTTGGAATTATCATTTTGAACCGTTTTCCCACAGCATCCTCCACTTGAAGGCTTCATTTTTTTACTACACATTACTATCATTCCTACTAAAATAATAAAAAGAATAACAGTAATAATTGGCGAATTCATCAGTATCCTCCTTTAAAACTCTATTTGTTATCGCGACCTTTTTAAATCTTCAATCTCTTTAGCTAATGCTTGATTTTGCTGCACTAACGTATTCAGATTTTCTTTCAACTCTTTATCTTGATTTGTTTTGCTAGAACTGTTATTGTTTCCAGACATTTTCATTATTGCTATAACCATAATTACCATCATGATCGGACAAGCGAGTAAAGCTAAGTAAGCTAAATCCATTTGAACTCCTCCTTCGATTATTAATCAACTAAAGTATATAACTTAAATATGAAAAAACTGTGAATCTATATTTTTTTAACAATTATTGCATTATAGTTTATAGCTTTTCAGTAACTTAAAAAACCTGTCCTTTATATTGATAAGGACAGGTTTCTTCATTACTTTATTTCATTTTAATAAGTGAGTTAATTTCAACATTTAATATTTCATTCTAAAACATGTACATTTATAAAATAAAATTAAATTTAATTCGATCTCCGATTCAAACGGATCAATTACGCCGTCCTGGCTCCTGCGGGCACGGCCTCAACTAATTTTTACGGCTAAACACCGTCAGAAATGGATTTTCAGCTAGTACTGTTCCCACTAGAGGCGCCGTCTTCCACTATAATCGAAAATAACGTTCGTCTTTTTCAATTAATTTTTATTTATGAAATTCATTCAAGTAATGTTATTTAGAGAGTAGTTTATTAATACTCGCCAATTGAACACAAACACATAAAACATTCATTGCTTTTTCAAGCTCTTCTAATGAAGGGAATGTAGGTGCAATACGGATATTTCGATTTCTCGGGTCTTTACCATATGGGAATGTAGCTCCTGCACCAGTTAAGGTTACACCTGCTTCTTTCGCCAAATTTACAACCTCTTTTGCGCAATCATCTAATGTATTTAAACTAATGAAATATCCCCCGTTAGGGCTATGCCAAGATGCTATATCCTTATCTCCTAATTCTGATTCTAGCTTACTTAAAACCATATCAAACTTAGGCTTAATAATCTCAGCATGCTTTTTCATATGTGCCTTTAAGTTTTCTACATTTTTAAAGAAACGGATATGGCGCAGTTGGTTAACCTTATCTGGACCAATCGTTTGCATAGAAATTTGTTTCTTGAAGAAATTTAAGTTATTTTCACTTGATGCTAATACACCAATACCCGATCCAGCATAGGTGATTTTTGAAGTGGAGCTAAACATGAATACACGATCAGGATGACCAGCTTCCTTACAAGCATCTAAAATATTTTTTAACTGATCAGGTTGTTCTGTTAAATGGTGAACAGTGTAAGCGTCATCCCAGAAAATACGGAAATCATTTGCTTTTGCTTCAAGCTGTGCAAAGCGATCAACCACTTCATCAGAATAAGTGATTCCGTCTGGATTACTATATTTTGGGACACACCAAATACCTTTGATAGAATCGTCCTCTTTCACAAGCTTTTCTACTTGATCCATATCTGGACCATCATCTTTCATATCAACAACAATCATTTCAATATTGAATAATTCACATATTGCAAAATGACGATCATACCCAGGACTCGGACAAAGGAATTTCACTTTAGGAAGTTTGCCCCACGGTGTTTCACTCCCATAAACTCCGAAAAACATGGCCCTTGATACAGTATCATGCATCAAGTTTAAGCTTGAATTCCCACCAACCAACACTTCACTTGGATTAACATCTAATATTTCCCCAAAAAATTTCTTCGTTTCTGGTAAACCATCTAAACCACCATAGTTACGTACATCCGTACCATCTTCAGCCTTTAAAACATCCTTCGAAGAAACAACATCAAGCATTTCGTCGGAAAGGTCTAATTGCTTAGGACTTGGCTTTCCTCTAGACATGTCTAATTTTAACCCTTGACTTTTATATGTATCATATTTGTCCTGCAGTTTGACTTGAAGCTCTTTCAACTCATTTTCACTTAACGTAGTAAAGTCAGTCATAATATGATATTCCTCCCTTTATTTTATATATAAATCATAACGTAACTTTCGTCAGATGTGTTAAAAAATATTACACAATTTTTAATTATTTCGTGACTTATTTGTAACGAAATTGTTCTAGTATATTAATAACGTATTAAAAACCTATAGTTACTATCATAACATGTTAAGAAAGTGATGGAAATTATGTCCTTAGACAATTTTACAAATTAAATATTCTTAGTGAATTAGGCTTTGCATAGGAGTGACGATTATTGATATAGTAAAAAATAAGATTTTAAATTTAAGGGGCGGTAGCTTTGAAATATAAAATGATTATACTTGATATGGATGATACACTTCTTTTAAATGACCATACAATTGGATCTCATACGAAAAAGGCTTTATTAGACGCGCAAGAATTAGGGGTTAAGGTAGTTCTCGCTTCTGGACGACCAACACCTGGCATAAGAGAATATGTGAAAGAGCTCCGCTTAGGAGAATACGGAAGCTACATACTCGCTTTCAATGGTGCTAAAATATTTAATTGTAAAACGAATGACGAGCTATATAGTAGTCATTTACCTCCTGAAACGGTACACAAGCTTCAAGAATTAAGTAAGCGTGAAAATGTAAATTTACATACTTTTGTAAAGGATACGATTGTAACGGAAAAAAATAATAAATATACTGCTATCGAAAGTAAGCTAACTGGAATACCTATTAAAGAAGTGAAAAGTATCGTTGAAGCAGTACAAGAACCAGTTGTAAAAGTTTTAATGAGTGAAGAACCAGAAAAATTAATGAAAGTAGAAAAAAAATTAAAGGAAGAATTAGCTGGACTGTTAACCATCTTCCGTTCCAAACCTTACTTTTTAGAATTTATGGAGGAAGGCGTAACAAAAGGGGCAAGCTTACAAATATTAATCGATAAATTAGATATTAGCAAAGAAGAAATAATTGCAGTTGGTGACAGCTATAACGACTTAGAGATGATTGAATTAGCTGGTTTAGGTGTAGCCATGGGCAATGCACCTGATGATATAAAAGAAAAGGCTGATTATGTAACTGATACAAATATTAATGAAGGTGTCGCAACTGTAGTGGAAGAGTTTATATTAAATAAGTAATCAGAAGTAAAAAAACACACCAATTTGGTTATGGTGTGTTTTTTCTCTCTTCTAAAATAACATAAAAATTCCAACAAAAATGATAACTACCCCAATAATTCGGTTTAATAAAAGAAAGAAATCACTAGGTTCAGCATCTTTAAGCTTCCAACCTATTTCTAAATACCATAAGACATATGGGAAGAACAAACCAATAGCCCCCAATAAGATTACAAGTACTCCCAATGGGTTACCTGATATAATTGTATTTCCTTCTGTAGGGTTTCCATGCATTTTTTCAAACTGTTCAATGGCTTCTTCACCAAGAATTTGGTAGCTTTCACTTGGACTAGAACCTCCTCCAGTAGTGATATTCCCTCTTCTTTCATGAAAATAAGTCTCACCACTTTCAAAAGTTACCTCATATCGATAACTGTCACCTTCACCTCGAAAGTGAACTGTAACTATTTCACCATTTGATAATTCAATTTTTTCCATAACGTTTGCATCTGTCAATAATGGCTGTTGGAAAAAGGAAAGTAATAAAACAAACATCATTATACTAGTTTTCCCTTTCATTCAAACCCTCCTAACCTAATATTTCAAAGCTTTCAATAAGTAAAACATTATGTTTCATATCTACTAATTTATGTATTTTTATAAAATACCTGAATACGTGATGAATTAAACAATTAAAGAGTCTTAAAACACTGTTAGAATAAGGATATGAACTATTATTTAGTTCAAATTCTTATTCAAAAGGTAGACTTCCCATGCAAGCAATACTTGCACCATGAAGGATGAAAATATTCATCAGGAAGTTCATCCGTTCTATGCGGAAGCTTTCCGCGGGCAATGCCTCAGCCTCCACACTATACATTTAGTATACTGCTAAAGTACATTGTCCTGTCTCTGCCTCTGCAAGTGTTGCTCTGATGTTATATGCGTCGAGACAACTCGAAGCTTATTCGTGAAGCATATGCTCGTCGCTGGAGTCACCGCATTCACTCCTGAACTAACGCTTATTTTCAGGGTAGATGCTATGATTAAATTTTATTAGAAGACTCAGGAAACCCTTTCCACGAATGCTGCTTTAGGTTTTGTCTAAAACGGAACTTTCAAAGCGATCCTCTCAACTAATCGTTCCTGAAATAAAATCTGCTCCGTCTATTAAGCACGGTGGTGTAATGACATCATATATAGCGAGTTGGTGGATGGCATATCAACATCCTTATCACGGATTCAGGTAATAAACAAACTAGTTTGTTATCCATTTCAATGATGAATGATTGACTTTATCCTGTAAAGAATAAATGGGCTTTTGTATTAAAAACATTAAGGTCAAATTAGAATAGGATAATTTTAGAGGGTGTGGTGATGGTGTCTAAACAAAACAATAATGAAAAAGCATTACAAACGATAAGTAATATTCATCGAAATCTTGCCATTATTACAGCAATCCTATTGTTAACTGGACAAATTACCATCATGGGGGTGTTTGTAACACCTCGTGGGTTTCGTGTAACCTTAGCTGGACCTATTACTGGCATAAGAAGAATTGAAAGTCCTACTGGGAATCCAATTGTTAATCTTGGGATAGACATTATAGATATTTTTATTGCAAAATTTTTACTTCTAGATCAATTTTCCGTAACAGGTAGTGCCTTGACACCTGAAGGATTTACAATAAATTGCGGTGGACCATTATTAGGTGTGCCGAGAGTAAAAGCAAAAATACCAAGAATTCAAAACTTGTTTAACGACTTAGATAATTTTAATAAATTAGTTTGTGACATCTTCAATATTGACCCAAGCGTTGCAAATAAATATAAAAAGAGGTGATTTTTATGGCCTTACATGATCTTCCCGTTTTAAAAAATACAAAAACTGGTGCTTTTATTATTGGCATTTCCATTATAATGTTTATTTACTTCTTTACAGACTTTAAAGATGAATAGTATCCATATATGTATTTAACTAATTAGAATCTACAACTAACTAAAAAAAGAGACGGGAATTCTCAGTTGATGAGAATTCCCGCTTTTATTTTCGATTAACATTTCATAGTTTATTAATCGTTGAAAAAATTATACTACTTCTTTTTCTCTACGACCTCTGTAAAGGTAGAAGGCCATTCCTGCAATGATTAGTGCAAGTCCGATAAGTAGGAAGTTGTACATGTTAGTTGCTGTATCTGGCAACTCATCCCCATCTTCCTCAGATTTTTTATCTCCATCAGAATCTTTTGCATCATCATCGTCTTTTGAAGAGTCATCACCTTTCGTATCGCCATCAGAAGAATCGTCACCGTTTGTATCGGATCCGTTGTCTCCGTCAGTTGAACCATCACCGTTGTCGTCTCCGTCAGATGAGTCGTCTCCAGGTGTGTCATCACCATCATCGATAGTAGCTGCTAATTCATCAAATGCTCTTTGTAATTCAGCAAGCTGATTCATTAAGTCAGTAATGATGATTAATAAATCAGCATTATCTGCTTCAAGACTTGCATAAGCAGCTTGAAGGTTTTGAAGTGCAGCTTCAAGTGCAGCTAGTTCAGAAGAATGAGTATCTTTGAGATCATTGATTTGCTGCTCTAGCCCATCAATTTGTTGTTGTAGCTCATGTCTAAGCTTTTCAAGTTCATCAACTTCCATTACTGTGTACATACTGAAATGAGTTGCAGGATAGTAGAAAATACCACCTTCATAATATCCGCCTACTCTTTCTTCCCACTCATCACCATTGAAGTAGAATACTTTCAAATCGTTTACATTTGTAACATCACTTACGATTTCAAATTCTAAAACAACTGGATTTTCAGAGTCAAATTCCATTTTACTAGAATTTTCAAGAACTGTGAAATCATAAACTTTACTTCTTAGCTCAGTAGCAATTGGAAGACTATCAGCATCAACTTCTACACTATCGATACTAATAGAACTATCTCCATCACCAGTAAATGCTGAGAATGGTAAATTAAATGTTAACCCTGGTTTTGTTATTTGTAATGAAGCATTTCTTAATTTTAGTATTTCTATTTGTCCCTGTGAGAAATAGAAGTTTGTTACTTCCATATCAGGAATAATTAATACTCCATCTTGTGCTACATTATAAACTTCATTAGTAGAGATAGTAGCAACTCCATCTTCCCCTACTATAGGTTGAGCTGTTACTTCATCTACTTCTACTGGCGTAGGATACTCAGACTCAAAATATCTATCCCATACATTCGTCCAGTTAGTAACTCCATTTGCAGTTTCTTCCTCAATTAGAGTTAGAATTGTATTCATTGTTTCCAAACCAGCTAGACCTTCTAAATTTGGTGCTTCACCTGATGCATTAACAGTTTCTGTACCGTTAAATAAGTAATTAGTATCAGATGCTAAATTAGATGGATAGCTATCACTATTTCCTGATCCAGTTTGGATTGAAATGAACCCATCAAGTGTAAAATCATGTGTTACACCAGAATATACACTTAGACCTAAGTTACGGTTATTATCTATTGCAACATTATCACCGGTCACAATTAACCCTGGGTTACTGTTATTACTGAAGCCAGTATTTCCATTCCCCCATGCAACACTGTCTCGAATAACATGTGGAACATGGATTCCTTCTCCACCCATCTTAAATCCGTTTTTATCTCCTCCTCCAACAGTTCCGTCTGTTAACGTACCATTATCAAAGGCAATATTATTTTCAAAGATTACTGTTCCAATAGGACCCGTACCAAGCTTTGCATATAAATCATAACCATCATCCACATTGTTATGTGCAATATTTCCTATAAGAACGTTTCCTTCACCTACTGTAAGCTTAATAGCAAATCCGTCTGCATTATTTTCAGCAGGATCTCGGTTATCGAATGAAACATTGTTTAATAGTAAGTTATGAGATGGCCAATCTTCAATACTATTAGCACCATCTAATCGGCTAATTTGTATTCCAGAATCTCCATTTTCATAGAATCTTGAATTTTCAACAATGTTATGGTTACCACCAATGTGGTATCCTTTACGGTTACCACCCGCACGTGCAAAGTCAATACCCTTCACATGCCAGTAATCTCCTTGGTGAAGCATTCCATCATGTCTACGATCAAAGTCAAACACAGGTCTTGCTCCTGGTTCTGCAAAGAGATACTTCATTGCATCTGGTCTACCATCATTATACGGTCTAATACGAAGGGCACCATCACGTAAATAGTAACCATCCTTAACTATAATTTTTTGTCCAGGCATAACATAATCAATTGCTGTATCAATATCTAGTTCATTATTGTAAGTCCCAGTTCCGTTACTTGTACCCTCAGGTGATACATATAGATTTCCAGTACCATTTCGGAAAATCTTATTCGTAACTGTAAAGTTTCTTACAATTCGATCATAAGAAGTTAAATACTGTGTATCATCTGGTAAATAAGTAATACTAAAGTTTGTAGTACTATTTGCATTTAATGAAGATTGAACTGGGAAGATATCTCCAGCTTCTACTTCAACATTTTCTGCAATATAGTCCATTCCTTGTCTTACTGATACAACACCATCTGCATTTGCTCTTAACAATAAATCGTATTCAGTTAAAGGTGTTTTTTCAAGAGATAAAATACTGAAATTTGGTGTAACTGCTTCTGATGGCGGATAAACTCTTGGAGCATCCGTTGCTGCTGCAGTTACATTAAATTCGATGTTGCTTACTTCTATAATTGCTTCACGAGCAACATAAAAACCAATATACATTTTATCATCTTGAACATTTAAGATTTCTGGCTCAAAGATGATATCTTCATATACATTTACTCCATCATTTAGAGTTCCTACAAAACCACTATTTGTTTTAGCAAGAGTCAAACGATAAGTTTGTTCAGGGTATGTGTTGTCAATTGAAGGACGTTCTTCCTTCAACATTCTACTTGTTCTACCTTGACTCCCCTCGCCATCTGGAGCTAATACACCAGTCCTAGCGAATACCTGAGTTCCATTAGGCTCTCTCGTTCCCCCTGAAAATCCACCGACAGCAGCGAAATTTGAGGAGAATACACTAGAATCATTAGGTGCTCCGTTAGCATCTCGCGCCATAATACCGAAAGACTCTTGACCATCATGAGGCGTTTTTGCATAATGAATTACTTTAAAATCTGCAGACAATTCAAAGTTATTTTCCGCAGCGTCAAGTTCAGTATAATAATAAGTAATTCCATCATGGTCATCTGTAATTTTCCCTGCATTTGCTCCAGGAGTTGCCTCTAGATAAATAGTACCATCTTCATATTTATCCCACTTATTTCTGTTAGTTCCAATAGATTGTCCGAATCTAATAAAATCAAATTCATGATCAACTTCTTCTCGAACTGTTACATTATAAGAAATTGCATCAATATCATTAATACCAGGCTTGATAACAATTTCATAAGTACCAACCGCTGAACTATCAAAAGAAGATGAATCTACTGAATAATTGTCCTCTGAAAAGATATCCACATCTCCATTGTCATACACTTGTGATACTTCTAAACCATCCTTATTGAAAGCGTCTCCAATAAAGAATGTTGTTTGAGGATAATTAGTTATTGTAAGAGTTTCAAGTTCTCTTTCCTTTACATTAAGAGGAAGAACTACTTCAATACCCTTATGAGTAATAATAACTTCTTTATCTCCTGCAGTAGACGTATCTAATCCAGAATCAGTGAATTCATTACTCATTAATCTCACTTCAGATCCATCATCATAAATTGCATATACTACAATTCCAGAAAGATCTAACTCATCACCAAGGAAATACTGTTCTTTTGCTGGTGGTGTTCTTATTTCTAATTCGGAAATAAGAGCTTCTCCCACTTCAACTTCAAAGTTTGTTACAACATCAGGAAAGTCAATATGACTCACTTCAACAATCTTAGTTCCTGATTCATTAAAAACAAACTCAGCGTCTAATTCAACTCCATCTATGGCAAAGTTGAAAGAATCACTTGATAATACAGCATAAGTAAACCCTTCATTATATTCAGCAACAACTTCTAAACCTTCAGGGTCAAAACTATCACCAATAAAATATTCTGTTTTAGCAGGGAAATATTGTATTTCTAAACTTGTAATGTTTAGAGCAACAATTTCTAATTCAATAGTTGCTGTAGAGCCTCTAAAGTTAATTGTAATAGTGTTAGTGCCTACTTCACTGCTATCAAAACCAGTAACAATATAATCTTCTTCTGAAATTACTGATTCTGTACCGTCAGAATATTTAGCACTTACAACTAAACCAGTAAGGTCTAAAGCTTCACCAACTAAGAACTCAGTATTCATTTCTGAGGAATCTACCTCTAAAGATTCTACTGTTGTCGTATCTACCGTAATGTCATAGTTACTAAAAGTAACATCTGCACCACGAGCTACATATAGTCCAGCAAAAATGGAATCTGTAAATATATTTTCATCTTCAGGTTCTATAATTCTTGTTTCACCATTAAGGTTTACAACATACGAATTACCAGCTTTACTAATTGATAAATCATACACATCACCGATAATTGGATTATCAGTTTCTATAGGTACTTTAGTTAATGACCTTGTACTTTCTGCAGGATTGAAAAATTCCTTATAGAATGCTTTAAAGCCATCTCCATTATTCATATCAAGTGCACCTAGAGATACATAGTTTGCTTCGTGACCACCTGAAGCTCCGTGAGCTCCAACTTCATCCCTGAGCATTAAACCAAATGAAACTTGATTGTTACTACTATTCATACTATTAATTTCTAATTGGGTACTAATTTCAAAGTTTGCATCAACTGGAACTTCTTTATAATAATATGAAATTCCATCTACATTACTTGAAATCTTTCCACCGTCTGCTACGATTCTTATAGAATTTTCGTCAGGAAAAGTAGGATCAAAGTTTCTTAATTCAATATTAGTATTGTCACCAAAAGCACTAAATTCCCAATCTCCAAGCTCAACCTGTCCTTCAACATTTAGACTAACATCACTAAAAGTTACAGTAGCATTTCTTGCCACGAATAATCCAGCGTAATTAAGTTCACCAGAGTAATCTTGAAGTACTTCTGTTTCACCGTCTACAGTTAACTGGAATAAATTACCTACCTTTCGGATTGTTAATTCATATTCTTCATCAATAACAATTTCTCCGAAGGCTAGATCTTCAGGCCACTGGTAACCAGATGTACCTTCTCTATAAAAGCCTCTTACTTCTTGACGCAAACCACCTAAAGCAACATATTCACCTTGAAAACCACCTTCACGCCCATCCATAACATTACTTCGAAGCATGAGACCAAAAGCAGTTTGGTTATTATCTACAACCATTTGTTCAACATGAACCGTTGCACTTAATTCAAAGTTTGCATCAGGATCTACATCTTTATAGTAATAAATTAACCCTTCATCATTTCCAGCAATCTTACCACGATTATTTGATACTCTCATATGAACTGTATCATCTTCGTTTTCCGTGATTTCAAAGTTGTCAAGAATAATATCATTCGTACCAATATCACCCATGACACTTCCTTGCCAGTCACTAGAAATATTTACTACTGGTAATTCTTCCTCTTCATCATCGACCGCCACATCTGCAGCTAAAACAGTTAAATTCATATTCGATAGTAATAAGAGAACTGTCATCATTATTGCGAAAAATCTTTTATGCTTCCTCATATAATCCTCCTCTTTTTCTAATCTACTATGAAGTTGTTAGTATAAAGAATAAGTAGTAATCTAGTAACCTCCCTTCTAAAATAGTTTTCCTCAAAATTAATATTTGAGAGTATATGTTTCATCACAATCTATTAAGTCCTTGTTAATAGATATGATGTTGAAACCTATTTACATAACATTTATCGGAGTAAAAAGGTAGATTTAATCGGAATTATGAATAATTTATACCCTTTGAAATTAGGCAGATTTTAGACATAACAAATAAACCATCTACATTAACGAACTTGTATAATTATTCGATTATAAGTAATAAATACATTAGTAAATAAGGGTTGAAAAAGTAGTAATTGAATAATAAAAAGTAGTAATTTATTCATTCATTTTTGTGTGAGGTTCCTAGATGACTGTTTGGAGTTGCTGCTACCAATTCACTTTAACGTTGTTTAAATGAACTGACAAACAACAAAAAATTGAGAATGGAGGCAATATGCTTCACGTCTATTAATTTAGTCTAATAGACAAGTTGCATAAAGTATATTGAATTACTGAAGAAATTAATCAAATATGTAAATTTATAATCTTTCACTTATTGAATACTAACAACGTTGTCAGATTCAATTTAATTGTAAACGTTTACAACATGGGTGTCAATTAAATTTTCGCAAATTTTGTGTCATAAAATCAAAATATAGGATAAATTAGACTTGAATAGGAAATAAAATTTGTAATTACATAAAATTATGATAATTTACTAGTAATATGGACTTATGAATTCTACAAAATAATCAAATTTCATATTGAAAAGGCGTGAATTCTCAACATAGAGAATTCACGCCTCGATTTTTAATAATAATCTATTTAAGACTATTATTTTATAATATTAAACTAATTCCTTTTCTCTACGACCACGATAGAAGTAGAATGCCAATCCTACAATGATTAACGCTAGACCGATGAGTAAGAAGTTATACATATTCGTTGCTGTATCAGGAAGCTCATCTTCTTCATCCGTTCCTTTAGAAGAATCTCCTTCTCCATCTTTAGAGTCTTCATCATCTTTTGATGAGTCATCACCTTTTACATCATCATCGTCTTCTTTTGATTGATCATCTCCTCCATTTGACGTATCACCATTATCATCACTTGGAGAGTCATCACCCTCTTCTAAACTTGCTGCTAGTTCATCAAATGCCTCTTGTAATTCTCTAAGATCATTTTCTAATTCAGAAACACGATCTTCTAAATCTTCGTTTTCTAATTCAAGATTCGCATAGGCATTTTCTAGTTGCTGAAGTTGAGCTGTTAAGCTAGCAAGTTCAGCTGAATGACTAGCTTCAAGGTCTTCGATTTGATCTCTTAAATCGTTAATTTGCTGTTCTAATTCTCTTCTAAGAATTTCAGCTTCATTAACTTCCATTACAGTATACATACTAAAGTGAGTTGCAGG
This sequence comes from Evansella sp. AB-P1, assembly GCF_029688925.1. Classification (GTDB taxonomy): domain Bacteria; phylum Bacillota; class Bacilli; order Bacillales; family Salisediminibacteriaceae; genus Evansella. Next base: position 220,353 of record NZ_JARUKY010000005.1, read on the forward strand.
ATATGAGAATACACCATTACTAAACGTACCTCCATCCTTTTCTTTCCACTCATTTGTATTACTATTGTAATAGAAAACTCTTAAATTATCTGGGTTAGATACATTCTCTGTATCTACTTCGAATTCCAGTAAAACTGGGTCATTTTCAAAATTACCAGTAAGACTAAATTCATAAACGGAACTTACTAAATCAGAGTAATCTGGTGTTGGAGTATTCGAAAGATCTTCCACCTCATTTATCGTAATATCTTCCGTCAACACCGCTGCTGGTACTCTTGCTTGTAATCCTGGTCTAGCAAGTTGAACACTTACGTTCTTTTCTTGTAACATTTCAATCTGTTCAACTGTAAATGAGAATGTTGATACATTTAAGTCTTGAACATTAATAGTAAGTACTCCGTCTCTACCTACTGTATCAATACTATCATTTGAGATAGTTACTGTGTCGCCATCAACTTCAAGATCAGCTTCCACAGGATATTCAGAAGCATAATATCTATCCCATACATTTGTCCAGTTTGTATCTCCATTTTCGTCTGTTTCTTCTTCAATAAGAGCAAGAACTTTATTCATTGTCTTATAACCTGTGTGGTTTGTATAATCGATTTCTTCACCAGAAACATTCACAGTTTGAGTACCATCGTATAAATAGTTGCTATCTGACGCTAAATCAGATGGATAACTATCACTTGAACTTCCTTCTTCCGTCTGGATTGAAACGAAATCTTCTAAGGTGAAGTCGTGCGTTACACCTGTATATACATTCAATCCTAGGTTAGTGTTATTATTGTACGCAAAATTGTCACCTTTAACGATTAAACCAGGATTACTATTGTTCGTGAATCCAGTATTCCCATTATTCCATGCAACACTGTTATGGATTTCATGAGGTACATGAATACCTTCTCCACCCATCTTGAATCCATTCTTATCTCCGCCTCCAATAGTTCCGTCTGTTAACGTACCATTATCAAAGGCAAGATTATCTTTAAAAATAACTGTTCCAATTGGTCCTGTACCTAGCTTTGCATATAAGTCATATCCATCGTCAACGTTATTATGCGCAACGTTACCGATCAGCTTATTTCCTTCCCCTACCGTTAGCTTTATCGCAAAACCATCAGCATTATTTTCAGCAGGGTCTTGGTTGTCGAATGATACATTGTTAAGAAGTAAGTTATGAGACGGCCAATCTTCAATATTATTAGCACCATCTAGACGGCTAATTTGAATACCAGAATCTCCGTTCTCATAAAATCTTGAATTTTCAACAATATTATGGTTACCACCGATGTGATACCCTTTTCGGTTACCACCTGCACGGGCAAAGTCAAGACCTTTTACATGCCAGTAGTCCCCTTGGTGTAACATACCATGATGTCTATTATCGAAGTCAAACACTGGTCTAGCTCCAGGCTCTGCAACAAGATATTTCATTGCATCAGGAGTACCATCGTTATACGTTCTAATGCGTAAAGCATCTTCACGTAAATAGTGTCCATCTTTGACTACAATTGTTTGACCAGGCATTACATAATCGATCGCCGTGTCAATGTCTAACTCATCGTCATATGCACCTGTAGCAGCACTCGTACCTTCAGGTGATACATAAATATCTTCCGTACCATCTCTTAAAATACGGTTTGTTACTGTAAAGTTTCTGATAATACGTTCGTATGATGTTAAATATTGTGTATCATCAGGTAAGAAGCTAATACTAAAGTTTGTATCACTGTTCGCATCAAGTGAAGTAGGAACAATGAATATTTCACCTTGTTCTACAGTTTCGTCACGTAAAATGACTTCTGTACCTTGTCTAACTGTAACGACACCGTCAGCATTTGATTGCACTTTTAAGTCATAATTAGTTAATGGTGTCTTATCAAGAGATAATACATTGAAATTTGGTGAAATAGCTTCTGCAGGAGGATCAACTCTTGGAGCATCTGTCTCCGCATCCGTTACAGTAAGTTCATAATTACTTACTTCGATTGTTGCTTCACGAGCAACATAGAAACCAACGTACATCGTATCATCTTGAACATTTAAGATTTCAGGTTCAAAGATAATGTCTTCATAAACATTTTCTCCATCATCTAATTTTCCAACAAACCCACTATTTGTTTTTGAAAGTGTTAAATGGTAAGTTTCTTCTGGATATGTGTTCTCAATAGAAGGTCTTTCTTCCTTCAACATTCTACTCGTTCTACCTTCACTACCTTCACCATCTGGAGACATTACACCAGTTCTTACAAATAGCTGTGTACCATTAGCGTTCCCTGTTCCACCAGAAAAACCACCTACTGCAGCAATATTCGAAGAGAATACACTTGAATCCCATGGTTCACCTATTGCATCTCTTGCCATAATACCAAATGATTCTTGTCCATCATGTGGAGTTTTAGCATAATGTTCAACGTGAATATCTGCAGATAATTCAAAGTTATCAGCTTCTGCATCAATTTCAGTGTAGTAGAATACAATTCCGTCGTGGTCACCAGTAATCTTACCAGCATTCTCGCCTTCAAACGCTTCTAGACGAATTGCACCCTCCTCTGTTACTGAATAGCTATTTCTATTTTCACCAATAGACTGACCAAACACGATGAAATCAAATTCATTAACTGCTTCTTCTCGCACTGTAACAGCAAATGAGATAGGGTCAATATCAGAAGAATCAGGAACTATTTCAATGTCATATGTTCCTGTTTGCGTATTGTCAAAGGCATCAGAATTAACTTCATAGTCATCTTCAGAGAATAATTCTACATCTTCATTATCATAAAGCTTTGAAACTTCAAGTCCTTCCGCACTAAATTCATCCCCTACATAGAATGTAGTTGTTGGGAATTCCGAAACGAAAAGTGTTTCTAATTCTCTTTCTTTAACATTTAATGTGAGAATAGCTTCTACACCTTTATGAGTAATAACAACATCTTTATCACCAGCGGTTTCTGTATCTAAATCAGACACATCATACTGATCTGGTACTAGTCTTACCTCAGAACCGTCATCATAAATTGCATAGACAACCATTCCAGAAAGATCTAGTTCATCTCCTAAGAAATATTGTTCTTTTGCAGGAGTAGTTCGAATTTCTACTTCAGTTAACTCAGCATCTGCTACTTCTACTTCAAATGTTGCTACAACACCTTCTGCAGAATTGTCAGCTAAAATAGAAACTGTTTTTGTTCCTGGGCTTGTGAATACATAGTCTTCCTCTACAGGTTCACCATCGATTTCAAAGCTGTATACATCACTGGATAGCTCTCCACTATCAAATCCATCATTGTATTCAGCAATAACGACTAAACCTTGTGGATCAAATTTATCCCCGATAAAGTACTCTGTGTTTGCAGGGAAATAACGGATACTTAAATCAGTTACAGTTAAATCTACAATTTCTACATCAAATGTTGTACTTACACCGCTATAGTTTAATGTAATCGTGTTTGTTCCTAATTCACTGCTGTCAAAGCCAGTTACGATCACATCGTCAGCAGAAATTTCAGTTTCTCCCCCATCAGAGAATAAAGCGGTTACAGAAATGCCATCTAAATTTAATTGTTCACCGATTAAATACTCCGATTGCATTCCATCAGTATTTACTTGTAATTCCTCTACTGTTCTAGTATCCACATTAATTTCAAAATCACTGAAAGTAACTTTTGCATCACGGGATACAAATAAACCAGCACTCACTTCATCAGTAAATAAGTCTTCTAATGTAACCGTCTCACTTTCACCATTTGAAGTGACTACATATGTGTCGCCTGACTTTTGAATAGATAACTCATACTCTTCACCAGTTGAAGGGTGTGAGAAAGCATCAAGTTGTTGACGACTAGGTACTCCATCATGGTTATAGTAACCTCTCATGTCTTCACGGTCCCCGCCCACAGCTATGTAATTTGCTGTTTGTGTAGAGCCGTCTCCATGTTCACCAACTTCATCTCGTAACATTAAACCAAATGAAACTTGGCTCGCACCTGTATATCTTTCTACTGTTGCTATTGTGTTAATTTCAAAGTTTGCATCAGCTGGTATATCTTTGTAATAGAAGGAAATACCTTCGTTATCACTAGCAATCTTACCACCTGAAGCATCGATTGTAACTGAACCGTCTTCATTTTCTATTGGATCAGGATTTCTTACTGGATCACTATCAATACTAGCATTTTCACCAAATGCACTGAATTCCCAGTCGCCAAGATCAATTTGACCTTCAACACTGAAGTTAACATCACTATAAGTAACTGTTGCATTTCTTACAGCAATTAAACCAGCATAGTTGATTTCACCTTCATAGTCATCGATAACCTCTGTTTCACCATCAACAGTTAATTCAAAGATATCTCCAACTTTTCGAATACTAATATCATATTCTTCGCCAACTACAACATCATCAAAAGCTAACTCATCAGGATAAACATAACCGTCATCATGTAATTTGTGGAACCCTCTAACCTCTTGGCGAAGTCCACCTAGTGCTACATAATCACCAGTAAAACTATCCATTTCAAATGGATAACGATTGTGCTCTTCTACTGCATTACTTCTAAGCATGATACCAAAAGCAGTTTGGTTATTATCTGTTACCATGCTTTCTACTTTTGCAGTGGCACTAATCTCAAAGTTCGCATCTGGATCCACTTCCTGGAAATAATATACAAACGCTTCATCACCACTTGCGATTTGTCCTCGGTTACCCGTAACACGCATGGTAACGTCACCATTATCATCTTCAGTTATTTCAAAACTATCATAATCAAAATTATTCGTCCCAACATTACCATGAATCGCACCAGTCCAGTCACTATCTTCTGGAATCTGATTAACTTCAGTACGTTCGTCCGTCTCATCACTATTCTCACCATCATCAGCGAAAACAGTTAAATTCATCGGAGAAATTAGTAATAGAATGGACATTACTATTGCGAATACATTCTTATGTTTCCTCATCAAATCCTCCTCTTTTTAGTAAATAGTTACTAATTTGAAGTTTTTAGTTTGTTATGAGTTGTAAAAACTACAAGTTCCCTCCTTTCTGATACATTATTAATCTCTCAAAATATGTAATCAATTTTTGAGAGTCTATGTTTCACCGTGTTCTAAAAGGAGAACACGGATTGAAACCGATAACATTTCCCGGAAAAAACACAAAAATATGTAAAGCGGATAATCAATTAAACCTACTTTTTATATTAGTATACTTGGTTATATTACAAAGTTTGTGCAATTAAATTAATCCATTAAAACAATTTTAAGAAAACTAATATTATTCAAAAAAACAAAAGTTAAATAGTTAAAATTATTGTTCTTTGGAAAGACTGAAATAATTCAATAATTCTTTTAGAGCAGTTTTGGGATTTTGCTTGTGAAAACCGCTTGGCCAAAAACACCATTAAGTTTGATAAGCCATTGAAAAAACACACGCACAATACAGTTAAGAGGTATAACTGCTTGCGAATTGAACGTAGTTTATTAAACTATTTTCGTCAGTTGCACGTAACAAAAAATGTTTAACCTACGAAGGAAATGTCATTTATAAGAAGAGTTATAAAAGACATCGAATGAAAAAATTTGATGGAGTTGTTAGTTGTGAAAACGTTGTTATATATTCAATTATTATTGTAAACGGTTTCAAAAAAGGTGTCAATTACTTTTCTGAAATATTTGTCATTATGAAATGAAAATCATCTTAATAAGTTATAAAAAAGGGAGAAACCTCAATATATAATGAAGTTTCTCCCTTAATATTACTTTAATATTATCTTTGTGCTAGTTTTCTATTTCTTTCTCTTAAATAGAACATAATGCCTGCAAGTGCTAGAATTAATCCAATTAAAAGATAATTGTACATGCCTGTTGCTGTATCAGGAAGCTCGTCTCCGTTATTATCAGTTTCTTTTGTAGACTCGCTTTCCTCTTTTGATTCCTCTTCTTTAGCATCAGATTCTGTTGAAGATTCTTCTTCATTTGTTGCATCATCTTCTTTTGAAGAATCGTCTTTTGGTGTTTCACTATCACCATTATCAGAAACTGCTTGTTCTTCTAATGCTTTCTGAAGACTATTAATCATTTCTTCTAAATTAGTAATTTGACTTTCTAAATCATCATTTTCTGATTGAAGATTTGCATATGCTTGCTCAAGTTGTTGAAGTTGATTTTCAAGCTCTTCAATTTGAGCTGAATCCTCTAGTTCGGCGATTTGCGCTTCTAAATCTGCAATTTGGTTTTCTAAGTCTGTAACTTGACCTAGTAATTCCTCAAGCTGTATTTCAAAAGCTCTTTCATCTGCACCTTCTAAGAAATCAAAGTATACATCCCATACACCTAACCAGTCGATTTCACCATCTGGATTTCTATCGAATTCAGTGATAACTTCTAATGCTTGCATAATATCAAGAGGTAATTCTTCTCCAGCTTTATTGAATGATTCACCATTGTGAGAGAAGTAATTGTTATTTGCTTCAGCATCAGCTGGATATGCGTCTGAATACGTTCTTCCATCTGTATAGAAAGATAGGAATCCATCGATTGTAAAGTCTTCTTCAATACCAGAGTACGTTGTAAACTGAATGTTATTATCAGCATTGTTAAATGAGATATTATTTTCAGCAATTACACCTGGGTTACTGTTACTTGTGAAACCAGAGTCACCGTTCCCCCAAGCAATACTATTACGGATTGTATGTGGTGTGTGAATTCCTTCTCCACCAAGCTTAAATCCGTTCTTGTCACCTCCACCAACAGTACCATCTGTTAATGTACCGTTGTTAAACGCTAAGCTGTCTTCAATAATAACTTGTCCGATTGCACCTGTACCTACTTTTGCATATAAGTCAAAACCATCGTCTACGTTGTTATGAGCAATTACTCCTCGTAATACGTTACCTACACCTGCAGTAAGCTTAACAGCAAAACCGTCTGCATTATTTTCTGCTGGGTCCATATTATTAAATGAAACACTGTTTAGAATTAAGTTGTGTGAAGGCCAATCTTCAATATCCGTTAATGACGTATCTAATCGGCTTATTTGTAAACCAGAATCACCATTTTCATAGAACCTTGCGTTTTCTACGATGTTGTGGTTACCACCGATATGGTATCCTTTTCTATTACCGCCAGCACGTGTAAAATCCATACCTTTTACATGCCAGTAGTTCCCTTCATGTAACATTCCGTCATGTCTGTTTTGGAAGTCAAATACTGGGCGAGCACCCTCATCAGCAACCATATACTTCATTGCATCAGAAGTACCGTCATTAAAGTTACGAATACGCAGAGCATCGTCACGTAAATAGTGACCGTCTTTAACAATAATAGTTTGACCAGGCATTACAAAATCAATAGCTGTATCGATGTCTAGCTCGTTATCGAATGCACCAGTCGCAGAGCTAGTACCATCTGTTGATACGTATATATCACCTGTTCCATCTTGTAACACACGGTTTGTAACTGTAAAGTTTCGAATAATACGATTATACGAAGTTAAATATTGTGTGTCATCTGGTAAGAAGCTAATACTAAAGTTTGTATCACTGTTCGTATCTAATGTAGTTGGTACTGTGAACATTTCACCTTGTTGCACTGCTTCATCACGTAAGATAACTTCAGTCCCTTGTCTAACTGTAACAATACCGTCAGCATTTGCTCTCACCTTAAGGTCATAGTCAGTTAATGGTGTTTTATCAAGAGAGAACACATTAAAGTTTGGCGAAATTGCTTCAACTGGAGGTTCCACTCTAGGAGCATCCGTTGCAGCATCTGTTACTGTAAACTCAATATTATTTACTTCAATTGTTGCTTCACGTGCTACGTAGAATCCAACATAAATTTTGTCATCTTGAACGTTTAAGATTTCTGGTTCAAAAATCATGTCTTCAAAAACATTTTCACCATCGTAAAGTTTACCTGTATATCCACTGTTTGTTTTGCCAAGCGTTAAACGGTAAGTTTGATTTGGATACGTGTTCTCGATTGATGGTCTTTCAGGCTTAAGCATTGTGCTTGTTCTACCTTCACTTCCATCACCATCTGGAGATAATACTCCAGTTCTTACGAAAAGCTGAGTTCCGTTTGGTTCATTTGTACCACCAGAGTAACCACCAACAGCTGCGATATTACTTGAGAATACACCTGAATCCCAAGGATTCCCAATTGCATCTCGTGCCATAATACCAAAAGATTCTTGACCGTCATGAGGTGTCTTCGCATAATGCTCTACATGAATGTCTGCAGATAATTCAAAGTTGTCTTTATTTGCATCAATTTCAGTATAGTAGAATACAATACCATCGTGGTCACCAGTAATTTTACCAGCGTTTTGTCCTTCAAACGCTTCTAAACGAGCTGCCCCGTCTTCCGTATAACTATAATCATTTCTATTTTCAGAAATCGATTGACCAAATACGATAAAATCGAACTCATACTCAGTATCTTCACGAACCGTTACAGCATACGTAATTGTTTCGATATCAGAATTACTTGGCTTAATTTCAATGTCATAAGTTCCTACAGCTGCGCTATCAAATGCACTAGCATCAACAAAATAATTGTCATCTGTGAAGTATTCAACATCTTCATTGTCATAAAGCTTAGAAACTTCTAGTCCCTCTGAAGTAAACTCATCACCTACGTAAAAAGTTGTTTGAGGGTATTCAGAAACGATCAGCGTCTCTAATTCCCTTTCCTTCACGTTAAGTGTTAAAATAACCTCTGCGTCTTTATGAGTTATTGTTAGGTCTTTATCACCAGATGTTTCAGTATCTAAATCAGTTACTTCATATTCAGCTGGTACTAATCTAACTTCTGAGCCATCATCATAAATTGCATAAATAACGATTCCAGAAAGGTCTAACTCATCACCTAAGAAATATTGTTCTTTTGCTGGAGCCGTTCTAATTTCTAAACCAGTAAGTTCAGCATCTGCAACTTCTACTTCAAATGTTGCTTCGACACCTTCTGCAGAATTGTTAGCTAAAATTGAAACTATCTTTGTTCCAGGGCTAGTAAAAACATAATCTTCTTCTACAGTCTCCCCATCAATTTCAAAGCTGTATTGATCACTTGATAATTGTGCATTAGAGAACCCATCATTATATTCTGCATGAACGACTAAACCTTGTGGATCAAATTGATCACCAATAAAGTAGTCCGTTTTAGCAGGGAAATATTGAATGTTCAAGTCAGTAACTGTTAAGTCTACGATTTCTACATCGAATGTAGTACTTACACCACTAAAGTTAAGTGTAACCGTGTTTCTTCCTGTTTCACTACTGTCAAAGCCAGTAACGATCACATCATCAGCAGAAATTTCTGACTCTGATCCATCTGAGAATAGAGCATTTACAGAAATACCATCTAAGTTAATTAATTCACCAATCAAGTATTCTGTTTTCATATTTTCAGTATTTACATGAAGCTCATCTACTGTTCTAGCATCTACATTAATTTCATAGTTATTGAATGTAACAATTGCATCTCGTGCAACATATAAACCTACATAGATTTCATCGTTAAACATCTCTTCTAAGTCGATCGTTGTATTATCTCCATTTGCAGACAATACAAACGTATCACCGGACTTACGAATAGACAATTTCTGGTTTTCCATACTTGCTGGTTCAGAGAATGGATCAAGTCTTTGAATCTCACCATCTTGATTGTTATAGAAACCAATCATATCTTCTCTGTTAGCACCTACAGCTATATAATTTGCTGTTTGATTTGCATTATCACCATGTTCACCAATTTCATCTCTTAGCATTAAACCATAAGAGACTTGGCTCTCTCCAGTGTATCTTTCTACAAGAGCATCTGTAACAATTTCAAAATTCATATCTGCTGGAACTTTTTTGTAAAAATAAGAAATACCCTCATCATTACTAGCAATTTTCCCACCAAAAGCTTCAATTGTAACAGAACCATCTTCATTTACTAATGGATCAGGATTTCTAACTGGATCTTCAATACTAGTATTTTCTCCAAACGCACTGAACTCCCAATCGCCTAAGTCAATTTGACCTTCAACACTGAAATTAACATCACTATAAGTAACTGTTGCATTCCTTACAGCAATTAAACCTGCATAATTAATTTCACCTTCGTAGTCATCGATAACCTTTGTTTCACCGTCAACCGTCAGTTTGAAAATATCTCCGTCTTTACGGATGCTTAAATCATACTCTTCGCCAACAACAAGATCATCAAAGCCTAATTCTTCAGGCCAAACATAATTGGAATCTGCTAGTTTATGGAACCCTCTAACCTCTTGTCGGAGTCCACCTAAAGCCAAATAGTCACCTGTAAAAGAATCCATTTCAAATGGATAACGATTATGCACTTCAACCGCATTGCTTCTAAGCATAATACCAAAAGCTGCTTGGTTATTATCCGTAGTCATTTGATCTACTGTTGCAGTTGCACTTATTTCAAAGTTCGCATTAGGATCTACTTCTTGAAAGTAATATAGAAACGCTTCATTACTACTAGCTATTTGTCCACGGTTACCCGTAACACGCATAGTAACGTCACCATTTTCATCTTCAGTTATTTCAAATGAATCATAATCGAAATTATTTGTTCCTACATTCCCATGAATTGCACCTGTCCAGTCACTATCTTCTGGAATCTGGTTAACTTCTGTACGTTCGTCCGTTTCATCACCATTGACTCCATCTTCAGCAAAAACAGTTAAATTCATTGGAGAAATAAGTAATAGTAAGGACATTACTATTGCAAATAGACTTTTATTTTTCCTCATCGAATCCTCCTCATTAATAAATGTTAAATTTTTTTAAAAAGTAATATTACTCCAACTCCCCTCTCCCTTCTTATAATTAGGCCCTATTGTTTATAAGGGTATATGTTTTACCAAATTCATATAATGAAAATGGATTAAAACCAATAATAGTAGACAGAAAAGATCATTTGAATGTCATATTGACATAAACAAAATAAAGCGCTGTTTTGTATTGTATTCTTATATGAATAGTAGGATTAATGCATATATCTTTTGCAATGAATTCTCGAAAAATACGTCAACAACCTTCCTCAAACATAGGATGCTATAGAATTATAAATATATATATCTATATTTATATCAAAATCCCTGTATATTTTTACTATATCGAAAAAAGTTTTTGTGAGTTTAATCATTTAAACCAATCGAGAATTTAATAGTTCAGTATATTAAATGGAACTATTAACCAATAATGGATGTGTGCTGATTTGAACCGCTTGGTTTATCACCAATAAGTCCTCCAAGCTAAGTAAAGTACGGTGCACAACACTTTAAAGAGTTGTATTGTGAGTTTGATTGTAATTCCTTTAATAGTTATAAATAGAAATTACATATGTGGAGTTTTCTAAAAAAAAGATTACTGATAAATTTGTAATCACAGTTAAAGTTTTATCACAATAGTATTGTAACCGTTTGCAGAGGAAATTGTCAAACTATATTTATATAACTTAATGAATGAATCTATCTTCATCATGTAAAATGTAGAAAATAAAAGACAGGAAACCCTTATAATCTAGGGATCCCTGTCTTTTTAGTGAAATACGGTTATTGTTCTATTTATTTATTTATTAAGCAACGCTTCTTTTTCTACTTTTAACATATAATGCCATACCTGCAATAATAAGAATTAGACCGATGAATAGGAAGTTAAACATACTCGTTGCTGTATTAGGAAGCTCGTCTCCATCTTTATCAGTGCTTTCAGAAGACTCTTCTTTTGTTTCTTTTACCTCTTCATCTTCTTTTACTTCATCTGATTTTGATGATTCTTCATCTTTTTCTGTCTCATTATCTTTTATAGGAGTCTCTTCATCTACAGAAACTTCTGTCTCTCCATTATCTGAAGTAGCTAAATCATCAATAGCATTTTGTAATTGGACAATTAATTCTTCAAGTCCAGCCACTCGATCTTCTAAAATATCATTTTCAGATCGAAGCCTTGCAAAATCGTCTTCGAGAGCTTGAAGTTTACTTGCTAATTCCTCTAACTCTGTCGAATCTTCTAGAGCTTCAATTTGTGCCTGTAAATCTACAATTCTATTTCTTAATTCTTGAATTTGCTCTTCTAGTTCATCTACTGGCGGCTCTTCATCTACTGGTGGTTCTTCGTCACTAGATGTTGATGATAGAGCACCAACATACGTTCCATTAGTACCTGCATTATTTAATAAACTGTCAGTAGTTAACCGAACGAAATCACCGAAAATGATATTCCCTTCGCTGTCTCTTTCAAACCTTTCTGGAATAGCTGTACTTACAAAATCAGATGCATCAATCACAACACCATTACTATTGACCGATTTCTCACCGTCAAAGAAGAAGTTTGTGGCATCTACATTACCAGAAATATAGTCAGGAACAGTACTATCAGTATTTGTTCTAAAGGATACGTTATTTCTGAAAATCCCCATATCGTCTGGTTCAAAGTATGGATTAATTCTAAAAATGAAATTAGAACGCTTATTATCAAAAGAAGTATTGTTTTCCACAATCATTTTTCCAGGGTTAAAGTTATCTGTAAACCCATCCATATTATTGTCGAAAGCAATATTGTTTTTCAAGATATGAGCTACCGGCAAGCCTTCTCCACCGACTTTAAATCCACTTCCGGAAGTACCATCCTTGTTGTAACCATCACTTAATTTACCATTTGAATAAGCAATATTTCCATCAAGAACGATCGGCATGTTCGGACCTTCATTCGTTCTATTATAGAAATCCCAACCATCATCGATATTGTTATGAGCAATGTTTCCTTTAAAGACGTTCCCTTCACCAACACCTAATTTAGCTGCAAATCCATCCGCATTAATATCTGATTCATCACGGTTATCATGTGCCACACTATTAATTACAAGATTATGCTGCGGCCAGAAGTTTGGATCAGATCCACTTCCAGAAATTTGGAATCCGGAGTTCCGATTAAAGCTAAATGTCATTAACTCAATAACGTTATGGCTTCCATTTATTCTCATTCCATTTCCAGTTGAACGTGTGAGTTCAAAACCTACAACATGCCAGTAATCAGCATTGAGTGAGAATAAGTTTCCTCTTTGATATTCACCATCGAAAATTACTTCCTCACCATTATATGGTGCAATGGTTTTCAATGCTCCTTCTTCCCCACTATACTGACTACTAATGCTAATTTGAGAATCATATGTTCCACCAAGCATAAAGATTGTTTCCCCAGGAAGAACATACTTTACTGCTGTATTAATATCTAATGGATCTTCTTTCGTTCCAGCAGCATCACTCTTACCGTCTGGTGAAACAAAAAGTCCAGCCCCACTATTAAAAATACGCTTATTAACCGTTACTTCTCTTTCAATAGTATCGTTGTTTGGAGCTCCTATTGGTGTAAATCTTACCGTAAACTTCGTCTCGTCTTTATCTAAATCAGCTACATACTTTAATTCTTCCCTTGCCCCTAGTGATAAATCGGAAACAACTTCTTGTCCATCTTTCAATACAGTATAGCTTCCAGCATAATTTGATAATGCTTTTAAGTTATAACTTTCTGAACCTGAGTCAGCTGGTGAAACAATGTTCATGAAAGCATTAGCTGGTTGAGGTGGAATTACTGGTGATGGCTGAGTATTCGCTTCGCTTAATGTAATACTCGCATTTTCAACTGTCATCGCTGCATTTCTCGATGCATAGAAACCTACTTGCATGTTATCTTTATCGATTACTTGAACCATATCAGCACCAGAAATACTTTTCTCATATGTTGGTTCCCCATCTAAATGAGAGTATGTTACTGACATAATAAAATCTGTATCTGTTCTTTCAAGCTTTAATCGTAATGGTTTGTTCATTGAGTCCTCTAATGATGATGGGGCACCAGGAATTCTATCTCTTTCCCACGAGCTCCCAAGGTTCCCCCATGGTTCTACAACCCCTTTACGAGCAAGGGCACTAACCCCGTGACGCATAATTCCTACGGCAAATAGATTTGATGCCGCAGGTACTTCCTCAAATCCCATTAGCATTGGATCTTGACGAGCTCCTCCATTCAAATCACGAACCATGATTCCAGCACCCTCTTGTCCATTTGGGTTGGCACCAGTTTCAGGTCCAAGCTGCTCAAAAGTAATATCTGCTTCAAGAACAAAATTATATTTATTTGCATCTAATGTTGTATAATAAAATGTTAATCCATCATGTCCAGGAGCTAATTTCCCCCCACGACTTTCCATGAATATTTTACCATCAATCGTACCTGGAAATTCTGGATCAGCGTAGTTAACCCCAACTTTTTCGGGCAAAACATTTGCTGAAAAGTTTAAGTCAACTGACTGACCAAAAGCGATTTCCTTCCATACTAGATCATCTGGATCTGTAATGTCTTGAGCTAATCCTATTAATGGTACATTTCCTAGAGCTAATAAAAAAATAAGTAGTGCTATCATTGATTTTGAAAGCATTTTTTTCATATACTCATCTCCAATTTTTATTTTTACAACTTAAGGATTACTTGAAACATGGAAAGCTAGAATAAAACCATTGTACCTATGTACTTAACTCCTTTTACCTCCTTCTTATATTTGTATTTATTTTTTACAAGATTGATAGACTGATATTCTAGTAGTTACTACTCTTGTATAAAAATTATATTAAAATAATAATATTATGCACAAATAAACTTCTTAATCACAGATCAGGTTTGATCAATCAAGAGAAGAGAATATGTAATTACCTTTTGTTTTTTTATAAATTAGATAATGAAAAATTGAGAAGCCGTTAGTACCTTATCTTAGGAGGACAAGCGGACAAGATACTATATTATGTGCGAGTAGTTAACAAAGAAGTTAGTTGTCTTAATAGAAGGCTATTTTATTAACATGTATCATATACACTATGTACCATTAGAGTTATAGTAAATAACAACGTTGTAATATATGCTTTATTGTAATCGCTTACAATTATTATGTCAACAAATATTTTTATATCAAAATAATACGTTCTTTTTAAATATTCTACATGTAGAGCTTATTATGTGAGTTAGTTGAATTAATACTTCCTTGTTATTTATTCTCTTGCTTTTTCATTATTATTTATAGGATAAAACAAGGTTGATGTCATACTCTGTTCTATCTCTTCTACGGACATACCATTAGAGTAATTATTTATTTCCACTTCAATTTTTTTCAAATCATCTTCTAATTGTTCACTCTCATTTGTATCATTTTCTATTTCATTTTTTTTCTTTAGAAGCATGTTTCTAGTTTCCAAAAGTACATAAAGATTTTCCAGTTTTTCTATGTATGAAAATGGTTGTTCCTTCATTATACCTTTCCCTCCGAATTCATTAGATATGAAAAGTAACCCCATCTTTCTTTTTAATGGGATGGGGCATATAGAAAACAAAACTTTCTATATTTTTATTTTTGATTTTCGTTACTGTTACCTGGATTTAATTCAATTTCAATTTGTCCTGGATGTGGTGTATCGTGAACTATTTCATTTAAATCCTTCTTTTCAATTTCAACATTCTCATTTTTATTTTGATCTTTTGCACCCATTCTAATTACTCCTTTTTTAAACGTCCAATTTGATTATCCTTTTGACCCTGGACCTTCTTTTGGTCGGTTGTGATTGCTTCTTATATACTCCTCTTTAACGTCTGGAAGGCTTTCTTTTGGTGTTTGATTATTAGTAATAGCTGCATTTCCCTGTCCTTTTCTTTTTCTCATTTCTAATTCCCTCCCTTAAGCTTGATGAACTTAGTTTATGAAAAAACCAAACTTGTAGCCGTGGAAAAAAATGTATTGAACTTGATTCAAGTATATTTTTTTAGTAAATGAATGTAGAATATTACCTCCACGTATATAACTCAGATTTCATAAAACTGGCTTACCTACTTTACATCATTTTAAAACAAAAGCCCCGCAAGTATATTCATACTTTACGGGGTGAAAAAAACGAATATTTAATCTTATTTAGAGTCTAATGCTCATCACTACCATAGATCATTTCATATGTTTTACTGTTCAATTCAGATGGTGTTCCATCAAAAACAACTTCTCCTTTATTTAATCCTATAATCCTTGAAGCAAATTCCTTTGCCAATGAAACATCGTGAACATTTAAAACAGAAACGAGTTTTTTCTCATTGTGAATGGATTGAAGAAGGCGAAAAATACTTCGTGAAGTATTCGGGTCTAGGCTAGCAACTGGTTCATCACCTAAGAAAATATCAGGTTCTTGCATTAAGGAACGGGCAATGCCAACACGTTGCTTTTGTCCTCCACTCAGCTGCTCCACTTTACGATCTGCAAAAGGAAGTAATCCAACTCTTTCTATATAATGCTGGACTAATGCTTTTTCTTCTGCTGTAAACAAACCGAGGAGATTCTGGAACGGTTTCTTTTTGCCAAATCGACCGGTTAGTACATTTTGGCGAACGGTTAATCGAGGAATTAGATGAAAATGCTGAAAGATCATTCCTATTCTACTTCTTAATTTCCTTCTCTCCTCTAACCTTAGATCATAATAGTTTTTTTCTAAAACCTGTATTGAACCAGCTGTAATTGGCTGTAATCCGTTAATTGTCCGTATAAAGGTTGACTTCCCTGCGCCACTTCTTCCTAGAACGCATACAAATTCTCCCTTGTTTAGCGTGAAGGAAAGATTTTTTATGGCATCTTCATTTGCTTTTGGATAACGTACCGTTACTTTCTCTAATTGAATCATCAGTCATTTCTACCCTCTCTTATATAATTCTTTTTCGAACGTAGGAGCCAAACATATCAACACAAATAACAAGGACCATGATAACAATAATAGATACAGCCATACCATCATAATAGAAGCTTTGATATTGGTTAAAAATTTGCTGTCCTAACCCTCCACCACCTACAAAGCCTAAAACGAGAGAAGTACGAATAGCAACTTCAAACCGATAAAAATAGTGAGAAAGTACATTTGGCCAAATTTGAGGAATAATAGAAAATAAATTTCCAATTCGATGAGTTGCCCCAACAGATTTCATTGCTTCCTGTGGTCCTTTGTCTGCCGCTTCAATTAGTTCAGAAATCAGTTTTCCTAGAACTCCTATATTATGTAATAGGATTGCAAGTACTGCTGCAAATGGGCCAAGTCCAATGACAACAACAAAAATGAGACCAAATACAATTTCAGGTACAGAACGTAATCCTGATAGGAAAAAGCGAACAGACTGGTAACTGAAATAATGACGTGATGTATTATGTGCAGCAGCAAAGCTTAATGGGATACCTATTAGTAAAGCAAATACTGTACCTAAAAAAGCCATACCTAACGTTACAAAGCTTTCCCTTAACAAAAAGGGTAAAATTGACCAGTCAGGAGGTATAAAGCTTCTTTGGATAAAGGAGATCATATTTTCAAGTTGTATAAATTTAGATAAATCGAAGTTAGTCAAGTCCATACTAATCCAGGTCAATAGGATTAATATGACAAAGTAAATTAAATGACGCTTGCGGAACCAGATCACACTTACGACTCCTTTCACATAAGAAAAAGGAATGAGATTAATCCCATTCCACAACTTTTATTTCCACTTAATCAATTGTTTCTGGGTCTAGCATGTTGAATTCACGAGCCGCCTCTAACACATCTGCGTATTTACTATCATCAATAATCGTAAATGCGGAGGCACCACCAAATATCTTTAAAATTTCTTCATCGTCTATATTTAAGAAAGCTTCTTGCACTTTTCCTATCATCTCTTCATCCATATCGTGTGGAACAACCCAAGGGTATTGATAAAGCTGATTTGATTGCCATACGATCTTTATTTGACTATCATCAACTGCTCCCGCAGCGACTAGTGCACCATAAATAGCACTGTCGATGGCACCTATTTCTACATCTTTATTTTCTACTACTCTAGCTGTAATATCGTGTGATCCAGTATATCGAACAGAAGCAAAATTATGATTATTCTCGTCTTGAAATACTCCACGATTAACTAGTTCTGTTCCTGGAATAAGCGATCCTGATGTAGAAGAAATACTAGCAAAGGCAAAGTTAATCCCTTCTGGCCCAGGATTATCTAAAGCTTCGTCTAAGGTATCCCACGGTTGATCCACGTGTGAAATCATGTAGGAATAGTAATAAGGTTCACCATCTATAAGTTGAGTAAGAATGGCTTGCGCACCACTATTTTCGTGGGCAATTAAGTATGTTAATGGTCCTAAAAATGCTAAATCAATGTGACTATAGTTTATAGCTTCTACTACCGCATTATAGTTCGGGTAGTGTTCAACTGACACCTCTCTATTTAAAGCTTGTGCAAGCTCCTCTTCTAATCGATCTAAGCCTGTTTGCATTTCCCCAATAGATTGAGCCGGAATAACTGCTACTTCAAATACGCCTTCATCAGCTGTAGCATCCCCATCATTACCACCGCAACCAACTAGAAATAAAAATAAACAAAAAAGCATGGCATAAAATATTATCTTTAATTTACTCAATCGTACTTCATCCTCTCAGTATTAAACATGAATTTTTTCATGCTATTTCTATTGCTTTTCTAACACTAGCATTAATCATTAAGGTTGTAAAGATTCTACTACTACGCTGAACTTTTGACTATGTAAAATAGATTTTTTTATAAAACTTGCGATTTTTTACTATGCCAAGCATACCATGTAAGGACAAGTATTTTTGGGGGTTACTATGGGTGAATTTGCTGAAATATTTATCATTAGTATCATTACGGATTTAGACAATATTGTAATATATACTTCCATACTAATGCGTAATCCAACAGTCTTATTAGCTGGTTTACTAGCATTATTTCTAGCATTAAACCGCACCTTATATGTATCGCTTGTTCAAGAAATCACTCAAATACCAGGTATCAATATTTTTATTGGTATCATTATTCTTTTTATTGCATTGAAAATGACAACTAAGCAAATTGATCTGTTTGAAAACCGATTCCCTTCTATCATTAAAGTAGTAGGTACAATCTTAATTCTTGATTTCTTCTTAGCATTAGATGGTATACTACTTATCTCCACTGTGACAGAAACAAAATACAATGTATTTATCGGTATTTTTATTAGCTTATTAATATTATTGCTGTTTTCACCTATGGTGTTTTTTATTTTAAAATTTTTTCCTTATTTTTATATCATCGCTGCATCATTTATCGGTTATACAGCAATAGATAAAATTGTAAGTGATGAGTTAATCCAAAAAAGCTTAATGTCTTTTAATAACTACATATTTTTCGGTAATATTTTTGACATCATTTGTATTTCAATTACTGCATTAATATTTTTTATAGGTATCTTTTTCTACGAGAAAAACAAAAGGGTTTATCCAGTCAATAAATAATCATCCAATAAGTTGTATATAAGTCTTTAGTTCTCTTTATTTAAGAAAGTACGTAGAGGAGTCGTTTGGGATATCTAACAAGTTGAGAGATAGTCTAGAAATCAATCTTGACTACCTCTCATAATTTTCTTTACTTTGTATTTTTCTTTTTAGCAGCTTCTGCTCCTTGGCTAAGTACTTCACCTGCATCTTTATCGTCAGGAGCATTACCTAGTGGATTTACACTTCTAGCTCCAGGGACTTTCGGATTTTGACTTGATACAGACCGTTGTTTTGCCACATTATCACCTCCTATATTTAACAATTTGATTAAAAAAGTAATTCATACACTTCATTAAGCTCTTTCGCCCTTTTGTTATCCTGTTCTTCGTTTGCATAGTTTATTTCTTTTTTCATCACTGAATTCAACATTTCTACTTCCCTCGTATTTAGGCTTTTGACAAAATCACCTTCATTTTCAAAACGGTTTGATTCTAGTTTTTTATAAATGTGTAAGCATAAATCGTCCTTTTCTATATAATTAGACAATGATTCACGTAAATACCCTAATGTCATTTCCAATACAATTCACCCTCTTAGCTACATATTGAATAACTTCCTTTAACTAATTATTAGGATGTGTTTCTCAATGAAATACATACATTAACTTTGTACTCACATTTAGTAAATAGTATTGGAGTTTAAAAATAATCACCACACTTCCAGTTATTTGTAAATGATATAAATTAATCCATTAGAAAAACGCTTACTTCATAATTGAAGTAGGCGTTTTTCTAACTTGTAATGAATGTGATAATGACTGCACTAATATAACCTTCTCACTCTAAGTCTCCTTATTAACAAATAACAGTCCAAAATGGTGTGGAGGTAGGTTCACTTGTTTTATTAAAGACCCACCAACTTGTTCCATCAATTGTGTAATATCTTCTTGTTTTGGACGAATAGCTAAAGAAGGGCCACGTGGAGTATCATCATAATTCCAATGGACAATAGCGATTTTCCCCTTTGGCTTAATAAGCTTCATTACATTTTCCAATACCTTTACAGGTTCTTCACAATGCAAAATATTGAATAAGCTTACATAATCAACTAGACCAACTTCGTTCAATATAGCTTGTTTTGTTTCCTCCTCTAAAATATCCCCTTCAATCAGTTCGATATTTTTTTGTTTGTTACTGCGTCTTTTTTCATAACAACAGTTTAAAAAGTATTTATCAATATCTATACCAATAGCTTTTCCTGATATCCTTTTAGCAGCTGGAAAAAGAAAAGTACCATACCCACACCCAATATCCAAAAAATGATGAATTTCCTCTGATACACCTAATTTGTCTAGTACTTTTTCAGGGTAAAAATAACTATTCCAAATTTCTTCATCAGGCATTCCTGATTCACGAAATTTCAACTAAATCCCCCCCATACAAACTCCTTCTATAGCTTTATTTTAGTTGAGATTTTATAATAAAGGAAATGCATAGTTATTATAAGAACTATTAGTTTTTTGCATATCAAAACGATTTTCGTTGAAATTAGGAGAGTATATGATGGACTTACACCAATTAAAAACTTTTTATTATGTTGCAACCTTATTGAATTTCTCAAAGGCAGCACAAAAAGTTTCACTTAGTCAACCGGCAGTCTCTCGACAAATGGAGGCACTTGAAAATTATTTTGGACTTGATCTTTTTTACCGAATTAACAAAAAAATCGAGCTAACAGATGCGGGAAGAAGATTATTAAAGTATACAGAAGAAATGCTAATGCTAGAGGAAAAAACAAAGCGGGATATGGAATCCATAAAGAGTATTGATTCAGGAGAAATAGTAATTGGTGCTGGAACTTCAATAGGTAATTATTTCTTATCTCCACTGATAATGGATTTTTCTTGCCAATTTCCTAAAATAAACTGCAAGCTTATAATAGATAATACTTCTACTATTTTAGAAAAACTCCGTAATGGCATTATAGATATAGCCATTGTGGCTGAACCAACATTCGACCCTAATTATTTTTATGAAGCATTAGTTCATGATGAGATTATTTTGTTATCCACAAATAAGGAACGTTACAAATTTGAAAAGCTCTCATCCGTACACGAACTTAATAATGAAGTATTTATTTTACGAAATTATGGATCAAATACGAGAAAGTGCATCAATAACCTATTTGAAAAACTACAATTTGTTCCTTTAAAAATTGTGGAGTTTAGTTCAAATGAAGCCATAAAACAAGCAGTAATAAACGGAAATGGTATTGGTGCTTTATCAAAAATCACAGTTCAACTAGAACTACAAAGTAAAGTGATATTTCCAATACCAGTAAAAGAACAATGTAAAAGACAGTTTTTTTTAGTTAATCATAAAGGGAAATATATGTCTCCAATTATATTAAAGTTTAAAGATTTCATAATGGAAAGAATCAACCACATTCAATAATTTCTATAAATACATATCCACTATAATACATTATCTATTCTTGTGAGTACTTGCTTAGCTCCTCCTTCAATGGCCAATTCAAAATGATGAGTTGACGATAGTTCCTTATTAATAAGAACAGTATGACCTTTTGTCATGAAAGGTAATTGATTTACGGGATAAACTTGGAGACTAGTTCCGATAACGATAACAAGATCCGCTTTTTCTATACTCAATAGGGCTTTATTCCAGGCAGCTTGTGGTAATGTCTCACCAAATAATACAACATTTGGTCGGAGCTTCCCATTACACTGATGACAAGCTTTCTTATCCAAAAACTGAGCTTTCGTTGCTCGAGAATGGCATGTATGACAGCGAAAAGTTTCAATTGACCCATGGAGTTCATGTATTTTGTTACTTCCAGCAGTTCTGTGGAGTCCATCTACATTTTGAGTAGCTATATCATTAATTAGGTTCTTTTCCTCCCATTTGGATAAAGTATAATGACCTTCATGTGGTGCGGTAGTTTCCAATGTTATAAGCCTCATTTTATAGAAATCATGGAACAACGCATAATTATGTTCAAGAGCATCCACTGTTGCTACAGTTAATGGATCAATATTTTTCCACCATCCTGAACGGGATCTAAAATCTGGTATACCACTTTCCGTTGACATTCCTGCTCCAGTTAATATAGTCGTATGTGTTGATGCTTTTAAAAGACTTTTTAAATCTAAAATTTTTTCTTGCTGTACAGAGTTACTATCATCCAAAAAGATCACCACCATTTATCAAATATTAATTATATCTACTCTTTCAATAAATTTTAACATATAAAAAAAGCGATGATAGTCAACTTATAGTTGTAAATTGACATCACCGCATTATTTTTACGCTATATACTATCCTAATACTCACAAGAAACTCCTTTCATAAAATGAGTTTAGCGGTATCCATCTACCCAACCGTTTCGGATAGCTTTAACCATCGCATCTGTTCTATCCTTAGCTTGAATTTTTTTTAGTATATTTCCAATGGTTGTACTAACTGTTGATTGAGCAAAATAAAGTTTTTCAGCTATTTTTGCGTTATTATTACCATCTAAAATTAGTTGTAAAATCGCTTGCTCCTTTTCTGATAAAATTGATTCTACTTTCCTTTTATTTAGAATAAGTTTTTTTAATGGTTTGTCTTTATTGTTTTTTCGTTCAATTTCATGAATAAGCTCTAAGTGTAGTTTTGGTTCTAAAAATATTCCTTTTGTAATTAACGAGTTTAACACAATGGTGACATTTTTTTGAAAATACGAAAGGGAGACAATACCATTAATAGGATAATTTAAAAATTGAAGCATATCTTTTCTTAGAGGATCTATTGTCACTAGTAAAATTTTAGTATGTTTATCAACTACTGAATTTAATTGCATCTGTATATCTTCAATAGTTTTACTATCATTTCCTCCCACTACATAGAAAATCCAATCATCCCCTGTTATTCCATTATCATTTTTTAAATAAAAGTTCTTTAATTCAGATGATATTTCATCTTTCGTTCTACTTGCAAATGCATTTTTCTGATCAATGTAGATCAGCTTAAACTTTGTAGCATTTTTCTTTTCAGTTGTGGTAATTATCATATGATATCCTCCCTTTCCGCATATTAAGTCTTACCTAAAGCTAGCCTTATAATGTCGTATACTCTATCTTGGAAATGGTATAAATTTTTATAAAAAAAGGCTATTTTATTATAAAAATAAAATAGCCAAACAAAACATTATTTGGTAACCAGGCGATCATAGTATTATACCTTAGACCCTAGGCTTTGCGTCCTATCCTTTCAGATAGTTTGCCTTTAACATTATATATGTTATTAAATTTTAATCTATTGGTCAGTTAATCGTTAATCTAAACTTTAAATTTCATAATAATTGAACGAAGCTGTTGAGATAGCTGTGACAGTTCCTCACTAGAATTTGATATCTCCTCAATTGATGCAGTTTGTTCTTCCATTGATGCTGAAACCTCTTGAGTAGATGCTGAGTTTTGTTCAGCAATAGCAGATAAATTCTGCATTGTATCCAGGATATCATTTTTCATATGCTCCATCTCTTGACTTGATACATTTAAATTGTGAACTGCTTCTTCAACTTCTTTAATTGCATCTGCAATTTGCATATATTGAGTCCGACTATTCTTTATACTATGCTCTTGCTCATTTAAAATTGTTGCAACACGTTCCATTGTTTCAACTGCATGCTTGGAATTGGTTTGTAATTCCTTTACGACTAAATCGATAGTCCTAGTATTATCTGTGGATTGCTCAGCTAATTTTCTAATTTCATCTGCAACAACCGCAAATCCCCTACCGGCATCCCCTGCTCTAGCAGCTTCTATCGCTGCATTCAGGGCTAATAAATTCGTTTGGTCAGCAATATCCGTTATTACACTACTAGCTTTACCAATTTTGGAGGAGCTTTCATTCGTCTTTACGATACTATCGTAAACTTCCTTCGTAGCTCCACTACTTTCACTAGAAATTTTTGATAAAGTCTCAATTTCTTTTAACCCCTCATCTTTTACGAGGTTCATTTTTTCAGAAGCTTCATTAAGAACCTTGACAAAGTTCTGATTATGTTCAATACCCTCTCCTAAATGGACCGCTTTATTCGACCCATCTTCTGTACTTTTTGCCTGTTCTGATGCTCCGTTTGATATTTCTTCAACTGTTTTTGCAACTTCCTCAGCAACACTAGCTGATTGCTGTGAAGTAGCTGTAAGTTCTTCTGCAGACGCAGCTACATGATCTGAGGATTGATTGACCTCATTAATTACCTCTCTCATATTCGTAATAATTGTTTGCAATGCATTAGCTAGCTTTCCAACTTCGTCCTTTTGCTTTAAATATTTATTTGGAATGTCTTCCTTAATATTTAAATCAGCTAAGATAAGTGCATGCTTTGTTGCTGCTCTAATTGGTTTACTGATAGAACTAGCTAACAAGTATGCAATTATTAATCCTGCTACAACTGCAATACCAACTAGCATGAAAGTAAAATTCCGTAACGCATCTACACTAGCAAATGCTTCACTAGAATCCATTTCAATAAACAAACCGACATTTTCATTACCAAGACGAAATACTCCTGCATTACCTAACACTTCGTCTCCATCATAATTTTCGTATAAACCACCATACATAAATTCTAGATTATTTTCTTCTACCGCTACCAAAATTTCATTTATAGCTGGACCTTCCAAGGTATGTTGCAATGCACCATCTTCACTGTACTCTCCATGAAGAGTATTTGTTAGTAAAAGACCTTCGCGATTAACCATATAGGAATCGGCTGTGCTTCCAAGTTGATCCATCCCTTGATGGACAATTTGATCCATAACTTCTTGTTCAAGTAGTATATTAACTGTTCCCATTGTTACATTTGATTCATTAGCATAGACAGGAGTAGATACAGTGATGGTATTCATGCCAGCATATTCCGTAAATTCTACTTCAGACCAATGCTGCCTACCAGTTAACGCCCCCTGAATATATTCCCTATCTGAAAAATCATCATGTAGTATTGTATGACCATAACTTGAGGAAAAGATTACTTCTCCTTGATCGTCAGTTAAATAGATGTCTAAGAAATCGTACTCTCTAACTGCCATGGAAACTAACCTTTGAAGTGCAGTTCTTTGCTCTATCCAAGCACCCGACTGCCATCCTTCTTCTTCTAATACCAAATATGTATCGACTACTACTCCCATATTGGAGATAACGAAGCCATCTCCTTCTCTTTCACGATAAAAGTCATTAATTCTTTCTTCAATTAATGTAAAAAATAATTCCGATTGCCCAACGATATCTTCTTCTATTTGTTTCGAAGATTCATTGATAATAAAGATAGAGACAGTAATAAGAGGAATTAACCCAGTAATAATAAATAATACAATTAACTTTAATTTCATACTTAAATTTTTAATGATAAGACCCTCCTTTTTTTATCTTGGTTAAAGGAATTTTGTTTTTTATGAAAACGGATACAATATCATCTGAGTTGAAGTGTTCTAGTTGTTGTTAAATAGAAATATCCAATATTCATGTTTTACATGAATCTATTAACCTCCCTACTAAATAGTCTCTCAACATTAATTCCTTAGCTTTAATGTACATATCGCTTAAAGGGAAACAATAATTATGTAAAAAATGGTATTAATAAAGCCAAAAATTAAAACCCTTTTCAAAACAAAAAAAGGGCTTCTTAATGGTGTGCAACCGGCTACCATGCTATTGCTATTACTATAGCGTAGGCCCTTGGCTTTGCGTCCCTACTTTTCAGTAAGTTTGCCCTATCATATTCGATTCGAAAGTACTATTACTTGTTAACTATATAGAACATATTATACTATTATTTTACATAATTCAACAGAATAATTACAAATTTCATATAATATACGGAAAATATTTTCACTTTAAAGATTTTGGTACGTGAAAAATTCCCTCAGTATCATTCTAGTATCTTTTAGCTAAGGGGGTTTATCCTTTCAATTAAAAGGTTTGTAACGTTTTATAAATACATGTCATACCGAAAAATAAAGATTCTACAGGGATTCTTTCGTCCTCTGTATGTATCGTTCTCGCTACATTTATTTCCGGTGGAAGATTCATTGGTAAAAAGCCATAGGTCTGAATTCCTAATCGTGCAAAATGACGACCATCTGTTACTCCTGGAAGTATAAAGGGAATTGGTATTCCATCTGGATCATATTCGTTTATAATATCTGCTAAAGTATAGAAGTGCTGCATTTTAATATTTGTATGAGCAATGTCTGAACGAACAACTTCAACCTCTATAGAATCATCGTTAATCAATTGTTTTAATTCCTTTAAATAATCTTCTTCAGAAAATCCTGGTAATACTCTGCCATCTAGTTCCACTTCAATTTCACTTGGAATAACATTTACTTTCTCTGTCGTTCGAATGATAGTTGGA
This sequence comes from Evansella sp. AB-P1, assembly GCF_029688925.1. Taxonomy (GTDB): domain Bacteria; phylum Bacillota; class Bacilli; order Bacillales; family Salisediminibacteriaceae; genus Evansella. The sequence continues at coordinate 247,117 of NZ_JARUKY010000005.1, forward strand.
GCAACTGTGTTATGCAGTAAACTATCGACCAATTCACCATGTTCACCTAGACGATTAATTGCAAAATTAGTCATACGTGGATTTAAAAGCTGCTTAATAGCCATTTTTTTTGCAGGGGGCATATGGTTCGAAATACCTTCAAGCATTAACTTTACCTCCGGTGTAATATGGACTGGCATCCTATTGTTTAACTTTTTTAAAAGCTTTGATAACTTTGCCATTGCTTCATCTCTTATTGGCAAAGCTGCATGCCCACCTTTACCTTTAATAACTAGCTTCATCCAACAGATTTTCTTTTCCGCTACCATGATTGGATAAAAACGCTTATCAGCAATATATAATGTGAATCCACCAAACTCCCCGATTGCATATTGTATATCTTTAAATAATGAAGGGTGTTCCTCTACTAAAAACTTAGCTCCATAGTCTCCACCCGCTTCTTCATCACTTAAAATAACTAATAATACGTCTCCAGATAGCGGTATTTTATTAACCTTTGCTTTAAGAAAGGCTGCAATCATCATTGCAACCCCACCTTTCATATCTAAAGCTCCTCTTCCCCAAACAACACCATCAATTATTTCTCCTGAGAAAGGTGGATGTGTCCAAGATTGATTTTCTGTAGTCACAACATCTACATGTCCATAAAGCATAATTGGAGAAGTTTCTCCCTCTCCTTTTAGCCTAGCTATTAAATTAGGTCGATTTTCATCTTTATATAAAATTTCTGATTCAATTCCATATTGTAGCAATAATTTTTCAATAAATTGAATACATGCTTTTTCATTTCCAGGAGGATTGGAAGTATTAAATTGAATTAGTTTTTGTAAAAGTAACTCTGGTTTTTCATGAAAGTTTAATTGATGATTCATAATTATCTCCCCACATTTATACTACATTTTTAATATTATTTTTCCCTTTAATCATAAATAGTAACTTACCTTATAACGAAAGGTCAATGAACGAAATGTTAACTTTGTCAAAGATTAGCAGTAAAAAACTGAAAAGTAATAATTACTTTTCAGTTTTTTACTTTCTTTATTCATTTGTCACTTTTTCTTTCTCTTGATATATCTCTTCTTCTCTTTCTTTATGATTTATTTTCTCCTTAGACATTTCACTTCCCATATTTTTATCCTTTTCCATATCAACAACTTTTGACTTTGGTTTTATATTAGAAGAGCCTTTCATTATACTTCTTCCTTGAAAATGTGCATTTTCATCAATAACAATTGTATTCATTTCCGCTATTCCGTTAAAATGTCCAGAATCATAAATATGAATTTTATTTTCTATTTTTACGTTTCCCTTTAATTTTCCAGCAATATATAAATTTCTTGCTGTTACGGATTTTTCAACATAGCCATCTTTACCAATCGTCACGTCCCCAGCCGTATGAATTTCTCCATAGACATTTCCATCAATTCTGATACTTGATTCAATGTTGATAATCCCTTCAACGGATGTTCCTTCACCAATTAGTGTAGAGATTTCATTTAGTTTTCTTTCATTCTTTTTTTGATTATTGAACATTTTTCCACCAGTTCTAAACTGGCTTACACCTCCTTAAATATACTATTAATTTTTCATCTGAATCTACCGTTCATGAAATGTCATATAAATATAGGGATTAACGTATTCTCCGTTCCTTTTAATTTCATAGTGTAAATGAATCCCTGTGCTTCGACCAGTTGTTCCCATTCCACCAATCTTATCTCCCTTTTTCACTGATTCTCCTACTTGAACATCCGTATGATTTAAATGAGCATACAATGTTTCATATGTGTTACCATGCTCAATAATAACCGTTTGCCCATATGGTCCATCCCACCCGGCAAATGTAACAATGCCATCTGCTGTTGCATAAATCGGTGTATTTAATGATGAAGCAATATCAATTCCTGAATGAAAAGAAGTTATGCCTGTAAAAGGATCGTATCTCGTTCCAAACTCTGAGGTTATACGACCAGTTTTTGAAGGCATAATTGTAGGAATTGTTCTTAACTCAGCCTCATAAGCCAGTAGTTTTTCTACTGTCATTTCAAATTCACTAATCATATTAGGAAGTTGCGACCTTAGTTCTATTAATCTTTCTGATATATCACCTTCTCTAACATCTTCACCAAGAACCTCCACTCCTCCACTCCCATCAATAGTTGGATCAATAGGTAAATCCAGTTCAATATCATTTAATAGTTCTTCAAAGGCTTTAAACTCCTCAATAGAACGTTGAACCTCAATAGCATCTTCTTGTAACCTCAAATACTCTTGCTCCATACCTTCCATTTCAGATTTTACTTCCTTTACAACAAGATCACGTTTTTCGATTTCCTTATTTAATACTTCTTGTTCCATTACCTTTTCTTCAAATTTATACATAACGTAATTTGCAATAGAAAGAAGTATCATTACATTGATTAATATAATCATATAAAAAAGTAGTTTCGTTTTTTTTGTAATTTTTATTTTCTTAACAGAAGAACGAGCACCTGAAAATAGAATAACATTCCACGTCCTATGTTTTTTGTTATGATTTTTCAATGTGCACCCCAAAAAAAATTATGGGGACTCCCCCCTTTCATGCGTACAATTTCATAAATGATTTCTAAGGAAGAGTTTGTACTCTCTTTATTCTTTATAGATTTTCAAAAGCTTGTTTTCATTGCTTAGCTAATGATAGCTAAATTCCGCTGCCCCTTTGACTAACGCCTTGATTGATAACATCCATACTAAGACCAATTATTACACTTGGAAAATACAACACCAAATCCAAGCAAAATTTAAGGAAGTAGCCAAATTTGAATGATAGGTGTACCTTTTAACCATCTTCCCTATGATAATTAGTACTGGTACCAAAGTCAGAGCTTCTTCAACTACCTAATCAGAAAACCAATGGACATTCTCCTATCAGCTTAATTACACCGTAAGTGTTACGTAAAAAACATTAATTATTCTAAATCTATGAAGCTATAGATTAATACTTGACTACAAAATTGATATTTTTTTAAATCTGTTATTAGCAATATGGATTTGGCATCAATAACGATAAACTCTCATAAATATGATAATTTGTTTTCTTTCATTCGTAACATTCCATTAAAGTTATCATTATCAAATATGGTAAAATGAAAATTAGTATTTTTTGAATCCTACGATAAAGAACTCTAATCATTGTTACATATTAAGGAGTTGAACACTACGAAACAGAACACACTATTGTTAAAAATTTTAGGGGTAGTTTGTTACTTAACAGCATTGTTATATTTAGGAGAGCATTTCATTTCTAGTGATCTTTTGACGTTAATATATAGTCTTCTTGGAGGAATTTTATTTGTTTTCACACTATTTTACATACGAACTCTAAACCGTGTTATTGTTTTATCTCTTGTCATTATTGGGCTTATCTGCTTCTATATTGAAAATATATCATATAAAGAGGCCGTATTAGGTTTTGGGCAAAATATTAATTTATTAACCTTGTTTCTTCTCGTACCTTTAATAGGTACATTTATGTCTACTTCCGGTTACTTAACAGCCTTGAATGAAAAAGTTCAAGTGATGGAAGGAGCAAAAGGGAGTCACCCATACCGTAATAGCTTCTTTTTGGCTGCAACAATGGGTTTATTACTTAATTTAGGATCGATGGCGATAGTGAAACGAATATCTGAAGAAAGCTTTACATCCTATCGAAATTTAAAATTAACACTTACAATCATGCGTGGATTTGCAATGTGCATGTTTTGGTCCCCTTATTTTGTAAATGTTGCATTGATTTTAGTTTTATTTGATTTATCATGGTTAGATATTGGTGCATATGGCATTTCTCTAGCACTTGTTTACCTTCTTGTTTGCTGGATTATGTTTAAAAGAATTGCTTTTCCTGATGATCCCGTTATTGAAAATAATGGTCTAAAGGATGAAAATACAACTTCAAAATCATTAGTACCGTTCTATTTATTTTGTGTCGTTTTAATTAGTATGTCCTTTATTTTTGAATATGTCCTTGATGTAAATATGACAACAATTGTCTCTCTTTTAGCACTTATTTTACCAATGATCTGGGCTATTTTTACAAATATTATTAAATTTTATATTCAGGATGTATCGTTTCAAGTACAAACTTCCTTTTTTCGTATGAGAAATGAATTAGCAGTATTCATTAGTGCTGGGTTTATTGGATTAGCAATAACGGAAACAAATGTAGGAGCCCTTGTATCTCATTTTCTATTCCAAGCATCCTACGGGTCGGTATATGTATTAACATTACTTATTGTTTTGTTGTCAATCTTACTTTCCTTTTTGGGTATTCATCCAGTTATTATTGTAATTGGTATCGGTAGTGCCTTATCTCCAGCTGAATTTGGTGTAAGTCCAGAGTATTTTGCTGTTGTTTTCTTAATTTCATGGGCTATGGCTACACAAATTTCACCATTTTCTGGACAATTACTAATGGCAGCACAACTAATGGGGAAACCTACAACTACGATCGTCAAACATAATTATCAATTCGTCATAATATTAACTTTTCTATTATCATCTGTGGCTTATAGCTTTTTTGTATTTGGTTTAATATAGAAGAAAATAGTCTTACATTTGATCAGTTTCTTTAAGAAGAGCTCAGATAAAAAAAGCATCTAAATCAAAAAAGAGGCTACATATGCAGCCTCTTTTTATATATTTATTTTTATATTATTCTTTTATCATTTTAAATACTTGTTCAACATCTTTATCTCCTCTTCCTGATAAGTTAACTATAATTATATCATCAGGAGATAATTCTTTTGCTAGCTTCATAGCGTGACTTATAGCGTGAGAACTTTCTAAAGCAGGAATTATTCCCTCTGTCTTTGATAGAACCTGGAAAGCTTCTAAGGCTTCCTCACCACTTACAGTAACATATTCTGCTCTACCAGACACCTTTAAATAACTATGCTCAGGACCAATTCCTGGATAATCTAAACCAGCTGAAATAGAGTATGTTGGTTTAGGGTTTCCCTCATCATCCACTAAGGTTAAACATTTAAATCCATGAATAATTGCTGGTACACCTTCTGTTAATGTTGGTGCTTCAGATGGTTCTACACCAACTAAGCGCACTTCTTCTTCATCAATATAATGAGCAAATGCTCCAATGGCATTACTACCACCACCAGCGCAAGCTACAACGGCTGTGGGAAGTTTCCCTTCCTTCTCCAGTATTTGCCTTTTAGACTCTTCACTAATAATGGATTGAAAATGCTTAACCATGGATGGAAATGGATGTGGACCAACAGCTGATCCTAATAAATAAAAAGTATTTTTGTAATTCTCAACTAAATCCGATAATGCCGCGTCTACTGCATCCTTTAACCTTCCTTGGCCTTTATCTACTGAAACTACCTTTGCTCCTAATAACTCCATTCTAAAAACATTAAGAGCTTGTCGTTCCGTGTCTAACTTACCCATATAAATAATACATTCCATGTCAAACATGGAACATGCAGTTGCCGTTGCTACCCCATGCTGACCTGCACCAGTTTCAGCAATTATACGTTTTGCACCCATTCGTTTTGCCAGAAGAATCTGACCAATAACGTTATTTATTTTATGTGCACCTGTGTGATTTAAATCCTCTCGCTTTAAATAGATTTTTGCCCCATCTATTTTTTTCGTTAAGTTTTTTGCAAAGGTTAATGGGTTATCTCTACCTACATATTCTTTTAAGTAATAATGATATTCCTCAATAAATTCTTTATCATTTTTGTAATACTCAAATTTTTCTTCTAAAATATCCATGACCTTTTGAAGATCCTCTGGAATATAACTTCCACCGAATTCACCAAAAAACCCATTCTTTTTTTCTACACCAATATTCGTACTCATCTAAACTCCACTCCTCTATTCTCAGCTTTTTAAAAATAATTTGATTCTCATTTTAACATTAAATACTTTGCTTGCCAAATAATAAAAAGAAATCGACTAGATGTAATCGATTTCTTTCCATATTAATTACCTACCTATGAACATTTGCGTCCAATGGTGTCCATTTTCATCATACCCTACACCAATATGTGTAAAGTCACCATTTAAAATATTTTTACGATGACCCTCACTATTCATCCAAGATTGTACCACTTCTTCAGCGGTTCGTTGTCCTTGTGCTATATTTTCTGCTGCAGAGTTATAAGAAACACCAAAATCCCGAATCATATCAAAAGGTGATCCATAGGTTGGACTAGTATGTGAAAAGTAATTATTTTCCTGCATATCTGTTGATTTCGTTTGAGCAACATTACTTAAAGCAGAATCTCCTTGTAATTCATTTAATCCATTATTTCTACGTTCTGCATTTGTTAAATCGATTACTTGCTGCTGAATCGATCCTATGTCGTCAGTTGCTTGGTTCTCATTCTCCTCTTGGACGTCAGTAACCTCAGCTTCATCTTGTTGTGGTTGTTCATTTTGTTGCTCTGGTTGGTGCTGTTGATCGGATTGCTGCTCTTGTTGTTGTTCTTGTTCGGGTTGGTGCTGTTGTTGCTCTTGTTGTTGTTGTTCGGAAGCTTCTTTATTTTGTTGAGTTTGCCCGTTTTTCCATTGATTTTTCTTTTGTTTATTTTCTCTAGCGGTTTTAGCCCACTGTTTAGTTATTTGTTTTTGCTTTCCTTGATTTACATTTATGTTTTGCTGATGCTGTTTCCCTTGTTGATTAGTATCAATTTCGTATTCAAATTTTGCTTCTTGTATTTGTACAGCTTTCGTATGAGGAAATTCATTGCTTGACATTGTTGTACTCTCACTAGAAATATCTGTAGCATTTCTTTCTTGATTATTTATTGTGTATTTTCCTTTTTCATCTAGACCTATAAACCGTTCATTAACTGCATCGTCTACAACGTTGTTACAAGCTGTAATTACAATAGAGAATAAAGCAAAGCAGAATAATATTGTAATTTTTCTATTCATATTTAATACCTCCTATTTATACATAGGATTGGTTTATTTAAACGAAAGTATAGATGGAATTTTATTGTATTTTTTACGTCTGTTCTAGAAACAAATTTACAAATTTCTTTATCTTTCGTTATTTTTATTTATACAAAAAATATGTTCAGTTCTTAGAGACGAGGAAAACAGCAAAATCCAGTAATAAGATCCGTCTATAAGCAGTCTATAGCACCAGAAAGGAGGAAGATCCAGATTTAGGATCGCCAAGAAAAAATGTTCTATTCATTAGCCCAGCAACTTCCTAGGAAACGCAACTATCATTTCTTCTTATAAAGAATCCTTACCTTTTAGGTCTTTTAATTTAAACAAAAAAAGACACTCTCCAACGAGAATGTCTTCC
>NZ_JARUKY010000050.1 GCF_029688925.1 Evansella sp. AB-P1
TATGATTTTTAACGGCATGACGAGTTTTGTGTAATGTGTCTTGGCATGTATTTGTCCGACTAAATCAAGGAATAACCATTGAAATAAATCTGGATTCATTCCATTTAATCGACGTGAAAGTTGAGAAATACTGATGGAATCAAGGTCTACACCTTTTTGCAGCTGATCATCAAAGAGACAATCACTAAGGGCATGGAGGCTTTCCACCTCTTCCAGCTGTGCATAAAGTAATAATTTCAAGAATGATTCCGTCGTAAGTTTCTTTGTATAAAGATCTAATTTCAATGTTTTCACCTGTTCGTCAAATAATTTGAAATTTATAGGTGAAAACCATTGTCCAAATGAAGTTTTTCGTGTAATCTTATCCATGCGTTGGTCCTTTATTATTGGATTTGGACGGGATTACCACCTGACCTTATCCATTATAAAGGACTTTTTCTTTGCATAAAATAACTTTATTGAACATTTTGAGTATTTTAAATAGTTAGTCTAAATTAATGCAACACTAGTG
>NZ_JARUKY010000051.1 GCF_029688925.1 Evansella sp. AB-P1
CACTAGTGTTGCATTAATTTAGACTAACTATTTAAAATACTCGAAATGTTCAATAAAGTTATTTTGTGCAAAGAAAAAGTCCTTTATAATGGATAAGGTCAGGTGGTAATCCCGTCCAAATCCAATAAAAAGGACCAAACTCATGGATAAGATTACACGAAAAACTTCATTTGGACAATGGTTTTCACCTATAAATTTCAAATTATTTGACGAACAGGTGAAAATATTGAAATTAGATCTTTATACAAAGAAACTTACGACAGAATCATTCTTGAAATTATTACTTTATGCACAGCTGGAAGAGGTGGAAAGCCTCCATGCCCTTAGTGATTGTCTCTTTGATGATCAGCTGCAAAAAGGTGTTGACCTTGATTCCATCAGTATTTCTCAACTTTCACGTCGATTAAATGGAATGAATCCAGATTTATTTCAACGGTTATTCCTTGATTTAGTCGGACAAATACATGCCAAGACACATTACACAAAACTCGTCATGCCGTTAAAAATCATT
>NZ_JARUKY010000006.1 GCF_029688925.1 Evansella sp. AB-P1
CACTGTCCCCTCCCCTACCTCAAATACCTATTTTATTACAGGTTCATTGGACTCCACTATATTAATGCCACTCTTTTATTTCAATATTTGCAGGATAATTGGCGACGATCCTAACGGGACAAGGTCCTGTCCCTCTGTCCCCCGCCGTTACCTTTATATGACGATAGAATAAACTGTTAGCATTGCATTACTAGGAATACGGTAATGCTTTTGAAAATAAACTTTAATGTAAACAATTTTGCACTTTTTGTTTAACTTCACTTCAATTTGGAAGTGTTTATTTTCATTTGAACAAAACGTTCACTTTCTTTATTCCGTTAAAGCTTCACTCAACTATCCTTTCATATTTGTTTGTAATACTTATTGGAAAAAACGCAACTTCCTTACTTGGCCCCAATATGCCAAGTTTTTCTCATTCGGAAAAAAATATCCTTTAATTAATGCTCGAATAGTATGTTAGCGTCGTATTACAAAACGGGACAAAGTCCCTGTCCCCCCTGTCCCGTAGAGAGGAGATAGAGTCAATGAGTCGAAAAAAAGTAAAGCCTGCCGCTATGCGCGCACGGCCGTTAGATGGTAGAGGTCAAATGTGTTTTACCGAGGAGGAATGGGAGGAACGGGAACGGAATCGCCAACGTGGCAAAACGAAAGAAACAGCTACAACAACCGGTTCTCCTCGTGAGTTTAAGGGAATTTTTGTCGGTGTTCTCCGTGAAGCTGTAGACACGATTTTTCCTGGTGCAAAACAGGCCGGAGTGGGACGCTTTATTCTTCAAGCATTACGAACGGCCAACCAGGAGGACATTGAGACGTATGAAGATGGGATCGAACAAGTTGAAAAATTAGCAAGATCCGCGTTTGGTAAATCATTTCTTAATTTACCCCAGACAGATAGAACAGCTATTCTCCAAAAGCTAGAGGGGACAGAGTTTTTTGAATTACTTAGAGAGCATACGATGCAGGGGATGTTTGCTGATCCGAAGTATGGTGGGAATCGTAATATGATTGGATGGAATTTAATCGATTATCCAGGAGCTAGATTTCACCCTATTACCCACATGAGCCGAGGCTGGGTCACAGACGATATTGTTAGCTTGAGAGGAGATGTCAGAAAGAACAATGGTAAAAAAATATGATGCAGATGTTGTGATTGTTGGTTGTGGTTGTGCAGGAGGAATTATTGCTAGAGAGCTAACAGACGCTAGACTTCATGTTATCTCATTAGAACGGGGACCAGACATTAGCTCCAAACAATACGCCATGGATGAGTTAAAATTCCCCATAAGGAATAAAGTACTATGGGGGCCGCAGGATGAACCTCGTTTTACATGGCGGTCAGACGATAGGAAAACAAGAGAAAGAGTTGTAACAGGCTGGAATGGTTGGGGACCTGGTGGAGATCACCTCCATTGGGGTGCCCAATCTTGGCGGTTTCAGCCCGCTACCTTTAAAGCGAGAAGTGTTTTCGGGCAAGTAGAGAATGGGGCGATGGCAGATTGGCCAATCTCCTATTATGACTTGGAGCCACATTATCAAAAGTTTGAAGAACGGATCGGTGTAAGTGGCGATCATACGAAGGATCCATTTCATCCACCCCGTCCAAAGGGCTATCCTATGCCTCCCACAACACCTAGCTATGCAACGAGACACTTTGTTGAAGCTTCCCGTTCCTTAGGCTACGATCCATTTCCAGTTCCGGGCGCCATTAATTCCGTTGATTATGATGGTCGCCATGCATGTGGCTATTGTGGTTTTTGCCAAAGCTACGGTTGTACTGTGGAAGCGAAAGGGGATGTCGGACTTACAGAAATACGGAAAGCTAGGAGGAATCAAAACTTTGAAATTCGCTTTCATAGTCGAGCATTCGAGGTGACGGTTGACGAGCATGGCCGTGCGGAAGGGGTGAAGTATTTTGATAAAAATAGAGAGGTACAGCATGTTACAGGTCGCCTTGTGATCATTGCAGCAAATTATTTGGAATCTACCCATTTGATGCTTTTATCAAAATCGAAAAAATTTCCTAATGGAATAGCCAACAACGGAGGGCAGGTTGGCCGATACTTCCATATGCGTGACATTACCCAATTGATTGGGGTCTTCGATGAACCGATGAATTCCTTTATTGGTCCTACACCAAGATGGGCTGTGAATAGATTCGCCGACGATAATTTTTCTCCAAGGGAGTTTGGAGAGGATTTCGTCATGGGTGGCAATATTACTGGTGCCGATCAGCATGGCCTTGCAGGTCAGCCTATCGAATTTACAGGGGCGCCAACTCCAGATGGCATTCCTAACTGGGGCGAAAAATATAAACGTTTTATAAAAAAAGCATATACACACCATTACAATAGTCGAATCTATTTAACAGAACCTCCTCAGGACGATAAGCACATTGATTTAGACCCTAAAATAAAGGATTCATTCGGCTTGCCAGTCCCTCGTGTTACCTTCGATTGGCACCCACAAACGGCAAAACAGCTCGCCTTTTTACGTCAGCGGGCCTATGAAATTTATGAAGAGGCAGGAGCACTCCACATATGGGGGGCTGAGCTAGGAAATCCTTGGGCACTGAACAGTCACGCTGGTGGAACCACGAGAATGGGAGAAAACCCAGCTGAATCCGTTGTGAATCATTTTTGCCAAACACACGAGGTGGATAACCTCTTCGTCGTTGGCAGCTCTTCTTTCCCAATTATCGGTGCTTACAATCCAGGGGAGACAGTAGGAGCCTTAGCCTATTGGGTAGCAGCGTTCATCAAGCATGAAGCGAAGGTCGGTAAGGTGATAGGGTGATTTGATAATTGTTAGATTTGTTCGTTGGTTCGTTGGGTTAATTTGCAGGTTCATCAGTTCGTATGGGGGATTGTTAGGTTGAAAGGGGGTGGTCGGTTGATAGGTTGATTGGAGGTGACTAGGTACTCGGCGAAGGTCGCTGGTTAATTTTGGTTGGCTGGGGCGACCGGCTGCTGATGTTTTTAGCAAATTAGTATTTGTATTGAAGCTGAAAAGTCTCTCAACTTATAAGCTTCATTATTTTTGGTTAGCTTGCTGAAGTGAAAATGGTGATTTTGGAAAAACTCATGGGAAGCTTATTGAACTTCCTCTCCACGTTGTTAGGTTGAGATGGCACAGTTCAAGGTTCTTTTCCCATGAGTTTTCATATGTTTGCTACTGGGTTTTATTTGTGCATTCTACTTGTTGTCTACCGTTCAATCTCATTGTGGTGCATGGATTACATCTACGACACGATTACTTCCCGCTTCAAGTTTTCAAAGCCAAAACGATCAATGAATTTGGCTATTCTTTCACGTTTTCTCCCGTTATTTCGGTAAATTGCTAGGACCCGATCAACTAATTCAAACAACTCATCAGGTGACAGTTTATCCTGGAGAAGAATCCCCGTTCTAGCATCCTCCCCAACCGCTTTTCCTCCTACATACAGTTCGTAGTGATCATCCCGCTTGATAACGCCAATGTCATTGATCAGCGGCTCACCGCACGCATTCGGACACCCTGTATAGGCAGGACGAAGGGTAAATGGCACTTCTTGCCCCGCAATTCGTTTATTTAATTCAATTGCAACGGGCATCCCTTCTTCCTCTGCACCTTTACAAAAGTTACATGTACGAAGGCTTTTCACATAATTCCCCACCTTATAAACGGAAAACCCTACCGCCTCTAATTCGGCCGTTGCTTCCTCCAGCTTCGATTCCTCCACCCTTATGATCATTTGTTGAAATGTTGTGAGCTCTATTTCCGAATCCTCGTCTAAATATGTTCCCAACGTAATGAGCTGCTTCGGTGTTAGTTTTGCGCCAAAGCCTACACCACCGTTTACTGCTAATGGTATCATTTTTGATGTTTCCATCCTCCGAAATCCCCCTTTTTTGTTAAAAACTAAGCTGAAACTGCTAAATGTTGCTCCTCTACTCATTTAAGTCTTCTTGTTTTATTATTATATGATACCCCGGTATAGTATTCAAGTGTTGTGTGATCGAAATATAGCTGATGATATAGTGAATATTTGTTAAGATTTTAAGCAGGCGTTTGTTTCAATAGGGGATTTTTGTGTTTACTCACGGTAATGAGGTGGTCGTTAGTCGTGTTTATGATGTCTTTTCTGTCAGAAGGTAGCGCCAGCTCCTCTAAATAACAATTATTTGCACGACCAGACTACTATTTTTCCGCATTTACTTTTTCTATGAGCAGGTTTTGCCGTTCTATGAGCCACTTCACAACTTCTATGAGTCCCCCCTTTTTTCATCATCTTTCACACCTTCTATGAGCATCCCCCCCTTTTCATCATTTCTCACACGTTCTATGAGCTACCTCACCCCCATCTTGACAACTTCGAAAGTTAGGAGTAAATTACGATTAGAAATAAAAAAACAAATAAATAATTTACCTTTTGATCGCTGAATCTTTTTTAGAGTGGAGGAACCAAATTTGGCGGAATAATCGAATGAAAGGAATCATTTTATTCGATATTATTCGTTTTAGCTTTGTTTTTAACGAATACATTTCGTCTTGGGGTGAATCTTATTAGAAGAAGGGGTACTCTCATCCCCTAACCCGACAGCTAACTTCGCAAGCGTGCAGGGAGAAAGGTCTAGTTACTGGACCCTTCTTTGAAGAGGTCTTTTTTATACGTTCATTTATAAAGTTTGCTTCGTACAATCACTGAGGTGGTGTGCGAAGCTGATTTATAAAACCGACTGTATATTATTCAACTACGACTATTTTTCATTTTTAGCGAATCAATTGGCTAGTTTTTATGTTTGAGGGAGATGAAACGAATGGCAGGAAGTAGAAAGCAATTTGTCGTTATTGGTTTAGGGAGATTTGGGGGAAGTATTTGTCGCGAGCTAGTAAGGATCGGACACGAAGTTTTAGTTATGGATAAAGATGAGGCAAAAGTAAATGAGTTTTCAAATATTGCAACTCACGCCGTTGTAGCGAACTCTACAGACGAAGCCACTCTAAAATCGTTAGGCGTCCGTAACTTTGATTTTGTAGTCGTAGCTATTGGGGACAATATACAAGAAAGCATTTTAACAACGTTGTTACTGAAAGAAATGGGCATTGCGAACGTTTGGGTAAAAGCAAAAAATGACTATCATCATAGGGTTCTCGCGAAAATCGATGCAGACCATATTATCCATCCAGAAAAAGATATGGGAAAACGTATTGCACAGCAGCTTTCTGATGATAAAATAATAGATTTTATTGAGCTTTCCGAGGAATACAGCATTGTTGAGCTCGTAGCAACAAGTAAATTAGAAGGAAACTCCTTGATTGAGCTCGACATTCGATCAAAATATGGAGTAACGATACTAGCTGTGAAGAATGGTGATAATATCGATATTTCTCCAGAACCAATGTATGAAATTTCCAAGGGGGATTTACTCATCGTCATCGGCCATAACAAAGACATAAAACGCTTTGAAGATCAGGCAATGTAACGATGAAGCTAATAAATCCATTTCAACGCTGGCGGTTTACTCCACCACAAATTTTAGCACTTGGTTTTGCAGCAGCGATTATCATTGGGATGCTCCTATTGAAGCTCCCTTGGAGTACAACAGGTGGAGTTTCATGGATCGATGCCCTTTTTACTGCAGCATCAGCTACAACCGTAACTGGATTAGTTGTAGTAAGTACTGGCACAGAATTCACCATCTTTGGGCAAACCATCATTATGATCTTGATTAAAATTGGTGGATTAGGGCTCATGACCTTTGCTATTATTACTATTTTAATTTTAGGAAAACGAATTGGATTGCGAGAACGTGTTTTGATTCAGGAGGCACTTAATCAACATTCCATCGGAGGCGTTGTTAATTTAGTAAAAATACTATTTATTTTTTCCATCACAATAGAATTCATTGCAGCTGGGATCCTCGCCTTCAAGTGGGTACCTGAGTATGGCTGGAGCTATGGCCTTTATACAAGTCTATTTCATTCTATCTCCGCCTTCAATAACGCAGGATTCAGCTTGTGGGATGATAGTTTATCTGCCTATGTTAGCGATCCAATAGTGAACGTAACGATTACGCTATTATTCATTATCGGCGGAATCGGATTTACCGTACTATATGATGTTATGACAACAAGGAAATTTCGCCACCTAGCCCTTCACACTAAAATAATGTTAGTCGGCACTCTCTTCGTGAATGTGGTTGCAATGCTTGTGATTTTCGCATTAGAGTTTTCTAATCCGTTAACTTTTGGACAGCTAACCACGGTAGAGCAATTGTGGGCATCCTATTTTCAAGCTGTTACACCAAGAACCGCCGGGTTTAATACAATTGAAACTGCCGATATGACAACAGGATCCATCGTTTTTACCCTTCTTCTTATGTTCATTGGGGCTGGAAGTGCTTCAACGGGAAGTGGCGTGAAGCTCACCACATTTCTTATCATTATGTTAGCTGTCATCACATATTTACGGGGAAAACAGGAGCCTGTTATTTTTGAACGACAAATTCACCATGACATCATCAATCGGGCTCTCGCCATTGTGGTCATAAGCATGGCCATGATCTTTATTTCTATTTTAGGCCTAAGTATTACGGAAAACGCCCCATTTATCTTAATTGTATTTGAAGCATTCTCCGCTTTCGGAACGGTTGGATTATCCATGGGATTAACGGGTGAGCTTTCTTTTTACGGAAAACAAATCATTATCGTCTTAATGTTTGTTGGCAGAATTGGTCCACTCACATTAGCCTTTGCTTTAGCCAAATCATCAAAGTCACGTATATCCTATCCAAAGGGCGACGTGTTTACTGGGTAATCTAGCAACTACCATATCACTTTGTTAAAATACAGCAGAAGATGATTAGAAAGTTGCATTGGGGGCAACTGGGGGCAAGCAGCCCCCTCCTCGCTTCGATATAATTAACAAATGCCCCCTACCTTTCTCCACCTCCGTCTTTGTACTATCCTAGAAATTTTTGGTCCCCACATTTGGGTAATCACAATATTCAATTATCGTACCATTCGTATCAGCAGGATTTAAGTAGATTAACCGTCGACCGTGCTTGTTTGTCCGTAATGTATCTTCCAGCACACCAATTCCTTTGAACTTTAACTCTTGTAACGCTTCATCTAAATCATCCACTCGATAGGCTAAATGATGGACACCTTTTCCTTTTTGCTTTAAAAATCTCGCAATAGGAGAGGTCGTGTTGTTTGTAGGTGCAAGCAATTCCGTTCGTGCCCCATTCACATCCATGACCGCAATCTCACTTTCCACCCCAACTGCCTCACTTTTGTAACGATCAATCAGCTTGCCACCTAAAACATTCGTATAAAATTGAATACTATCTTCTATATTTCTAACTGCAACACCAATATGGTCTAACGTTTTCATCATGAAATCAATAGTCTCCTTGTACTTAGAATAGATATCCTATTTAAATGTCAAAACCCGGTTCTTCCCATTACATTCCTCATTCTCAGCTATATAATCAAGACAGATATCATGATATACCTATACGTTTTTTTCCCTATTTTTTCCCTGGCACCTAAGAATAATCCACATGGTCAAACCGGAAATCCCGGCGGCGAGCAACGTCATTAGAAAGAAAGTTGTAAAGAAGTTCGCACTTATGGTAAGGATCTCAACGTTATTGTGAACCAATATAGTTTTAAAATGATGAACGACAACCGCCGAAACAAGCCCATAGCTAACAGCATAGGCCAACAAAAGCCTCCATTTCAGATGACCACTATCCTTCACCACACTTGCCAGTCTCCGTCCCCAATAATAATGCCCCCCAAAGACTACCACTACACAAATCATGGATACAACAGGATGTACACCAAATTTTTCCCCAAAACCACCAGAAAAAATCATAGCTACCTCGCCCATTAAGGTGATCGGAATAAAATGAACAGCGGCAAAATAATGAATCCCTAGCTGAACCCCAAGAAGGACAGTTGGAGAATCATATAGAAGCTCCGCCCCCCTAGCCTGTAACGGAACACCGCCATTGAACATCGTTCCAATCACAAAGACGATAATCACAATAACCAAGGTGCTAATTGCCGCCAGCACACCTGGCACCGCCCCATTCGTATAGTCGTTCACCGACCGAAGCCTGGACCCTGCACGCCACTCCTTTGATCTCGTCCACATGCCAGAAACATAACTCATAAATCCAGTCAAAAAACCAACGATAAACGCCTCTAAAGCAGAATATGTTTTAATCAATTCATATTGATAACCCCAAATAGAAATGGTCCCCGTGGCGCTTTGGTCCAAGGCAAACAACAAAAGAATGACACCTAACAGACCTCCAAATAAGATCGATTGCCGCACTTGCTCCAGTAAACCCCAGCCATTTTTCTGTTGACTAATCCAACCAGCAACGGAGATGATAGCAACCACTAACATAAAATACACCCAATTTGTAAATTCCATCGACATCCCAGTTTGATCATAAAAATATAAATCCGCAAGCTGCACCGAAGGGAAAACACCAAACACCATTAACAAGTTATCCACGAACGTAAACCAACCCAAAATCTCATTTATTAACGTGAATGAACTGATTGGCGCCAGCACCTCCATTATATAATGTGAGTCCTTGCTAACATTGCGCTGTTGGAGGAGGCCCACCACCACAAACAACACCACCAACGTCCCGATAAAGAACGGCAACCCCTTTTTAACTTCCTCTTTAGTAAAACTATAGACAAACTTTTTTGCAGCCAGCAATCCTTTACCAAACTGGTAAGTACCACTCTTCAACCCACTATGCGTACTCGTATCACGTTCGCCTTCGTTTTTACTATTTGCTTTATCCTTTTCACCCATAAGCCGTTCCCCATTTTCATTCATGTTTGAAAACAAATTTCTAAACCCATTTTGAAACTTTTTTCTTAGACACAACAACGACCATATTGTGTTAGTTGTCCCGACTAAGTTTTTTTGAAAATACACCTTTGATGAATTTTTTTTAAAATAGTTTTGCTTCATTCTTTATATTGTAAAGGAAGCTTCTCATTTTTTTCCACAATCAGCAATCAAATCAAATAGAGACGGAGTTTTTTTTAAGAATCAAGGCTTATTTTTTTATTCCAGTCAAACAGATTTAACCTTATATATATACTTTTACGAGTTTTTGAACGGAATCTAACGAAATAATGTTAAAATATGTATATGGATTTGCGAACAAAGCGAGTTAAACAAACTAGGATCATTGTTTAAGAAATCGTTAGCACATTTTTTTCCACAAACAAAAAAGTATGGGTGTATAAAACGAAACTATTAAATGGGTATATACAGAAAGAAGGCTTTAAGTGGTTATGTACAGAAAGAGTCTTAATTTCATCATAAAGAGAGGTGTTTCACGTGCATTTCGAATTTGGAAATTTTGGAATCTCACTTCCCCCTTTACACATGACAATAATCGCAATAGTCATTATTTTCTTGTTAGTAAGATGGAGTAAACAACTAGAAACAAGACGCTTTACAATCTTCTTCTACTTTCTGATTTGCACTATCATCGTTCCACTTTTTTCCACCATTACAAAAAATGGTTTATTTGAGTTATGGATACCCCTGGGATTTATTATTGTTTTCTTTCATTTGTTCCGTAATCCAAGAAACCATCCATCAAAAATGAAAGCGAGTAGTTTAGGACTTAGCATAGCGATATATCAGATGATTCTCCAATATCAATAAAGCTATAATTATTTTTAATTTTGGCTGTAAAAGTTTTGCTATACTTAGGTCTGTTAGTCAATAAATAAAAATGGCCCAATTAAATCGGAGCCATTTTCTTTATGTTTTATATGTCCAAAATTAGGGTGCAAAAATAGTTGGTAAATTCGCTATACTTTCGATTTATGATTTATTTTTTTCGCCAACGTTTACGGAAAATCCCTTCAAGTGTGCTAATGTGCTGTACTTGTTATTTAATTCTTCTTGCCCCTAGGTACCTTTGGCTCCAATACGTGTTGCTTAGGCTTGTAATGGTTACTCCCCTCGTGGAGTCCGTATGGATGAATTGGTTATTTCCAATGTAAATTCCGTTATGAGACGGACCTGCTTTATACGTTTCAAAGTAGACGATATCCCCTACTTTCGGTTTTGATACAGAGACGGTTGCGTTCCATTGGTCAGCTACTGTTCGGGGAAGATGAACACCATTTTTTTTGAAAAGATATTGCACGTACCCGCTACAGTCAAAGCCACGACTAGTCGTTCCACCCCAAAGATACGGGGTCCCTATATAACTGCCAGCGTCAGCGATTAAATTGATGGCATTAAAAGCTGAACTTGAGGAAGCCTTCGTTTGGGCATCTGATAAATGAATGGATGACACCTCGTCTAGCTTGTTCCACGTTGCTTGACTCACAAAGCCATCTGCAACTAATCCCCACTGCCTCTGAAACTGAATCACGGAATTTTTCGTAATATCGCCAAAGTATCCTGTTGGCTGAACGTGAAAATGCCCTAAAATCTGCAAACGATATTGCAGCTCCGTTACCTCATTCCCTCTGCTACCAACCTGTAATATTGGAACATTGGATACAGCTTTCACCGATGAATTCGAACTAGAGGTGGACGAAGATGTGGAATTGGAATTGGTCGACTTACTGTTCGTTGTCGTTTGCTTTGTCGTTGTCTCCTTGTTGGATTCCCTTGTAATAGCTCCTTCTAGTGCTTTTATTGTTTGTGGATTCGCAATTCCATCCACTTTTAACCCTGTGCTACGCTGAAAACTACGAATCCCATCTCGTGTGATTGTTCCATAATAACCGGTTGCTTCATGATAATTGAAATGACCAACATGCATGAGCATTTGCTGTAATGTTTTCACGCTGTTACCTCGGTTCCCCTCCCGGAGAGTAACACTGCTTTTTGCCAAATTTGATGCTGCTGTCACTAAGGATGCAGGTGCAGACGCAGACAATTGGCTCCCAACATTCACACTGGAAGTAGCAGTAGTTGTAGAATTTGACGTATTCGCCGATCCTTTCGAGCCAGTATTGGTAGTGGTAGTGCTTGAACCGCTATTCGTTTTTACTGTAGTTGATGTTGCCTGAATGTCTTTATTTATTGCCTCCAGTGTCGTCTTACTAGCTACACCATCAACCTTTAAGCCACGCGCCTGCTGAAAGCGACGTACGCCAGCCTCTGTTATAGTCCCGTAATAGCCTGTTGCTTCATGGTAGTCGAAAAAGCCTGCTTTTTTCAGGTACATTTGCAATTTAACTACTTCTTCTCCCCTTGACCCAATTCGCAAAGCTCCACTTGTTTTTAATTGCTGCAAAGATTGACTTTGACTGCTTGCGGAAGCAGTTGCTGTGCTGTTCCCATTAGATGTAGAGGGAGCAGCTGTCCCTGATGTATTTGTCGATGTAGAGATGGTGCTATTTTTTAATGCAGCAAAGGTGGTTGGCCCAACAATGCCGTCTTGTTTTAGATTGTTATCCCGTTGAAAATCTTGAACGGCCTTTTTTGTAATATCCCCAAAGTAACCGGTTGCTGTGTGAAAGTGGAAGTACCCCTTTCCTTTTAACTGTTCTTGTAAAATAACGACATCTTCATTTTTCATTCCAAAATATAAGGTTTGATCTCCAAAAGCCGCCTCCGATATGGTCGGTGCTCCTAGAAAAACACCTGTAGCTGCAGCAGTTGTGACAATTGCTGTTCCAATTTTTGATTGAAAAACCATGTCTCCACCTCTTTCAATTATTCTGTTGTTGTTGGATGTTTTTATATTTATTGGTTGATTGATTTATCTGTAATTTGTTGTTCACTAAAAAGAACAATTTATTATAGTTTATTTTATCAAGTTTATATAAAAACAAAGAGGGACTATTCTATACGTTTGTATGATTTTGTATATATTTTCTTTTTATTACCAATTAAAGAATGTGGACGAAAGGAATGTTGAGGTAGATCGTTAAATAGCAGAATTGATCCACGCAAAAAAGCTAGTGAATATCTCACTAGCTTTTTCATCATTTATATTAGGGGAGTAAATGATTGTCACAAAATTGTCAGGAACCTGTTCCCTGACAATTTTGTGAATGGAGGAAAGGTGGTGGCAGCCAAGCTTTCCTCCTATATATAGAGTCAACATGGCCTGTGGCTAATAGACCATGGACCTAGTATAACATTGCTTCATCGAAAGAGAGCCATTGGTAATTAACCATTTCACTCTCTCTCTCCACATAACCATTATATGAATGAACTTACCTTTTGGAACTGCGTTTTCAATATTTAATGAACATTATTAACGATTGTCTCGTTGTCTTACCATTTCATAATGCTCACGATTTACTAACACATCACCAAGACCATCTTCGTCAACTAAGTTATGACCATATCCCATTTCTTCGGTGAATCCATTATTATTGTTATTATTTTGACGGCTATTTCGATAACGTTGTTGCTCTTCTCGATCAATGTCATTATCTAGACCTCTGTTCTGGTCTCTTCCGTCAAGATCACCGTTCATGCCTCTTCCATTAAACCCATCATTGCCTAATCCACCGCGATTGCCATGGGTATCAATACCATCGCGATTTAAGCCTCTTCCATTGAAGTCATCGCCAGTGTCATAACCACGATTTAATTCGCGATTATTTTCTGTTGGATCAAACATCGGATCAACAATGTTATCATCATTCGTTGTTCCACAACCAGACAATACCCCAGCCGCAAGAACACCCGAAAGCAATGATAAATACATCTTTTTCTTCATCTGCTCTTCCTCCTGTTGTTTGATAGTCATTTATCATTTTGCGGAATCCATTAAGCTGAATTCTTATGACTTATCATGACCCAAAGAGGAAGCTTTTATTATTTTTTGTCAAAATTCATGTAAGAAAACGATGACCATTTATTGGATATAGAAAAAGAGATGATCACGCTAGCTGCTTAAGCGAATGGCTTAACCTCCAATTCCTCCATCATCAATGTTAGGCTGTTGTGGCGGATCGTCATAGTCCCCACATGCAGTAACCATTCCAAAGGCAAATGCACTAGATAGTAATATTAGAAATAGCTTCTTCTTCATGAAATTTTCCTCCTTAACATAACGTTTGGTTAGAATTATTCATTCAAATAGCTATGATACACAAATTAAACAAAATTTGACGGTGGTTGAGACCTTTAGCTAGAAACACTTAAGCTTTAGCCTCCAATGCCTCCATCATTAATGTTAGGCTGTTGACCAGGGTCATTTTCAATGTCACCACATGCAGTAACCATTCCTAACGCGAAAAGACTAGACATCAGAATCAACATTAATTTTTTCTTCATACAACAAGCCTCCTTTTTTCGGTGCCAGCTTTTGGTGCTTTTTTTGGTGCCTGACACCTAATTTCCCGCCTCATAAGAAGAGAAAAATCATCTATATGAAAAGGGGAATTATTCTTTCTGCAAAGAATATTCACCCTTGTTGACGCGAACCACAGTAGATTATTTCGTAGTGTCTGGCCCCTGCTTAGTCACCTTTAGTTTCAACAGTGATTCTAACAGCCTTATTTCACCTAAACAATGGTTTTAAACCTCTTTTTATTCTTTTATAGATTATCTCACAATCATTACACACATTTTGATATTGTCGTTTTTTATCTTTATTGTCGTAAAAACCCAAGAATGATTTAACTATAATCGTTAGAAAGCTTTTACTATAAAACAGGTGGAACTCTACCTAGTAGGGGCTCCATCGTTCTCCAACATACTCCGCCGTTTAACCGAGGGTTTTTGTACCCGATCTAGCTGTACCCGGTTCCTTTTACCCTAGTTCAATCTCCATTCTCCCCCCTATTCGATCGTTGAATCGGGGCAGATTGAATCTGGTCTAGTCGAAGCAGGTTAAGCTTGATTCGAATCTCAAATGTCTTATCTTCTGCTAACTATAATTTCCGAATTTCGCCTTTCATCTCAATATCTCATTCAAATTAAAGTTTTAATTCGACACCACAAGTTGTATTATTTTAGGGAAAAACCATATTTCCTAGGAAATATGGTCTTTAAAGTAGAAATCACATGTTGTTTTGCAAAATAAATGTTAAACAAACGTTTATTTAAGGTACAGTTAGACAACTTTCCACCTCAATTCAACAATATTATGACAATGACTGATAATCTCTTCATAAACTCTCATTACATTTTTTGCAAAAATAAAATAAGGACCGCCAAATTAATGGTGATCCTTATGCGTTAAAAATTTTTTGTCATTATACAGGGCATTCATTACATATATCAAAAAGTTGTTCAACTTCCCTTGCAGGTAGAGGTTTATTAAAGAAGTAGCCTTGTGCGATATCACTTCCTTGTTCTTTTACAAACAAAAGCTGCGATTCCTTTTCAACTCCTTCACATATAACAGAAAACCCTAACTGCTTTGCCATTTGTACAATAGCCTTTACTAAGGCTACATCTTTTCCTAATTCTTCACCTTCGATATTTTTCAAAAAGGCTTTATCTATTTTTACAGTATCAATTGGAAATTGAATGAGCTGACTTAATGAAGAATAGCCAATCCCAAAATCATCTAATGCTATTCTGACACCTTTATTTTTTAGTGCTATTAATTTTTCTAACGCGTCATCCACATCATTTAAAGCATAATTTTCCGTAATTTCAAGACTGACTTGGTGAGGGTTTATTCCAGTGTTATTTATAATGTGAATAACTCGACTTGCAAATTCGGCATCGTCAAACTGTTTTTTTGAAACATTAATAGAAATGACCATATCATTATAACCTTTCTCATTCCACTGCTTCAATTGCTCAATAGCTTTTTTCATAACGAAATAATCCATCTCTACAATGAGACCCAATTCTTCTGCTTCATGAAGAAATTCGTTTGGTCCTAATACTCCTTTAACGGGGTGGTTCCAACGAATTAATGCCTCAAGACCATAGGGCTTCATCGTATTTGTATTCACCATTAGCTGATAATGAACATCAAATTGACACTTTTCCAAAGCAAGTCTTAAGTGATTGCCTAAGACCAGTTGCTTAAATGCATTCTCTTTAATGCTGTCATGAAAAAAATGAAAATTATTTTTCCCTTCATCTTTAGATGAATACATTGCAGTATCGGCATTTTGAATGAGAATATCAGAATGAATTCCGTGATCCGGATAAAAACTAATTCCAACACTTGCCGTAATATAATACTCTCTTTTTTCGATAAAAATAGGGTTTTCTCGTTGGTATCTAAAAAATTGTTCGATATATTGAATTACTTTTTTCTCTGTGCTCCCATCTTCTAATAAAATGAGAAATTCATCACCACCAAAACGTGACACAATATTTTTTTCACCAAAAATATATCGTAATCGGTTCCCAAAATCCTTTAACAGAATATCGCCTGCATGGTGTCCTAATGTGTCGTTAATTAGCTTGAATCGATCTAAGTCTAAAAAAAGTAAAGCAAATCTATTATGATGTTCGGCATCCTTTAACTTTGTCGTTAAGATCTCTTTAAATTTTGTCCTATTAGGTAAGTTCGTTAACAAGTCATAGTGGGCAAGATAGTCAAGCTTCTGTTCCGCTTCCCTCTGATCTGTCATATCTCTTACTGCACCAATATAAAAGGAATCGTGCTCCTTGTTTTCATTTATTTGAGTGATGGTTGTATAGGAATAAATAAGTTCTCCATTTTTCTTGCGATTGACTAACTCCCCTGACCAAGATCCATGATCTTTAATATTGCTCCACATTTCCTCATATATATGCTTTTCAGTGTTTCCAGAGCTTAAATAATTGGGGTTTCTTAAATGTAATTCTTCCATTGTATATCCCGTCATTTTTTCAAATGCAGGATTGGCAAAGATGATCTCCCTATTACTGTTCGTAACAATTAACCCATCATTTGTTTGATAAAACATTTGTATTACATTATCGTAGTCGCTTATGAAATTTTTAAACTCTTGATTCATTTACGTGGTAAGGAATGATATATGATAAAAACCATAAGAACATCAATATACCTTCCTTTCCATCCCCCCTAAACAATAAATTTAATAAGCGTATTTGTCGATTTTTCATGTACTTTGTTGTCAGAAACATTATAACAGGTATAAATTCTATGTACAGAAGTATGTATTACCAATGTTTAATAATTGTATAATTATAAAAGACCTACTGACGATATGCCAAAAAAAAAAACAAGGACCAAATGTGAACAAATTTTCACACACATGGTCCCGTACAATTTTGTGTCAGTTTTACTTTTTGTCGTCCAAGGCAAACATTAGCTCCGCTTCAGCAACAGTTTTTCCATCCACAGATGCAACTGCCTTCCCTTTTCCAATTTTCCCGCGAAGCCTTGTCATTTCAACCTCTAAACGTAATTGATCCCCTGGCTTCACCTGTCCTTTAAAACGACACCCATCAATTCCTGCAAAAAAAGCTAGCTTACCTCTATTTTCTTCCTTCTTCAGCATAGCAACTGCACCAACCTGTGCTAACGCTTCAATGATTAATACTCCTGGCATTACCGGGTAATCTGGAAAGTGGCCGTTAAAAAATTCTTCGTTAGCTGTTACATTTTTCAACCCTACAGCTCGTTGCCCTTCCTCCACTTCTAAAATACGATCCACTAATAAAAAAGGATATCGATGTGGAATAATTTCTTTTATTTCATCAATTGAAAGTGTCATATTTATGACCTCCTCATATATGTAGGTTACAATCCCCTATTCATCATTAGTTTACTTTTTTTCGAAGCTTGTTACAAGTGGAATTTACCTTTGTTTCATTATAAATGTTTCTTTCTTTGACTAATAAGTCTTTCTTGATCCTTATTGGCTGGTACTATTCTTCCTTTATGTTAGACCATCATGCAAGTGGAGATTTGCATCTTGAGGGATGGAAATTATTTCATAGTGAGTTCATTCGTTACTGGCGACAGCTTTCCTCGGGCAATGCCTCAGCCTCCACACTTCGCACTAACGTGCCGAATTGTCGGGTCTTCACCTATTGCTTTTCCCGCAGGAGTCGTCGCCCTCCACTACTGAACCTGTGTATTTTCAGGGTAGACCACCCATGCAAGTTAAACTTGCACCATGGAGGATGAAAATACTCATCAAGTTGGATCATCCGTTACTGGTGAATCAATTACGTCTAAGGGCAGCCCACGTCCTGTGGGCAACGGTGTAATCCTGCCATCCTGGCTGCGTGGGCACGGCCTCAACTCCCTACCACTTACTCGGTAAGTGCTAGGGGATTTTCGGACTTGTGCTGATCCCACTGGAGTCGTCACCCTTCACTACTGAACTGTTGTATTTTCATGGTAGCTTTGGAGTCATCTAGAAGCTCCCCATTCTACCGCAAATGACACAAACCATGCTTTCCGGGAAGATAGAAGTTCCCTTTCCGGGTGTCTAAAACGCTTATTTCTCTACCTTTGCCAAGTATTGCTCAGAAGCTTTACCAGTCAAGACAACTCATGATGTAAATGCACGTCGCTGGATTCGTCGCATTCCACTCCTGAACCATACCTATTTTCAGGATAGGTTCCTACCCATAAACAAAAAAGCCATATCCTCGATTCCCCCGAGAACACAGCTATATTTTTTCATCCATATTTCCCATCAATGTCTCAACCATTCCATTCCGTCCACAAATAATATTTTGACATGATTTATGTAAAACCATTATCACAAATACCAAATTCTTCACCACTCACCACTTTGGGCACAAACTAACGAAGCTTAACGATTGCTCCGATCTAGCTCTGTATCTAAATATATTAAATCGTACAGCTGGTACCATGTATCCCGATTCAACACGTCCATAGGTTCACCTTCACCAACAATACCAAAACCGACCATCACCCCAACAATAAGACTACCAGCAAAAAGAGCAAGTACAAAAACAACCCTAATCCAAACTGGGATTATGCGAATTCGGCCCCGCTTCACTTTTTTCACAGAAGCCTCTTTCTCTTTCGCCTTTTCCTTCTCAAGTCTAATTTGTTTCCTCGACATACCAGTCTTCGAAACCGTTTTCGCCGACTCCTCTAAACTATAATCCTTCTGTTCCACTTCACTATTCTCCGTTCCTCTTCGACGCTGATCTTCCCCAATATCAGCCTCGCTTTGTAAATCCACAACCTTAGCCCTAGTCCGCTTCTGAACCTTAACCGATCCATTAGAACCATCCAAAGACGAATTTCCATCTGAATAATTAGCATCACGACCCTTGTCAGAGCTAGAATCATCCTTAAGCTTAGATTCATCCCCCGGTAAAGAATCCTCATTCTTATTCTGCCTACTATCATTCAGATTTTTATATTTATCACTACGTCTATAGTCATTATACATGATAAACTCCTCAATAAAATACGACCTACGTCACAATTTTATCCTTAACGAAGATTATTGACAAGTCCCCTCATCTCATCCGCAATCGAAATAGCCCGCGTATTAAACTGATAATGCCGCTGCGCCAACAACATTTCCGTCATCTCACGACCCATATCCACATTCGACATCTCCAACGCCCGCTGCTGAATAACCTCCGCCCCAGCAGCCTCATTTAACACATCAGCCATTTCAAGATCAAGATCTTCTAGATTTGGGAAAACAAAAGTATTCTCCCCGAACATAGTCAAAAGCTGCGGCTTCGTTACCTGAACAATGTTTATTTGCCCCACCACAACATTCTCATCCCCGTTTACCGTTGCTTCTATTATACCATTATCACGAATCAATATATCATCATAAACGGCAGGCAACCCGATTCGTTCCCCATTAACATTCAATAAATAATCACCGTTTTGATTAACAATAAAATTCTCTTCTTCATTATCAGGGTTAGGAGCAAAATAAAACGCACCGTCTCTCGTAAAACGACGATCCCCATCCTCCGTAGGTGACAATTCAAAAAAGTATCCCTTTTCTGTAAAAGCCAAATCGAGAAGGCGGTCCGTATTTTGGATGGAGCCCTGCTCAAAGCGCACTGCCGTTTGTGCAATAGCAGCACCTGAACCACGACGAATGCCGTATGGCGTATCCCGTCCTACCTCATGATGATTCACAAATTGGTTATTAATTTGTTGCACAAGAAGATCAGAAAACGACGTTTCCCGACGCTTGTATCCTGTTGTATTGGAATTTGCTAGATTGTGACCAATTGTATCTAACTTTTGCTGTAGCTGCCCCATTGTTACGGCAGACGAAATCATTGACTGGTTCATTCCTATCACCTACCCTATTCTCACAAACGAAATTTTCCCGTTACATTGGAATTCCTTAATATTAGAAATACCTTAAACCAAATATCCTCTATATTCTAAATCCTCTAAATTACAAAACCCTTTAAATTAGATATCCACTAAATTAGTTATCCTTAAAATTAGAAATTCACTAAATTAGAAATCCTTTAGATTAGATATTCTTTAGATATTACTTTTGGTTACTCTTAGCTGTATATCGTATAAGTTTTTTCCTTCATGTTTTTAAAGGTAATTCTTTTATTTAGCCAATACGTCCAACATCGTTCACTGCCCGTTCAAGGCTTCGATCGTACGCCTGTAGCACTCGTTGATTTGCTTCGAAGGAACGTAAGGCATTCATCATTTCGGTCATCGTTTGGGATGCATCAACATTCGATCGTTCCACAAATCCTTGAGCAATTTGAAATGTTACCTCTTCATTCCCCAAAGCCGTGACAATATCATTCTCCCCATCGTAACGGAGGAGTCCATTCCCCTCTTTCACTAGCTGTGTAGGGTCTGGAATCACAGATACATTCATTTGACCAATAACCTCATCATTTATATCAAAAACTTCACCGTTTCTGCTAACACGGAAGTCCTCAGATCCTACATTGATTGGTTCTCCATTTATATCAAGGACATAATGTCCATGTGATGTTGTTAAGAAGCCTTGTCCATCAAAGGTAAAGTTCCCGTTCCTAGTGTATCGAGTTTCCCCATCACTATTTTGCACGACAAAGGCAAGCATGGCATCTTGTCCAGTTTCCTCATCTTGCGGAACCACACTTTGAAGTAGTGCCATATCTGTCGTATTAAATGTTTCCTGAATGTCACCTTGGCGAAAATTTGGTGTCTTTTCTTGCAAATAAACACCTGTGGAAAGCTCCCCAATACGGTTTGTTCCATACTTTTGCGTATGATTTGTCCCCATCGCTTGTAGTAACTGATTCGGAAAAGACCTTAAAGAAGCTTTATCTGCTTTAAAGCCTGGCGTATCAGCATTCGCCATATTATTTGTTAGCATCTCCTGTCGACGCTGTTGGGCAATCATACCCGCACCTGCCGTATATAAACCTCGGAGCATTTTCTCCACCTCTTTTTATAAAAATATGTATGTATGTTTTAAAATTGTATTTCTGGGAATAGTATTCCTACTAGATTCTTAACATTAAAGTTTAGAATTTTATCTTTTCTCTTGTAACACGATCTAAGTTTTCCAACAGCATTCCTGTCCCTTTAGCCACACAACCCATTGGGTCTTCAGCAATAAATACAGGAACCTTTAATTCATCTGCAAGTAGCTGCTCTATACCATGTAAATAAGCACCACCACCGGTCAGTATAATTCCTCTGTCAATAATATCTGCCGATAACTCAGGTGGTGTTTTTTCTAATACATTTTTTGAAGCTTGTACAACGTGGAAGATTGCTTCCTCTAAAGCTTCTCGCACTTCTTCTGAAGTTACTTCAACTGTTCGTGGCAAACCGCTTACCATATCTCGTCCACGAATATCCATGGATTCATTCCGGGCGTTTGGAAAAACCGTTCCTACGTTAATTTTTATTTGTTCTGCCGTACGTTCTCCAATTAACAGCTTGTACTTTTTCTTAATGTAGTTGAGGATATCGCTATCAAAGCGGTCTCCTGCAACCTTGATTGATGAGGCGGTGACGATGTCTCCCATGGAAAGAACGGCTACATCCGTTGTTCCACCGCCTATGTCAACGACCATGTTTCCACTTGGTTGATAAATATCCATACCAGCACCAACAGCAGCAACTTTCGGCTCCTCTTCTAAATAAATATTTTTACCGCCACTTTTTTCTGCCGCTTCTCTAATGGCTTTTTGTTCTACCGATGTAATGTTTGTAGGACAGCAAATTAAAATTCTTGGCTTAACTAAGAAACCTTTTACTCGTATCTTGTTAAGAAAGTGCTTTAACATAGATTCCGTTGTGTCAAAATCAGCGATGACTCCGTCCCTCAATGGACGTATTGCAACAATATTCCCCGGCGTTCGACCAACCATCCGAAATGCCTCATCCCCTACAGCAAGGACTCGATTAGTGTTCGTATCAATAGCCACGACGGATGGTTCGTTTAGAACAATGCCTTTTCCTCTTACATGAATCAACACATTTGCGGTGCCTAAATCAATACCTATGTCCCTTCCAAACATACCTTTTTCCTCCCTGATGCGATATGGATATCGTCCACTTTTTTTTATAATTACTCCGATTCTACATCATACTTATGTCCATTGTACTATTTTATCATATAATGGCGCATTTTAGTGGAAGGAATAAACATTTTTTAAACTTTATGTTTCTACTACCTCTTCTTCTTTTTTTCCATCAGATTTTCGGTACTTCACCTTAGTCGCTTCGCCACCTCGCAAGTGTCTAATTGACTTGTGGTAATCGAGGATTTCCTTTACTTCAGTCGCAAGTTCAGCATTAATTTCTGGAAGCCTTTCTGTTAGGTCTTTATGCACAGTACTTTTTGACACGCCAAACTCTTTTGCAATTGTACGAACAGTTTTCCTCGTCTCAACGATGTACCTTCCAATCTTGATTGTTCTCTCCTTGATGTAATCGTGCACACCTCTCGCCTCCCTAGAGTGTTTCTGGAGTCCAAAAAGATAAAGAAAAGACAGCACCCCTTACTTGATTCTCATGATGTCTCAGCTGCGATCCCCGGTGGTTGCAGGTTGTCTGCCACCCTCCTCATTCTTCTTGAACGACCTAAGATTATGGTAAGGTTTGTTAAATAGTATTAAGGGAGGTTCACATATATGCATACTTTCAACGAACAAAGCTCATCCAACTATAAAATAATTTAAAAATTCCGATAAAAATAATCCATAATAATATTATGTAAAAAGCCATCACCACAATGACAGTCTCATTCACCAACCCCTCCCCCAGAACAACCACCCAACATTTACCTAAGATTAAAAATATTTTTATTTACTTTGTTCACGACACAAAAAGTTCAGGGACATGGTCCCTGAACTTTTTGTTAATTGACTTGAGTTTTTTTGGCGAATGTGCTCTTTGCTTCCTGTGTTAATGAAACAAGTATTGATTCTTCAACTTCGAGTTACACTTCTGAAGCTTCCCTTTATCTATCGAAGGTTATTTTAAGATACAAATGGACTTTCTACTACATTCCTGAAAGAATAGTCACATTTACTTTTTCCTCATCTTGACCATTTGTTTTACAAATTAAGATTTCATCCAACTATTACATACACATTATACACATTAGTATGTAATATTAGGTCTTTGTGTTCGTTCAAGTATACAGTCTACTCACATATGTTTAGTCAAGTTTAGAGTTGTTTTATGTCAACAGCAGATTAATTTTTTATTCATGTTTCACAAGCTATCAACTCTATTTTTTACACCTTGATCTTAAACATCTACGATACTTCCATATACTATACAAGCCTGTTTCGTTTTTCACTATGACGATAGGTTTGATCAGCTAACTGATCTCCACTATCCATTTCATTCAGTATAAAAACCTAATTTTGAAAACCTTCTACTTGTTTTTTACAAATGGTTCAAGATACTTTTGTAGCAAATTGCGAATGCTATTTTTCAACTTAGAATGTAGTAGCTGTACCTTTCGCCATTAATTTAGACGTGAATTCTCTCAAATTTCCCATTCTAGTAATGGCTTCAAATTCTAGCAGAGACTTATAATTCTTTTTTACATTCAATAGATCAGTGTCCACTTCATAGATTAGATTAGCTTCATATTTTTTTAGATTATGAAGTTGTCTATTCTATTTCAACATTTGGATTTGGCAACTCTTCCGCTTCCGTTTCGTTAGCTACTCTTTCAGGGTCCATTTCTGGCAAAGAGTTCATTGGCTGCTCCATATAATCTAGTGGATTCACCGCAACCCCTTCTTTGCGAATTTCAAAGTGTACATGTACACCAGCATCGCTATTATAGAGGTTTCTACCAGCTCTACCAATTACGTCGCCCTGTTTCACTGTTTGTCCAACTTCTACTAGAACACCATCAAGACTTTGGTAGATTGTGACAATATCTTCGTCGTGCTCAATATGAACAACTTGACCGAATAAAGCATCTTCCTCCGCTTTCACGACAGTACCACTCATAGCAGCACTTACATCAAAGCTTTCACCTTCTTCAGAAGATAAGTCAATCCCTTTGTTTGTGTAAAAATAGTTGTTGTAACGGACTAAACTTGCTTCTTGCTCTTCTGTAGAAGATTCATAATCATAAAATGTACCAACAACTGCAACTTCATTTTCATCTAACACTGGAAGCTGAAAGACTTCATTCGTTGCTGTTACAGGTACAGCGTCTTCATCATCATTTGCCATTGGTTCATCAAGACCATCAGGATCTGCAATATCAAACTCTGAGTCTCGTTGATCCTCTGTCACGTCTTCACCTGTACCAGCTACCCAAATGAATGTCGTCAAAACTACAGCTGCCATTCCTAAGTATAATGCAGGTACTGCCCAACGCTTTTTCATTAGGCGCTTCATTTTAGCCTGCATCGTTTCGTTTTTGGAACCATGTTTCTCCTCATGATTACTCATTTGATCACCACCTCAGCAACCATTCTGATCAAATTGATTAAACTTTATACATATTTCTGAAAATTTTTTCGATCACGACTTTTTCGAAAGTGATATTCATAGATATTCATTGGAATTTTTCAGTCTAGCATAAGGAATTTTAGGTGAGGCATTGGGAGATTTTAGCTACGTAGGAAGATTCACCGTATGCTTTTAGATTTAGGCTAACTACAACACAGAGAGTCTTATTCAATGCGGAATGTCGAGATTGATTTGTTTGTTTTATTTGGGTTAGGAGCTAGGCTGAGGCTGAGGGGGCGTTTATCCTGCTTAAAGCTCTGTTACACTCTGTTATGCTCTCGGTTTGAACCAGGGGTTTTTGTACCTGCTTCAACTGTACCTGCTTCATTTTACCCTAGTTCAATCTCTTTCATTCTCCCCCATGCTCGCGGATTGAACCGGGGGTTTTTGTACCTGCTTCAACTGTACCTGCTTCGTTTCCCCCTAGTTCAATCTCTTTCATTCTCCCCCATGCGCGCGGATTGAACCGGGGGTTTTTGTACCTGCTTCAACTGTACCTCCTTCGTTTCCCCCTAGTTCAACCTCCCTCGCACTCATCCATGCTCGCGGATTGAACCGGGGGTTTTTGTACCTGCTTCAACTGTACCTGCTTCGTTTCCCCCTAGTTCAACCTCCCTCGCACTCATCCATGCTCGCGGATTGAACCGGGGGTTTTTGTACCTGCTTCGGCTGTACCTGCTTCGTTTCCCCCTAGTTCAATCTCCCTCGCACTCATCCATGCTCGCGGTTTGAACCAGGAGTTTTTGTACCTACTTCACCTGCACCTGCTTCGTCCCGTCCAGTCCCGTCCAGTCCAATCCAGTCCAGCCCCCACCTCTACTCCAAAGCCACTAATCCATCCAATTAACTCCTCATCCTCCCCCTCTCCCTCCTCCAAAAACTAAATAAGGGCAGCTGACCCCGGATATTTCATCCACAGTCAACTACCCCTACTCTTATCATTCCCCCAACTTCCCCTCACGTCCCATCCGACTCTTCTACACTTTCTGCAGCCATCATGGCACCAAGTACCTGGTCGACCTCCTCAATTTTTACATTATAATAATAGTGGTCGATGATGTCTTCGTAAGTGTAGCCATCCTTCGCCATTCCGTCAGCACCAAACTGACTCATACCAACACCGTGGCCCCATCCACGAGTTTCAATAATGACGGAGTTCCCCCTCCGCGTCAGACTAAAGTCAGTAGAATCTAGATCCAATAACTCCCGAATTTCACGACCTGTAAATTCTTTGCCCCCAATATTCACTAACGCAACACGACCACCTGGCGTACGATTTACCACTTGCCCAACCGTTTCACCTGACAACGTTACACCAAGAATACTTTCAAACACAGACACTTCTATTGTTTTTTCCCCTAAATAACGAGGAGAATTCACATCCCACGGACTCTCCACACTACGCAAATAGGGAATCTCACTCTGCCAATAATCCTCCGAGTTCTCCGTATAGCCATTACTCGTAGAAAAATACGTCGCCGTAATCGGAGAACCATTATACGTAATCACCTGACCCGACGTCTCGTACACAGCCTGCTTAACCCGCGCCAGCTTCCACTCAAAATCCTCTTCTCCCCACCTTTCCAGAAGCTCTTCTTCATTGGAGTACACTTGGTGCTGCACCGTATCCGTAATATCAGCACCAGAAGGAATTTGAATATCACTACCTGAAGTCATCATCTGTATAATATATGTCCTAGCAGTTAACGCCTGCGCCTTCAACGCCTCCACCTCATACGTAGCCGGCATCTC
Organism: Evansella sp. AB-P1; assembly: GCF_029688925.1. GTDB lineage: Bacteria > Bacillota > Bacilli > Bacillales > Salisediminibacteriaceae > Evansella. The sequence goes on from NZ_JARUKY010000006.1 coordinate 25,608, forward strand.
CCGCGCAACAACACCAACAATATAATCCTCAAAATTAACTTCCTCTACCGTCTCCGTCTCCGAACGAAACACACGAACAACCGCCTCATCCTCATCTAACATCCCAGCCCCATCACCCTTAAGCAGAGAAGGAGCCTTCTCACTAGAATCATATGACGTAAGCCCAGCCTCATCATTAGAAAACCCAACAACAAGAACAGACGGAATAACCAAAATCAACGTCACCAAAATTAAACCAACCCCAACAACACCCTTCATAACCAACACACCTCTCCACATCAAAATCACCATCAACTTATCCTCACACCACATATCTATGAATCCACCTTACTAGTTAGAACAAAAATACCAAATAATATACTAGATTATTTCTATCACTACCAAAAATTTCACAATCCCTACTAGAAACCCACAACCCCCAATAACCACAACGCCCCAACAAACAACACCACTTCGGGTTAACAACAAACTCTACTAATTCCCAAGCATTCCTATACCAACCACGTCCAAACAGCTCCCGATTCAATAGAAAGCCCCCAGCCACCCACTTCCCTAGTGGCGAAGACTCCGCACCTCAACCAGAAAACCATCACAAGACATCATTCACTACACCAGGACGCACCACAATATAGGCAATGCCGTAATCCCCCAAAGCAAAAACAATATGTCAATAACAACAGGGTATGCAGTAACCAAGGCGCTTTCTACATCACTTAAAAGCAGCAATAATGCAGTAGTCAAAATTCCAAAATGTGAAGTTGTCTTAAACTTCATGGAACTGTTCAATAGATATGTCTATGTTATGTCATTGGAGATTCCTATGCATATTTATGTTTGCAATTATGGTTCTTCAACATAGCACTATTCTTCATCAGAGCTAAACAAAAATAGCCCTTCACAACTGGTGGCATTGTGAAGGACTGATTATATAAGAAAAAATTCCGTTTTATGTATCATAAGGATGAATTTTGTAACATACGCTTTTATTATCACACTAAATTTATTAGGATTTAACTTTTGACTCAAGATGGCTGCTAGCTTTCATAAAATTTATGCTTAATTTTCCTTTGAATGCACTATTCATTCGTTTAATTACGCTAGTTATCATATTAATTGCGTTGGATCTCCCTTTCATTGCACCAAATATGATTTAATTTCGCCGATCTTTACTGGAATCGCGCCATTTTTCTTATTAATTGCGTCAATCTTTACTGGAATCGCGCTACTTTCCACATTAATCGCGCCGATCTGATCTTGAATCGCGCCAACACCTTTTGCGCTAGTTGCATTCGCATGCGCCGCAGCTAATGTGCAGCATAGTAATGGATACGTTTAAGCAAATATGTAAAGAGATAGAGAAAGAGCAAGCGAATTGGCAATAACACGGTGCAAGAGCAAGTGCAAAAGCAAAACCATCACAAAAAATTGATACAAATTTTTTGTGATGGCTGTTTAGGTTTGTTTTGTGTTTTAGGCAAAGTTTGGATCCATTTTTAATGGTGCTGGAGCTTCGAGATTTTCTAGCTCACTTTCATCAATTTCGTAGACCCGTTCAATATCAGCGCCTAGATTTTTTAGTTTTTCAGCAAAATCCACGTATCCTCGATCAATGTGCTTGAGCTCTGTGACACGTGTATAGCCTTCTGCTACGAGACCTGCTAATACGAGGGCTGCACCTGCACGTAGGTCAGTTGCGGCTACTTCTGCCCCTTGTAGGTCAGTTGGTCCTGATACGATTGCAGCTCGACCTTCGATTTTGATATTGCCGTTCATGCGACGGAACTCTTCCACGTGCATGAAACGATTTTCAAACACAGTTTCTGTAATGACGCCAGTGCCCTCTGAGCAGAGGAGTAGGGACATCATTTGTGCTTGCATATCTGTTGGAAAACCAGGATGTGGCATCGTTTTAATATCAACAGATTTTAGCTTTTCAGGACCAATAACACGGAGGCCATTGCCCTCTTCTGTAATTTCGACGCCCATTTCCGTCATTTTTGCAATGAGTGGGCGAAGGTGTTCTGGCAAGACATTATCTACAAGAACATTACCACGAGAAATAGCTGCTGCTACCATGAATGTACCTGCTTCAATTCGATCAGGAATAATCGTGTGCTCTGCACCAACTAATTCATTTACGCCTTCAATGCGAATCGTACCTGTTCCTGCACCGATTACCTTTGCTCCCATGGAGTTCAGATAAGTTGCAAGACAAACAATCTCAGGCTCTTCTGCAGCATTTTCAATGATTGTAGTTCCTTTTGCCATTGACGCTGCCATCATAATGTTTTCCGTAGCGCCAACACTTGGGAAGTCTAAATAGATCTTCGTTCCAACAAGTTGACCGTCTACCTTTGCTTCAATAAAACCATTACCAATTTCCACTTCCGCACCCATTGCTTCAAAACCTTTTAGATGTTGATCAATAGGACGAGATCCTATGGCACATCCTCCTGGTAATGCGATTCTCGCGTGCCCTACCCGGGCCAATAATGGTCCCATAACAAGAAACGATGCTCGCATTTTTCGAACATATTCAAAAGGTGCTTCGGTACTCAGCGTTCCCTCAGCATTGACTGATATATTACCATCTTCATACGTTACATCTGCATTCAAGTTTCTTAATACTTCGTTAATTGTGTATACATCAGCAAGTGCTGGTACATCATAAATTGTACTCTTACCTTTGCTGGCCAAGATGGATGCAGCGATGACCGGCAAAACGGCGTTCTTAGCTCCTTCGACTCGGACAGTGCCGTTTAGACTCCTGCCACCGCGGACGATGATTTTTTCCAAAGTATTCCCCTCCGCGTCCAGTTTTCTATATTATTAATATTCAGTGGTTATAAGTGGCGTTCCAATTGTTACGATTGTTTCTCCGCCCAATCCATTGTTTATGCTTCGTAATGCTATTTGAACATTCATTTTTTCTCCGTTGGTAACAATCTCTTGTTCCCATAATGGTGTGTGGGCAGACAATGAGACAAACGTTTCTTCTTGAAGGTCTTCTACAACATCAGCGGATAAAGCATCTATGATCACTTGACCCCATTGCTTCACGTTGTCTGCTTCATCCCCTGTAACTGTCCCTTCCATTCGCAAAAATATGTCTTCTGGATGGAACATAGACATTTGTGATACTGGCAGCAGCTCGGATAGATTTTCTTGCCATTGAGTGTCGGCTGAAAAGGAAGCTTCAAAAATGGTATATACATCATATTGATCATTTGCTCTTGGTGTAATAAAAATAGTGTGCTTTTCTTTATACATTCCGTTATGATCAGAAAATGTACCTATCCATTTTGTTTGATTATTAGTGTACTCTGCTTCCCATTCCTGTCGTTCATTTGACTGTTTCCATTGCTCCAAATATTTCATCACTTCATTATATGAATGAATCGACTCTTGGTGATTCCTTGCATAAATATGAAATTCCTTTGATTCCACTTCCACTTCATTCAAACGTTCTTCCATTAGAAGAAATATGTCATGTGGTTGGAGCAATTCATTTTCCTCAGAACGAGTAATACTTCCCTCAATAACAAACGTGAAACATACTAAAATTCCTGTAATGATAGCTAAAAACTGCCATTTATTCCCCATGTAAAAACTCTCCCTTTTTTCCGTTCAAAAGAACGATCATCTCTTATTAGCATTGTTGCCTTTTGGGAGATGAGGCATACATGGAAGTATCCACTAAAAGCCGACATATCGTGCTATTTTTTGCATAATTCACCCAGTTCTTTTAAAGACAAATTGGATGTATGTTGCCTCTTGGTTGGTACACCTTTTTTGATATGGAAAATGAATTTTATACACGTAAAACTTTTGCAATTCAGTATAAAAAATCCAGCTTCACCAAAAAATAATGAATGTAGTCATTCATATTGGGTATACTTTAAAAGCTACTTAAGTATATATAGTGTTTTTACTTTTTCGTGGTAAATGAAACCTTTTAGTATCAAAATATTTTTTTAGTACATATCATGTTTTAAAATAAATGCCTGAGCATTAAAGACCAATTTAAATAATTTAATAAAAAACTAGTAACCAAGTGTGTTATTGCAATGGTAATGAGAACGAGTAATGCTTTCGCTTTTGGTCCATGCGGATTTTTGACAAATAAGTCTATTTTAAAAGACTGAACAGACCACCAAACTATTGTTAATACCATTAAGTTAATAATGATATTAAATAGGCCTTGTTGTCCTAGCGATTCTAACATTGACATTCCCTCCATGTAACACTGTACGACGTCCATATGACTTTTATTATTTTATCTAATCAACTTCATTTTCTGTAAATATTTAAAAATTATAGTCCAAACCTTTAATAAAAGGCCACATTTTTTATAATAGCTAATTTTTGATAAAAATGCTATTTAATTTTTCACGAAAATTGTCCTTATTTTTGAACAACTTGTAGAAATATGTGGAAATTTACCACACACAAATCCCTACTTTTGTTTCTTTATATAATTTCATCATCTCTCCAAAACCCTTTATTATAGGGATTTCTATTAATAAAATAGTAATTATATTATTTTTTAATATTAAAGCTTCAAATATTTTACTTTAAAGCTAATTAACTTTTAAGTGGTTTCATGGGATAAATTGGCACTATTTTTTTAAAAATTCTTACAAATTTGTGAAAAAGTCACCCCTAAAAATTTGAATGGCCAATATTAGAGAACATATTGTGCAAAAATAGATCAGGAAGTGAAAGACGCCAACCCCAGTGATGAGTATCCTCTCCTCGGGAATTCACTAGGAGTTGTCTCGACTGATGAAGATACAGAACAACACTTTACAGAAGTAGAGAAAGATGCGTTCTAGACGAACGGAAAGCAGTGAAAACGATAAATACGGTAGTCTATACGACTTGCAAATCTACCCTGAAAATAGCCGTTATCAAACTTATAAGTAGGCTGTTTTCGGGAACTTTGTTGCTATTGGATTAAAATTAATTTTCATACCTCATGGTGCAAAATAATCACTTGCATGTGAGGTCTACCCTGAAAATAGAAAACGGTTCAGTAGAGAAGGGTAACGACTCAATCGATGAAACTTCAAATCCACTATCGGTTGTCTCGACGGATGAAGCTACAGAGCAACACTATACATAGGTAGATAATAAAGTGTGCACGACAACTGGCAATTCTAAAAATTCAAGATATATGATAGTGAAGAAGACGGCTGAACGATCGAGATCCTGCGCATTGTTGGTTTGCAGGTTCATTGGCGTCTTCTATGTGCCTGCAAATTTGCTTTTTCCCTTTTGCAGGTTTATTGGCGACCTTCTATGAACCCGCAAATTTGCTTTTTCCCTTTTGCAGGTTTATTGGCGACCTTCTATGAACCCGCAAATTTGCTTTTTCCCTTTTGCAGGTTCATTGGCGCCTTCTATGTGCCTGCAAATTTATTTTTATCCTTTTGCAGGCTCATTGGACGACTCTTTCTTTCGTCTACCCTGAAAATACACAGGTTCAGGAGTGACATGCGACGACTCCTGAGGAAAAGATTCGGATGAACTTCTTGATGAGTATTTTCTTCCTGCATGCTGTATTTTCATGCTCCAATAAAACAACACTATTTAAATAAATTTAGTATAAAAAGTAATATAGGTTACATGTAGCCTTAGATGAGGGAATTTACTTTTTCATTAAACCAGGGAAGGATCAAAAAATAAATAGCCGTTATTTACCATTTTTTGAAATGACAATTTTCATAACTATCCATTACTAAGCAATTGACTGAGGTTTATATCTTCGAGTCGTCAACTCCACATTTTCGTTTCTACATACAAACTTCGTTACTGTTTACCTTATTATATTAACTAGGACACACATTTAATTACAGTTTCTTAACAATTATTTTAAAAAGATCGGTAATTGTTCTATTTTTTCTTTTTTTGAATACAATAGAAGTTTGTTTTCTGATTTGAAGTTTGAATCTATGTTTTTCCTTATCATTTTCTTTAATAGCATGTACTTTTGTTGTAATTGCACCGTGACATGCCTTTACCGTCAACTTCCAATTTTTTTTGCCATTGTTTTTGCCGCAACTTTGCGCAGACTTCCCCAATTATTGGGATGTACGTATTTCCACTGCATTTGATTGCAGCCGATCTTTTTGAGGAACTAAATATAAAAAACCCCTTCCACCGTGGCCAACTTACTTAATTGTAAGCTGGAAACGATGAAAGGGGTTCACTTAGTTCGCATAGCTTCCACTTTCGTTTTTTACAACAAAGGTGTTTGGCTAATGCTTACCACTGAATATATGCGATCCAGTCGATCATCAAGCCAGGTAAAACACCTAGGATGATCGTTACTGCAAGGGCAATTGTAACTACGACAGAAATACTGAGTGGTGCTTTTAATTCTACGTCATTCGGGTTTGGTTCATTCATGAACATTTGCTTAATGACACCGAAGTAGTAGTAGAAAGAAATAACACTTGTTACAAACATGACACCGGCTAACCAAAGCATGCCTGCTTGTGCTGCACTAATAAAGATCCATGCTTTCCCTACAAAACCTGCTGTTAATGGAAGTCCAGCTAAACCGAGTAGGAAAACACTCATTGCAATCGCCATGTATGGAGATCGTTTATACAGACCGGAAAAGCTAGAGAAGTCATCTCGACCGGAATCCTCTGTTACTAATGTGATGATTGCAAATGCTCCAAGTGTCATAAATACATAGACGATACTATAGAAAATGATGACACCAATGGAGTAACTCGGAATAAAGATGGCTGCAATTGGAACAAGTAAGTAACCTGCTTGCGCCACTCCAGAGTATGCCATTAGACGCTTAATATTTTTCTGCGTCAGTGCAATTAGATTACCTACTATCATTGTAACTGTTGCAATAATAGCGATTATCCATGTCCACTCATCGTATAATACACCTTCAGAACCAAGGAAGGTAGTGAAGAACACTCGTAGGACAATAGCAAAACCAGCTATTTTAGAAACGACAGATAGAAATGCCGTAACTGGTGTTGGTGAACCTTCATATACGTCTGGTGCCCACATATGGAATGGAACGATAGAAATTTTGAAACCAAAACCTGCAAGCATGAATAGAATACTCATGACAACGATAAATGGATAATCTACATACAAGCTGCTAATGACTTGTGAAATATCGATGATGCTCGTCGTTCCAGTCAAACCGTATAGGAATGACATACCGTATAAAATAAAGGCTGACGCTGTTCCACCAAGGACAACATATTTAATTGCACCTTCTGTGGATTTACGATTATGCTTTTTAAAGCCAGCTAAACAGTAGGAAGAAATACTGAGAAGCTCAAGACCAATATATAGCGTAATTAAATCAGCTGAGGAAACCATCAGCATAGCACCTAGTGCAGCAAATAGCATTAAGGAATAAAATTCCCCTTGATACACGTCATCGTTTTTGTCGAGATAGTGCATGCTAATTGCAATAACGATGGCAACACCTACAAGTAGGATGATCTTGAACATCGTTGAAAAGTGATCGACGATGAAGATGTCTGCGATGGTTCCAGCCCCTCGATTAATGTACACAAGAACGGCTGTTACAAGTAAAGCAATAATACTCATTCGTCCGAGGAAAGGCTTTTTTCCTTTAACCCCTGTCATAAAGTCGATCGTGAAAATCACTAGTGCTAGGATTCCTAAAACGATTTCCGGAGTCATTAAAGACCAGTTTGCATTATAAGCTGACATTGTCTTTAACCCCCTATCCTTGACAAGATGTCGATTACTGTAATGTTGATAACGTCACTTAAGATGTTCGGATATACTCCAATAAGAATACTGAATCCTAGCAACCCAATCATTGGGACGTATTCTAATGGACGGGCATCCGATAATTCTTTATATTTATCATCCAATTGACCGAACGTTGTACGTTGCATAGCCCAAAGTAGATATGCAGCTGTAAGGATAATACCGATACCGGCAATAACACCAAGTGTTTTTGCTGCTGGAAGAATGGAAGCGTCTGCTCCAAAAATACCGATAAATGCGAGCAATTCACTTACGAATCCAGAAAGGCCTGGTAACCCAACAGAAGCCATGGCTGCTGCTAGTGTAAACCCAGCTAACACTGGTACGGACTTAGATAGTCCTCCAAGCTCGGAAATGGTTCTCGTTTTTGTACGTTCATAGATTGCTCCAACCATGAAGAACAGTAGAGCTGAGATAAACCCGTGAGATACAAGCTGGAATATTGCTCCTTGCATTCCTGAAGCGGTGAAGGATGCAATTCCTAATAAAACGATACCCATGTGACTGATACTTGAGAAAGCAACAAGTCGTTTTAAATCTGTTTGTACGAGTGCTAATAAGGCACCATATATGATGTTAATGACACCGAGAATAGCAATTAACAATGCGAAGCGACTAGCTTGGTCTGGTAAGATGCCTACACCGATTCGAATTAAACCGTAACCACCCATTTTTAGAAGGACACCTGCAAGAATCATACTTGCAGCAGTTGGTGCTTCTACGTGGGCATTCGGTAACCACGTATGGAATGGGAAAACCGGTAATTTAATGGCAAATGCCACGAACAAGCCTAAGAATAAAGCTCCTCTAACGCCTGTTGTTAAAACTTCAGCAAATGCTGGTTCAGCAAAGATTTGTGTCAGGATCGGAATACTGAATCCAGATCCTCCAAGCATTTGTAGACCAGTTGCCTGGAATGCATAGTAGTACATTCCTAGGAATGATAAGAACATAATGGCACTTCCTAGTCCTGTATAAACAAGGAACTTAAATGCTGCATATGTTTTTTCTTTTCCACCCCAAATTCCAATAATGAAAAACATTGGAATGAGTGTTAATTCGAAGAACAGGAAGAAAAGGAATAAATCTTGAGCAACAAAAACCCCTAGCATCCCTGTAAGTAGTACAAGCGTCCAAATATAAAACTCTTTTACTCGTTCACTAATGTTTAATGAAGCGAATAGGGATAACGTTGTTACTATTGTCGTTAAGATAATAAGTGGTAATGATAGACCATCAATACCAATTTCATAGTTTAATCGTACAAGACCAAGATCGATCCAAGGTGCAGCTTGGTAAAATTGTAAGCCTGAAAATGCTCGATCAAATGCTCCCCAAAGAATGAGAGAGACAATTAACGTTACTCCTGATGTTCCAATCGCAATGGAACGGATAACATTTTTATTTTCTTTCGGAACTGTCAAGATGAGCAATGCCCCTGCTAATGGTAAAAAGATAAGCCATGATAGTAGGTTTGGGATCATCCGAAATACCCCCTTAGCACGAAGGCTAATGCGATGATCGCAAGTCCTCCGATGATGGTCACAAGGCCGTATGTTTGAAGTTGCCCGTCATGACGCTTGGCAAAAGTACGTCCTGTTATTTTCGAAGAACGCCCTACTAAATTTACGATACCATCGACAATGTTCCGATCGATATCCCATAGGAATTTTCCAATAGCCACTGTAGGCTGAACAAAGACCTTTGCATATAGTTCATCCATATAATATTTGTTTAATAGAAGCTTATGAACTGCAGGTAATTTGCTGGAGAATGCATCCTTTGCAATAGCCCCTTTGTAATACATAGCCCACGCAAGTGCGATACCACCAATGGCAACAGCTAAAGATAAAATAGCAAGCCATAATTCTCCGTGTGCTTGGTAGCCCACATTGAGACCTTGTGTTAAGAAGTCTTCAAGAACAAATCCTAATGGTGTATTCACGAAACCTGCTACGATAGCCAAAAAGGCTAACACTGCTAATGGAATCGTCATAAGCTTTGTGTTTTCATGCGGTTCATGATCTCCACGGAATGTGCCAGTGAAGGCTGTGAAGAATAAGCGGAACATATAGAATGCTGTCATAAAGGCAGTGATTACGGCAATGGTGAATAAGAAGATATCTCCACCTTCCCACGCAGCTGCTAAAACTCCTTCTTTACTCCAGAAACCAGCTAATGGGAAAATCCCCGCAATTGCTAAGGCACCGATTAAGAAAGTAATGGAGGTAAGCTTCATACGTTTCCAAAGGCCGCCCATTTCACGAATATCTTGACGGTGATGCACTGCATAAATGACACTACCTGCTCCTAAGAAGAGAAGTGCTTTAAAGAATGCGTGCGTCATTAAGTGGAATAAACCTGCCACATACCCACCAGTACCTAATGCTAGCATCATAAAACCGAGTTGACTGATGGTTGAATAAGCTAAAATTCGTTTAATATCTGTGTTAACAAGGGCAATCGTTGCAGCGAAGATCGCTGTAATTGCACCTGTGTAAGCTACAACTGTCATCGCTGTGCTTGATGCTAGGAATAATGGGTACATAACACCAACTAAGTATACCCCTGCAGCAACCATCGTTGCAGCATGGATTAATGCTGAAACTGGTGTTGGACCTTCCATTGCATCTGGTAACCACACATGTAGTGGAAATTGTGCTGATTTACCAACTGCGCCTAAGAAAATACAGATAGCAATGATCGTAATCATTGTGTCATTTACTAAACCTGCTTGAACTGCTGCAAAAATGTCAGCGTAATCGAAGCTTCCTGTTGCATTGAATAGAAGGACTAAACCGATTAGTAGACCAACATCCCCAATACGAGTTGTTAAGAATGCTTTTTTCGCTGCTGCAGCTGCTTCAGGCTTAAAGTACCAGAAGCCTACGAGTAGGAAGGAACAAAGACCTACAAGCTCCCAGAAAATGAATAGCTGTAAAATATTTGGTGCAAGGACCAATCCGAGCATAGAAAATGAGAAAAGTCCTAAATAGGAATAGAATACGTGAATTCTAGCATCTTCTCGCATATATTCCTTTGAAAAAACATGTACTAGTAAACTTACTACGGTTACAACGATTAGCATCATTGCGTTCAATGGGGTAACTTCATAACCCATTGTGATTGTGCTTTCACCGAAAGTAAGCCATTCAATTACAAATGAATAAGTTTCTCCACCAATACGTTCAATCAGAACGATTACTGATAATATGAACGATAGTGCCAAGGCTGTTATTCCAACATAGGATGCTTTTTCCTTAAGGAATCTCCCGAAGAATAACAGGATGATGAAGGCGATTAGCGGAAAAACCGGGATTAACCAGGCATTTTGTATCATACCATCACCTTTTCCTCTATTAATCTGTTTACAGATAGAATGTGGGTTCTGCTATACATAATTCAATCTCCTGTTTTAAGATTAAAAGTATTTTTACTTTCGAATGTGCTGTTTTATCAGAAAACGTAGGGCGTCTGTTGCTAGACACCTTTTTTTGCTAAAAAATTTATTAATGCTTTTTATAAGAAAAGCCCTTATTTCATTTGAGGCCCTTTCTTTTAATTTGGTTATTTGTCTTATGCCGCAACACTTTCACATCTGTTTTTCTAAAACAGCAGAAGACGTTCCGTTCTCTTATCTTGTATCTTTGAATCTTTGTACCTGTCATATGCCACAGGGTGGCTTATATGTATGGCCAACTCCTGTTGCTTTAAAGGTTGTGCTTTTAGTAGTGGTTTACCATCGTAATAAATCGTGTTTGATAACGTCGATAGACTCTCGGTTACGATAAAGAGCTATTAATATTGCTAAACCGACTGCTACTTCCGCTGCTGCTACTGAGATGATAAACAGTGTAAACACTTGACCTGTTATATCTGCATATGGCCCAATACTGGAGAATGCAACTAGGTTGATGTTTACTGCATTTAACATTAACTCAACAGAGGCAAGAACGATAACGAGGTGTCGTCTCGTTAACACCCCATAAAGTCCGACACAAAATAAAATGGCTGCTAGAGATAAATATAGCGTAATTGGCACCATATTATTTCGCCTCCTTTCGAGCTATTACGATAGCTCCAATGAGGGCTGCCGTTAGTAAGAATGCCATTCCGATGACAGCAATTACATAGTGTCCATAAAGTACGAGACCTATTTCATGTGCTGTTCCCTCTTCATACACTCTTGGACTGCCATTTTGAGGTAGATCCATATTTAAAATACCATATAACATAAAGCCTAATAGTGTCCCAACACCTACGAAACTAAGTACACGGTGTAGTTTTCTAGGATGGGCACTAAATGTAATATTACGATGTTCTGTCATCATCATACCGAAGATAAATAGGATCGTAACAGCTCCAGCATAAACGATGATTTGAATAATACCGATAAATTCAGCACCTAACAGAAAGTAAAGACCAGCAATAGCAAAGAAACAGAATGCCATAGAAACAACTCGGTGAGAGATCCGTTTAAGTTGGAGAACGAGAACAGCACACGCTATGGCTAATACTGCTAAAACGAGAAAGAAGATCATTTGTGGATTCACTTCTGTTCACCTCTTTCTCCCATTTCTGGAACTCGATCCGATTCTTCATAATAACCGTAAACATGGTTGTCAGAAAGCCATTCAATATCTTTAAATTGCTCTGAACGGTTAAAGGAGCTTAGGTTATTATAGCGAGCTGTCATAACGATTGCATCCGTTGGACAAACCTCTGTACAGAAGTCACAAAGGATACAGCCTTGGAAGTCGATATTGTACGTATCTATAATCTTTTTCTTAGGATTTTCCTCTGATTTTTTCCCTGTTAACGTAATTACATCTGTCGGACATGCTGTTACACATAAATTACAGACGATACATTTATCTGGGAAAAATCGATGGATTCCACGAAAACGTTCCGGCATAACTACTCTTTCATCAGGGTATTGGATGGTTATTTTCTTTTTCCTAAAGTAATTAAAGGTTACGCCGAATCCTTTTAATAATCGAAACATTTTACCACCCCATCCACACTTTAATAATCGCTGTAACTACAATGTTTAGTAACGCTAACGGAATGAGCACCTTCCAGCAAAACTGCATCAAGTTTTCTACACGTGCTCTCGGTAACGTAGCGCGAAGCCAGAACCAAACGAACATAAACAAACACATTTTCAGGAGGAACCAAACGATGCCTGGTAAAAAGGCTGGTCCTAACCATCCGCCGAAAAATAGTGTTGTAGCAAAGGCTGCAATGGCAATTGCGTAAGTATATTCTGCTAGCATGTAAAAAGCATAGCGGAAACCTGAATATTCCGTATGATAACCTGATACAAGCTCTGATTCTGCCTCAGGTAAGTCAAATGGAGATCGGTTTAATTCTGCAATTGCTGAAATCATATAAATGATAAATGCAGGGAATTGAAGAATAATGAACCACAATCCTACATCTTGTTGAAAGAATACAATATCTCTTAAATTCAATGATCCTACTAAAATAACAATACCTAGGACAGATAGAACAAGTGGAAGCTCATAACTGATCATTTGTGAAACCCCACGAATTGCTCCAAGTAGGGAATACTTATTGTTTGAACTCCAACCACCCATTAAAACACCTAGCATCGTCATAGAGGATACCCCTAAGAAATAAAGAACACCAATGTTTAAATCAGCTGCGTATAAATTTTCACTCCAAGAAATAACAGCAAATACCATAAAGGCTGGAGCAAAGGCAACGACTGGAGCTAATACGAATATCTTTCTATCTGCTTGTGCAGGAATGATATCCTCTTTCATTAATAGCTTCATAACATCTGCGATCGTTTGGAACATTCCCCACGGTCCATATCTGTTTGGACCAGTACGAATTTGCATATACCCAATGACCTTCCGTTCAAAGAGAATGGCATAGGTTACAGCCCCTAATAGTCCTCCAAGAACTGCCACCGCATAAATGGCCATAAATAGGAGATCCATTACGCATCAACCTCCCCGAGTACAATATCTAAGCTACCGAAGATTGCAACTAGGTCTTGAATGTTTTTACCGATTAACAATTCCTGTAGTATTGCAACGTTTACAAAGGAAGGACGTCGTAGTTTGATTCGGTATGGCTTATTCTTTCCGTTACTGATTGCATATACGCCAATTTCACCTTTTGAAGCCTCTGCACGAGTGTAAGCTTCTCCCGCTGGTGGCTTAATCATCATAATACGCTTACCTTTTTTTGTAATAATGTCCCCTTCAGGAATTTGTTCACATGCTTGCTCAATAATCTTCAAGGACTCATATAGCTCTGCAATTCTTACTTTATAGCGTGCGTATACGTCCCCTTCCTCTTGAGTTGGGATATCAAAATCAAAACGATCATAAATAGAATATGGTTCGTCTTTTCTTATATCCATTTTCAAACCACTTGCTCTAGCTAATGGACCTGAAATTCCCCAATCTAGGATTTGTTCTTTTGTTAATTTACCTACTCCAATCGTACGTGATTGGAAGATTTCATTTCCTGTTACAAGTGTGTCGTATTCGTTAATATTTTCACGTAAAACTTTAACCTTTTCCTTTACTCTGTCAATCCAACCATCTGGTGAATCCCATTTCACTCCACCAATTCGCATGTAGTTAAATGTCATTCTAGCACCACTGATTTCGTTTAATAAATCTAAACAATGGTCACGATCGCGGAAAGCATAAAGGAATGGGCTTAGTGCACCAATGTCAAGTAAGTACGTTCCCCACCAAACGAGGTGACTAGCAATTCGGTTTAGTTCCATCGTAATGACTCGTAAATATTCAGCCCTTTCAGGAATCTCCCATTCTAATAGCTTTTCAACTGCAGCGCAATAAACATAGTTGTTCGTCATTGCGTTCATATAGTCTAGTCGATCCGTATAAGGAATGAATTGTGTATAAACAAATCGTTCTGCTAGCTTCTCAGATCCACGATGTAAATACCCCATTACAGGCTCCACTCTTTTAATTGTTTCACCATCTACATCAACTACTAATCTAAATACTCCATGAGTACTAGGGTGTTGTGGACCCATATTTAAGGTCATCGTTTCCGTTTTTATCGCCATCCGTTCAGCACCCCCTAATCCAGTCCAAGAGCTTTTTTATCTGTTATATAATCTTTTCTGAGTGGATGACCTTCCCACTCGTCTTGTAATAATATTCGCTTTAAGTTCCAATGACCAGGGAATTCAATACCGAGCAAATCAAAGATTTCTCGTTCCATATAATCTGCTGCCCTCCATACAGGAGTTACAGACACTACAGATGGGGTTTCCCTAGGCGTTTTTACTTTCACGTATAAGTAATGCTTTTTCTCTGTGGAGTATAAGTTGTAAACTACCTCCATATGTTCATCATAATCAACGCCAGTAACACATTGTAGGAAATCAAAGTGTAGCTGAGGATCATCACGAAGCATTTTTGCTAGATCCATTGACCATTTTTCACTATCTAAAATGATCATCGGTTTACCAAAATTAAGCTTAGCCGTTTCCTCAATCTCTTCTTTTTCTTCCTTTTCACCCTCTGCTTCCTCATCTGTTTCTGGCGGTTTAACTACTAGAACTTCTTCATCTAAAGCATTGTTCACCTTCGATATAATTAAGTCCAATGTTTCTTGACTCATTCCTGTCCCACCTTCTCTCCTTTTGCTTCACGTCGAATCTTTTCACGAAGCAACTCAACACCATCTAGTAAAGCTGGTGGTGTTGGAGGACAACCAGGTACATAAACATCAACAGGAACAACTTTATCAACACCATTTACAACACTGTATGCTTCTTTATAAGGACCACCACATGTTGCACAGGAGCCCATTGAAATCACGTACTTTGGTTCTGGCATTTGATCGTATAGTCTACGAAGAACAGGTGCCATTTTAGAGGTTACTGTTCCTGCTACAATCATGACGTCTGAATGACGTGGTGAAGCCCGGAAAATAACTCCAAATCTATCAAAGTCATATCTAGCTGCTCCAGTACCCATCATTTCGATGGCACAGCAAGCAAGACCGAAACTTAATGGCCAAAGAGATCTTGTTCGAGACCATGCCTTTAGCTGTTCGACCTTTGTAAAAAATACACTTCTTTTTACATCTTCAAGAATACGCGGATCATATTCTTCCGTTTCTCTAAATCCTTTTAGTTCCATTCTAGCACCTTCTTTTTCCAAGAATATGCAAGTCCTAACCCTAATATAGCAATAAAGATTAATCCTGCGTTAAGACCTACCCAACCGAGCTCACCAAGTGCTACAGCCCACGGGTATAAGAAAACGGTTTCAACGTCAAAAATGACGAACTCCAGCGCTACAATATAGTAGGCTACGTGATACCTAACCTGAGCATCTCCCGTTGGTTCAATCCCACTCTCATAAGTTGTTAACTTAGTAGGATACGGGTTATTTGGTCTAACTAAACGACCAAACGTGAGAGCCCCTACTGGAAGTGCAACACCTAAAAACATAAATAGTAACACAAAAATGTAGTTGTCAAAATAAACTCCCAGTCCCATACATTCACTCCCCTCCATGTAGTGATTCTGTTTTAATACATCACCCATTCAAATTATAACAAAGCGGCTAATTTATTGTCCATATTATTCTGAATTATCAGGTTGACAGTGTAATAACGATGTTAATAGTGTTATCCTAGTTGATAAAATTATACAATCTCCAATAAACACTGGTAGATCAATGTTTATACGACATAAACCCAGTAGAATCAAATTATAATGACTATAATTTCTTAAAATTAAAACTTTTACAGGAAACTAAATGTGTTATCATTGAAAATCTATTCTGTTTTATAGTAACCTTTGATATTACCGTATTTTTACTTTCAATGAAGATATTTCTGATACAGAAATAAGCTATACTTTTCAGCACACTTTCCTATATTTCACTTTTTTAACAGATAACTGTTTTGGCAAAACAAAAGTATAACAGTTTCCCGTATAACATTATAACAGTTCAATATCTACACATATTCAACATTTAAGTATGATATTACGAAAAAATTTGTCGTTTTTTGTGGTTTGAATAATGGAAAATACTGCTTTGACGAATTTGTATTAAAAAAAGTAGTTTTTGTTGGTATATAAGTTGATTATCGTGATGCTTATTGCAGGTAAACACTTTCATGCTTACGATGTAGAAGATAATTTGATGTTAAAACTAAGATTGATTGTCAAATTACTGATTTGTATAGAGGAATTAAAAATCATTTTGATGTTTAAGAAATAATTGCATTTTCATCTGCAGGTTTGGAAACAAAAAATGGACGATTTAAATAGTGATGACATGATCTAAAAGTTTTTACGTCACGATAAGCTATGTGACTAACAGCTTAGGTTCCTTTTATGAAAAGAAACTATTTCACTTTGTTCGCTTTTTCACTTATCAACCCTAAAAATAGGAGCTTCCATATTCATTCCTATATATCCATCCCCCCTTCAACTAATTACAGTCTAACTAATATTGGGTAACGTTTTCAACTAAAGTCTTTTTATTAACCCTGACCCTGCATGAAATTAACTAATAACTCAACACCCATTACGATAGGAACTCTCCTTCGTTCGTTTACTAAAATAACAATTTTCAAGTCCATTCTCTATAGTCCATTCACTGCATTATAAAAATATGCATTATACTATATAATTTTATAAAATTGTTGGCTATTTCACAAATATTATTTGACGATTTATAGGTTTTTTCTAAAATAATTTTGGTTTAGTAGTATAAAGGCGCATCGATGAGTCGGGAAGTTACAAATTTATTATAAATCTATCGAATTAACTTTGGTTGTTAAAGGGATTTAGTTTATGCGTTTTCAAAAAAATATATTTATGGTTCTGTTTAAAATCAACGACACTGAGGATTGCAAGCCTAAATTGTACTGAAGTTGTAGTGAAATGGTGCTCAAATAGTACGCAAGCAGTACTCAAGTTGCACTCAAGTGGCACTCAAATTATTCAATTGGATTTAAGCACACTCAAATATGTTCTAATTTTGACAATTAATAGTAGATTTTTTAGAACTTTGTCGTATAATAAAGCTATAAATTCCTATTCTTCCTGATCCCACAGATAACCTTCCAACCTTCCCAATCCCCACTTAAAGGAGTGATACTCATTTATGCCATCGACCAAAAGATCATGGAGTCCCACTAAACATTATCACATTATCAATCATGCCATTCGAAAGGACAAGTTGTTCAAACAGGAAAAAGACTACTTATTTTTTTTGAGTCTGATAGAAAAAGCCCATAGAAAATATCCATTCGAAATATTCTCCTATTGTCTCATGTCTAATCATTACCACATCCTTATAAGATCAGATCACCCTATAATCCCTTCCGTTATGCATTTCATTAATATGCTCTATTGTAGATACTATAATCGCACCTATAAAATGAAAGGATCACTTTTCCAGCGTAAATATGTCTCTAAAGAAGTTGATAATTCGCGAGGTACCCTTCACGTAAGTCGGTATATTCACTTTAATCCTGTTCACGCAAATATTGTTTCAAATCCAGAGTCGTACAAATGGAGTAGTTCTGCTTATTTTTCTCCATCTTCCCAATTACCTCTACCTCCATATATGAATCTTTCACCCGTCCTCAACCAATTCAAGGGTTCCGTTTTTGAACAGAAAGTAAAATTTAAGGAGTGGTGTATGTAGTTTAAATCATGTAATAGGTTTGGAGGGGGACTGTAAATTAGTCCTGGTCTGATTTCGGGGGAGGATAATACTCTCGGATCTCTGTCATGCTCGCGGATTGAACCGGGGGTTTTTGTACCTGCTTCACCTGTACCTGCTTCGTTTTCCCCTGGTTCAATCTACCTCTTGCTCCTTCTTGCTCGCGGATTGAACCGGGGGTTTTTGTACCTGCTTCACCTGTACCTGCTTCGTTTTCCCCTGGTTCAATCTCTCTCTTGCTCCTTCTTGCTCGCGGATTGAACCGGGGGTTTTTGTACCCGCTTCACCTGTACCTGCTTCGTTTTCCCCTGGTTCAATCTACCTCTTGCTCTGTCATGCTCCCGGATTGAACCGGGGGTTTTTGTACCTGCTTCACCTGTACCTGCTTCGTTTTCCCCTGGTTCAATCTCTCTCTTGCTCTGTCATGCTCGCGGATTGAACCGGGGGTTTTTGTACCTGCTTCGCCTGTACCTGCTTCGTTTTCCCCTGGTTCAATCTCTCTCTTGCTCTGTCATGCTCGCGGATTGAACCGGGGGTTTTTGTACCTGCTTCACCTGTACCTGCTTCATTTTCCCCTGGTTCAATCTACCTCTTGCTCTGTCATACTCCCGGATTGAACCGGGGGTTTTTGTACCCGCTTCACCTGTACCTGCTTCATTTTCCCCTGGTTCAATCTACCTCTTGCTCTGTCATACTCCCGGATTGATCTAGATACTTTTGTACCGGGTCTAGCCAGAACCGGGAAGCGACGTATCTTACCCAAACCCATAATTAAAAACCGTTCAGAGTGGTTTTCTCTGAACGGCTAGGTAATTGTGTCTAATGAACTTCATTGAAGATTTGTGGCACGCGACACCGTACAAGTACTACGTACACATTTTATCCCGCAGAAGTGTACTTAAGGAGCTAGAGGTATGGTTGAGGAAAGATAGTTATCGTTCCTTGTTACCTGCCACTGCCGCCAGCTACGTCGAGGCGATTGATTGCACGTTTTAGTGCAAGTTCTGCTCTTCGGAAGTCTAGGTTATCTTTTTTTGCTTGTTCTAGGCGTCTTTCAGCTCGTTCCTTCGCAGCGCGAGCTCTTGCTACGTCGATTTCTGACGGTAATTCTGCAGATTCAGCAAGAATATTTACTTCGTCAGGGCGAACTTCCATAAAACCGCCACTGACAGCAATGAGCTGAACCTTAGAATCCTTTTTAACGCGGACAGCGCCAACTGTTAAAAGAGTCACTAACGGTAAATGCATTGGCAAAATACCAAGTTCACCTTCTGTCGTTTTAACACTGACCATTTCAACTTGCGCTTCATATACGCTGCCATCAGGAGTGACGACATTTGCTTGCATCGTCTTCACGGTTCACCCTCCTTTAACGAAGCGTAACATAGTTGGTTAGGGGTTAGATGGTTAGTTGTTAGGAGACATTCAATACGTTGCCAAAGGCACACCCTTAGCCTAACTGCTAATCACTAAATACTAACTACTAGACGCTTCTTATTGCATTTGCTTCGCTTTCTCTACTACTTCTTCAATACGACCTACGAGGCGGAATGCATCTTCTGGTATATCATCGTGCTTACCTTCGATGATTTCTTTAAAGCCTTTGATAGTTTCTTTAACCGGTACATAAGACCCTTTTTGTCCTGTAAATTGCTCCGCCACGTGGAAATTTTGAGAAAGGAAGAACTGAATGCGACGGGCACGGTGTACTGTTAATTTATCTTCTTCCGATAGTTCGTCCATACCAAGGATGGCGATAATATCTTGAAGTTCTTTATATTTTTGCAGTGTCGTTTGAACTTCACGTGCAACATTGTAGTGTTCGTCTCCAACAATTTCCGGTGACAATGCGCGAGAAGTGGAAGCTAGTGGATCCACCGCAGGGTAGATACCCATTTCTGATAGCTTACGTTCAAGGTTTGTCGTTGCATCTAAGTGAGCAAATGTTGTTGCTGGTGCTGGGTCAGTATAGTCATCGGCAGGAACGTAAATCGCTTGGATCGATGTTACGGAACCTTTTTTCGTTGATGTAATACGTTCTTGCAGCATACCCATTTCCGTAGCAAGTGTTGGCTGGTAACCTACGGCAGAAGGCATACGACCTAATAGTGCGGAAACCTCACCACCTGCTTGAGTGAAACGGAAAATGTTATCGATGAAAAGAAGTACGTCAGCCCCTTTTTCATCACGGAAATGCTCAGCCATTGTTAAACCAGATAAGGCAACACGCATACGTGCTCCTGGTGGTTCGTTCATTTGACCGAATACCATTGCTGTTTTGTTAATAACGCCTGAATCCTTCATCTCAAAGTAAAGGTCGTTACCTTCACGAGTACGTTCTCCAACACCTGCGAATACGGAGATACCACCGTGCTCTTGGGCGATGTTGTTGATTAACTCCTGAATTAATACGGTTTTACCTACACCGGCACCACCGAAGAGACCAATTTTACCACCTTTAATATAAGGGGCAAGTAAGTCTACAACCTTGATTCCAGTTTCAAGGATTTCTGTTTCAGTTGAAAGCTCTTCGTATACTGGTGCTTGGCGGTGAATTGGATCACGCTTTGCGTCAGCACTTAATGGTTCATCTAAATCAATATTTTCACCTAATACGTTGAATACACGACCAAGAGTGACGTCCCCAACTGGAACAGAAATAGGACTTCCTGTGTCCACTACTTCCATTCCCCTTACAAGACCGTCTGTAGATGCCATTGCGATGGCACGAACAGAGTCATCACCTAGGTGTAGTGCTACTTCTAACGTAAGGTCAACGTCAACTTCACCTGAAGATTTAGCTTGGTGTTTTACAGTTAATGCATTATAGATCTCAGGTAATTCGCCACGGTTAAAACGAATGTCTACAACCGGACCCATTACTTGAGTGACGCTTCCTTTATTCATCTTCGTTCCTCCTTACTTCCTAAATAACACTGTTTTTATGGCATGAATGGGTGTTAATACTAGCTACACAAAATCCACAAAGGCAGTGCAGAAATTCCACTAATATCCAATTGATTGAAATACTTTATTATTCGAGGGCTGATGCTCCACCAACGATTTCGTTGATTTCTTGTGTGATGGCTGCTTGTCTCGCACGGTTATAGATTAATGTTAATTCATCAATGCGATCCGATGCGTTATCTGTTGCAGCACTCATGGCAGTCATTCGAGCTCCGAACTCACTTGCCTTTGCATCAAGTAATGCCCCGTAAATTAAGCTTTCAGCATAATGCGGTAGCATTTGCTCCAGAATTTCTTCTGGATTCGGTTCATAAATATATTCCATTACGTTCGCATTTGTGTTTTCGCTATCGTTGTCTTCTCCATTGCCACCAAATTCGTTCAGTGGTAGAAGCTTCGTTTCCGTTACTTGCTGACTGATGGCACTAATAAAGTGGTTATAATGGAGATAGATTTCATCGAATATGCCGTCTGAAAACATGTCGATCGTTGTAGATGCAATGTTTTTAATGTCTGCATATTCTGGTTGATCGTGTAAGCCCACAATTTCCTGAAAAATTGGCATACCTCGTTTTTTGAAAAAATCTCGCCCGATTCTTCCCATGACGATCAAACCGTACTCTTCAGGAGATTCGTGTCTTTCGTTTATAATTTGCAACGTTTTACGTAGAAGTCCACTGTTATACGCACCACATAGTCCACGATCGGACGTGATGACAATGTATGCAGTTTTCTTCACTTCATCCCGTGACTCCAGCATAGGGTGGGAGATTGCTGTTTCTGTTCCTGAAGCAATACTAGATACTACTTCGCGAATTTTCTCCGTATACGGGACAAAGGATGTAGCCTTTGTTTGAGCACGATTCAACTTTGCAGCTGAAACCATTTGCATGGCCTTTGTGATCTGCTTCGTTTTCTTCGTGGACCCAATTCTTGACTTTATATCTCTTAATGATGCCACCGTTGTTCACCACCTTTACTTACAAACTCCATTAAATGATAGAAAAGGGAGGAGAAAGGACGATCTTCAGGTTGGTACTTTGTTCGTACTTTGAAGCTCGTATTCCTTTTCTCACAGTCTAAGCTTTTCTGTCATTATCGCTTGCCGTTCGTTTACTATTATCTATTATCCGAAGGTTTTAAGCTTCAGTGAATGTTTGTTTAAATGTATCAATCGCTTTCGATAAATCTCCTGCATCAGGAAGATTTCCAGTATTCTTAATTACATCTAGAAGCTCACGGTTGTTGTGCTCTAAGAAAGTAAATAATTCTGATTCAAAGCGTTGAATGTCTTCTACATTAATATCATCTAAATGACCTTTTGTTAATGCGAAAAGGATAACTACTTGTTTTTCTACAGCAAGTGGTTGGTGAAGTCCTTGCTTTAATACTTCAACGGTACGGGCACCACGGTTTAATTTAGCCTGTGTTGCTTTGTCTAAGTCAGAACCGAACTGTGTAAATGCCTCTAATTCACGATAAGAAGCTAAGTCAAGACGTAAAGTACCGGCAACCTTTTTCATTGCTTTTATTTGTGCAGATCCACCAACTCGAGATACGGATAAACCTGCGTCAATGGCAGGACGAATACCCGCGAAGAAAAGGTTTGACTGCAAGAAAATTTGACCATCTGTGATGGAAATTACATTCGTAGGAATATATGCAGAGATATCCCCAGCTTGTGTTTCAATAAAAGGAAGGGCTGTTAATGAACCTGCTCCTTTTGCATCACTTAGCTTCGCTGCACGTTCAAGTAAACGGGAGTGAAGATAGAATACATCCCCTGGATATGCTTCACGACCTGGAGGACGGCGTAATAATAGGGAAAGCTCACGGTATGCTGATGCTTGTTTTGTTAAGTCATCGTAAATTACCAGTACGTGCTTTCCGTTATACATGAATTCTTCTCCCATTGTTACCCCTGCGTATGGTGCTAGGAATAATAATGGTGCAGGCTGAGATGCACTTGCTGTTACAACGATTGTGTAATCTAAAGCGCCGTGTTTGCGTAATGTTTCAACTACACCGGCTACCGTAGATTCTTTTTGTCCGATTGCAACGTAAATACAAATCATGTCTTCGTTTTTTTGATTTAAAATTGTATCGATGGCGATAGCCGTTTTACCTGTTTGACGGTCACCGATAATTAACTCACGTTGACCACGACCGATAGGAATTAAAGCGTCGATAGATTTAATACCTGTTTGTAGTGGTTCGTGTACAGATTTACGATCCATAACTCCTGGTGCTTCGCTTTCAATCGGTCTAGTTTTGGACGTTTCAATTGGTCCTTGTCCATCTAATGGTTGACCTAATGGATTAACTACACGTCCTAAAAGTTGTTCTCCTACTGGAACCTCCATAATACGTCCAGTTCGGCGAACCTCGTCTCCTTCACGAATTTCTGTGTAAGGTCCAAGGATAATGATACCTACAGTGTTTTCTTCGAGGTTTTGTGCCATCCCCATAACACCGTTTGTAAATTCTAATAGCTCACCAGCCATAACGTTTTCGAGACCGTGAGCAACTGCGATTCCATCACCAACACGGATGACGGTACCAACATCGCTGACTTCCATTTCAGATTGATATCCTTCAATCTGCTTTTTTATTAAAGAGCTGATTTCATCGGCTCTGATGCTCATTACGTTCACCCCTATCTACTAACGTTCCCATAAATCATACGCTGTTGTAAGCGTTCCAATTGGCTGGATACGCTTGCATCATAAACACTATCACCGATTCTAACTTTTAGTCCGCCGATAATATCTTTGTCTACAATATTATTAATGAGAAGCGTTTGCTTTCCAGTTTTAATAGAAAAGATCTGGCTTACGGCTGCTTTTTGTTCATCTGACATAGCCTTAGCCGTAAAAACGGTTGCCTCTGCGATACCTTTTGCATCGTTTACTAGACCTTTAAAGTCTTTCACGATAGCTGGAAAAATATCTTCACGTTTTTTATCGATGAGAAGAAGCAACAAATTTAATACGTATGGGCTAACATGACCAGAAAAGTGATCTGTAACCATCTTCTTTTTTTCTTCGTTTGTGATTTTCGGATGTCTAAACACTTCGTCAAGAAGGTTCGTATCTTTAAAAACTCGTAACACAGCTTCTAGCTCTTGTTCCATTTGATCTAGAAGATTTTTTTCCTGTGCGCACTCAAAAAGAGCACTGGCATAACGAAAACCTATTGGATGCCTTCTCATAGTTCTTCGCCCACTTCTTTAAGAGTTTCTTGAATGAGCTTATCCTGCTCCTTCTCGTCTAACTCTTTTTCAATCACTTTTGTTGCTACAAGAATTGATAAAGTAGAAACTTGCTCACGAAGCGCAGAGATGGCTTGTTCTTTTTCTTGGTTAATTTCAGCTAGTGCTGATCGCTTCAAGCGGTCTGCTTCTTTTCTTGCATCTGCAATGACTTCCTCCGCTTGTTGCTGACTTAATTTAGTTGTATTTTCGATAATTTCCTTTGCTTCACGACGGGCGTCTTGAATAGCTTCCCGTTGTTCTGCTAAATATTTTTCTGCTTCTTTACGGTTTTTTTCCGCAGAAGCTATTTGATCAGCGATATGATTTTCACGTTTTTCCATCATGTTAATAATTGGTCCAAGTGCAAACTTTTTCAATAAGAACATAAGGAATAAAAAAGCTAAAAGCTGATAACCAGCGTTAATCCATGCAATATCTTGAAGATCAAACAACGATTTCGCCCCCTTCATCTACAATAATGGTAAGAAAAACATCAGTGTCTGATGTATTAATTATGTGTTTGATGATAACTAAGCTTAAGCCTAGTTCCTACAGACAGCATTCCTCTTTTCCTATTTCCTCTCATTATCTAGTTAGAGTTTTAAAGGATAAAAGGAATGGCGAAGAGTGTATGTATAACGTTCTCCGCCAAATTAGCATCATTTCAAAAAGGGGTATCTTAAATATTACCTAATAACATGAAGGCAATAACGATAGCAAAGATAGGAATCGCCTCTACTAATGGAGCACCAATGAATAATAGTAATTGAAGTGGCCCTCTCATTTCTGGTTGACGAGTTACTCCTTGAACTACACTACGTACTACGATTGCTACACCAAATGCACCTGCCACCGCAGCGATACTTGCAACTATTGCTACTGAAAGAAATTCCATGATTTAATATCCTCCTTTAGTTTCCCATACAATATAATTAGTTTTTTTATTTGTAACGCCCCTATGTATAAGAGCAATATTACCGTGATTTACGTTGAAACATTGTTGATTTTTCTTTCGTGTTCTTTTTACACTATCAGAGCTTGTCTCATTGACGGGCGAATATTCTTCACCTGTCCTTTAATGGTCTTCACTCACTTTATGTGACATATAAACCATTGTTAGCATACAGAATATGAATGCTTGAAGGGAACCAATGAACAAACCGAATACTTGTAATGCAACAAGCGGTAAGAACATTGCCACACCCCAGGCTGCAGCACTTGCACCTAGTCCAACTAACATAACCATGAGCACTTCTTTTGCAAATACGTTTGCATATAAACGCATTCCAAGCGTGAGGGTGTTGGAAAAGTCCTCAATAATTTTAAATGGGAATAAGAATGGTACTGGACGGAAATAGTCCTTCCCGTATTCCTTTGGCCCTTTTAATTTTAGTCCATAATAATGGGTTAATATGATAATGAAAGCTGCTAATGAAATAGTTAGTACTGGATCTGCTGTTGGCGAGTGCCAATACACATAGTGTTCTGTTTTTGTAGCTAACTCAAACGGTAACCCCGCCATGTTGGCTACAAATACGTATAAAATTAATGTTACACCTAGTACTACGAAATGCTTACCTTGCTTCCAATCCATATTTGTACTAATAATGTTTTTAATAAATTGGACTAAATACTCTAAGGCATTTTGCGCACCCGTAGGATACATTTTGATCTTCCTTGACATAAAGAAGAGGACCAAAAAGACAATGAGCATGACGACTGTTGTCATAAAGATTCCTGTAAGGTCTACCTTCAACCAAGGGTTATCAAAAAGTTCTATTACTGGTTTTTTGTTATCCAAACGAGACTCACCTCTTTTCTATGATACTCTAGGTTTGTGCATATTTTAGAAAAATATGAACACTTATTGATTTAGGCGCTTCATGTGGAACATAGGTTCTAATAGTATAATCACATAGGTTACTGTTAAGCCTATGAGAACACCTTCGATCTGTAGATATTCTGGAAAACGCATTGCGACAGCCACTGCGGCTACTGCGGCGATAATTCGCGTTAATGTTCCGAAAATGAATAAACCAGGTTTTTTCATTCCGTCCATTGCTTCACCGATTCGTTTTACTTGTAAATATGTATTGATTAAATTTAGTAAACTAAAGCTTGCTCCGAATGCGATTCCTAAAAATAAAGGAGAGTTCGGAAATAGTAAGGCTACTAGTAGGAAAAGTAATATAATTGAGACGGTAAAAATTGTGTACCTTTTCGCTACTGCACTGTAATCCATCATGTCGATTCGTCTCCTAAAAATTTGCGGACTGCAAAATAAATTCCAACAATCGCAGAGCTAATCCCAAGTACAGCCCCTAGTGCAAGAAAAATTCCGTTTCCATCGTACTTTTCGTCAATCCATCTCCCGAGGAACACCCCTGCTAAAATGGATCCTACTAAGTAAGAGCTTATTGTTGTCATTAACGCAATACCTTTTATCGTCTTGCGAAATTTAGTAGAATCTGACATCAACCTCACCCTTAGTATGACGCGAGTAATGTGTACTATGTAACGATATTATTCTACATGCGCAATATCCTATGTAATCGTACCAATAGATTTTAACTTCTGTCAATTATATTCAAATGATACAAACGAAGAAAAAACAGTGATGTAACGATGTTAAGCGCTTTCTTGTTCACAAAAATTTGATATATAATTCACATAAAGGACACAATTCATATTATACATAAAAAATGGACTACTGTCCTACTATTTTATCAATAAAATAAAGTTTGAATTTTCTGTCTTTTTATTATTCCTATTTCCATTGTTAAATCAATGTAAAATTTGTGTGATGCCCCTTTATTCGATGTTTTTTTCTTTCGGATTTGGAAATGTTGTTCTGGACTATTTTCTATTTTATGGATGTTTTTGTCATAATATGTATTGGTTAGTGTAGTTTTTTGTAGAAGAGGGTTTAAGGGGATAAGGGGATTCTTGTATGCTTTTATTTTCACTGGGGGTTTTGGTTTTTGTATAGTGTGAGTGCAAGTGGGGGATTTTGCAGCATGGGGGATGGATATTTTCTTTCTAAGGTGTTCATACGTTACATGCAGAAGGGGAAATTTGCTTAATGGGTTTTTCCTTTTCTATATTGGTGATTTTAATCTGCTTCGTTTTGCCCTGGTTCATACTACCTCAGGCTCTGTTATGCTCTCGGTTTGAACCGGGGGTTTTGGTACCTGCTTCGATTGTACCCGGTTCGTTTTGCTATAGAGGATGAATATGTTCTTACTAAGGTTCATCGGTTACTGATGAATTAATTACGCCACAGTTCAGCCGTAATATATACGTTAGAAATTACTTAACTAAGATGGGGAGGGAATTTTATCATTCCCCTCCCCATCTCACAGGATTTTATTTTTTTAATCCAACTGCTCCCAACCACCGATATAAATGTCTTTTACGATGGTATCTTCGTGTCCTTCTTTTTCAGCAAAGATAAGGGCTTTATAGATACCAGGTTCAATTCCTTCGACACTTACATCCTGCTCAAACATACCACGATCAATTTCTGATTGAACATCTATATATTTAATAAATTGGAACGTGTCAGGGTCATACAAAGCAATACCAAATTGATCAGCTCCACCTGGAAAGTAAACTTCATAATGGAATGTCTGTGGTTCTGTTTTTTGTTCAAAGTTAAAGGCCATTAATCTTGGATACTCTGGCTCCTCCACAAAAAACATATATGGAACTCGAACTGTTTCACTGCCACTTTTTACTTTAATGACGTCGTGATAAATTCCTTCTGTAAAAACAGATGGGAAAACGTCCATCGTAATAGGAACAGTCTTTTTTTCTCCGGGTGATAAGTAGAGAGAAAATGGTACCTTCCATTGAATGCCGTCTGGTACTTGAAATGGTGGCTCTACTGTATATCGCTTCCGTTCACCTGAGTTATTTTCTATCGTAATTTCTACTGTTTTTTCTAAACGACTGTCTGTCCTTAACCATTTCCCAAACGTAAGGGATCCCGGATAAACGAGTGTTTTTGCATTTAATGCATCCAACAACTGCAGTCGACCAGTTCCTTGAACGTGAGGTGGATATTCTTTGCCTTCACGATCGACAATCGGTTTTGCAGTATTCATTAATGCAGCCTTGATCTGCTCTGGTGTCCAATCTGGATGCTTTTGTTTTATTAAAGCAGCAGCACCAGCCACGTGTGGAGCCGACATGCTTGTTCCATTTAAATCAAGATAGCCTCTCGGAATTGTACTATCAATGGCCACACCTGGTGCAACTAAGTCCGGCTTAATATCCCAAGTATGTGTCACGGGACCTCTAGAGCTAAATGGTGCAATGAAATCCTCTTCCTCTCGATAGATCGTTTGAATGAAAACGTCCTTTTTCTTGTTTAACTCCTCTTTAAATCGTTCGCCTACTTCCTTTGATACACTTACTACTGGAATATCTACTGGCTCCTCAAGCATACCTGCGAACTCTCCGTCTGAATGGTTATAAACAATGACAGCTTCAGCTCCAGCTTTTTTTGCTATTTTTGCTTTATAGGTAAAACTAATTTGCCCCCGTTCAGCAAGGACGATTTTCCCTGCCACATTTTTATCCTCGTAATCCTCTTCCTTCCCTAAGTCTACAAATTCTAACGGATAGGACCGCTTAAATTCCCATTTTTGAGATCTCTGCATTGGAAGGATTGGAACTTCATGATCATCGTTTGGACCTAATGTTAAATATGGTACTCTCATTGGTGGAGTGGATGCCCCTACAGAAATGGCCTTTGTTGAAGTTCCAGGGGAGCCCACTGTCCACAAATTTGGCCCACTATTTCCATTAGAGGTAACGGCTACTACTCCCTTTTCCACTGCCTTATCTAGGGCCACACTCGTTGGCCAGTCAGGTCCGTTAACCGTGTTCCCTAAAGAAAGATTTAGGATATCCACTCCGTCCTCTACTGCTTTTTCAATAGCGGAAATGACTTGCTCTGTTGTTCCCATACCTGTTGGCCCAAGGGTTCGATATGCGTAGATTTCTGCATCTGGTGCGACGCCCTTTAATTTTCCGTTCGCAGCAATTATTCCTGCCACGTGTGTTCCATGAATAGTGGGCATCCCTTGCTCTTGTTTCGTTTCCATTGGATCATCATCTTCATCTATAACATCGTAACCGCCATAATAGCTGTCCTTTAAATCTGGATGCTCGTAATCCATTCCAGTATCTATAACTGCTACTTTTACCCCTTTTCCTGTTAAGTTTTCCCCTTCTTCATCAAGCATTTGGCGGATTTCATCTCCACCAATAAACGGTACACTCTCATCTAATGAAGGTTCATAATAAGCTACTTCATCAATGCGATTAATACATTCTAGGCTTTTAAGTCTTTCGACATCCTTCCGAAGAAGTTCCACAGAAAACCCATTATAAAGGGTTGTAAATGTTTTTCTTACTGTCATTGACGGTATTTCCGATTGCACTCTTTCAATGGCTTCTAATGCACTATGGTTTTCCTTCGTTTCTATAATAAAAATAGCCGACTCATTTTCTCTATCTGGTAAGTCTGGTCGGTTTGGATAAAATACGGTGTCTGTTGATTGTGTATCTAAGAGTGGTTCAGCCGACCCCATTTGATGGATGGGTGAAACGGCTATCGTCATCGTTAGAAAAACAAATAAGATTGTTTTCCAAGTTGTTTTGGTCATCTTTACCCATCACCTCTATTTAGTAGTGAACGAACGGATTCTAATTTTATTTTTCTCGATTTTGCTGCCTTCCGTTCGTCTAGAACGCTTCAAATCAACACTATTCTTTAACTCAGTCTTTAATTATGGGAAAATAACACGTTTTAGGGTTCACATGATTCCCGTACTTTAGGAATTGTTTATAGTTAGGATTCGGAATTAGACCTTTAGGTTACGATGTGCAATTCCACTACATACTTTCGAGTTGTTACATTTAGTTTTCACTTATCATTCCATGATTCAAGTAATTTCATGCAATGATGGGGGAAATTGATGAGGTTTCACAAAAATGCGGTGGCTCTCGCTTTATCAAGTAAAAAAGACCAAATCACTTCTGTTATTCGAAGTAATTTAGTCTTTATTAACTAATTAATTATTTTGTTCCGAAAAGGCGATCTCCTGCATCTCCTAAGCCAGGGACGATGTAGCCTTTTTCATTTAATTTTTCATCCATTGCTGCAAGGAAAATATCCACCTCTGGATGTGCTTTTTCTACTGCAGCTACTCCCTCAGGTGCCGCTACGAGACACATTAACTTAATGTTTTTTGCACCACGTTTTTTTATTGAATTAATTGCTTCCACAGCAGATCCTCCAGTGGCAAGCATCGGGTCAATGACAATAAGCTCTCTTTCTTCAATGTCCTTTGGAAGCTTTACGTAATACTCTACCGGCTCTAATGTTTCAGGATCACGATAGAGACCAACGTGTCCAACCTTTGCAGCTGGAATTAAATTTAAAATGCCATCTACCATACCTAAACCAGCTCTTAAAATAGGAACTAAGCCTAATTTTTTCCCAGCTAATAGCTTGCTTTTCGCCATTCCTACTGGGGTTTCTACTTCTACTTCCTGCAAAGGAAGATCTCTCGTAATTTCAAAGGCCATTAAACCTGCTACCTCATCAACTAATTCACGAAATTCCTTTGTACCTGTTTTTTTATCACGTATGTACGTTAACTTATGTTGAATAAGGGGATGGTCGAACACATATACTCTACTCATTTTTCGCGCTCCTTTTTACATTTATTGTACTTTGGTAACCCTAGAAAAACATTGTCTTTCCTAATTAAACACTAAAAGTGAAGAAAAACTTAGTGGTATGTCCTTTTTCACTATCATAGTACACATTTAATTAGCATAGATGTCTTTGTTATTTTTTGTAATTAATCGAATGGGCAGGGTAAGTGAATGGAAAAGCATTAAAAGCTTCTATTTAGATGAACATTCAATATTTCTCACTGCTTGTCCTTCTGTATAGTTATCTATATTCTCTTCTTTAAAGGCTTCATCCATGCCCTTTGAAAATTCTACATAAAAAGGAGTAATGATTCAAGCCATAATATATAAAGAATTGACGATAAGGTGACACATTTTTTTGCTTTCATTATGAAGGTGGGACGTAATTCAAGCTTTCAGTGAAACTCTTTTCAAACACATACATATAGTTTTCACAAAAAATTTGTTAATATCAAGGGAATGATAAACTTAATGCTTATTTTTTATCTGAACCTTCTTTTAGCTCAGAAGTATTGGTCATAGGTAAGTTCCATTCATTAAAAGGGGACAATACGGACAGTAAAGGACGAAGGA
This sequence comes from Evansella sp. AB-P1, assembly GCF_029688925.1. GTDB lineage: Bacteria > Bacillota > Bacilli > Bacillales > Salisediminibacteriaceae > Evansella. The sequence continues at coordinate 57,627 of NZ_JARUKY010000006.1, forward strand.
CATGAACTCTTTATTATTTTTTCCCATTTATATCTTTCCGATTATTGGAGTAGCAACGTATGGTTATTTATCAGCCGCTAACAAAGAGGAAGAAATGCTCATTTTAAAGATGATAGGGTATTTTTTATTAGGATCATTTATTTATTGGTATGGATTTATTCCAATCCCTATTGGCTTACTGATTGCTTTTTTGTTAAAACCTAAGAATAACGGAAAAACAAAGAGGAATATAGTATATATTGGAACAGCTGTTGCTGTCATCAGTCATCTTTTTGTATTTTAAATTGAATCAAGTAGGTGCTTTAATAAATATTTTTGGTAAATTACAGCTTATTGTGCTGGTTCCTGCCTTAATTGCGCCGTTTTACACCTTTATTGCGCCTCTTCCTGACTTCATTGCGCCGTTTCACATCTTTTTTGCGCCTCTTCCTGCCTTAATTGCGCCGTTTTACACCTTTATTGCGCCTCTTCTCGACTTAATTGCGCCGTTTTACACCTTTATTGCGCCTCTTCTCGACTTAATCGCGCCGTTTTACACCTTTATTGCGCCACTTCTCGACTTAATCGCGCCGATTCACAACTTTATTGCGCCTCTTCTCGACTTAATCGCGCCGATTCACAACTTTATTGCGCCACTTCTCGACTTAATCGCGCCGTTTCACATCTTTTTCGCGCCACTTCCGCACTTAATCGCGCCGATTCACAACTTTATTGCGCCACTTCTCGACTTAATCGCGCCATGTCTACAATTCCGACACATTTGACCTAATTGAAAGCATATAACTCCATTATGAAAAAACAATCTTCATAAAAAGCAAAAAGCAGGTCTAACCAAAACAAATGGTCAGGCCTACTTTTATGATCAGAACATTACACTAAATCTGCATAAAGTGGGAAGCGGGATGTTAATTCTTCCACATCTTTTCTTGCTTGTGCTTTTACTTCCTCGTTTTCTGGTGCTTTTAGAACGGAAGCGATAATTTGGCCAGTTTTAGCCATTGCTTCTTCATCAAAACCACGTGATGTAGCAGCTGCTGTACCGATTCGAAGTCCACTTGTTACGAACGGGCTTTCAGGATCGAAAGGAATGGTATTTTTGTTTGTAGTAATAGCTACTTCATCAAGAGCTTCTTCTGCAATTTTTCCAGTGATTCCTAAGTTACGTAGGTCTAGTAATACGAGATGATTATCTGTACCACCTGAAACAAGATCGATTCCTTCTTCTGTCAATGCTTTCGCTAGTGAAACAGCATTATCTTTTACTTGTTGTGCATATGTTTTGAAGTCTTCTCCTAAAGCTTCACCTAATGCAACAGCCTTTGCAGCGATTACGTGCATAAGTGGTCCACCTTGAAGGCCTGGGAAGATCGCTTTATCAATCTTTTTACCAAATTCTTCTTTACATAAAATCATTCCACCACGAGGGCCACGTAATGTTTTATGTGTTGTAGTTGTTACAAAATCAGCATATGGCACAGGGTTTGGATGTAATCCAGTAGCAACAAGACCTGCGATGTGAGCCATATCTACCATAAAATATGCTCCTACTTCGTCAGCAATTTCACGGAACTTAGAAAAATCGATTTCTCTCGGGTATGCACTGGCACCTGCAACGATTAGCTTTGGCTTATGCTCTACTGCCTTTGCACGAACGTCTTCATAATTAATGTAACCTGTTTTTTCGTCAACACCGTAGTCAACAAAGTTGTATTGCTTTCCACTAAAGTTTACTGGGCTACCGTGAGTGAGGTGTCCACCATGGGAAAGGTTCATTCCTAAAACATTATCGCCATGCTCAAGGATTGTAAAATAAACTCCCATGTTTGCTTGAGCGCCAGAATGAGGTTGTACATTTACATACTCAGCACCAAAAAGTTCTTTTGCACGATCTCTAGCAATATCTTCAACGACATCTACGTGTTCACAACCACCATAGTATCGTTTGTTTGGATAGCCTTCTGCATATTTGTTTGTTAACACAGATCCCTGCGCTTCCATTACTGCTCTTGATACAAAGTTTTCTGAAGCGATTAATTCAATGTTTGTTTGTTGACGCTTAAGTTCTGCCTCCATTGCTTTAAAAACATCAACGTCTTGCTTTTGAACTTGTCCTAGTAATTGCCCATTTGTTGTTGTCACCTGTTCATTCACTCCTTATAATTACCTCACCTATTCATTTATAGGATCGGATTTTCTTCATTGTTCTATCTTCCCTCAAAATAACTAATTTTTCAATCATTAATGACAATTTTGTTCATTTTGTGACGTTTGATACACTGCTCTTTCCCCACCTATTAGTTTTGGTCGCGTTATGGCCATTGATAAGTGGGCCTCACCTATACTTTTCACCTTACTTCGGATTGGGACTGCTACTTTTTTTAAATGCATACCAATTAGTGTATCTCCAATATCAATACCAGCATCCGCTTGAATTTCTTCTACGACGACAGGGGAAGTTAGTTTTTCATATGCTAAAGCTGCCATTGATCCACCTGCACCTGGAATTGGAATAGCAGATACAACGTCAATACGGTGAGTTTGACTCCATTCTTTTTCCACTACAATAGCTCGGTTTAAATGCTCACAGCATTGGAACGCTAACGAAACGTTTGTCTTCTGTTGAAATTCACGAAGGACCTTCCAGATCGATTCTGCCACTTCCTTTGAACCTGCACTACCTATATGTTCTCCTATCACTTCACTTGTACTCGTTCCCACAATAAGAAGCTTTCCTTTTTCTAGCTTTGCTGCTTTTTGTAAATCGTCGAGTGCTTCATGCAGTGCTTTTTCCATGTCTTGAAAATTCAACTGGAGTCCTCCCCGTTGTTTGTCATCAATTAATTAGGCTACCGTGAAAATAGCTGATCCTAATATAGAGAATTTCTATTCATTCGTTACATCCCACTTCGCTTTCCTTTAAAAAAGGAAGGATGGAGCTAAAAAGCTCATCCTCCTGTAACTCTTGTTTCATATTCACTAATTTTACTGATTCGTCTTCCGTGACGTCCACCTTCAAAATCTGTAGATAGCCATACACGGGCAATTTCTGTTGCAAGTCCCGGACCAATTACTCTTGCTCCCATAGCTAAAACATTAGTGTCATTATGTTCTCTTGTTGCTTTTGCCGAAAATAAGTCATGTACGAGTGCGCAACGAACTCCTTTTACTTTGTTCGCTGCAATAGACATGCCTATTCCTGTCCCACAAATTAATATACCTCGGTCTACTTCACCATTAGCAACCATTTCAGCAACAGGTAAGCCATAATCACTGTAATCTACTGAGTCATCACAGTCACAGCCTACATCTTTATAATCAATATTCAATTCCTTCAAAAGTGAAATGATTTCTTCTTTTAAATGGAATCCTCCATGATCTGATCCAATCGCTACTTTCATTTCTTTATTCCTCCTAAAAATCTGCTTATTACCCACTATCTTTCTAAAACTTACACTTTAACCCCTTACAATGTGAGGTTATTTCATTATACATGCTGATTCAAAACTTTTGTTATACTTTACCATTCCTTATTTTTAACTATGTAATCCATTTTCTTTCATAGCTTATTCTATAATTTTATTTAATTACGGTCTACCCTTAAAATAGGAACAGTTCAGCAGTGGAAAGGGAAGGCGGTGACTCCTGCCTCGAATTATCATTCGGAAAATGCTTTAAACTGTGAATTGATTGATCGTTTTTCTTAGTTTATTTGCTTGCTCCGATAAAACTTCCGTAGATGATGCAATTTCTTCCATAAATGCAGACTGTTCCTCTGTTGAGGAAAGTACTTCTTGTGCACCTGCAGCAGTATTATTTGCAATACCAACAATGTCCTCCGATTGTTGTGCTGTCGTTTCAATTTCTTTTATTTGCTCTTTCACCAACTGCAATATTTCCGTTATCGCTAAAGCTACACCATTCACTGATTTTGACATTTCAGCTATTGCAATCTTTGTTCTGGTGCCTTTTTCCGCTTCTTTATTTGCCCCATCAACTTGCTCGGTGATTTGACGAACAACTTCGTTAACTTCCTTTTGAATATTCGTTACTAGTTCTGCAATTCCATTGACAGCTTGGCTACTTTCGTCCGCAAGCTTCCGTACTTCTTCAGCCACAACTGCAAAACCTTTTCCTTGTTCACCTGCTCTTGCTGCTTCGATAGATGCGTTAAGAGCCAATAGATTTGTTTGATTTGCCATGTCACCAACGACAGTCAGAATTTCCTCCACCTTATTTGCATGGACATCTAATCGCTGAACACTCTTTAACGATGATTGATTATTATTAGCTAATATTTGAATGCCATCCACTAAGGAATGAACGACCTCCTTACTCTCATCAAGGACTTGTACCATTTCATTAGATAATTGGTTCGAGCTAAATGCATGGTCTTCAACATCGGCCGCTATTTTGGTGACATTCTCTAATGCTTCCGCTATTTTACGAGTAGAGGTATGTGCTCCATTTGCACCTGCTGCCATTTCCTCCATGTGATTTGTAATACTTTCTGACTGTTGAGCTGCTGTTCCGGAGGCTTCCCTAATTTCCTCTACAATTTCATTAGTATGATTAAAGTTTTCCTGAATATCGCTAACTATTTCACGTAGATTTTCAACCATTTTTTTAAAAGATAATGTTAAAGCTTTAAGCTCATCATCGGATTTAGGGACTGAAATTTCCTCTGTCATATCCCCTTCCGCTATTTTACGAGCAGCTTTCTCTAGCCTGTTAATCGGTTTTGTTAAAAATGTAGCCCCAATATACCCTAATATTCCACACCATATAACCCCTAATAGAAGAACTGTGATGGTCACCATATTTTCATTTACCCCAAGTAAAGTCCCCAAAACCTCACTTAAGTAAAACAAAAAAAATGCACTGATCCCGTACGTAATTAACGCAACAGTGCATATACCTAGTACCATCTTTTTCCGTAAACTAAATGCAAATGTAACTTTAGATTGTTCCATATTCCCTTCTCCCCATTTCCCCAATTAAAGTTCTACTAGTTATTTTCTTTGTCTAGTTTTTCAAAAAGCTTATCAATTGCTTCCTCTATTTCTTTTAACGTTTCAGCATAAATTTCGTAGTTTCCACCGTAAGGATCCATAATATCAAAAGATGGTATTTGAGACATAAGCTCATCAATTGCTTCTTGATCTGGCTGTATTTCCTTTAAAAGTTTAGCTTCAAACTCCTCTTGGTTTGATATTTCCTTATTTTCATTATATTCTTCCACTTTCCCTTGATTGTTAGCTAAAAATGTAGCTCTTTTTAATTCGAGTTGTGCTATGTGGTGTTTTATCTTCTCCAACTTTTCCTTTGTCTCTTCATCATCGTAAATATATTCTTTTAGTGTAAAAATTTCATCGTTCCTCTTTGGAAATCGTTGAATAATAGCGTTTTTATGGCTTTCTGTCATCGTTAATATTACATCTGCCCATTCTAATAATTCTTCATTAATTAATTGTGACTGATGTTCCTGTTCAATGCCTTTGTTTGCTAAAACTGCTTTAGATCCTTCAGACATCGGCATACCATTCATTACATGAATGCCAGCAGATTTCACTTCTACATTCCGATTTGACTTTTTGTGCTTTGCGATCGCTTCCGCCAATGGACTACGACATGTGTTTCCAGTACATACGAATAAAATATTTGTCACTTTCTACACTCCTCACCAACTTACTTGTTTCGGATAATTTTACCATTATGACACTGTAAATATTATTTTACCACAATTTCCAAATTGCTAATAAAATATGCTCCTCCTTGAAAATATTCCCCTTTGAAGATTTTTAAACACCACTTTTTCAATCAATTAAAGAGGAAGTTTCAATAAATCTGAACTTGGTGAAGTTGTAACCGGTTCGATTCAGGAGCTTGAGAGAGGTTTGAGAGAGAGCTCGAACAAGGTGCTTTTGTACCCGGTTCGTTTAGACCGAGTTCAATTTGACCAGGTTCAGTTCTACCCGGTTCAATTAAGCCCGGTTCATGGTTTACCCATTTTTTGACTATACTGCAAAAATGATTTTTAGGCCAAAGGCGATTAGGATTGTTCCTCCAAGCCATTCACTATAGCCTCCAAACCAGTTCCCCATTTTTCTACCTAAAACTAAACCAAAGCATGTTAGAAGAGCACTCATCCAGCCAAAGGCTACTAGTGTAACCCACGTTTTTGCTCCTAGCATCCCTAAGCTTAAGCCTGCAGAAAAGCTATCAATACTTACACTTAAGGAAAAAACAATAAGTCCTAAAAGACCCACCGGACTAAAAACAGATTCCCTCTCGCTTTTAAATGTGGATATAATCATCTGTGCCCCTATAAAAATAAGGACAGCTCCACCTAGAACGAAGGCAAATATTCCTATGTACTGAGAAAGCAACTTACCTAGTAAAATGCCAATTAGAGGCATACAAACATGAAAAGCCCCTACTGTCATTCCTATGGTTGCTATATGTTTATATCGCAGGCCAACAACACCCATTCCTATTGCAAGGGAAAAAGCATCCATACTTAAGGCGAATGCCATTACTCCAATTGCCATTAGCTCTCCTACCACGTGATCACCCCTTGGACTAACTATTCTACTCTATGCATGTCCTAGGAGTTTTATTTCCAATTTACTAAATGAAATAAATTTGAGGAGATTTTCATGGTCTATCTTGAAAATAAGAAGCGTTCTTGAAGCCCGGTAAGCAGGGAAAAACAAAAATGCGGGATGAATGAAGCCGATATTCTTCCCGCAAACGATGGAAAAACAAAAATGAGGTAAGAATGAAGCGGCTAGATAGAATATTTTTCATCCTTCATGGTGCAAGTCATTACTTGCATGAGAGGTCTCCCCTGAAAATAGGCGGTTCACGAGTTGGAAGGCAGCGACTCTTGCGGAATCAGCACGAACCGAAAGTCCCCTACCATTTACTGAGTAAGTGCTAGGAAGTTAAGGCCGTGCCCCACGGTAAAGTAGACACTGTGAAGCATGAACAGATGTCGCACTTATGCCTGTGGTGAAAGCGTCCGGAAGAAACGGATGAATCTCCTTTTTCCCTTTTGCAGGTTCATTGGCGTCCTTCTATGTGACTGCAAATCTCTTTTTCCCTTTTGCAGGTTCATTGGCGTCCTTCTATGTGACTGCAAATCTCTTTTTCCCTTTTGCAGGTTCATTGGCGTCCTTCTATGTGCCTGCAAATCTCTTTTTCCTGTTTGCAGGTTCATTGGCGTCCTTCTATGTGACTGCAAATCTCCTTTTCCTATTGCGGGAACATTGGCCGACGCTTTCTTTCGTCTTCCCTGAAAATAGAACGGTTCAGGAGTGGAGGGCGACGACTCCAACGACGAGCATATATTTCACGAATAAGCTTCGAGTTGTCTCGATGCATATAACCATCAGGGTAACACTTGCAGAGGCAGAGACAGGACAATGTACTTTAGCAGTATACAAAATGTATCGTCTGGAGGTTAAAGCATTGCCCGCGTAAAGCGTTCGCCAGTAACGGATGAACCACCTTAATGAGTATTTTTCATCCCCCTTGGTGCAAAATTTCTCGTTAAATGATGCTCCTAACTAAAATTGGGTAAGCTACGAAGAACTATTATTTAAAGGTGGTTTTTATATGACTAAGAAAGCATTATTTTACTCTGCGATTCTACTTGCCCTTTTTATTTTTACAACGAATGGCACTAGTGTCGATGCCAAGGAATCGGAAATAAGTTTGGCAGAAAAAACAATTTCTAATTATTTCCAGGATGTTGGTGAAGAAAGATGGAGTGAAATAGGAAAATGGTTTGTTGAAGATAGAAAAAAAGATATTGAGGTGTTTTTAAGTAACGAAGAAAATGAAATAAGGAGACGTGGATTTTTTAACATTAAAAAAGCTGAGTTAGTAAAATCAAAGGAATTACCAAATGATTACGGAAAACAATTTATTCCAGGGCATTTAATTGAGGGTTATGATAATCTAAAATTTTTATATGTAGCGGTGGATTTTGATGTGCATGAGCAAAATGAATATCACATTGATGGCATGAATTATTTTCTTGTGATTACTGTCTTAGAAGAAAAGGAATGGAAAATCGCCTTAACTCCCCACGTCCCTGTAAATACAGTTATTGATGATGGATACGGATTTGGAGACGAAGAAGAGAAAACGTACACCGAAAGAAGATTAAGCTACAGATAGGGAAATGAATAAATAGCAAAAGAGCCTAGGAGTTCCTAAGCTCTTTTACTATGCTTCAGATACTATATTTCCCCCTGCCGCTTTTCTTAATCGATTCATAATTGCTGTTCCTAGGCCTTTTTCAGGGATGACCTGTGAAAAAATAACGTCTACTTCCTTTTCCTCAAAGCTCCGTAATGAATCGTAAAGTGCGTATGCAACGGAGGATAAGTCCTCTTTGGAACCCATTATCACTTCTTTTTTCACTGGAGAGAAACGACCTTTGTTTTCCTCAAAAATCAGCATTCCTACTCTTTTACCTGACGCCATTGCTTCTTTCACTATTTCATTAAAAAAACGTTCACTTCCATCTACTAAAATTAACGGTGCTGTTGGTGCATAGTGAGTATACTTCATGCCAGGAGATTTTGGTGTTGCAGCAGATTCCATCATTAAAGCGGGATCTACCTCAATTTTTCCCACAACCTCTTCCATCTCTTCCTTCGTCACACCACCAGGTCGGAGAATGACTGGAACCTCACCTGTACAATCAACAACCGTCGACTCCACCCCAACACCAGTTGGACCTCCATCGACTATGACAGGTATTCGACCATATAAATCCTCATAAACGTGCTCTGCCTTTGTCGGACTAGGCTTACCTGACGTATTTGCACTTGGGGCTGCTAGAGGAATACCCGAAACGCGTATTAGGGCTAAAGCAATAGGATGATCTGGCATACGAATAGCTACTGTTGGTAAGTTCGCTGTCACACCCTTTGATAAGTTCCCTTTATGCGTTAAAACGATAGTAAGTGGCCCTGGCCAAAAAGCATCCATTAATTTTGTAGCATAGTTTGGTATGTTATCCACATATTTCACAAGCTGAGACCGTTCTCCAATGTGAACAATGAGAGGATTATCTGACGGTCTTCCTTTTGCTTGAAAAATTTTATGAATAGCCTTGTTACATAAGGCATTTCCACCTAATCCGTACACTGTTTCTGTAGGGAAAGCAACTACCTCTCCCTCCAATAATTGTTCCGCTGCTAGCATGATATTTCGATTTTCATCTATGTTTTCCACATTTTTATCCACAGTTAGTAGTTTTGTTCCATGTTGGTCCATAAATTGACCTCCTTGCTGCTATTTATTTTGCTTTGAACTTAGATGAATGTCAATAGCTTAGAGAAGGTTGTGGAAAAAGAATAGTTATCCACAAATATCAGTGGATAACCCACTCTGTTTTGTGGATAACTGTGTGAATGACTGTTAATATATTTGCTTTTTATTAACATTACGGGGAATTTACCCTTTGTAACTAATAATTCAGATAAGTAGCTCTTTTGGATTCACAGTGTCTACCATGAAAATAGAAACGATTCAGACGACCGGAAAGCATGAAATGAAAAAATGCGGTACTCTAGAAGCGTTCTAGAAGCCCGCAAAGCAGTGAAAAAAACAATTGCGGTAGTCAAGCAACTATCTAGACGACTGCAAAGCAGCAAAACCATGAGAAGTGGTAGCATTGAAAGAGTATTTTCATCCCCCATGGCGCAAATTCATACTTCCATGGAGAACTTCTTAATCGTAGGTGATTTTTGGCGCCTCTTTAGTTAGAAACTGTCACACTATTGTTTTACAAAGATCGGTAAGCCTTTCCTAACATGATCTTCCACGTCTTTTAACGCTGTTAATTCTGTAGGAAGACTATTATCATCTACCTTCTTAAAGCCTAATGGGTTTAAAAAGCTAGCATTGTTTGCAGCCAATAAGTAGGATGATGTTATTCCTTTATCTTCTGCATAATGAAGGATCGCTTCAAGGAACTCTAAAATAAACATGGTGGTTATTTTATCAGAATCGACGATTAAGGAACGGATCAAGCCTATTTTATCTGTCACTTCTTGGATGCGAACGATCGAGACAAAATCTCCTTTATCATTTTCTGCTATAAGAAATGAGGACCAATCCCCTGTTGGTATTTGTTGATTTACTCCTGTCTTCACCATAAAATGTTGGATTTGTAATGCATCTTCTTCCTCTGCTTTTCTTACGATAAAACTCATATTTCTCACCCTTTCTCAAATGATAGAGAATTAATATATTTTAGTACCAAAGCTGTGAAGCGTAGCTCTTATAAAACACACCTCAACACACCGCTTTTGCCGAATTTGCAGCTTGTACTATCATTTATATGAGAAAGGTAGAGAGATATTACTACTTTCTATTTTATTAAAAATCTACTAGATTAATTCCATAATCTGTCCCAAATACTCATGACCACATCAACAATAAAGAATGATACTTTTACTTCCTCTTCGTCTGTTTTATGACCTTCCGTGTCTCCCGATTTCTCGTTACTAGTAGCATTCAGATTGTCGTTGCTAGATTCTGTCTCTTCCATTCCATTGGTTTCGTTAGAAAGATCGTTTGTTTCATGATCTACTGCATCACCATTCGAAAAATCTAGGAAGCATAGTGGTGGGAACAGCACACACCACCAGTTATCTCCTTGTCCATCTCCAATGGTGATTTGTACAGCCTCATACGTGCCAGCTGGATATAAACGACTTCCGTAAAGCTTTGTAGGAAAATTTGTTTCCTTCAATGATACGTCAAATGGTTCATCGCTTCCTACTTCATCAAGCTTTTCGGCAACAATTTCATTTATTTCATCTATGTTTTCACCAATGATATCACGTGCTTCCGTTAATTCTGTTAACTCTTGTACCCACAACGTAATTTGGGCATTCACCGCATCCCGTATGTCACGTTTTACTGTTTGATCAATTGGAGTATTGCTATTTGCTAATATTCGTAATCTAATGGAATCCTCCGGGATAGCTTGTTCTTCATCTGCCTGAACTGGAAGAATAACGTGTGATTCCCAAGATAAAATAAGTATAGATAATACCAATAAAATGTAAGTTTTTATTCTTTCGTTCATGTTTAGCACCGCCCCTTCAGTCATCATTCTCGCCAACAGTTAAAACTATTAAACTTATAAACTATCGACAATTCATGACATAGAGGTGGAGGAAGATCGTTTGAAGGTTGATGTGGTACGGTTTGGGTAGGGTAATGTTCTTATAGTTCCTAGGGAGAAAAGTACTTTTTTATTTAGGCTTTTGTATAAATGATCATTTAACCATGCTCAATGATGATTGTATAAGAGTGTACTGTTCCGATGGTGTTTTCGTTCATATGGATTTCGGTGTTTTCCTTGTTTCGATGGGTAATGGTGTATCTTAGTGTTAACGAGGATTTTGGAATGCCGATAAGATGGTACAAGATTTTTTAAAAAATATCTTCTATATTATAGAGCAATTGGTCAAAGGTCAAACTTAACATTCGTATTATATTCAAAATTCTAACCTCCATAATTTACTTACTTTCCATTTTTGAACAATCGTTCCTATTCATCAAAATTTTATTTAATATATTTGATTGCCTCTGAAAAAGAGTATATCAGTAATGAAATTAGCAATAAAAGTTGAACATTCCTGAAACATTTTTGGATTTAGAACCGTAAATAAGTACAAATAACTTTAATACAAATTATGCATATTTGTTTGTGACTTAGAGGGGGAATTATGATGAGGTTCTTTTCTATTTTATTAGTAAGTATTTTTTTAATTACTGCTGTGGTAGGCTGCAGTAACGATATAGAAAATGAAGAAATTAAAAATCTTAACCAAAAGATTAACGAAGAAATGGATACAGAAGTTTTTTTACCTCAATTTGATGACTTAGATTTATCTTTTGCATACGTATCTTATAGTAATAATGGTGAAGCGAGAAGTGTTGATTTACAATATAGCAAAAACACAGCAGAAGATGTTGTTGACCATATGGAATATTCAAATATTAAAATACTCTACGGTCCATACAATACAGATGTAGTATTAATGTTTTCTTTTGATAAAAATTATGCCGACATCACCCATGTTTCAGGGGAAAGAGTCCAAGTCAATGAAGTAGAGATAGTTATTCAAGAAAATCTAGAAACTGAATCTTTTCAATTCCATATGTTTACATACAATAATAATAGATATGTTATAGGGTATAGACTAGATTACTTCACTGAGGAAGGAGCATTAGATAGTACAGAAGAGATTATTTACAGTATTTTCAACTAACGTTAGTTCACGAAGGTATAATAATTAAAGCATAGAAATTCGTAATTGCTATGCTTTTAACTTTTTCACTATTCTAAGCTAATAGGAGATTCAAAAATAAATTAAATGGTTTTAAAGTGAATATGTTCACTTCCCACTTTACTGAACAATGAAAAATGAAAATAGCCCAGAAAACTGAGCCATTCTACAAATACTTTATGTTATCTTTTTTAAAGATTATTATCTATTTCTCACATTAAATGTTATTTGCGCACAAAGGCGATAACCATTCGTTCTTTGCCATTTATGTCGTTTTTCACGTCCACATCTGCTTTTGGGTAAACTTCTCTAATGAGTTGTGATACAGATTGCCCTTGTCCATGGCCAATTTCAAAGGCAATAAGCCCCGGCAATGTGAAAGCCTTTGGAATTTGTTTGACGAGTTCTCGATAAATAGTGAGACCATCTTCACCAGCAAATAGGGCAAGCTGTGGTTCATGATCTAACACATTCTCTCTCATTAAATGGCGATCCCCTTCTGGAATGTATGGGGGATTAGATACAACCACATTCACTTTGTCTCCACGATTGAATAACGGTTCGAGAAGACTTCCTTCATGAAATGTAACAGCTGCTCCTAATTTTGCAGCATTTTCCTTTGCAACCTCCAAAGCTGCAGATGAGATATCCACTGCCTGTACTTGGCTATCTGTAGATTCTAGCTTTAGAGTAATAGCAATAATACCACTTCCTGTCCCTACATCAACAATGGAGATTGGTGTTACAGACTTTGACGACCCGCCTCCATTTTTTTCTAGGACTAAGGGTAGCTTCTGTAAAACTGCCTCTATTAACTCCTCTGTTTCCGGTCGTGGTATGAGCACGTTGGGATTCACAACAAATTCCCGGCCATAAAAGAATTCCGCGCCTGTAATATACTGTACGGGGACACCACTGGCTGCTTTTTCTACAGACTTTTTGAAGGTGTGCCAAATCTCTTCAGGTAAGGTTGTTTGTAGCTCAGCGAGAAGGCGAGACCTGCTCCAGTCAGTGTGATGCATGAGGAGAATTTCCCCAATATTCTTTTCGTAATGATGTTTGTGTAAAAAAGAAGAAGCCCATTTCAGAGCTTCGTAAATTTTCATTTCACCGTTCATTTGTTATCTCTCCTGGTTCTCAAGCTTTATCAGCCTCATGCCAAAATAATTTACTCTCCTGCATCTTCCATCATTCGTGATTGTTCCTCCACGATGAGGGCATCGATGATTTCATCAATCTTCCCTTCAAGAATTTGATCTAGTTTTTGAAGGGTTAAGCCAATACGGTGATCCGTTACACGGCTTTGTGGAAAATTGTACGTACGTATACGTTCAGAACGATCTCCTGTACCAACAGCTGACTTACGGTTTTGTGCATATTCCGCTTCTGCTTCTTTACGGAATTTATCGTAAATGCGGGCACGTAATACTTTCATGGCTTTTTCTTTGTTTTTAATTTGTGACTTTTCGTCCTGACAAGATACGACTGTTCCTGTTGGAATGTGTGTTAATCGGACAGCGGACATGGTGGTGTTTACACTTTGCCCACCTGGTCCACTTGACGTGAATGTATCAACACGAATATCCTTGTCGTGGATTTCTACCTCAACTTCTTCAGCTTCTGGTAAAACAGCAACTGTTGCTGTTGACGTATGAATTCGACCGCCAGATTCCGTAGATGGAACACGTTGAACTCGGTGAGCTCCGTTTTCGTATTTCATTTTGGAATAGGCACCTTTTCCGTTGATCATAAAGATGATTTCTTTAAAACCACCGATATCGTTTTCACTAGCTTCAATTACTTCTGGCTTCCATCCTTGTGCTTCTGCATAACGTGAATACATACGGTATAAGTCACCAGCGAATAAGGCAGCTTCGTCTCCACCTGCTGCGCCACGTACTTCAACGATAACGTTCTTGTCGTCGTTCGGGTCCTTTGGTAGGAGTAAAACCTTTAGTTTTTCTTCTAACGGAGGGATTTGCTCCTTAAGCTCATCCATCTCCATCTTAACCATTTCGTACATTTCATTATCCAAATCGTCTTCGAGCATGGCCTTTGCATCATCTAGCTCTTTTTTAATTTCCTTATATTGACGGAAGGTTTGTACTGTTTCTTCTATATCTGACTGTTCTTTGGAATAATCCCTAAGCTTATTTGTATCACTGATCACATCAGGGTCCATCAATAATTCATTTAATCTTTCGTAACGTTCTTCTACTGCTTCTAGGCGTTCAAACACGTTTACTTCACCTCATTATTTATTGACGCTTAACAGTCTTATTATAGTATAGGTGGTTCCAATTGTAAAAATGAATTTCCACAGTATTTTTTGTATCCCCATTTTCTTCGTAAACTTTAACTACTCTCACTTTCTACTTGTTGTTGAAAAAATATACTTTTTCTTGAAAAAAATAAGATGTTGACTCTGAAAAGTATATGGATATGAATAGGATTTTGTTTTTATATAAGAGAAATTGGGAATGGTAATAGTTAGTATTCATTCATCGTTTCGCAAGATATAGGAGGTTGATATAGATGAAGGTTGTGATTATTGGTGGAGATGCTGCTGGCATGAGTGCGGCTATGCAGATTGTTCGTAACAATAAAGAGGCAAGTGTTACGGTTTTGGAAAAGGGCAGGCATTATTCTTATGCTCAGTGTGGTCTTCCCTATTATGTTGGTGGTTTGATTGAGGAAACGGATATGCTCGTTGCTCGGAAGCTAGAGACGTTTCGAGATAAATATGGGATTGATGCACGAATTGAGCATGAGGTGAAAGAGCTTGATCCAGAAAAGCAGGTTGTAATTGGAACGAATACAGCTACTGGCGAGTCTTTTGAGATTGCTTATGATAAATGTTTGATTGCTACGGGAGCTTCCCCTATTATTCCTCCTTTAGAAGGAGTGGATTTAGAGGGAATTCATGTGTTGAAGACCATTCCTGATGCAGAAAAAATAGTAGAGGATATGAAGGAGGATGTCTTAAGTGTCACCATTGTTGGCGGTGGGTATATTGGATTAGAATTGGCTGAAAACATGGTGGAAAAGGGACGAAAGGTTCGGATTATTGATTTGGCTGATCGTCTTGGTACAGTGTATGACGAGGAGATTAGTGGCTACATCCATGAAGAGGCAGAAAAGAATGGAGTGGAGATCGTCCTTGGGCAAGCAGTTAAGCGGTTTGAGGGAGATACGCGAGTTGCTAATGTTGTGACAGAAAACGGTGTCTATCGTTCGGATATGGTGGTTTTGGCTATGGGCGTTCGACCAAACTCTAGTTTTGCCAAAAAGGCGGGGTTGAATGTTCATGAGTCGGGGGCTATTAGTGTGAATGCTTATATGGAGACGAGTGTGGGGAATGTGTATGGGGCTGGTGATTGTGCTACGCAGTTTCATCGGGTGAAGGAGTTGGATGATTACATACCTTTGGGGACGCACGCGAATAAGCAGGGGCGTATTGCTGGGAGTAATATTGCTGGTGTGGTGAAGACGTTTCAGGGGGTTGTGGGGACGTCGATTATGAAGTTTTTTGATTTGACGATTGGGCGGACTGGTTTGAGTGAGGGTGAGGCTGAGGAGCTTGGGATTCCGTATGAGGCCCTTACGTTTGAGGGGAGATCTCATGCTGGTTATTATCCTGAGAGTGAGAAGCTTTTTTTGAAGTTGTTGCGGCATAGGGAGACGGATCGGTTGCTTGGGGTTCAGGCTGTTGGAAAAACTGGGGTGGATAAGCGAATCGATGTGGCTGCCACGGCGTTGTATCATGGGATGACGATTGCTGATTTGGAGAATTTGGATTTGAGCTATGCGCCTCCTTTTAATGGGGTTTGGGATCCGTTGCAGCAGGCGGCTCGGAGGTATTAGTAGGAAAAAGAACAACCGCTTTTATAGAGAAGGAGTTTTGAGTTTTTCTCTATTAAGCGGTTGTTTTATTTGCTATTCTTATTGTTGTTAACTAGCTGTAGTCGTTCACCATGATTTGGTAGGTGTAGCGCGGGTTTGCTTTGTATAATCGGCGTTCAATTTCTGCTACTTGTTCTTCGGAAACCTCTCCGTTGATTTTTTCTTCGAAGGATACGTTTACCCAGGCATGTCCTCCCATTATGATGACCATTCCTGGTGTTACTCCGGGCATTTCATAAATGATGTCTTCGATCATATCCTGGTCATCGGCTATAGTTTGGTGTGGATGGGATGGTGATCGATAGCTTTTTCCTGTGTTGTTCGATTCAGTGACTGGATCGAATGGTTCGTATTGCTCGCGAATTACTCCGTAGTTTGCTGGACCAGGTCCGAATAGGGATTCTGTCCAATCTTTTTCTGGTGCATCATTTGCTGTGATGGTATTTGTGTTTGTATTTGTATTGAACCCTCGAGCTTCTGGGGTATCTAAGTTATTGTTGCAACCTGTTGTTATTAGGAGAAGCAATCCTAGCCCAGTTAAGGCACTTTTTAAGGTATACTTCATGAAAACACCTCCTAAAGGTAGCTTTTCCTAAAATGCAATTGTGAATACACAGGCTGATGAATTTTGTTGGATGGGTGGATTGGAGTCTGGAGGGTTGGATGTGTGGAGTTTTTGTATTGGGGAGAGGTGTGGTGTCGGGGTTAGCGGCAATTTTAAATTAGGTGTTATCAAAAAATGATGGCTGAGGAATTTTTGCTGAGTTTTTTGTGAAGGTATTGAGATCGTTTCCATTTTGATTAGGACGGGATGGAGATAATAAAACGCCTAGTTCCATGTGATGTAACAATCACGAACTAGGCGTTTTTGCTTCTTTATGAAGTTTTATTTAGTATGATTTCGTCAGTTATCTAGTTGTTGCTGTTGTTGCTGGCTGTTTCACATTACTTTTTCCCGGCTTCCCTGGCACTTCATGGCAGTGACGGCAGCGAGGTTCATATGATTCTGAAGCTCCTACCAGGATGATTGGATCGTTATAGGATGCTGGTTTTCCGTCAATAAGACGTTGTGTACGACTTGCCGGTGATCCACAGGACAAGCAAATAGCTTGGAGCTTTGTCACGGATTCTGCTAGTGCCATTAATGTTGGAACGTCACCGAACGGTTCTCCGCGGAAATCTTGATCTAAACCTGCAACGATAACACGAATTCCTTGATCCGCAAGCTCTTGTACTACTTCAACGACATCATGGTCAAAAAACTGTACTTCGTCGATTGCCACTACTTGTGTGTCTGTTTCTAATTGATCTAAGATTGCAGATGCATTATTGATGGGCATTGCATATACTTTGTTGCCATTGTGAGACACTACTTCTTTTTCGCTGTAACGGTTGTCTATTTGTGGTTTAAACACTTGTACTTTTTGGCGGCCATAACTTGCACGGCGGACTCTGCGAATAAGCTCTTCGGACTTCCCTGAAAACATACTTCCACATACGACCTCAAGCCAGCCTTCTCTCCTAGTTAAATGCATTATACGACTCTCCCTATTTATTCTTTAGTTATTAATTTTTCTTGTGGTATTGATTGGTGGTGGCGCATTTTTGGTGATTAGAAAATCAATTTGTGTTTGGAAATTTGATATTAGTTGAGTTTGGAAATTTTGGATTCTTTGGATTCTTTGATGGATTTGGATAATAATTTAGTGTGTAATCTTCACCTTTAGCATCAAGAATATTGACATTTTTTCACATCACGTCGATTAAACTTTTCCCAGTTATGTATAGAGCTTATACGGCATGCTGTAAAAAATAAATGGACCGTCCAGTCTAAGGTGAACGGGCCCATACGTCATTGTCTCTTTCTATTATAGTCATGAAGGACGAATCGAACAATGGACTTTTTTCTTTTTCTTTAACATATATCGACGAAACACGACAGTGACAAGGATTTGGCATCAAAAAATATTTTTTTGCTGTTGAGAGGCGAGGTAGTAAGGTTGGGATGGGACGGGCTGGGATGGACGTGTGGATTTCGGATAAACGATGAGTTTTGGTGCGCTAGATAGATGCGATGAAAAAAAATTTTGAGGTTTTCACAAAATTTCCTTGTAAATGTTAGCGTTTTCACATACTATTAAATGGAAATATATAGAATTATCTTTATAGGAAGCAGGTGTTGCCATGGAGGTAAAATCTCGTGTGATGTCTCAGGAACTAAAATTAATACACTTACTGAACTATCGCGTAAGCTTTACAGAAAAAGAAAAGAAATATTTTTGGAAAATGAGAAAAGGGTTTGAAGGTGAATGTCAATTCGATGAGCTTTTAGCCAAAAGTGTACCAAACGAGAATTGTCTTGTTTTAAATGATTTATTGCTTGAGCACAACAATACACAATTCCAGCTAGATTCTGTTCTCCTCTCAACCTCCACCATTTACGTTTTCGAAATAAAGACTTTCGAAGGAGATTACTATATTAAAAATGGTGAATGGTTCTTCTGTAAAACAAATAATGCTATCACAAATCCACTACATCAAATGCAACGAAGTGAAACATTACTACGCAATTACTGCAACAGCAAGGCGTCAACTCCAATCTTCCCATTCAATCTAACCTCATTTTTATCCACCCGGAGTTTACTCTTTACCACTCTTCAATAGACAGTCCCATTATCTTCCCGACACAATTAAATCGGTTTATGAACGACTTAGGTAAAAAATTAACTGTGAAGCCGAATCAAAGACACATGCAGCTAGCAGAAAAACTGAAGTCTATGCATATATCAAGGCCTTCATTTGATAATATCCCTAAGTACAATTTTGAAACGATAAAAAAAGGTATTGCGTGCGCTTCCTGCCATTCATTACATGTGCATTTAATTGGTTGTACTAAGTTCCAGAAGATTTGTTGTAAAGCTTGTGGACAGTTGGAGGAAGTAGATGCAAGTGTTTTGCGCGCTGTTAAAGAGTACAAGCTACTTTTTCCGGAGAAAAAAGTGACAACGCCATTGATAATGGAATGGTGTGACGTGGTGAAGTCGAAGAAAACGATAAAGCGTATTTTATCTAGAAATTTTAAGCTTCTTGGACATGCAAAGCATTCGTATTATATAGAGGATATATAGAAAATTGAAGATTATTCTATGGCTGTAGATGCTAAAACAGCCGACGTTTCTACTGTATCAGACGGATTTGTTGCTTTATAATGATCTAGAATCAATCTATTTTGGCGCATTTCTTAGATCCACTGCTTTCTTGTGGATTTGAAGCTTGCTTAAACCTGACAAATAAAGTATTTTGTGAATTTCTCTGGTCTTGAACATTCCTTGAATACCGCACTTCCTTTTTTTCCTGCTTTCCGGGCCTCTAAAAACCTTCTTGATCCTTGAATTCCTCACCTCACCTTCTATAGACCATATTCCCCATCCTAATTGCACCTATCCCCTCCTCCCAATTCAAAAAAGACAAGAACCATACCAATGGTTTCTTGTCTTTTTCGGCATTCACCGTTATGTTTTTCCGTTTGGATACTGCTAAAATTACAACTATCCCAACAATAATTATTGCTTGAGGTTGTATTTTTTTCTGAAACGGTCCACACGTCCACCTGCATCGGCGAACTTTTGACGTCCAGTGTAGAATGGGTGAGAGTCAGAGGATACCTCGACGTTAATTAATGGATACGTGTTTCCATCTTCCCACTCGATTGTTTCGCTGGAGTACTTAGTTGATCCGCTTAAGAACATAAAACCTGTACTTGTATCCTTAAATACTACCTTTTGATATTTAGGATGAATTTCTGGTTTCATTCTTTTCATCTCCTTCCGCCCTGAGTCTTTCGAAACAGAGTTACAGTCCTGATGGAGGTCGTCCAAGCTCCCTACATCAATTTTACACACTGTGAAATTATATCAAGTGTATAGCTATTTTGCAACTACGTTTCAACATTTCCGTCACAGTATTTAACAAGAAATTATTGTAAAAAATCAGCTACCCCATACTTAACTAACCACTAACCAGTATCTACATGTCAATACTAACAAATTCCCATCATCATTTCTGCCATAGCTATATGCACTGCTTGTATATTTATATAAAAGATTAAATTCTTTTATTATAATTTTCAAAGTGAGGAACTTCTGCTTATACTTCCATATACAGCTCACTTGCTCACTACTTTCCAAACACAACTCAGTTTGTTTGCAAAGTAACCACGTTAAAATTGATGTACGTAAAATTTTTATTTTTACACCACAAGCAATTGCTTTAGATATTTGATTATTTACAACAAGTCATAAATAAATCGAAACATTCTAATACATGATTTTTCCCTCAAAAATACAACGCATTAACATATCATATTCCTTGATTTTCGCACCAGCAAAACTCTACAATCGCCACTAATAGAATTTGATAGCTAAAAAAAATGCTTTAAATCATTAATCAAAAAGAGCTTGCCAGCTTGACTCTAAAATCCACTAGTCTAGCATTTCCCAATCACCATCTAGCTAGTAACGGAAAATTCGGTTGTGAGATGTTAGTTTCTCACCTTTGGTTTGCCTGCTTTTTCCTTTTCGAAGGAATCAAAAAATTCTATGTTTGTTTTCGTGTCACGTACTTTTTTCAGGAAGCGTTCAAGAAATTCTGGTTGATCGTTCATCGTACGACGAATTGCCCAAAGGTTTTCAATTTGCTCTTTCGGTATTAATAGCTCTTCGCGGCGAGTACTAGATCGACGAATATCGATTGCAGGGAAAATACGAC
Organism: Evansella sp. AB-P1; assembly: GCF_029688925.1. Lineage (GTDB taxonomy): Bacteria > Bacillota > Bacilli > Bacillales > Salisediminibacteriaceae > Evansella. Next base: position 78,620 of record NZ_JARUKY010000006.1, read on the forward strand.
GTTCCGCAAGCTTACGATCTAAATGGATCTCCATATTTCCAGTTCCTTTGAACTCCTCGTAAATAACGTCGTCCATACGAGAACCTGTTTCCACGAGGGCAGTGGCTAAAATCGTTAAGCTACCACCTTCTTCAATATTACGAGCAGCACCGAAGAAACGTTTTGGACGGTGGAAACTCGCTGGATCAATACCACCTGATAACGTACGGCCGCTTGGAGGAATGACTAGGTTATAGGCACGAGCTAGTCGAGTGATGGAATCCATTAAAATGACTACATCTTTCTTCGCTTCAACAAGACGCATAGCACGATCAAGAACTAGCTCAGCAACCTTAATGTGGTTTTCTGGAACCTCATCAAAGGTGGAGCTAACAACCTCTCCTTTAATGGAACGTTCCATGTCTGTTACTTCCTCTGGTCGTTCGTCGATTAATAAAACCATAAGTTCAATGTCAGGGTGGTTTTCTGCAATGCTATTTGCCACTTCTTGTAAAAGTAAAGTTTTACCAGCTTTTGGTGGGGCTACGATTAATCCACGCTGACCAAAACCGATTGGAGCTACCATATCAATGACACGTGACGCTACTTTTTTAGGGTCATATTCTAATGTCATTTTATTGTCTGGGTATAGTGGTGTTAGCTGTGGGAAGTGCGGTCGTTCTCTAGCAAGCTCAGGGTCTTGTCCATTTACAGCCGCTACTTGTAGTAATCCATAATATCGTTCATTTTCCTTCGGCTTTCTTACCTTACCACTTACAGTATCTCCGTTTCGCAGCTCGAAACGACGAATTTGGGATGCCGATATATAAATGTCTTGGGAGCTTGGCTTATACGTGTTTGAACGTAGGAAACCGAAACCTTCATTTGGAACAACCTCTAAGATCCCTTCCATAAACATTAACTCTTCTTTTTCTGCTTGCTTTTTTAGAATAGCAAAAATCAATTCTTTCTTTGTTAATTGGCTATAGTAGGAAACTTTTACTTCCTTCGCCACTTCATATAATTCTTTGAGCTTCATCTGCTCTAGTTCTTTCAACGTTACGCCCATGCGTATCATCACACCTTTTTTTTATTTATTTACTGTTTTATTGGTTATGTATTTGAATACGTTACTGAAACCTGAAAACAAAAATTGTAACAAACCATTGGTTTCATAATAACAACTGCAATACTCAATACATTTATTATTATTCGAATAACTTAATTCAAGGGAAGCGACTATATCGTTTTCCACTCATTGAATAACATTAAAGATTACTTGAATTAATGGGTTTAGAATTGAAGTAGTAGAAGTATACTGGAGGTTTAAAGTAAATAAAACAACCATTTACTATTTTTAGAAAAACTTTGCATTTTACTTAATCATTCTCTAATCATTCTCGGGGAATGCCCCACTAACTAATTGTAGCAAAAATTCGTAGCTTCATACACTTAAATCCTTTAGCAAAGTTCAACGTCCTTTTCACAACACAAAACTTTTCATAAAACTAAAAATCACCGTTCCTCATGCTTCATTGTTAGACTAAAGTCCCTTTCATTTACATAATCGTGAAGATTATTATAATTGATTACCAAAACGAAAACAAGCTTCTCTAGACTAGTATCTCCCCGTGAGATTACTTTTCTACATATCAAATTATATAAAAACATAATTTTTCCTTTTTCAAGTGTGATAGTTATTTTACGGAAGTATCAATGAGGTAAGGGGAAGCTGAGGAGGGGGAACCTTCCTCAGCGAATAACTAGATCTGGTTTTTTCGTTAACATATGTTTCCCGTCAATGAAACGAACTGTACCAGATTTTGCACGCATTACAACTGATTGAGTCGTTCCTCTAGACCCTTTATATTGAACTCCTCTTAGAAGCTCGCCATCCGTAACACCAGTTGCTGCAAAAATTGCATCGTCACCTCTAACAAGGTCTTCCATCCTTAATACACGATTCACATCTTCAATACCCATTTTTTTGCATCTAGCTAATTCTTCGTCATTACTTGGTAATAGTTTCCCTTGGAGCTCCCCACCTAAACATTTTAATGCTACAGCTGCTAAAACTCCTTCAGGGGCTCCTCCTGAACCGATAAGCATATCTACACCTGTATCCTCAAATGCTGTGTTAATTGCTGCAGCTACATCACCGTCTCTCATTAGCTTAATTCTTGCACCAGCTTTACGAATATCCTCAATATATTGTTGATGACGTTCACGGTTTAAAATAGCTACTACTAGATCTTCCATATCCTTGTTTTTAGCATTAGCGACAGCTCTAAGGTTGTCTGCTACTGGTGCTTCAATATCAATTTTCCCAACTGACTCTGGACCGACAGCAATTTTGTCCATGTACATGTCTGGTGCGTGAAGGAGATTTCCATTATCTGCAATGGCAATTACGGCAAGTGCATTCCACTCTCCATTGGCAACAATATTTGTTCCCTCAAGTGGGTCTACTGCTACATCTACTCGTGGACCGTAGCCATTACCTAGTCTTTCACCAATATATAGCATTGGTGCTTCGTCCATTTCGCCTTCTCCAATAACCACTCTCCCTTTCATTGGGATCGTATCAAAAACATCACGCATAGCCTCTGTTGCTGCTTGATCAGCAGCTTCTTTGTTTCCTCTTCCCATCCATCTAGCAGATGCAAGTGCTGCTGCCTCCGTTACTCTCACTAATTCCATTGACAAACTTCTTTCCATATTGCTTCCCCTCGACTCTTTTTTATTTTTTTGTATGACTTAACGCTAGTTTTAGGAATTCTGAATTTCTTCCAGTTCTTTTCCTGTGATGTTTTCACGCCAAACCTTTGCACCTAAGCTCTTTAATTTTTCTTCTAGTCCACCGTACCCTCGATCAATATGCTCTACTCCAGTAATTTCCGTAACGCCATTGCCCATTAAACCAGCTACGACTAAAGCTGCTCCCGCACGTAGATCACTTGCCCGTACCTTTGCTCCTTGTAGGGTGGAACCACCATTTATTAATGCAGATCGTCCTTCAACTTTAATGTTTGCACCCATTCTACGGAGTTCATCTATGTGCTTGAATCTAGCGTTATATATTGTATCTGTGATAATACTAGAACCTTCTGCCTTTGTTAATAAACTGGTAAAGGGTTGCTGTAGGTCCGTTGGAAAACCAGGATAAACTAGTGTTTTCACATCAACAGGTTTTAAATTATTTGACCCACTAATAAAAATTTGATCATCTTTCTCTTCAATCATAACGCCCATTTCTCTTAGTTTTGCACTTAAGGATTCCACATGATCTGATATAACATTATCAACTGTAATGGATTTCCCCATAGCTGCAGCTAGGATCATAAATGTTCCTGCTTCGATTCGATCAGGAATAATAGAATGTCTACAACCGTGGAGTGATTCTACCCCATTAATACGGATGACATTTGTTCCTGCACCTTTAATATTTGCACCCATGCTAGAAAGGAGAGTTGCCACATCAATAATTTCTGGTTCCTTTGCTGCATTCTCAATAGTGGTTTTCCCTTTAGCTAGTACTGCTGCAAGCATTATGTTAATTGTTGCTCCTACACTAACTACATCTAAATAAATACGACTTCCGATTAGCTCGTCTGCCTGAAGATAAATAGCACCATGTTCGTTTGTCACTTTAGCTCCTAATGCTTCAAATCCTTTAATATGCTGATCAATCGGTCTTGGGCCAAGATTACAGCCCCCAGGTAGTCCAATGACAGCTTTCTTGAACTTTCCTAACATTGCCCCCATCATGTAATAAGAAGCACGAAGCTTCTTCACTCTACCATTTGGAAGAGGCATCGCGAACATATTTTCAGGATGAATGACCAAAGTATCTCTATCAAGCTCCGTTTTACCACCAATTTCCTCTAATAACTCAGCTAACGTTTCTACATCTGAAATATTTGGGAGATTATCGATCGTCACTGGAGAATCTGCTAAAATTGCAGCAGGAATGAGTGCCACTGCGCTGTTTTTAGCTCCACTTATTTGAACCTTTCCCTCAAGAGGGTGGCCCCCTTCGATCAATAGTTTTTCCATAACCAGCTTCCCTTCTGTCATTCTATGATTGACATTTTTTACTATATAAAGCATGTGATTGTTTTATTAGTACTATGTTTATTTCAAATTTTCTTTATCATAACAATCGATTCTATTTAACTTGGCTTGATTAAAAAAAATTTGTATTGTGGTGCAAAGTAAACACTTTGAACAATGAAGGATATCAAACTTGTACCTGTGGTAAAAGCGTTCACAAGTAACCTTTGAACTTCTACACGACGATGCTACCACTGCTTTATGTAATTTTATTATTTATTTATTTTTCCCATACTGAAATGGTATCATATTCTGTCTCTATCTACCATTTTATACGGAGAAAAATTATTTTAGACATAAAAAAAGAGAGAAGTTTCCATATAGTTAAAGAAATAGATCCTATTTTTCCAGAGAAATTAGTTCAAATTGGTTGAGGTAAAATAAAATGATGGACGAAAGGAAGAAGGAGCAGTTGAATGGAATCTACTATAGGAAGTGGGAGTTTCACATAACCCTCCCAATGCCTAACAGAATTCAACAGCTCTCCATACAAAGACGTCACTTTATTAAATGAACAAAATTAGGACAGGATATAGGACATACTAGAACCTGTCCAAATTTATCATGTTATAATCTGATTTTAATCGTGTCATTCGTACTCATTTTTGTGAGGAAAAACTATGAAATTGACTATTTCTTATTAGCATTTTCCCAGTCGGATAAAAACTTATCTATCCCTGCGTCTGTTAAAGGGTGCTTTACAAGCTGCTGAATAACCTTTAAAGGAATCGTTGCAATATGAGCCCCTCTTAAAGCTGATTCCGTTACATGCTGCGGGTGACGGATGGATGCAGCAATGATTTCAGAGGAAATTCCATGCAGATCAAAAATTTCTGCGATTTTTGAAATCAATTCTAGGCCATCATGACCTATATCGTCTAGTCTTCCTAAGAACGGTGATACGTATGTTGCTCCAGCTCGTGCAGCTAATAATGCTTGATTTGCGGAGAAAATTAAGGTGACATTTGTTTTAATATTTAATTCGGAAAATGTTTTAACTGCTTTTAGTCCCTCTAAAGTCATGGGAACCTTTATCGTAATGTTTGGAGCAATAGCTGCTAATTCTTTTCCTTCTTCTATCATTCCTTTAGCGTCTAATGCAATAACCTCAGCACTTACAGACCCCTCCGTAACAACAGATGTAATCTCTTTTAGTCGATCATGGAAATCTACCCCTTCCTTTGCTACAAGGGACGGATTTGTCGTTACTCCAGCTAAAATTCCTAAATCGTAGGCTTCCTTAATTTCCTCTATATTTGCAGTATCAATAAAAAACTTCATTAGATCACCTCATCCTTAGATTTAATAAAAATTATTTTGTACGTTCTTCATAGTTAGTTCGGCTGCGGTGATTTACTTATACCCGCAATTCTCGCTATTGGAACATATATTAGTGACAGTTCATCAATAAAATATGTATGTATCTTTTCAGGGTAGACCTCTCATGCAAGTTAAACTTGCACCATGGGGGATGAAAATACTCATCTGGAGGTTCATCCGTTACTGGTGAACGCTTTCACCATAGGCATAAGTGCGACATCTGTTCATACTTCACAGTGTCTTCTTTACCGCCGGCAACGTCTCAGCCTCCACACTATACATTTAGTATAATGCTAAAGTACATGGGCCTGTCTCCGCCTCTGCAAGTGTTGCTCTGTTGTTATATGCGTCGAGACAACTCGAAGTTTATTCGTGAAGCATATGCTCGTCACTGGAGTCGTCACCCTCCACTCCTGAACCAATACCTATTTTCAGGGTACTCCTTAAAATAGAGATTAAGAGTTTGCACTGGCTGATGACAAACTCTTAAATCATGTATATATAGATAGGAAATCAAAAGAATGCTCAATAGTATCTTGTTACCGCTTACGGTTTTCGAAAGATTTTGACAGATTATGACGTGAAATGAGACTGACAACATCAAATGGGATAAAAGACTGTTGTCAACTCACTTCAAATCATCTTAACCTCATCAAAAGAACGAAGAAAGGCAAATCAATCATATTTCACAATCGTACACTATGCTTTATTTGATGAACCGAATTCTCGCATTTTTGCAACAACTGTTTCCTTAATGGCTTCACGAGCAGGTCCTAAGTATTTACGCGGATCATACATTTCTGGGTTGTCAGCAAGAACTTCACGAACACGCTTCGCTGAAGAAATTTGACTCTCTGTGTTCACGTTAATTTTCGCTGTACCAAGAGAAATAGCTTTCTGAATATCATGTGTTGGAATACCTGTTCCACCATGAAGAACAAGTGGTACACCAGTAAGCTTTCCAACCTCCTCCATACGATCAAAGCCTAAATTTGGCTCTCCTTTGTAAGGACCGTGAACAGAGCCTAATGCAGGTGCAAAGCAATCTACATTTGTCTCTCGAACTAACTGATCACATTCTGAAGGAATAGCGTATGCTGCTTCTGCATCCTCAACAACGAGATCATCCTCCTGGCCACCAATACGACCAAGCTCCGCCTCTACAGACACACCTAACGTATGAGCAACATCTACCACTCGTTTCGTAAGAGCAATATTTTCCTCTAAAGGATAATGAGAACCGTCAATCATTACAGAAGTAAACCCTGCGTACATCGCTTCTACACACTTTTCAAAACTAGAACCATGGTCTAAGTGAATAGCTACAGGTACCGTAACATTATAATCAGCCATTAACCCTTCCACAATGTTTACTACTGTAAAGAAACCACCCATGTAGCGAGTAGCACCCTCAGAAACACCAAGAATGACTGGAGACTTCTCTTCCTCAGCCGCTTGCAATATTGCCTGAGCAAATTCAAGATTATTAATATTAAATTGACCAACCGCATACCCTTCTGCTTTTGCTTCTTCAAGCATTTCTTTCATCGATACTAAAGGCATTATTAAATTCCTCCTTTGACGTTCATACGTTAAAATAGTCCACCAAAATGAATGACCATATAAATTAATCAACAATATTAGTAATATTTACTTACTAAAGCCAGATTATCCTTATTGATTTTAACTTCGTTGTTACGTGAAAAAAGCCATGAACCAATTGGGTCATAGCCATAACCATTCACCCGGTTGACTTAACTATAGTATAACATAGAGAAAATAAAATTCCTTTCATAATGAACGAAAAGAATAGTGTTAAAACTAACGATTTTAGGACCCTTAATTCTTCTGCCCCAAATAATTTTTCACTTCATCACGGACTTCATCAATATCAAATGGCTTTGCAAAATGAGTAAGTGCCCCTAATTGCATAGCCTCATTAATCATTTCCAGCTCCCCATATGCGGTCATCATAATTACTTCAGCCTTCGCACCCATCTTTTTAATTTCCCTTAATATCTCTAGCCCATCCATACCAGGAATCTTCATATCCAATAAAATTAAATCAGGCTCATCTTCCTCAACAATCTTCAACGCCTGCTTACCATTGGAAGCCTGTAATGTTTTATAACCATCCTTCTCAAATACTTCATTCAGAAGAACTCGTATCCCGAATTGATCGTCAACAATTAATAGTTTTTTCTCCAACTCAAAGCCTCCCCTAAAATTTCATCAATTACCTTTTATATCCTATATTAAAAAGTAATTCGCCTTAATTGTAAATAATCCTTCTTTCCTCCCAATAAAAATAATAATCAACACCGTGTCAATATATGTTACACCAGCCCCTCAAATAGTCCAAAAGAACTACTAATCAATCCACTTAAACAGCAAAATTTGTCGCAAAATAACTAAAAAAAATTTTACATCCCCTTGTTTAAAACACTACTCTAAGACACAAAATACAACTACCAACACCCCTTTGGGTTAACAGAAGCACTATTGTTTGACAAACAGCAAAGTGCCCTCGGCAAAAACCGAGGGCACCACCTCAATCAAATCCGTACATTGCATCAACAATCCTCAGCAGGTCATCCCTTTCTATATTCCCAGCAGATAACGAGTAAAACATATCATCTTCCCAAGACAATTGAATTTCATCGTCTCTAGAAAATATTTTGAATTCCATCCCCTGGTGATCAATTAAATCAACCATACCACCACGTTCATCATATTCCTCATCTACATCGTTCTGTGCAATAAACGTCAGAACTCCTTCATATCTCGGACTTCTATAAGTAACAAAAAGTCTACTTTCTTCACCATCATTGTAGCTATGAATTCTATCAGGAATAAACCACTGCGGAGTATCTCCTGGTGTCACTACCTCGTATGGAAAATCTGCCTCAGCTTCTGCAACCGTGCCATAGCTATTGTAAAAGGATTCGTCTCCGTATGTGGCATCGACTAATCTCAATAAATCATCACGGTTTAACTCACTAGATGAAATTGAATAGGTTACCTCATTATCCCGCCAAGCTAATATGATCGTTTCCTTTTCTTTGAATAAGTTAAGCTCTGTACCATTATGGTCAATTATTTCTTCAGGGGGATTATCTTCATGACCATCCGTCCTATCCACCATATCTTCTGGTACTTCTCCCACGGACGCCATAAAATTTACAATTGGTATCGAAGTTTCTCCTCCTCTATAGCTGATCGAAAGACTAGTCAATTCCTCAAAACTGATAACAAAAATTTCTCTAATTGTAAAACTATCAATTGGATTCTCTCCAGGAGTAGAAATATTAAAAGGAAAATCCTCCAACGCCTCCTCAATGGTGTCGTACCTTTTCCAATTATCGTCCTCCGGCTCTGGATCTGAATCATCGGTGTCCATAGCTTGTGAATCGATAAAATAGTGCATTAATTCAACCATTATATTTTGAGGTTGGTCCCATTCGTACTGATAAACTACTTCATCTTGAAGGTGATAAATGGAATCATCGAGATTTGACCTTAATCCAATAGACTCTCCATTATCTAGAAAGAGCTTCACTTCCAGTCCAAATCCAAGAGGGTCTACCTCCTCAGTAATTACCATTGGATCATTAAGCCTTTCTTTCAACTCCTGTAATTTTTCTTCGTCTTCCAACACAACATAGTTTGTCTCTTCCTCTATATCTTGTAAAACGCCAAGGGGTCCTCCATGAGTGATATACACTTTTTCAATTGTTCCATCAATGAACAAATCCATCTCTTCGTCGTCCTGTTCATTATCTGGACCAGCTGGCACGAAATTTTCACCGATCCATTCATACGTGAGGAGAAAGCCGATAAAAAGAACGGAAAGAACCACAACGGGTATACCGATTCTCCTTCCTAAAGAAGATGCTATAATGGGTTCATTTTCTTTTAGCCTCCCTTTCGCCTGACGATACGACTTCATTTTTTCCCCTTCATCCCGGTTTAACGTCTTTAATTCCTTCAGTTGTTCATCTAAACGATTCATCTGCTTCCACCTCCTCCTTCATTTCCAAACGCAGCTTTTCCATTGCTCGGTGCGTCATCATTTTTACTTTTCCCTCTGACCAACCTAAAATGGAGGCTGTTTCTTTTACTGACAGCTCTTGAATTTTCCGTAAAACAATGACTTCTTTATAAGATCGTTTCATGGATGAAATGTGATCATATAGCTCCTGTACCGTCTCATTTTTTCCAACATTCATCTCCACTGTTTCTGCTGAAGTAATCGTGCCTATTTTTTCAAAAGGCCATAAATAAATAGGCCGTTGTTTTCGTAAATAATCGATGGTACAATTCCTGGCAATTCGTATGACCCAAGTAGAAAATTGAGATTTCCCATCGAACTGATCTCGATTGCGATACATCTTCACGAACGTCTCTTGTGTGAGATCTTCCGCAATTTCCTTATCGCCAACCATGAATAAAATGTAAGAATAAATCCGATCACTATATTGAAAATAAAGATCCTCAAAATCATTCACTTTGTCTGTCTCCCCCTTCCTTACCCTCTTAGACGTACACAATTAAAAATGGTAACGATTTTCATGAAAAAATAGTTTGAATTGTTTTAGATACAACTAAAATAGTAGTATAAGTAATAGACATTGTTAAGCTAGCTTGCTGAAATCAATTATAACGTTCGTCTTTTCAACAACTATTCAATTATGGAATTCATTCACAAAACAATTATTTCGAACAGTAAATTGACATTTTTACCATATCATTAGTAAGAGGGGTATAGATAATGAAGATATTTCAAACGCAAGTGCAGGGCCTGTTGAACCGTTTCACAGACATAGAGGATGAGCTTGAAGATGCTGCACGTATGATTGCTCAAAGTATTATAAGCGAAGGAAAAGTTTGGATTTTCGGGGAAAAAGAAATGAAAGGCATTATTCATCAAGCTGTGGAAGGAGAGGATTCCTTTCCTAATATAATGGAAGGAACAATAGGAGGACATTCTACCCAACAACTAGACACCGTGATTGTTTTTTCTCCCGATCCACATAGCCAGTGGGCAGATCATGTAGTGTCAACAGCTAAGGAAGTCCCTTGCAACGTGATCGGTGTTAGTTCTGAGAGGAATTTGGCCGCTACTTCTCCAGCCGAAAGTAATAATGACACCTCCTGGGGTGAAAAATGTGACCTATTTTTCTCAACAGGTGTGAAAAGAGGATTAGTACCTACTGAATCGGGCCAGTTTCTTGGACATCCACACCTATTAGTAGGGCTCCATATTTATTACTTATTGTACTTAACCACAATGGAATTTTTAGAAGAGCATGGATACTTCGAAGAGGAAAACTAGTAACGACATTGCACTAGTATGATCGGGTTGGGGCGGTCTATGAGCAGGTTTGGGTGTTCTATGAGCAGGTTTTGGCTTTCTATGAGCAAGTTTGTTTCCTATGAGCAGGTTCTACCTTCCTATGAGCAGGTTCCGCCGTTCTATGAGCATTCCGCCTTCTAAACGTTACAAAAAAAAGAGGACGACGCATAACCGTCATCCTCTTCTTTTATATTCCGTTTTATAGCATAGACCTGTGCGGGCCAACGCCAGTCTATTATCATTAGTTATGTTAAGCCGTTTCCGGTAGTGATTTCTGCATAAATTCTATCGTGATTTGATTAAATTCCTGGGGTTGTTCAATATTGCAAACGTGTCCTGAATTTTCGATTCGTTGAAGGGTTAAGTTTTCGTTTTGTTTGACTAGTTCCTCCACTGAGGGCAAAAATAAATAGTCTTCTTCTCCCATTACAAATAAGGTAGGGATATTATAAAAATTGTTTTGCAACCTTCTTAAATAAGGGTTGATTGCCCTTGTTAATGTAAACCATCGAATAAACTGCTTTTGACACATTTTTTTCGCCTGGCTAACAAACACATTCCTGGACTCTAAATGATTGCTCTTCGGCATAATTACCCATGCGAAGAAACGATATAGCCACATATATGGAATAATGTGCTTACACAAATTCCCTAAAGATATTAAAATTTTTGTCCTAACGTTCATTTTAATTACTGCCCCACCGAGAATCATAGAAGTAATTCGTTTTGGATGCTTTTGGGCGATTGTTTGGACGATAATTGTACCTAGAGACATACCAATAAAATGTGCTGATTTTATTTTTAAATGATCAAGGACTTTAATCACATCATCAGCTACTTGAACAAATGTATCTCCTTTTTTCCAAATCATCTGATCCGATTTACCATGACCTCTTAAATCTATTAATAAAACGTTAAAATGTTTTTTATACTCCTTTACTTGCTTAAACCATGTGTTGGAGTTTCCTCCAGCACCATGTATGAGAGTTACCCAAGGCTGATTAGCATTAACAACATATTGTTTAAAATGTAACACAAACCCTACTCCTCACTTTAGATTTATTATCTTTTTACGCGCTTTAGTTAAAAGATGATCTTCGAGAGGCTTATCCTGATTTATTCTATAAAATTAACTTTGTAAAACATCGCTTCTTTTTTTCACAGATACGTAGATATTATAACAGAATCACGGATTGCATCCTATATGTCCATTGTAAAAAGTATAAAAAAACAGTTTCTCCACTTAATCTTCACTATCAACAATTACAAAAAACCCGCACGACGTTTTAATAAACGGCAGCGCGGGTTTAAATGAAAAATAGTGATTATTATTTTTTGTTAGCGATACTTGCACTAATGAATTCACGGAACAACGGTTGTGGGCGAGTTGGTCTTGATACAAATTCAGGGTGGAATTGAGATGCAACAAAGTATGGGTGATCCGCAATCTCTACAATTTCCACTAGACGACCATCTGGGCTTGTCCCTGAAAAAATAAATCCATTCTCTTCCATTTGTTCGCGGTATTCATTATTAAATTCATAACGATGACGGTGGCGTTCATAAACAACCTGCTCTTCATAAGCTTTAAATGCCATTGTTTCTTCTTGTAGCTTACAAGGATAAAGGCCAAGACGAAGGGTTCCCCCAAAGTCCTCAATATCCTTTTGCTCAGGTAATAAGTCAATAATTGGATATTTCGTTTCTGGATTTAATTCTGAGGAATTTGCTCCATCTAAACCAAGAACGTTACGAGCATATTCAATAGATGCTAGCTGCATTCCTAAACAAATACCTAACATTGGCACTTTGTTTACACGTGCATATTCAATAGCTGCAATTTTCCCTTCAATCCCACGATCTCCGAAACCACCTGGGATTAGGATTCCGTCTGCCTCACCAATTAATTCCGCAACATTTTCACGTGTTACATCCTCAGAATGTACCCAGTCAATTTCAATATCTGTATCATAATGGTATCCAGCGTGCTTTAAAGCTTCTGCTACAGACAAATAGGCATCTTGAAGTGCCACGTATTTTCCTACTAATGCGATTCTCACTTTTCCAGAAAGGTTTTTCACTTTTTTAACAAGTTCTTTCCATTCTGTCATATCTGCCGTTTGACAATTCAATCCAAGGAATTTACATACGTAATCGTCAAGGTGCTGTTTTTGCAGCTCAAGTGGTACTTCATAAAGAGTTTCTGCATCTCTCGCTTCAATGACAGCATTCTTTTCAATGTCACAGAATAAGGCAATCTTGTCCTTCATATCTTCTGGAACAGGTCGTTCTGTACGAACTACAATAACGTTTGGTTGAATACCAAGACTACGAAGCTCCTTTACACTATGCTGTGTTGGCTTCGATTTCATTTCTCCAGCTGCAGCTAAATATGGAATGAGTGTACAGTGTATGTACATGACATTCTGAGCTCCAACATCACTTTTAATTTGTCTTATAGCTTCAAGGAATGGCAAGCTTTCAATATCCCCTACTGTTCCACCAATTTCCGTAATGACAACATCTGGGTGACCATTTTTAGCTGCAAGGTAAACTCGTTCCTTAATTTCGTTCGTAATGTGAGGAATTACTTGAACAGTCCCTCCTAAGTAATCACCACGTCGTTCTTTTTTCAACACAGAGGAATACACTTTCCCTGTAGTTACGTTACTGTATTTACCTAAATTAATATCAATAAAACGTTCATAATGTCCTAAGTCTAAATCCGTTTCCGCACCATCATCCGTAACAAATACTTCCCCGTGCTGATATGGACTCATTGTTCCAGGATCCACATTAATATACGGATCAAACTTTTGAATCGTTACTTTTAAACCTCGGTTTTTTAACAGTCTCCCTAAAGATGCTGCAGTAATCCCTTTACCTAAGGATGATACGACACCACCTGTAACAAAAATATACTTTGTTGCCATGTTTAGTACCCTCACTTTATATTAATTTATTTTATATTGGGCTATATTTACCTATTACTAATGTTTCATAATGATTATCCAGCCTGGTAAATATTGGTCGTTCTAATCCTTATACACCTTTCGTAAAAAAATAATCCTCCGCTACAACTTAATTCTTATCATTCCACAATAATGAAGTTTTTTATGAAAAAACTTAGCTTCTCGATTATCTAAATAAAAAAACAACAGCTGCCGTCCCCAAAAAATAAGGGGGCACTGTTGTTCTATTTGTCGATCTTATTTTTTTCTAAAATGTGAAGCCCAAAAATGATTTTAGCTATATCTTGAGCAAAAGTCAAGAGCAATTACAGGAGTTCATCGTCTTCTTCCGAAACAGGTTCCTCATCCTCATCAATTTCGTCCAAGTCTTCGTCTAAATCTTCGTCTTCCTCATCGAAATCCTCATCTTCGTCTTCTTCATTTGCCAACTCATCTAACTCATCCTCTAGATCCTCAAACTCGTCAAAATCTTCCGTTTCATCCTCTAGATAGATTTCTTCCTCTTCCTCATCTTCATCCTTACGCTTTTTCTTACGTGGCTTATTGGTTTGAGAAAGCTCTTCCTCTGTTTTATCAAATGGGAACCATGATCGAAGCCCCCACTGATTGTCACCTAGATTTACGAAACGACCATCCATGGACATTTCTGCATAAAGGTTAGCAATACGGTTCTTCATTGCCTCTTCTGTCATCCCTTTTTTACCTGCAACATCCTTTAATAAAGAGTGGTAATTAATAGGATTATTAGTCTCCAATAAAAGGTCATAAGCAAGTTCAATCATAGATGTTTCTTTTAATTGCAACTCCGTGTATTGTTTGATGCTCACAACTAGCACATCCTTTCGGGGAAAAGTTTCTATTAAGAGGCTGTCCAAATCCTTTGCAAAAAGCCAGCTATGAACGAATGCACATATGAAACACTAGCCTTGTAGTGTATCAGCTACATTGCAAGATTATTCTACCTCTTTCATTCTGTAAAAACACTATATGGAATTCATACAAAGATGTCAATCTATCATTGAAATACATACCTTTCATTATAAACACATCTCCTATAATTATGCCAGTACATTCCAATATTTCTTGTTATTTTTACCTTCTGCGCTGAAATAAGATTTGTTTTTGGAGTGAAAGGCAGTAACTCAAGCAGGAACAGCAATAAAAGAAGACCCTTCACTTCTATACAGTAATGGTGCAAAGTGTGAACGTTAATAAATGAAACTTCAGAACAAAACATTGCAGATGTAGCAAAAAAAGTGTGCAATACGACTGGCAATTCTTCAAAATTATGATATGTGCTAATTGAAGACAACTAACTGCTAGACGATCGTTACTCTCCATTTTGTTATGATTTGAAGGTTCATTGGATGGCTCCTCTGTTCCTGCAAAACTCCTTTTCACCTTTTGCAGGGTCACGGGCCCAATCCTCTGTTCCTGCAAAACTTCTTTTCACCATTTGCAGGGTCACGGGCCCAATCCTCTGTTCCTGCAAAACTCCTTTTCTCTATTTGCGGGGTCACGGGACGATTCCCCTGTTCCTGCAAAACTCTTTTTCACCTTTTGCAGGCTCACGGGCCCAATCCCCTGTTCCTGCAAAACTTCTTTTCACCATTTGCAGGGTCACGGGCCCAATCCTCTGTTCCTGCAAGACTTCTTTTCTCTATTTGCGGGGTCACTGGTGCCCCTTTCTTATCGCTATGCCCTTCTTATCGCTATGCCCTTCTTGTCGTTATGCATCTCTTCCTCCTTTTGCAGGATCAGCTGGTAGCCTGTCATGAAAATGGAGAATATCTATATCGAACATTAGCACTTCTTTTTTCAGCTAAACAACCGCTAACCTCAAAAATCACGATTTGCGGTAATCGAAAAGCTAGCTTATACGACAGAACCACAACTGTAAATCCCACAACACCACAACACCACATCACCACATCTCAACAAATCACAACACAACCACCACACAGCGCCACCCACACCACCCTGCTACCAAACCCAAACTACAGATTCCGTCGATACTGTCCCCCAACCTCATACAGAGCCCCGGTAATTTGTCCAAGACTAGCTACTTTAACCGTTTCCATCAATTCATCAAACAAGTTACCTCCATTTAAAGCAACCTGCCGTAGCCTCTCCAATGCAGCTTCACCAGCTTCCCTATGCCTATCTTTAAAGTCATTCACATGTTTGATTTGTCCCTCTTTTTCCTCTTTCGTAGCACGGGCTAATTCCATATCAAACTCCTCATCCTCCGAATCCTTCTTCGGATTCAAATACGTATTCACCCCGATGATCGGCAAGTCCCCATTATGCTTCAACGTCTCATATAACAGAGACTCCTCCTGAATTTTTCCACGCTGATATTGTGTCTCCATAGCACCTAGAACCCCACCACGATCGTTCATCCGTTCTAGTTCCTGCAACACTGCTTCCTCCACCAAATCAGTAAGCTCCTCCACAATAAAAGAACCTTGAAAGGGATTTTCATTTTTCGCAAGACCCATTTCCTTCGTAATAATAAGCTGAATCGCCATCGCACGGCGAACACTCTCTTCCGTAGGCGTTGTCACCGCTTCATCGTACGCATTCGTATGCAACGAATTACAATTATCGTATAACGCAAGCAATGCTTGCAGCGTCGTCCGAATATCGTTGAAGTCTACTTCCATAGCATGCAACGACCGACCTGACGTCTGAATATGATACTTCAGCTTCTGACTCCGTTCATTAGCACCATATTTTTCCCGCATCGCCACAGCCCAAATACGACGGGCCACTCGACCAATCACCGTGTACTCCGGATCCAACCCATTACTAAAGAAAAAGGACAAATTAGGCGCAAACTCATCAATATCCATTCCACGACTCAAATAGTACTCCACATACGTAAACCCATTTGCTAACGTAAAGGCAAGCTGACTAATAGGATTAGCTCCAGCCTCTGCAATATGATAGCCACTAATCGAAACAGAATAGTAATTACGAACCTTATGATCAATAAAATATTGCTGAATATCCCCCATCATCCGCAACGCAAACTCTGTAGAAAACACACACGTATTCTGCCCCTGATCCTCCTTCAAAATATCCGCCTGCACCGTCCCCCGAACAGTAGACAACGTATAAGCCTTCAGCTGCTCCCGTTCCACCTCATTCGGCTCACGACCATTTTGCATCGTGAAAGCATCCACCTGCTGAACAATAGCCGTATTCATAAACATCGCTAAAATAATCGGAGCAGGACCATTAATCGTCATCGACACAGACGTAGTAGGAGCACACAAATCAAAACCCTCGTAAAGCTCCTTCATATTATCCAACGTACAAATACTTACACCACTTTCTCCAACCTTCCCATAAATATCCGGACGATAATCAGGATCCTCCCCGTACAACGTGACCGAATCGAACGCCGTGCTCAACCGCTTCGCCTCATCGTCCTTCGACAAATAATGAAACCGACGATTCGTACGACTAGGACTACCCTCTCCAGCAAACTGCCGCTTCGGATCCTCCCCCTTACGCTTAAAAGGAAACACCCCCGCCGTATAAGGAAACTCCCCAGGGACATTCTCACTTCGTACCCACCGCAAAATCTCCCCATAGTCTTCAAACTTCGGCAGCGCAACCTTGGGAATCTCCAAACCAGACAAGCTCACCGTCTTAAGCTCCGTCACAATCTCCTTATCACGAACCTTCGTCACAAACCGATCCTGACGATAAGCAGCCTTCTTTTTCTCCCAGCCAGCCAACACCTCCCGAGACTCCTCCAATAACCCCTCACGAAAAGCAGTCTCTAGCTCCTGCAGCTGACCAACATCTACCACATCCACCTTCTGTTCCTCTAATGCCGCAATGGTCCCTTCAACCTGATACAACCGCCGCGCCCGCTGTACCTCCATCACCGTCTCCCCATGATACCCCCGAACCGTTTGACCAATCTCCCGCAAATAATGAATCTGCTCAGGAGGAATAATCACCTTCTTCAACGTAACCGTATCATCAGCCCCAAAATCCGTCTTCCACCAATCACCAAACTTAGCGCCCAACACACCCATCAACTCATAAAACAACCGATTCGTCCCCGGATCATTAAACTGACTAGCAATCGTCCCAAACACCGGCATCTCCTCAGGCAACCGATCAAAGAACATATGCCCACGCTGATACTGCTTCCGAACCTCCCGAAGAGCATCCTCCGACCCCTTCCGATCAAACTTATTAATAGCAACCAAATCCGCAAAATCAATCATATCAATCTTCTCCAGCTGCGACGGCGCACCAAACTCACTCGTCATCACATACAACGACACATCCGCCACATCCGTAATCGCCGCATCCCCCTGACCAATCCCACTCGTCTCCACAATAACCAAATCAAAAGGAGCAGCCCCCATCACACGAAGAGCCTCACCAATCCCCCTCGACAACTCCCGCCCACTATCACGCGTCGCCATCGACCGCATAAACACACAAGAAGAATGAATAGCATTCATCCGAATCCGATCACCAAGAAGCGCACCACCCGTCTTCTTCTTTGTCGGATCCACCGACAAAATCCCCAAACGCCGATCAGGAAACACCCGAAGAAACCGCCGCACCAACTCATCCGTCAACGAACTCTTCCCAGCACCACCAGTCCCAGTAATCCCAACAACTGGAGCCCTCTTTTTGTTTGGAAAAACAGAAGCCCTGTCATCCCTATCAACTAAAGCAAAAAGCTCCTGAGAAATACCCTTGGCATCAAGACCACTATTCTCACCAACACTAATCAACCGGGCAACAGCCCCCATCTCACCATTTAAAACAGCCTCCTCCTTCACATGAGACAAGTCATCTAACGGGAAGTCACAGATCTCCATCATTTCATCGATCATTCCCTGGAGCCCCTGCTGACGCCCATCCTCCGGAGAATAAATACGACGAATACCATATTCCTGAAGTTCCTTTATTTCAGCAGGAATAATGACACCTCCACCACCGCCAAACATTTGCACATGGGAGGCACCACGTTCCTGAAGAAGGTCATACAAATATTTAAAGTACTCCACATGCCCCCCCTGATAGGAAGACACCGCTATCCCTTGAACGTCCTCTTGAATAGCTGCCTGGACTATCTCATCTACTGATCGATTATGCCCCAGATGTATGACCTCTGCTCCAGAAGCTTGTAGCATTCGTCTCATAATATTAATAGAAGCATCATGCCCATCGAACAAGCTTGACGCTGTTACAAAGCGGACTGGATGCTTCGGTTTATAGTTTTTCATACGTTTCCCTCCCTGACTCCGCGATCTGCATGTCTACGTTTGTAAAACCGTGAAACAATTGCTTTATTTGCCATTTACAATAGGTGTCAATATCGTATTCCTTCTGTATAGCCCACCTCCGAAATGTCCACATATGCCCCGCAATGAGGATGTTGTGACAGGAAAGGGAAACTTCTTCGTCAGCGAGTTTAATACTGTTTTTTTCCAAACAATCTCTAATATTTTTTTCGAAAATTGCCTTCATCCTTCGTTCCTTCTGAAGGACGTAGTTTAACGCCTCTTTCGACAAGGATTTCGATTCCTGATACATGACGAGCACTTCGTCCTGCATATCGTCCATTACCCGAAGGTAGGAATGAATGATTTGTTCGAGGCGTTCCTTTCCTTCAAGATTTTTATCCATGAGGCTGTCCAGTTTTTCCATCACCTCGTCATACACTGCATCACATACGAGGTACAAAATGTCTTCCTTCGATCCAATATATTCATAGAGTGTTCCAATACTAAAGCCCGAAACCTTTGCAAGCTCTCGCGTTGTGGTGCCGTGATACCCCTTTTTATTGAAAAGCTGAACAGCGGAGTTTACAATTTGCTGCCGTCTTTTTTTCACAAGCTGTTGATCCTTAACTATGGAAGGAACCTCCTTCTTCTTCACCTTACCCTCCTCCTTTCTTTTTGTTCATTTCTTGACGCCATTTTTCGTATATTTTTTCAGCAGTATCATACGGATCCTGCTCCATTATTTTTTCGGAGTCTGCTGCCATCTGAAGCGTTTCCTTCAGAATAGGAGCAATCTCATGGGAAAACCGTTCTTTCAGTCTTCGTAGAATTTCTTGCTCCTTCTGACTGATACGTCGTTCGGAGATTAATCCTGAATCAATTAGGTAGTTTCCATGTTTTTCTATGGCCTCTGCAACCTCAACAAGTCCGTGTTTTTCCGTGGAAATGGTTTGAAGGATCGGCGGCTTCCACTTTTCCTCCCGATCCGTAATATGAAGCAAGTCTTCAAGCTCTCCCTTCAGCTGAGGGACACCTGGTAAATCTGCCTTATTAATGATAAATAGATCAGCAATCTCCATAATCCCTGCTTTAAAAGCCTGAATAATGTCTCCTCCAGAAGGATATAAAACGAGTGCGATCGTATCAGCTGTCTTCATAATATCTAGTTCCGCTTGGCCAACCCCTACAGTCTCAACGACAATGTAGTGAAATCCAGCTGCTTGGATTACGCGGACAACATCCTGGCACGCATCCGACAGCCCCCCCAAGCTACCTCTTGTGCCCATGCTTCGGATAAAAACATGGTCATCCTCTTCGTGATCTCGCATTCTTACTCTATCTCCAAGAAGAGCTCCTCCCGAAAAAGGGCTAGTTGGATCTACTGCAATAATGGCAACCTTTTTCCCTTTGCTGCGCCACTTCTGCACAAGCCCATTCACAATGGTGCTTTTACCAGCACCTGGGGAACCTGTTACACCGATGATTTGTGAGTTGTTGTTAACTTTATGTGTTGTTTGTTGTTGCATATGTCCGTAGAGGCGAGACAGGAGGTGACGGTGCTCTGGTGCCCGATCTTCCATTAATGTAATTGCCTTTGCGATAGCTCGGTGATTACCCTTAATGATGTTCTCTACTAAATTATTAATCTCTCGTTCTTCCACCATATCTCACCTCCTAATCGTATTTAATGATCGGTCGCATCATGGGGGATGGTGTTGCCGCATCATGGGGCGACGTTGTTGTTTTCATTAGTAGGAAAAAACTGTCAATCCTGTAACAGCATTTTTGATATAACTAATCGTTGAATCTCGTTTGTCCCTTCGTAAATTTGGGTAATTTTTGCGTCTCGCATATACCGTTCAACAGGGTATTCCTTTGTATAGCCGTAGCCACCAAAAACCTGCACCGCTTCCGTCGTTACCTCCATTGCCGAATCCCCTGCGAACAGCTTAGACATAGCGGATTCCTTTCCATATGAAAAGCCCTTACTTTCACGCCAAGCAGCTTGATAGGTTAGTAGTCTACTGGCTTCCACCTTTGTTGCCATATCTGCTAGCTTAAAGGCTATTCCTTGTTGAGCTCCGATAGCTTTACCGAATTGCTTTCTTTCTTTTGCATAACGAACGGAAGCATCTAATGCCCCTTGCGCAATCCCTACTGCCTGAGCAGCAATGCCGTTCCGACCTCCATCAAGGGTTTTCATTGCGATCTTAAATCCGTCCCCTTCGTTACCAAGAAGATTTTCCTTTGGCACACGACATTGATCAAAGATTATCTCCAATGTAGGAGAGGAACGAATGCCCAGTTTGCTCTCTTTTTTTCCCATTGAAAAGCCTTCTGTTCCTTTCTCTACAATAAATGCGGAGCATCCCTTATGTTTTTTTTCAGTGTCAGGGTCTGTTAAGGCAAAAACTACATATATGTCTGCCTCCCCTGCGTTGGTAATGAAAATTTTTGACCCATTTAAAATATAGTCATCCCCATCTTTTACTGCTGTTGTTCTCATATTCGCCGCATCACTACCAGAACCAGACTCTGTTAAACCATAAGCTCCTAGCTTTGTCCCTTCTGCCATTGGCTTTAAAAACCTCTCCTTTTGCTCCTCCGTTCCGTATGTGTAAATAGGCCATCCAGCTAAAGAAATATGTGCGGATAAGGTGACTCCTGTTGAGGCACATACTCGTGATAATTCTTCCACTGCAATGACATAACTTAAATAGTCGCCACCAATGCCACCATATTTTTCAGGCCAAGGAATCCCTGTTAAGCCTAGCTCTGCCATTTGGTTAAATATCTCTCTATCAAATCTCTCCCATTCATCTCGTTCAGCTGCTGTTGGTTCTACTTCATTCTCAGCAAAATCACGAACCATTTTTCGGATCATTTCTTGTTCATCAGATAATTGAAAATGCATTGTCTACTCCCTCCCATTCCTCCATGTTTCTATTTTTCGAGCATCAATTCTTTTGTAGGTAGATAATAAAGTGTGCACTACATACAACTGGCAATTCTAAATATTCATGATATGTGATAGTGAAGAAGACGGTTTAACGATCGAGATCCTGCGCAATGTTGATTTACAGGCTCATTGGCCACCTTCTACGTGCCTGCAAATTTGCTTTTTTCTTCCTATGTTACTGTAAATGCTGTTTTTCCTATTGCAGGAACAATGGCCGACTCTATACGCCTGCAATCCTCTTTTTCACTTTTGCAGGCTCATTGGCCACCTTCTATACGCCTGCAAATCTCCTTTTCACTTTTGCAGGTTCATTGGCTCGCTTCTATACGCCTGCAAATCTCCTTTTCACTTTTGCAGGCTCATTGGCCACCTTCTATATGCCTGCAATCCTCTTTTTCACTTTTGCAGGCTCATTGGCCACCTTCTATATGCCTGCAATCCTCTTTTTCACTTTTGCAGGCTCATTGGCCACCTTCTATACGCCTGCAAATCTCCTTTTTCCTTTTGCAGGCTCATTGGCGACCTTCTATCGGCCTGCAAACCTCTTTTTGCCATTTGCAGGCTCATTGGCTCGCTTCTATACGCCTGCAAACCTCTTTTTTCCATTTGCAGGAACAATGGCCGACTCTTACTTTCGTCTACTGA
The DNA here is from genome assembly GCF_029688925.1 of Evansella sp. AB-P1. Classification (GTDB taxonomy): domain Bacteria; phylum Bacillota; class Bacilli; order Bacillales; family Salisediminibacteriaceae; genus Evansella. The sequence continues at coordinate 101,231 of NZ_JARUKY010000006.1, forward strand.
AAATAGATGGTTCAGGAGTGGAAGGCGACGACTTAGTGGAATCAGCGCGAGTCGAAAATCCCCTAGCACTTACCGAGTAAGTGCTAGGAAGTTGAGGCCGTGCCCCACGGAAAGCGCCTGCCAGCAACGGATGAACTCCTCTTAGTTAGAATATTTTTTCCCCATGGTGCAAAATCTCCACTTGCATGGACCGTCTATCCTCTTAACAACTCCTTACTTATTACAATGTGCTGGATTTCGTTGGTTCCTTCATAGATTTGTGTTACTTTGGCATCTCGGAAAAATCGTTCTACAGGGTATTCCTTCGTATAGCCGTAGCCACCAAAAACCTGCACCGCTTCTACTGCTACTTCCATCGCTGTGTTGGAAGCAAACATTTTTGCCATCGACGCTTCCTTTATGCATGGCAATCCTTGTTCTCTCAGCATTGCAGCTCGATAGGTTAGTAGTTTTGCTGCCTCCACCTTTGTTGCCATGTCCGCTAACTTAAATGAAATACCTTGCTGCTTGCCAATGGCCACACCAAACTGCTTTCGATCCTTTCCGTATTGAGTTGCCGCCTCTAAGGCTCCTTCCGCAATTCCTAAGGCTTGTGCAGCAATACCGATCCGACCTGCATTTAAATTTGCTAAAGCAATTTTGAAGCCTTCCCCCTCATTTCCTAATCGATTTTCAACAGGAACAACGGCATCATCAAAGGAAATGGACATTGTATTAGAACCTTTTAACCCCATTTTTTTCTCAATAGCACCGTAACGTAAGCCAGGGGTGTTCTTTTCTACTATAAAAGCTGTTACATCGTTGGCTCCATCCCTTGATGGAGTTAGCTCTTCCGTTGAGCTACGAGAACTTGTTTTTGCAAAAACAATGTAGGTGTCTGCCACGCCACCATTTGTTATAAAAACTTTAGTCCCGTTCAGCTTATAATGATCCCTTTGTTTTACAGCGGTAGTCTTTAGATTTGCTGCATCACTTCCAGCACTGGGCTCTGTTAAGGCGAAAGCCCCCAAAAACTCCCCCGATGCAAGCTTTGGAATGAAACGGTTTTTCTGTTCCTCTGTCCCAAAATAGAGAATCGGATTTGTTCCAACAGAAGTGTGTACAGATAGAATGACTCCTACTGTCGCACTAACTCGAGATATCTCCTGAATTGCGATGACGTACGACAAATAATCCATTTCTGCTCCACCGTAAGCTTCAGGAATAGGAATCCCCATTAAACCAAGCTCTCCCATTTCCTTCACAAGCTCCTTTGGAAATACGTCTTCTTTCTCCATTATTGTCACTTGCTTTGCAACCCTATCCTTTGCAAACTGCCGAACCATGTTGCGGAGCATCACTTGTTCCACATTTAATTTGAACTCCATACTGACACCTCCCCTTTTTGGCGTCTATCCTGTAATGTTGCTTCTTCCGTTCCTGCAATTCTCTTTTTTACTCTTTGCAGCAACGCTGGGCACTTCCTCCGTTCCTGCAAATCTCTTTTTCTCTCTTTGCAGCAACATTTTGGGGTTCTTTCTTCCCGCATAGCTACTTTTATCCTATTTGCAGCAACGCTGGGCACTTCCTCTGTTACCGCAAACCTCTTTTTCTCTCTTTGCAGCAACGCTGGACTCTTCCTCTGTTCCTGCAATTCTCTTTTTTACTCTTTGCGGGAACGGGGGATCTTTCCTCCGTTCCTGCAATTCTCTTTTTTACTCTTTGCAGCAACGCTGGACCCTTCCTCCGTTCCTGCAAATCTCTTTTTCACTCTTTGTAGGAACGCTGGACTCTTCCTCTGTGCCTGCAAATCTACCTTTATCCTATTTGCAGTATAATAGAGCCCTACTAGACGTCTAAATATTTACAAATACATAAGAAGTGATAGTAATATAAGAGTAATTTTCATCCCCACAGTCAATTTTCTATTTGTCATAATGGTAAAAGCCTCGCCCTGTTTTTTTCCCAAGCCATCCAGCTGTTACGTACTTCCGCAGCAACGGGCATGGGCGATATTTATCATCTCCGAAGCCTGCATGTAGCGTTTCCATAATAGATAGACATGTATCAAGTCCAATAAAGTCAGCTAGCGTCAGTGGACCCATAGGATGATTCATCCCTAATGTCATTACCTTATCCACATCTGATGGTGTAGCTACTCCTTCATAGACGGAATAAATAGCTTCATTTATCATCGGCATTAGAATTCTGTTGGACACAAATCCAGGGAAATCATTTACCTCCACCGTTGTTTTTCCTAATGATTCAGCTAACTTATTCACAGTCTTGAACACTTCATCTGATGTAGCTAGCCCCCGAATAATTTCTACAAGCTTCATAACTGGGACTGGATTCATAAAGTGCATGCCAATGACCTTGTCTGGCCGGGCAGTTTCTGCAGCAATTTCAGTTATAGGAAGAGAGGACGTGTTGGTTGCAAAAATGGTTCGTGGAGGAGCAAGCTCGTCTAGTTGTCCGAACAAATTTTTCTTCGTTTCCATGTTTTCGATGGCAGCCTCAATGACGATATCAGCATTCTCTGCATACGAAAGCTGATCAGATACCTCTATCCTTCCTAAAATCACTTGCACCTCAGGTTCAGAAAGTCGCCCCTTTTCCACTTGTCTATGAAGACGTTTCTTAATACCTGCAATTCCCCGTTCCACAAACTCCACCTTCAAATCATGAAGAATGACCTCATACCCATGAGCAGCACACACTTGAGCAATTCCTGAGCCCATTTGTCCAGCTCCAATAACCATTATTTTTTTCATTTCCATTACGCCTCCCTCTGTCCACACACCACACATACGTAGAAAAAACAGCCACACATTCAAAGACAACCAAACCTAACTATCGAAACAAATACAGCTACACTTCAATCATTACTGCATCCCCTTGGCCCCCACCACTACAAATGGCAGCAATACCGACGCCACCACCACGACGCTTCAATTCGTATGCAAGTGTCAGGATAATTCTCGTTCCACTAGCACCAATTGGATGACCAAGGGCAACAGCCCCGCCATTCACATTTAGCTTGGACTGATCCAAACGAGCAATTTCTCCACTAACAAGAGATACTGCTGCAAAAGCCTCATTCACTTCAAATAAATCTATATCATATAAGGACTTCCCTGTTTTTTTCAAAAGCTTATTAATGACTAATCCCGGAGTTTTCGGAAAGTTCTCTGGCTCCACCGCCACTTGGGCATGACCTATAATGGTTGCCAATACATCCCGCCCTGTTTTCGATGCCATTTCCTCCTCCATTAAAACAAGAGCCGCAGCACCATCATTGACCCCCGGCGCATTTCCAGCAGTGATTGTTCCATCTGCTCCAAAAACTGGCTTCAGTTTCCCTAGCTTTTCCACTGTGGTATCTGCACGAGGAGATTCATCTTCTTTCACTACAATCGGATCACCTTTTCGTTGCGGAACCTCAACAGGAACAATTTCTTCTGCCAGCTTCCCTTCCTTCATAGCAGCCGTTGCTCTTTGATGACTTTGATACGACCACTGATCTTGCGCCTCACGACTTAGCTGATGCTCCTTTGCCACGTGATTGCCATACGTCCCCATATGAACACCCGTGAACGTACAAGTAAGACCATCGTGAATCATCATGTCATGAAATTTTTGTTCTCCCATTTTAAAACCAAACCTAGCACCCTTCACAAAAAATGGCGCCTGACTCATGGATTCCATTCCACCTGCAACAACTGTTTTATATTCCCCACTTCGGATAAGGAGATCTCCTAATGTGACACTTCGCATACCAGAGGCACATACCTTATTTATCGTTTCCGTCTCTGTATCCCAAGGAATACCAGCAGCATGCATCGCTTGTCGTGATGGAAGCTGTCCCTGTCCTCCTTGTAATACCGTCCCCATGATCACATGCTCCACATCTTCCCCGGTTAGGCTTGCTCGATTCAATGCTTCTTTAATCGCCAGTCCCCCAAGCTGCGGTGCAGAAAATTGAGATAACCCTCCTCCAAGCTTTCCTATAGGTGTTCGTGCTCCACTTACAATGATCGTTTTTCCCATCCCCTTGTCCTCCTTCGATTCATTTATAAAAGAAACCAAACAAAGAAAACTGATCGAACGTTCATTCAGATTACACATAAAATAAAGCGCTTACATTTTAGAACCCTTTTTTCAGCTCAACACTATCTTTCTAACTACCAAACTACCATCTATATACATACCTATTCAGGTACCTGCACATTCATGCTTATGTGCTTCTGGTACCTGAACGCAATACACCCATCACTAAACAATACTCTTCAGACAATGGACAATAGTGAAGCTTCCTTTGTTACGCCACCCTTCACCTTTAGACGTATCCTCTCTATACACACTACTTCTATGAGAATATTCAGAATCCTCCTACTATTACAACCTTTTACAGATTTCCGAAAAGAAAGCCCATGCAGGGCGTAGCCCCTCTTTAGAGATGGGATGAATTTTCGGTAGGCTTTAGCCTAAATTATTGAATAATACGAACGCCTGTGCTATTCTACAAGTAGTACAAATGTTCTTTGAAAACTGAAGATATGGAGTTGTGGCAAGAAGCGATAAATAACGTTTGCCACGTAAAATCTTCAACGTTCGTCCTTAAAATATCGGTTTGATACGACCGACACGGAACGATAAGCACACAAGAGGTCTTTTAGGCTGGCTTGACGAAGTGCCTAGCTATACGCTATACGTCCATTGATGTTCTAAGAGAAACAGGTTAGTGCTTGAGTGGAAACTCTCTCTTTTGAGAGATAAGGGCACTCTTGAAAAGCCTGTCAGTATATTAGAACCCCACTGGCTTTAGTCGTGGGAGTATCAGAGAGATTTTTCTACAATCTCTACAATATCTAACGTTTTAACATCTTCCTCCACTTCCTTCGTTTTCGTCCCATCACTTAACATCGTTAAACAGTAAGGACAGCCACTTCCAATGACAGATGGGGAGACAGCTAACGCTTGCTCCGTTCGCGCCTCATTCACCCGAACACCAGTATCCTCTTCCATCCACATCATGCCACCACCAGCACCACAGCACATGCCATTTTCACGATTCCGTTCCATTTCCACTAATTCAACCCCTGGAATAGCCTTTAAAATCTCCCGTGGAGCATCGTACACATCATTGTAACGACCTAAATAACAGGAATCATGATACACGATTGTTTCCTTTACTTCCTTCGTAGGCTTCAAACGTCCATCACGAATCCATTCAAAAATTAGCTCCGTATGGTGATACACCTCTGCCTCTAATCCAAAATCCGGATACTCATTTTTAAACGTGTTATACGCATGAGGATCCATCGTAACAATTTTTTTCACATTATTTTTCTCAAACTCCTGAATGTTTGCCGTTGCCAGCTCCTGAAATAAAAACTCATTCCCAATACGTCGCGGAGTGTCACCAGAATTCTTTTCCTTGTTTCCAAGAATGGCAAACTTCACGCCAGCCTCATTCATCACCTTCGCAAAGGACTGAACAATTTTTTGACTACGCTTATCAAAGGATCCCATAGAACCAACAAAGAATAAGTAATCAAACTCTTCTCCACGCTTTTTCATTTCCTTCACCGTAGGAACGTCAATATCATCGCGACCATCACGCCAATTTTCCCGTTCCTTTCGATTAATCCCCCACGGATTACCTTGCCTTTCAATATTCGTTATAGCACGCTGCGCCTCCGAATCCATCTTCCCTTCCGTTAAGACAAGATAACGACGCATATCAATAATTTTATCTACATGCTCATTCATGACTGGACATTGATCCTCACAATTACGGCAAGTAGTACATGCCCAAAGCTCCTCCTCCGTAATCACATCGCCAATGAGATTCACATCATACTCTGCCGTAGCAGCCGCCTCATCTCCAGCAACACCAGCCCCTGCAGAAGCAGCAGCTAATTGATTTCCCTTCGTATGATTAAAAGCAAAAGCAGGTAACCACGGCTTTTGAGACGTTACAGCAGCCCCCTTTTCCGTTAAATGATCCCGCATTTTTACAATCAAATCCATCGGCGACAAGAGCTTCCCCGTTCCTGTAGCTGGACACACATTCGTACACCGACCACACTCCACACAAGCATACAAATCCACCAGCTGCTTTTGGTCAAAATCCTCAATCACATTTTTCCCAAACTTCTCCGCATCCTCATTCTCAAAATTGATCGCCTCAAGCTGCCCCTTTTTATGAGTTGGCCCAAGCCAAACATTAGCCGGACCAGCAATTAAATGGGCATGCTTCGATTGAGGAATATAAACGAGGAATACAAGTAAAAACAACAAATGTAGCCACCAAAAAACGAAAAAGCCAGCAGCTGCCACCGTCGGACTAATCCCACTGAAAACGGTTGCAATTCCAGACGCAATAGGCTCCGCCACCGTCGTTTCCTTACCAAGCCAAATCATCTCCATACCCTTCGCAAACAACTTCGACACCATAAGCCCACCAATGAATATAAGTACTAGACCAGCCTTAAAATTACGCTTCAATCGAACAAGCTTCTCCACATACCTACGATGAAACGCCCATATAACCGCAACCAAAATCATCACAACCACAAGCTCCTGGAAAAACGTAAAATATGGATACACAGGCCCAAACGGCAAATGAGAACCAGGAACAAGCCCCTTCCAAATCACATCAATAGCACTAAACTGAACAAGAAGAAACCCATAAAAAAGCATCACATGAATAATCCCACTCTTCTTATCCTTCAACAGCTTCTTCTGACCAAACACCATCGTTACAATAGCCTTCCAACGTTCCTTCACAGACAAAATAAAATTAGCCCTCTCCCCAAGCTTAATATACGCTAGCCGAGACCTCACAAGGGATCCGAATAAATAAACACCATAACCCGTTACAAGCACAAAAAAGATCCAATTCAACATAATTAGCTCCATAAAACATCCCCCTTTCATTCGTAAAAACAAAAGTGCCACCTACAAAATCAAGTGTGAAAGAAGCAACTACCCCTTTGTATGAATATATTCTATTTTCAGAAAACATCCTCATTTAGTTATGATTATAGCACATCCTTTTATGAATGAGTATTCATTCATAAAAGTTTTTTTTCACAGAGAGGAGAATATAATCCTTCGTTCATTCATCAATTGGGACATATTTATTAGATTGATTCCGGTAAAATTGGGAATACTTAATACGTATCTGCGTTTTAAAGCCCTTTTGTAGGACATCTTTTTAGTTATGAAGGATAATGCAACATGTTTTTTACATATATATTTATAAATGGTGTTTTCATTCATCTTGAAGGAGGAATTCGGTGTTCTGGAGTATTTTAGTCATGATTTTATTAGTATTAGTAGCCTGGATTATGATCGATCTTACACTAGGAAAAAAGCAACATAATAAATTAGTTAAAAGTTATGAAGAGCCGCCAATACGTAAAAGTGACGCACACTTTTTTTCCCATGGCGATAAATTGTTTGACCATATGTTCAAGGAAATAGAAAAAGCAACGGACCATATTCATATGCAATTTTATATTTTTCGAGATGACAGCATCGGTACAAAAATGATTGACAATTTAAAGAAAAAATCACGTGAAGGTGTGACTGTTCGGCTTATGGTTGACTGGATAGGATCAAAAATTTCTAAGAAAGCGAGAAAGGAACTGAAGGAAGCAGGCATTATTTTTAAGCGTATCCACGTTCCTTCCTTTCCTTTTTTGTTTTATAGTCTTAATCAAAGAAACCATCGAAAGATTACGGTTATCGACGGAAAAACAGCTTACATTGGTGGCTATAATGTTGGCGATGAATATTTAGGCCGAGATCCAAAGATGGGGCGTTGGCGAGATTATCACCTTTATTTAATTGGCGAAGCAGTAGGAGATTTACAAAAACAATTTCTAATGGATTGGAATAAAGCAAAAGGGGAGTCCGTCTTGTTGAATGACAACTATTTTCCACCATTGATGAAGGGAAAGCTAGATGTGCAAATTGCTCCCACCAATGGCAGTCACATAAAAGAAAAGATGATGTCTCTTCTTAGCAAAGCGAAAAAATCCGTCTTAATTGGTACACCATACTTTATTCCAGGAAAAGAAATGGTAGATGAATTAATTTCTCTTGCCAAAAAAGGAGTCTATGTCCAAATACTCATTCCAAAATATCCTGATCATCCCCTTGTAAAAGATGCTGCATACCCATATTTACAGCCACTCATTGAAGGAGGCGTGGAGGTACGTCAGTTTTACGAAGGGTTTTATCATTCAAAAGCGATCATTATTGATGCAAATATTGTAGACATTGGAACAGCAAATTTCGATAAGCGGAGTTTTCACTTAAATTATGAGGTGAATTGTATCATTCACAATGACGAATGGATACGGGACGTTAAAGAAGAGATCGAAAAAGACTTTTATGAAAGCAGTGAAAAAATTACATTGGATCATATTGAAAAGCGAACACTATTTGAAAAAACAAAGGAAAAGTTTGCTTCTGCCATTTCACCAATCTTATAAATGGTTATGGGTAACACTATTTGATGCGAGATGCTCAGAGGACTCCTTTCCCGTAGCGAAACTCTTCTTTTTCACCTTTTTCGGAAGTCTACTCTGAAAATAAGAAAGAAGACTCGCTATTATTCCCGCATATGGAGAAAAGAAGGTTTGCAGGAATATAGAAGATCGCCTATAAGCTTGCAAATCGGAATAAGCAAGTTTGCGGTAACATTGAAGGTCGCCTATAAGCCTGCAAATCGGAATAAGCAAGTTTGCGGTAACATAGAAGACCGCCTATAAGCCTGCAAATGACGGAAAAACATAAATGCGGGATGAATGCAGCCATTTTTCTTCCCGCAAACGATGGAAAAACATAAATGCGGTAAGAATGAAGCCCCTAGACGCCCGCAAAGCAGTAAAAATCACAAATGCGGGATCCAAGAAGCTTTCTAGACGCCTGCAAAGCAACAAAACCATTAGTAGTGTTAGCATTGAAAGAGTATTTTCATCCCCCATGGTACAAGTTTCTCCTTGTTGGTTGGTCTACCAAGAAATATTTTTTACAAAACTTTACTTAAGAACGACTGTGTTCTTGGATTTTGTGGGTTATCGAAGATTTCACTTGGATTTCCTTCTTCCATAATGACACCTTCATCCATAAAGATAACTCGATCTCCCATTTCTCTTGCAAAGCCCATTTCATGAGTTACGACTACCATAGTCATCCCTTCCTTAGCTAGGTTCTTCATAACGGCTAATACGTCTCCAACTAGCTCAGGATCTAATGCAGAGGTTGGTTCGTCAAATGTTGTATTTTCTTACATTCATTTTGTATAAAAGGCTTTTAAATGTGACGCTATATCCGCATTTTATAATTCATCAAAAAAAGCTTGAGCATGGATATCTCCTCTTCTCAAGCTAAAATTTGCTCCTTGGGGTATGAAAAACAGCCCATTTGTTAAAACTTTTTATCAAAAATTTACACTAAGCTCCTTTAATCTGTTCGTTTTCTTCCTTCTTCCCAATTGGAATGAAGTCCTCTGGGTAATCCTTCATATAAGGAATCTCTTGTCGTACTTGTAAAAGCTCTCTTTTATCCACATTACCGTATATTATTCTCTCCTCCGTTGTAGGAGCCTCCATTAACACTGCTCCATTCGGAGAGATAAATTTGCTTTTTCCACAAGCGCCTTCACCAACAGCATTCACTCCAAGTACATACAAAGAGTTATCTAATGCTCGCGCTGGTAGCTGTATATCCCATCTCGATTCTGCATGGAAGCTCCAAACGGATGGGGCCACAATTAAATCAGCACCGTCTAACGCCAATAATCTTGCTGTTTCAGGAAACTCAATATCGTAACAAATTAATACTCCTACTCTACCTACTTCCGTATTAAAAACGGAATAATGCTTTAATCCAGGAGAAAAAGTACTTCTTTCTGTTCCCCAAAGCATTGATTTTCGATATACTCCACAAATAGTACCGTCAGCATCAATAACTGCTGCAGAAATAAAAATACTTTCCCTTCCTAATTCAAACTTATTTTCTGCTCGTTCAGGAAAAGGAACAATGAAGACAACGTTAAGTTCCATCGCTAATTGCCGGAATAGTGATACTGTTGGTCCGTCCACTGTTTCACTTAACTGCATGAAACGATCTGTATCCATCCCATAACCTGTCACCCATAACTCCGGTAAACAAATGAGCTTTGCACCTTGCGAAGCAGCTTTTCTAGCAAAATGGACAGCTTTCTCACGATTCTCCTCAACTTTACCTTTATGCGATCGCATCTGTATTCCCGCTACCTTAACCATTCCCTTCACCCCCACCAAGATTAATTACTATTATTTATACGGGAGAAGAAGTCATTTGGCAATATATTTTATACAAACTTTACACTAAAATAGCTGTTATGAAACTTAGCAAATAAAGGTCAGGTTAATCATTCATTCCTTCCCACTTCGCTTTCACCACAAGGGTATAAGTGCAACATCTGCTCTGTTTCACTTTCGTTCGCAATCACAGTGTCTTCTTTACCGCGGACAACGCCTCAGTCTCACACTTCTCACACTGTGCCGAAGTGCGGGGTCGCGCGGTCTTCACCTGTTGCTGTTCCCACTGGAGTCTCGTGGGATTCCACTCATTCAAATTGGATTAAAACCACTACCCATTGTCTCGACGGATGAAGCTACAGAGCAACAATATAAATAGGTAGATAATAAAGCGGACACTACAACTGGCAATTCTAAAAATTCATGATATGTGATAGTGAAGAAGACGGCTAAACGATCGAGATCCTGTGCATTGTTGATTTACAGGCTCATTGGCGGCTCTCTATATGCCTGCAAATCTCCTTTTCACTTTTGCAGGCTCATTGGCGGCTCTCTATATGCCTGCAAATCTCCTTTTTCCTTTTGCAGGCTTATTGGCGACCTTCTATACGCCTGCAAACATCTTTTTCCCTTTTGCAGGTTCATTGGCGGCTTCTATATTCCTGCAAACCTTCTTTTCCCTTTTGCAGGCTCATTGACGACTGCAAAAGCTACAAAATCATAAGATGTTATTGCTGTTTCATCCTCCAAAGTACAAATCTTCACTTCCATGACTGTCCACCCCCTTTTTAATAATAATAAATATTTATTTGTAATTATTATGATTATTATAAGAGTTTATTTTTAGAAAAAGATAATGGAATATGCTATAATAAATGTAACGAAAAAAATTTTTTAAAACCTTCATAAAACTTTGTAACAAATAGGTACCTATCACGCATAGACTATTTACAAAGGTAAAAAACGAATATAGTAGACTACAAGATTTATTGCTGACGCCAATTAGGCGTCAGCATTTCTGCTTTTTTAAGGGTAATGAAGATGATTCTATTTCTCAATTAAACGAGGGGGTGTTTCCAAATGGAAACTCAAACGAACAACGTCCGACCATCTTCCTTCATCATTGATTGCTGTCACCGGGCAACAAATAGTATTTCTATGCATCGTCAGCTCTTTTTTTCATTGCTAGGTGGAGGTTTCCTACTTATCGGCTATATTCTCGACCAGCAGCAACTATCAACCGCAGCCATAATACTGTATGCTATGTCATACGTCATTGGAGGTTACTTCAAAGCAAAAGAGGGGATTCTCGATCTCATTAACGATCGATCATTAAACGTCGAAATTCTTATGATGCTTGCTGCAATAGGTGCTGCATCAATCGGTTATTGGGGTGAGGGAGCTATCCTCATTTTCATCTTCTCCCTTAGTGGAGCAATGGAAACTTACACGTGGCAAAAAAGCGAGAAAGACTTATCCAATCTTATTGAAATGGCTCCAGATAAAGCTACCGTAATAGATGAAAACGGCAATATGCTATCAGTATCTGTGGACGAAATAGAAATTGGAAACAAGGTTATAGTAAAGCCTGGGGAACGAATACCTGTTGATGGAACAGTGTTAACTGGAGAAACTACTGTGGACGAATCAACATTAACCGGAGAACCTCTACCTGTTGAAAAAACGAAAGGTAGTCTCATTTTCAATGGAACGATGAATGGCAAAGGGTCCATGACAGTTGAAGTGACAAAAAGGAATGTTGATTCTCTTTTCCAAAAAATGATTCAGTTAGTTAAGCAAGCAAAATCTGAACGTCCTCCTACACAACAGTGGATTGAAAAAGTAGAAGGACCTTATGTTATTATCGTCCTAACATTTGTAGCTCTTATGCTTATCGTACCTTATACAATTTTCGGCTGGAACTTTCAAGATACATTTTACCGAGCAATGGTCCTTCTCGTTGTAGCATCTCCATGCGCTGTGGTCGCTTCCGTTATGCCTGCATTATTATCAGCCATTTCAACTGGTGCACGAAACGGCATACTTATGAAGGGCGGTGTATTTTTAGAGCAGCTCTCAAAGTCTGATGTGATAGCTTTCGATAAAACAGGAACAATCACAACTGGTGTACCAGAAGTTACTGACGTTTTTTTACAAGAAGAGGCTGACGAAAGCTACGTCTACAGCGTAGTTACGGCAATAGAACAGCAGTCGAATCATCCTCTAGCCAAAGCTTTAGTTCAGTTTTCACAATCTAAGGCTGATAAAAAGCTTCCTATAGTGGAGACTATTCACGATGTTACTGGCTACGGAGTTGAAGCAACGATTGATCACTGTCGTTGGGCTATTGGTAATTGGGCGCTAATGAAGCGAACAAACACAGGTCCATTAACCGACGAATGGTGCCAACGAGAAAAAATCTGGCAAAAGGAAGGAAAAACGGTTGTCTATGTTTCGAAAGATGAAGAGGTAGTAGCTTCTTTTGCAGTAAAAGATCAGGTTCGATCGGACGCAAAGGAAACATTGAAAGCTCTTCATGATATGGGAATAAAAACAGTCATGATTACTGGAGATCACGAGGCGACAGCTGCATCTATTGCAAAAGAAGCAGGGGTTGACGATTGGATTGCAGAATGTCTCCCTGAGCAAAAGGTACATGAAGTAGATCGCTTAAGAAAGAAGTATGATTCAGTGATAATGGTTGGAGACGGAGTAAACGATGCTCCTGCCCTAGCGAAGAGTCATATTGGAGTTGCAATGGGCTCAGGTACAGACATTGCTATCGATACAGCCGATCTCGTTCTTATGAAAAGTGAATTAAATAAAATCAGGTTTTCATTGGAGCTTTCTAAGCGTATGAATCGAATTATTAAACAAAATTTGATATTCTCCATTTCAATTATTGTCATACTTATAGCCGCTAACTTCGCCCAAAGCTTAACACTTCCACTAGGCGTAATCGGTCACGAAGGTAGTACCATTCTCGTTATTTTAAACGGATTACGTCTGTTGAAGGCGTAGAATAAAGGATGGAATAGATAAAAACATAATTAAATTTTTGCAAAAGGTGAAAAAACCGAGCAGAGGAAAGTTTTGCCCGGTTTTTTCAATTTAACAGCGACTTTTTCTACGGATTCATTCTACATAGCTATATTGATTTTCTGCCTTTCTCATAAAATCCTTCAAGATATGGTTTAAAGCGTGAACCTTTTTTGTTGGTACTTGATGTGCAGTGTTACCGACAAGGATCATGGATACATCTCCTGCAATATATTGTTGAAATAAGTGACGATAATGATGAACATAATCATCCCGCTGCCCATAAATAAGGAGAACAGGGCAATGTATCCCTTTAAGGCGATCAGTTGCTTTATATTTTAGCCCCATTCGATAATACTCCTCTAAAAATTCAGGAGAAACTTGTTTTACATAGTCAGAAAGATCCTTTCTCTTTTCTGGCTTTTTTTCATGAGCAAAAGCTAATACATTTGCAATTAGTGTCATTAGTTTTTTATCCGTCGCCCAAATACCTAATTTAAATTCGTTTCGTAGTAAAAAGCTGTTCACCTCAGGAAATCCACCAATTAATACGATTCCCTTTATACGATCGGGGAAGGAAATGGCAAGCTCTTGAACAACTGAACCCCCATTAGAATAACCACAAATATACGCTTGCTGGATTCCACACTCATCTAGGACACGCACTACATCCTCTGCAACAATATACATGGATAATTCCCTATCATCCGTCCCACTTCGGCCATTCCCCCTCAAATCCACAGTGATAACTGTAAATTGAGATTGTAAGCCATCCTTCTCTCCGCGAAACGTTACATGTCCCATTCCTGGAGGATGAATAAACACAATAGGTGGACCATTCCCTGCTACTTCATAATATATCGGAGCTTTGGTTTCATCTTTAGTAATTGGCACGTTTATCACCCACAGCTGAATTTTTATCTAACTAGTGCTATTTTGTGTGAATTTTAGTGGAATCATGCAAAACTCAAACTTAAAAACACCGCATCCCAGTATCAGGATGCGGCGTAGTACATCATTTCTATCATTACATCTTTTCAGGAGCAACAACACCAACTAGCTTCAGTGCATTTGCCAAAGTACTGCGCACCGCTTCCATTAAAGCTAGTCGAGCTTTCGTTAATTCTGCATCATCTTCGTTGATTACTTTCTCCGCGTTGTAAAAACTGTGAAGGCTTTGTGCAAGGTCATATACATAGTTCGCCATACGATGTGGCGCTCTTTTTTTTGCTGCATCTGTTACCGCTTCAGGATACTCGCCAACTTTTTTCATCAATTCAAGTTCTTTTTCAGAGGTTAAGCGACTGAAGTTTGCATTTGATTCTGCCATGTACCCAAGATCAGCGGCTTGTCTAAGCATACTGCAAATGCGTGCATGGGCATATTGTACATAGTAAACTGGGTTTTCTGTTGACTGTGATTTAGCCAAATCCATGTCAAAATCTAAATGAGTGTCTGCTGCACGCATTGCGAAGAAATAACGTGTAGCATCAATGCCTACCTCTTCCATTAGATCACGCATCGTTACCGCTTTACCTGTACGTTTACTCATTTTCACCTTTTCTCCATTTTCAAAAAGGTTTACCATTTGGATAATCTGCACGTCGAGCTGTTCTTTATTGTAGCCTAATGCTTGAATGGCAGCTTTCATTCGAGGAATATAGCCGTGATGATCTGCTCCCCAAATATTAATTAATTCGTCAAAACCTCTGGCAAACTTATCTTTATGGTACGAAATATCTGGTGTTAAATACGTATAAGAGCCATCACTTTTTACAAGAACACGATCCTTGTCGTCACCATACACTGTGGAACGGAACCATACAGCACCATCCTCCTCATATGTTTCTCCACGATTGTCTAATTCACCAAGAATATCTTTCACTTTTCCAGTTGTATATAAGGATGTTTCGGAGTACCAATTATCAAAGTTTACTCGAAAATCAGCAAGATCCTCCTGTAACTTGTCTAGTTCACGCTTTAGTCCGTACTCACGAAAGAAAGCTAACCGTTCTTTTTCAGGTGTATCTTTAAATCTTTCCCCGAAAGTTTCTACAATTTCATTAGCGAATCCGATAATGTCTTGTCCATGATAACCGTCCTCCGGCATGTCCATTTGCTGTCCTAGAGCTTGAAAGTAACGAGCTTCAATAGAACGCGATAAGTTATCAATCTGATTCCCTGCATCATTTATATAGTATTCTCTCGCAACCTCATAGCCTGCTTTTTCTAAAATATTACATAGTGAATCTCCTACCGCTGCCCCTCTTGCATGTCCGAGATGAAGGGTTCCTGTAGGATTCGCAGAAACAAACTCCACTTGAATTTTCGTTCCTTTTCCGAAATCCGTATTACCATATGCATCTCCTTTATCAAGGACAGTTGCAATTACGTCAGATAAGTAGTCTTGTTTCATAAAGAAATTAATAAAACCAGGCCCTGCAATTTCAACCTTATTAACACTTGCTTTTTCTTTATTAAAATGGTTTACAATATCATCTGCAATCATTCGTGGTGCCTTTTTAGCGATTCTAGCTAATTGCATCGCCATATTTGTTGCGTAATCCCCATGTTCCTTCTCCTTTGGTGATTCGATAACAACAGATGGCATATTTTCATCATTAGCTAAGCCGGCACTTTTAACTGCAGCAATAATCTCATTTTTCAATTGTTCCTTTAATTTTTCCACTTGGTTCATTTATCTTTCTACCTCCTTAAATTTCACCTGCATTTCGTAATTCCCTGCTTTTGAACCTTGTAATCGTAAAGAATATCGAAGCTTTAGTGAACCTTGGTGCTTCTCGTTATCCCAATTGAATACAATTTCTTTCGTCTTTGTCTCCATTGTCATTATGCCGAACGGACTCTGATATGTCCCCTCTGTACTTATACCTGAAACAAATCGTTGATTCATTGTTACAGCACCTTTTCGTAACACGATTAGTTCATTTTTTTGAATTTTCATGGTTTGCATTGTCGTCTTATTTTGCCCTTCTTGGAGAGGCTCTTGGAATCGTAAAAACATAGCAGATCCCTTATGGAATATGTGACCCTTCGCATTCAACTCTGTCGTATCTTTTTGTGACCCATCCCTAATTGTTGTTTTCATCTTTATCTGAATGGGCTTGCCCTTTGTTGAAGCCATTGTTAAATCACCCCAAATTATGTAATGCATTGTCGGTCATTATAATAACTTATGTATTATATCTAAAAATGCCTATCTTCTTCAAGCTTTTCCTAATTTTCTTCTTTTTTTACTTCTATAATTTTTTTTATTTCATAATTTAAACTTGCTTGCATGGGCGGTGTAACCTGAAAACAGAAGCATATTTTAGATTACAATAACGGAGCATGAGGGAGTTTTAGCGTGAGATCGAATCAGGGAAAATTGAAGATGGCACAAAAGTATCTGGTTCATTCCCTGAGCATGATCGTGGCTGAAGGTGAGATTGAACCAGGGGAAATTCGATGTTGGTTCAGTTGAAGCTGGTTCAATATAACTAGGGAAGAATAAAACATATAGAGAGGTATGTCTACTCTGAAAATGCAAAAGAAGACTTGCTATTGTTCCCGCAAATGGTGGAAAAATAAAAATACGGTAAGAATGAAGTCGCTATTCTTACCGCAAACGGCGGAAAAACAAAAATGCAGTAAGGATGAAGTCGCTATTGTTCCCGCAAACGATGGAACAACAAAAATGCAGGATGATAGAAACCTCCTATCTTACCGCAAACTGTATGAGATTGGAAATGGGGGAAGATTAGTATACCTTAAAAAGAACATTTTCATCCCTCACGGTGCAAATGTTCACTTCCATGGGGAGTCTGCCCTATTCCTCTGTTCCCGCAAATCTCTTTTTACCCTTTGCAGCAACGCTGGATTCTTCCTCTGTGCCTGCAAACCTCTTTTTTACCCTTTGCAGCAACGCTGGACTTTTCCTCTGTTCCCGCAAACCTCTTTTTCTCCCTTTGCAGCAACGCTGGACACTTCCTCCGTTCCCGCAAACCTCTTTTTCTCCCTTTGTAGCAACGCTGGATTCTTCCTCTGTGCCTGCAAATCTCTTTTTTACCCTTTGTAGCAACGCTGGATTCTTCCTCCGTTCCCGCAAACCTCTTTTTTACCCTTTGTAGCAACGCTGGATTCTTCCTCCGTTCCTGCAAATCTCTTTTTCTCCCTTTGCAGCAACGCTGGACACTTCCTCTGTGCCTGCAAATCTCTTTTTCTCCCTTTGCAGCAACGCTGGACACTTCCTTTGTGCCTGCAAACCTCTTTTTTACCCTTTGCAGCAACGCTGGATTCTTCCTCCGTTCCCGCAAACCTCTTTTTCTCCCTTTGCAGCAACGCTGGACACTTCCTCTGTTCCCGCAAACCTCTTTTTCTCCTTTTGCAGCAACGCTGGACACTTCCTCTGTTCCTGCAAATCTCTTTTTCTCCCTTTGCAGCAACGGAGCTCCTTCCTTCCTTCCCTATTAAGCTTCTGTTAAATCCTTTACGAATCTCGGTAATACAAATGCCGCTTTATGAATTTCTTTCGTAAAATACTTCGTATCAATCTCGTGAAAACGTTCGTCCGAGACTTGTAGAGGGTCATATTTTTTTGACCCTAGCGTAAAGGTCCATAACCCGCTTGGATAGGTTGGTATGTTGGCAGTATATAAACGAGTAATTGGAAAGGTCTCTTTCACATCCTTGAAGGCATTTTTAATAACCTCTTGGTGGAACCATGGATTATCCGTTTGTGCTACAAATATACCATCTTCCTTTAATGCCTTTGAAATACCTTCATAAAAACCTTTCGTGAATAGGTTTACAGCTGGTCCAACCGGTTCCGTAGAGTCTACCATAATGACATCATACTTATTTTCACACTGAGCAATATGCATAAAGCCATCATCCACTTTTACTTCTACACGAACATCATCAAGTTTACCAGCAATTGTAGGTAAGTATTGTTTGGAGTAATCAATAACCTTCCCATCAATATCGACGAGTGTAGCTTTTTCTACTTCAGGATGCTTTAATATTTCTCTTATAACTCCACCGTCGCCCCCTCCCACAACAAGTACTTGCTTCGGATTAGGATGAGTAAAAAGAGGAATGTGGGCTACCATTTCGTGATAGACAAACTCATCCTTTTCTGTGGTCATTACCATTCCATCTAGGATTAACATATTCCCAAATTCCGCTGTCTCCACCATTTCTAGATCTTGAAAATCTGTTTTTTCACTAACATACGTTTGCTTTAATCGCATTGTTATACCAAAGTCCTTCGTTTGCTTTTCTGTAAACCATGATTCCATAATTGTCACCTCATTTTATACATTCACTATGTCCATAAATTACAAACACCCATTTATTTTTTTCTCAATGATTGCCACTATTCACTACACTTTATCTTCATCAAAATATAGCTATTTTATCCCCAGTAACATGGATAGGTATACCCATTCATTTTTCTACAAAAATCTTTTCACTCCCCATAGTATATAGCCCTACTATTTGTGGAAAACTGTGGTAATAAATCCCGGGAATTGAGAGGGTGAAAAGTAGTGGAAGTTTTAACTAGAACGCAGTACAGAAAGAAAAAACGTCTTTGGAGAAGACTATTTCAATATTCCATACTCTTCATTGCCCTTGGTCTAGGTGTAGCTGCAGCAGTAGTGACATACGCTTACCAAATGGAGGCTCCTACATTATCTGTGCCAGAGACCACCGTCATTTATTCCTCCAACGATGATGTCATTGGAGAGATGCATTACGGTCAAAATCGGCACTGGATTCCTTTGGAGCATATGGGTGACGCTATTATTGAAGCCACATTAGCTATTGAGGATCGGCGCTTTTATGATCATTACGGCTTTGATTTTTTTAGGATCGGTGGTGCCGTAGTAACTAATTTGAGAACAAGCTCAATGGCTCAAGGAGCTAGTACGATAACTCAGCAATATGCACGAAATTTATACTTAAGCCATGATAAAACATGGTCAAGGAAATGGAATGAAGCATTTTATGCGCTACGTCTTGAGCTTCACTATCCCAAAAATGAGATTTTAGAAGGGTATTTAAATACTATTTATTATGGACACGGCGCATATGGAATTGAGGCTGCTGCAAACCTTTATTTCCAAAAAAACGCTGAGGATTTAACAATAGCAGAAGCTGCTTTACTAGCTGGAATTCCTAAAGGACCAAGTATTTATTCTCCCTTTATCAATGAAGATCGAGCAAAAGAAAGGCAAGAGATAGTACTCTACTCTATGGCAGAGTCAGGCTTTATTTCACAGTCACAAATGGAAAGTCTTGCGTCAGAACCTTTAACCTTCCCTACAAATGATGATATTAAAGCGAAAAAAATTGCTCCTTATTTTCAGGACGAAGTAATGAAGTGGTTGACAAATGACTTTAGTTTAGACCCTGCACTCCTAGAATCAGGTGGCTTAGAAATACATACAACTTTAGATAGTGACTTACAAAAAATGGCTGAAAAGTGGGTCAGCGAAAAGCTAGGTGAGGAAGGAGAGCTACAGACTGCTCTTGTTGCACAAGATCCACAAAATGGAAAAGTACGAGCCCTAATTGGTGGAAGAGATTATGAAGAAAGTGAGTTTAATCGTGCCACACAAGCTAAAAGGCATCCTGGTTCAACCTTTAAGCCATTTTTATATTACGCTGCATTGGAAAATGGTTTAAGACCAAATTCTATGCTAAAAAGTGAGGAAACAATTTTTCTATTTGATGAAGGAAGAGGAGAGTACGATCCTGGTAACTTCAATCATCGTTATGCTGATGATTACATTACGATGCTTCATGCATTAGCAGTTTCAGATAATATTTTTGCTGTAAAAACACATTTTTTATTAGGGTTTGAAACATTAAAACACACTGCACATCGATTTGGTATTGAAAGTGAGCTAGAACTCCTTCCCTCCTTAGCACTTGGTGCTAGCGATGTTGGCATTTTGGAAATGACAAATAGCTATAATGCTTTTGCAAATGGAGGTTATCGAGTTAAGCCTCACTTTGTAGAAAAAGTAGTGGATCGTGATGGGAATATATTGTACGAAGCTGAGCCTACTCAAGAGAAACGTTTTAATCCTGACCTCATTTCTGTTATGAACAATATGATGCAGGGAATGTTTGAACCGGAAATGAGTGATCCTAGTTATGCGTATGTTACAGGAGATAGTATATCGCAATATTTCGATCGACCAATTGCTGGAAAAAGTGGATCAAATGAGAAGAATAGTTGGATGATTGGCTACACACCTCAGCTTATTACAGGTGTTTGGGTAGGATACGACAGAGGAAAAGACCTAGAACCTGGAGATGCTAATCACCCTAAGGCTATTTGGGCAAGGTTTATGCAAGAGGCCTTACAAGATGAAATGAAGCTTCCTTTTGAAAAAACAGATAACGTGGTAGAAATAGAAATTAACCCAATCACTGGTCTACTGGCAACAGAGGATTGTCCTGTGAGCCGTCCCACATATTTTTATGCTGGAACAGAACCAACGGAATATTGTACGGTGCATATAGAAGATGATGAAAAAGAAGAGGATAGAGTTTTTGACAAACATCAGAAAAAGGAAGAGGAAAAACGAGAAAAATGGTTAGATCGTTTCCTTGATTGGATTAACTAAAGGAATTTGCATTTACCAGGTGGAAGATCTCATCTACAAATTATGAAAGCTTGGGTTCATGCGGCTGTACCCAAGCTTTTTCGTTTTACGCTTTTTGAAAATACCATCGATAATATAAACGTGATACATAGTACGTGACCCAAATTGTTATAAAGCTCCAGTACCAACGCCATTTTGGATACTTAATAAGATTTGTATACTTCACTGCATAAATTTCAAACACAACAATAAGACCTGTGTGAAATAAGTAATACAAGCATTTTATAAAACTGTTGCGTTTTTCTGGATAATTGACATTAAAAATAGCACACAAGGCGGGATAGACAAAGTATTCAAATGTGAAGCTTGCCTTATTTGCCTTTTTAAAAATCCGTACGGGATATTTTATTAGTCCTTTTTCAACGACAATAAGACCAAATATCCACGTAATAATCTGTTTAAAAAGAAATGAAAGGTGTGCTTCTCTTATTTTTTTCCGTGGAATAAAGACTAGGAGTAATATACATGTAACAATCCATGATAAGGCTAAAATTTTCTTTTCCTTTTTATATCTTACTAACCGCACGATGTCTCCCTCACTTCCACTTTTATTCTATTTGTTATAGTGGACAAAAACAGGTTTTCTATACTGGAAAAGAAGGAAGTCGGAGAGGAAGAATCTCGTCTTTGAGCTTACATATAGGTTCAATGAGCATTTTTAGACTTTCTATGATCCTAATATGTTGTTCTATGAGCAAATTTCTCCACTGTATGAGTTTTCCAATTCTATAGGCAAGCTTGCGGTCTTTTGCGAATCTTCTACTTTCACTATACCGATTCGCACCTTTGCGCACGAGTTTATCGAGAAGCAGATGGCACCTGGAGCTTGCCGCTGTTTTGACAAGTTATCCATACTAGGAAATTATAAAATTTCCTAAACAATAAAAAAAGAACGCGAAGGAAATAGTTCTCCTCCGCATTCTTTTTGTCTTAGTATTCCTTTTTTATGAGTCAAATTTAGTTTACGACGGGAAAAAACTATTTGCAAGGTGTTAACGCGTTGTTCACAATTCGTTCACAAATAGTTCAAAATTCCAAACCCCTTTAGCCATGTAGTAAGAAATAACTCACCACTTATAAAGGTACATTAGACGGACAAATCTTCTTTTAATTGATCATCAGAACGATTCCACATATCCTCATCAAAGTTCTTTAAATAATCCGTAAGAATTTCTTTTGAACGATCATCCATTTGAGAAACAAGAATTCTTCCTTTTAATGATCTATCCATATTGTTCACATGCTCCGGGAAGTTTTTATATCCCCGACGAATTTCACGATCTACCGTCATTTCACATGCACCAACGCCTGTATAAGCTGGTCCTCCATTTTTCTGATCTACTGTTACCCAAACGAGCCAGTACGGTCTTCCATTTGGAACTTCCTCTTTGTTATGAAGAAATTTGATTCCTTTTTCCACCGCACTCCTAGCGTGTAAAGCACCCATATCTACATACGCTTCCCCTGCTTCCACATCAACAAATACGGGAGAAACATTATTTAAATTTAAAACACCAGCACCGTATCCTCCATGACCGTCTGTAGAATCGGAGCTCAAAATATTAAAGCCTTGTCCTCGCTTTTTCTCATCCTTTTTCTTATCAAATAAGTCCACTATCTATCCCTCTCTTTCATTCAACTTCACTTCTTCTCAGTTTATCACATTTCTTTTTTACGATGCACATATTGGAAACTACGTTCTGCCTCTTTCATTAATTTTTGCAGGAAAAAGGTGAAACTTGTGGAATAATATAAATGTAAAAGGTGTTATTATGTATGAACAATTATAATTGATATTATGAAAGGTGGACTTAACTTTATGCCAATTGTCACAGTTAAATTACTAGAAGGTCGTTCCGATGAGCAAAAAAAAGCATTAGTTGAAAAAGTAACGGCTGCAGTTTCTGAAACAACGAATGCTCCAAAGGAAAAGGTAGCTGTTATTATTGAAGAAATGTCTCCTAGCCATTATGGTGTAGCAGGTAAACGAATCAGCGACGTTTAAGAACACGAAATAATCATAGGACACTACACCAAATAAAGATGTGCATTCAAAAAGAAAGACTGACAATTTTATTTTTGTCCGTCTTTCTTTTCGAATGTTATATAGTGATTCAATTAATTTTAAGCAGATTTATTGTGTGATAAGTGCACTTCTAAGTTTTTCAATATAGCGGTATGCTTCTGATACGTCTTCCTTTGTATAATTTTGCTTTGCTTTCAAGGTAAAAACCTTTTCCTCTACTTCATTCCTCGTTAAATCTTCAAAGTACAATACAGTGGACACTAGTTCAAGAAACTTTGAAGATTGATCGTTTATGTCATTTAATAATTCTTTCGTATTGGGTAATTCATAGTTTGATAGATTAAGGAATTCACTGCCCTTTTGAGACAGTGTGTAACGATATTGATAATAGCCAGCCTTTTTTTCTTTTACTTCTTCCACAAATGTTAAGTGACACATTTCTTCCATTCTTAAGTTTAATTCCTCTGAATACGGTCCATATATATGAAATTGATATTTCTCAAAAAAAGGAAACTCTAATTTTTTTGCTATATAAATGAGCTTTTGTAACTTCTTTCTACCTACGACTTCCCCTGTTTGCTTTAATACAGCTAATAGCTTGCAATGCTCCTGTAGCAATGGTTACCCCTCCTGTGCAATGAGTAATGATAAAATACGTTGTTTCTCTTTCGGAAATGTTGATTGATCCTCTAATATATCTTTCGCAAAATATAGCTTATGGTCTGTTCTTTTTTTACCAGAGATTGCTTCCACCACGTCAGATTCTCTAGACAATTCACGTAGATCTCCATTTGGCATGAGGAGGTGAATCGGTAAGCGTTCTTCCTCTTCCCCTGGTCGGTAAAAATCGTAAGGCAGATCTGATGAAGAATCAATAACGAGATAATAGTTAGGATCTAGTCCAATTTTTATAAATAGTTCAATTAGCTCTGGCCATACCTTCATCTGAATACTTGGATCACATTCTACATATTTGAATAAACGTCGACTCATGAATCGTTCACATAAATCCTTTAAGATGGGATCATCCTCATTCTGCCATTCTTGAAAATAGTACAGGATGACAGATTCATCTAGCTTTAAGTAGTCTTCAAGGGTAATTTTTCCGGAGAACAATGAATAAAAGTGTTTTGGTTTGTCTTTAAACTTATATTTATTACTATAAAGGTGCTTTGCTCGATGCAAAATTTTACTTAATATAACTTCTGCACTTCTCGTTACTGGGTGAAAATAAACTTGCCAATACATTTGATAGCGACTCATAATGTAGTCTTCCACTGCGTGCATGCCGCTGTGCTTAAATACTGCTTGGTCTTCCTTAGGTCGCATCACTCTCAAAATCCGTTCCATATCAAATTGTCCGTAGCTCACTCCTGTATAAAAGGCATCTCGAAGTAAATAATCCATACGATCTGCGTCAATTTGACTTGAAATGAGACTAACTACTAGCTTGTTTTCATACGTTTTTGCAATGACATCAGCCACTTTTTTTGGAAAATCTTCCCCCATTACCAACAGTACATTCTTTATCTCCGTATCACCTAAAATGATCTCACGAGTCCATTCTTCATGGTCTGTGTGAAAAACCTTTTCAAAGGAATGAGAAAAGGGACCATGACCAATATCATGAAGGAGTGCTGCTGAAAGGCATACTAACCTTTCCTCTGGATCCCAATTTTCCCTTTCCTCCATATTTTCAACCATTCGACGCATAATTTCATATACACCTAGGGAATGGTTAAATCTAGTGTGTTCAGCTCCATGAAAAGTAAGAAAGGTTGTTCCAAGCTGACGGATTCGTCGAAGTCGTTGAAACTCCTTTGTTCCAATGAGCTCCCATATTAATTCATCACGTACATGTATGTATCGATGGACTGGGTCTTTAAATACTTTTTCCTCTTCTAGGGTTCCGAATCGCCGAGTCATAGGGGACTCCTTTCATTCATGAAGGAATTTTAGATTTCTGTTTTTAACAGGTAAACATGTATTGTCTTTGTTTTTATTATACTAAATAATCAGGAGAAAAAAAGACATCTTTTGACAAAAAATGTTTGTTTCTTCTATTATATGAAGGTCTTTTTAAACTACTCATATGACTTTAAATTTAAATGCTTTTTCAGGGGCAAAAATAAAAAGCTACTCCTACATGAAGTTAAGAAGTAGCTTTCTGTTTATTCGGTTTTTAAGTAGTATCATTACTTTACTCACCTTCATCTATATGGCCACATTATTTCATTTTCTTTTGTACTTTTTCAAGAAGCTGCTTTTCATCAGGTGCTGATAATGGACGATCGTTTACAAAAGCAAATGCCTTTTTTCGACCAGGTCCGCAGTATGACTGACATCCAATATATATTTTTGCATCTGGATCTAGCTTCTTTAATGCTGGGACTAATGTTTTAATATTTGTGGCCTGGCATTCATCACATATTTGAAATTTATTTGCCATCTCTACCACATCCTTCTAAGCCTCGTTGTTAAGGCGGTTTGAAAGTTTTCACTAACGAGTATTTTACAACGTCTGTAGTATATAATGCAACGGTAAGGTTGTCCAATTTTCTTTCATGTATGGTATACTCGTATAGCTAATAGTAGAAACTTAAGTACTATAATCATTAATATTACTATTTTGAAATCACATTTCACTATTATTTGAGGAAAAAATAATAATTAATTGTTTTATATAAAGGAGCTTCACAATGAAGGATGAACATTCACCATTATTCCGAAAAAACTGGTTCATACTCGATCAATCTGTAACTGGTTTAGGAATGAATCCCATGCAATCATTTGCTATAGATGATACGTTATGTCGAAGAATTAGCTCTGAACCAGACTGGGGAATTGCCCGTACTTGGGTTCATAGCAAAACTGTCGTCTTAGGAATACAGGACCATCGTTTGCCCCATATAGAGGATGGTATATCATTTTTAAATCGATCTAGCTACGATGTGATTGTTCGTAATTCTGGCGGTCTTGCTGTCGTTTTAGATGAACATGTCTTAAATATCTCCCTTATATTTCAGGATAATAAAGGGTTGTCCATTGATCGTGGTTATGAGTTAATGGTTTACTTAACTCGATTACTATTAGGTAAGCTTGGTTCACAGGTAGTTGACGGGGAAATTAAGGAATCCTATTGTCCTGGTCGATATGATTTAAGTGTAAATGGGAAAAAGTTTGCTGGCATTTCACAACGTCGTATTCGTGGTGGGGTTGCTGTTCAAATCTACTTAGCTGTAAAGGACAGTGGAGCAGATCGAGCACGGCTTATCAAATACTTTTATGATAGTGCCATTCAAGGGGCTGAAACAAAGTTCGTGTACCCTCGAATTGTACCTGAAAGAATGGCTTCTTTGAATGAAATAAGCACAACGGAGTTCACGGTTCAAGGATTGGTCCATTCTCTTCTTAATACTTTAGCTTCAAGAAGTGACCATTTAGATACGTATGCCCTTTCTGATGAGGATTGGATGCTATACGAGGATAATTTAGCAAAAATGGTTAAGCGAAATGAAAAATTTATTATTTCTTAAAAATTGCGCTGTTGGTCTTCATTGTTGATTTTTCTCATCTAAGTTCAATTACACTTAAAGAAATTTTAAGTCCTATGAGCAGCAGTGCCATCCTGCCATATTCATCTTAAGTAGTTCCGTGGTATGGCAGAATAAAATACATTTTCTTAAACAACCACCCACTTCTATAGGAGATGGGATTTCTCGTTCGAAAAATTCTGTAACTATGAAATAACTTAATAATTAATCACTGTTTTAAGTTGCTCCTCCACATACTTTGAGGTGTTTGAATTGTCATTTGAGATTTCTCTATACCATCTCATCAGGTCTTCCTCTAAATCCTCTTCCACTTCGCTAAGTACTCCGTAAAAAAACAAAACTTGTTCCCTAATCAACTCTTCTTCCTTTTCAAGATCATTGTTTCCATCAGTCAGCTCTCCCACTTGATATGAAATGTGGTTAAGTTGGTCTCCCAATAGATTAAAGTGGATATTACCTGATTTTCGTAAGTTTGAGTTTATAAAGCCTATATCCTTTTTCCATCTTTCATATGGCCGTTGATTTCCCGTTTTTAATTCCTCAACAATAATGTTAAAAGAATCCTCATCTAACTCATGAATGGCTGAACGTACTGCTAATTGATACTCCGCACCATGCCCAGCTTTAAAACTACTATTCTCTTTATATAGAAAATAGTTAACAGCAAGTGATGCAATTAGTAATATAGATAGAATGACTACTTTATTAATCTTCAAAGATATCCCCCCTTAGCACTAGTACTTGAAAATCTATACCTGTTTCGCCATTGCAACAGTTAAATCAACTATCACTTTCTATAATAGGATTTCTATATCATCTTCATATTCCTCCCAAAGACTAGAAATAAAATCGTTAATTTTTTTATCTATTACCTCGAACTCATCAACTAGATTTATTAAATTATTGTTTTAAATTTTGAATACTATTTTATTTTGTTTCTTTCCTTTTTAGTTCCTCAATTTCTTTCTGTAGTTCTAAGATTTTTATATCTTTTTTTCTATAACTGCTTTTGAAATAAAAGACAATTAGTAAAACAGTACCAAGAATACCAGCTAACATAAACAAAAGAACAACTATTAATATTATTTCATTGTGCATAATAATCCCCTCCTTTTCAAATAATACCATAATTAACCATAATAACCCATTATTTGTGTAAAGGGAGTTGGAGGTTTAGAATAAAAAAAGAGACCCATTCACTAAAGATAAGTAGTTCGTTCGTGAGGAGAAAGATACAAATAGAACCGTCATTACTAGTCCCAATAGATAGCTAATTGGACTAGTGATTTTTAACGATATAACAAGGATTTCCCTTAATTTAGTCTCTAATTGGCCCCCGAACTATCGTACAAAAAAAACAACAGACTAATTCTCATTATTCAATAATTATTTGGTATGCTAAAGTAGCTGCTATTAACCTATCTAAAATGGTGTTGAATCAGGTGGAAATAATGCAACCAATAAAGATACATGTAAAAAAACCAACTACACAAGAGTAGTCGGTTCTTTAGGATTATTTTGTAATTATTCCATCTTCAACTAACGCTTTCCCGTTAGTGTAAGTATATTACTTCACAATCTGATTAAAAAAATACATCATAGCGTCATACAAGCCATGATGTATTTTACTCTAACTTTTTTAATTGTTTAGCGTTGTGAATAATGCGAACTATCTCCATTTTTTCATTGTTGATTCTATATATAATTCTATAATTGGTTAAAACCATCTCTCTTATCATATCATTGTTTAATTCAGGAACTACCCTACCAGATGAAGGAAATATTGCAATTGTTTCGATTGTGTCAATAACTCTACTAGCAAAAATATTGGCATATTCCTCCGAGTCTTGAGCTATATAATTACATATCCCTTCTAGGTCTTTAACTGCAGATTTCGCCCAAACTAATTCAACCATTTCCCTAATTTCTCCTTAACTTCATTATGGGAAACGACTTTTCCATTATTGAGTTCTTGTATTCCTTTTTCGATTTTCTTTCTAACATAAAGTTCCTTGATTATATCCTCAAGAGTCACATTTTCTGGTAAATCTTTTATTAATTTTATTACTTCCTCTTTAGTGCTCATAGCAATCTCTCCTTTCCAATATAATCATTATAAACCAATTAGAAGCAATTATCACCAAACAAGAAGTTGTGTATAAATACCAAAATTCCATCTATACAAAAATAATAGCAGCAAAACCTTGTTCTGCTATCGCCCTCCCTCGTTAGCGTAAGTACATTGTTTCACAATGTTGTCTTACTTCTACTATTTACTTACGGAAATTTAGGAATTTCTTTTATACTAATTACGGCTAAGTACCAAAACTCCCCGATCGTTTAAGTGTATTTATTCACAATCAAAGTCTTTGCTATTAAATTACAACACAAAATTTTCCATTAACCTTCCGAAATGAGCAGAATATGAACGGAGCAAACATGACTCATTTATATGCTTTTTTAGTGTGAAAAACGAGACAAATTCACTATGTGAAAGGGTCTCGTTATTACTGTATGTTTTTTAGTTCTCTCCCTCTAAACGTAACTACTTATCTGCAGATGCTATTTGTTAATAAACTGTAGGTGTCATAAAAACCCAATAAGCTAACACTACAAAAAAGAACGGTAGTACAATACCAGCAATACTACATATGATCCCACCTACTGCTAGTTTTTTTCCTGGTTGATTAGTCTGTTTAATTTCCTGTAACGCAATTACTCCAAGTACAAGCCCTATAATCGCAAGAATAATTCCTACAAACCATAAAATCACAAACAAGATTGATAAGATTCCTAGAATAAGTGAAATGGTTGCTTTCGTATTTGTTATACCATTATTATGGTTTATTCGGTTTGAATCACTCATTTCCTGAGTCATTAGTTCACCTCATTCTTTTCTAATTACATCATCATTTATGCTAACTCTAAACTATTTGAATGACTAACATATATAAATCCGTCACCAAAATAATCTAAATAAAGTGTATCATTAATTACCAAAAACATGTAAAGTGTTTTGCAGGAATATAAAAAAGAAAAGACTCCATTCATATAGAACGGAGTCTCTTCTCTGTCTTATAGTTAATCACCTTTTGCGGTTTTAGAATAAAACTTACTTTAATATTAGCATTGATTAGCTATTAATAGTCACTAGGCTTCTACAGACTTTTTTAGTTCTGTGATGATATCAATCCAGCCGTGATCCATTCTGTCTCGAACTTCAGAGGCTTTTGCGTTTGCTTTAGGTAAAACGGTATCAGCTGATTTCCAACCACCGTGAACGAGAGTAAACGCTGTTTTTTCCCCTAAGTCCTGTAATTCAAATGTAACTACCCATCCATCTGTATCCCATGAAAAAGAAAGCTCCTTTTCTTCAGTAACCTCCAACACTTTGCATGGTGATGGACCAAATGGCGATTGCAAATGAAACTCGTGTCCTACTACTGGCTTAATATCGTTTGGCATGAACCATGATCCAATACCTTCTGCAGTTGAAACCGTATCCCACACCTTTTGTATTGGAGCTTCTAATGTTACTGTATGTTTAATATCTGTTAAATTCTCCATACTACATCTCCTTCATTAATAACTAATATATAATTTATATCATATTTAGTATAAAAAGTAATGCTAACCCCATACGTTTTGTACCCTTAATTTATACCTTTGTTACGTGTTAATGTCCATCATTCTACGAAAATAGTCATTCATTTTTTAACCCATCTTCTTCTGGTGTATTATTCGTTACATAGGTAGAAACTGCAAGATCGTGAATTCCACGTATATCTTCTCTTTTCGAAGCAATATAGGCACTTATGATCATTAAAAATGGTATTTCGAGAATAATTGACCTTAGAAGCATCCAGAAAAACTTTAACTTCGTTTTATCCATATTTGCAACACGTATTCCTACAATTCTTTTCCCTATCGTATATCCATGCCAAAAGGTGTGTAAAACGGCGAAATATAAGTTTCCTACAATCATTAGATATGTAGGCAAAAGTGCTGAACTAGTATGAATATCTACAATAGAATTGTCCGTAAATATATGATCAAATATTAGACCTGAGCCAATTAAAATTGATATGTCAATGATGTATGCCCAAAATCGCATAGCTATACTTGCTGGCGATCTAGATAGCTTCTTTAGTTTTAAATAGTTTTCGATGTTCTCTTTTTTTTCGGAGTCCATTTCAGGTTTATGAAAGGACCTGAGCCTATCGTCAACATTATCCTTATTCATGTAATTCCCCCCCTAAATTCTCCTTTAGCTTCTTTTTTGCCCGATGATAGGTTAGATGAACCCTATCCTCCTTCCACTTGAGTACATCAGCGGTTTCCTTTACAGATAATTCTTGTACTCCCCTTAAAATCAATACATCTCGATATTTAGGCTTGAGAGAAAGAATACCTTCATATAACTCTTTTTTCTCTTCATTTAATTGAAGGATTTCATCTGGAGTACTATGTATTTTCGGTTCAAATTTTGAATCAAAGGGTATCGTTAAGAGCTGCTTTTTTCTTTTGGTCTTTCTATGTTCATCTATAGCTATATTTCTCGCTATTCTTAGTAGCCATGTTTTTGGGGAAGCATCTTCTTTAAATACATCATAAGAATGTAATGCTTTTATAAAAACCTCTTGTACGAGGTCCTCTGCATTTTTCCAGTTCGTTTGGAACAGGAAATAACGATAAACATCATCACTGTATAATCGGAACCACTCCGTTATTATTTTATTCTTTTCCATGTCCCCCTCCTTCGATTATTACTCTTATAGTTATAGACGAAATTTCTATTTATTTCTTTCAAAATAAATCTATTTTTTTAATTTGAATCAACTTTATAATTCACTATTAAACGTTGTAACAGCTTAAGCATATGCTCGTCGTTATAGTAACGCCTTCCACTCCAATCGAAAAATTATGTTCGACATTTTCAACAATCATTCTTTACTTATGAAATTCATTTATTTGATAAAGAAAAACGATTTTCTCTTCTAAATTTATAATTTTTTCTTTTCCCCCGGAAAACGCTTCCATCCTTATCATATCAAATGTTTTGGATTCCCGTGGTTTTATCACAAAAAATTAGTGTGTCAGATTTTCTAACGAATTTCATTACATGAATTCAGAAATGTTTTACTATTTAAAACATAACAAGTGATGTTAACTATCATTACACGAAAAGGGATGTGTTTATTATGGCAATAGTGACGAATAATACGGTAGAAAACGCAACGAGTGTTGCAGCAATTGAAGAAGTAATAAAACAAAAGAACGTGGAGCTTCTACACTTACAATTCGTAGACATTGAAGGAATTCTTAAACACGTAACGGTAACATCGGAACAATTAGAATCAGTTGTAGAAGGTAAAATCATGTTTGATGGATCTTCTATAAAAGGTTTTTCACCAATCAACAAATCAGATTTATATTTACAGCCTGACTTAAGCAGCTTTGCGGTTTTACCTTGGTCAGTGGAAGAAGGGTACTCAGAAGCTCGTTTCATATGCAGTGTTAAAAATCCAGACGGAACGGACTTTGAAGGCGATCCTAGAAACGTACTTAAAAGAACCGTTGAAAGAGCAGCTGACAAGGGATATGCCATCAATGTTGGTCCTGAGCTAGAGTTCTTCTTATTTGAAACAGATGAAACTGGTCGTCCTACACAGGAAACGCAAGATTTCGCAGGTTATTTTGAACCATCTCCACACGATAACGGAGAGAAAGTTCGATTAGAAATTTATCGTGCATTAAAGGCAATGGGCTTCACTATTGAAGCATCTCACCATGAGGTAGCACGAGGTCAGCACGAAATTAATTTCAAATATGATGATATTTTAACAACTGCCGATAATGCTGTAACGTACAAGTGGGTTGTTAAAACGGTAGCGAAAAAATTCGGTTTGCACGCTACGTTTATGCCAAAACCAATTGCTGGTGAGAATGGAAACGGAATGCATACAAACATCTCTCTCTATGATTTAAACAAAAAAGAAAATGCCTTTTATGATACAGGGGATAAAAATGGGCTTTCCGCAACAGCATATAGCTTTATCGCTGGTTTACTTTCTAATGTTAAACATTTCGTAGCAGTTACTAACCCACTAGTAAACTCCTATAAGCGTTTAGTACCTGGCTATGAAGCTCCATGTTATATTGCATGGTCTGCATCCAATCGTTCTGCACTCATTCGAATTCCAGCTATGCGTGGACCAGGAACACGTGTTGAAATCCGTTGTCCAGACCCATCTGCTAATCCTTATCTAGCATTTGCAATCATTGCTTCAGCAGGTTTAGATGGTGTGGAAAAAGAATTAGAAGCACCGGATTCATTTGATGAAGATATTTTCAGTATGACAGCAGAAGAGTTATTCCTTAAGGAAATTGATAATTTACCAACAAGCTTAGAGTTTGCTGTAGGTGAGTTTGAAGAAGGGGAAATTGGTAGAAAAACTTTTGGTGACCACGTATTCGATGAATATGTAGAAGCAAAGAAGGAGGAATTAGACAGCTTCCGTACAACCGTTCATGGTTGGGAGTTAGAAAAATACCACACAAAGTTCTAATAGATGAGTATTAATGTTACACATCTTAGCTAATTATGAATATTTCGTCACTCTATATGAAGACACGTAACGATGAACGTTACGCGTCTTCCTTTTTACGTTTTTACGATTGTTTACCAATTCTTTATTTAAAATCCGACGAACCTTGTATATGATAGAGAAAAGATACTATCCACAATTCGCCACACTATCAACGTTTTATAGATCTCTAGATGAACTTCCTTGAATGCGCTTTCAAATTATGTACAAAAAGGAGGAATTAATGATGCACTTGAATACCTGGAAGTTATTCGTAGTAGCCTTCCTATCACTTTTCATTATCGGCTGCCAAAATCAAGATTATAATGAAGTGAATTATGAAAAAAGTTTGGAAGCTTTTTCACCAGATACATTAGAAGAGGTTCTTAAGGAGCAAGTCGAAGAAGACTTTACCGCTTCTCGTTCCATGGTTGTAAAATATGATATTGCCTATCATGTCTATTCTAAATATATCGATCCTGCTACTGGAAATGGTAGCGGTCTGTTTATTTATGTACGCAATTTACAGACAGATGAAAGTGAAATGGTAGAACTAGAACATGTTAGAGACAAGATTATAGGTATGTTTAGTATTACAAAGCATCCTGCTGATGAAAAGTTATATGTACAATATGTGGATAGAACAGATGAAAACAACAGAAAGGTTTACGTAGATGAGTTTGATATACAATCTCAGGAGTTTCAGGAACTACTTTCTTTTTCTGATGGGTCATCAGGTGTACTTAACCCCATTTCAACCGTAAACGAAAATAACCATACATTAAATGTCTTTATACCCGATCGCGCAAATCAAGCTAGAATTAGATGGTTTGAAATCGATTTAAACAACTACTCATCAGAAAGACTTGACGATATTCCCTTCCACACAGGAGGAATTCGAACGTATGGATACGCTGCGGATGACGGTATTATGTATCTTCCTGTTGCAGCAACAGGGCAACTTCATTTAGTTACATTAGACCTAAATAAAAATGAATTACTATCTACTAACCAAATTGATAAGATTAATCATAGAGAGCCTCCACGGATGACAGATGTTGCATTATATAAAGACGATATACTCCTGGTGAAATACTTACGACCAGCTAGATACTCCAATCGTCCAAATACTGGTTTAATTGGAGAACTAGTTGTAAACGTGGTGGACCTGAATGAGAGTAAAAGCGTTGGTATTCAAGCACTAGCAGGCTTTGACAAAAGTGAAGGAGTTACTCATTATATCGCTTCCGACCAAGTAGATGAGGAGCATTTCGTTTCTGTCTATACAACAGTGGATGAAGTACATGAATGGCATCTTCATGAACGACATGAAAATTATAATCATACGTACGTTTCCTTATTTAAACTTGGAGAAGGAAACAACGTAGAGGAAATTGATAAGGTAGTACTCGATCCCTCTTGGGCGAATAGAGTAACAGTGGAAAATAACCAAATCATTGTCACATATAACGACACATCAGCTGATCATGGTGCTTGGCTCCAGATTTTTAAAATGAAATAATTACAAAAAGCTCGATCTCAGTACTTTGAGAAACGAGCTTTTATTATCACCATTAACTTAACTATTCCGTTAAACCTTGCATTGCTGTAATTAAAGCAAGCTTGTACACATCTTCCGCGTTACAACCACGTGATAAATCGTTAACTGGTTTATTTAACCCTTGAAGGATTGGTCCAATTGCTTCGAACTCACCTAAACGTTGAGCAATCTTGTAGCCAATGTTTCCTGCTTCTAGACTTGGAAAAACAAATACGTTTGCTTCCCCTTTTAATGGAGAATCTGGTGCTTTCTTTTGTGCTACAGATGGAACAAAGGCAGCATCAAATTGGAACTCCCCATCAAGGACCAATTCTGGTGCTCTTTCTTGTGCTAGCTTTGTTGCCTCTACAACTTTTTCTGTTTCAGGACTCACTGCAGACCCTTTTGTTGAGAAACTTAACATTGCTACCTTTGGATCAATATCAAAAACTTGTGCAGTTTTCGCAGCTTCAATTGCAATTTCAGCTAAGTCATTGCTATCTGGTGCAATATTAATAGCGCAATCACCAAAAATGTAACGTTGGTCACCTTTTACCATAACGAATACACCTGATGTTTTCTTCACGCCTTCTTTTGTCTTAATGATTTGAAGAGCAGGACGAACAGTATCTCCAGTAGAGTGAGCAGCTCCACTAACAAGACCTGCTGCTTTCCCAGTATGAACTAGCATTGTACCAAAATAGTTTGGTGTCTTAAGAATTTTCTCCGCTTGCTCCTTTGTTGCTTTTCCTTTACGTCGTTCAACAAAGGATACAACAAGCTCGTCAAACTCAGGATATGTTTCAGGATCAAAAATATCTAAAGCTGAGACATCTAGATTTAATGTATTAGCTAATCCCTTAATCTCATCAACGTTACCTACAAGGATTGGATTTAAAACCCCTTCCTTTTTTAACCTTACTGTTGCTTCTAATATACGTTCATCCGTACCTTCTGGAAAAACAATAGATGGATATCCTTGTTTCACCTTATCTGCGATGGCTGTAAACATATTTGACACTTTAAAACCCCTCCTAATAATTTCCTCAAAGAATTTTCTACCTCTAAGGATACTCCTTCTAGTACAAAAAATAAATGCTATCATAGTCAAAATCATAAAGTTTAAATTTTCAGAATGATAACAATTTCACAAACATTTGATGTATAACCATATCGGTAAGATTTAAATTCATTATTGCTTAAAAAACAGCCTTTTTAGTATAATGAATGAATAGTCAGTCATTTTCGTTAAACTTAACTTCATATACTACATTAATTATCCACTTAATAGTTTCTATTACCCATTCATCACAAGATCACACTTCTATTTTTCAAAAATAAAAATAACTTTCATCATTACTATTTATCATCTTCAATAAAAGGGGGAGAAAGATGGCTAGTGATACATTATTCCAACCGTTCAACATAAA
The DNA here is from genome assembly GCF_029688925.1 of Evansella sp. AB-P1. Taxonomy (GTDB): domain Bacteria; phylum Bacillota; class Bacilli; order Bacillales; family Salisediminibacteriaceae; genus Evansella. The sequence continues at coordinate 137,390 of NZ_JARUKY010000006.1, forward strand.
TAGTTTAACGTTGAGAACTAGAGTAATCATGGGGTCCATGCACGTAGGCTTAGAAGGTCTTGAAGATGGAACGAATAAATTAACAGAATTCTATAAACGAAGAGCAAAAAATCATGTAGGTCTTATCGTTACTGGTGGTGCTGCTGTTAATAAAGAAGGTAGTGGTGGTTTAGATTTCATGACTATCTATAAGGAATCGGATGTTGATCGGTGGAAGCCATTGACGAAAGAGATTCATGATGCAGGTGGTGCCATAGCCTTACAACTATTCCATGCTGGCCGTTATGCCTATAAAGCGTTAACTGGTGTAGACCCTGTTGCCCCCTCCTCTATCCAATCCCCTATTAACCCTGACAAGCCTGTTGAAATGACACAGGAGGATATTTTTCGTACAATTGTTGATTTTGCCCAAGGTGCTAGAAGAGCTAAAGAAGCTGGTTTTGATGCCGTAGAAATTATGGGATCGGAAGGTTATCTTATTAATCAATTTACCTCCCCTGTCACAAACAAGCGGACAGATCCTTGGGGTGGATGCTTTGAAAAAAGGATTGCCTTATCCTTACGCGTTACAAAGGCAGTTCGTCAAGCAGTAGGAAAGGATTTCCCAATTCTATTTCGTATGTCGGGATTAGATTTAATTGATGGCAGCACTCCGGAAGCTGAAACGCTTCGGTGGGCTAAGGAATTAGAAAAAGCAGGTGCTGATGCTTTGAATATTGGCATTGGCTGGCATGAATCACGTACTCCTACTATTTCTATGAAAGTTCCAAGAATGAATTTTGTGTATGTAGCTGAAAAAATCAAGGCGGAAGTAACGATACCTGTCATAGCAAGCAATCGTATTAACGATCCAATTGAAGCTAATAAACTGTTACAGAAGGGAACCGTTGACCTCATTTCTATGGCTAGACCCTTCTTAGCTGATCCAGAAATTCTAACTAAATACCGTGAGAATCGTGTCAATGAAATAAATACATGCATTGCTTGTAACCAAGCTTGCCTCGACCATGTATTTGAGGGTTTACCTGCAACTTGCCTAGTTAATCCAGAGGCTGGTCGAGAAACGGAATTAATTCTTACACAAACAATGGTACAAAAAAAGGTGCTAGTGATTGGGGCTGGTCCAGCTGGATTAGAGGCTAGTCGTGTTGCAGCTGAACGCGGTCACTCTGTCACCCTTGTGGACGGACAATCTGAATTAGGAGGACAACTGAATTACGCAAAGAACATTCCTGGAAAAGGGGAATTTCATGAAACGATTCGATATTACAAGGTTCAGTTAAACCGGTTACACGTAGTGGTTCTATTAAATAAGGTTATATCTGGTGCTGATGATCCTCTAGTTCAAGATGCAGATGTGATTATTATCGGAACAGGTATCGTCCCAAGAATACCTGACATCGATGGAATTCACTCTTCATCTATTCTCACTTATCGTCAAGCCTTTGAAAACCCAAGGAAAGTTGGTAAAAATGTCATCATTGTTGGCGGTGGGGGCATCGCCTGTGACCTAGCATTGTTTTTAAAGGAAAGAGAGTGTGAAACGATCACGATGCTACAGCGTGGGAAAGCCTTTGGGAGGGGGATCGGTAAGACCACTCGTTGGACAACGTTATTAGAGCTTCGACAGAAAAAGGTGAAAATGACTGGGGGTATCGAGTCTTATAACAAAATCGAGAATGGTAAAAAGATTTTTTATACTCATCATGGTGAAGAAAAATCCATAAAAGGCGATACGATTGTCATAGCTGCTGGTCAACTAACAAATGAAGCACTTGCAGAAAAATTTAAAGACATAGGAAAGAAAGTCCATATCATTGGAGGAGCACGACACGCTTTAGGATTAGATGCAAAAAAGGCTATATATGATGGCACGATTGTTGGGAGAGAATTATAGGAAGGAGCTAATTAATGTATAGTAATAAAACGGTATCGTACACTGTGTCAAATGAGGTAGCAACGATAACAATGAATCGGCCCCAAGTGAAGAATGCAATAAATCTTCACATGCATGAGGAGCTGTATGCTGCTTTTCATGCTGCCGAACAAGATGATCAAGTGAAGGTGATTGTGTTAACTGGAAAGGATGGAAGCTTTTCTAGTGGTGCAGATTTGAAAAGTATTCCCCTTGATCAAATGAGTAGCTTTGATCATGGCACGTATTTAGAACAAACATATAACCCTTTGATCCTACTTATAGATCGTATGGAAAAACCAACAGTTGCCTATCTTAATGGTACAGCAGTTGGGGCTGGGTTAAGCCTTGCATTAGCTTGTGATTTTCGCGTAGGTGATCCTGATGCGAAGCTAGCCCTCAGTTTTTTAAAAATAGGATTAATACCTGATGCTGGAGCATCATATTTTTTACCACGCCTAGTTGGTCTAGGGAAAGCCTTAGAACTATCATTAGGTTCTTCCATAACTGCTGAGGAAGCCCTTCGGATAGGACTAATTAATCAGCTGGGTGACCCTACATCCTTTATTGAGTCGTTAAAAAATGTATCTCAACCTGCCTATAGCTTAATGAAAAAAAATATGAAAACTGGGTTTCAGCAATCGTTAGAGGATGTTCTCCATATGGAAGTGCTTGGACAACGAGAGTCTGGGAAATCACCTCATCACCAACAAGCTATTAGAACGTTCATTAAAGGCCACTAGTCATTATTGGAAAACGGATGCTGTATTTTCAGGCCTACCCTGAAAATAAGAAACGTTTTAGAAGCCCGGAAAACAATGAAAAACACAAATGCAGGATGAATCAAGACACTATTCTTCCCGCAAATGGTGGAAAAACACAAATGCAGGATGAATCAAGCCATTATTCTTCCCGCAAACGGTGAAAAATCACAAATTCAGGATAAATCAAGCCATTATTCTTCCCGCAAATGATAGTAAATCACAAATGCAGGATGAATCAAGCCATTATTCTTCCCGTAAACGGTGAAAAATCACAAATGCAGGATAAATCAAGCCATTATTCTTCCCGCAAACGGTGAAAAATCACAAATGCAGGATAAATCAAGCCATTATTCTTCCACAAACAGCATGATATTGGAATTGGGGGAAGGTAGTATACTTTAGAAAAAACATTTTCATCCCCCATACTGCAAGACTGCGGTAGGCAAGAAACGTTCTAGAAGCCCGGAAAGCAGTGAAAAATCCAAATGCGGCACTCAAACAGCATTATAGAAGCCCGGAAAGTTGGAAAATCATGAAATGCAAAGCCCAAGAAGCATTATAGACGACCGCAAAGAAACAAATTCATGAAATGCAGTAGCCAAGAGGTGACGATATTCACTATGTAGGCACGGTGTTTGGTTTTTGAATTTTGAACAAGTATAATGAAAAAAGATAGACGAAATTTATCACATGTAACAATCATCTTATAAAATGAGTGAAACATTTAAATGAATGGAGTGACGTATCAATGAGTGAAGCAGCAAAAACTTTAGAGGGCTGGTTTTGTCTCCACGACTTTCGGTCGATGAATTGGGCAGCTTGGAAGCAACTAGACTCAGAAGAACGAGAAACAATCATGGGTGAATTTCTTGGGTTACTTGAAAAGTGGAATACTACTCAAGAAAAATTTGAAGGGAGCCATGCCCTTTATACGATCGTTGGACAGAAAGCTGACTTTATGATTATGCTATTACGCCCAACAATGGATGAATTAAATGAGCTTGAAAATGAATTTAATAAAACTCGTTTCGCTGAATTTACTATTCCTGCTCATTCCTACGTATCAGTAGTAGAATTAAGTAATTACTTGCCTGCTGATAAGGATCCTGAAACAGACCCTGAAATCCAGGCACGCTTAAAACCAATTTTGCCAAAATGGCATTACCTATGTTTTTACCCGATGGACAAGCGTCGTGAAGGTAATGATAACTGGTACATGCTTTCTATGGAAGAACGTAGAACCATGATGCGAAGTCATGGGATGATCGGACGGGAATACGCAGGTAAGGTTCGTCAAATCATCACTGGATCTGTTGGCTTTGATGACTGGGAATGGGGCGTTACTTTATTTGCTCACGATGTTCTTCAATTTAAAAAGCTTGTTTACCAAATGCGCTTTGATGAAGTTAGCGCTCGTTTTGGAGAATTCGGCTCCTTCTTTGTTGGAACTCTCTTAGATGATTCAAAGGTTAAATCATTTTTATACGTGTAGTGTAGTACACACGGAACCCTTCATTGAAGGGATAGGACCCATAAATAAAACGGAAGCTCGAACAGGTTGATCTTATTAAAAGGATCAACCTGTTTTTTACTATGTTTTTCTTCCATACTTTTATTTATCAATTGTCATAGGCTCCTGTATGTATACATACACATAAAATAGTGATTGCAGCAAATATACTTATGTCATTTATGTAGGCAATATCTGTCAACGTTTAAACTCAAAAAACAATCCATTCTTTTTCAATTAACTTTAAAGGGGGTGTTTAATTGGGTGTTATAAAAGCACGTGATAAAGACATTCAATTGTTAGCTCGGTTAATGAGGGCCGAGGCTGAAGGTGAAGGAGAACTAGGAATGCTGAAGGCCGGTAACGTCATGGTGAACCGCGTTCGGGCCGATTGTCTTGATTTTGAAGACATTAACGATGTTGAAAGAATGGTTTATCAATCTCCAGGTGGATTTGAAGCAGTACAAAAAAGTTACTTTTATCAGCATGCAAGAGAACGTGATAAGCGTTTAGCAAGAAAACTAATTCAAGGGGAACGTCATCATCCTGCTGATTTTGCCTTATGGTTTTTCCGTCCTGAAGGCTCTTGTCCAGCTCAATGGTGGGGTCAATGGAATTCAGGTCGATATAAGCTTCATTGTTTTTATACACCGTTAGCTAGTGAATGTCAGTCCGTTTACTCTACTTTTTAACATTTGAATATATCCATCTACCTTAATTACATTTTCGATTTATTTTCAACCTAATCAAGTAATATACAAGGAGTGATTCGATGTACTCACAATCAGGTTATCCTTATTCACCTTATGGCTATGGAGGAGCTACTGGCTATCCAGGAAGTTCCCCGGGAACCGGATATCCACAAGGGGCTACACCAACACCAGGATTTGCTCAACCACAGCCATCTCCTGCTCCGGGTTCACAAGCACCAGGGCAGCTCCCTATAGAGCAATCCTTTATTGAGAACATATTACGTTTAAACAGAGGGAAAATTGGAACATTCTATATGACTTATGAATACAACGATCGCTGGAATGCAAAGGTTTTTAAAGGGGTAGTAGAGGCAGCTGGTAGAGATCACATCATCATTAGTGATCCACAAACAGGAAAACGATACTTGCTATTAATGGTTAACTTAGATTACGTTACCTTTGATGAAGAATTAAAATATGATTACGATTGGCCTGGTGCTGCTCAGCCTGATTTAGAAACATATCCACCAAGATAAATTGTACTGTAAAACTTTAATTTTTATAAATAGTAAAGCCTACTATGTAGTTTATGCATAGTAGGCTTTTTCACTGACATGGTTTTGTGAGCTGTGAGCTTGTTTGGGTGGCCTATGAGCCAGTTTGGGCATTTATGAGCCTTTTTGTGTTGCCTATGAGCCAGCCCTACATTAATTGCCCCACTTCAAAATCACAAATTGCTCTACACCCTACCGTGATGAATCAAACTGCTTATCCTTGCCATGCAGCTAGAAAAATTAACACCCAGCCCGTTAAGAAAGCAACTCCTCCTATTGGAGTGATGGCACCTAAGATTGATATGCCTGTCAAGCTTAGCACGTACAAGCTACCTGAGAAAATAATGATCCCAATAAAAAATGCCCATCCTGCACCTGTTAATAAGCCTGTAGCTCCAAGGTATTGGGTAAGTATGGCTACACCAATTAATGCTAGTGTATGAATCATGTGGTATTGTACTGCTGTCTGAAATGTTTCTAAATAGCCTGTTGCTTCTAGTTTCGACTTAAGTGCATGGGCACCAAAAGCACCTAAAGCAACAAACAAAAATCCACTTATACTTCCAAGCATTAAAAACAATTTCATTTTATTAGCTCCTTTGCCCATCATTATGTATTCTAAGAAAAGCGCAAGGTGCCCCAATTCCGCCTAAGTACAGCCTACGTCCTGTAGGCAACGGCGTAATATCGACATCCTGTCTCCCTCCGATATGCAAATGTTCTGGCCGTTAAAAAGTGCTTTATACTTTTTATGCGGACAGGTTATTTGACTCGAGGTGATGGCGCTTCAATTTAACCTAAGAAGGCCCACGTCCTGTGGGCAAAGGTTAAATCATCGACGTCCTGTCTCCTAGACACCTTACGTAGAGTGAAAGTTTTCTTATCTTTGAACAAAGGATATCACAGACTTTCTAAAAGCACCAAATGTTCCGCTTCGTTATATTTACAAAAATTCACACACTACTAACGATTTTGTAAAAATACTTCAAGTGCTCTATGCATTTTGTTTGCATCCTCAGGTGAATCAGATGCAACAACAATATGATCTCCTCTCACCTCTAAATTCACATTATGAAAACCTTGTTGGTGTAGAAAATCAGAAACATTTGAAATGTCTTCATTTTGGGAAACGAGCATATGTTTACCTACATAATCATTATTAACAAAAACATCATAACTATCGTGACTTAATTTTGTATTGGCATCTGCGTCTATTGGGTCATCTGATAACATTCTAAAGTTAATTCCAAATTTATTTCCATAATTAAAAATATCCATTTACAATCCCTCCTTATCCACATTTTCTCCAGTTTTCACGAAATGTATCCATAAATGTCGAATTAATTGATTATGTAAACGTAACTACTTATAATCTAAACAAAAGAAAAAGTAAGCTAGCTCTATGCCTTTATGCACAGGCGATTACATAGTCGGACTTTTACTACACCCGTAAAATTTTTCACTTCGTCGAAATCATCTTCATTACTAAAATTTTCTACTCTACTTCAAAAAGCCATGATAAGTTTTTATCATAGCAACCAATTTATAAGGAGTGTGCATTAACTGTGGATAAAATAAATGTACGGACGTATTCCATTGATGATTTTGACAAGCTACTAACAATACAAAAAGAAGCTTTTCCTCCACCATTTCCGAAAGAGTTATGGTGGAACAAAGAGCAAATTCAGGCACATATTAAGACCTTTCCTCAAGGTGCAATGCTTGCTGAACTAAACAATGAACCAGTAGGATCCGCCACCTCGTTAATTGTATCGTTCGATGGGTCACCACATACATGGGAGAAGATTGCTGATAACGGTTATATAAGAAATAGTCATGAACCTACGGGAGATACTTTATACGGTATTGATTTGTGCGTCCGTCCATTCTTTCGTGGTCAAGGAGTTGCTCAGGCACTTTATGCTGCTAGAAAAAAACTAGTTGTTGATCTTGGACTAAAGCGTTATGTTGCCGGATGTCGAATTCCAAATTATTATGAATATGCGAAGGATTTAACTGTGGATAACTATGTGGACAAAGTAAGAAATGGTGAATTGAAGGATCTAGTATTAACATTTATGCTTCGCCAAGGACTAGAGCCAATTCAAATTATGCCAAATTATTTGGACGATGAAGAGTCTTTAGACTACGGTGTTATTGTGGAGTGGAAAAACCCCAACTTATAAATTTTTATTTCTAGAGATACGTTTCTGTTATTAATATCATGATGACTTTTCATCTTCTTCAAGAGTGTCTACTTTGCTTTGTATTGCCTTTAAAATTTCTTCTAACTCTTCTTTAGAAAAAGAGTTAATAGCTTTATCACTTACAATAATGTTTTCTCTTTCTTCTTTTGAAGAGAATATGGCCTTGATTCCAGCTATGTTTACTTTTTTATCAATAAAAGATTTTATCTCTAATAATCGATCTAAATCATTTAGTGAAAAAACACGTTGATTCGCTTTGTTCCTTACAGGGTGAATTAAACCATTTTCCTCGTAATATCGAATTTGACGTGCTGTTAAATTAGTCATTTCTTTCACAAAGCTGATTGGAAAAATTGCTAGATGTCGAGGAATTTTGTTAATCACGATTCCCTGCCCCCTTCACATAAGATTGTTTATTTCGTGTTTTTAAACAAAGAGAAAAGCAAGCTACTTATTTTAGTAAATCAAAGTGAGTAGGAGGTGAACTCCACTCACTTTGATATTTTAGGTTGCTATCACAAATACTTTTTATTAAGCACCTGTTGCTTTACCTTTATCTTGCTCTGGCATATTCTCTGGGTAACCGTAGCTTCCGTGCTCTGCCATGTCAAGCCCAATTAGCTCTTCTTCCTCAGATACTCGGATACCACCCATGATTGTTACCATTACCTTTAAGATAATAAATGATAATACGAAAGCGAATAAACCTGAAGATACAACCCCTACAATTTGAACACCTAACTGAGTAAATCCACCACCATAGAATAGACCAGCTTCTCCACCGTTCATTGCTGCTAATTCTGGTGTTGCAAAGAAACCTGTGGAAATGGTTCCCCAAACACCTGCAGTACCGTGAACAGATAAAGCGAATATTGGGTCATCGATTTGCATTTTCTCAAAGAATTTCATGCTTGCATATACGATTAATCCACCAATCACACCGATTACTACTGCTGCCCAAGGTGCAACGAAGGCACAAGATGCTGTGATTGCAACTAAACCTGCTAAAGCACCGTTTAATGTTGTTGGAATGTCTGCTTTTCCAGATAAAGCCCATACGATAAACATGGCTGCAATGGCACCTGCTGCTGCTGCTAATTGTGTGTTAAGTGCTACATAACCGAAGAAGGCACCATCTACACCTAATGTACTACCTGCGTTAAATCCAAACCAACCTACCCAAAGGACTAGAACACCTAATGCTGTATATACTTGGTTATGTCCAGCTAAGTCGTTTGGTGAACCATCTTTGTTGTATTTCCCAATACGTGGTTTTAAAATTATCGTTGCTGCTAATGCTGCCATAGCACCAGTTAAATGAACAACGGTTGAACCTGCAAAGTCTTGTTTTCCAAGGTCCGCTAACCATCCATCTCCCCAAATCCAGTGAGCAACAACTGGATAGACGATTGCTGAGAATGCGATAGCGAAAACAACATAAGCAGTAAGTTTCGCCCTTTCAGCAAAACCACCGAAGGCGATTGTTAAGGCAATGGCTGCGAAAGCTAATTGGAACATGAAATCCGTAGAGCCTGCTAACCCATCTACTTCAGAAGTAAAGTCACCGTAGAAGAAATCGGATAAGCCTATAAATGCGTTTCCTTCTCCATAAATAAATCCATACCCTACAGCCCAGAACACAATAGATGCTACCCCAACTGTAAAGATCGTTTTACCGGCAATGTGACCGGCATTTTTCATTCTAGTGGATCCTGCCTCCAGTAATATAAATCCACCTTGCATCAGTAGTACTAAAGTAAAACAAACAATTATAAAGACATTATTCATTAAGTAAATTGGATCCATCTTGCACCTCTCCTTTTTTAATGTGTGAATGTTGTTAACATCCTTTGTTAAGTCCAATTATACTTTTGAAATTTTCTGAAACAACAAAACTGTCAGGTTATCTGACAAGGTATTTGAATAGCGTTTTGTAAGGTTCACCCTATATAAACGCTTACAATGCTGTTATAAAAGGGGTCTATAGAATGTAGAAAAAAGCATAAAAAACCATCATCAAGACGGAAAGAAAATGCCTGATGATGGTTTCAAAAAATCCATGATATATTTTTTACAGAATTTCATTAAAAATCTAATAAGCTGTCACTTTCTGGTTCATCACTACCATCATAAATAGAGGAACGTTCATTACCATCTCTATTTGTGACTTTCTGTTCGGTAGAGCTACTTGTTTTTACATCTTTTATTGTAGCATGTTGCACTTTTGGTGCAGTCAATGGTTTAGGAGCCTCTTCAGAAGCTAGTAGCAAATCACAATATGTCTTTATTGCAACAGCTTGTTCACGATATACCGTAGAATTGGGCTGTTCTTCTAATGATGCCTTTAGCTTCCTTAGTTCATCCTCCATTTTCTTGACGACAACTTTAGCTGGTATATCCACATTCGTTCACTCCTAAAAGTAATCTAGCTATGCTTTGGCTTTCGGGTAAACCACCCACCCATGAAAGAAAACAATTGCACCATGGGGGATGAAAATACTCATCAGGAAGTTCATCCGTTTCAGGCAGGCGCTTTCACCACAGACATAAGTGCGACATCTGTTCATACTTCACAGTGTCTTCTTTACCTTGGGGCACGGCCTCAACTTCCTAAAACTTACACAGTAAGCTTTTAGGGGATTTTCGGATCGTGCTGATCCCACTGGAGTCGTCACCCTTCACTGCTGAACCGTTTCTATTTTCAGGGTGGGCCATCATTATTCTGTAAGTTCTAAGAAGGTATCCAAATCCTCTTTTACTAGATCAATTGCTTTTTGCCAAAACTCTGGTTTTGTTAAATCAACGTTAAGATGAACCTTTGCTAGTTGCTCTACTTCCATGCGTCCCGTATCTCGTAATAGTGCAATATAGCGATCCTCAAAATCTTCACCCGCTTCTACCGCTTGTGCATAGATTCCCATACTAAACAAGTAGCCAAAGGTATAAGGGAAGTTATAAAATGGTACACCTGTAATGTGAAAATGTAGCTTTGAAGCCCAAAAATGTGGCGAATATTCCCCAAGTGCATCACAGTATGCTTCTTTTTGAGCATTAACCATCAGTTCATTTAATCTATTCCCACTTACTAAGCCTTTCTTTCGTTCTTCATAGAAGCTTGTTTCAAATAGGAACCGAGAATGAATATTCATAAAGAAAGCAATACTGCGATTTAATTTATCATCAAGTAACTGAATCTTTGCTTCCTTCGTTTCTGCCTGTTTAACTGTTGCATCTGCTACAATCATTTCTGCAAATGTAGAAGCCGTTTCTGCCACATTCATTGCATAACGCTGTGACATTTGGGGTAAGTCGTTCATTACATATTGATGATAAGCATGCCCTAGCTCATGGGCAAGTGTTGCTACATTAGATGCAGACCCATCATATGTCATAAAAATTCTGGACTGCTCGCTGATTGGAAAACTTGTGCAAAATCCACCTGGTCGTTTTCCAGGACGACTTTCTGCCTCAATCCATTGATTTTCAAAAGTCATTTTGGCGAAATCAGCCATCTTTGGACTAAAGGAACGGAATTGATCACAAATTAGTTCTGCAGCATGATCAAAACTTACTTCCTCTACGTTTTCTGAAATTGGTGCACTTACATCCACAAAGTCTAGTTTTTCCTGACCCAGTAGTTTCGCCTTTCGATCAAGATATTTGAGGAATGTTGGCTTATTTTTTGTAATCGTATCCCACATAACATCAAGTGTTTCCTGCTTCATACGATTAATTTTTAAGGGCTCTTTCAGTACCTCTTCCCAGCCACGAGCTTCGTATGTTTGAAGACGAAAACCTGCTAGGTGATTTAACGTATTTGCAAAAAGGTCCCTTTCCTTCTCCCATGCCTTTTCGTATTGTTCGAATACATGTTGTCGTACGGTACGATTTTTGTCGTTCATTAGATTAGATGCTTGACCTACGGAATATGATTTTTTCTCCCCATCTAATTCTACTTCCACTTCCATTCTTCCAACGATCGTATCGTAAAAATCTCCCCATGCATGATAACCATCAACAGATAAGGCTTCAATGAGCTTCTCTTTGTCACTAGGGAGCTTATCTTTGGCGTTTTGACGTCTTTCATTTAAATTAAATAAAATGGGCTCCATTTCCTCGATTTTTGCAAACTCCAACCATTGATCATCGTCTAATCCTAACAGTTGTTCATCGATGGAAGTTAAGATAGAGGAGTAGTAAGAATAAAGCTGCTTCGTTCGACCAGTTAAGAGCCTAGCCCCTTCATCGGTTACGTCCTGTGCGTTTAAACAGCCAACAAAGGCACCTGCTTCTCTCACTTTTTTCCCTAGCTCCTGTGCACGAAGAATATTGTTAGCGCATCCTTTTACAGTCGTTTCTTCCTTATCTAATTCCTTCTGGAAATTTTTTAGTTCAATTTCCATATTATCTAGGAATTCTTTAAATTCTGGAGAACTACTTCCCCCTTTAAAAATAACATCTAAATCCCACACTTGTTTATACTTTTCCATCTTGAGGCCTCCTATTGCTGTTTGAAAGTATTTTCCCTAAATGTCTTATTTGATCTGATTCATAAATATGAACACCTTTACTTTCCTCTTGGGCAACAGCACACATTGCTTTTGCTACATAGGTCCCTTTTATAGGCTTATATTTTTCAAAGGGCCCTACGAAAAGGACGGAAAGAGGTTTTCCTATAAGCTCTGAAACTTTTTCTCCAAAACGAAGTTCTTCTCTTTTCCCCAATAATAGTGACGGTCGAAAAACATGAAGAGTTGGAAGGTCCATTAACACTAAAGCTTCTTCTGTTTTTCCTTTTACACGGCTGTAAAAAAAGCGTGAATCACGATCTGATTGAATGGCAGTTACAATAAGAAATCGTTTTACTCCCACTTCCTTTGAAAGCTTTGCAAGTACGATAGGGTATGTATAATCTACTTTCATAAATCGTTTCTTTGATTTTGCCTTTTTCATTGTCGTTCCTAAGCAAACAAAGACATCATCAATCCCCTGAAGTAAATCCTTATGTTTTTCTAGTTTGTCAAAATCGATGGTGTATTCATTTACCAATTTTTCTTGATCAAATTTCGATTTACGCCTTGATATAATTCTAATTTCATCATATTTTTCACTTTCCATTAACTCTTGGATGAGATGTTTTCCTATCAACCCTGTAGCACCAGCAACTAAAGCTTTTTTCAACCTATTCACCTCAGTTTTAATAAACTAGAATTACTAACAATGTATCATGAATGGAAGATAAAAAGAAAGAAATCGGCTAACGACTTGCTTTATCTTTTATCTTCGTCTTTTTTCTTTTACAGGTAAATAAATTGAAAATATGGTCCCGTCTCCAAGCCTGGAGGAAACATCAATATACCCTTTCATCTCTTCAATGATTGTGTAACTTATTTGAAGACCTAAACCTGTTCCTGAATCTTTCAATGTAAAGAACGGGGTAGCCAATTGATCCTTCAGACTCAGAATCTAATTCTCATTATATTAAATACTTTTCTACAAATATTTAATATTTACGTCAATTTTTGTGAATTTTTTAATTTTTCTCTTAGTCATCTGCAAAAACACCCGGCTCATGTTGGAATTGCACCACTTTTCGATGGGTTTTCGCCGACTTCTGATGCAATCGCGTCGCTTTTCGGTGCAATCGCGCCGCTTCACGGTGGAATCGCGCCACTTCATGGCATAATCGTGCCACACCATGGCATAATCGCGCCACACCATGGCATAATCGCGCCACTTCACGGCATAATCACGCCACTTCATGGCATAATCGTGCCACTTCATGGCATAATCACGCCACTTCATGGCATAATCGTGCCACTTCATGGCATAATCGCGCCGCTTCATGGCATAATCGCGCCGCTTCATGGCATAATCGCGCCACTTCATGGCATAATCGCGCCACTTCATGGCATAATCGCGCCGCTTCATGGCATAATCGCGCCACTTCATGGCATAATCGCGCCGCTTCACGGCATAATCGCGCCACTTCATGGCATAATCGCGCCGCTTCATGGCATAATCGCGCCGCTTCATGGCATAATCGCGCCACTTCATGGCATAATCGCGCCGCTTCATGGCATAATCGCGCCGCTTCATGGCATAATCGCGCCATGTCCATATTTTCGCCATACTTTAAGTGAACAAATAATAACACCTAGCTTGGAGCCTTTTCCAAGCTAGGTGTTTAACTTTAGTTAAGATAATATTTGTACAAAGCTTGCGTACCTAAGTTTTCATTTCCTTCTTCTTGATTAGAAAGCTCCTCATACAGCTGTTTTGCCAGTTTAAGTCCTGGAGTGTTTAGCCCCATTTCCTCAGCTGATTCAATGGCAATCTTCATATCCTTTATAAAGTGTTTAATGTAAAAGCCTGGGTCAAAATCACCGTCAATCATACGTGGAGCCAATTTACTTAAAGAAAAACTCCCTGCAGCACCAGTTTCAATACTTTGAAGGACCTTCTTTTGATCAAGTCCTGCTTTCTTTGCATATACCATCGCTTCCGAAACGCCCATCATTGTACCAGCAATGACAATTTGATTCGTCATTTTTGTATATTGTCCAGATCCTGCTGGTCCTTGTAGCTGAATATTTTCTCCCATAAGTGAGAAGATTGGAAGTACACTTTCGAAAGCTTTTTCGTCTCCCCCAACCATGATGGATAGCTTTCCTTCTTTAGCACCAATATCTCCACCAGAAACAGGAGCATCCAACGCTTCGATTCCTTTTTCCTTTGCAGCTTTACTAATTTTTTGTGCTAATAATGGTGTTGACGTTGTCATATCAATTACAAATGAACCTGGTTTAGCCTTTTGAAGGATACCATCTTCCCCTAGATACACTTGTTCAACATCAGAGGGATAACCAACAATGGTGATGATAACATCGGAGTTTGTTGCAAGCCCCCCTACTGTATCGTACCAGCTAGCCCCTTGTTCTAGGAGCTCCTTCGCTTTTTCCTTCGTTCGGTTATATACATTAAGCTTATAGCCACCATTCATTATATGTTTAGCCATGCTTTTCCCCATTACACCTGTTCCTATAAAACCTACAACTAAACTATTTTTCACTTTGTACTCCACCTTTCTTACGTCTATACTTTTATACTTCTAGTAAAATATTTATTTTCCTTTTTCTATTTGAATGGGAATCTCCCAGTCTATTTCACTAACCCCAATGCTCCGTAAAAATTCATTCGTTTTAGAAAATGGTTTACTACCAAAGAAACCTCTCCTTGCAGATAAAGGACTTGGATGAGGTGATTGTATTATATAATGATGAGAATTTGTAATTAAATTCAGCTTTGCTTGTGATTTCCGTCCCCAGAGGATGAAAACCACTGGCTTTTCCCGTTCATTAAGCTTTCGAATGATTTTATCTGTAAAGAGTTCCCACCCCTTACCTTGATGGGAATCTGCTTCATGGGCTTGAACTGTTAGCACTGTGTTCAAAAGAAGGACACCTTCATCTGTCCATTTTTGTAGATGTCCATGCTTTGGAATTTCATAGCCTAAATCGTCCTTTAGCTCTTTATAAATATTGTATAAAGAACGAGGAATTTGAACCCCTGGTTGAACAGAAAAACTAAGTCCATGTGCTTGATTAGGCCCATGGTATGGATCTTGTCCTAAAATTACTGCTTTCGTTTTTTCATATGATGTTGTATGTAATGCATGAAAGATTTCATCCTTATTAGGATACACTGTTTTTTCTTTATATTCCTTCTCTAAAAACGCCCATAACTCCTTATAGTAAGGTTTATGACATTCATCCTGTAACAAAGTTGACCAATCATTTTTTACATTATTCATGATTTCCCCTCACTATTCTTTCGAACTCTCTGAAGATGCTTCATTCCTTCTCGCACACTTAAATTAGATAGGGGTTCCTGTTGAATAAATGCTTCCACTTTTTCAGGTGCTGTTTTGGAATATTCTCTTAATGCCCAGCCAATAGCTTTTCGTATAAAAAATTCGTTATCCTCTCGATTTAATTGGATTATATGAAAAAGCAGTTCTTCATTAGTTTTCTCCTTATACTTCAACTGAAATAAAATAGCTGTTCGTTTCAACCAAAAGTTTTCTGCTACTTTCCATTGATCAATATAGGTTTCTATTAAATGTGGCGATCGTAAAAATAACGGACCTACAACATTACTTGCAATCGTATCAATCGTATCCCACCACGATTTTGTTGTGATAAGCTCCTCTAGCCATGGAACGTGTTCAGCCTTTAGCCATTGAGGCTTTGCAAGAAGCATGCTAATAACTGCATATTGGTATTCCCTTTCTGGCCAAGACCAAACTTCCCTCAAAAATTTTTCAGGAAGCTCTTTTTTCTCCAATATTTTCGTCTTTGTATAAAATTCCTTTAATAATAGTTTCCGTTCAGGTGTCTTAATCCCTAAAAAAGGAAATTTATTTTTCATATACTTTTCCATTGGGCCTTGGTGTTCCTTATTTCGTCCATTAGAGAAAATATTTGTTAATTCATTCTCGTACATACATTTTACCTCCTCGTGTCATTAAAATGTTTTCAAATGATGTTCATCAGTTGTAGGTAGGCGCTTTCATCACTGGCATAAGTCCGACATCTGTTCACGCTTCACAGTGGCTTCTTTCCACTAGAGTATTCGCATTCCACTCCTGAACTATCACTTACTTTCAGGGTAGACCTTATAAATAAGTATATTGAAAGATTTACAGGAAAAACAAAGAATTTTATTAAGAATTTTCAATGAATTTATAACACTGAAAGTCTTTCATAGTTTTTAGTGTTATAAAAAATATAATTGACACCTTATTCCAAAAGTACTATATTTTAAAAAAGAATAGGAAAATAGTAGGAATAATTGAAAGGAGTAATTCGTAATGACTAAAGTAATCATAACAGACGATGCTGCTTTTATGAGAATGACTTTAAGAAATATAATAACTAATGCTGGCTTTGAGGTTGTTGCGGAAGCTGTTAATGGAATAGAGGCAGTTAAGCTTTACGAAAAGCATCGTCCTGATCTAGTAACTATGGACATAACAATGCCTGAAATGAGTGGTATTGATGCATTAATAGAAATTAAGAAAATAGATCCTGAGGCAAAAGTAATTATGTGCTCAGCTGTTGGTCAGCAAACGAAAGTAATCGATGCCATACAATATGGTGCTGCTGACTTTATCTTAAAGCCTTTTGATGAATCAAGAATAATAGAAACTATTGAAAAAACGTTGAACATAAAGAGTACAATTCTATAAAAATTTATTTGGAATTACTTACTTGGATCATACATATTGCTATTTAAATTATAAACAAGGGAGTCTACTACCTAGAAGGTAGTAGACTCCCTTGTTTTTTTACCATTGTGTGATTGTATATTGTAATTTATTTAAGTTTAAATCGTTCTACTCTTTCGCTTAAGTCCGTGCTTAACATATTTAATTGTTCTGCTGATTTACCAACAGCTTCTATTGCCTTTGACTGTTCAGTAGCAGATGCTGCAACCTGTTCTGTTGTTGCTGCTGATTGCTCTGCAACACTAGCTACATTTCCAATGGAATGAACAATGACTCCTTTTTGATCATCCATTTCTAAAAGATTTGTGCTCACTTGGTTAATTGCTATCATCATTGTCTCTATATTAGAAACAATAGAATCAAATGATTCCTGAGCATCATTAACAGCTATTTGTTGCTGTTTACTCATCGTGTTGGCTTCACCCATTGTCTGAACCACTCTTTCCGTTTCCTCTTCTACTTCTACAATGGTATTACGTATTTTTACTGTTGCATTCATTGATTGTTCAGCTAGTTTACGAACTTCATCAGCTACTATAGCAAACCCTCGGCCATGCTCTCCAGCTCTTGCTGCTTCAATACTAGCATTTAACGCTAATAAATTTGTTTGATCTGCAAATTCAGATATCAAATTTATAACTTGATTAATTTCTTTAACTCTATTGGATAATCCCTCAATTGTTTCACTTACATGATTAAACACGTTATTTGTTTCTCTAGTACGTTCTGTTAAAATTTGCATTTGCTGTATACCTAATTCTGTTGAGTCTTTTATTATGATGGATGTACCATTCATTTCTTTCGTTTTATCAGAAGCATTTGTTACCTTTACTGAAAAATTCATCATTTGTTGATTAGATTCTTCTATATCTTCTGCTTGATTTGTTGCTCCTGATGCCACTTCATTTATTGCTGTTAGGATTTCGTCACTTGTAGCTACCGTTTCCTCTGATACAGCCGTTAACTCCTCAGCCATTGTTTTACAATCTGTTACTGACGATTTAATTGATCCGATAAGCCCTTTTAACTGATCACTCATTTCATTTACCGACTTAGCTAACATACTAATCTCGTCTTTTCCTTTATCGGCAGCTTTTTCTGTGAAATCTCCTGATGCCATTCTTTTTAATTGGCTATTTAATTGTCGTATTGGCTTTGTTAATAAATGACTCATAATCGAAGAACCAATGATTGCGATGATAATCACAACTGCTGATACGATAAAAAACAGATTACGAGTAGTATTTAATTCAGCAAATAGATCTTTGTCATTATAAACAGTCATTACCTTCCAATCGATACCTCTCACTGTATCGAAATAGATCGTTTCTGATTGCCCTGCTAAATCTATTCTACCTGCTTGACTTTCATATAGATCTTCTATGTACGATTGGTTAGAAAGATCTTCACCTATCATTTCATTAATTGTATGTGCAATAACTACTCCGTTATTTGTTAATAATGCTAACTCACCGTCATACCCTACTTCTATTTCTGCCAGTAAAGCCGTTAGATCATCTAGTAATATATCTATAGCCATTACTCCTAAAACATTGTTATTGTTTGCAGTCGTTATTGCTTTAGCAACGGTAATCATTTGTTCACCAGTACTAACATCTAAATAAGGTTCCGTCCAAATTACTTCACCTGTTTCAGACACAGCTTCTTGATACCAAGGCCTCTCTCTTGGATCAAAACCATCAGGTAAGTCTACTAATGGAGTAGAGTGTAAATTTCCTGCTTCTGTCCCTACATACATGAGCTGAGCAACAGATTCCATTTCCATAAATATTTTATGTGAATTAGCGATACTATCCCAAATACGTCTTGCTTCAACGCTATCTTCATTTTCCAAATATATAAACTCACGTAAATTTTGATCCTCTCCCATTAGAACAACTGTATTGTAATATTTACGTAAGTACGTATCTATATATCTTTCTACTTCAGTTCCAGTTGCTAGAGCATTTTCTTCAACTGAGCTTTCAATATTCGAGCTTAGTTGACTAAAGATCACAAATGATGTTGTAATCATCATTAAAATGATAAAAATACAAGTAAAACTAATTAATTTTCCTCTAATCGATTGAAACACCTAATTTCCACCCTTCAAATTTATAATTCACTTATTATGATATCAATCACCTTTTTTGCACCAATTATTCATTATGAATTACTAAAGTGGAATTCA
Source organism: Evansella sp. AB-P1 (assembly GCF_029688925.1). Lineage (GTDB taxonomy): Bacteria > Bacillota > Bacilli > Bacillales > Salisediminibacteriaceae > Evansella. The sequence goes on from NZ_JARUKY010000006.1 coordinate 156,512, forward strand.
CAAGATTATTTTGTCGTTTATTGTCGATATATAAAATGTTCCTATTATTTCATTAAGAGAGAATTTATATATATAAATTGTTTTTGTACTAATATATTGCAAAGCTTTTTGCACATCCTTTTGAAACTGCTACAATAATCTTAGGTTGTTTTTACACTTTAATTTCAACGAATTACCGAAGGATGGATTAGTTGTGAAAAAAATATACATTATACACGAGAATGATGAATGGACGAAGCCTTTATTAAAAGCATTGGAAGAGGAAAATGTCCCTTTTGAAGATTGGCATTTACATGAAGGAGTTGTGCCTTTAGATGAGGAGCCTCCAGAAGGTGTTTTCTATAATCGAATGAGTGCTTCCTCCCATAGCCGAGGACATCGGTATGCTCCAGAGCTTACCCATGCTGTTTTAGCTTGGCTTGAAGGATACGGCAGAATAGTTTTAAACGGAAGTAATGCCCTTAAGCTTGAGTTGAGTAAGGTTGCACAGTATGAAGCATTAAAACGTTTTGATGTTTTAACACCAAAAACAACAGCAGCTGTTGGGGAAAAGAAGCTCCTTCAAGCAGCAGAAAATTTTCCTTCCCCATTTATTACGAAGCATAATCGGGCTGGGAAGGGATTAGGTGTACATAAATTCGATTCTAAAAATAGTCTTGAAGACTGGCTTAAGCGTGGCCAATTGGAGCCTTCTGTTGACGGTGTTATGCTGTTACAGCAATACATTTCTTCCCCTTCTCAAACGATTACTCGCTGTGAGTTTGTTGGAGGTAAGTTCCTTTATGCTGTGAAAGTAGATACATCGGAAGGCTTTGAGTTATGCCCTGCGGAAGCGTGTAACATTGGGGATCAATTTTGTCCTACCGACGGATCGGATCCTCTTGTACAAAAGCCTAAATTTGAAATTATCGAAAACTACCGTGATCCTATTATTGAAAAGTATGAAAGATTTTTGGCATCAGAAGGCATTTATTTTGCCGGTATAGAAAACATTACTGATGAGCAAGGAAGAGTATATACTTACGATGTTAATACGAATACAAATTATAACTCGCAGGCTGAAGAAAGACTAAATAAATTTTTTGGAATGAAAGAAGTAGCAAGAGCATTAAAAGCAGAATGGCAATCACTATAATTGGGAATTAGAATTTGGATAGGAGGGAAAAACATTTGAAACCGATTGATCCGTTAAAAGTTCAAGAAACGATTACAAGTTTAAGTGGGAAGAAATTATATGTACATTTGGAGACAACGAATGGCGCTTACGCTACCCATAAGAACGCATCCTTTTTTTCTGCAGGTGCTTTTATCCGAAACGTCCAGCTTACTTTTTTACATGGAAGTATAAAGGGAAAGGGTCCATACCGTATTGGGCTAGAGACGGAATTAGGGTGGCTTTACGCAGAAGGGTTGACAGATTGGGAAATAGATACGCTAGATAGAGTATTATTTGCTGGTCATGATCAAGATGGAAAGTTAGCAATAGCTCTCCAATTAAGTGAACAGCCATTTCCAAAATAACTACTCGATTTTTTTTAATTAAAAGATATATTCACTTATAAACGGAGTTCTAGATTAAGGAGTGATTAAATGGAACGACATGTACTTGTAGTATTTCCCCATCCAGATGATGAAGCTTTTGGTGTAGCTGGAACCATCTTGTCACACACGACAAATTCAACCCCAGTTACATACATCTGTTTAACGTTAGGTGAAATGGGACGAAATATGGGTAGACCTCTCATAGCTAGTCGGGAAACACTTCCTGAGATTCGAAAAAAGGAGTTAGACGAAGCCTGTAAGCTATTAGGTATAACTGATTTGAGACATTTCGGTATGAGAGATAAGACAGTAGAATTTACAGACCAAAAAGTTCTGATCGATCGAATTCTTCAAGTAATTAAAGAAGTAAATCCATCATTAGTCATTACCTTTTATCCTGGTTATTCTGTACACCCTGATCATGATGCTACAGGGGCAGCAGTCATCCAGGCTATTCAAAAACTACCTAGTTCGGAAAGGCCTACCGTCCATGCATTAGCTTTTTCAAAAGATTGTGAGGATGTTATTGGACCTCCAGATGTCATTAATGACGTAGCAAACTATTCTTCAAATAAGCTACAAGTTATGGAAGCACACGAATCTCAAACAGCAGGCATGATTGACGCTTTAAAGGAAGCTTTCTTAAAAAAGGATGAGGCAGCCGTAGCGAGGCTTACAGTTGAAAGATTTTGGACCTATCCCATTCATAACGATAGGCCTTAAGAAATTGGAAGTTGGATGTCGGATGTCGAAAACCTGACACTGGAAAAAAGCTAAATTCAAACTTAGTATGGTAGAGTTCATGCAAGTAGAACTTAGTTGAACCTGGTTTAAATGAACCGGGTTCTTTTTTATCTGAGTTCAAACTAATTCATACTACCTCATGCTCGCGGGTTGAACCGTTTTTTTTACTCGGTCTACTTGTACCCGGTTTAAAGTTGCCTGCGTTCATCTGCAGGACTTCAACTTTTGCAGTTAGTTTAAGTTTCAATGCACCCATACTATGCATCCTAAATTATAAAAGCGAGCTCATTCGTTAATTAGACGATTGAGTCGCTTTTATAATCTTAATACGTTATAGCTCGTATCCATTATGAATAATGATCCTTCCTGATTGTATTTAAATTGGATATATAACTTAGATGCACCTATGAAAGACTTTTATTTTCCAACTTTTCATATTTATATGGAAAGGTTTCACCAGTTAAATCTTGCAAAGCTTGTGATACCTTTTTTGTCGATAGGACGTTATAGGAAAATGTTCGATATTGGTTTGGAAAACGCGCAGTAATTTCTACTAATACACGTTCGACCTCGAAGCGAACAATCTGATCCGCTTCAATCACTGTTTTAATCTTTCTAAAAATAGGTACAAAAAGGACAAAGCCATTTGTAATTACTAAATACCCTCTCTTTTCCATTCGAATTCGAACAGCATCTACAATAAGCTTGGGTTTTTCATTGACTATTGCTTTTACTTTTTGTTTTACAATAAACAGAAATAAAATGTCTACTCCAAACGTCACTAAGAAGGCAACTACTAAGCAAATGGAGGCGTAAACCCAATTCCATTGCCAAAACAAGAATGTTCCTAAACCTCCAAACAACACCCATGTAACAACATAACGGAAATATTTATCTGTAATCGGCATCGTACGATTCACCATTTTCTCACCTCCTTTTTGTTATTATTTCATAAGGCTAAAAAAGTATATAAGGGTAGTTTACATAAATCAAAATGCAAATGTAGGAGAATTATGTCAGTAATAAAAAAAATATATGAATTTTCTTAAATAATTCATTATATTCCATGGGGGTAAGACTTATTCACAAGTTTTAGACAATCGGGTGTTTAATCTATGAAAAATAAAGCTACTGCCTGTTTATAAACAGTAGCTTTTGAGGATGTAAACTTAATGTTTAGAAATCATTTAGAATCCATAAACCTTAGCGAAAGCGAAATAAATCCCCGTAAATAATTTTATCAGAATAGAAAAGCTCCCATTCTGCACGGTCCCTTAAGCTATTACAGTTTTCCAAATTTACTATATTACCTGTTTCAGAATCGAAGCATTCATCATTATGAAATATATACTTATCAGTTATGACCGTTCCGTTTCGCAATACGACGAAATCATCTCGTTCCTCAGAAAACAAATCGCTTCCGAACATTACTTGATCCTCTTTTTCAGGAATACCTAGTAGGTTTAACAGTGTTGGCATTACGTCTATTTGACCTGACACCGTGTTTATGGTTTCCCCTTCCATCCCTGGGATGTGAATAATGAGAGGGACCTGTTCAAGTTTTACTTTGTCTACGGTACCTATCTCTTTTCCTAAAAACTCTCCAAGGGCATCATAATGGGTATCCGTAAGCCCATAATGATCACCATACATGACGATGATCGTATTTTCATATAACCCTTTTTCCTTTAACTGTTCCACCATTATTCGCATTGATTCATCTGTGTAACGAACCGTTGGGAAAAATTTATTAAGAATCTCACTTTCAGAGTCATAAGGTTCAATAAAATGATCCTCTTCATCTAATTCATAAGGAAAGTGGTTTGTTAAAGTTAACAAAGTACTATAGAATGGCTGTGGAATCGTCGTTAAATAATTCATCGTTTGCTCCACAAAATCAATATCCTTCAATCCCCAGCCAACAGAGTTTTCATCCGTAATTTCATACGCATCAATATCATAATAATGGTCATAACCAAGGGTCTCATACATTTCTATTCGATTGTAAAAAGTTCCATCATTCGCATGAAAGGATGCAGTGTAATATCCCTCGTTAGAAAGTATTTCAGGTAATGCTTCATATTCATTATTATCATGGGTATGGAAAACTGCACCTCTCCCTAAAGGATAAAGAGAATTATTGATTAAAAATTCTGCATCGGATGTTTTCCCTTGCCCCGTTTGATAATAAAAGTTATCAAAATAAAAGCTTTCTTTTATGAATTCATTTAAAAACGGTGTAATCTCTTCTCCATTCACAGTTTCACCTATGAAAAAGTTTTCAAATGATTCTAGAGAAACAGATATGACATTCATGTCTTTTGCCACGCCAAAAAATTCTTCGTTTGTAGGAGTTTCATATTTTTCAAGATGCTCATTAATACGGTTCCAGTCGTCTTTATCAGCAAAAACCGTCTGACTTCTTGTAGTCGTATGGATAAAAACATCGTAAATATAAAAGTTATATAAACCAATTTTTTGAACAATGTGGTCTCTGTTAAAGGAATGTGCCCTCGTTTCAGAATTGTCTACTTGCATCATTAAAAAAATCGTTATTGCAGCAATTCCAATAACAGCATATTTGCTTTTTGACTTACGTAATGACACCTGTGTTACAGAGAGTCCAATATTCTTTTTAAACGATAAAAATCCGATAATGATTACATCTAAAAAGTAAAAAATATCATACCATTGAATAAGTTCAAAAATACTAGTACTCAAATCACCCATATTTGCACTCATTACAAGCATTGGTAGGGTTATGATGTCACTAAATTCCCGATAATAAACTGTATTGGAATAAAGAACGGTAGCTAGTAATATGGTGATCACTAAGAAGTACTTTTTTTGAATGGATGGTCTAAAAACCAAACCGAGAAAGAAGATAATAAGTAAAAATGCTAAGGGGTTAAAGGCAAAAATAATGGCTTCTGTATATTGATTAATATTGATATTAAACGTATAGCTAGAAACGATAAATGTCTTTAACCATAACAATACTAAGCAAAACAGCATAAAACTATGGTTTTTGACAAACTTTTTCATCTGAACTGCATCCCTTTCTATCTTTTATAAAAGCATGTGCTCACAACTGTACATACTATATAGACGTGATACACTCCAAAATAGTTTCACATTTACATTATTTAAGAGACTTAATATTTATTACCCGTTTTTCAAACTTTTTAAGCCTAACTTTTTTTATATGGTATTCAACCTTCGAAATACGTGGTACAAAATCTTAGATCTATAAACATAAATGCTTAATTTCATTACGCGTTGTGTGAAGTTTTAATTGTATGGGGATGGGAAGTCTACTCTGAAAATAGGAACGGTTCAGCTTGGCTGCATTCTATATTACCGCAAACTTGCTTTTCCGATTTGCAGGCTTATTGGAGGGCTTCTATACTACTGCAAACCTTCTTTTTTCCCTTTTGCAGACTCATTAAAGACCGCAAAGCCGCAAAATCATGAGAAGTGCTAGCATTGAGAGAACAGTTTCATTCTCAATGGTGCAAATCTTCACCTGCACGGACTTCTAGAATGGTAAATATTGTTCATAATTCATGAAAAATTTGAAAATACTATTGAAGCTGATACAATTAAAGCGAATGACTGTATGACTTATTGAAAAGGGGTATGTAAATGAAATCATTTGAAGAAAAGTTAGAAAAATATGCAGAATTAGCGGTAAAGATTGGTGTTAATATTCAAAAGGGACAAACACTTGTCATTAATTCACCTATTTCTTCTGCTGATTTTACTCGTTTAGTGGCTAAAAAAGCATATGAAGTTGGGGCAAAAAATGTGCATGTTGAATGGAATGATGATGATCTATTACGCATGAAGTATGACATGGCACCATTTGAAGCTTTTACGGAATTTCCTCAATGGAAAGCAGAAGGATATGAAAAGCTGGCAGAAGAAGGCGCCGCTTTTATGACGATCAAATCCACAGATCCAGAGCTCTTAAAAGGCGTTGATCCTGAAAAAATCGCAGCTGCAAATAAAGCTAGCGGTCAAGCGATGGATACATTTAGAAGTTACATACAATCGGATAAAATAAGCTGGCTTGTTATTTCTGCACCATCTAAAGCTTGGGCTGCAAAAGTATTTCCTAATGCGCCAGAAGAAGAGCAAGAGGCGAAGCTTTGGGAAGCAATGTTTGAAGCGACTCGTGTAAATACAGCTGATCCTGTAGCCGCTTGGAAAGAGCATGATCAAAATCTTCAAAACAAAGCCAAATTTTTGAACGAGAAAAAATATACACAACTACAATTTAAAGCTCCTGGTACTGATCTTAAGATCGACCTTCCTGAAGGGCACATTTGGATTGGTGGAGGTGGCCCAACTCAGAATGGCGTCCATTTCGTTGCCAACATGCCAACAGAGGAAGTGTTTACTGCACCGAAGAAGGATGGGGTTAACGGGACTGTTACTAATACAAAGCCTTTGAATTATGGTGGGAATACGATAGATGGCTTTTCGTTAACATTTGAAAACGGTAAAGTCGTTGATTTTAAAGCAGAAGTTGGAGAAGATACACTCAAGCATCTATTAGACACGGATGAAGGAGCAAGGTTCTTAGGTGAGGTTGCTCTTGTACCACATAGTTCCCCTATTTCTCAATCCGGAATTTTGTTTTATAACACGTTATACGACGAGAATGCATCCAATCATATTGCATTAGGAAGCGCTTATTCTACATGTATCGAAACTGGAGCAACAATGACGAAGGAAGAGCTTGCTGCTGCTGGTTTAAATACGAGCATTACCCACGTAGATTTCATGATTGGATCTGCCGACATGAATATTGATGGTTTGAAGGAAGATGGTTCTACTGAAGCAATTTTCCGTAATGGTGAATGGGCTGTTTAAAAAATTTGTTAAAATTACGAAAGCTAGTTGAGAACCACACACATTCTTCAAACATTTTCCAGCTAATGTTTTCGTACAATTTGATATTATATAACGATTAAACCTAGCATAGTGGATGCAAACCACTTGCTAGGTTTTCTTATTTCAATAATAAATTTTCAGTTTTTTCAAAAAATATTACTTTTTTTCTGGTGAACGAAATATACTAGATCATCAAATGTACAAGGGGTGATTGTATGGCGGAAAGGATTGAACATTGGCTTGATGTGATTAATGGAGTCGTGTGGGGACCTCCGATGCTTATTTTGATTGTTGGGACAGGTATCTTCTTGACGGTACGCCTTGCATTTTTACAATTTCGTACTCTACCTTATGCATTAAAGCTTGCCTTTAGTCGGAAGGCTCAGGACAAGAAATCACCTGGGGATATTTCTCACTTCCAAGCATTAACAACGGCACTAGCAGCAACAATTGGTACAGGGAATATTGCTGGGGTTGCTACCGCAGTCGTTCTTGGGGGACCGGGGGCTGTATTTTGGATGTGGATTTCTGCATTATTTGGAATGGCTACAAAATATGCGGAAGCCATTCTTGCGGTTAAATATCGCGTTCAAAATAAGAAAGGAGAATTTTCTGGTGGTCCAATGTATTACATTGAAAAGGGCTTAAAGCTTAAGTGGCTTGCAGTACTTTTCGCAATCTTTGGTGCTATCGCTGCATTTGGAATAGGGAATGTGGTGCAATCAAATGAAGTATCTTCTGCATTAAACAATGCTTTTAGTATTCCACCATTTGTTACTGGTCTTGTATTAACCATTTTAGCTGGTCTCGTCATAATCGGTGGAATAAAAAGTATTGGTAAAGTAACAGCATATGTTGTACCATTTATGGCCCTTTTCTATGTTCTTGCAGGACTTACCATTATTATTATGAATTTTGACCTAGTACCGGCAGCTGTAACTACGATTTTCTCAGAAGCATTTTCACCTGCTGCTGTTATAGGTGGTGGAATTGGGGCAGCTATTCGATACGGGGTTGCCCGTGGTGTTTTCTCAAACGAAGCTGGTCTCGGGTCTGCTCCAATTGCCGCAGCGGCCGCTAGAACCGATTATCCTGGGCGACAAGCTCTCGTTTCCATGACACAGGTTTTTATTGATACGATTATCGTATGTTCCATTACAGGTATCTCTATTGTCATGGCGGGAATTTACTTTGACGGTTTAGATGGCGCAGCCTTAACTGCCCAATCCTTTGAGTTCTTCTTAGGTGGGGCTGGATCAACCATCGTTACAATAGGGCTTACCTTCTTCGCCTTCTCTACTATTTTAGGCTGGTCCTATTACGGGGAAAAGTGCTTTAATTACTTGTTTAAAGAGGAAAGCACGAAATACTATAGAATACTATTTGTTTTATTGGTTTTTGTTGGTGCACTAGGTTCAAATGCAATTATTTGGCACTTTGCAGATGCCATGAATGCATTGATGGCAGTACCAAACTTAATCGGACTCCTTGGTCTTTCTGGTATTGTTGTAGCAGAGACCCATCGTTTCTTGAAGGTAGCGAGAGAAGAAAAGGAACAGAACAAAGCTTCATAGCTTAAAAATATATTATTATAAGAAATTTCAGAAAAATTTGAAGGTTGTTGCAGTTTATTTGCAGCAGCCTTTTTATTATTGTGAATATTATGTGAATAAGTTGATGGATAAAACACAATTTTCAGACCTTTTTTATTATAAATAAACATATATATGCATAATTATAAAAATAACTCTTGCATAATTAAAATTATTCTATTAAAATAAATTTTATTGAATATTTATTAATCTACGAGGTGAGTAATTTGAGTAAGAATAATACAAATAAAAGTGAAAATGGAACGGAATCTCGTTTTTCTATATGGAAGTTTCTTATACCTTCATTAATTGGTATAGGATTGTTTATGACTCCACTCCCTGCTGGTGAGGATGGGGGTATAACGATTCCTGTTTCTATGTTAGCTGACTGGCTCGGCGGTGTGTTAGGGGATGCACTTCCTGCAATCATGGTAATCGTTATTGCAATAAGTGTATTAGGGGTCATTATTCAAAAATGGATTAAACCAAGAGCAATGGCTAAAAGTCCGTTTTTTAAAAGTCTGTTTGACATTTCAGTATTTTGGTTTATTGTGAGAATCGTTGCATTGCTATTAGTCGTTATGACGTTTTTCCAAATTGGACCTGAATGGGTTCATGACGAATATACAGGCGGACTATTACTATATGATTTATTACCAATTCTCTTTACGATCTTTTTATTTGCTGGATTGTTTTTGCCTTTACTTTTAAGCTTTGGTTTATTGGAGTTTGTAGGTGCCTTATTAACAAAGGTCATGCGTCCACTATTTAAGCTACCAGGACGTTCTTCTGTCGATGCTTTAACATCTTGGTTAGGAGATGGAACGCTAGGGGTTGTTTTAACGAATAAACAATATGAAGAAGGCTTCTACTCTAAGCGAGAAGCAGCTGTCATCGGAACAACATTCTCTATCGTTTCTATTACCTTTTCTCTTGTTGTACTAGAGTACGTTGAACTAGGGGACATGTTCTTCCAATTTTATATGACGATCTTTATCGCTGGTTTTGTTGCAGCAATTATTATGCCACGTATTCCACCGTTGTCTAGAAAGTCCACTACGTATTCAAACGGACAAGAGGGTCAGCTAGATGAGACAATCCCTTCTGGCTTTAATGCATTCAGTTGGGGTTTAAAGATGGCGAAGAAACGTGCAGATAAAAACGCAAGTGTAGGGTTATTTTTCCAAAATGGTTTTAAAAACGTATTAGATATGTGGCTTGGTGTTGTGCCAGTTGTCATGGCCATCGGAACAATCGGGGTTATTATTGCGGAATTCACACCTGTATTCACTTGGTTAGGGGCGCCTTTCGTTCCAGTTTTACAACTTCTTCAAGTACCTGAGGCAGCCGCTGCAGCTGAAACATTAGTTGTTGGTTTTGCTGATATGCTATTACCTGCCATTTTTGCAGGTGGAATCGAAAGTGAAATGACACGATTTATCATTGCCTGTGTATCTGTAACTCAGCTTATTTACTTGTCAGAGGTAGGGGGCGTATTACTAGGGTCCAAAATTCCAGTACGTTTCAGAGACTTAGTAGCCATTTTCTTATTGAGAACATTAATTACTTTACCAATCATTACATTATTGGCGCACATTATTTTTTAAGGGACAGGAGGGACAGGGACCTTGTCCCAAAATTTAATCAATAAAAACACGACTTACAAAGGTTAATTCTCGTAAGTCGTGTTTTCTATTTCATCACTATTATGAGGTTAATTCATTATTGTTACTCTTTCAACTACTAGTATAGATCCTGCTTCATCTAGATTGATTACTTGTGTAAAAGCTTCTACTCTATTACCTACATCTACATAATTAACGCGCCTCTTTTCAATCTACTAAATGATTAAGCATTATACTAAAAATCCCCATCATGTAGCTCTATTATCTTATCTAATACTTAACAGCCTCAATCTATTATTCTTACTCTATCCCCCCTTGTGCCTTGTGGATCGGTATCATCAAGGTCGGTATTGGGTAACAATACTTCTACCTGGTTTCCTACATGTAAATCTTCAAGTTCAATGATTTCTCCATCCTTATTAATTATTTCAGCATCAGATACTCCAACAACTAATAAGCTGCCAGAAACGTGTGTATCTTCAAAATTACCTTTGATAGTAATATTTGGTCTTCCGGAACCTAAAGTTTCTACAACTTCCCCATAAATAATGATTTCTGGATCATCTGACTCGCTAGTTGTACACCCTGTTATAAAAAACAATAACAAAATGATAAAACTCATCTTCCATTTAATCCTTCTTTCCCCCTTTTAATCTAATTAATGGCTAATATACTATTCTATCAATACCATGTTTATCCTACAAATGACTATGATCATTTTTACACTTTATGGTTGAAATTCTTTCTATATAGAAATCTACTAGAAAGTACTATTTGAGAATTTTTACAATTTAAACATCAATTTCTACGTGGTTCATTATAGTATAAAACTGAACTAAGGTTGAGCTCACTCTGAATGAGGTGGTACGGAGTAAAAGCTGCTTGATTTTGATTAGTTCCTTGGTGGACACCTCGGACTCTTACATACCCACTTCCCGTGTATCTGTCGGTGATAGTTCCTCCACTGTCACCCTTTTCGCGATCATATGTTGCACGATTTATAATGATAGTACCATGACATTTAGTGTGGTTTTTTTGTGTATTAACAGCAACTATCCTACCGTTTGTGCTACCTGTTTTATAACCATGCTTTGTTACATAATCACCTTCGTACTGGTTTATCCTGGAACCATTTATACTAACTCCTCCATAAGCTCTCCCAACTACTTGTCTGTTGTTTCGGATTGAACAAAAGATGCATCTATATTAGGGGATTGTCTTGTTATTATACCTGCGTTAACTGAATTACCTTGTTGAACATAACTGCCTAATTGGTTAAAAAAAGAATTTTCTCCATGTGCATGTGTAACCCAACCGTATCTTCCATTATTATCAACAGCAGCAAACCCTACAGAAGATCGCGCAGACATACCAGTTCTATTGATTACCACTCCCCCTATAATTGGGTCATATGCACTTAGTCTAGAATCATCACTTGTTTCAACACCTAACTGAATTACAATCGCCGGGTGATCCATAAAAACGGATTTAATTGTTTCTTTTACATCCTCATTAGTATTTTTAACTTCAATAAAATATCTATTGTATCTTCTGCTTACATATCCTCCTTGTAAGTGAACACCTTCTTCTTTTAATATTTCTGGATAATTGAATAACTTTTCACTGATATCAACTAATTCTTGTTTCGAGTACTTAACATCAAAAAATTTAATATATTCTTCTTTTCCCGAAGGAATCAAATCCTTAGCTTTCTCAGTGAAAGTATTTATAGAGCTATGATTTTTAACAATACCAATATTTAATTTTCCATCATTATCAAAATACACACCTCCAAATAATTCTCCATTTTTATCAATTGCCTTCAATTCTTCAACTATTTCATCAACTATTTCACTACTCTCCAAGTAGTTTTTTATACCTTCTTCACTTAAGTCATTTGCTACATGAAATTCCTTTACAATATCATATACTTCTTGCTCATTGTTATTATTATTAAAAGCAATTACATTTTCTTGAAAATAAAAAATACTGCCTATCATTAAAAAACATATAATAGAAATAGACAAAATAAAACCTTTTTTTATTTTTATCTCCTCCGCAGGTAAATTTAATTTGTTTAATTCTTATCCTCTTTCCACCACTCTAATCTTTCTACAATAAAAATATCACCACACAGAAATCTCTCCTTCCTTTAATAGATACTAGATTTCGTTATAATGCAACAAAACTTGTAGATTCATAAGCTGTTTGTCTTTATGACGTTTAAGGATAAGAAATTGTTCCCAAAAATTCAAAATTTGTTTAGAGTCAGATCACTCAATAAGGTAAGAAGGGACAAGACCTGTCCCACGGTCAAAGTTAATCATAATAAAACACGACTTGCGAAGGTTAATATTCGTAAGTCGTGTTTTCTACTTCATTGTTAATATAAGGTTAATCCATTATTATTAGTCGTTCAAGTCTTATCGTTTCTCCACTAGGTCAGTATTGGGTAACAATACTTCTATCCGGTTTTTAATAAAACGAAATGACCGATTCATCATCAAACTATGATGTCAATGATTTTAAATTGATGGATGAGGAAATTGACCGAGGATAGATTACCAATCTATTAGATGAATAGGATATCAAAACCTTATTATAAATACCTATTTTATAAAACATAAGTCTTTTTAAATCAAGAAAGAGGATTTAAGAATCCAGTCTTATTTATTTGTTAAGACTGGATTCTTTTTTCAAGGCTATTTATTTTTGTATCATGCTTTCCTGTTTTTGCGCTTAAAAATTCAACATCATATATAATACCGTCAACTTTCTTAGATATTAAATTAAGAGTGCCTTTAACATCTTCCTGTTGACTTTTCTCTATTCGATCAAGCCTATTTAACACTTCTTTAAACTGAAGATCAACATTATCAAATCTTTCTAGGATGATTTTAAGCAACTGTTCATTATCCATTTAATCACCTCTTATTTTAAATCTAGTACGTATATTTCTTCATTGTTAATTTTTGCTCCTCGATGCTCACTTACCTTGGGAAATACTTCAGCTACCTCGAAAGCAACGTACACTTCAGAGGGGATCTTCAGCTTTTGCTTTCCCCAAAGGGAGTCTCGCATCATCCGCAAAAATCAAAACTTTAATAATTCAACACTATCCTTTAACATAACCTAAGTCTATCAACATTAATTATATCATAGATATAGGATTTAATCGTTTGGTGCTATATAATTTATGGGACAAGAGGGACTCAGGACCAAGGTCAAAGTTAATCAAAAAAACACGACTTACAAAGGTTATACTCGTAAGTCGTGTTTTCTATTTCATCGCTATTATGAGGTTAATCCATTATTATTACTCTTTCAACTACTAGTATAGATCCTGCTTCATCTAGATTGATTACTTGTGTAAAAGCCTCTACTCTATTACCTACATTTACATCGTCAAGTTTAATCGTTTCTCCACTCTCATTGACCATTTCAGCATTATATACTGAAAGAATCAGTATATGATTATTAACACCTATATGTGTAAAATCACCTTCAATAGTTAGATATTCTTGTTCATAAGTGAAAGTATCTGTTACTTCTCCATATATTGTATAACCTCCTTCGCTATTTTCTATCATTTCATTTGCAGCACAACCAACAATAAAAATAGATGATGTTAATAAGAGTAAAATAATTTTCATTTTCATAATTAACACACCTCTTTTGAATCAACTAAATGATTAAGCATTATACTAAAAATCCCCATCATGTAGCTCTATTATCTTATCTAATACTTAACAGCCTCAATCTATTATTCTTACTCTATCACCCCTTGTGCTTTGTGGATCCGAATCATTTAGGTCCGTATTGGGTAACAATACTTCTACCTGGTATCCTACATGTAAATCTTCCAGTTCAATGATTTCTCCATCCTTATTAATTATTTCAGCATCAGATACTCCAACAAATAATAAGCTGCCATCAATGTGTGTATTTTCAAAATCACCTTCGATAGTAATAGCTTCTTGTTCGTAGGGAAAAGTTTCTACAACTTCCCCATAAATAATGATTTCTGGATCATCTGACTCGCTAGTTGTACACCCTGTTATAAAAAACAATAACAAAATGATAAAACTCATCTTCCATTTCATCCTTCTTTCCCCCTTTTAATCTAATTAATGGCTAATATACTATTCTATCAATACCATGTTTGAGACAAGGTGTAAGTGAATTCAATGTACACATTATAGGAAAAGAGATAGGTGGCATTGCGTATTAAATTGCACACGGATCTAGTTGCATAAGGCTATAGTAAAGTAGACGGAAAAGAAGCCTCACTTACAGAATTTTCGTGTGATGACTTTGTAGGTACGTAGAGATGGGAAATGTCCCTCAATGGTTAATCCATAATTTTTACTCTTCTAGCACTATTACTTAATGTTGGAGGATCTGTATCATCCATATCTGTATTGATTAACAATACTTCTACCCTATCACCTTCACTAATATCTTGAAATTCTATCGTTTCTTCATCTTTATTTATTAATTTAGCAAGACGAATACCAACATTCACTTTACCACCAGAAACTCCTATATCTCTATATTTACCTTCAATGGTCATACTTTCATACTCATAATTGAAAGTGTCTACAACTTTTCCAGTTAAAATTGTACCTTCTTCATTTTGCTGAATTACATTTGAGCCACAAGCTGTGATTAACAATAATGATAGTAATAAAAATATTATTTTGTTCATATTATTTCCCTCCCTAAAACAAGAAATCACAGAGTAACTCTTGAGGTTACCTTGTATAACAAATTTTCACCCCCATTTATTCAATTCTACAATTATATAGGAAGCTTAATGATCACTAGAACTTCTTAATAATAAAATACAAGGAGTTGAATGATGTAGTACATGAGGAAAAACTCAACTCAACTTGTCCCCATAACTAAGACATCTAATCAATTATTCTTACTCTATCCCCTCTTGTGCCTTGTGGATCCGAATCATTTAGGTCCGTATTGGGTAACAATACTTCTACCTGGTTTCCTACATGTAAATCTTCTAGTTCAATAATTTCTCCATCCTTATTAAATATTTCAGCATCAGATACTCCAACAACTAATAAGCTGCCATCAATGTGTGTATCTTTAAAATCACCTTCAATAGTAATAGATTCTCATTCGTAGGTAAAAGTTTCTACTACTTCCCCATAAATGATGATTTCTGGATCATCTGACTCGCCAGTTGTACATCCTGTTATAAAAAACAATGACAAAATGATAAAACTCATCTTCCATTTCATCCTTCTCTCCCCTTTTCCAACACATTTTTCTATAGCAAAAAAGTATAATCACACCTTCCTCTAATAGATACTAGAATGTCGTTATAATTCAACAAATCTTGTAGATTTATAAGTTGTTTGTCTTTATGACGTTTAAGGATAAGAAATTGTTCCCAAAAATTCAAAATTTGTTTAGAGTCAGATCACTCAATACGTGAGTTTATTAGCTAATCAACCTTCTAATTTTTATATGAAATAACATTCCAAAACAATAAAAAATACCTATTTATTTTAATTCTGGAATGGTACTAGCTGGGTAAATAAAGAACATGTTAGAGGAATTGTTGAATATATTGATTCATATGCAAGTGGGGTACATCTTGCTTGACAAGAGCTCTCAATAGATGGGAAGACACAATGGAATTTATCATATTAGAAATTATTTTTACAAAAGAGGAGTACCGATCACTCCCTGAAGCTACTGGTGGTTATGATTGATAAACTCTGTTCATTAGATCAGAACAACACTTGCATAAGAATTCGATCATGAATTCGGGTTTTAACTTGTTGTGTTAGTTGTCCGTCTAAGTATTTTTGGTTCTATACATTCCATTCGGTGAAAAATTATACTTTTGGGTTATAAAATTTACCCTTTTATAATGTATATAATGGAGGAAAGAAAAATAAGTTAGATTAGCTGCAATTAATTTTACTTTATTTCTTAATTGTGTTGTAGCAATTGAAGAAACGTAAACTGGGGGTGAACAGTATGGAGGCCGTTGATGTTGGTGGAAGTAGTGCAAGCTCTGAACACATGTCCGTAGGTAAATGGGTAATTACCTTCATTTTATTAGCTATTCCTTTACTTAATCTTATTCTTTTATTCGTTTGGGGATTTGGTGCAGACAATCCTAGAAAAAGCTATTCTCAAGCAGTCTTATTGTTTATGGTAATTGGTTTTGTTTTATGGATTGTATTTGTTGCTCTTTCCTTCTTTGCTTTTGGTGGACTTAGTTTATTCGGATAATATGTAACGTTAAACTATGAAATGACAAATTAACCCTATTCTTCTTACTTTTCAGGAGAATAGGGTTATTTATATGAAAAATTTATTCATAATAGTTTCCTTGGGTGATTGTCCGATTACTGGATTTTTTTTAGGTTTAATCTAAATTAATTTCATCATAAAGTGCCTGCTCTCTAAAATGAATGCTTACTCTCCCAGTTCCGATTTTAGACACAATCAATCTCTAAACTCTCTTTAAACAAAAAAACGACTTAGACGGGGGAAAAATCTAAGCCGTTCTTTATAGTATGCAATGGGAATACTTTTGTGATCATCCAAACGAATAACGAATGAATAAAATCTTGCCCTTTATCACTAGTTCTACTCTGAAAATAGACTGGTTCAGCAGTGAAAGGTGACTACTCCAGTGGGATCAGCACGAGTCCGAAAATCCCCAAGCACTTACTGTGTAAGTGCTTGGGAGTTGAGGCCGTGCCCCAAGGGAGTCAGGATGACGACATTACACCAGTAACGGATGAACCCACTTAATAACTATTTTCATACCTCATGGTGCAAGTTTTTCTTGCACGGGGGTCTACCCTGAAAAAAATAACGAATGTTGAAATGCTCATAGAACTGGTGAATCTGCTCATAGGACAGACAAACCTGCTCATAGGAGGCCGTCTAGAAGCCCGCAAATCAGGTAAAATCACAAATGCGGTACTCAAGAAGCGTTCTAGGCGTCTGCAAAACTACAAAATCATAATGTGACAATGTGATCGCAATGAAAAAAACATTTTCTTCGTCCATGATGCAAATTTTCACTTGCATAGGCGGTCTACCTAACAAAAAAAGCTATCGCCCATATACAAGGCTGTACATTGATCTTCTGTGTCCTGGATTAGCTGGGTCAACACCACAAGTCATTAACCAATTTGCGGCATAATCTCTTGTTTCAGGGGTAATTTGCACACCACAGCAATGAGCTAGCCTGTCTACTAAGCCGTATGCACCTGCTGGGGTCCGAAGCTCATGAAAGCTACACGAACGAAGTACCTTATATACTCTACAGGCACATGCTGGATCTGCAATTCTCGATCGAAATACACTCATTAAATAAGGGTCCACTCTCCTCATACCTTCACCACCTTCCTAGTCCCATTTTATGATGCTCATAGGAGGTTGTAACGGCATTAAACCTGTAGAGTAACGCCCTTATACAAGCGGAAAGTAGTTCATTTCTTTCTAGTTCAAGCTCACTCATACTCCAAGATGCTTAAAGGCTGAATCGAATGATTTTGTAGTCCATAGAATTGCACCAAATCAACACTTTTCCTATTTGTTAATAGCTTTTTCAAGTTGATTCTTCTAGTTTAAAAAGCTCAAAGTTTCCCAAAACTATTTATTTTTTTTGGTCCATATTTCTCTAAATAGTGACTTACTACTAATAATGGCCAAATGGTTTTATAGCTATGATAGTGAATATAAAAGCTTCCTGGTAGTCCGCCTCCTGTGGGATAATGACCATTCCCCTTCTTTTCTACTAAAAACTTTATCCCTTTTTCAATTTCGATCGTTTCCTTATCCTCTATAGCAATTAATGCATCGACGGCCCAAGCTGTTTGAGATGGAGTCCCATATGGAAGCGGTGTATACTTCTTTACGATATCACTCTTACAAGACTCTCCCCAACCACCGTCCTTTCCTTGAATAGATAGTAACCATTCTTTTGCTTTTACTATTGCTGGGTGATCAGTTTCTATTCCAATTGACATTAATCCCGTTACTGCTGCCCATGTTCCGTAAATGTAGCAGACACCCCATCTCCCATACCAAGAACCATTTTTTTCTTGATTTTTAAGCAACCATTTCGTAGCCATTGCCACTTTTGGATGATCTATTTTTAGATTCACATGCTCCCCTAAAAATTGAAGCGTTCTTCCAGTTAAATCGGCTGTGGACGGATCAATCACTGTATCCTCCGTATTTGGAATAGGTAGCCTTGCTATGACATGACGATGCTTATTTTTTTCAAACGAGCCCCAGCCTCCATCCTTGTTTTGCATAGATAAAAGCCATATAATACCTTGATTCCATGCATAAAGAGAAGAAGGGTTCCGGTTAAGGGACATTTGTGGCTGAATGGCCCGTAACGCTGCTTGTGTATCATCAATGTCTGGATGGGATGTATTATTAGTAGAAAAACTCCAAGGACCGTTCGAACTATTTTTTTGATCCTTGCTTCCCCCGCCTCCCCAATCTGATTGCTGATATTTCATCAAATAGTTGGATGCCTTATGAATTACTTCATCTATAGGTAAAACTCCAGCTTCCTGCATGGTATACGTCATTAGTGCTGTATCCCAAATGTTTGACTTGGCGTTTTCTACATGATAATAATCATCCATTTTTATGACTGAGTCTATTATCCCCTTTACTCCATTTACAATAATTGGAGACTTCTTATCATAACCTAACGCTAATAAACTATAAATCATATAAATAGAGGCAGTTACATAGCTTCCTAGAGTTCCATCCTTTTCAATGTGGTTTAAAATATACTCCTCTGCCCGTTTCCATGCTTTTTTTCGAAAGTAAGATTTCCCTAGAAAAGAAAAGGCATTATTATTGTCAAAATTACGACTATCGTTTTTTTCACATTTACGCCTTTGCTTCCATAATCGTTTCACAATCTTTTTCTCAATTATTAAATGATCAATTGAAGGTAGGGTTTCATTTTTCTCTTCATTACTTTTTGCCACTGTAAATCGTTTACTTGCTGCAATTAGAACAGAAGCAAGATGAACTTTTACATAGGAGGTCATTCTATAAAAGCTACCGGGAATAAATTTTGGAAGGAGTAAGGATGAAGTTGGAATAGGAAACCAAAGAGGCCAAGGGTATAAACCATTTAACGCAAGCATAAATTTCGTGGAAACGTGACACCTTTTTAAGCCCCCACGCTTCATGATAAATTTTTCTGCCTTTTTCATCCTATTGTCTTCCTTTGTAATTACACGTGAAAACAATAGAGCCGTATAGGCTTCAATTGTTGCTGACAAATTTCCTTCTTCCTCATCACCGTAAAGCTTCCAAGCACCATTAGAGGATTGGGTTTTTATAAGACGTTGAGATAGCTCCTTTATTAATCCTTCGTCTTCCTTCCTGTTCAAGACCCTTAACACAATAATTGTGTAGGCATCCGTTATTGGACCATTTTCACAAGGATATCTCCATGAACCATCACGTAATTGCTCATCCCTCAAGCGAGAGATGAGCTCCTGCTGGAACATTTTCGCTTTTTCTTGTACATCCATTTCCATCTACCTTTCATCCAACTATGGGAGTTCCTTCATATACTTATATGGTTATTTGTATGAAGGGAAAGATGAAATGGTCTGTACAAACGTTTAGTTCACACAATAAAGATGTTTTTTCAATCACATCTTTTATTAAAGTGATAGTCCTCCGTTCACCTCTAATGTTGTTCCATTAATATACGAGGCTTCCTCTGATGCTAGAAAAACATAAGCGCGCCCTATATCCTCAGGAAGTCCTAGCCTACGCAATGGAATTTTTTCCTTTAGCTGATCAATGACTTTTTCAGGCATCTTTTCAACCATGTTAGTTGCAATAAAACCAGGAGCAACTGCATTTACCCGAATTCCCTTTGGTCCTAATTCTTTTGCCCACGTTTTCGTCATGCCAATGACTGCAGACTTTGTTGCAGCATAATTGGTCTGACCTATATTTCCATGTACCCCTACAATGGAGGACGTATTAATAATGACACCGTTCCCCTGCTCAATCATTTTTGGAATAACAGCCTTAGCACAATAAAAAACTCCATTTAAATTTACATCTATCACTTCATGCCAAGCTTCTTCTGTCATTTTTCGAAACATTGCGTCTCTCGTAATTCCTGCATTATTAACGAGTACATCTATTTTTCCGTATTCCTCCAATACTTGACGAACCATTTGTTGAACACTAGTAGAGTCGGCAACATTTACTTGAAAAAAAGAATGCTTTCCACCTTTCTCTCCTCTTCTTGAAGCTAATTCATTCAACACTGCTTGCCCTTGTTCTTCAAGAAAGTCTGCAACGACGACAGAGGCTCCTTTTTTCGCAAACAAATGGGCTGCAGCAGCTCCGATTCCACCTGCAGCCCCTGTAATGAGAACAACTTTTCCCGCTAGACTTAATTCGTTCATCTTTTCGCCTCCCCTATAACAAGTAATCTCTAAAAATACCGTAAATTCTTCCTCCGTTACCGCAAACTTCTTTTTCACTCTTTCCAGGAACGGGGGCAACTTCCTCCGTTACCGCAAATCTCTTTTTCACTCTTTCCAGGAACGGGGCGATCTTCCCCTGTTACCGCAAACCTCTTTTTCACTCTTTCCAGGAACGGGGGCACCTTCCTCTGTTCCTGCAATCCTCTTTTTTTCCCTTTCCAGGAACGGGGCGACCTTCCTCCGTTCCTGCAAACTTCTTTTTCACTCTTTCCAGGAACGGGGCGACCTTCCTCTGTTCCTGCAATCCTCTTTTTTTCCCTTTCCAGGAACGGGGGCAACTTCCTCCGTTACCGCAAACCTCTTTTTCACTCTTTCCAGGAACGGGGCGACCTTCCTCCGTTCCTGCAAATCTCTTTTCCCTGTTTCCAGGCTCATTGGCCCACTTCTATCTACCTGCAAACCTCTTTTTTCCCTTTGCAGGCTTATTGGCCAACTCTTTCTATCGCTTCCCCCGAAAATTAGTATTAGCTTGGTAGTGTAAGGCGTCCGTAGGAAACGAAAGAACCACTCATAAAAGAAACTTTCATCCCCAATTGCACATAATCTAAAACTCCACTTCCCTCACCTCACGCACTACCGCAATCTCCACTTCCCTCACTTCACGCACTACCGTAAACTCCCCAAAATAGAGATTCGCTTATTTGGTTCGATGCTGATCGATGAATGTACTCAGAACATCTAACAGCTGTGGTAAATCATCCACTAGTGCAGAATGGCCACATCCCTTTAATAAGTGGTACTGGGCACGATCACCAAAATCAGCACGAATCTCATTTATCATTTGGTGCGTGACAACTTGGTCCAATTCACCTTCTAAAATAAGGACAGGTGCAGTAATCTTATCCACCTCTCCTGTACCTTTCGCTAATCCATCATGATTGCTAATGTTAAAGTAATTGTTTGCATGATAGATGTCAGCCAAATTCCGTTGTGTACACATATCTTTTATATACGCTTCGTACCTAGCCTCATCTGGCTGATTGTCCGTATAAATCAATTGATTCCAAACGCCCCGCAAAAATTCTCCATCCTCTTCCTCATAAGCCTTTGTAATAGGTATGGTGCGCCACTGATCCTGCTCCACCTCTTCCTTCGTTTCCGAACGCCTAATTGGTTCTCCCGATTCTCCCAATGATAAATGAGGATATCCACGTGTTGAAAGAGAGGATAGTAGCGTAAGTGACTTTACATACTCTGGGTAGAATGCAGCTAGTTTCATAGCTACTCCGCCACCTGTGGACCAGCCTACAACGTGTACGCCGCCATCCGCCCCGTCTAGTCCCTCTTCAGAAATACTACCATTTCCTCCTTGTGCCGCAACGATTCCAATAAGCTCCATCCACTCACGAACATCCTCTGTCAGTTCATCTAAGGAATCAAATCTAGTATTATAAGATGACTCCCCAAACCCTCGCAAGTCCACTGCTAATAGATGATATTTTTCATCCATTTCCTCAAAAACTAAGTCCCAATGCTTAGAAGACGTCATATTTCCATGAATGAAGACAATCGGATCCGTTTTTCCAGGACGTTCTCTATAGGCAATCGTTTCCCCATTTTTTAGCTGCACCTTTTTAAGCTCCACTCCGATCAATGAAATCCCCTCCTACTCTCGTTTTTTCATACAATAATCGTGTTTTTTCCATTGGAAGTATCCCTAACTCCTTTTCCAGAACCTCACAGCATTTTTCATAGTATTGAAAAACCATATTCCTATTCCCTTTCCGATGATAGGCTTCCATTAACAGCCGATAAGCCTCCTCCCAACAGCGGTCTCTTTCCAAAATCCGTTGCGCGGACTCGATGCATAAATCTTCTTCCTCAACATCTAAATACAACATGGCAAGCCTTTCCGAACCTCTTAAAAACAACACTTGTAGTCTTTCTCTCTCCTCAATACACCAATCATCATGGATTCGTTCAGGTAAATAATCTCCCTCATAAAGCTGAAGCGCTTCCGTTAATAGACGAATTCCTTCCTCTTTGTCCTTTGCTTCTAGTCCAGCCAATACTCCAGATTCAAAATCATACGTATCAAGCTCAAAGGGAGCAGCTAAATTTAGTCCATAAGCCCGTTCATGCCGTTGAATAAAGAACGGTGTGGTTCTTGCCTTTCGTTCAGGTTCAAGGACCTTATTAAGCATATTTAAAGCAACCTTAAAATCTCGACTAGCAACTTCCTCTTCTTGCCCACTCCATAGGAGGTCATAGATCTCCTCCTTTTGTAATAAATGCTTCCGCTTCGTTACAAACAACTGTAGGAGCTCCTTTGCCTTTCCCCTTTTCCAGTCCCGTTCTGTAATTTCCTCCTCTCCTCGGAAGACCTTAAATTCTTTAAAAGTCTGAATCCGCAACGTATACCCAGGGTGACTTGTAACCCCTTTATCCATCCCCAGCTGTAGCATTAAATGATGCAAATAGGGCTGTTCCTTCTTGCGACTGTGATAAGCATCTAATAACATCGGCGATAATTGCTGAACGTCCATTGGACCAAATAGACTTGTCGTTTGTAACAGCTCATGATAACCGCCTTTTTCTACAAGCTGTAAAAATTGATGTACATACGGATAAAACTTTGCTTCATCCCCCATCTGGTAAGTAACATACGACTGCCAAAGCATCGTTACCGTTAAACCATAGCTATCACCACAAAGCTGAAACTGCTTAAAGCACTGATTTAATTCCGAAAGGGCCATTTCCTCTTTATGTGCATAAATGTAGGCAATTGCTTTACAAACATGAATCCACGTAGATAGCCAACGATCGTCCACCCGATCTGTTTCCACCAGCCCTAACGTAGCAAACTTGATTGCAGGCTCTAGCTCTCGCCTTTTACCATAAAGTAAACTGAGGCCCATATAAGGCTCCGCTTTCCCTCTTGAAATATTCATTTCCTCCATCATCTGAAGAGCCGTTTCATAACAAGTAGATGCAAGCCTTTGCTCATATTTATCCTGAAGTAACACAGCATGCCCCATACGGATCCAGCCACAAGCCTCTACAAAGGGAGCCTCCGCACGAACCCCTTGCATAATAGCAGACGACGCAGCATCCTTTGCCTTCTTCTCCCTACCAAGTAATGCATACACATACGATAAAAGAAGATCCCTCTCCCGATGAGATTTTGGAGGACCACTTGTAGCATTATCCCCTTGAGATTCCACCTTCCTCTTCTCCAATCGACGAACCATTTCCCCTAGCCGACCCGTTCTTAAATGAAGCCGGGCTTCCAGATCTTCCATTCCCTCTTCTTCCTCTAAGGAACGACTTTTTTCATACCATTTCCTCGCCTCGTTCGCATCCCCTAAATTTATCGTGTTTTCTGACATTAAGACATAAAGATGACGAAGCTGCTTCTGAACCTCATCATAATAAGCTCTATCTAATAACCCATAACTACTACTTTGCTCTAGTAAATCAATAGCTCTCTTTAACAACGCATGCCCTTGCCGAGGCTGAATCGTATCTAAATACACGCAAGCTGCACCCTCAAGTGCCATACTTTCACTTAAGGCATCCCCATTTTTCTCCCCTAACTCCATTGCCCGCCTATAATAAACCAACGCCCGTTCATATTGAGACTGGTACCTCTCCACATCCCCTTGCACAATCCACAAACGACTAAACCGATCCTTATGAGCATCATCCACCATCCCTAACGCATGCTCCAAAGCCTTCCAATAGCCCTGTTTAATCAAATTTTTCCCATGCTTAAAGAGATATTCTGCAAGAACCTCTGACGAACAACACTCCTTCATATGAAATAACCCTTGATCAAGAAGCCCCTTTGAAACATACACCTCCGCCGCACGAACATGAAGCTCACACCAACGATCCCAATCCAACTTCAACCGATTCTGTAAAAATTGCTGAAACAACGAATGAAACCTAAACACTTCCTTATCCTCCGTCGTTTGCAAAAACAAATGCCTTTTCATAAGATCAGCAATCAATTCTTCCCCATTTGAAAGCTCCATTACCCTTTCACAAACCTCAACCGTTAATTGTGAAAAAATAGACGCTTCTTTCAAAAACTGGCGTGTTTTTTGAGGCTGTCTCTGTAGCACGTCGTATGCTAAATAATCAAACAACTCCTCCATCGATGACGTCTGATCACGAAAAATCTCCTCTAACGTGAGGCCTTCCTCCATCTGTTGCCAAACCATCTGAATCGCCATGATCCAGCCCTCTGTTTTGGCAAAAATATATTCCCCTTCCTTCATGGATAAAGGTCTTCTATAATGATCCTCAAATAAAATCTGAATTTCTTCTGCTGAAAAACAAAGGTCCTTCTCTCGAACTTCATTCACATAGCCTTTCACTCGCCAAGATGCTAGGAAGTGCCAATCTAGTTTGGAACGGCTTACGAGAATCATATGTAGCCGTTGTGGTAGGTGCATGAGAAACCACTTCATAAACTGGTCAATCTCTTTATTTTCAGATACGATTTGATAATCATCCATAATAAAGAGCCAGTCCTCATCTATGTCCACACACGCATTTATAAAATGAGAGCAGCATTCGTAGATTCCTTTTTCATTCCCTTGTTCAATTTGTAGTATTAATTCTGTAATCCAATTTGTATCTATGGCAGGTACGATCTTTTGAATTGTTTCTTTAAAATACAACAAAAACCTAAACAATTGATTATCTTGCTCTGTGACGGTATACCATACGTAGGGGTGAGGCTCCATTCGTAAGAAAGCAGAAATGGCAGTACTTTTTCCAAAGCCCGGGCCAGCTTGAACAACCGTTAAAGGTCGTTCCTTCGCTTTTTTTAATCGTCTTATTACAGATGAACGAAATAGCACTTCACCTTCAACCATCGGAGGCTGTAGCTTCGTTTTAAAAACCACATGATCTGTTCCTTCCACATGTCTCCCCCCTTTTTATTGCCATAGCTTGAGTCGATCATAATTTTTATTTCATTCTTAATCACGAACATTTATACAAAAAGAAGTATATATTTAATTCGATCTTCGTTTCAGACGGTCGATTTTTATAAAATTGATCTAGCTCACCTATTTTAATTTTAACAAAATTCAGTCTATTTTATGAATACGCTTTCTTTGTTGAATACTGTCTATTATTGCTTTTTTATGGACTTTCCCTACGTCTGTCTTAGGCAAATGATCAAAAAAGTAGATTTCTTTCGGAATTTTGTAAGGAGCTAGCTTTTCCCTACAGTGTTTTTGAATGGCCAATTCTACCTCTTCCTTCTCTACTATTTCTCCCATAACAACAGCTCCAACAACCCGTTCTCCCCATTTTTCATCAGGCAAACCAATAACCGCAACCTCCTGTATTTGAGGAAAAGCTGCAATCACATTTTCCACTTCTAGGGGATAGACATTTTCTCCACCTGATAAGAGCATTTCTTTCTTTCTACCTAAAATATAGTAGTCTCCATCTTCATCCTGATAAGCTAAATCTCCCGTATGAAGACCGCCATCTTTTACAGCCTCTCTCGTTTCTTTATTCTTCTGCCAATAATGGTCAAATAAATGGTCTCCATAGATAACAAGCTCCCCTATCTTTCCATTTGATACATCCTTCCCTTCATCATCTACTAGCTTTATATCGTTTAGAAGCATTGGTTTTCCAACGGACCCACGCTTTCTTTTTGCCACGTCTGGACAAATAAAGAAGTTGTTCGGTCCTGCTTCGGTTAACCCGTAGCCCTCTTTAAATGGTAGACTCTTTGCTGCAAAAGCGTCATATATGGTAACAGGACAAGGGGCACCTCCTGAAAGAAATACTTTCATATGAGAAAAGGGCTCCTTCTGAAATTCTTCTGTCTCTATAACGTTTCGGTACATCGTCGGAACCATTAATACGTTTGTACATTTATATGCTACAAGCCCCCTAATTATTTGAATCGGGTCGAAAGCTGAATAAATAACAATGGTTCCTCCCGCATGAAGTACTGGAAGCGTTAAAGCATTTATACCACCTGTATGGAACATTGGCATGACTGTAGCAGTAATGTCATTTTCCGATAAGCTCCATGTAGCAATTGTATTTAATGAATTAGTAATGACGGAACGATACGTCAAAACAGCACCTTTTGGCTTTCCAGTTGTTCCCCCTGTATAAATCATCATACATGGTTTTTCAAGTGGAACAGGATCACTGTTATTAAAAGTAGGTGAGCTTTGTTTAGTAAAAGAGGGAGCTTCTTTTTCTTCTTCGTTCATTCCACGATGAAGTTTGTCTGTAGAAAAACATTCGGTGAACGTTAATTCCTTTGTTTTTGTATGAAAGCTAGGATGCACAAACATGATGCGCGGAGTACAGTCCTCTATTAATCTATTTAATTCATACACCGTGAGTCTCCAATTAAAGGGTACAAAAATAGCTCCTAATTCCCTACAGGCAAATAGGAGAATTAAATATTCCACCCCATTTGGTGCAAGGATGGCAACTCGATCCCCAGAAAGGACACCCTTTCTTTTTAACATTTGTGCGCATATTATACTTTCTTCATATAGCTGACCATAGCTCCACGTCTTTCCTGTATCCCCATCAATGACAGCTGTTTTGTCCGGGTGAATACTAGCTCTCTTCTTTAACCAATTCCATTCCAAATTCATCACGTCACCCCCAACGAATCGTTGTTGCCGCCCATGCATACCCAATTCCAGCACTTACTAAGGTTACGATCGACTCCTCTTTAATCAAACCTTGGTTTAATGCTCTTTCCACCGATATCCATTGATCAAATTGTCCAACGTGGCCAATATCACTTAAATAAAGGGTTTGTTCTTCCGATAGATTCAATTCCTTTAATACATAGCGGTGTGCGGATCTCTTCATATGAAGGATGGCCAAATAGTCTAGCTCCTCCTCCTGATACCCACTCTTTTCTAAGGAGGAACGAATAACAGATAGGAAGTTTTTGAGAGAAACCTCTTCTAGACGTTTTTTCATCCCTTCTGGGTCTGTTACATCTAAGGTCATGATCCTTTTTCTTTGTTTTTCCTGTGAATGATCTCTCGTATTATTATCATTGGAAAAAGGGTATAGTGTACCCCCTTCCTTTACTAAAACATCCTTTGAAAACCTTCCATCTGTTACTACCTCTGTTTCTAGTACCGTATTTTTCTCCCACCCTTTTTGGAGAATACAAGCTCCTCCACCACTTGCTAGATTGAACATAAACCTCGTTCGCGGATTTTTATAATCAATTAAATCTCCATTTCGGTAGCCACCTGTTAATAGCACTGTCTTTATTCTGTCATCCGTTTGCAGCAATGATTTTGCAAGTTTCATAGCCATGACACTTGTTCCACATCTCATGGAAACGTCAAATCCCCAGGCATTCGTAGCTCCTAATTCTTGTTGAATATTCGTTGCAGCTGTCCACAAAGGATATTCTTTGTACTCTTCTCCTACATATATAATGAGATCAAGCTGTGAAGGAGAGAGTTTTGCTCGCTGCAACGCTTTTTTTGCTGCCCATACGCCCATCGCTACAGGATGATCCTTCTCCCCTGCTACAGCAATCGATTCGATTCCTAATTTTTCTCTGACTATTTCAGAAGGAATTCCTGATTCTATAGAGATTTCTTCTGCACTTAAACGTTCTTCTGGAAGGTACGTTGCTATAGAACGCACCCCTATAGTAGGTTGATCCATCTTCCTTCCACTCCTAGCCTCATACTCGTTCGTTCCAATTGGATGGATTATCTATCGTCTTTTCCAAATAATCCTTTAACTCTTCAAAAGAATGGAGATACATCT
Source organism: Evansella sp. AB-P1 (assembly GCF_029688925.1). Taxonomy (GTDB): domain Bacteria; phylum Bacillota; class Bacilli; order Bacillales; family Salisediminibacteriaceae; genus Evansella. Next base: position 185,198 of record NZ_JARUKY010000006.1, read on the forward strand.
CATCTCCCGTTTGTACGTGGTTTAACTTAATTCTATAGTGAGGCTTCGTTTCTTGACGATTACCCGACGGGCGTATAATGCGAATCACGTAGGAGGAAACAATGTCATTCATGAGATTTCCCCTTCCTTTTTTTAGATTTATATTTTTGATTAATCGTTCCTACAATACCTGCTGGGAAGAAAAGAATAATGAGAATAAACACTACCCCAAACATGATTACCCATCGTTCAAATATTGGATGAATATTTGCTAGCCCCATTAAATAGTGTGAGGATACTTCCACGACACCTGCACCAATAATTGGACCGAGTAACGTGCCAACACCACCAATTACAGTCATGAGTAAAACGTCTATCGTTTTTTCAACACCTAACACACTTGCTGGACTAACAAAGCGAATAGATATGGCATAAACGACACCTGCTAATCCCGCCATGACACCAGCTACGACGTTGGATATAAGCTTATAATTTAAGACGGAAAAGCCTAGAGAGGCTACTCGTTCCTCGTTATCTCGAATGGCTTGCAGTGTTCTCCCAACTGGTGAATGAATAAACCTCTTTAATACAAGGAACATAGCGATTAGAAAAATTAAGGCAATATAATAGACATGCCTGCGATCTAATAGATTAATAAACCCAAATAAATCACGGGATAATGTTGCTGTAAAATTAAAGCCGTCGTTCCCCATCGTCATGGATCGCCACTGCTCAGCAATAATGACAAAAATCGTTGCGACTGCTAAGGTGATTAATGCGTAAAACGTATCCCTTAGACGTAGGGATAACAAGCCAACGATTAAGCTAAGTACGAAGCAAATTCCAACGGTTAGAAGAATAGCTAAAAGAAACCCAAACTCACCACTAGGAACGTGCCTTGCTGTCAATGCTAAGCTGTAAGCTCCTATTCCAAAAAACATGGCATGACCGAAAGAAATAATTCCTGTATACCCAAGAAGAAGATTGTAGCTCATAGCAAAGACAGACCAGATAAAAATGTTCGTTAATAAGAAAAGATAGCTGTTTTTTGTAATTAATAATGGAACAGCAAATAAAAGGAGAAGAATGATGATCCACGTGACCCTTTTACCCGTCAACGATTTGAGGTCTAAGAGCCTTCCTTTACGTTCAGGTTCTGGCAATACATTGGTATTTCCATTCGTATACGATGTACCCGTCTCTTTCGCAGTCGTTTTCACTTAACCGTCACCTCCCTGCTCCAAATATTCCAGTTGGCTTAATTAACAGTACAGTTGCCATAATGAGCATATTTACTGCTAATGAGCCTGGTGGAAAGTAGTACGCCATATACGCTTCCGACAACCCTACAAGTACTGCAGCAACTGCAGATCCTGCCACACTTCCTAATCCACCTATTGCAACGACGATAAAGGCAATGAGCATGAGATCTAGCCCCATTCCAGGATTGACCTGTCCTTGATATGGCCCCCACATATATCCTCCAATACAAGCAAGAACCGTTCCAAATACGAAAACTAGAGTAAATACTTTTCGAACATTAACACCTAGTGCCTGAATCATATCGCTGTTTTCCACGCCAGCCCGCACAACGATACCCAGCTTTGATTTCTTGAGCATGAATAGAAGAAGCACTAGAATTGTTGTACTAAAAATGATGATGAACAAACGATAATACGTAAGCCTCACGTCTCCCACCATAAAATTTCCTGTTAAAAATTCAGGCTGAACTACACGGATTAAGTTTGGCCCCCAAAAAACCTTCACTAATTCACCAACAACGAGCATGACACCTGTCGTAATTAAAATTTGCCGTAGATGATTTCCATACACTTGACGAACCGTAAACCGTTCTACAACGTAGCCTAAAATTACCCCAATAAGAGCTGCAGCTCCCATACCTATAAAAAAGTTTACGTTTCCCCAAGGTGAATCCCAACCACCAATTAGAATGTATACCCACGTTCCCATGTATGCACCAAACATGAATAAAGCTCCGTGGGCAAAATTTAAAACAGACATAAGTCCGAAAATAAGAGACAATCCAGCGGCAAGTAGGAAAATCAACATCCCTGTTGCTAAGCCATTAAATACTAGCGTTAAATGAAGCTCCATTTGTTCACCTCCAAATCTATTAACTTAAGCAATTCCTAAATATTTTTTCCTCAATCCTTCATCATCAAGTAGAAGCTGCATACTCCCATCAAAAACAGTTCGACCTTCGTCAATCATGTAGAAATAATCCCCTAATTGACTAGCCATCATGAAATTTTGTTCCACTAGGAGAATCGTTGTTGTTTCCCGAATCACGTTCATGGCTTCCATTACCTTCTCCACCATAATGGGAGCTAGACCTTTTGAAGGTTCATCAATCAGGAGAAGAGGCGTTTCATTCACTAGCGCCCTTGCAATGGATAACATTTGCTTTTGTCCCCCTGACAAATGACCGCCCTTTCGCTTCCAGGCTGTCTTCAAGTCAGGGAAGAGACCCAATAGCCACTCCTGCCGTTCAAATGTTTTATCATCCTCTTTCCTCATAGCAACTCGCATATTCTCTTCCACTGTTAATCCTGCAAAAATATCTTGATCCTCTGGCACATAACCGATCCCTTTTTTTGCTATCGTATAGGTTGGTGAATTCATTAACGACTCTTCCTTAAACAATATTTCACCCTTCATGTTTGGATAGAATCCCATGATCGAACGGATGGTAGTCGTTTTTCCTGCACCATTTCTCCCTAAAACTACGGTCACACTTCCCTCCGGAACCTCTAAATCTACGCCTTGAAGAATATGAAATTGCTCAATATGAGTATGGAGGCCATTAATTTTCAGCATCGTCATACAACCCTCCTAAATAAGCTGATTGAACTTGTTCATTATTCATAATTTCCTCCGGTGAACCATCCGCTAATTGCTTGCCGTGAAACAATACAGCAATGGAGTCAGAAAGGTGTTTTACTAAATCAATTTTGTGTTCAATAAGGAGGATTGTTCGATCACGTTGGTCACGAATGTTTTCAAGAACTTCAATAATTTGTGGCACCTCATCTATAGACATGCCTGCCGTTGGTTCATCTAGTAATAGTAGTTCCGTATCTAAAGCAAGAAGGATCGCAATTTCAAGCTTTCTTTTTTCCCCATGAGCTAAAGCGGAGGCAGGTTGATCACTTTTTTCCCGTAGATTCACTCTTTCTAGTGCGTCCAGAGCTTCCTCCTCCAAGTGCTTATAGTATCGATAATGCCGAAACATAGAATAATGAATATTGTGCTTCCCTTGAACGGCTAGCCTCACATTTTCTAATACAGTGAGAGTAGGGAATACATTCGTTATTTGAAAGGATCTTCCAATCCCAAGCTTCGTTCGTTTATGTGGTGGCAAATGATGAATTTCTTTTCCTCGGAAATGAATTTTTCCTGATGTAGGCTTCATTTGACCGGAAAGCAAGTTAAAAAATGTCGTTTTCCCTGCTCCATTAGGTCCAATGATAGATTTAAATTCCTTATCAAAAATAGTGAGAGACACCGCGTTCACTGCGGTGTGTCCCCCAAATGATTTTGTTACATTAACCGTCTCAATAATTTTTTCTTTCGTTGTTTCCTTTGCATGTGACTGGCCTTTTGCATCCTTTGTCGTCGTATTCATGAGAGAGTCCCCCTTTAGTTTCGAATCGGTGGTGCCGTTTCCTCTGGTGATAGCTCTCTTATTAATACAGGTAAAGGATAGTCATAATCCTCATGCTCCTGTAATTCAATGGCATACAACGCTTGAAGTGCTTGATGATCCTCTTCACGGAACGTCATAGTTCCTTTTGGTGAATCAAAGCTCATCCCTTTCATGGCATCCCTTAATGCATCTGCATTCGTATCGCCACCTGTTAACGTCAATGCTTCTACTGCAGCAATTGCACTGGCCATTCCTCCTGCTGTAAATAGATCTGGCACCTCACCATCATGCAAACGCATATGCTCCTCAACAAGATAGTCATTCACTGGATTATTCGGAAGAGTATAATGATAAACAGAAAAGCCTTCCATCCCAATTAAGTCATCCATTGTATATAACGCTGCAATATCCGGTGCTCCTGTTGAAATGGTAATTCCACGATCTTGCACTCCCATATCCTGTAGCGCTTGCCATGGCGAATTAGCTCCAGACCATATGACGAAAAGGTACTCAGGATCTGCATCTATAATCCGTTGAATATTAGCAGTAAAGTCCGTAGCATCAGGGGCTGGAAATTCCTCTAAAACGATATTAGCTCCTAACGCTTCCGCCGCTTCTTTAAATGCTTCCGCACCATCTAACCCGAAGGCATAGTTCGGAGCAAGAATAGCAATATCTGTTCCATCTGAGGCAATCGCCGCTGCCCCTGCTACCGCATCCTGAGAGGAGTTACGCCCCGTACGGAAAATATACGGATTCCACTCTGAACCAGTAATAGCATCTGCTACTGCAGGCTCCACAATCATAATTCGTTCATAAACCTCAGCTAAAGGTAATACTGCCAGCGTATCACCACTACTAGCTGCCCCTACAAGAATATCTACCCCTTCATTTTCATAAAGCTCTGTTGCTTGCTGAACAGCAACTTGCGGTTCCGTTTGTGTATCACGAATAATCACTTCTATAGGACGACCATTCACCACACGTGTCCCATCGGTAGCATAATCTAACCCTATATCAAACCCCTTAATCATCTGATGACCATACGCTTCAAGAATCCCAGTTTGGGATGTAAGAACCCCAATTTTGATAGGATCCCCAGTTACTTCCCCAGCATTATCACTATCTCCGTCGTCGTTGTCATCATCGTTCCCAGCATCATTAACTTCATCATTGTCATTTTCATTACCAGAATTATCAGTAGCCGCATCATTATCCCCACAACCAGCTAATAACAATAAAAATAAACATACAAATAAAAGCAAAAACGACTGAATACCCCTTTTCATCTTCATTCGCCCCTTTCAAATTTGACAATGCCTCTTGGGTAGATTCCAAGTAAAAACAGTGTAGTACCAGCAAGTTACAAATGAGTTTCATTTTATTTGTAAATTCATAATTTTCAGATATTATTGCGCAGTATAACCACCATCAATCACTACCGATTGCCCCGTTATTCCTCTTGCCTTTTCACTTCCTAGAAAAACAACGTAATCTGCTATTTCCTGGACGGAAAGAAGGCGTTTTTCCGGCACCAGTGGATAAATCACTTCATTTAACACCTCCTCTAGAGGGACCTTTCTTGTTCTTGCTAAATCAGCTAACTGATTTTGAACGAGAGGCGTGTCTACATATCCAGGACATAAGGCATTCACGGTGATTCCTTCTGCAGCTGTTTCTAAAGCAGCTACCTTCGTTAAGCCAATGACTCCGTGCTTCGAGCTATTATAAGCAGCCTTTCCAGAGAAGCCTACTAAACCATTAATGGATGCCATGTGGATAATTCGTCCATACTTCCGTTCTTTCATATGTGGAAGAACGTACTTCATCGTTAAAAATGGACCAAAACACATGACTCTCCACAGCTTTTCAAACATTTCTGGAGGAAATTCTTCAATTATGGACACATATTGTAGTCCTGCACTGTTAATAAGTACATCAATCTTCTGAAACTTATTAAGAGCTTTATCCACAGCATCCTTTACTTCCTCTTCCTTCGTAATATCGAAAGGAAGGAACAGAATGTCTCCTTTCTTTGTTGCATCACTTATTGATATAGCCGATGTAGCTGATGTAGCCATTTCAAGCTCCTCTTTCACCTCTTTTAATCCACCATCCTTTAAGTCACATAACACAACATTGGCACCTAACTTAACAAAAGCCAAGGCAATGCCTTTTCCTATTCCACTAGCAGCCCCTGTAATAAAAATCACTTTTCCAGTCCATTCCGTCACCCTAATCCCTCCCATACCTCTTTCTACCACTCCAAAGTAACAACCCAGTAACAAAAAACCTTACCAAACAAATCGTACCAAACCAAAAAGTACCGAACCTGGTTCCGGAACTTTTATGTCACAAAATCGTACCAAACCTGGTTCCGGAACTTTTGGTCACAAAAACTTCCTAAAATTGTACGGAAACAGGTTCTTGTCTATAATTGGATTGAGGTGATTACAGATGCGGAGTAAGAAAGAAATTCGAGAAGAGGTTTGGGCGAAGATGATGGAAGAAAAGGTTGGGCGTTTTCCTTTTCCACTTAAGGGGAGGATCCCTAATTTCAAAGGAGCAGAAAAGGCAGCTCAGCATGTTTTTCAAATGGAGGAGTACAAACAAGCAAAGGTCATCAAAATTAATCCTGACTCTCCACAGCTCCCTATTCGTGCACAAGTATTAAAGGATGGAAAAACACTTTTAGTCCCAACGCCACGTCTAAAGGATGGTTTTATCCTAGTGTCCCCAGAAAACGTTCCACCTGGGGAAGAAAGAAAAGCTGCAAGTTTAAAAAATATTCTTCAATATGGAAAGGTCATTCCTCTATCACAATTACCTACCATTGATTTATTCTTCGCAGGTTCCGTTGCTGTTCACCGTGATGGACGACGAATTGGTAAAGGAGAAGGGTATGCAGATCGAGAATACGCTATTATTCGTGAACTCGGAAACCCACCTATCCCTATTATTGGATCTGTCCATTCTGTTCAGGTAATTAATGAAGAAATACCGAAGGATCCGTACGATTTAACGTTAGATTGGATTGCAACAGAACAAGGGGTCATTAAAACAAATTCACCCTATTCAAAGCCTGAGAAAATGATATGGTCTGAAGTATCAGAAGAGGATATGGAAGAAATGCCAGTCTTAAAAGAGGTTTGGACCTTAACAAAAGGAACAAGCTTTCAGCCTAAAAACAAGTCTTAAAAATATAAAAATCCCAGAAGCCAATAAGAAAAGCTCAAGGGGCCTCAATTTATCTTAAGTACGAATGCCCACGTCCTGTGTGCAACAGTGTAATTTCATTTTGCAGGAACATATAAAAAAAGTGATCACTTGTCCTGGGAAACGATTAACGATTAAATCATCGATGTCCTGTCTCCTAGACAACTTTCATAGAGAAAAAAATTTATAAACTCTATAAAAAAAGGAAGCCAAACGAATCGTCCATTCGTCAGCTTCCTTTTTTCTATAAAACCCCAAATGCCGCAGTCAATATATTCGTCTACCCCTTTACCGCAATTACTTCAACCTCTACTAATGCATCTTTCGGTAATCGAGCTACCTCCACTGCACTCCTTGCTGGAAATGGCTCTTCAAACTGCTGTGAGTAAATTTCATTAACGCGAACAAAATCATCCATGTTTTTCATAAAAACAGTTGCCTTTACAACATCATTCATCGTACATCCTGCAGCTTCTAAAACACCTTTTACATTCTTAAAAACTTGTACAGTCTGTGCTTCAAGACCTTCCACCATTTCACCTGTTTCAGGGACTAGTGGAATTTGTCCAGAACAAAAAACCATATTCCCTGTAATTACTGCTTGTGAATAAGGGCCAATTGCCCCAGGAGCATTATTTGTTTTAACTATTTCTTTTGTCATCATTCTTCACCTTACCTTTTTATATTTTTGAAAAAGTATGTGCGGTAACACCTACATGAAGCTGTGAAAAAAGCTGTTCCCTTTTTCTTAATTCATCATGAGCTTTCGTCACACTTACCTTTTTAAACGAAAGGCTTTGCCCAGGTAAACGTTGTGCTACCTTCCATAAATCTACACTAATAACATTGGCAATTTTAGGGTATCCACCTGACGTTTGACGATCCGCCATTAACACGATTGGTTGCCCGTCACTAGGAACTTGAATGGAGCCTTCTGTCACTGCATCCGTAATCATTTCATTACTATTGTGACGTATTAGAGGCTCCCCTTCAAGTCGATAACCCATTCGATCAGATTGTGTTGAAATTTTATAGGTCGAATTATAAAATTTCTCTATTGTTTCTTCTGAAAACATGGATTCCTGTGGACCTGGTATAACACGAATAACGCTATTCATTTCTAAATTTGGAGTAGCAGAGAAAGATATGGTTTTCCTCCTATTACTGGTCATGCTATTTTCTGTTATACGGGCCACTGAACCGTGACACTGAATCACATCTTTTACTTGCAAGGCTCTTCCTTCGTATCCCCCTATTTGAGCTTTTACATACGTTGCTTTACTCCCCATTACATCAGGTACGTCTATTCCACCTTCAACTAAGATATATGCTCTTGTACCTGATTGAGGTTTCCCAAACCCTAATTCATCCCCTTTTGAAACATGAATGGATGTCCACATGGGGATAGGCTGTTTATTTAAAGTAGGGGATAAATTGGCACCTGCAATGACTATTTCAGTGTCGTTTAAAATCCTTAAGGTTGGTCCAAGCATCGTAATTTCAAGGCCTGCTGCATGTCTTTCATTACCAAGAAGAAGATTCCCTAACTGAAAGGAATAGTCATCCATTGCCCCCGCAGGAACAATACCATATTTTTGATAACCAATTCGCCCTAAATCTTGTACGGTCGTATGTAAGCCTGGATCAATTACCTCAAATATTTTCATTATATCTACTCCCTACAGGTGATGTTACTGTAACTCCATGTTCTTCAAAAGTAGCTCTAAGTTGCTGGACAAAGTAAAGGGATTCTGTTTTATCTCCATGTACACATATTGTATCTCCTTGGATTGGAATCTTTGAACCATCTATAGCTGTAACAAATCCCCCTAAGACAATTTCTAACGATTGATTCATCATTTGCTCTGCATTACTAATTACCCCGTTAGGATGTGTTCTCGGAGTTAAAGTTCCATCTGGCTGGTACGTTCGATCAGCAAATACCTCCTGTGCTACAGACAAACCAACTTTCCCCCCTTCTTTTATAAGCTCACTTCCTGCAAGCCCATATAGTATCAAAGAAGAATCAATATCCTTTACTGCCATTGCAATCGACCTGGCAATATCCGTATTCGTTGCAGCCATATTAAATAAAGCACCATGAGGCTTAACATGGTGAAGCTTTTCCTTTTGAATATGTAAAAAACCTTGAAGAGCACTTACTTGGTATACAACCATATTATAAACATCAGACGGTGACACTTCCATCATCCTTCGTCCAAAACCCATGAGATCTGGCAAGCCCGGATGAGCTCCGATACTTACATTGTTTTCTGTAGCCAGTTTTACGGTTCGATGCATGACATTATGATCTCCTGCATGATAGCCACATGCAATATTGGCAGAAGTAATATACTGAAGAACATTTTCATCATTTCCAATTTTATAGGCACCGAAGCTTTCACCAATATCACTATTCAAATCAATTAGTTTTCCCATGCATCTCCCACACCTTTTCCTTTTACAATTGAATGACTGTTTTGTAGACGCCTCTTAAACACTCATCAGCAATGCTCTCATACTCTTCTTTCGTTATAGATTGAAACTGAAGATAATCACCAGCTTGAAATAAGGTTGGTTCCTTATCATTTGGACGAAATAATGGGACTGGAGTCCGACCTATAATTTGCCAGCCACCAGGACTGTCAATAGAATATACCCCTGTTTGGGACCCGGCAATTCCTACTGAACCTGCCAACACCTTTTTCCTAGGGTTACTTCGTCTAGGCGTAGCTAGTCTTTTATCTAATCCCCCAAGATAAGGGAATCCCGGTGAAAATCCGATCATGTATGTGAGATAGACTGGCTTCGCATGGATTTGAATAACATCATCGATGGATAAAGAATGGTAACGTGCTATATATTCTAGATCAGGACCTAGAATTCCCCCATAAAAAACAGGTAAAATTATTTTTCTCCGTTTCCATTTTGCAGATGGAGAAAGCTTACTGCCAAGTTCAGTAAGCTGTAATTTCAAAGATTCATAGGATATGATTATTGGATTGTAGTATATGGTTAAGGTTGAATAGGCTGGAACAACTTCCTCAATACCGGCTATGCTTCTTTTTTCCACTAGTTCTCCTAGCTGATGAACATAACTGTTTATAGCTGGAGAAATGACATTACCCAAATCAATCCTTATTCCTTTATCACCAAGAGGCATTACTGTAAAACTACTCAATGTCCCCACCCCTTTTTCATGGATCCCACACGTATTCCTATTGATTACACAGGAGTTTTATGTAAAACATATCCATTAAATTTTTCTCATTTTAACGGAATCAACTAGATGGTGATTTCCTTTGTAAAGTATTAAATCCGCACGATTTCTAGTCGGTAAAATATTTTCTTGCAAGTTCACCTTATTTATTTTATCCCAAATATCTTTTGCTAGTTCAAAGGCTTCTTCATCATTAATACCAGCAAACTTTTTAAAATATGACTTTTCGTGTCTGAATGCTGTTTCCTTTAAAATTTTAAATCGATCTACATACCATTTAAAAATATTGCTTTCAGCTGCATCCACATAAATAGAAAAGTCAAAAAAGTCTGACACAGATATTTGGTCGATTGTCTTTCCTTCCAACAATTTAGGAGGCTGCAAAACATTTATTCCTTCTACAATGACTACATCTGGACTTTCAATCGTCTGCACCTGATCAGGAATAACATCATATGTGATATGAGAATAAATAGGTGCCGTAACCTTTTCATTCCCTGATTTCAATTGTGATAAAACGTTTATTAAGCTAGTAATATCATAGCTTTCTGGAAAACCTTTTTTATCCATTAACCCGTTTTCCTGTAAAAATTTATTCGGGTATAAGAAACCATCAGTTGTCAAAAGCTCCACTCTCGGTTTATTTGGCCACCTTGATATTAATGTTTTCAATACACGACTCATAGTACTTTTCCCTACGGCAACACTTCCAGCTACCCCAATTATGTAAGGAACTTTTTTTACTTGTGTCCGTAAAAACATATTTCTACTTTCATGCAGCTCTTTTACAGCCATTGTATGTAAAAAAAGAAGCCTAGATAATGGCAAATAAATTTGTTCAATTTCATCGATGTTTAGAACATCATTTAACCCTTTCAGTTCTTCTATATCTTTTTCCGTAATTGTCATTGGTGTTGATGAACGGAGACTAGCCCATTCATCACGATTGAATGTAATGTAGGGAGTAATGTTGTCTTGGTTTCTCATGTCACACCTCTATTATTTATCGTTAAATTTTCTTTATCTTGTCACATTTTGTAACCACTCCCTATTGTATATGAAAGTACACTGTTACGCACTTCATTAAGCTTTGTTGAAAAAATTTACAGCTGTGCTCTGTATATATTCACTATAACCATGGGGATGGAAACACGCCCCTATTGTACTGCAAATTGCATAAACGCTGCTTGTAGGCACAGAGGATGGTGCCTCCGTTCCTGCAAACAGTAAAATAGAGATTTGCGGGCACAGAGGATGGTGTCTCCGTTCCTGCAAACAGTGAAATAGACGTTTGCTGGCACAGGGTGTGGTGCCTCCGTTCCTACAAACAGTAAATTAATGATTTGTAGGAACAGGGGAGCTCTGCAAAGGATTAGCGGAAAGTTACTAAGCTACCGCATTTCATGATTTCCCTACTTTCCGGGCCTTTAGAACGCTTCTTGAAGTGTTGTGACTTCACCAGTTGCTAATCCAACTGGAGTCGGGATCCTACACTCCTGAACTATCACTTATTTTCATGGTAAACTTCCCATGTAAGTAAGGATTTGCACCATGGGGGAAGAAAATGATTTTTTCATTGCGGTCACATTATGATTTTGTAGTTTTGCAGACGCCTACACGTTTCTTGACTACCGCATTTTTGTTTTTTCCTGATTTGCAGGCTTCTAGAACGCTTCTTGTCTACTGCATTTTTGTTTTTTCTTGATTTGCGGGCTTCTAGAACGCTTCTTGTCTACCGCATTTCTTCTTTTCTCCATTTGCAGGCTTATTGACGACCTTCTATATTACCGCAAAATTTCTTTTCCTCCGATTGCGTGAACAATAACGAGTCTTCTTTAGTTACGAGGATAGACCTCACATGCAATTGTGAATTTACACCATGGAAGATGAAAATACTCACTCCCTCATGCTCGTGGATTGAACCAGGGGTTTTTGTACCTGCTTTGGCTGTACCTGCTTCCTTTTCCCCTGGTTCAATCTCCCTCATTCTCCTTCTTGCTCTCTGATTGAACCGGGATTTTTTGTACCTGCTTCGGCTGTACCTGCTTCCTCCCCCCTACTTCAAGCTCTCTCATGCTCCTTCATTCTCCATTATTGAACTTATTAATATTAGCTATTTTCACGGTAGGCAGAACCAAAAACCAAACGCTATTACAAAATAAATAAACCTAGTATTCCACCCAAATACTAGGTTTGTTCATCCCATATACTTTATGCCTGTTAACGAATTCGAACGATTTTTTCTGGACGTGTATTTTGCCGTTTTTCATCAATTCCAGAGGTACATTTAGGGCAGCGAAGGGCTCGAGATGGAATATCCGAATAACAATAGGGACACGTTTTTGTTCTAGTTGACTCCATGGACACACGTCTGAGCTTGTTCATTTGGATAATAATCAAATAAGCGGCAAATGCAATGATAACAAAATGAATGATTGATTCTAAGAAAAGTCCATAATTGATGGTTGCTGCTCCAGCCTCTTCTGCTTCCGAAAGGGTATTATAATTACCGCCAGATAAATTAACATATAGGTTAGAAAAATTAACTTTTCCGAGAAATAAGCCTAGGGGAGGCATGAGTACATCCGAAACAAAGGAATTTACAATTTTTCCGAAAGCTGCCCCTATAATTACTCCAATTCCCATATCCACTACATTTCCTCTTACAGCAAACTCCTTGAAACCTTTAAAGAATGTCATATTACTTTTCAAACCCCTCTATTACAAATGTTATCCATTAAATATATGAGGTCGTCCTATTAGAATATTCCATTGATAATAGCTGACTTGCAATTCCTCCCCATGGTAAGACAGTAACGTGAAGCATGAACAGGTGGGGCAATTATGCCTGTGGGAGCTAGGATGACGACATTACGCCGTACCCACAGGGCGTGGGCTTGACTAAGCAGTAATTGATTCGCCAGGAAAGGATGAACCATCCTCGAAAAAATATTTTCATCCCCCTAATGGTGAAAATTCATATACCAGGTTGTCAACTCTCCAAATAATTACTATCCATTTTTTTCTACAAATGTCGTGTTTTCGTGCATAGAAAAGGATACCTATGTCAAAAAATAAAAGGTAGTTATTGTAAACGTAGTTTAAGGAAGGATACGGAGGATGATTTTCTATGAATAATTATGAAGGACTACCGAAGGACCCCGAATCATTTTGGCTAGATTCTACATCAAGACCATCGTTTGAACCGTTAAAGGAAAATGGATCATGTGATGTGGTCATTGTTGGTGCTGGGATTACTGGGATTACAGCAGGTTATTTATTAAGTAAAGAAGGATATAAGGTTATTATTCTTGAGGCTACTTCTGTATTTAATGGAACAACAGGACATACAACTGCAAAAATTACTGCACAACACGGCATTATTTATGATGAGCTTATTGAACATTTTGGTGAAGACTTTGCTAAGAAATACTATAAAACAAATACAAACGCTTTAGATTTCATTCGTGATACGGTAAAGGAGCACCAGATCGATTGTGATTTCCAGGAAAAGGATGCTGTATTATACGGAACAACAGAAAAGGCTATTCGTAAATTAGAAAAGGAATATAAAGCTTATCAAAGATTAGGTATTCCTTCTGAAATTTATGATTCAGTGCCATTTAATGTTGACTCTAGGAGAGCTATTGCAATAAAAAAACAAGCTCAATTTCACCCATTAAATTATTTACAAACATTATTAGACGAGTTCATAGCTAATGGCGGGAAAATATATGAAGGAACAACAGCTGTAAGTATTATGACTGAGTCAGAAACAGGAGAAGATTTTTTAACAGTAGACACGAGAGACGGACATTATATTACTTGTCACAACGTTTTATCATGTACACATTTCCCTTTTTATGAAGCAGAAGGATTTTATTTTGCCCGTATGCATTCCGAACGATCTTACGTGGTTGCTGCGAAAGGAAATGTTGATGAGCTAAAAGGAATGTACTTAAGTGTTGATGATACAAAGCGTTCCGTCCGTACCGTTACAATCAATGGCGAAACTCATTTATTACTTGGAGGGGAAGGCCATAAAACGGGACAAGGCGAACCCATGATGATGCATTATGAAGCATTGAAGAAGTTCGGTGAAGAAGTCTTTGAAATAACGGATATTCCCTATCGTTGGGCTACACAAGATCTATATACACAAGACAATGTCCCTTACATCGGACCAGTTTCCTCATTGCATACTAATATTTTTGTTGCCACTGGCTATCGAAAATGGGGAATGACGTCAGGAACTGCTGCTGGATTTATTTTACGTGACTATGTGATGGATAAAAACACGCCAGAAATGGAGGTCTTCTCTACAGAAAGATTTCAGGCAGATCCAAGCTTAAAGCATTTATTTAAAGAAAATTGGGACGTTGCCAAGCACTTTATGAAAGGGAAGCTCGAACGTGTAACAAAAAAACCAGAGGATGTTATGCCAAAAGAAGGCGCCATTGTCCGTGTGAATGGTAGTCGGGCTGGTGCTTATCGAGATGAAAATTGGGAGCTACATGTTGTAGATACCACATGTACACATATGGGCTGTGAGGTAGAATGGAATAACGGTGATTGTACATGGGATTGTCCTTGCCACGGGTCGCGATTCTCCTATACTGGTGAAGTGATTGAAGGTCCTGCAAAAGAACCTCTACGGCGCGTAGATGGTGACGAAGGTTTAAGCTAGTAACTATACGACTCTTGCCCCTTTAAGAAATGTTCCACTACGGAGAAAACATCATTTCCTTCCTAGGGGCAAGGTTTTTAATAAGGCTACCCTAGATGCGTTCAGTAGTGAAGGGAAGCGACTCCTGCTACGAGCATATGCTTCACGAATAACCTGCTTAGAAAGAATATTTTCATACCCCATGGTGCAAATTTCACTTGAATGGAGTTCTACCCTTAATTTAGCCTTCTTGACCATAGCATTTCTCATTTCCATTTATTTTCATTAGTAGATTATTCTTCCTCTTTCTCATTTAAACATAAAACATCGCCACTTCATTCCCCCTTCTCTAGTTCCTATTTCACTATAAAACCCCGGTGAATTTTTTGATTTTTCAAAAAGATGACAGTCATCTTTTTAGCTATTAAAATAAGTGTAACAAAGACATATTCTTTTGAAATGAGGGAAACCATTTGAAGGATCAAATTTTACATACAATAGAATCTTTGCGAGAAGAGTTTTACCGAATCAGTCAGTTCATCGGTCATAACCCAGAACTTGGGAATGAAGAACATAAAGCCTGTAAAACATTAACGGAAGAGCTTCAGAAACATGGTTTTTCTGTTGAAACTGGTATCGTAGAGCAGCCAACAGCCTTTGAAGCCACTTTCGATAGTGGTAAGCCAGGTCCTCAAATAGGATTTATGGCAGAATATGATGCATTACCAGAAGTGGGACATGCGTGTGGGCATAACTTAATTGGAACGATGGCAATTGCAGCTGGCATTGCGTTAAGTAAAGTTCTTAATGAAAGTACTGGTGGGAAAATATTTGTTTACGGTACACCAGCAGAAGAAACTCGCGGGGCAAAGGTAACAATGGCTGAGGAAGGAATATTCGATCACTTAGATGTAGCATTAATGTGTCATCCAAATGATACTTATGTAAAAAGTGGATCCTCCTTAGCGATGGATGCGTTGCAATTTGCCTTTAAAGGGCGTGCTGCCCATGCAGCCGCTGCTCCACAAGAAGGGATAAACGCTTTAGATGCCGTAATTCAAACCTTTAATAGTATAAATGCCTTACGTCAGCACGTGACAGATGATGTAAGAATTCACGGTATAATCTCTGAAGGTGGAAAAGCCGCTAATGTTGTTCCAGATTATGCTGTTTGTCAGTTTTATGTTCGTGCTAAGCAGCGTTCACAACTAAATGAGGTTGTTGCGAAAGTAAAGGCTTGTGCGGAAGGAGCTGCTTTAGGTACAGGTGCAACACTAGAAATATCTAATTATGAGTACTCCTATGATGATATGGTAACAAACGTAGCATTGTCTGAGGCTTTTACGAATAGTCTTGTAGACATCGGGATCAATATAAATGAGATTGGTGAAGATTCCGGTGGCGGTTCACTGGATATGGGGAATGTAAGTCATCGTGTCCCTGCCATTCATCCTTACATTAAAATTAGTCAATCACCAATCATCGCCCATACACACGAGTTTCGCGAAGCTGCTTTAAGTGATTTTGGTTTCGAAGGTATGATAGTAGGAGCTAAAGCGTTAGCCTTAACCGGCCTAGACGTGTTAAAGAACGAAACGTTACGTGAAGCAATAAGAAAAGAATTTAAAAGCAAATTTTAGGTAGAAACGTACTTAAATAGAGACTTTTTCACACAACTGTCATTAATCAGTATTTTGGTCGTTTCTTAACTATTTTAGTATATAAGAGACTAAACATATTTATTTCTATAAAAATGAGGTGTACCCCGTGTGCAATAAGCAAGGTAATACAATCACATATAAATTAACACAACCGACACCTATTATTTTTCAGATAAGTAAAATCAACAGGAAAAAAGTAAGTTCATCTAAAGGAGAAGGGGAACTCATTGATCTTAGTAATAGCAACTTGACCTTTCAAACAACACTTCAATTACCAACAGATAACAATATTGAACTTTCCTTCACTTTTTTTATAGGGTTTATTGAAATGACGTTGACGGGTACTGTTCTCTTGAAGAAGGAATTATCTAACTCTTACCTATATAATGTAGAAATCAGCTCAGATAATCGAGTCTCAGAGATTATCTATCATTTGAAAAACTATGAAAGAATGAGTATAGGATAAAATACTAATCTAAAAAAACGTTCAGGAAATGGACATAGAACTGTCATTATTATCTATATTCGTTTAATAATCACTCATTTACTATTAAAAATGGTAGTTTTAATTATTTTAGCAAAAACGAGGTGACTTTCTTGCGTTATAAACGAAGTCAACTACCCAATGGCTAAAGCCGTGGGCTTGAAGAAGCCTAGTTGACTAGCTTAAGTTCACGATAAGTTGAACTACGTTGGATAGGTCATGATACCTTACGGTGCGAATTCTAGCTGTAAGCCCTATCGCTTGTGATTAAAAATCCTAAAGGGTTACGGACGGTGTTACAAGTGTAAAAAGCCTTTTCCAACATTGGCGAAGAATACCTTACTCCTGAAAGGAGGTACACTCATTATGTTAGTGTACGTGTTGAACAAACATGGCGAACCATTAATGCCATGTAAACCAAAAAAAGCTAGATTACTATTAAAAGAAAAGAAAGCAAAGGTAGTAAAGCAAACGCCATTTACCATTCAATTACTATACGGTTCCAGTGGATACAAGCAACCTGTTTCATTAGGTGTTGATGCAGGAACTAAACATATAGGTGTTAGTGCTACTACAGAGAAGAACGTCCTTTTTGAAGGGGAAGTTCAATTAAGAACTGATATTCAAAATTTACTGTCTACCAAAAGAGAGTTCAGGAGAGCTAGAAGAAACCGCAAAACACGCTATCGTAAGGCGAAGTTTCTCAACCGCAAGAAAGACAAAGGGTGGTTAGCTCCCTCTGTGAAACATAAAATAGATTCTCATGTAACCTTCATTAATAAAATCAATAAGATACTGCCGATTAAGAGCATAACGGTAGAAGTAGCACAATTCGATATTCAGAAAATCAAAAACCCTGATATTGAAGGTGTTGCCTATCAACAAGGAGAGCAATGGGGATTTTGGAATGTTAGAGAGTATGTCTTTTACAGAGACAACCATACATGCCAACACTGTAAAGGGAAATCTAAGGATAAGATACTTAATGTTCATCACATAGAAAGTAGGAAGACAGGTGGAGATTCCCCTAACAACCTGATAACCCTATGCGAGACATGTCATAAGAAAATCCATAAAGAAGGATTGGAACACTTATTCAAAAGAAAGTCTGATTCTTATCGGGATGCTTCTCAAATGACTGTATTACGTTGGTTTATCTATAACAGTATAAGAGAAATGTTTCCAATTGTTAAACTAACCTATGGCTATATCACTAAAAATACACGAATAGTAAACGGATTGGATAAAACTCATATAGTTGATGCCCGTTGTATTAGTGGCCATCCATTAGCAGAACCAGCAGGAGTAACTTATTTCTATAAGCAAGTAAGAAAAAATAATCGTCAACTTCATAAAGCGACTATCCTCAAAGCTGGTATCCGTAAATCCAACAAGGCAAAGCGATTCGTTAAAGGATTCCAACTCTTTGATAAAGTGGCATACGAAGGTCAAACGTGTTTTATCTTTGGAAGAAGACAGACAGGATACTTTGACATTAGGTTGTTAGATGGAACCGTTATAAGTCGTAGCTGTAGTTTTAAGAAACTAGTAATCAAAGAAAAAGCTAGTTCGTGGCTAGTCGAAAGGAGAGAGGACCGTTCACATTCCTCCCCACGAATGAATTCGGGGGTTTCTCTGTGAACAAGTGTCATGAAAAATTGAAGAATAAAAAATAATGATATTACATTCAAACTTTCTGCTTTAGGTAAAATTACTTAATTTAAGAATTGAATTAAAGACGAACATTATTTGAGGACTGATCTTTATAAAGATTAGTCCCTTTTTAAAAAGATATTTTATAAAAAGTTATAGATACTATGTTAGGTGCCTACCTCCATGCGATACTCCTATGTTGGTACCGGTTACATAACCATACACGAATGCGCATTTTTTCATTATTCAAAATTAGTTTCCGTTTAGGGGTTGTAATCTTCCTTATTCACCACTATAATGTCTCTTATATATAAACAGGTGTCTTTCATAAGTAGACATATCGAAGGGGCGAGAAAAATGGTTAGAAAGGTTTCTGTAGGACTTCTAGGTTTGGGAACAGTGGGAAGTGGAGTCGTACAAATAATTGATCAGCATCAAGATAAACTAATGCATCAGGTAGGCTGTGAAGTGAAAGTACGAAAGATATTAGTAAACGACTTAGAAAAAAAGCGTGATGTATACCTTAATGGCACGAGACTTACAAAAGATGTTGATGAGGTACTGAACGATCCTGATATAGATGTTATTATAGAAGTTATGGGCGGTGTTGAGAAGACTCGCGACTATATTTTAAGAGCACTTCGAAATAAAAAACACGTTGTAACGGCTAATAAAGATCTAATGGCATTATACGGAAGTGAGTTGCTTCAAACTGCTGTAGAAAACCAATGCGATCTCTTTTATGAAGCGAGTGTTGCCGGTGGAATCCCTATATTACGTAGTTTAGTAGAAGGGCTAGCCTCTGACCGAATTACAAAAATGATGGGAATCGTTAATGGGACGACAAACTACATTTTAACAAAGATGTCCCAAGAAGGAAGAGAATACGAAGAAGTACTAAAGGAAGCACAAGAGCTTGGGTATGCTGAATCTGATCCAACCTCAGATGTGGAAGGGCTAGATGCAGCTAGAAAAATCGCAATACTCGGAACATTAGGTTTTTCTATGAACATTGATTTAGATGATGTAGAGGTATCTGGAATTTCTCGCGTAACAAAAGAAGATTTAGAGTATGGTGATCAGCTAGGATATACGATGAAGCTCATTGGTTTAGCTAGTCGTGCAGGTGATAAGGTTGAAATTTGCGTTCAACCAACTTTAGTACCTCACTCTCACCCTTTAGCTTCTGTCCATAACGAATTTAACGCTGTTTATGTGTACGGTGAAGCGGTTGGTGAAACGATGTTTTACGGTCCTGGTGCTGGAAAGCTACCAACAGCAACAGCTGTCGTATCTGATTTAGTAGAGGTTGTAAAAAACATGCGACTAGGAGTAAACGGAAATAGTGCTGTTATGCCACAATTTGACAAAAAATTAAAGTCTGCAGAGGAAGTAAATGCAAAATACTTCTTACGTATTCATGCAAAGGACCAATCAGGAACTTTTGCAGCATTAACTTCCTTATTTTCAGACCAAAATGTAAGCTTGGAAAAAATTCTGCAGCTACCAGTGAAAGATAGTAAGCTTGCTGAAATTATCATGATTACTCATAAAGCAACAAAGAAAGATTTTGAAAATATTTTAATGCAATTAAAGGATTTAGATGTAGTGGAAGATGTAAAAAGTAGCTACCGAGTTGAAGGAGATGGCATTCAATGAAAAGATGGCAAGGTTTAATAAACGAATATGAACAGTTTTTACCGGTAAATGAAAATACTCCAAGGTTAACGTTAAATGAAGGAAATACACCACTGGTTCATTTAGAGAGCTTATCGGAAAAATGGGGTATTGAGCTATATGTAAAATATGAAGGAGCCAATCCAACTGGATCCTTTAAAGATAGAGGTATGGTTATGGCTGTTGCAAAAGCAAAGGAAGCAGGAAGTAAGGCAATTATGTGTGCCTCAACTGGAAATACGTCTGCTGCTGCTGCTGCCTATGCAGCCCGCGCAAATCTTCGGTGTATTATTGTTATTCCGGACGGCAAAATTGCCATGGGTAAGCTAGCTCAAGCTGTCATGTACGGAGCTGAAATTTATGCCATCAAAGGAAATTTTGATAATGCATTACAAATGGTCCGTAATTTAGCTGAGGTATCACCAATTACTTTAGTAAATTCCGTAAATCCATTTCGTATTGAAGGACAAAAGACGGCTGCATTTGAAGTTTGTGATCAACTTGGAACAGCGCCAGATGTATTAGCAATTCCAGTTGGGAACGCAGGTAACATTACGGCATACTGGAAAGGCTTTAAAGAGTATCATGAGAAATATAATACTGGTCTTCCTCAAATGAGAGGATTTGAAGCAGAAGGAGCCGCTGCTATCGTTCGTAATGAAGTAATTGAAGAGCCTGAAACAATTGCAACAGCAATTCGAATTGGAAATCCAGCAAGCTGGGATAAAGCAGTAGATGCGGCTCAATCATCAAATGGAGCTATTGATTATGTTACAGATGAGGAAATCCTTGAAGCATATAAATTAATTGCACAAGAGGAAGGAGTTTTTGCAGAACCAGCTTCATGTGCATCCATTGCAGGTGTAAAGAAAGATTTAGAGGCTGGAAAAATTAAAAAAGGTTCGAAGGTTGTTGCTGTTTTAACTGGGAACGGACTAAAGGATCCAAATTGCGCCATTGATTCGGCTAACTTTGAACCAGTGGTTTTACCAAACGAAGAAGAAGTGGTCTTTGATCACATCCTAGGGCGTGTAAAATCATGATTAACGATGCCATGTTTTCTATAACAGTTCCTGGGAGTACGGCAAACCTAGGTCCTGGATTTGATTCAGTGGGTTTAGCAGTGGATCGTTATTTAACTCTTCATGTAAAACGAAGTGACTCTTGGGAGTTTGTTTCTCAATCGAAGGAGTTAGCAGGGCTACCAACTGGAAAAGACAATTTAATTTATGAAATTGCTGCCTCCGTAGCTGCTGACTATGAACAAGAGCTTCCACCTTGTTTTGTAGAGATGGACAGTGATATTCCAATGTCACGTGGTTTAGGGAGTAGTGCATCTGCTATTATCGCTGGCATTGAATTGGCTGATCAACTTCTCGGCTTGGAGATGTCACAGGACGAGAAGGCCCGGAGATCTAGCGCTTTCGAAGGACATCCAGATAACGTAACTGCTTCCCTATATGGAGGGCTTGTCATTGGAAGTCATCGCGAAGATGATACAGATATCATTTTAGGTGGTGTACCTGAAGTAGATATCGTTGCCATTGTTCCTCAATATGAGTTAAAAACAAAGATTTCACGTAATTTATTGCCTACCGAGTTCTCCTACCGTGACGCGGTGAAGGCTAGTAGTGTTAGTAACGTTTTAGTTGCGGCACTTCTTCAAAATAAATGGGATGTAGTTGGGAAAATGATGTCGAAGGATCTCTTCCATCAGCCATACCGTGAATCTGTCGTTCAGGAATTAAGAAAGGCATATGAACTATCGTTAGAACTTGATGATGTATATGGAGTTTCCTTAAGTGGGGCTGGACCAATTGTATTGTTTTTTACACAGGTTGGTAACGGTCGTCACGTAAAAGCTTTCTTAAAGGATCACTTTAGAGAGCACGACATTCAATTGTTGAAGATAGATACTCACGGTGTCACCGTAAAGCATGCTGTTTCATCGTCAGAGAGTATTCTTCCTTAATTGTATAAATTTTATTTACCCTATTCTAAGTTACGTTGACGGTAACTAAGGATAGGGTTTTTTATATAGATTTGAGGTAACTTTGATTATGATGGAATTTACATTCCATAGTTATTAATCGTTTACTCTCCGTTGCAGCGAGTTTACTCACCATAGACACAAGTTAGACACATTCCGTTCCTTCTTTTCTGTATATTAAAATAACAGACTAAATCCAGATCCCAGATAACCACATAAAAGAGGATTATCCTCATATCTAGGATAATCCCCACACGTCACTGTATTTCTATTTAAACTTATAGCTTAAATGAGCTTTTCAACTCGACAATTCGATTAAATACTAACTTATCTGCAGTTGTATCCTTCGGGTCCACGTTAAAGTACCCGTGACGGAAGAATTGAAATTTATCATTTTCCTTCGCATCTACCATGTTTGGTTCAACAAATCCTTGAGCAACCTCTAATGAATCTGGATTCACGTGATCTAAGAAATCCTTCCCTTCACTCTCATCTAAAATAAGGGAATCGTATAAACGAAACTCAGCTTCTTTTGCATGGCTAGCTTCTACCCAATGCAACGTCCCTTTTACTTTACGACCTGTAAAACCAGTTCCACTCTTCGTTTCAGGGTCATACGTACAGTGAAGTTCTATCACATTGCCTTTATCGTCCTTTATGACGTCATTACATTTAATGAAATATGCATGTTTAAGACGAACTTCGTTTCCAGGGAAGAGTCGGAAATACTTCTTCGGTGGATCTTCCATGAAATCACTTTGTTCAATATAAATTTCCCGTGAGAATGGAATTTTACGTTTACCCATTTCCTCATTTTCAGGGTTAACTTCTGCATCTAGCCATTCCACTTCCCCTTCAGGATAATTTGTAATTACAACCTTAAGTGGATGTAGAACAGACATTGTTCGTGGTGCCTTCATTTTTAAGTCCTCACGAATAAAGTGTTCCAGCATTCTTACATCTACGATATTATCTGCTCGAGCCACACCGATTTCACGACAGAATAATTTAATGGATTCTGGTGTAAAACCTCGACGGCGAAGTCCTGATAAAGTAGGCATTCTTGGATCATCCCAGCCATCCACGTAGTTTTCATCTACTAATTGCTTTAGTTTTCGTTTACTCATGACTGTGTTTGTTAAGTTTAGGCGTGCAAATTCAATTTGCTTAGGCACAGATTCCATTTCACATTTTTCTACAACCCAGTTATACAATGGTCTTTGATCTTCAAATTCCAATGTACAAATAGAATGTGTTACCCCTTCAATAGCATCCTCAAGAGGGTGTGCAAAGGAGTACATAGGGTAAATACACCATTTATCTCCTGTATTGTGATGTGTTGTATGGGAAATACGATAAATAATCGGATCACGCATATTTATATTTGGGGAAGACATATCAATTTTTGCTCGAAGTACCTTCTCCCCATTTTGGAAATCTCCTTTTCTCATCCGTTCAAATAAATCAAGGTTCTCCTCAACAGATCTACTCCGAGATGGACTCTCTTTCCCTGCTTCCGTTAGTGTACCTCTGTATTCTCGAATTTGATCTTGAGACATATCCTCTACATAAGCCAATCCTTTTTTGATAAGTAAAACAGCACGATTATACATTTCTTCAAAATAATCAGATGCAAAATGATATCCATCCCACTCATAGCCAAGCCATTCAATATCTTTTTTAATTGATTGTACATACTCCTCATCTTCTTTTAACGGATTTGTATCATCAAAACGAAGATTTGTTTTACCTCTAAATTCATCTGCAAGTTCAAAATTTAGAACAATGGATTTTGCATGACCAATATGTAAATAGCCATTCGGCTCTGGTGGAAAGCGGGTAATAATATCTTTGTACTTTCCTTCAGCTAAATCTTCTTTCACGATATTCTTTATAAAATTAGATGATGTATTAATTGTTTCAGCCATATGTTGATCAACCTTTCTCCTGCATTTTCTATCGGACATATTTACTTGTTGTTATAACATAAATGGATTGATTTAGCTATGTATTTTAATAAGCTCCCATCTTAATAATGAAACTAATGAAACAAAATATGTGATATCGTCATTCATTCCTTTGGAAGCTAGTTTAAAAGCTGGTTATTCTTTTTTTCCTAGAGAAGTTATTTACGTAGTTAATAGTTTACCAAAAGGAAGCCACCTATATCATTATATATTAACACGTTTTCCAATTTTATCGCACATATACTCTTTTATGTGCGATTATGTGCAATATTTTTCTCTGGTCCTTTATCTCTCCCTCCATACTATTAATTATTTGCACCATGGAGGATGAAAATATTCTTACTAATGTGTTCATCTATTTCTTGTGGACGCTTTCACCACAGGCATAAGTGCGAAATCTGTTCATGCTTCACAGTGTCTTCTTTACCGTGGGGCACGGCCTCAACTACCTACCACTTACTCAGTAAGTGCTAGGGGATTTTCGACTCGCGCTGAACCCACTGGAGTCGCGGCATCCCACTACTGAACTAACACTTATTTTCAGAGTAGAACGCCCATGCAAGTATGAATATGCACCATAGGGGATGAAAATACTCATTCAATGCTACCTACCACTTCTCATTGTTTGCTGTCGTCTAGAACGCTTCTTGAGTACCGCATTTGCTTTTTTCACTGCTTTTCGGTCGTTTAGAACGTATCTATTTTCACGGTAGAAATATTTACATTAATTACATTATTTATACAAATGTCCTACTGTAATATTTTGTAACTCAAATTATAATAAAGTCATAGGTGTTTTGAACTAATAAAATGTAAACGCTTACCTTATTGTTTGTATAGATATTATTATTTTTCAGGTGGTGGTCAATTGAAGGTATTTTCATTCATACAGTCTACTAAAAGAGTATTAAAAGTAGGTAATATAATAAAAGAACAATTTATGGTATTAAATTTAACTCGAATTTTCTATATTTCATTTCTTGTTGTTTTTATTCACCTTGCACACCTCTTATTCTTTGCCTTTCATGATGCTTTTGGTGATCCTATTGTAGAGAGTTGGAGAATTGGCAATATTGTTGGACATGCTTTTATGATGGTATTTATGATAATTATCTCCTTCTGTGCATATATGATCAAAAAAAGAGAGAAATATAATGAAAAATTATTACTTTATTTCACACAGTTAGTGGCTCTTTCCTATCTTCTTTTTGGTGTCATAATGGTTACCATTGACCAATTAATAAAACCTAGTAATACTGCTTTTCTATTAGTTGTTGTTTTTGTAGGTATTATACTCATTATTCCTCCTATTTTAGCTATTTCAAATTACATAATAATGTACGTTATCTATTATTTTAGTGTTGGCTTTACCCAAATGACTCCAGAGCTTTTACTATCTGTACGAGTTAGTGGATTAACCTCTATTGGTATTGGAATTGGAGTAGCAATTGTCCTTTGGCATAATCATTCCTTACAATTAACTCAAAAGCACCGGATTGAAATTCAAAATAAACGTTTAGAACGGACAAATAAAAAACTGATTTACTATGCAAATTACGATCCTCTCACAGGATTATATAATCGAATGAAGTTTATGACATTTGTCAAAATTGAACTTGAAAGAATGAAGAAAAAGGATCGTCCTTTAGCTTGCTTGTTAATTATTGATATTGACCAATTTAAGCGAATCAATGATAATTATGGCCACCCTGTTGGAGATTACGTTTTGAAAAAAATTGCTGCAATTATTCAAGATACCGTAAATGACATAGGAATATCTGCTCGTTTAGGAGGAGAGGAATTTATCATTTTACTCCCTGATAAAACGGTAGATGAAGGAGTGAGTGTAGCTGAATCCATTCGGATCAAATTACAGCAAGCAACATTTGAAGTGAATTCCCTAAAAATAAACTGTACTGCTAGCTTTGGAGTAGCACCCTTACTTTCTCTTGGTAAAGATTCTTTTAATATAAGCTACACAGCAGCTGATAAAGCATTATATATAGCTAAAAATTCAGGAAGAAACAGTGTAATGGTTTCTACTATATAGCTTCATTCTATAAACTTAAGACTCCCTCCAATAATAATTCTTCTACAGTATTTCTCTTGTACAATTCATTTTGATTGGTTTTTTAGCATAAAATGAAATGATTTGACTTGAGAGGGGTGCTCAGCTTGGTAAAAGCCTTTACACAGGAGGCAATTTTCGAACTTTCGTTTTGGACACAAATATTAGGTGATCATAGTCGATTTATCTTGGACGCCTTGTCTCCAAAAGAAGAGAAGTATATTGAACAAGCACAGTATTTTATTAATCAGTTTGATTCGCTATTACAGGAATCACGACAAGGGGGAAATGAACAGAATTTAATAAGTACTGTTAAAAAAGCTGAAGGAGAAGGAAAGAAACTAAGGGAATTAAAGCTTGCAATTATTAAAGATCATTTAGTAGGAAGTGTAAAAATTACCCTTTCTCCATCATTTTTAAGTCATATGGTAAATGAATTAGATGAAGGGTTACGAGTATTTTCTTTTTTAGTTAAAGGGAAGATACCACCTGCCGTTCATCCATTACACCATGATCTCATATGGTTGTTAGATGCTGCTGGTCATGCTGGTGCAATACAAAGCAATATGGATCACGTAGAATATGATTTACGGGAAAAAAGTAAAAAGTTTAAAGAGGACTGGGAAGAATTCTATCTTAAAGCAATAGAACTAGCTGGTTTCTTAAGAGCTAATGTTGATCGGTTTCCAGCATTAACAAAATTTCACCGTGATATAAAGCTGGAAATGGAAATCTTTAAGAGTTTTTTACGAGAGTTAGAGGAAATGGAATTAAAAAAAGAAAATTTAAGTGTTTTTGAAGCATTAATGGCAGATCATATGTTCCGAGAAGAGTGCTATTATTTAATGAAACTTTCTGAAACGACAGATCTAGCTCCACCTAAATGTGACCCAACAAAACCAAGAACAGAATCATAATCTTTCAAGAATTCAAGGACCTGGTTAGTGAACGAACGTTCACTAACCAGGTCCTTGAATTTTTTATGACTTTTTCTTGATATTTCCTTACCATTTTAGTGATATATATGTTAATGTAGTTTAGTTAGCGGAGTTCGTAACCATCCTCCGCTTTATAAATAAAAACTAGGAGATGATATAAATGAATAATCAAGCTTTATCCATGGATGAAGGGAAGCTTACGAAGCTTTTGTTACTTTCAGGAATTTTCTTTGGTGCACTGCTCGTTTCCAATGTAATATCTACAAAGCTTTTTACTGTAGGTGGAATTGTATTAACAGCAGGACTCCTTGCATATCCACTTACCTTTTTAATTACTGATTCTATTTCAGAGGTATATGGTAAAGCCATTGCAAAAAAGGTTGTCATTATCGGTTTAATTATTAACTTATTAATGATCGGTCTCTTTTACTTGGCTATCACCCTTCCCCCAGCTGGATATTGGGAATTACAGAGGGAATTTGAAATGATTTTAGGAGCAGTTCCACGTATGGTTGCAGCCTCTCTCATTGCATATTCCATTTCACAGCTGTTCGATGTGCACCTTTTTCATAAATTAAAGGCTAAAACGAACGGGAAGCATTTATGGCTACGAAATAATATGAGTACACTGGCTAGCCAGCTACTTGACTCCATTATTTTCGTTTTCATCGCTTTTATCGGAACAATGCCCCTATCTGCATTATTCGTTATGATCGGCACACAATATGTGGTAAAACTAGCTATCGCTTTAGCCGATACGCCGTTCATTTACCTTACAGTAAAATGGTTAAACGGCAACTATAGTAAACGAAATAATAATAAGGAGGCCATTGCTCATGTCTCATAATCACGATCGCAGTAAAGAGGTAAACATACTAGGAGAAGCTGGTACAAAATACCACTTTGAATATAATCCAAAAATTTTAGAAGCATTTGAAAATCGTCATCAATATAGAGATTATTTTGTAAAATTCAATTGCCCTGAGTTTACAAGTCTATGTCCGAAAACGGGGCAGCCCGACTTTGCAACGATTTATATTAGTTACATTCCTGATAAGATGATGGTTGAAAGTAAGTCACTGAAGCTCTATTTATTCAGCTTTCGAAATCATGGGGACTTTCACGAAGATTGCATGAACATTATCCTTAATGATCTCGTTGAATTAATGGATCCTCGGTACATTGAAGTATGGGGAAAGTTCACACCTCGTGGTGGGATTTCCATTGATCCATATGTCAATTACGGAAAACCAAACACTAAGTGGGAAAAATTTGCTGAAAGCCGCTTACTTCAGCACGATCTTTACCCTGAAACGATTGACAACCGATAATTTTTTAAAGTCATATAAAAGCAGCTAACCTTCATTTTATTGAACGTTAGCTGCTTTTTCTTCTTTGTTCCCATCCACTTTTTCTTTTAAACCAAAGTGAATAAATTGTGCTCTCAACTCTTCTACCGTACCTTCACTTCTTACATACACGTATTGAGTTTTAAAGAAACGTTTATTTATCTCTATCTTAACCTCATACCAATCCCTATTTAAATCAAACATCCCGTACATCTTATGCTGCATCGTAACAGGAGTAATCGAAAAGCCCTCTACTTCCTGCCAAAAATAAATTTTTCGGTTTAAGCAAAATCCATCTTCGAAAATAAAAAATGTTGGGGTCGAAACGATGTTTAAATAAAGAAATGGGAAGTACATGAAAAATAAACTATTATACCAATCTAAAAAATCTACAAAAATTACCGTAGCCAACCCTAAGCCCAAAAAGAAAAAACAAGTGATAGTTCCCATTCTTTTCTCAAACTTCCAATCTTTTGATTGAAAACTTAGTTCTTCAGGTTTCCCTCTCGTTGTACGAAACATTTCATAATCCGACCCATTTGAGGGATACACGGATTTTCCAAAAAGAATAATCACTTTTTTAAATCGAGTATAGTGAAATAAGACGATATAAAAAATAGCAATAACACCAAGGATAACAAATATTTTTCCTATCATTACAACCTCCTAATTTAAACTTAATTTCCTACACCATTTACACACGGTATTGCTCGCTTTTTTGCTTCTGAGTCTCTTCATCATCTTTCAGAACTTCATATTCTGTATACTCCTCTGTTGAAAATGTTCTATGTGAACTAGGTTTCCCAAGTATCTGTGTATACTTCCGATGACGGATAAACTGAATTACCGCTGCTATCCCAATACAAATAAGAGATAAGTAGATAAAAAATGTCCAATCAAAAAAGAACACTGGTGTGATAAGGGAAAGCCCTAGAATAGAAAAAATTAGTTGAATAGATCGTAAGTTCATCATCGTCCTCCTTTAAAAAAAGCGCCACTTTTTTAATAATAAAAATAATTTCGCTTTAATAATTTTACCATATTTAACCTTTTTTAAATTTTTAAGAATAGAAACTTATCCCTTAGAGAAGTTATTTTCAATCTCCACATTAAGATTCAACGAAAAAAAAGTAAAAATACCTCCTTCAGTAGATGAATTCCATTACTAAAGGAGGTATCTCTATTAAATTTATAATATTATTTTTCCACCGACGGAGCAATTACTGGTGCTGCGGATTTGTACATCCATTTTGACAATAGCGTTTGGAAAATAAGGAACAGTCCACCTACTGTCCAATATAACGGCAATGCAGCAGCCATTGAAAAGGAAAATACACCCATCATGATCGGCATAATCAAGCCCATTGCTTTCATTAATGTTTGCTGTTCCGGCTGAACCTCTACACCAATTTGTGTTGTTCTAAACTGGATGAAATAAACTAAGGTTGCTAGCACAGGTAAAATTCGATCTGGTTCACCTAAGTTAAACCATAAAAAGGAGTGCTCTGCAATTTCAGGTGTCCGCATGATCGCCCAGTAAAAGCCAATCAATATGGGAAACTGTATAAGCATTGGTAAACAACCCATTGATTTAATTGGATTAAAATTATGCGATTGATACAACTGCATCATTTCCATTTGCATTTTTTTAGCAGTTTCTGGATCTTGACGACCATTTTCTGGCTTCTTGTACTTTTCCTTTAATGCATCCATTTGTGGCTTCATTTCGGCCATTTTTTCTCTCATAAACTGTTGATTTTTATACTGCTTCATCATAAGTGGCATTAAGGCAAGTCGAATCATGAGAGTCATTAGAATGATTGAAATTCCATAATCTCCATTAAAATAAGTAGCTACTGCCTTAATTAAAAATGAAAATGGATAGACGACATAGTGATTAAAGAAGCCCGTTGTATTTTCATCAATTGGTTCATTTGTGGCTCCACAGCCAGTTAAAGTAATTAATAGTAAAACTGTGATAATTAAAAAGCTATACCTTTTAAAGAAGTTGAATACAGATGTTTTTCCCATTTTTGTCCTCCTTGGTTATAAAAGCTTTGATGATTATATGGGAAAAATGTATAGTCTGCATCATCTTCAGGTGCTTCTTTTCGTTTTATAATACGAGTAATAAAGGTTTGAACCTGACCAATCTCTTCTAATACTTCTGTTTGATCAAGCGTACTCCATGTTAATAAATCAAGATTACTATTTGTCAACTCACGATGACTGACAAAGGTTTCTTTCGCTAATCCATTCATAAGATGAAATGTTATGATGGAAAAACAAAAGCTAAATGACAATAATATTGGAACAATATCATTAGAAAATTCAAAGATCACCTGTATTCACCTCCTTTTTTTAGAAATGTAAATTCTCTTTTATAAAGCTACTCTATAATCGTTAAATACCAAACTTTAGAGTCATTCATCAATATGTGCGTGTTCAAAAAGGAGGATAAAAATAGCCGAGTCGGCTAAAGATGCAACGTCCTGTTGCAACGCCGACACTAGCCGTCCTGTGCGTCGAAAGATCAAGGCGGCGTAGCTTTGAGTACCATAGCGTATGCTTTTAATACGTGATGAATGGAAAAGCAAGCCAACGCAGAGATTCGACAGATATTTTTCCCAGACTGTTTGAACATCCTCTATATAAATACATGTTATCTTCTTTGTAATACACCTATCATCATTGATTTTATTTTAAAAGTCAAAGATAATTTCAACCCTAATTCTATATCCTTCCAATTTTTAAGCCATTTATACTTATCTAAATCTCACAGCGGTAGTATTTTATATACTTAAAATCGAATTATGTCTATTTTGTAGCCATTTAATCACTATAGCACCTAATGATCCGCTGGGAAAACAACACCTATTTGACTTCTTATTTCCTCCATTACTCGTATCGTCACACGTGTGTTTTCTAAGCTATTTATGTGAGATTCCTTCCTTCCACCTTTAATGGTTTGAATAAATTCCTCTGCCTCATAAAACATGGATTGAGGACGCTGCTCTACAGTTAATATCTCCTCACTACCATCTATATAGATTATTTTCACTTCTTCAGGTGTATGGATTTTATCAATTAGCATGCTTCCACGTTCTCCTTGTATTTCTGAAGGTAGATAGGAATTAGTAATCTTTGAGTAATTTACAACAGCATCCATCTCATTGTATTTCAGAAGAACACTACCTTGTCCATCCACTCCAGAGTCAAGCTTCAGTCCAGCTGCCTTCACCTCTCTAGGTTCACCAAATAGAGCAACTAATGGATATATGCAGTAAATCCCAATATCCATGATAGCTCCGTTAGAAAAAGCAGGATTAAAGGCATTTAATAAGCGATCTTCTTTATACGCATCATAACGTGAGGAATATTGACAATAGCTAGCGATGTACTTTCTCACCTTCCCCAGTTTATGTATATTTTCCTTAATGACCTTAAAATTAGGAAGCAATGTGGTTTTTAACGCTTCCATCAAAACGACATCATGATTTTTTGCCACATGAATCATTTTCTCTACTTCTTTCCCATTTGAAGCTATTGGCTTTTCACATAGGACGTGCTTTCTGTTTTCCATACAAAGAATGGCTTGCTCCGCATGAAGAGAATTTGGACTAGCAATATAAACAGCATCAACAACATCACCATGAACCATACTCTCAATAGAAGTAAAAATATTATTAACTCCATACTTATTTCCAAAGGTCTGACCCTTTTCTTTTGTCCTTGAGTAAATAGCTGTTAATTTAAATTCGTCCATCATCCTTGCTGCTTCAATAAAACTTTCCGTAATCCAATTTGTTCCGATAATTCCGAAACGAACCAACTTTGTCCACCACCTCTTTATAAAATGTATATACAGGTAAAGCTACTATGAGTATTGCCAAAACAATTCTTTTATAAAAAAAGGGATCATACAAAAAACGTTGTACACTCACTACTACTAATCTAAAAAAAAGATTCGAGAAATTTTATCCCGAACCTTCAATCATTTTCTATTAAACTAAACCTCTACCCTGAAAATATATTTGGCCAGAAGGCAACACTAAGCTAAGGGTGCCTTTTATCTTTTTTAAAAAAGTTCCCTGGGTCTTTGAATCTATACTTTTGATAGTAAAAATTTAAGCAGTTTGTGAAGGAAGTGTTACTTCGTATCCTAACTTTGTTAAATGATTAATAGCTCTTCTCTTTTTTGCTTCTAATGCTTTTTGATCATAGTGTTCGGAACCGAGTTCTTTGTACATCTCTTTACGAGATAATAAGTAATATGCAATTACCAGGATTTGATGAGCAATGGCTACTTTTGCTTTATTGGAACCTCGTCTTCTTTTTAACCGATGGTACTTCGCCGATAAATAACAGTCTTTTTTACGAATGACACTTGTTGCTGATTCAATAAGGGCGCTTCTTAGATATTTATTTCCGTTTCTAGTACGGGCAGTTTTTTTTTACCTGCACTCTCATTTTGACCTGGAGCCATTCCGGCCCATGCGGCTAAATGAGCCGCGGTTGGGAACCGGCTCATATCAACACCAATTTCTGCGATGATTTGTTGTGCTGTTTGAATACCAACACCGGGTATGGAATCTAAACGTTCAATTTGCTCTTGGTCTTCTTTTAATCGATTTTTTACTTCTTGATCCAACTTTTCAATCTGTTTTTCTAGATATTCGATATGATCAAGCTGACCACTAAGCAGAAACTTTTGGTGAGGACCAATTAATCCCTTTAATGAACGTTGGAGAAGTTCGATCTTTTTACGAAGTTTTTTCTTTGCCAGTTGCGCTAAAACTTCAGGATTGGATTCACCATTAATTATCTGACGAAGCATAAGTCGACCAGAAACACCTAAAATATCAGTGGCTACGGAGCTGAGTTTAATGTTTGCTCCTTCTAAGACCTTTTGAATACGATTAGCTTCTCGAGCACGTTCATCTATTAAGCTTCTACGGTAACGAACAAGCTCACGTAATTCTCGCTGTTCACGGCTTGGAATGTAACTTGGATTTAATAAGCCATGTTTTAAAAGTTCTGCAATCCATTCAGCGTCTTTCACATCGGTTTTGCGTCCTGGTACCTGTTTAATGTGTTGTGCATTTACTACGTACGTCTCAATAGAAGGTTCCAATTCTAAGAGATTATAAATCGGTTTCCAAAGAACACCTGTACTCTCCATTGCTACGTGAGTACACTTGTTTGACTGAATCCAATCGATTAGTAAGAGAAGGTCATCTGTCATTGTTCCAAAGGTAAGAGTTTCTTTCTTCTTAGGAGTTAGGATACAAGCTGTAATTGATTTCTTGTGGACATCCATTCCACATACGAATTCACTAACAATCTGCATAAAATCACCTGCTTAATAGTATGGTGACAATGATTATTAATCGGTAGCTTTTTGTGTAATCTACCCTACGTGCTTCTCAAAAGAGAGCGACAAAATATGGTACACTTGCTTACCGCGGTCAGTCTACCCAACGAGTTTAAAACATCAAGACATCCCGACCTCCGCTAATAATCATTGACATTAACTTTATGGGCGAGATTACACATTTTCATGCGCCATGGTGCAAATCTTCACTTGCATCGGTGGTCTACCCTGAAAATAGGAAAGTTCTCACAAAGAGTGAGAAAGTGAAATGCGGGACGAAGGAAGGAAGACTCCATTGTTCCCGCAAATGATGGAAAATCAGATATGCGGGACGAAAGAAGACTCCATTGTTCCGTAAATGGTGAGAAATCAGATATGCGGGACGAAGGAAGACTCCATTGTTCCGCATATGGTGGAAAATCAGATATGCGGGACGAAGGAAGACTCCATTGTTCCGTAAATGGTGAGAAATCAGATATGCGGGACGAAAGAAGACTCTATTGTTCCCGCAAATGGTGGAAAATCAGATATGCGGGACGAAGGAAGACTCTATTGTTCCCGCAAATGGTGGAAAATCAGATATGCGGGACGAAGGAAAACTCCATTGTTCCCGCAAATGTGGAAAATCAGATATGCGGGACAAAGGAAGACTCCATTGTTCCGTAAATGGTGAGAAATCAGATATGCGGGAAGGTAGTATACCTAAGTTAGAATAATTTTCATCCCCCATGGTACAAATTCCACTTGCATGGGTGGTCTACCCTGAAAATAAGAAGCGTTCTAGAAGCCCGCAAATCAGTGAAAAACACAAATGCGGGATGATTGAAGCCGTCTTTGTTCCCGCAAATGGTGGAAAATCAGATATGCGGGACGAAGGAAGACTCCATTGTTCCGTAAATGGTGAGAAATTCAGAAATGCAGGAAGGTAGTATCCTTATGAAAGAACATTTTCATCCCCCATGGTGCATGCCTTCACTTGCATGAGAAGTCTATCCAATTACAGGGTCCCTTTTTAAAAAGGCTGTCATACAATGAGCAGCTCCCCATCCGTTCATTACCTCGTCTAAATTTACGTTTATCACTTCTACATCATGGCTTTCTAATAGCGCCTTCGTTTCTGGGTTTCCTGAAGGCATAACCACTTTCCCTGGCTCAAGGGCTACGAAATTCATACTCATACCTTGTTTTAGTTCATCTATGTTTGTCAGTTCAATAAGCTCTATTCCTAAGTCTAGTAATTCCTTCGCACAGTCATACGTCACATGCCACGGGAAGATAAGAAGTTTATTTTTATCAACCATATTCATATAACCATCTAAATGGATTGAACCGTAAGGAATGCCTGTACGAATAATATTTTTCACACCTATATTCCTTAGCTCCGTTTCAACTTGCTGTGCACCTGATTCATTTGTTCGACTACCCGTTCCAATAATCACCGTATCACGATTTACCCACATGGCACTGGCCCCTTCAAAATAGCCGTCACCATTAATTGTTTTAATAATTGGTACACCGAGTGATGCTAACGTTTTTGCAACAGCTCTTTCCTCACCTCGACGAGCTGGAATGGCTGGACGACACACAATGGCTCCTTCTGGTGTCATGAACATCAAATCTCTCATAAACATAGCATTTGGTCTGTCTGTTCGTTGACCATCAACATAATGGACATCTACTCCATGGTCTCGGTAAATATTTGCCAACTCATCCTGCTGCTGACGGGCTCGTACAGGGTTTATTGCACTTCTAAAACGATATTCAGCAAAGTTTAATTCTGTAATTCCTTCTATCTCCACACCTGGTCGATGCATGAGTACAGCACGAAGTTTTCCAATTTCTGAATCACAATACCAATCTCCCCATAAATCTTTCATTTCGTCTGAAAATGAATTTTCTTTAGGAAACCATCGTTCCCCTTGAACCTTTATCTTTGATTTTTCTACCATATAAAACAGTCCCCTTTACTTTTTATGATAGTTTTCATATTAACTTCGCCACGATAAAATTTGTTCTTCGTTTTTCAAATAAACGCTTTTCAAGAAGTGAATTTTTAACTATTCTATCATACTAATCTTCTCATACGTTTCCCAACCAATTCACATCTTACTGTGAGGTGAATCACAGAATCAACTATGTAACCTTGCTATAATTACAGATTAGTTAAGAATAGTGAAGGTTGTGGAATAATTGGAGCAAACATACTTACCATCAAGGTTTAACGTCCTTACTCATACACACTCAAAGGAATTAATTATTTATAATAGCTATTCAGGAGCAATCGCCTCTTTTTCCCCTTCAGAAAAAGACGAAGTTCTTCGATTAATGAAAAAAGAAGGAACTACCGGACCGTTATCAATGATAGGAGCATCTCTTGAGAAGGAAGGATTTCTCGTAAATAGCCACATTGATGAAAAACAACGAGCACAGTTTCTACATCAATCTCTACATCGAACCGATACCATGCATTTAGTCCTCTTACCAACAGAGGCTTGTAATTTCCGTTGTACATATTGCTATGAAACCTTTCCAAGGGGAAATATGCAAAAGGACGTTCGAACTGGTCTAAAAAAATATATCGATAATAAAGGAAATCAGCTAAACCATTTAATGGTCAGTTGGTTTGGTGGTGAGCCTTTATTGGCTTTAGATGAAATATCAGAATTATCAGAGGCATTTCTTCAAACGGCAAGATTACACAACATTCAATATAAGGCTGAAATGTCCACCAATGGATACTATTTAACAGAAGAGACATGCAGAAAACTTTTACAGCTAGAAGTAAGACAATTCATGGTCACGATTGACGGACCTGAGAAGGTTCATGATGAACGGAGATTCCTTGTTAACGGGGAGGGAACCTTCTCCACGATTATCAATAACCTGAAGGAAATAAGAAAGATAGATGACCAGTTTGACGTATATCTACGTATTAATTTTGATGAAAGCAATTTAAGTGAAATTTCAGAAACAATCTCCTACCTTAGTAAGCTTTTTGATGGTGATAATAGGTTCCAAGTTCTTTGTCGACCAGTTGCTCGTTGGGGTGGAGATAACGATGATTCTCTCCCAATCTGTGATCCACAAGTAGCAAATAAGAAAATTTGGGAGTTTACAGAGCAAAGCATTGACGAAGGATTGAAGCTAGTTTCGCAAATTGAAAGCTCTTTAATGCCTACAGGATCAGTATGCTATGCAGCAAAACCTCATTCCATTGTTGTTGGGGCAGACGGGCAGCTCTATAAATGCACCTTAGCCTTCCATAAATCTATCAATCAAATAGGTAAGTTATTTCCTGATGGTTCTGTTGAGCTTGATTACGACAAAATTGCCAAGTGGACTTTATCAGGGGAAGAAACGGATGAACATTGTCAGGATTGTTTTTTCCGACCAGCTTGTCAGGGGAATCATTGTCCCTTATACCGAATGGAAACAGGAAACAGACCTTGTTCTTTAGAAAAACAACGAATTAAAAAGGTATTACAGTTAATTTGGAAAAATTATACGAACGTGTAACGAAAAAGGAGGTGAAAACATGAAGATACTTCGTCCAGCAACATCACCATTAGCCTCTAGCCATAAAGGGCAACTAGTAAAGTCCGTTCCAGGAAGCATGAAATAATAAGAAAAGTGCAAGGCGCTATACTTTCGTAGAGTCAAAAGTTTTATAAATTTTCTAAAAAAAGAAGCAGGATTTAATCCTGCTTCTTTTTTAATATGCTCCACGTACGTGGTTGTGAACTTCTTTCTTGTAAAAGTCTTCTAGTCTTTTCAATTCTTCCGTTGTGAAAGAAGGAACTTCAGTTGCAGCTAAGTTATCTTCCACTTGTTTTACTGTTTTAAAGCCTGGGATTGCTGCAGTTACTGCCTCTTGATCTAATATCCAACGAAGTGCAGCGCGGGTCATGTTACCACGGCCTTCTGCAATCCATCTTAATTTTTCACTTAACTCAACACCTTTATTAAATTCAATTCCAGCGAAGGTCTCCCCAACATTAAACTGTGCCCCATCACGGTTAAAGTTACGGTGATCCCCTTCTTCAAAGGAAGCATTCGTTGTAAACTTCCCTGTTAATAAGCCACTAGCTAACGGTACACGACAAAGAATACCTACTCCTTTTTCTTTGGCAAGAGGAAAGAGCTTTTCTAAAGGCTTTTGACGGAAGATGTTAAAAATCACTTGCAATGCTTTTACGTTAGGATTTTCAAGACATAAAAGCCCCTCTTCCACTGTTTCAACACTCACTCCATAATGTCGAATCTTCCCTTCCTGCTGAAGCTTATCTAACACTCCAAATACTTGTCCATCCTGTAATATTTCAAGTGGAGGACAATGAATTTGATAAAGATCAATTCTCTCCCGGTTCAGATGCTTTAAGCTATTTTCGCAATAAGCTCTAACTGACTCTTCAGAGTATGTTTTCGGGTCAAAAATATCTCCTGCTCGACAAAACTTTGTGGCTATATGAATGTCGTCTTCTTTTCCTTTAGTGGCTTTTGCAAGTAGCGACTCACTATGACCTCCGCCATAAACATCTGCAGTGTCAAAGAAATTAACCCCTGCATCCATAGCTCGTTCTAAGGCTCTTAGCGATTCCTGATCATCTGTTTGTCCCCATGATCCTCCAATTGCCCAAGTACCAAAGCTTAACTCACTCACTTTTAATTCTGTGTTCCCTAACTGACGATACTTCATTAAATCAACCTCCACTATGATTATGTATTATATGAAATTGTCTAATTGTAGCACTAGCCACAGCTTGCCTAGAAAAATAGGGTGAATATTAATGTAAGCAATTACATTTTAACATAATCAAATAAATATTTATTGTTCTAACCCTTGCCCTTTCATATAATGGCCCACCTCAACCCATTATAGATAACTTTTTTAAAAATATTTACCATCAATCAACCTAGATGTGTATTTAATACAATATTTTAAAAATATTCATAAATTTTTGTATGATTTTGTCAATTTATTCTTATAAATGGTATATAATTACTATAATAATACTAAATTTCACATCCTTTGTTACAGCAACGAAAGGAGTTATGGTGTTGGAAACATTTGTAGCTAGACAACCAATATTAACAAAAAATGAAGAAATCTATGCCTATGAACTTTTATATCGCAGTAATAATCAAAATAATGAATGCTCGGAAGATGGAGACAAAGCTACATTAGATGTTTTACTTACCTCCATACAAATTGGAATACATGAATTATCAGAGGGAAAGCTATGCTTCGTAAATTTCACAGAAAATCTGTTGAAAAGTGAGGTTCCAAAGTATATTAAGCCAAATATCATAGTGATCGAAATTCTTGAAAGCGTTTTCTTATCATCGGAGCTTATTCACATCTGTAAAAAACTAAAAGAACTTGGATACAAAATTGCTTTGGATGATTTTGTAATGACTGACCATGAACAAGCGATGGAGAACATTATGAGGCTAGTAGATATTGTGAAAATAGATATACAAAACACTTCACGATCTGAGCAATTAAAATTAATTCATCTACTTCAAAAATTTAATGTCAAAATTCTAGCAGAAAAAGTTGAATCAAGAACCGAGTATGAGCAGTGCTTAAAAGATGGCTATACATATTTTCAAGGGTATTATTTTAGTAAACCTACAATTCTTTCAACGAAGGATTTAGAACTCAATAGCAGCAATTTATATGCCATAATTTCGGAATTATCTCACGGGGAACCTGATGTTAGTAAAATAGCTTATTATATTGAAAGAGACGTGGCCATATCCTATAAATTATTAAAGTTAATTAATTCTCGACTAATCCTTAGCTCCAATGAAATTAAATCTATACCACACGCAGTAATGTTATTAGGTTTAACGGAATTAAAGAAGTGGTTATATTTATTGTTTATGCGAGAAAACTTACAGGGGAAAAGAAACCACATCCCGAATCAAATTATTAAAATGTGTCTTATTAGAGCAAAAACCTGTGAGTTAATTGCCATGAATACCGGTAAAAGACAAGACAGTGCGAGTTACTTTTTAACAGGTATTCTTTCACTAATCGATACACTTTTTGATTCACCATTAGATAGAATTATAGAAAAATTACCACTTGATAAAATTATTATAGATACTTTATTAGGTGCACAAACTCCATTTAGAGATTCACTTGAATTAGTGATTAGCATGGAAAAAGGGGAATGGACCGAAATGGATAAGCTTGCGAACAAAATCAATATTAACAAAGATATTCTAAGCAATATTTATTTAAATGGAATCAAATGGACAAATGACATATATGAAAGTTCATTTTGACATGAATGATGTGTCACCTAAAAGAAAATATATACTTACAGGTGGCATTAACCAAGGAACTCAGCATATACCCCTTATTAGGAGTTCTCCCCTAAATAAATGAGCTGCGTCTTCTTTAGTATTGCCTTCTTCTTTGCATACTTTCATTAGTAAATTTCATGGAAGTGATACAACAGGAGTAACAGTTTCTTGTAAATCTCTATCTCAGTAGTACACCAAGCATGTTATTACATGTTATTTAATTAATTTTATTATCTACCTTTTTTACAACGCCAATTACCATTCTTGTTAATAGTGATTTAAAAATTAGACCAAAAAAAGTATGATACCATTTCCATTTTCTGCTCCATTCAATTAAATTCGTCTTTTTCTCTGCCCAAAGTTCAATGAAAAAAGGTGGTATTGTCATGAAAATTAGTTTATAAATAATCGGAAAAATTTTGTCCTTTTGCGTCAATTGATTGTAGAAAATGGTAAAGGTTGGATATATAAAGAAATCAAACAGAATATGGGTATCAAACGATTTCGAAAATAACCGTAAAGGATACTTCACTATTTTATGCTTTGATAATATGTTATCAATTAAACCGTTGGTAACAGCATTGAATAAATAAACGATGATCCAATCTTTTACTGGCGGCTTTCTAATAAGTAGTGGAATGAGTATCACTAAATTTATAATTAGTGTTATTCGTAAGAACTTCCTTTGGGTTTTATTTCGATACATTACATACATCCTTTTTTTGATTTGTTCTTTTTTAGGATACTCGATCATTTAGGAACTTATGTATTTCTATTAACAGGAACGCTTACTCATTTTTTTTATTAAAAAGTGAGGCCAATTCATTTTAAGTGAATTGGTCTCGTTATTATTATGTTACCTTTGATTTTTCCCTACTACTAATAGTTTCTTACCTTTTATAATTCATCAAAACCATTGTCTGTAGACACTTTCGTATATTGTCGTGACTTTTGTTCAAAAAAGTCCGTTTTCCCACTGTTAACATCTTCAAATATTTTAATCCAACGCATTGGGTTTGTGCGATATCCTTCAAATGGTCTTTCCATCCCGAGCTCGTTCACTCGCTTATTTGCCATAAATTTAATGTATGATTCTAAGTCTTTTAAATCTATCCCTTGAGTACGTTCACCAATGATATATTTAGCCCATTTAATTTCTAGTTCTGCGCCTTTTCGAAATGTCTCTTGAACGAAGCGATGATTTTTATCCGTATTCAACTCTGGGAACTCCTTCAACAATTCTTTGAAAATATTTGCAAACAAATGAACATGAAGCTGTTCATCACGATTTATATAATTAATCATGGTGGATGTGGAAACCATTTTTTGATTTCTAGCTAAGTTATAGAAAAAGCTAAAGCCAGAGTAAAAATTCAATCCTTCTAGAATCACATCATAAACGATGGATTCAAGAAATGTTTGTGGTGTTGGATTAGAAACAAAGGCTTCGTACCCTTCTGCTATAAAATCATTCCGTTCCCTTAGGACAGCATCATGCTTCCAATACTCAAAAATTTCGTCCTGCTTTCCCTTTGTGGTTATGCTAGAAAGGACATAGGAATAGCTTTGGTTATGAACTACCTCCTGAAAGGATAGTACAGTCATCAATGCAGATAGACTGGAATCTGTTAAATATCTTGCTACGTGCATAGAATAATCCGTCTGAATACTATCTAAAAATGCTAGAAGTCCAATTATTTTTTCAAAAGCTTCCTTTTCCTGTGTTTCTAAGTTCTCAAATTGCTTCACATCATTGGACATATTAATTTCAAATGGTGTCCAGAAATTAGCTAGCATATTTTTATATAATGGATAAGCCCAATGAAAACGAACATCATCCCAATTCAAAACATTGGAGCTGTGACCGTTTATAATACCTGTAGACGCATTTGGAGCTGTTACATCATAAAGCTTTCGTTCCTGTAGTTGTTTCATTACTACATCCCCTTATGTTCATATTGTTCATTCTGTTAACTTAACTTGAGCAGCTTTCACATTCCTCTATTTCACTTGAGGTAGAACGAACGTAATACGTTGTTTTTAAGCCTTCCTTCCAAGCTAATAGATGGAGCTCAAGTAATTCCTTCGCTTTAATTGTGTTTTTTACATATAAATTAAAAGAAATTCCTTGATCAATATGCTTTTGTCTTGCACCATTTTGCTTGATACTCCATTGCTGATTAATATCATGTGCTGATTTATAAAACCACGTTGTTTGAGGGTTCAGATCAGGTGCAGTTACAGGGATTCGAAAATTCTTCTTTTCCTCTGCATACTCCTTCCGATAAATGGGATCAATGGATGCGGTAGTACCTGCAATGATGGCAGTAGACGAATTTGGAGCAACCGCCATTAAGTAGCCATTCCTTAAACCATTTCTCTTCACTTCATTGGCTAGGTTTTTCCACTCTTTACTCTCATAGCCCCTTCTCGAAAAAAACTCACCTGTGGCCCATTTCGAATCTTTAAATACTTTGTAACTTCCTTTTTCCTGTGCTAGCTTCATACTAGATTCAATCGTTAAATAGGCTATTTTTTCGTATAAAGTATCAGCATAGTGAACAGCTTCCTCTGATTCCCAACGAATACCTTTTAAAGCAAGGAGGTGATGCCAGCCGAATGTCCCTAAACCGATTGCTCGATACTTTTCATTTGTTAGCCTCGCTTGTGGAACCTCAATCACATTCATATCAATGACGTTATCAAGCATCCTTACCTGAATTGGTATAAGTTTTTCTAATACATTATCCTCGACAGCTTTCGCTAGATTGATAGAGCTTAAATTGCATACAACATAGTCTCCTGCTTCTTTCGTGATGATAATTTTCCCATCCTCTGTTCTTTCCTCCTTTACAGAAGTGGCTGCCATGTTTTGCATTATTTCCGTACACAAATTGGAGCCGTAAATGATTCCGCAATGACTATTTGGATTTAGACGGTTTGCTTCGTCTCGGTAAAACATATAGGGTGTTCCTGTTTCAAGCTGGGAGATCATGATCCGTTTCATAATCTCAATGGCAGAAACCCGTTCCTTACTTAACAGAGGTTCATTCACGCACTCCTCGTATTTCAGTCGAAAGCTTCCTTCCCCTCTCTCCTCATCGTAATAATCCTCCAGAGAATAGCCCATTATCGTTCTTACTTCATGAGGATCAAACAAGTACCAATCTTCTCGTCCCTCAACCTTTTCCATAAATAAATCAGGGAGACATATACCTGTAAAAAGGTCATGAGTTCGTTTTCGTTCATCACCATTATTCAGCTTCGCGTCTAGGAATGAAAAGATATCTTTATGCCAAACGTCTAGGTAGACCGCAATAGCCCCTTGCCTTTGACCTAGTTGGTCTACACTTACAGCTGTATTATTCAGCTGCTTCATCCACGGTAAAACACCTGAAGATTTTCCTTTATACTTTTTAATAGATGAACCCTTTGCACGAATTTTCCCCAAATAAATACCAATCCCACCGCCATTTTTACTTAAGGTAGCCGCGTCTGTCGTACTATCAAATATTCCCCTTAAACTATCTTCCACTGTATCGATAAAGCAGCTCGATAGCTGTCCATGTGTTTTTCCGGCATTTGCTAGCGTTGGTGTTGCAACTGTCATATATAAGTTGGATAAGGCCCAATAGGCTTCACAGACGTAACGAAAACGATTTTCCCTATTTTCCTTTTTCATTAACGTCATTGCAATAATCATAAATCTTTCTTGCGGTAATTCTACAATCTCTCCATTATAATCCTTTGCTAAATACCGATCTATCAACGTATGTAAGCCCAAATAAGTAAAGGATTCATCCTTTTTTGAATCGAGTGCTTGTCCTAATTCTTTGATCTCCTCTGCACTATATGTCTCTAGTAAAGAAGGGTCATATAACCCTTTATCTATGAGACTAGTAATTGTTTCATAAAAAGAATGATAGATAGATGCAACAGTTATCTTTCGTATTCCAGCAACACGATGATAAAGCTGCTTCAGTCGAATTCTAGCAGCAATATATGTCCAATCAGGCTCTTCCATGGATATTCGTTCTAGTGCTCCTAGTAATAGGTCACGATCTTCTTTTGTAGAATTCCATCCATCCCAGTTCAAATAAGAAAATTGTTCCTTCATTTCTTGGCCTACTGTTACTTCTTCCTTTAATTGTAATTCATTCATGGAAACCTCTCCTTTTTTACCTTCTCTTGTAAAAAACAAAAAACCCTTCCTTCAGAGGAAGAGTTAAAAACGGCATTTTAAATAGGGATAAGCCTACACAAAATCCCTTACTAAACTATACAATACTAGCTACCAGGATTTCATTTACGCATAAGATCCGCCTGCCGCTT
The DNA here is from genome assembly GCF_029688925.1 of Evansella sp. AB-P1. Taxonomy (GTDB): domain Bacteria; phylum Bacillota; class Bacilli; order Bacillales; family Salisediminibacteriaceae; genus Evansella. Next base: position 229,754 of record NZ_JARUKY010000006.1, read on the forward strand.
CATGATCTCATCCCCCGAAGTCATGAAACTGTTGAAATATAGGCAGGTCTCCTGACTCATGCTTCTTCCTACTTTGATACCTTCCCATACAAAAGCCCTTCAGCATTCTTGTACAGTGGTATTCTCATTTCGTCAGCAATTACAGTTGCGGGGACAGCTTCGGACTTTCACCGAATTCCCGTTTTAAGCCATCTATAGCACCTATAGTTCAGCAATATCAATATATAGTGTTTATTCTGAAAAAATAAACACGATGTAGTATGTCTTGATGTGTAGAGTGTACCTAAATTCTCCAGCATTTGCAATACTCTTATTTTACTATTCTTACATTTCCAAAAAAGAACTAGTTTATTTTCCTACTATCAATGTCCAAATAGGACTATCATTTTACTATTATTTATCCTCTATAATACGTTCATGCCTTGAATATATATTAAATCGATCCCCTCTAATAAAACCAACCGTTGTTATTCCTAACTCTTCTGCCAAAGCAATAGCTAATGTAGTTGGGGCAGATTTTGCTAGGATAATACCTATTCCCATTTTTGACACCTTTAATAAGACCTCCGAGGATATTCTCCCACTGAAGACTATTACCTTATTTTTTGTAGAAATACGATTTAATAAACAGTGTCCATAAAGCTTATCTAACGCATTATGACGTCCTATATCAGAATAAGAATAGAGTAATTCATTGACGGTAGCTAATCCTCCATTATGAAGGCCACCCGTTTGTTTAAAATGGGCAGAGTTTGACTCCATTTTCTCCATAAGCTCTCCACATTGTTTCCCTGTAATCTTTGGGGCGTTTATAATCGTTTTTGCCACCTTCACATCATTTTGAAAATAAAATTGCCGGCTTTTTCCACAGCATGAACCAATGATTCGTTTAGAAGTTACAGTAGGGTCGAAGCTAGCTTGATTTTCAAGTTCTATATAGGCATATCCCTTTCCTTGATCAATCGTTACGGAGCATATCTCCTCCACTGTTCGAATGACTCCTTCTGATGCCAAAAAACCAATAGCCAGCTCCTGCAAATTTGTAGGCGTACAAAGCATCGTTGCAAATTCCTGTCCATTAATATGAATGGTAAAAGGCTCCTCCACAGCAATGTAATCCTCTATTTCCAATAGCTTTCCTTCATTATATTTCACAATCTTTTTCCTTCTCATTACGTTACTATCCATCATCGTTACTCCTAACGTGAAAAGGTTAAGGTTAATTAAAACCTATTTTCTACATAATTTCTGTTTCTAACTCCTCTATTCGTCGTTCTGCATATTTCAAATCCTTCTTTGCATTGAACGTATCTGCTTTTTCTACAATAACAGCAGTATTATATTCTGGTATTTTGGAAAATTTCTCATAAACACCCTTGGGTATGACAACATTCCCCTCTGGCCAATATAGTTGAATATTTCCACGCCGGGTATTGGCAAATTTTGCCCATCCTTTAAATAGTCCCTGTTGATTATAAACAACTACTGCTTCCCCGCTTGAAATATTAAGCTCCTTCCCATCCTCTTCATGGATGAGCACATCGTATCTGCCTGCGTTATTGTTAGGATCTTTTTTACTATAGATCATGGAATTAAATTGCTTACCACGTCTTGTTGTAGCATAGAAATGTCCCTCTGCCTTCCGAAGCTCAGGTAGTTCTATTGGCAAGAGGTTGCCTCTCCCGTCCTTCGTTGGACAGTTTCCACCTTCACATAACCACGCACCACCCCATTGGAAAACATCACCCTTTTTCTTTAAATACTGAATCCCCTCGTAGTTCCCGTTTGCCATAGCAATTTCATTTCGAATTTGTTGAGTATTGTTAAAATCAATTAAGTTTTTTTGATCTGGCTTCACTCGTTTTGCTATATCCATGTATATTTCCCACTCAGGTCGAGATTGGCCTATCTGTTGTCCTTTAATTTCAGGTGAAAAATATACCATCCGTTCTGTGGACGTAGATGTCCCTCCGCCAGGCTGTTCGTAGCGTGTCATGGCTGGTAGAATGATAACCTCTTCCTTTGCATCTACTAATGTTGAAGTGTTTAATATGATATCTTGATGAACGCGAAGGTCTATATTTCTTAAGCATTCCTCTATAAATGTTGGATTGGGCATTGTCTCTAAAAAGTTTCCTCCAGCTGTATAGAAGACATCAAGCTTTCTTTCATGCCATTTGGGAAGTAGAGCATTTTCTAATGTTACACCAACTGTATCTCCTTGCCATTTTGGTACATTAAATTTCCATACCTTTTCTATCCTATCTATTTCCTTTTGTTCAAATTCTCCACCTGGTAGAGAAAATGGATCTGCTCCCATTTCACCAGCACCTTGCACCCCTGAATGCCCACGAATAGGCATGAGGCCACAATGCTTCCTACCGATAAAACCTCTTAGCATAGCTAAATTGGCTACTTGAGAAATGTTGTCCGTTCCAAACCGATGCTGTGTTAACCCCATGGACCAGACAAAAACACCATTATTGGATTTAGCTAATAAGTGTGCAAGCTCCTCCATTCTTTCCTTTGAAAGACCAGAGGACTTCACTAACGAACTCCAGCTTTGTTTTTCCACATGTCTACGTAGCTTTGTGTAGCCATTTGTATGTCCATTAATAAAACGATGATCCACTGCTGAACCACGTTTCTCCTTTTCCATTTCAAACCAATGCTTCATTATCCCGTTCATAAAAGCAATGTCTCCACCAATATTCACTTGATAAATATCATCCGCTAGCTTTGTTCCAAATAATGCACTTTCAGGAATAGAAGGAATCCAATATTTTTCCATAGTAGGTTCGTAATATGGATTGATAACAATTATTTTTGTCCCTCTCCGTTTAGCCGCATACATATATTTGGTGGAAACAGGTTGATTATTTGAAGCTACTGATCCCCAAAAAACGAGGACATCTGTACCAATCCAATCCTTATAGCTACAGCTTGATGCTCCGATTCCTAAGGATCGTTTTAATGCTGTTTTACTTGGCGAATGACAAATGCGAGAGGAATTATCGATGTTATTCGTCCCTAAGAATCTAGCAACCTTTCCTGCCACATAATAGGATTCATTCGTCATACCTCTTGACGTAACGAAAAAAGCTAACCTTTGTGGATCTGTCACCTTTATTTTTTCTGCAATACGTTTTAAGGCTTCCTCCCATGTAATTCTAGAAAACTTAGTTTCGCCAGGCTTTCGAGATAATGGGTATGGAATGCGACCTAGCTCCCTAAGCTCTGAACTCGAAAGCTTTCTTAATTTATCAATAGGTTGAAATAAATGCTCCTCCTTCATTGCTGGCATCGTGTTAAGTCGAAGGACATTCAGCCTAGTTGTACAAATGTGGGGGCCTTTCAATGTTTGATCCTTTAGTCCTGCTACTCCTAGTGCACAACCATCACAAACCCCTTCTGACAAAATACGTGTGGCATAGGTTAAGTTGTCTTTGTTATCCCATACGGCCTTTGCTGTATCTCGTATATGCTTCGGTTTTACTTTTCCAAGACCAAATGGAACTAAACTTACCCAATGCCTTGGATCTGGTAGCTTCGGTATCTTTATTGGTCCATCATGCTTTGTTTTACCCATTTTTACCATCCTTTTTTAAAGGTTTCTGTGCAAAGGTAAGTCAACTCGGCATTTCATTTTTTAAGTAGTAGGATGAAACAATATAATCCAATTGGAATGAGTGGATTCCCACGAGACTCCGGCGGGAACAGCAACAGATGAAGATCCCATACTTCGGCACAGTGTGCGAAGTATGAAGCTGAGGCGTTGCCCGCGGTAAAGAAGACACTGCGATTGCAAACGAAGTGAAGCAGAGCAGATGTCGCACTTATACCCTTGTGGTGAATGCGAAGTGGTGTGGAACGAATGAATAGTATATCTATTTTAGGATTAGCTATTTTCAGGAAAGACCATATAATCATTGGATTTGAATGGAGTAGAGTTTTGTTTTAAGACTTGTAGTAAGACCTTTGTACTGTCTATTTTTATTAGATAAATAGAATTGTTAGGAGATTTATTTTTACTATGTATATAGTGTTATGTGTAGATTTATTATAGCATTACCAACATATGTAATGGAAGCGTTTTCAACTTTACAGGCTGCCTAACAGTGGAATATTAACAGTTTTTTTTCGACTGCTCTCATAAACATTCTTAATTACGTTGTAGAGGTTCACAAGGAAGTATTACTTTCATTTCTGTTCCTACCCCTTCCTCACTAGAAATTTTCAGCTCACCATTATGTTCTTTTATAATATTCATGCTTATCATTAAGCCTAATCCTGTTCCTTCTGATTTTGTCGTATAAAATTGCTTACCTAAATTAGAAATCTTTTCTTTTGGTATACCTAACCCTTGATCAATAAAGGATATATGTACTACATTATTTGATTTCTTTATTCGTATCACTATTTTTCCTGCCTTAGACATTGCTTCAATTCCATTTTTCAATAAATTTAAAAATACTTGCTTTAATTTATTTTCTTCACAATTTATCGTTACGTTTTCCGCATTTTTGTGGCAATCCACTTCAATTTGGATATTATATAAAATAGCTTGTGTATTTGCAATTGTCACTACTGTCTCAATAATCTCTACTAAGTTCTTTGTTTCAAATTCAAATTCCTTTGGTTTAGATAAAAGTAATAACTCATTAACAATCAGGTTAATTCGATTAAGCTCTGTAGCCATAATCTCTTTATATGTTTTTGTAGATTCATCCTTTTCATCCATCAACTGTAAAAACCCCATTATACTTGTTAATGGATTTCTTATTTCATGGGCGATGCCTGCAGCTAATTCTCCAATGACAGAAAGCTGTTCGGAATGCTGTAGTTTTCGTTCATTTGCCTTTTCTTCTGTTTTATCAAAAAGCACTAAACCATATTCTCCATGATTAAATTGATGGTAAAACGTTTTAACATCCGTTAGTTTTCTATTTAAATTGCTAAATTCTGTAGTAACACTGCCACGCATATGTTGAAAAATTTCTCCTTTTTCCTCATGTTTTATAAATGTATCTATAGATTTCCCTAAAATATCTTTCTTTGACTCAGCTTGAAAAAATTGAATGCATTTATTGTTTACTTTCGTAATTTTCTTTCTATGTAAAAATATAATTGGGACAGGTATTTGTTCCAAAAACATTTCATATGTATCAAGATCTGATCGGTATATTTTGTTATTATGAATTTCTTTATCTTTTTCTTTTATTATGTAAAACCGTTCTATAGTAATAAGGATTAACGCAATTGCAAGTATAGAAAGTATGATTAAATTTATCGGTACATCTACCATATACAACATAAATAATGAAATTACGATTACTGTAAATACAATAGATAAAAATGCTCTTGTTCCACTAATTTTAGATAAGCTTATCAACATATATCCCTCCTCAAATTAAAAATGGCCTAACTTCTTATTATAAAGAAGTTAGGCCATGTATCGACGATATCAACAAAATGATATTTCTATACATTTACCTTATTTTAACTGGTCCCATTATACATTAATTAAAAACTAAATTATTTTAATATAAAACACATCATTGACTTGTCCTCTTTAAAGTCCCAATCAATAAAGAGATCCAATAAAGGGGTTGGAAAAATAGTTTCAAAATTCACATCTCGGTGGAAATAACTTTTTTCCAAATCATCCTTAGTTAGTTTTAATTCATCTTCATAACCTTTTGCAATTAACGCTTTTTCTATAGGGACTAAAATTCCAATTCGTTGGATTAGAAGGATATTTTCTGAAATAGGATAAGTAAAAACTTTATCCGGTAATTTTTGAACGATTGCGGTTACACGTTTCACCTCATCCTCTAATCTCACAATGTCGTATTGTGGCTTCGGATACATCGTTTGTAGCTCATTTTCTAAAACGAGAATTATCGTTCCTGAATTATTATTAAAATTCCAGTCATGAAAATATTCTTCCACTTCAACGTCTAATGTTACTTCCACTGCACCCTTTAACTCATTTAAAACATGCTGAATTATAATTTCCCTAGCATGATCAACATAAGAGGATTGACCTTTCTGAAGTAAAACCTCTTCCATGGGAGAAATAAACCCACGAATATAAAAAACAAGATGATTTTTACATAAGGTTGCAGAACATGATTCTGGACCTCTACCAAACTTTTGTCTAAGCAATTTACTTGTAAAGCTACTCAAATAAGAAATCTTTTCTTGATTTATCATTTTAGTCACGACTTTCATTCGGGACACTAAGAATATCACTCATTATAATTATTGCCATAACAAACAATAACCTTCTCTATCGTATCATAGGTATTTTTTTCAAGAAAGTGTAAATTATAATTTATTAAAAATAGTAACAACTCTTAGCTTTTTCCCTTTAGGATGTAGTTGTTATTATTTCACTTTTTTAAAAGAATTATTCGTTTTTATTTCTATGATTCTAATTTTATAAAGACATTCTCGTTCAACAAGGTCATAAATCATTCACTGAAAAGGCTAGTTTAAAATGAATTTATTTTAAATAAAACACGACATAATTTTTACTAGTTTTATAGTCTAAGAAAATAAAAACATCATAAATTTTTAGATTAAATCCAGAAGAAAATCTCTCCCTATTACTTCTAATACTTTTTTTCAAATCGTTAGAATGACTTAGTAAGACGTCTGAGTATTCCATCCCCTTTTTATAAAGTTGAATTTCAAGAGGTGATATTACATTTGTGCATTCCAACACACATATTGTTTCAGTCACTTCAAAGGTGCGAACATGTCTTGGTGCTTTATATACTTCGGAATAAACTATTGCTATTTGATCCTCTAGTATTTCGTTCTTTGTTTGATTTAGTTGACTAGTTATATCATTATTTGATTCACTTACTTTTGATATAAAAATTACCAATCCTGTGTTTGTTTCAAAGTTCCAGTCTTGGAGGAACGATTCGAATTCTATATCTAGAATTTTATCCAATTCTTGTTTAAATTGTTCAAATATTGCATCCATAATCGTTTTACGTAATTTTGTTGCTAAGTTTGTTTCACCTTTCTGCAGAAGAACTTCTTCGGCAGGTGTTTTAAATTGTCGTATATGAAAGAACACGATTTGTTCTCTTAGGGTGCAATAGCACGAATCTGGGCCCTTTCCAAAGCTCTTTTTTAATATCTTACTTAATTGACTACTTAAATAGATCAAGTTTTCCTGACTTCTTTTTTGCTTAATCATTTCTCTCTTTTCCTCCTGGACCAATCCTCCTATAAATATAAAAAGGCCTAACCTCAATTCATGAAGTTAGGCCATAGATAGGACGCAATTGTAAAAAGTCAATTGTTCCTCCATTTACCAATTCCCAAAAATAATATTAATCAAGTTGAATCAAATTAAAAAACTCAAAAATATCTTAATGTTGATTAGTGACTGCTAGACACTAATCTTCTTTATTTTATCATGTGTGTGCCACAAAAACAATTATATTACTGTAATACTATGGCCTAAATAACTATGAATTTTAACGTTGTTTTTTCTGATTAATGCTTGTCTTTTATTCCAATCCCTTTTGGTCGATAATGAAGTTTAATATTTGTTAAGACTTCTTCTGTTCCCTCTTCGTTCATGGCTTCTCCTTGAAGTTGTATAATTAATTCCATTACTTCTTCCATGTTTCCTTCTACTACTGTTTCCATTGGTCCTATTTCATAGTTTAATCCTGACTCCTTAATCGTTTTAACTAGTCCAGGTAAAACACCATCTGTATTCATGTCTTTACCATTTGGTAATACTTGAAGGCCAGCCATGACAGTAGTCATTATTCATCATCCTCCAATTAAAAATTTTATTACTTATTGGGAACATACCATTTTTTTTAAAATCTTAAACATTAGTACTACTACTTTTGTTGCTGCGGTTTCCTCAAGAGCCCACCTTACCCTTATACTAATAATTTTTCTAAAGAAAAAACCCGGCTTTTGCCAAGTTTTCGTTGTTACTATTTATATTTTTTTGCGAAAGTCTCTTTTGCTAATTCAATCTGTTCCTTCACTTGCTTTGGTGACGTTCCACCATAGCTATTTCTAGCTCCCATAACGTGGTCAGGTGCTAATACTGTATAAATATCCTCTTCAAATAAGGAACTGAATTTTTCATACTCATCCATTGATAAATCCAGCAAAAATTTATTTTGTTCAATGGCGTATAAGACAATTTTTCCAATTACTTCATGAGCATCTCGGAATGGGAGTCCTTTTGTTACTAAATAATCGGCAATATCTGTTGCATTCGAATAATCATTATTTACAGCCTTTTGCATATTATCTACGTTTACATACATTGTATCGATCATAGGTGCTAATAGCTGCAATGATCCTTCTAGCGTTTCCACTGTATCAAACATTCCTTCTTTATCTTCCTGCATATCTTTGTTATAGGCTAATGGTAAACCTTTAAGGACAGTCAATAAGCCCATTAAATTACCGTATACTCGTCCTGTTTTAGCTCGCAATAATTCAGGGACGTCCGGGTTCTTTTTCTGTGGCATGATGCTCGATCCTGTACAGAATGAATCATCCAGCTCTACAAATTGGAATTCCTGACTACTCCAAATAACAAGTTCCTCTGATAAGCGGGAAATATGCATCATTAAAATAGATGCTGTAGATAAAAATTCTAGAATAAAGTCACGATCACTTACAGCATCCATGCTATTTGGATATACATGATCAAAGCCTAATAATTCTGCCACACGGTGACGATCGATTGGAAAGGTTGTCCCTGCTAAAGCACCTGCACCTAAAGGAAGCCAATTCACACGTTCTAAGCTATCCAAGAGCCTACCTTTGTCCCGTTCTAGCATCCAATAATAAGCCATTAAATGGTGGGCAAAGGACACTGGCTGTGCCCGCTGTAGATGAGTATATCCAGGAATAATGGTATCTATATTTTTTTCTGCTTGATTTACAATGGCAGTTTGAACTGACTCAACAAGATTAATAATTGTATTGGTATGATTCTTTAAATAAAGGTGCATATCAGTAGCTACCTGGTCATTCCGACTTCTACCAGTATGCAGCTTTCCACCCACAGGTCCAATTTCATCAATTAGGAACTTCTCGATATTCATGTGTATATCTTCGTTAGCTACAGAATATTCAAGCTCACCTTTCTCTAACTTATCTTTAACTTTATGAAGCCCCTCTTTAATCTTTTCAGCATCCTCTGATGAAATAATTTCGCATTCACCTAACATTTGTACATGGGCTAAACTCCCATCTATATCTTCCTTAGCAAGCTTTTGATCGAATGTAATGGATGCTGTTAGTTCCTCCACTAGTTTGTTTGTTTCTTTTTTGAATCTTCCGCCCCATAACTTTGACATATCTAGTTGTTCCTCCTTTTATAAAACTCGTGAGTACAGATAAATGATCCCTTTTACTGATTATTCATTGTTTTAAGTATATAAATTTATGTATTTCATAACAACTTTTATAATGAGTTACCGGGAAAAAGCTTCCAAAATTACTGTTTTTCCCATTTCGATAGTCTACCCTGAAAATACGAAAGAAGACTCGATATTGTTCCCGCAAATAATGGAAAATCAAAAATGCGGGATGAATGAAGCCGCTAGATAGAAATATTTTCATCTCCCATGGTGCAAATCTCCACTTGCACCGGCGGTCTACCCTGAAAATAGAAACGTTTTAGTCGACCGCAAAGCAAGAAAATCATGAAATGCGGTAGCTAAGAAGCTTTCTACTAATCCTTTGCTCCCTTTGCAGGAACGCTGGCTTCTTCCTCTGTTCCTGCAAATCTCTTTTTCACTCTTTGCAGGAACGCTGGCTTCTTCCTCTGTGCCTGCAAATCTCTTTTTCACTTTTTGCAGGAACGATGGCTTCTTCCTCTGTGCCTGCAAATCTCTTTTTCACTCTTTGCAGGAACGCTGGCTTCTTACTCTGTTCCCGCAAATCTCTTTTTCACTCTTTGCAGGAACGCTGGCTTCTTACTCTGTTCCTGCAAATCTCTTTTTCACTTTTTGCAGGAACGCTGGCTTCTTCCTCTGTGCCTGCAAGCAGTGTTTATGCAATTTGCAGTATAATAGGACAAAACTAGACGCCTGCAAAGCTGCATAATCATAAGAAGTGATCGCTGTGTAAGAACATTTTCATCCCCCATGGTGCAAATCTTCACTTGCATGTGAAGTCTCCCCTGAAATTAGTAGCGATCTAGACGACTGCAAAGCAGCAAACCATGAGAAGTGGTAGCATTGAAGGAGTATTTTCATCCTCCATGGTGCAAATCTCCACTTTCATGGTGGTCTACTAAAGATAAGGAAGGAGAGGTGAATCACCTCTCCTTCCATCACCTATCCGTTCTATATTTCTACCTTTGTTATTTCACTACTGTAGAATTTTTTTCTGATTGAAGCTTAATATATTCATCCTTTAACACATTCTGCTCTGTCTTATTATTCACTTCTGTATACACTTTCGTTGCTAAGCCCCAAAGCTTAATGAACCCAACGGCTGCGTTGTGATCAAAAGCGTCACCTTTTGAATATGTTGCAAGTTCTTCATTATATAAGCTGTTATCTGATTTTCTTGCAACTACATCAAAGTTTCCTTTATGAAGCTTCACTTTGATTGTACCCGATACAACTGTTTGTGTTTCCCCAACAAAAGCATCTAATGCTTTCTTTAATGGTGAATACCAAAGACCGTCATAAATCATTTGTGTCATTTGTTGATCAATTTGTGTTTTAAACTGTGTTGTTTCACGCGGTAGTGTTAAGAACTCAAGCTCTTTATGTGCTTTGATTAAAATAACACCTGCTGGGCACTCATATACTTCACGTGATTTGATCCCAACTAATCGGTTTTCAATGTGATCGATTCGTCCCACACCATGCTTTCCACCGATTTCGTTTAACGTTTCAATAAGCTCAACAATGTTCATTTCTTTTCCGTTTAAAGCAACAGGCTCACCGTTTTTAAACTCAATATCTACATATTCAGCTTCATCTGGTGTCATAGAAATAGGTGCCGTCCAGTCAAAAGCTCCCTCTGGTGCTTCAGCCCACGGATCCTCTAACACACCTGCTTCACATGCTCTTCCCCAAATGTTCGCATCAATGGAATAAGGGTTCTCTAGCGTAGCAGGTACTGGAATTCCCTTTTCCTTTGCATATTCAATCTCTTCATCACGATTCATACCCCATTCACGTACTGGAGCAATAACCTCTAAGTTTGGATTTAATGCCTGAATAGAGACTTCAAATCGCACTTGGTCGTTCCCTTTTCCTGTACAACCGTGAGCAACAGCAACTGCACCCTCTTGCTCCGCTACTTCTACTAACAATTTAGAAATAAGAGGTCGAGAAAGGGCTGATGACAATGGATATTTCCCTTCATACATACAATTTGCTTTCAATGCAGGTAAAATGTATTCTTTAGCTAAAATTTCCTTTGCATCGACCATAATTGCTTTAACTGCACCAACTTCTAGTGCTTTATTTTTAATTGCTTCAAAATCTTTTTTCTCTCCAACGTCTAGTCCTAATGCAATAACATCATAGCCATATTGCTCTTGAATCCATTTAATTGACACGGAAGTATCCAACCCACCAGAATATGCTAAAACTACTTTTCCTTTACTCATTTCTCTCGCCCCTTCGCACGAATTAATATCTACTTAGTCGTATTTTTATGCATTGTCCTCCAAAAAAATTAGTCTTTCATTAAGACTTTTAACAATGCTTTTTGTGCATGTAATCGATTTTCAGCTTCGTCAAACACAACGGAATGCTTACCATCAATCACCTCAGCAGTAACTTCTTCTTCTCGATGAGCAGGTAAACAATGTAAAAAGATAAAATCATCTTTTGCATGCTTACATAAATTGCTATTTACTTGGAACGATTTCAGTACGTCCATTCGTTCTTTTTGCTCATCTTCCTGTCCCATACTCGCCCAAACGTCTGTCACAACAACATCTGCATCTTTTATCGCTTCGTACGGATCTTGTGTAATAGAAATCTCACATCCTTGATTCTTACCAACAAGTTTGGCAGATTCAAAGACTTTTGAGTCTGGCTCATAACCAGAAGGACTTGCAATGGAAATATTCATTCCAACCTTTACAGCACCTTCAATTAATGAATGACTCATATTATTATTTCCGTCACCAAGGTAACAAAGCTTTAGTCCCTTCATTTTACCCTTATGTTCTAGAATCGTCAATAGATCTGCTAAAACTTGTGCAGGATGATGTAAATCTGTTAAACCATTTATTACTGGAACATCTGCATGCTCCGCTAATTCTTCTACTGTTTCATGGGCAAAGGTACGAATCATTATTCCATCTACATATCGTGACATAACCTTAGCCGTATCTGAAATAGTTTCTCCTCGCCCTAATTGAATGTCTCTGGAGCTTAAGAATATGGCATGACCGCCAAGCTGAAGCATTCCAACCTCAAAGGAAACTCTCGTTCTTGTAGATGACTTTTCAAATATCATCCCTAATGTCTTCCCTTGTAAGTAAGGATGAGGAATCCCTTCCTTTTGCTTCATCTTCAAATCTAGCGCTTCCTCGAGGAGAAAGTGAATCTCCTCGGTATCGAAGTCTGCTAGTGTTAAAAAGTCTTTTCCTTTTAATTTATGTGCCAATGTATTCGTTAGTTCCTCTACATTTTTAACAGTTGACATGCTTCCACCTCATTTGGGCTTATTTTTTTTAACACGTGATATTCCTTTAATGTCCGTGGCTTTTCTTCATTATTTTTCAAATGGAAGGATTGAATCCACGGTTTAAGCGTATCAAAGCTAGTAAAGTAAGGAACTTGATATCGAACAGCAAGCTCTCTTATATAAAAACCAATCTTTTCACCATCTCTACCTTGATTCGGTATATTTAATACAACATTCGGTTGTTTATTTTTCCAAAAATCATGTAATAATACTTTTTCTTTTGGTAGCTGCTCTGATTCAATTCCATTCTTATCTAAAAATTTTGCTGTACCTTCAGTAGCAATTACACGATACCCTTCATTTACAAATGCAGTAATAGAAAGAAGGCTTTCTTCTTTTGCTCGATCAGCAATGGAACAGAAAATTGTTTTCTCCTTTTCTGTCATAGCTGTCATTGATTGGACTCCACTTAACTGAAGTGCCTTTGAAAGTGCCTCTTCTAACGTTTCACCTAAGCCTAACGTTTCACCTGTAGATTTCATTTCAGGTCCAAGAACGTGGTCTACACCTTTTAATTTACTAGCTGAGAAGATTGGTGCTTTTACAGAGTAAAAGGACGGTTCTGGAAGTAATCCAAGCTCTTCACTTAACTTACTTAATTTCGTACCTAGCTGAACATGTGTTGCCCACTCAATCATTGGAACCCCTGTCACTTTACTCATAATCGGAACAGTACGGGAGGATCTCGGATTCACTTCTAATACGTAAACCACATCGTTATGAACAACGTATTGTATATTCATCATTCCTACGATCGGTAGATGCTTTGCTATTTTTTCACCGTAATGAATGACTGTTTTCTTCGTTTCTTCTGTCATTGTTGCCGGTGGAAACAATGATACACTATCACCAGAATGGACACCTGCTTTTTCCAAATGCTCAAAAATACCTGGCACTACAATGGATTCTCCGTCGGAAATGACATCTATTTCACATTCCATCCCTGGCAAATATTGATCAACGAGTAATGGCCAGCAACGATCATTTCCGTCCTCAAGGATACGACTCAAATATTTCTCTACTTCCTTGTCACTGTAGCATATAAACATCGACTGTCCACCAATAACAAAGGATGGACGAATAAGTACTGGATATCCAAGCTCCTGTGCTGCAGATACAAGCTGATTTGGTTCATTTACTGTCGTTCCAGCTATGTGAGGAATCTTCAACTCGTTTAATAAGCTATAAAATTCATGTCTATCCTCTAATTGATCAGTAACCTCCGTAGCAGTACCAAGGACATTAACTCCCTCATCCTCTAAAGCATTCGCTAAGTTGATGGCTGTTTGGCCTCCAAACTGTAACAAAACCCCTTCTACCTGTTCCTTTTCAATAACGGCCATAATATCCTCTACTGCCAATGGTTCGAAATAAAGGCGATCAGCAATGGAATAGTCAGTGCTTACCGTTTCAGGATTATTGTTCATGACGATGGCTTCATAGCCTTTTTTCTTAACTGCTAGCGCTGCGTGTACAGAGCAATAGTCAAATTCAATCCCTTGACCAATCCGTATTGGTCCAGAACCTACAACTAATATTTTCTTTTTATTTGAAGTAGCATCAACCTCATCTTCACCTTGATATGTGGAGTAAAAATAAGGTGTTACTGCATCGAATTCTGCTGCGCACGTATCTACTAACTTGTATCCTCGCTTAATATTTAAAGCCTTCCATTTCAATCTGATTTCCTTTTCTGGAATTCCAAAGATTTCTGACAGTCGACGATCGCCAATATTGAGACGCTTCGCTACTTTTAATAAGGTAGAGGGAACAGAATCCCATGTATAAGAAGCTAGCTCAAGCTCACAATCTACCATTTTCTTTACCTTTATAATAAACCATCGATCAATTTCTGTTTTATTTACAACCTCTTCTACGGAAAAACCCCGTTTAAAGGCTTCCGCAATGGCAAAAAGCCTCATATCAGTAGGTTTAACTAATAAATGTATTAGCTCCTCATTTGTTTTACTAGGCATGGATTTCAGGTGCAAGCTATGGGCATTCATTTCCATGGAACGTAATGCTTTGTTCATTGCTCCTTCAAAGGAACGATCCATGGCCATAACCTCTCCAGTAGCCTTCATTTGTGTACCAAGGGAACGATCACCCTCTGAAAACTTATCAAATGGGAATCGTGGAAGCTTTACAACAATATAGTCAATAGCTGGTTCAAAGGAAGCGTACGTATTACCAGTGATAGGATTTAAAATTTCATCTAAATGATAACCAATCGCACATTTCGTAGCAATCCTTGCTATAGGATAACCCGTTGCCTTTGAAGCTAGTGCGGAAGAACGACTAACCCTTGGGTTTACTTCAATAATGTAATATTGATTAGACACTGTATCCAAGGCAAATTGGATATTACATCCACCAACAACATTCAAGTTTCGAATAACTTTTAATGAAGAATCACGAAGCATTTGATATTGGAAGTCTGATAATGTTTGAGATGGAGCAACTACGATAGAATCTCCAGTGTGTACTCCAACTGGATCCATATTTTCCATATTACAAACAATCGTACACGTGTCATTCTCGTCACGCATAACCTCATACTCTACTTCTTTCCAGCCTTTAATGCTTTTCTCCACTAACACTTGATGGATTGGACTCAAGGATAATCCTTGCTTTAAGATTGCCTCTAGCTCTTCATCATTTGTTGCAAATCCACCTCCAGCTCCACCAAGTGTATACGCTGGTCGGATAATTACTGGATAGCCAATTTCTTCGACGAATTGAACACCCGTTTCATAGTCTTCAATAATTTTAGATTCAGGAATAGGTTCCCCAATTTCAAGCATAAGATTTCGGAACTTTTCTCTGTCTTCTCCTTTTTGAATAGAATCTACAGATGTTCCTAATAGCTTTACACCATGTTTTTCAAGAATCCCTTTTTCAAATAGTTCAACAGTTAAATTTAAGCCTGTTTGACCACCAAGGGTTCCAATCATTCCATCTGGCTTTTCTTTCGCAATTATTTTATCTAACGTTTCTGCATTTAATGGTTCAATATAGATTTTATCGGCCATGGATTGATCCGTCATAATCGTCGCTGGATTATTATTCACAAGGACTACTTCTATTCCTTCTTCCTTTAAGGCTAAGCATGCTTGTGTTCCTGCATAATCAAACTCTGCTGCCTGGCCTATGACGATCGGACCTGAACCGATAACTAAAATCTTGTTTAAGTTGCTATGCTTTGGCATACGTTCTCCCTCCAGCGGTTGTCACTTGATGTAAAAACTGTTGAAAAATAAATTCTGTATCACTAGGTCCCGGATGTGCTTCTGGATGAAATTGTACCGATTGAATTGGTAAGCTAACATGCTTTAACCCTTCAACTGTTTTATCATTTACGTTCCGAAACAACACTTGAAAATCATTGTAGTTAATACTTTCTTCAATGACTACATATCCATGATTTTGTGAGGTCATCTGAACTTTCCCTGTAAGGATTTCCTTCACCGGATGGTTACCTCCTCGGTGACCGAAGGCTAGCTTTTTTGTTTTAGCCCCATGAGCTAGTGCAATAAGCTGATGTCCTAAACAAATACCGAGAGTAGGAAAATGCTCAGTAATCACTTTAATCTCAGAAAACCACGGCTGAAGCTTCATCGGATTTCCAGGTCCATTACTTAATAAAACACCGTCTGGCTTTAGAGCTTTAATTTGTTCATATGAATAGTGATAAGGAACAATCGTCACAGAACAATTTTCATTTAATAACGCATGTAAAATGGATTTCTTATAACCATAATCGATTAGGACTATGTGTGGACCCTCATTTTTAAAAGAAATAACTTCCTTAGTAGCTACTTTCTCTACCCAAAAATCCTGTGAAACATCTTTCCCATACTCCTTTAAATGATCTAGGGACGGTTCTGTTGAAATCATACCTTTCACAGTATGATGCTTTCGTATAACCTTTACTAAGGCTCTCGTATCCACTTCTACAAGTCCAGGCACACCAGCTTCCTCTAGTCTTTCAGAAAAACCTTTTGTAGCTTGATAATGACTATACTCATCACACATATCCCCTGTAATAACACCAGAGACAGCTGTTTGAAAGCTCTCATCATCTAAGTCATTTAATCCGTAATTACCGATCAGCGGATAGCAAAACGTAAGAATTTGACCAGCATAGGACGGGTCTGTAATAATCTCTTGATACCCTGTCATACTTGTATTAAATACCACTTCTCCAACCAATCCATTAAGTTCTCCAATGAGTTTTCCTTCAAAAACCTCACCTGTTTCGAGAATTAAATACCCTTGTTTCACAGAGATTACCCCTTTCAAGTCAATTCCTTTGAAAAAACAATTTTTAATACTTCTATTACTTGGTCTATTTCTGCTTTCGATGTAGTTAATGGCGGTAATAATCGAATAACATTTGGCCCTGCTGGTAATAAGAGAGTTTGATAATTCTCTCTAGTAATGGTTAATGCATCCTTTGCAGGTCCACTTAAAACAATTCCTTGCATAAGTCCTATTCCTCTAATTTCAACGATCTGTTCAAACTGTTTCTTTAATTCATTCAGTTGTTCAGACAAGTATTCTCCAAGTTCAGTAACATTTTCTATTAAATTTGAATCCACAAGCTCTGTAAGTGTTGCGGCACCAGCTGCCGTTACAATTGGATTTCCTCCAAAGGTAGAACCGTGAGTACCCGCTTCAAATGCTTTCGCTGCCTTTTCTGTAGCAACGATAGCTCCAATTGGAAAACCTGATCCTAAGCCTTTTGCTATTGTCATAACGTCCGGATTAATACCATAGCATTCATGGCCAAACAGTTTTCCTGTTCTTCCAATACCAGTTTGAATCTCATCTATCATAAGTAAAATGTCATTTTCCTTACATATTTCTTCTACTTTTTTTAGCCACTCTTTTTCAGCAGGTATAACTCCGCCTTCCCCTTGAACCACCTCTAGCATTACTGCACATGTATTAGCTGTCACTAATTGTGCTAATGCTTCTGTATCGTTAAAAGGTAAGTATCGAAAACCTGGCATAAGTGGTGCAAAGCCATCTTGAATTTTCGTTTGGCCTGTAGCCGATAATGTTGCAAGTGTTCGTCCATGGAATGACTGGGTAAAGGTAACAACTTCATATGCTTCTGTCCCTTTTACCTTTTGCGCATACCTTCTAGCTAACTTTATTGCTCCTTCGTTTGCTTCGGCGCCACTGTTACAGAAGAAAACCTGATCTCCAAAGCTGTGGGACGTAAGAAGATTTGCAAGTTTTTGCTGGGTTGGAATATGGAAAAGATTAGAGCAATGCCACAGCTCTTGAAGCTGCGATTCTACAGCTGTTTTGACCACACTTGGTACATGACCTAAATTACACGTACCAATTCCAGAAGTGAAATCTAGGTATTTGGTCCCCTTATCATCCCATACATAGCTTCCTTCCCCTTTTACTAAAGTGATAGGAAATCTTGCATAAGTAGGCATAATAGAATCTTTTTGTGTTGTGGCAACCGTTTCCTCAGACATGATGAATCTCCTTATCTGCAATCATTTTTGTACCGATGTTTTTCCCCTCTAAAAATTGACCGATACTATTTGTTTCCATTCCATTAAGAATGACAACCTGTTCTACATTATGTGTTAATCCATCAATGGCTGCACGGACCTTTGGAATCATTCCACCTGTGATGACTTCCTTTTCAATAAGCTCCTCAGCTTGAGAGTGAGATAATTCATGAAAGGTTTTCGTTACACCATCTTTTTCACAGTAAATACCAGGAATGTCACTAATAAAACAAAGCTTTGCACCTAACGCTTGTGCTACTGCAGATGCTGCAACATCCCCATTAATATTGAACTTTTGTCCTTTAGGACCAATGCCTACAGGTGAAATTACAGGAATTTGCTTTTGAACTAAAATTTGATCAATTAACTCTGTCTTTACATTAATCACTTCTCCAACAAAGCCTAATTTTTCTGCATTACTAGCTGGCTTTGCTTGAATAAGCTCTCCGTCTACACCGCTTATTCCGTACGCGTTTCCTCCCACCTTTTGGAGGTTCTCCACGATTTTTTTATTCACAGATCCACTTAAGACCATTTCCACAACATCAAGTACTTCTTTTGTTGTTACTCTTAATCCATTAACAAAGGAGGTTTCCACCCCTAACTTTGTTAGTAAAGAGGAAATTAATGGACCTCCGCCGTGAACAATGATAGGTTGCCATTGTCCTCCTTGATGGAGTTCGACTATGTTTTTATAAAAGGATTGTGGCAATCGTTCCATGACACTACCACCACATTTAATTACTAAATAGTTCATTAACAAATCCCCCTCACGTTCGATATGAAGCATTAATTTTGACGTAATCATACGTTAAGTCACAACCCCAAGCGACCGCACTGCCATCCCCTTGCTGTAAATCTACTACTATTTGCACTGTTTCCTGCATCATATATTCTGTCGCTGCTTCCTCATCAAAAAACAAAGGAAGTCCGTTATCTACAACTAAGGTTGGACCAAGCCAAACCTTTACTTTATCTGGATCGATTGGCTGTTCACTGTAACCAACAGCACATACAATTCTTCCCCAGTTTGGATCGGACCCGTAAATAGCTGTTTTTACAAGATTAGAAGATATGATTGCTTTCCCAATTTTTCTAGCTGCTATATCAGACTCTGCACCATTGACGTGAACTTCGATTAGCTTAGTTGCTCCCTCTCCATCTCTAGCAATCTTCTTTGCTAGAATTTGACTAACTAATTCTAATCCATTTACAAAAGTATCCCAATCCGGATGACTTTCCGTTAATTCCGTATTGTTTGCCTTCCCATTTGCCAATACAAGAACCATATCATTCGTACTGGAATCTCCATCAACAGTTATCATATTATAGGTACGATTCGTTACCTCTTTGAGAGCATTGTGTAAGCTTTGTGGAGCTACGTTTACATCTGTTGTCACGAATGCTAGCATCGTTGCCATATTCGGATGAATCATTCCTGATCCCTTCGCTGCACCACCAATGGTTACTTTCTTTCCATCAATCTCAAATTCAACAGCAACATTTTTCGTACAAGTATCTGTCGTTAAAATTGCTTTTTCAAATCTTTCTGTATCTCGGTTTTCCTTCGCACCCATTTGATCGATTCCTGCTTCGAGTCGATCCATCGGTAATTGTGTACCAATTAATCCAGTAGAAGCTATTGCTACTAAATGTTCTGAAACTCCTATAGCTTTAGAAAATAGCTTTCTCATTTTGTATGCAGCATCTAAACCTGGCTGTCCTGTGCAAGCATTTGCAACTCCAGAGTTAACGAGGATACCTTGTATTTTATTTTCAACTGCAATACTTTCCTTCGTTACTTTTAACGGTGGTGCTTGAAATTGGTTAGTCGTATACACCCCAGCAGCAGTTGCAGGTACGTCAGAATAAATCCATCCAAGATCTAATTTATATTTTTTTATGCCACAGTGAAGGCCACCTGCAGAATACCCTTTAGGTGTTGTAACATTACCGCCAGTCACCATCTTAATTTGTTGTTTTTGCTTTGCAGCAGGTTGCATTTTATGTTCCATCCTTTCTTTTCTCTAGCTTTAAATCCGTTTCATCTGATGTCTTAAGGGTACATTGGGATTTCTGTTAGGCCTGTGCGAACATCCAAACCATTCATAAGATTCAGATTTTGAATTGCCTGACCAGCTGCGCCTTTGACTAAATTGTCAATAACCGAAATGATCGTCACTTTTCCTGTTCGAGCATCAGCATGAATACCGATGTCACAATAATTACTTCCGCTAACTTCCTTCGTTGCTGGGAATACTCCCTCTTGTCGAACACGAACAAATGGATGATTACTGTATACTTCTGTATAAAAATTAATCAACTCTTCTGTTGTCTTAGGTTCTTTTAAATCAAGATAGATTGAACACATAAGTCCTCTTGTCATTGGCATTAAATGTGTTGAAAATGTCACTTTTGCTTCTTCATTACTTTCCTTTTCTATAAACTGCTCGATTTCTGGTATATGTTGATGTGCTCCTAGCTTATAAGCCTTCACACTTTCATTTACTTCTGAGAAAAGCGTATTTAAGGATACCTTTCTACCGGCACCTGATACTCCAGATTTTCCGTCAATAATAATAGAGTTTACGTTTACCCAACCTTCTTTAACAATTGGCAGTAGTGCCAGTAAAGTTGCTGTTGGATAGCAACCAGGGTTTGCTATTAACTTACTTTGCTTGATTTGTTCTGCGTAAATTTCTGGTAACCCGTATGTTGCTTCCTCTAAATATTCCTTTGGTGCAGAGGAAGTTCCATACCAAGTTTCATAGACTTCTTGATTTGTTAATCTAAAATCTCCCGAAAGATCAATGCATTGAATTCCGTGTTCCCGGCATTGGGGAATTAACCTCTGGCTTACCCCTGCTGGTGTTGCGAAAAAGACTACATCAATGTTCTCGTGAAGATGTTGTATATTCCATTCATCCATTGTTTGATGAATTAGATGAGTTAAATGAGGATATACCTCATGAATTTCCGTTCCACTTTGGGAATGAGACACAATTGATTGCAATTGGACGTTCGGATGCTTATCTAATAAGCGGATAAGCTCTATAGCCCCATAACCAGTACCTCCTACAACAGCTGCTTTTATCACGTTAACAAACCTCCCATTCCCTTGATTAGTTCATTATTATACTCCTCGATACATTTTTATGCAATAAGATTGCATGAATTAATTGGAATTTTTTTTGATCTTTTTTGTAAAAACTAATGTTAACCCTGTTTTAGAGCTATTATAGTAAGGTGTAGGGTTGTATGGTGCTTTTTTTTTTTGACCATTCCTTTTTCATTTGTTTCACATTCAAGAAACAT
>NZ_JARUKY010000007.1 GCF_029688925.1 Evansella sp. AB-P1
CGGAGTATGTATCAAGCCTTAACAGTAAATCTTTCTCCAATTCCTCCTTTATTCAAAAAATAGAATCGTATTTAAATAAAGTGTTTGCTGATTAAACAAAGTATGGGAATAAGAAAGGAGTCATAAAAAGAAAATTTAATTTATGACTCCTTTGTTCTCAATATGTGAAAAAATGGACAATTTTGGTCATTCATTATAAGAAATGATTACTATCCTTCCAGCAATAAAGCTTCAGGATCCTCAATTAATTCCTTCACCTTTACAAGGAAGCCAACTGCATCTTTCCCATCAATAATCCGATGATCATAAGATAAGGCAATGTACATCATAGGACGATTTTCAAAATGTTCATCATCAATCGCTACTGGTCGCTTCTGTATTTTGTGCATTCCAAGTATACCGACTTGTGGAGAGTTTAATATTGGAGTGGACCACAAGGAACCGAATACACCTCCATTTGTAATGGTAAAGGAGCCACCTTGTAAATCATGTAATGATAATTTTTTTTCATGGGCTTTTTCGGCTAATCTTCCAATTTCTTTTTCAATGCCAGCAAAATCTAAACGATCAGCATCTCGAACAACTGGTACAACTAAGCCATCTTCTGTGGAAACAGCAACACCAATATCATAAAACTTCTTTAAAATAATTTCGTCATTTTGAATTTCAGCATTTACATATGGATACTTTTTTAATGCTCCTATAACTGCTTTCGTGAAAAAGGACATAAATCCTAATTTAACACCGTTATCATTAAGGAACTTATCTTTTCTACGATTTCTTAATTCCATTAAATTAGTCATGTCAACCTCATTAAAAGTCGTTAACATTGCTGCTGTTTGCTGGGCTTCTACTAACCGCTTCGCAATCGTTTGTCGACGGCGGGACATTCGGATCCGTTCTACCGGTTTCATCGGATCACTTTGAACTTGCTTTTCTTTTTCAATTTTATTGTCATATTCCTTTTTACTTTGGTCTTGATGCTCCACAACATCCTCTTTTCTTACACGCCCTAGAGGGTCTCGCGGAGCTATTTCATTAAGATTAACCCCCTTTTCTCTCGCTAATTTCCTTGCAGAGGGAGTTGCTATTGGACGAGACTTATGAGACTTTTCATTTCCTCTCTCTACATTGTTTTCTTCCGTGAAATTTTGTTTATCTGATTTTTGCTCTGTAGAATCCTCTTTTTTTTCTTTCTCTTTATTATCTTCTGGTTCAGGTGTGGACCCTTGATCAGTATTCTTACTAGTTTCATCTATCTTTCCTATAATATCTCCAACTTTTACTGTATCACCAGCTTCAGCTAGCGTTTCAGCTAATACTCCAGCTTCTTCTGCAGAAATCTCTACATTTACTTTATCTGTTTCTAATTCTACGAGGTCTTCTCCTTTTTCAACAAAGTCACCTAGATTCTTTAACCACTTGGCAACTGTTCCCTCCGTTACTGATTCTGCAAGCTCTGGTACTTTTATGTCAATCATTCCTCATCTCTCCCTTCATTAATTCGAGTTAAGGCTTCGTTAATAATTCGATTTTGTTCTTTTTTGTGAGCTTTTGGATCACCTTCCGCTGTACTTGAACGGCGACGCCTACCTATATATTGAATTTCTATTTTTTCTGAAGCAAACTGCCTTAAGTGAGCTAATACATAATGCCATGCCCCCATATTTCTAGGCTCCTCTTGTACCCAAGACCATTCATCTACATTGGGAAATTCACTCTTTAGATTTTTCACAATTTCTTTTGGAAAAGGATATAACTCCTCTATTCTTGCAATGTGGAGCCAATCGAGATTTGAGTAGTTGTTTAATGCTTCCTCTAAGTCAACTGCAATTTTTCCGGAGCAAAAAACAATTCGCTTCACTTTATCCTTTTTCTTTCCTAAGCCCTCTTGCATGATTACAGGTTGAAATTTTTGCTCTGTTAAATCATACGATGAGGATGCAACTCGATCATTTCTCAACAAACTCTTCGGTGTCATAATAACGACAGGTCTAACTTCCTCTTTACCTAAAAGCTTACCTTGACGTCTTAAAATATGAAAGTATTGACTTGCTTTTGTTAAGTTCGCAACATGCCAGTTATTTTCTGCAGCAAGCTGGAGAAACCGTTCTAATCTCCCACTTGAATGCTCTGGTCCTTGCCCTTCATAGCCATGTGGCAGCAATAGAACCAATCCTGATTTTTGTCCCCACTTTGCTCTACCTGCTGATATGAATTGATCAAAAATTACTTGTGCACCATTTGAAAAATCACCGTATTGAGCCTCCCAAAGAGTTAATGTCTCCGGAGAGTGCACACTGTAACCATATTCAAAACCAACACAAGCACCTTCTGTTAAGGGACTATTATAAATTGCAAATGACGCATTGGCTAAAGGGATTCCATGTAATGGTGAATATATTCCATCATTTTCATAATCATGCAATACTAAATGCCGTTGAGAGAATGTCCCTCTTTCCGTGTCTTGCCCTGTTAGTCGAATAGGAGTTCCCTCATGCAAGATACTTGCAAACGCTAGTGTTTCCGCTAATGCCCAATCAATTTTCCCACCATCTAAAACATCTGACCTTCTCATTAATATTTTTTCTAGCTTTGGAAAAACATTAAACTCCTTAGGAAACCTTAGGAGCTGTTCATTTATTTTTTTTAAGGTATCAATACTAACACTTGTATCAATACCTGAAAGAGTATCTTCTATATATTTTGGTGGGTCTAATTCGTTGTTTTCAATTTCAACCTTTCCTTTCTTATCCTTTTTAACTTTTTCAAACTGTGTTTCTAACTTTGTTAAGAAACTCTCCCTTAATAAAGACTTCTCTTCAGAAGAAATTATCCCTTCTTCTACCAGCTTATTACTGTATAACTCATAGACTGTTTTATGGTTTTTAATTGCTTTGTATAAACTTGGTTGGGTCGCTAGTGGTTCATCCATTTCATTATGACCAAAACGACGATAGCCAATTAAATCTATTACGATGTCATTATGGAAGGTACGACGATATTGATATGCTAAATGAATTGCAGCGATACATGCTTCAGGATCGTCAGCATTAACATGGATGATAGGAATTTCAAATCCCTTAGCCAAATCACTTGCATAATAGGTTGACCTTGAATCTTTACTTTCTGTTGTAAAACCAATCATGTTATTAGCAATAATGTGAATGGTTCCTCCTGTTGAGTACCCTTTTAGTTTGCTAAGATTTAACGTTTCAGATACAATTCCTTGACCTGGAAATGCTGCATCTCCATGGATGAGTATAGCCATGGCATCTCGTTCGTTTTGTACTGGATACCCTGCTAATTTCCTATCATCTTGTGCGGCTCTAGTAAAACCTTGAACAACTGGATTTACAAACTCTAAGTGACTTGGATTATTTGCAAGTGTAACCTTCGCTTCTACAAGCGTTTCTTTAATTTCTCGATCAGCACCGAGGTGATATTTTACATCCCCAGTCCAACCAAAATTAATACCAATAGAACCTTCTGATGGTACAAGTGCTTTATTTGGAGCAGTATGGAACTCAGAAAATATTTTCTCATACGGCTTCCCTAGGGAATGAGCTAGGACATTTAAACGACCTCGATGAGCCATCCCTATTAGTATACGTTTAGTACCATCTTCAACAGATTCACGTATTAAATCATCGAGCATTGGTATCATGGAATCTAAGCCTTCTATAGAAAAACGCTTTTGTCCTACAAATGTTTTGTGAAGAAAATGTTCAAAGCCTTCTACTTTATTTAGTCGATCTAATAACTTTAGTTTATTTTCCTTTGAAAAATTAGGACGAAATTCCTCTGACTCTAACATTTTCGTCAGCCAAATTCTTTCTTCAACATCCTGTACTTGTTTATACTCAAAGGCAATCGTATCCGTATAGATATTTTTTAAATACTCTATTGCTTCATATCCATTATTTACATGTGGTGGTGCGTATTCCACTAAAATATCAGCCGGTATTTTTTCTAACGCATCCTTCGTTAAATGATAATTTTCTAAAGCAAATATATCTTTCTTTTCTCTTCTTTCTATTGGGAAAATATTAGCTAATATATGCCCTCTCCGTCTTATAGAATCAGCTAATTTGATTGCATTTGCCGTTACAAGTAATTGATCACGTGAAAATGTTTCGTTGTACACGTTTGATGTTAAATTTGTATTATCTGGACCTCCCCACGTTTCAAAAAAAGTTCGAATAGAACGATCAACAGAACTTTGATCATGTAAATACATGTCGTACATGTCTAGCATATACCCTAAGTTAGGACCATAAAATTGACTCCAGCCTTTTTCAAAATGAATGTCATCCATACATTGAAACCTCCAATTAGTTCAATTACTTTACACTATACACATAGTTAAAACCTCAAGTGCCATTTTAGCATTATAAAATCCTTTCCTCAAAGACTAAAGGTTCAAAATATAAAATAAATAAGAAAAGCGCAAGGCGCCCCAATTATGCCTAAGTACAGCCCACGTCCTGTGGACAACGGTGTAATGTCGACATCCTATTTCCGGCGACAAGCAAATGTTCTGTCCGATAAAAAGTGCGATCTTACACTTTTAATCGGGCAGGTTATTTGACCTCGAGCCGATGGCGCATGGAGCTAGCCGCTGTTTTGACAAGTTATCCACATTAGGAAATTTTTAATTTCCTAAACAATAAAAAAGCAATAAACGATTCACCGATTATTATTAAGATAAATTCATCAATCGAGAATATTCATTGCAATTTCATACTATTAATTTATACATTGTTCCCCTTCATTCCTCGTATTATTAACGAAAGTTGAAACAGGATTTGCTACCATTTTTTTTGACGGATAAGGTTCAAAAAAATCTCGATAATCTTCCATATCTCTATTTAGCCAGTTATCATATTGAGACCTGTCTATAATTACTGGCATTCGTTCATGTAAATCCCCCATTAATGTATTTGGTGATGTCGTAAGAATAGTACAGCTAATTACTTCACCACCATCCCCACTGCTCCATCTATCCCATAGACCGGCAAAAGCAACTGGTTCTTTACTCTTTAATTGAATATAATAAGGCTCTTTTTTATTCTCTGTTTTTTTCCATTCGTAAAATCCATTTGCTATTATAAGACAATGGCGTTTTCCTAAAAGAGGTTGAAAGGATTGTTTTTCAAGTAAAGTTTCAGAACGAGCATTTATCATTTTATTCCCTATCGATACATCTTTTGCCCATTGTGGAACCAATCCCCATCTCATATAACCACCTCGATACCCATTGTAACCATTTACAACTGTGAAAATTTGTTGGCTTGGAGCGATGTTATAACGGGCTTCCAAAATAAAATCCTCTTCATTTTCAATATTAAAATAATCAATGAGTAAATCAGGATCAGCATAAAGGGTAAAACGACCGCACAAAATACACTCACCTCTCTAACTTTTTCCAAAATCGTTCAAATCGATCCATCGCTTCTTCTAATTGCTCTAGCTTATAGGCATAAGATAGTCGAACAAAACCCTCTCCATAAATTGAGAAAGCATCTCCTGGAACAACTGCTAGCTTCTCTTCTTCCAATAATCTTAATGCGAAATCAAAGGAAGTTAATTTAGATGATTTTATTGAAGGAAATACATAAAAAGCACCCTCTGGTTTTACAGTAGGAACCCCAATGTTTAGTAAACGAGACATGATATAGTCTCTTCTTTCCTTATACTTTTCCTTCATGTATAAAGGATCATCAATGCCAGTAGTTAAAGCTTCAATGGCAGCATGCTGGGAAATAGAAGAAGCACAGCTTACATTGTATTGATGTACCTTTAACATATGTTTAAGTATGTATGCTGGAGCAAATGCAAATCCAATGCGCCACCCTGTCATGGAATGAGATTTTGATACTCCATTAATGACAATTGTTTTTTCCTTCATTCCTTCATATTGTGCAATAGAAACATGTTCCTGATCATAATTTAATTCTGAATAAATTTCATCTGATACAACGAAAAGAGTCTCGTTCTTTAAGTAATTTGCTAAGTCTTTCCCTTGTTCATAGTTTAATACAGTTCCTGTTGGATTGGATGGATAAGGTAAGATAACTGCACGTGTCTTTTTTGTTTTATGCTGTTCTATTTGTTCTTTTGTAATGATAAAATTTGTCTCTCTTGTATCTACAAAAACTGGGACCCCACCACATAGTGTTATTATAGGAGCATAAGCAGGATACACTGGTCCAGGTAAGATGACTTCTGCACCTGGCTCTAAAATTGTTCGAAACACAACGTCAATTGCTTGAGAGGCTCCAATTGTCGTTAATATTTCTGAATCTGGATCATACTCTAATCCATATTTTTTAAATATAAAATCACTAGCCGCTTTAAGTAGAATGTTTTCACCTGCATTCTTTGTATATGTAGTATAATTTTTTTCAATAGCAGCCTTTGCGGCATATTTAATATGATCAGGTGTATAGAAATCAGGTTGACCTAAAGTTAATTGGACTGCATCTGGAACAGAAGCCACACGATTAAAGAATTGTCTTATTCCTGATATCTCAATATTCTTTACATTACTGTTGATTAAGTGCTCCATATATACCCACCTTTTTACATAAATAAAAGATAAAATTTTTTAACTCATTGTTAGCAATAATATAATAAAATGAACAAAATATAAGATTAGCGTACTTACGATAATAAAAAAGGACAATCTACTCCCTGTCATCTGGATAGTAAAACGTTGCCGTATTGTAGGTCGTAAAAAAATAAATACGATAACGGAATATAGAAGTATGACAAATAAATCAAATAAAATGACATTTATTCGTATTGATTCAATAATAACTCCTAATAAAACCATTGCAATTTCAGAAATAACAGTTATTATTTTTGCTAATATCAGCTTACAGTAAATAATGACTGTTAGCCACCACCCCCATTTCTTCCATAGTAAAATTGATATAGAAGAAAAAATGAACAGAATAAAAATACCATCAGAAACCATAAGTAAAATAAGTCGTTCCTCAAAACCCCATTGAAGACCAATATATACATAGTAACTGAATAAACCCAAAACGAAAAGGATTTGGCCAATTGCAATTAACTTTATAATGTTAATAACTAATTTATTCATACGTTCATACCCCTCCTTTCAATTAACGGAAGTAATTCATTCCAGATCTTCCAAGAAGATACGCAGCAATTGCAAAAGCCTCTGTCTGATCTCTTACTCTATCCATCCCTTGTGGAGGCTGTCTAACCTGAAGCTGATATGGTGTTGAAATTTGTAACGTATTTTGATGTGCCTGTCTTAAAAAGCTCGATACTTCCTGTAAGCCCTGTTGTCCACTTTGCATAACTTCATAAAAAGAGATAAACCCGTGCATTACTCCTCTGTATCTTGTAGTTTGAACAGGTACTCCAAATTCTGCTAGCCTCTCTCCATATGCCTCACCTTCATCTCTTAATGG
The DNA here is from genome assembly GCF_029688925.1 of Evansella sp. AB-P1. Taxonomy (GTDB): domain Bacteria; phylum Bacillota; class Bacilli; order Bacillales; family Salisediminibacteriaceae; genus Evansella. The sequence goes on from NZ_JARUKY010000007.1 coordinate 7,449, forward strand.
ATCAAATTCAGCTGTAATGATTAATGTTGGAGGTAGGTTACTTAAATCTTCTGCTTGTAATGGTGAGGTATAGGGACTAGACCACATTACCTCGTCCGGTGTATATAAGTCTCGAGCTCGATACATAACGTTTCTAGAAAGTAAATAATATCCACTATCATATATATCCCGAGATGCTAACGGTACATCCATAAATGTAGTAAGAGGATACATTAGGACTTGTGATGTAATAGGTGGGCCATTTCGATCCCTTGACATTAATGTCATAACAGTTGCAATATTTCCACCAGCACTGTCTCCAGCAACACTAATCGTATTAGTATCACCATGAAACGTTTCAGCATTGTCAACTGCCCATTGTATCGCTGCATAACTATCTTCAACTGCAGCAGGGAAAATATATTCTGGAGCAACTCGATACCCTACAGCAATAACTACACTGTTCGTTCTTGCTGCTAATGAACGAGTAATATTATCATGTGTATTAATATCTCCAAACCCTGTTATAAAAGCGCCACCATGATAATACATCACAATTGGAAATGGACCGTCACCTTGAGGACGGTAAATACGAATTGGGATTTGCACATCACCTTGTACAGGAATATAGAGGTCTTCACGAAGTAATGGATTACCTCCACCTCCCCCTGTCATAAAATTTGGAAGGTTAATATTAATATCCAAATTTACTAAATTATTATTTATTGCATGTAAAACAACAGCTGTTTTCGCTGGAAGTCTTCCTTCATCTGTCGTTTGCCATATATAAACAGAAATAGCAATAAGAATGATAAGTGTTCCAATTAATAATGAGCCGAGAAGGAAAACATTTTTTAGAAGACGCTTGGCCCATTTCATTTGCACAATACCTCCTTACGTACTTTATGAATTATTAGCAAGAGAATTATTTTTGAGAAATTGGCATAATTCTTCCATTGATAAGGGCTCAGAAATATAATAACCCTGGATATAATCACAGTTCCACTCTAACAATTTCTTAAACTGGTCTTTATCTTCAACACCTTCCACTAGAACAGACTTTTTCATATGTTTGACTAAACCAATTAACTTTTCTAAAAGAATAGCGGCTTGTTCATCATCATTAACCCCATCTATAAATGATTTATCTACCTTAATCATATAAATAGGTAGCTTTGTTAAATAACTGAAGGAAGAATAACCTGTTCCGAAATCATCTAGTGATATTTGGATCCCTAATTCATTAACTTTTAATAATTTTTCATAGGATGTTTGGAATGATCCAATCAGGACACTCTCTGTTATTTCAATTTCTAAATTGGTTGGTGAAATATTCCAATATTCAATTGCTCCTATTAGTTTATTTACAAAGTCTTCTTGTTGTAACTGAACAGAGGAAATATTTATAGATATTTTATAATCTTTCCCAAACTCCCTATGCAGTAATCTAATTGCTTTACAAGCTTCATACATAACCCAATTCCCTATTGGAATAATCAATCCATTTTTTTCAGCGATAGGAATAAATTCAGCTGGTGATATGGGTCCTATCTTTGGATGATTCCACCTTATAAGAGCTTCAAAACCAATTATTGTTGAATCTTCTATCCTTATTTGTGGTTGAAAATGTAATATAAACTCCTTTTGCTCCATTCCATTGAAAAATGCTGTTTCTATAACTGACTTTTTTTCGTTTAATTCAAGCAACTTTTTATTATAGAAAATAGTTTTGGTACTTCCCTCTTCCTTACAAAAATGATAAGCAATTTTAGCATTATTAATTAATAATTCAGTTTTATTCCCGTCATTCGGATATTTTGATACTCCAATACTTGCTGTTAATTGAAGCTTTAGTTTTTTCACCAACCAATGAGTTTTAAATAATCCATATATTATGTTAATGATGTCATCTATTGAATCATTATCCTTTGTAACAATTACAAATTGGTCACTTCGATAACGTGAAACGAAGCCTTTATCTTTAAGTTGAATTTTCATGGATCTTCCGACCATTTTTAAAAGCTCATCACCAACTGAAGTTCCAGAAAGTTGATTTATTTTTTTAAATTGATTGAGACCAATAAACATAACAGAAAAGGAGGTGGTTGAAAAACTCTCTATTTTCTCACAAATATGATCAAACAATGAATTTCTATTTGGTAAGCCTGTAAGAGGATCATAGTATGCCATTCTATTTATCATTTCAGACTTTTCTTTTTCATTTGTTATATCATGGTGAATTCCATTAACAGCAACAATGGAATTATTTGCATTATAAATGGGGATAAGTGAGACTTCAAAATAATGAACACTTCCACTATGAGTAACATGCTTAAGCTCTGTTCGAACTAATTGTCCAGTTTCCTTTATTTTATTAATAATACTCTCCAATTGTAATGATATATTTGGAAAATAATAAGAAATATGATGTATTGCTTTATGATTAGACTTAATTAAATGTTTTTTAAACTTTGAGTTTGAGTTTACTACATTTCCACTAAGATCTAATGTATAAATTAAATCTTCCGTTGTGTTTGTTATTGATTCATATTTTATTTCAGACTCAATATAACGATTACGTAAGTCAGTATGTATTAGAATAGCAAAGAAAATGATAATCAATAACAATAAGAATTCATTTATTAAATAACCAAATGGTACGAATGATTCTACTTGTCTTAAAAATGGATAATCCAATCGATGAATGCCTTTTAATATAAATAGGATACTTAGAATATTTGTTAAAAATGTTGTTATATTCCTTTTCCAAAGTGCTATGCCAATATAAATAAAGATTCCACTACTAATCATAGACGGGATAATCTGATGTAAGAAAAAAGACCAGTTATTAATAATTGCACAGAAAGACCAGATAACGCCTAAGATAAGGAGAATGAACCAGAAACTTTTTACTTTTTTCTCAAAATAAAAAAGGGTTCCAATTAAAATGAAAAAAACGCTAAATAATGCAAATGAATCATACATCATTAGTGTTAAATAGGAAGGATGAGAATGGAGTGTGATAAATAAAGTAATTAAACGCAAAGAATAAAAAAACCATCCTAAAAGCCAAAATAGGATATATTTTCTTCTTTCTATATAATAGTAGTAAATATAAAGAAGACTAGTAGTTATCACACCTATTATTATGGAAATTATTACTCCAGATAGAAAATCGAGAGACATTTTGTAACCCCCTTCCCATTAGAGAGAAATATTGGATGTTTATCCCTCTTCTTTATTCGACAAAAAACTAAAAAATCCCCCTTTTCTTTTATAAATTTCTCTTCGAGTATTTATCATAAATCACAGGTTTAAAAAGCAATAAAAAAAAGAAAAGCCCAGTACTGGACTTTTCAAGCCTTTATCCGTTATATATCCAAAAAAAGAAATAAAATCCTGTAATGATTAGCCAATCTTTCCAATAAACAGTTTTCTTCAAAACTTCCTCTTCTTCTACTTCCACAGAAAAGTTATTAAATATATACGGTAGTTCTAGAACTTCTCTTTCCTCTAAATCTATAGTCATAATTAACCTGTTATTTTCTCCTTTAACAGTTACATAGCCCTCATTTGAAATGGTATAACTTATATCCTCTTCCAATTTTGTTGTTACCGGAAAGGACGGTGGATAAATATAATTGATTAGTAACGGTTCATTATCAAATGAGATCCACTGTGTTTCAAAATTATCGAATCCATAATCAAGGAGAGCTAATGTATCTGCCATTGCTTCATACCTAGAAGGTGCCTTTAAAGTTATAGCAATTAATTCAGTACTATCATTTTCTGCTGCTGTAGATAATGTATACCCAGACTGTGATACAAATCCGTTTTTTATTCCTATAATTCTTTCTTCTGAACGAAGGAGTGGGTGATGATTATAAATGATTGTTTCCCACCCCTCTCCTATCCACTCTACATACTCTGTACCTACTAATTCGCGAAAAACTTCATTCTCCATGGCATAAGCACTTATTTTCGCCAGATCCACTGCTGTGGTGTAATGGTCATAACCGAACAAACCATGCGGATTTGAAAAATTACTATCTTCACTTACACCAATTTGATTATGTGCAAAACTAGTCATTCGTTTAGAGAATTCTTCAACAGAACCATCAATATGCTCAGCAATTGCAATAGCCGCATCATTACCCGAACTCACCATCAAACCTTGCAATAATTGTCCTAATGTAATTTCTTCTCCTTCTAATAAATAAACTCTAGTACCAATAGCATGAACTGCTTCACTACTAACTGTGACAACTTCGGATAGATCTTGCGTTTCAATGGTCACAATGGCTGTTAATATTTTTGTCAAGCTAGCAGGATACATTTGTTTATATCCATTCTTTTCGTACAATATTTCTCCTGTATTTTTATCCATTAAGATAGCAGATTCACTATAAATTATAGGCTGCCTTTGATCATTAGCGTTTATATAATAATAAGGAAAAAATAGCAAAATCAGTGATATGAAAAATGTATGTATGAAAAATAGACGAAACTGATTCATTGTTAATCACCTTTTACATTTTATTAAACTACAATCATTTTAACATAGGTATATCGATTCATTTGTATAACAATTATATTACAAATTTAATTGAAAAGGAGTGGAAATTATATCCACTCCATTAGTTATTTTGTAATAGAATCTTTCGTAATTAAAAGTTCTAGACCCGGTTCCCCTTTTAATAAACCTACAGCAAATATAGAATAATTAGATCCTGCCATTATTTTTAAATTAGGTATTTCATAAATTGCATTGTCTTGACCTTTTATTTTTACCTCAAAATCATAGGAATTAGGTTTGATTATTATATAATCACTACTACCTTTATATTTAATATCATTTATGGATAAGTCCGTGGTGATTAAATCTAAACTTTGGACATCTTCCGCTAGATTAACAAACCTAATCTTTCCCTTTTCCTCATCAACACTTAAATCATCTGGTACAGATTGTAACTTAAATTCATTTTCTTTCCCTATTACCATTAGTGTAATGGTATCTCCATTTTTAACTTTTATTTTCTCCTTTATAATGGGCTTCTCTTTGTTAGGGTTAGCTCCTTCTGGGTAAACTTTAACTTTATAGCTTCCCTCTTTAATTGGGATAAACTCACTTATACTTTTAAAAGAGACCTCGCTATACATCTTTTCCTTATCTACATAAATGTCTAGGTTCGGGGCATCTGTAGATGCATGTAACATTCTTAAATAGCCATTATTAGTTACATCATTTGCAAAAACGCTATGAAAAGGTACGACTGCAATTAAAAAAAATAGGACAAAGAATATTTTAATACATTTTCCCATGAATTCACTTCTCCTTTGACTTCTTTTTACAAAATTAGCCTTTCCACTTTAAACAGTTATATGCATTATTTTGTTTGGAGCATTGTTACTTTTATGTTATTTATATAGTAAGGTAGTAAGGTTATTTGGAGGGGATTATTCATGAACCAGTTAAAAGAGACGTTAACAAAACTAGATGGTAAAAGCTATAAAGCTTTAAAAAGCATATGTGGCTTGTATAAGGGATCTTTTTATACATTGAGTATTGACTACGTCCAAGGAGATCCATTTGCCGCACCATCAAAAGTAAGATTAATTGTCCCTTTGAAAAACACAGATTTGCAAGAAACAGATTTTTCAACATATGATCGTAAAGTTGCGTTTGAACATACTTTCACTTCATTTTTTTCAAAAGTGATTGCTACTATTCCTAACCATATAAAAGGAACTGGAAAAAGTGGTTTGGTAACTATAGATACACCTGGACAAGAAGTCATTGAACAAAGTTCAGTTTCTATTTCAACGGAAAGTATTGAGTTTAGATTTTATATTGGCCTACCTGCACGTGGAAGAACTATATTAGGGAAACAAGGAATTCAGCTATTATGTGAATACTTACCAAAAGTACTTAAAAAAGTGATAAATGAATATGATCGAGAATACTTAAAGGGTATGATCCAATTAGCAGACGATCAAAAAATCATCAGAGATTATTTAAGATCAAATGACATTGTATCATTCATTGCAAATGATTCCATTTTACCAAGAGAGAGTGGCCATAGTGAAAAACCATTAAGCAGAAAAAAAGCTATACCATTTCTCTCTCCTAAAGAATATGAAGTAACCATTCCCTTATCTAACGATCGTATAATAAAAGGCATGGGAATTCCAAAAGGGATTACTCTCATTGTTGGTGGAGGATTTCATGGAAAAAGTACATTACTTAAAGGGATTCAAAAAGGAGTATATAACCATAAAATTGGGGATGGGAGGGAGTTCGTTTTAACAGAGGATTCTGCTGTAAAGATACGAGCAGAAGATGGTCGAGCAGTTCATAACGTTAATATATCTAATTTTATTAATGAACTACCATTTGGTAAAAATACCGTTAGTTTTTCTACAGAGGATGCAAGTGGTAGTACTTCACAGGCAGCAAATATAGCTGAAGCAATGGAGATGGATACATCTCTTCTTCTAATTGATGAAGATACAAGCGCAACAAATTTCATGATTCGTGATGGAAGAATGCAACAACTGGTTCAAAAAGAAAAAGAACCTATCACTCCTTTTATCGATCAAGTAAAGCCTTTATTCGAAAAAGAAAAAATCTCCACAATCCTTGTCATTGGTGGATCAGGAGATTACTTTGATGTTGCTGATCATGTTATTATGATGGAAGAATACAGAGCTTTTGATCGAACAGAAAAGGCAATGAATATTGCAAAGAAAAATAATACAAATCGAAATGTGGAGGCATCCAACATCTCTGTTCCTTCTCATGCCCGTAGAAATTTCGAATGGGATTACATTAATCGAAAATTAGGCAGTAAGGGAAAAATCAGTAATAAAGGTTTATACACTATTATGATTGATAGAGAGTCATTACAACTACATGCAATCGAACAATTAATCAACTCTAGTCAAACAAAAACCATCACCTATATGATTCGATATTTATTAAAAGAGAATAAACGGAAGAATGAACCAATAAAGGAATCCATAAATAATTTATATGATGATATTGAAAATAAAGGAATTGATGTTCTTTCATCATCATTAGACAAATATCCGGTAGATTTAGCTATGCCAAGAAAATTTGAACTTGCAGCAGTCATTAATCGAATAAGATATTAAAGTACATTATTAACTTCTTTCTAGACACTCACAACTATGGTCTATTCCATAGATGAGAGTGTCTAGTTATCTTCAAACATGTAATTATACTTCTCATATCCTCTATTTCCTAACTCTTCTTTCGGAATAAACCGAATAGCAGCAGAATTTATACAATATCTTAAACCAGTAGGTGGAGGTCCATCATTGAATACATGCCCTAAATGGGAATCTGCTTCTTTACTTCTAACTTCTGTACGTACCATAAAATGTGTAAAATCATTTTTTTCTACTATTTGTTCTTCATGAATTGGTTGAGTAAAACTAGGCCATCCACAGCTAGAATCAAATTTATCCTTAGAACTAAATAATGGTTCCCCTGAAACGACGTCTACATAAATCCCTTCTTCAAAAAAATCCCAATACTCATTTTTAAAGGGCTGCTCTGTTCCATTATTTTGTGTTACTTCATACTGAATTTTTGTTAAATTTTTCTTTAGATCATTCATATTTTTTGACACTTTACTCACCCCAGTTATTTTTTATAAAATCTTCTCTTCCACTACCTTTTTTATACATTTTATAATGGAGGGGGTTCTTTTTATAATAGTCTTGATGATAATCTTCTGCAGTATAAAAAGTAGATGCTTTTCTGATCTCTGTAACGATAGGTTTTTCGAATCGGTCACTTTCCTCTAGTTCCTTCTTAGATTTTTCTGCTAATTGCTTTTGTTCTTCATTGTGATAGAAAATAGCCGTTTTGTACGATTCTCCACGATCATGAAATTGTCCACCTGCATCTGTAGGGTCAATTTGACTCCAGAAAATAGATAACAGTTTTTCATAAGGAAATACTTCTGGATCATACGTAATTTCTACTGCCTCTAAGTGTCCTGTTTCATTTGTACAAACCTCTTCATATGAAGGATTTTCAACATGGCCACCAGTATAGCCTGAAAGTATTTGTCGAATGCCAGCTTGCTCAACAAATGGTGTGACCATACACCAAAAACAGCCTCCTGCAAATGTTGCTTTTTTTATTTCATTATTTGTCACCAATAAAAAAACCTCCTTTAATAGGCATAAAACCTGTTTAAAACCCGATCCACTGACCCTCCATACATTTCTCCAAAAAGGTTTAAATGAAGAAGAAGATAGTAGAGCTGATAAATCTCTTTTCTATTATGATACTCTTCATCTATTGGCAATACCTCATGATACGCTTCATAAAACGTTGATGGAAAGCCTCCAAATAATTCAGTAAAGGATATTTCCATTTCATTATGTCCATAGAAAACAGATGGATCAATAAAGTAAGGCACTCCTTTAGGTCCCACGATCCAATTTCCACCCCAAAGATCACCATGTAGTAAAACAGGAGAAACATTATTGGGGATCCAATTTTCAATATGATCCAGTAAATACTCCATTTTAAACAATCGTTTACTATCCATTTTACCTTGCTGAACTCCTAGCATCATCTGGGGCTTCAAACGGCACTCTTTAAAATATTCAGACCAATTTTTCCACCAACCATTTACTTGCTTTAATTCTCCAATGTATGTGGTATGGTCATATCCAAAGGAATCTCCAATGAATTGATGAAGATTTGCTAGTTGTATACCAAGTTGAGCACCAGTAGTACATGTAGCTTCCCCTTCTATCCATTCTAATATAATGGAGTAGAAATCAGTCTTATTATCCTTATACACACCATATATATGAGGAGTTTGAACAGCATTTGAATTCTTTAATGCAAGTAGCCCCTCCATCTCCACTTCAAAAAATTCTGGTTCCACTTTTGTATTGCATTTTAGGAAATATTGACGTTTTTCAGTTTTCACATAATAAGCTTCATTAATATCTCCACCACTTATTGGTTTCACGTCATTAATTACTGAATAATCTTTTATGTCTTGAAGTGCTCTTTTAATATACTCCTCCATCACACAGCCCTCCTTTTATACTGTGAGACTTTATTTAGTCCGATAGTACGTGGAGATGATGTTATAAACGTGAAAGTTTATTGAATACATTTTCATACGCAAAGCCCTTTACCTCTTCTTCACTATAATATTTTAATAGATGATTAATAAATTTTTGATATTTACCAGCATGCTCTAAATTTTTTACATAATTTATAATTCCATCAAAATCCGATCCAAATGCTATATGCTCAACTCCACCAAGAGCACTAAAATGATCAATATGCTTAACAATATCATCATAAGAAGCTTGGTCTTTTCCATTAATAAACGGTGGATTAAATACAAGTCCGATAAAACCATTCTTTTTAAAAATTGCTTGTGCCTGCTCATCTGTTAAGTTTCTTCTATGGTCACAAATAGTCATGGAGTTAGAGTGTGTTGCAACAGGAAAATCAGAAACATTTATTACATCCCAAAAACCAGCTTGTGACAAATGAGATACATCCGTCCAAACACCATAGTCATTATTTAACCGAACTACTTCAAAGCCTAGCTCTGTCAAGCCTCCCCCTCGAGTTTCACCAACACCATCAGCACATAAATTCCCATTATTCCATGTTAAGCCAATGGATTTCACTCCTAATTGATAGAACGTTCGAAGCTTTGTTAAATCATTTCCAAAGGCATCAGCGCCTTCTAACGTTAATACTGCCCCTATTTCACCTTCCTCTAATTTGTCAACCTCTTCCCAACGTTCGATTTTCTTTATATTTTCATGTTTCTCAATAATTTCAGTATGGAAGAGATCGATTTGTTCTAGAGCAATTTGAAATTTAATGTCTGAAGAAAAGTGAGGTTCAATAAAAATAGCGAATAACTGAACTTTCACGTTTCCTTTTCTTAATCGTTCGTAATTTGTTTCTACCTTCGAAGCATTTGTGAAGGAACGATTTCGATCCTCCCATAGTTTTAATAATGCATCACAATGTAAATCAATAATTTTCATTATTATCTCTCCCTCAACTACATCAGAACAGTTTTGTTTACAGTAACATAAATAAAAAAAAACTTCTATTTTTATAGGTGGATTCGTGAAGTGATGTTTCATTACTGAAGTCACCTCATTTCACTCCTGAACCAATACTTATTTTCAGGGTAGACCACCCATGCAAGTATGAATTTGCACCAAGGGGGATGAAAATATTCTTTCACTAAAATCACTTCTATGGTTTCTCTACTTTGCGGTCGCCAATGTGCCTGCAAATGGAAAAAGGAGGTTTGCAGGCCGATAGAAGGAAGCCAATACGCATGCAAAAGAAAAAAAAGGTTTGCAAGCCTATATAGGGATGCCAATGAACCTGCAAATCAACAATGCGCAGGATCTCGATGGTTCAGCCTTCTTCTTCACTATCACCTATCATGAATTTTTAGAGTTGCCAGTTGTAGTGCCACTTTATTATCTACCTATGTATAGTGTTGTTCTGTAGCCTCATCCGTCGAGACAACGGGTAGTGGATTTGAAGTTTCATCGATTGAGTCGCTTCCTCTCACTCCAGAATCATTTGTATTTTCAGGGTAGAATAATAAATGAAAGTCAAAATCAATATGTAATTAATATTGATTTTGACTTTCACTTTGATTTATTCAGTTGGCTTAACCATTTTTTTAGGATTAACATACTTATCAAACTCATCTTCTGATAAATACCCTAATGCTAAAGTAGCTTCTTTCAAAGTCGTCTGTTCTTTATGGGCTTTTTTGGCGATTTCAGCTGCTTTCTCATAACCTATGTACGGATTAAGAGCAGTAACAAGCATTAGTGAGTTTTTTACGTGCTCGTTTATTACGTCCTCATTAGCTTCTATGCCAACTACACATTTTTCTCGAAAAGATTCCATACCATCTGAGAGTAACGTAACTGACTGTAAAAAGTTATAAACGATGACAGGTTTATAAACATTCAATTCAAAATTTCCTTGACTAGCACCAAAGCCAATAGTTACGTCATTACCAAATACTTGTGACACTACCATGGTCAACGCTTCGCTTTGAGTAGGATTAACCTTACCTGGCATAATGGAACTCCCAGGTTCATTTGCTGGAATTGTAATTTCCCCAATGCCTGAACGTGGACCGCTAGCTAGCCACCTTACATCATTTGCTATTTTCATTAAATCAGCTGCTAATGCCTTTATTGCACCATGAGCATATGTAATTTCATCGTGAGATGTTAAAGCATGGAATTTATTTTCAGATGAAAAAAATGTTTCACCAGTGATTCTACTTATTTCTTCAGCAGTAAATTCTCCAAACTTTGGATGAGCATTTATACCTGTTCCAACAGCAGTACCACCGATTGCTAAATTCCGAAGATGTTCAGCACCTTCCTTTATCATTCGTTCACTTTTTTCAAGCATGTATTCCCAACCACTAATTTCTTGACCTAAAGTTAAAGGTGTAGCATCTTGTAAATGAGTACGACCTATTTTAATTATGCTTTCAAATTCTTTTCTTTTTTTATTAATAGAATGTTTTAAATTCGATACAGCTGGAAGTAACTTTTTTTGAATACTAAGTACAGCAGCTATATGCATAGCAGTTGGAAACGTATCATTCGAACTTTGAGAACGATTCACGTCATCATTAGGATGAACGATAATATCTTCCTTAGCTTTATTTAAAAGTTCGTTTGAACGATATGCGATAACCTCATTCATATTCATATTTGATTGAGTACCACTTCCTGTTTGCCAAACAACTAGTGGGAAATGATCAAGTTTATTCTCATTTCTAATCTCCTGACAAACCTTAACTATCATTTCTCCTTTTTTTTCTTCCAGTTTTCCCAGACGGACATTTGCTTTTGCTGTAGCTTCTTTCAATATTGTGAATGCTTCTACTACTTCTGATGGCATTTTTTCCGTTCCTATTTTGAAGTTTGTTAAGCTTCGCTGAGTCTGTGCACCCCACCATTTATCAGCAGGTACTTCCACTTCACCTAATGTATCCTTTTCAAGTCTCGTCTCCATATGAAACGCCCCTTTATAAATTATTCATTAGTTAGTTCCCCTCTAAACTCCATTTTAAAACAGATGGTTTAGTCTCATTAAAAGAAGCCACTAAGAATATCTAAATGATTAGTAATTAAATAAATGATAACTACTAAAAGTCCTACTCCAATTACAAACTTTAATACCTTCCCAACAATTTTAATTAAAATGATCCCAACAACTAGTAATAATAAAATAATTAAATAATCCATTAAAATACCTCTCTCCCTATATTTTCATTTTTATAAACGAATTATGTAGTTTCATGTAGTAAATTTCATCATATTCTTTGACCATAGTGTAAAGCCTACAAATAACACTACCTTTCTGTTATTCATTATACATGGAATTGGAGGATCATTCCGTGAAAAAATGGTTAAAACATAAGAAATCCTTCCTTTTAGTCAGTTCTGTATTTTTATTAATCATCGTAATCAGTTTTCTTATTTTATTTTTTCAAGGACCTATTTCAAGTGTTCAATATTTAAAATCAGAAACCGAACAGCTAAAAATTGAAAATGACCAACTCAAAGAGGAAATAGACGGTTTACGAAAAGATTTAGCCATCAAAAGGGAGCATAATGACACGATCGAACATAAAAAAGATACTAAAAAATCAGAACTTAATGATCTACATGCTCAAATTGAATCGAAACGAGAGTTAATAAATAATCTAAATGAACAAATCGATAACTATAAAAAGCAGATAAACCAACTTGAACAAAAAATTGAACAGAAAAAAAATGATAATAAAGCAAAAACGGATCCTAATGGAGAAAAAAAAGTTTTCCTAACGTTTGATGATGGTCCAACCTCTCTTACATCATCTGTATTAGATATACTTCAGAAATATGATATTCCTGCTAGTTTCTTTGTTATTGGAGAACGAATGGAAAGAAAACCTAAAATTACTCAAAGAGCATACAATGAAGGTCATATGATTCTCCCCCATTCCTTTACACATGAATATTCGATATACACAAGCTTCGATACATTCTATAAAGATTTTTTTCTTGCAGAAGAAGCATATAGAAATACATTACAATTGGAACCACCATCAATCTTCCGTTTTCCTGGAGGGTCATCTAATCATAGTTCATTTGAATACGGTGGGGAAGAATTCATGCCTCTTCTTACTGAAGATGTGAAAGATAAAGGATATGTATATGTGGATTGGAATGTATCTTCTGGTGATGCTGGATCTAACATTAATGACCCTACTGGAATGAAGAATTCTATAATTAAAGACTCTATAGATAATGACTTTATTGTCCTACTGTTTCACGACACTGGAAATAATCAAGCATTGCTTGAAATTCTACCCACAGTGATTTCTTATTACAAAGAAAATGACTATACATTTCGTTCATTCCAAGATATCACTGATATAGAATTAGCAGAAATGAAGAATCGACATATTGCTAATAAACCAATTAATCGATAAAGCAATTGGAAATTTCCCAATTGCTTTTATTAATTTTTCAAAAACGAAACACATAATTTGAAATTTCAGAATATTGGGTATATGATTGACGTAAGTTTGTTATACTTATCGAATTTTTTCACGGGGGTGTTCATTGTGGTGGAGTTATTAAAACCCAAGGATGGGAACTATCAACTTAAAAATTACAAAAAAACTCGAGAGAATTTTAGTTGGGAAGATGTAAAAAAACAATTTTCCTGGTCAGAAACAGGGAAGGTTAACATGGCATATGAGGCTATTGATCGTCATGTAAAAGCAGGTAATGGAGACAAAGTTGCACTCCTTTATTCTGATTCAGCTAGAGATGAAATGTATACGTTTTCACAGATGAAAGAGAAAACAAATCAAGCTGCACATATGTTTAAAAAGTACAATGTTAAAAAAGGAGATCGTGTATTTATTTTTATGCCGAGGTCTCCAGAACTTTATTTCGCTCTCTTAGGGGCAATTAAAGTAGGGGCAGTCGTCGGTCCCTTATTTGAAGCATTTATGAAGGATGCAGTAAAAAGTAGATTGGAAGATAGTGAAGCAAAGGTTCTAGTAACAACACCAGATCTTACCTCAAGGGTACCTTTTGATGAACTACCTGACTTACAAACAACCATATTAGTGGGAGAAAATTTACCTACAAATAGAGACTATGTTTCCTTTTATGATGAAATGAAAGTTGCTTCCTCTAATGATGATGCAATCGAATGGGTTGATTTAGAAGATGGCTTAATTTTACACTATACTTCAGGTTCCACAGGAAAGCCAAAAGGAGTTTACCACGTTCATAATGCAATGCTACAACATTATCAAACTGCTAAGTGGGTACTCGATTTAAAAGAGGACGATGTATATTGGTGTACTGCTGATCCAGGCTGGGTTACAGGAACATCATACGGAATCTTTGGTCCATGGCTCAACGGTGTAACAAATGTAGTAAGAGGAGGTAGATTTTCTCCAGACGACTGGTATGGAACGATAGAAAAATATAATGTAACTGTTTGGTATAGTGCACCTACGGCTTTCCGAATGTTAATGGGAGCAGATCCAGCCATTATTGAAAAATATGCTCTTTCCTCACTACGTCATATTTTAAGTGTAGGGGAGCCTTTAAATCCTGAAGTTGTTCGCTGGGGATATAAGGTGTTTCAGCATCGAATTCACGATACATGGTGGATGACTGAAACTGGCGCTATGCTCATTTGTAATTATTTATCTGAACCAATAAAACCAGGATCTATGGGAAAACCAATTCCAGGTGTTGATGCTGCAATTATTAATGATAAGGGAGAAGAACTTCCTCCTTATGAAATGGGACATTTGGCTGTAAAAGCTGGCTGGCCTTCCATGATGAGAAAAATTTGGAAGAATGAGAAAAAGTTCAATGAATACTTCTCTATACCTGGTTGGTATGTTTCAGGAGATACAGCTTATCGTGATAAAGATGGTTATTTCTGGTTCCAAGGTCGAAACGATGATGTCATAATGACAGCTGGTGAAAGAGTAGGGCCATTTGAAATAGAAAGCAAATTAGTAGAACATAAAGCTGTAGCAGAAGCTGGGGTAATAGGTAAACCTGATGAAGTGCGAGGACAGATTATTAAAGCCTTTGTAGCCTTACGAGAAGGGTATCAATATAGTGATGAACTAAAAAAAGATATTCAATCCTTTATTAAAACGGAATTATCTGCCCATGCAGTCCCTCGAGAAATAGAGTTTAAAGAAAAGCTCCCAAAAACGAGAAGCGGAAAAATTATGCGTAGGGTCCTAAAGGCTTGGGAAATGAATGAACCTGCTGGTGACCTTTCAACAATGGAAGATTAGTAAAAAAGAAATTCTATTATATGACTAATGAGAAGAAGCCGGATATCCCGGTTTCTTTTTTCGAATTCTATTCATTGCTAATTTCATATGTTAGAAGTAAGATAAAATTAAAAGTGCCGAAATTTAAGCGCTAATGATTAATTTTCGGCAATGACAAGGGGGCTACCCATTGTTCACCTCTCATGCAGATACAAATGAAATGTTAAAAGCCATCCTAAATAGTATCGATGAAGGAATTCATGTGGTCAACAAAGATGGGATTACTATTTATTATAATAAAATCGCAGCTGAGCATGATGGATTACAAGCTGAAGAAGTCATTGGAAAACCTCTACTTGATGTTTTCCCTTCTCTTTCTAATCAAACAAGTACGATGTTAACTGTTATTGAATCAGGGGTCCCTATATTTAATCAACACCAAACGTATCGAAATATAAAAGGAAAAATGATTGATACAATTAACACGACCATACCAATAAAAGTAAAAGGCACTGTATTAGGTGCAGTAGAAATTGCTAAAGATTATTCGAGAATTAAACAATTATCGAACAAACTAATTGATATTCAAACAAGAATTGATCGCCGAAGTGCGAAAGCTGTTCCTATAAATGATGATAATGCACACTTTTATTTTGAAGATATCATTACAAAAGATCCTAATATGATACAACTTATAGAAAAGGCAAAAAAAATTGCAAGGTCTTCCTCACCTATTTTCGTTTACGGAGAAACAGGAACAGGAAAAGAACTACTTGTTCAAGGTATTCATCATGCATCACGAAGGAGCCACGGCCCATTTATTTCACAAAATTGTGCCGCTATCCCCTCCACTTTACTAGAAAGTACTCTTTTTGGTACAACAAAGGGAAGTTTTACTGGATCAGAAAATCGAGAGGGACTTTTTGAATTGGCACATGGAGGAACCTTATTTCTCGATGAAGTACATACGATGCCATATGAATTACAGTCAAAGCTATTACGTGTTCTAGAGGATGGGGTAATTCGCAGAATCGGATCAAATAAAAGTGTTAAAACAGATGTTAGAGTACTGGTAGCGACAAATGAGAATCCACAAAAATTGTTACATAATGAAACATTAAGAAAAGATTTATACTATCGATTAAATGTCGTTTCAATTGAAATCCCACCATTAAGGAAAAGAAAAGGAGATATTGAACTTTTGATTTCTACTTTCATTGATTTATTTAATCAATCCTTTGAAAAAGGGGTTCAGACAGTAGATGAAAAAGCTCTAAGTAAATTAATTTCTTACGATTGGCCAGGTAATGTTAGGGAACTACGTCATTGCATTGAATCAGCTATGAATCTTGTAGAGGGAGATGTCATTCAAATGAATGACTTCCCTAGAGAAATTATGGAGATTATTAATAATCAAAATGATAACTATCTTCCAGTTTTAACGTCAAATAATGGGCTAAAGGAAAACCTTTCTGCATTGGAAGAAAAACTAATTAAAGAAAAATTATTAGAAACAAAAGGGAATATCAATCAAGCAGCTAAAGGATTAAGGATACCTCGACAAACCCTACAATATAAAATTAAAAAATATAATCTAATGTGAAAACGCCGAATTTCTGGCGTTTTTTATTTTACTTACAAATCCTATAATATCTTTCTTTGATGAAATTCATCTAACTCATACTATAATACTGGGGCTTACAACCATTTTTTCACCATGAATTATACATTATTTACTTTGGCACAGTTCTTGCATTAATACTTAGTGAGAATCTCACTTTAGGAGGTAATAAAAATGAAAATGGATTTATATAAGCCAAATCGTCATTGGAAAGAGATTGATATATGGAAGGATGTTTCTGAAGATCAGTGGAATGATTGGATGTGGCAGCTTACAAACACAATACGGACACTTGACGATTTAAAAAAAGTAATTGATTTAACTCCAGAGGAAGAGGAAGGAGTCCGTATATCAACAAAAACAATACCATTAAATATAACACCTTATTATGCATCATTAATGAATCCATATGACCCACGTTGTCCAATTCGAATGCAATCTGTTCCAATCTCAGAAGAAATCCAAAAGACAAAGTATGATTTAGAGGATCCTTTATCTGAGGATGATGACTCTCCCGTTCCAGGGTTAACCCACCGATATCCAGATCGAGTATTATTCCTTGTAACGAATCAATGTTCTATGTATTGCCGCTACTGCACTAGACGCCGTTTCTCAGGACAAATTGGAATGGGTGTACCAAAGAAACAACTTGATGGTGCCATACAATATATAAAAGAGACACCTGAAGTAAGAGACGTCCTCATCTCTGGAGGAGATGGATTATTAATTAATGATCAAATATTGGAGTATGTTTTACAAAATTTAAGAGCTATTGATCATGTAGAAATTATCCGAATTGGAACTAGAGCCCCTGTTGTTTTTCCACAGCGAATTACAGAAAACCTATGTAACATTTTGAAAAAGTACCATCCTATTTGGCTTAACACACATTTCAACACATCATTAGAAATTACGGAAGATTCAAAAAGAGCATGTGAAATGTTAGCAAATGCCGGTGTACCAGTTGGGAATCAAGCAGTCATTCTAGCCGGCATTAATGATAGCGTAGAAATTATGAAAAAACTTATGCATGATTTAGTGAAAATTCGCGTTCGGCCATACTACATTTATCAATGTGATTTATCTGAAGGGATCGGACACTTTAGAGCTCCTGTATCAAAAGGGTTAGAGATTATTGAGGGATTAAGGGGTCATACTTCTGGGTATGCTGTTCCAGCATTCGTTGTTGACGCACCTGGTGGTGGTGGGAAAATAACTTTACAACCAAATTATCTCATTTCCCAAAGTCATGACAAGGTTGTGTTAAGAAATTTTGAAGGTGTAATTACCTCCTATCCTGAACCCCAAAACTATATATCTGGAACTGCGGAAGAATATTTCTATTCTTATTATGAAAAATCAGAGGAGAAACGTACTGGTGTCTCAGGTCTAATGAATGACGATAAATTTAACTTAGTACCTGAAGGCTTAAATCGATTAAACCGCCGAAAAAAATATGAGCAGGATCAAACACACCAATCCTTAAAAAATCAAAGAAATAAACGGGATGAAATGAAAGAACGAAAATGGACGAAGGAAATGGAGAGAATGAAAGAAAAAAACAGAAGAGAACAGGCATAAAAAATTATAACACCAACTAGAAGACTTTAATGGTTTATCCACCATATAAGGATTTGTCATTTATGTATTAAAGGAGAGATTATATGCATTGTCAATGGTGCGAATCTGAGAAAACGATAAAAACGTTTGATTCAGCTTACTGGGAATTG
This sequence comes from Evansella sp. AB-P1, assembly GCF_029688925.1. Classification (GTDB taxonomy): domain Bacteria; phylum Bacillota; class Bacilli; order Bacillales; family Salisediminibacteriaceae; genus Evansella. The sequence continues at coordinate 26,165 of NZ_JARUKY010000007.1, forward strand.
CCTGATGGAACGAAAGCAGTTGAAATAACAGAAGTCCCTTCCATTAACTGCAAGGCATGTGGAATGATCTATGTAGAAGAATTTATTATAGAGGAAATAGAAGATCAATTTATGTTAATTGAAACAAAAAAACTTCCAAAAGCTTTTTCTTACGAATTTTTCATGAATCAACCAAGAATCTTAAAGAAAAACTACTTTAAGTTTTAGCATTAACCCGTCATATCTCTTTACAAAAAGAGAGTGACGGGATTTTTATTAATTTTTATGGAGGTCTACTTTGAAAATAAATTTGATAATAAAATAGTTAAATTCTTTATTTCAACTTCTTCGTCCAGATATTCATATCCTCAAAGCCTGTTGAAATAATACAGTTATTAACTAACGTTCCTTCATAGCTATAACCTAAACGCTTTACTATCATATTCATACCAACGGAAACAGCCCTTGTGATTGAATAACAATGATAGATACCTTGATTAACTAATTCATTTTCAAGTGAAAGAATGATAGCAGGTAGTAGTTGTTTTCCTCGATGTTCTTTTCCTACAGCGCAATCCGTAATTTCAGCACTTCCAAAACCAGAATTCATTGCAGAAGCAGCACCTAGCAATCGCTGGTCTTTGTCTTTTGCAACCATAAATGTATAATTCTTTTCCATTGCACTTTTTAAGTATGTTGGATCAAATATATTCGTAGGATAAACTGGAAAAACAGACTTGTATAATTGAGCTAACTCATTTAATTCATCCTTCTTAACCTTTTCGATAGAATAGGGAGTATCTATTTTCAAAAGAGTCTTCTTATCTTCATGGACAGTTTTTAACGTTTGTTTCACCATTAAATCAGTAGTAGAAATGCCTCTATCCTGTTTTTTATATTTTGAATAAATAAAAGCATTGTCCCCGTAATAAAATCCTGTTAAACTTCCTTCTATTAAAAAACCCTCTTCCCGTAAACCTTCACTATTTTTAAGCGTAGAAAATATTATTATTTTTCCGAAACCTTCGTCTTTACAAACTTCTTTAATTTTTAACCATTCATTTACATCTATATTGGGCAAATATGCAACAACCCTATCATTTCTAACATCAAAGTCCCATTTATTCTTCATTTGTACGGTCCCCCTTACTCCACTGTCACTTTAAATGCTCTATTTCACCTTTATACTATTACTTCTTCCTATCTTCATTTACCCATTCATAGACAGTACAAGCAATTATTTTGGAACAGGCAAGGACCTTGTCAACCTCCACATACTCGTTTGAGAAGTGTGCCATGTTTGTTACGCCAGGACCGAAAACAACCGATGGAGTTTGACCAATAGTGGTTAATAAACCACCATCAGTTCCCCAAGGTGAAGCAGCAATCGTAGGCTCATACCCTAAAATGTTAGTGAAATTATTTGTAAGCATCTTCATTAATGGATGCTCTACATCAATAGAGCCGGGGAACCATCGTGCACCAAACCATTCTACTTGAACAGGGTGCTTTTCAAACCAATCGTCATCCTCTGCCAATCCTTTTAACCATTGAGATACTTCAGCTTTTACTTCTTCAATTGTTTCATCTGGTGAGACCCCCACTCGTCCTTCTAATTTCACTAAATCTGGAACAGAGGAAGGCCACTCCCCGCCCTCTATCACACCTATATTTATGGGAAGAGGAATTGGAAGTGAGGAGAATAGTGGATCCTTTACACGTTTATTTCTAATTCTTTCTAGTTGTTTTAATGAATTTATCACTTTCTGACATTTTTCTATAGCGTTTGTCCCTTCATAGGACGTTCCTCCATGTGCCGATTTCCCTTTTACATAAATCCTGAACCACATTGAACCTTGCTGTTTCGGAAAGATCTTCATATTTGTAGGCTCTGGTATGATGGATGCATCTGCTGTATACCCTCTTAGTATAGCTGCTAACGTTCCTGCACCACCACTTTCCTCATCTATAACACTATGAAAAATTATATCACCCTTTGTGGGTAATTGAAGGGAATAAATGGACTTTAAAGCAAATAGCATAGCAGCATTTCCGCCTTTCATATCTGTTGACCCACGGCCATAAACTTTCCCATCCATATAAGCCCCGGAAAAAGGATCAGCTTCCCAATCTTTTATATCACCTTCAGGTACCACATCTACGTGCCCATTCAGTACTATAGACTTACCGTTATCACTTCCTTTATTTACACCAACTACATTCGGACTTCCAATAAAGGAGTTCCTTGGAGATATAAATGCATCATGGGAAAGTAAATCCTCTCCTCCAATTTCCCACTTATCCACATCATAATCCATATGCAGTAAATACTCTTCCACTAATTGCTGAATTGTAGCTTCATTTTTTTGAACAGAAGGTTCACGAACCAACGTTTTGATTAGTTCTATCAATTCACTTCTATTCTCATTCATCCATTGACTAATTTTTTTATTAGCATCCATATGCACAGCACCACCTTATGAAATCATAATTATATTCTTTGATAAGCGGACGGATGCATCAGTCTTTTTTAATACTTCTTCCACTGTATAAGGTTGATAAACTTCTTCTAAAACTATTTCATTGCTCTTATTTAAAGAGAATACAGCCATATCCGTAATGACTAAATCTACACATTTTTCAGCCGTCAAAGGTAATGTACATGAATGGACAATCTTTGAGTTTCCTGATTTATCACAATGGTTCATTAGAATAACGACTTTCTTCGCTTTTTCAGCTAATTCTATTGCTCCTCCAACACCTGGAACTCTTTTTCCAGGAACAATCCAATTTGCTAAATCTCCTTGCTCACTAACTTGTAATGCTCCTAAAATTGTCATGTCTAATAAACCTTTTCGAATAATTGCAAAAGCTGTTGCACTATCAAAATAAGAGGAACCCTTTACTGAGGTTATTGGAAAACCTCCTGCATTACATAAATTAGGGTTTTCCCTCCCTTTTTCTGGACTAGGACCTGTACCTAATATTCCGTTTTCCGCATGAAACATAACTGGAATATCTTTGACGTAATCAGCAACTAAGGTAGGTATTCCAATTCCCAAATTAACGATCATTCCTCCCTTAATTTCTTTTGCTGCTCTTTTAGCAATACGCTGCCTTACATCTTTTCCCATGCCCAAGACCAATTCACCCCTTCACTTTTTACGATATAGTCAACGAAAGCTCCTGGAGTTACAACTTCCTCTGGATGAAGATCACCAACTGACACAATTTCCTCTACTTCCGCAATCGTGATCATACCAGCCATAGCCACTAAGGGATTTGTATTCCGTGCTGATGTATCATAAATTAAGTTTCCAAATTCATCTCCTTTTTTTGCATATACTAATGATATATCTGCCGTTAATGCTGTTTCTATCATATATTGGCTATCACCAACCGTTACTTTTTCTTTATTTCCATCTATTTTAGGATTTCCAATTCCAATATCTATAAGAACTCCGCCTAACCCTACACCACCTGCTCTAATTCTTTCAGCAAGGGTTCCTTGAGGAGAAAAAACTACTTCTAACGTTCCTTCGGTCATTTGTTCTCCTGCCTTTGGATTAGATCCAATATGACTCGCAATTAGTTTTCTTACACTTTTATTTGTAACTAATTGTCCAACTCCAATGTTAGGAAATCCAGCATCATTACAAATAACGGTTAACTCATTTGTACCATTAACTATAATTTGTTGAATTATTGATGGTGGATTACCAACACCTCCAAAACCTCCAATCATAATGGTAGATCCATCTACTATCTTTTTTCCCGCTTCTTCTATAGAAATAACTTTAGAGAGATTATCCTTATTTTCATTAGTCATTTAAACCACCCCTTACTGAAAAAAATGAAAATATCCTGCTTTTTGTAATTCTTCTTGAAGCTCCTTTACTACCTTCTCAAAAATATGGACTAATTGATCTATTTCATTTTTTCTTATGATTAAAGGTGGTGCAATCAATACTGCATCTCCTGTTATGGCATCAGCTCCTGAAAGTGCAGGGTATACAATAAGACCATTATTTTGCGACTTTTGTACAACTCTATTAGTAACTTGAATGGAAGAAGGAAACGAAGCCTTGTTTATGTTATTACATACAAATTCTACGCCAATTAATAACCCAATTCCTCTTACGTCTCCCATTATTGGATAGTTGGATTGTAGTACCTTTAGCTTTTTTAATAAATAATATCCCATTTCTTCCGCTTTCTTCACTAAATTATTCACTTCCATATAATCCAAAACAGCAAATGCTATTGCAGTAGATTGTGGGTTTGCACTATACGTATGTCCACTCATAATTTGCTTAGAGCCATTTAAAATAGGTTCCAGTACTTTGTCACTAATCATCGTTGCAGCAAGAGGAGTATACCCTCCGCTTAACCCTTTCCCTAATGCCATAATATCTGGAGCAACATTCCAATATTCAATAGCAAATTTTTTACCACATCGACCGATCCCGGTCATTACTTCATCAGTAATGAATAATATATCGTGGTTATCGCAAATTTTTCGAATTTCCTCATAATAGCCTTTTGGAGGGACAATAGCTCCCCCAGCTGCACCTATGATAGGTTCAGCTATAAAGGCAGCAATATATTCAGCTCCAATTCTTTGAATATACCGATCTAGTTCTTTCGCACACATCAATTGACAACTAGGGTAGGATAGCTGTAGGGGACAACGATAACAATAAGGGGCTTCTATTGTTGGAAAATTTTCTAATAAGGGGATAAAGGGACGACGTCGACTAACATGACCAGACATAGATAATGCCCCTATGGTGATTCCATGATAACTCATCCATCGAGATAATATTATTGTTTTTGTTGGCATTCCTTTTTCTTTCCAGTATTGTAGGGCTACCTTTAAAGCTGTTTCAGTGGCTTCAGAACCGCTATTTACAAAAAATGACCAATTCACGTTACTAGGAGCCCATTTTTTTAACTTTAATGCTAACTTCTCTGCTGGTTCACTTGTAAATTGTGAACGATAGACAAAGGAAACCATTTTTGCTTGCTCCTTCATCACTTCGGCAATTTCTAAAACACCGTGTCCGATACTTGCTGATATTGCACCAGAAGAACCATCTATATATTCTTTTCCATCCTTATCATACAAAAATATCCCTTTGCCGTAGGCAACAGCTGAATAAATACCATCTAGATTCGGTTTAATTAAATAGCTATCATCCAAAACTCTACCTCCTTCAGGCTATAATAGTCATATTCACAATCGTTTGAAGGATATTCGAGGAACATTTATACAAAAAGCTTATATTTAATTCGATCTCCGCTTCAGACGTATCAATTACGCCTAAGTACCGCCTACGTCCTGTGGGCAACGGCGTAATGTCGCCATCCTAGCTCCGGGCACGGCTTCAACTCCACACTAGACATTTTGTATACTGCTAAAGCATATTGTCCTGTCTCTGCCTCTACTAGTATTGCTCTGTTGTTATATGCGTCGAGACTACTCGAAGCTTATTCGTGAAGCAAATGATCATCGCTAGAGTCGACGTCTTCCTCTGCAATTGAAAATAATGTTCGTCTTTTTCAACAATTTTTCATTTATGAAATTCATTCTAGTAGATATTCTAAATAATTTTACGCTATGTGGAATACTAATACTTATGCACTTTTGTACCCATAGATACTGAAAATATTAAAGAATAGAAGATCTCACAAATTTAATGTTTAATGAAATATGATTATTTTGGATATAAATAATAATGTCAAAAAAAAATTGGGAGTGATATGATGAATAGAAAAAATAATTTGCAAAGAAATAAAAAGAATTACACAAAAGAAAATCAAAAAAATAATGAGCATAAGCTTCATTACCAAGTATATCTACAGGAAGATAGACCTAATCAACCAAAGGAAGAAGACGAGATCGATTATTAATGTCGAAAAATGTATAAAAACGATAGTTATTGACAAGTTTTCGAGAATCTATTTCCCTTTTTTAATCGTTGTATGATAATAGGATTATACTCAAATCACTGAAGACGGAGTGTTCCTATGTCCATTCAATATAAAATAGAACTTAAGCGAAAAGAACTCCTAAATATTGCTAATAAAAAAGGATTATCTTCAACAGATACATTACGATGCTCTGAGGAATTGGACAAGCTTATTTATACATATCAGGAAAAAGTAGCTGCAAAATCTTTTGAAAAATGTAGGCCTTAATATTTTAACGTATATCGAAGGTCGGAACCTTTTCCATAAAAACTTGGTAGTTAATAATATTACGTATGCAACTGGTTTAGTTTCCACCAAAAAATAGAAACCATCTTATTGTCACACTATATTAACTAGTAGTATGTGACTAGATGGTTTCTTTATTTTATCCTTTACAAAATCTCTTCTAATGCTTTTTTAATATTTATCTCCCCAAATCCATAAAATGGATCATACCCTCTTTTTCCTAAATCATCTGATGTTCTCATGATTAGCTCATATATTTCATCATTTGATAAAGTTGGATCTACAGATCTAATTAAGCCTGCCATCCCTGCAACATGAGGTGCAGCCATAGAAGTTCCACTCATCATAACATATTGATTCCCTAGAAAAGTACTAGGTATATGTTCTCCTGGAGCTGTTACGTCTAAGTGATTTCCATAATTAGAAAAGAAAGCTCGTTCACGATTGATATCCACTGCCCCTACTGCAAGTACCTCTTTATATGCTGCTGGATACATGGGAGTGTCAACATTGTCATTTCCAGAAGCAGCAATTAAGACAACATCATTATCATAGGCATATTTAATTGCTTCGTACATAACATCAGAATCATGACTGTCCCCAAGACTTAGGTTAATTACTTTTGCTCCTTGTTCTACTGCCCATATAATTCCTTTTGCAATAGAAAGAGAGCTTCCTTCGGCATTGTCATCTAGTGCTTTTACAGCTAATATAGGGTTATTCCAGGAAACACCTGCAACCCCATCGATATTATTAGTAATGGCAGCAGATATTCCAGCTACATGTGTTCCATGCCCATGTTCATCATTATAAGCATTGCTATCATCAAATGCATTATATCCATCTACAATTTTATCAGACAAATCCAAATGTTCTGGGTCAATTCCACTATCAATAATGGCAATCGGAACTCTTGTTTGACCAACCGTATACTTCCAAGCATCTTCCGCAAAAATTTGAGTCAAATTCCATTGATATGGTTCATAAAATTCATCATTCGGAGTGGCAATTTTATCATAAGGCCCAAAATAATTTAACATTCTTCTTTGACGTTTTTCGTAATCAATAGTTTGTTTTGAGTACATGTAGTTCGGTTCCATATCATTTACCGATTGGTCTCTAGCTAAGTTTTCCATCAATTGTTCTGTTGTATTTGTGTGTGATCGAACGACCATTTTACTATTTATACGATCTATTAATGAAACTTCATTTTGAATTAGCCACTGTTCTTCATCCACATTATTTTTCAATTCTACGATCAATTCCCCTTGCTTGAAGTGCTCCTCATCCTCGTGTATAGAATCTTCCCTTTGTAAAAATAAGTTCCAGCCTAACTCAGGAACCTCTTTTTTGGTATATGGGATTTCTGCTTCTTCGTCAGTCAAAGAGACATCAATATTATTATTACCAATGAAGAACTGCCCATTTGAGTCTGACAATGAAGCAACATCTTTAATAAACGATTCAATAAAGGAAAGATTTAATTCTGCAACTAAGGAGTCTTTATTCCCATCAAACACTCCCATAACCATTCGATGCTTTCCTTCATGTACGAAAGGATCAGAAAACTTGATACCGTTATTTTTAACATGAATAAAATCATTTTCGTCGTATCGCGCAACCTCACCTATCATAAATTCCTCTTTCTCTTCATTACGATAAATAAATCCATCGACGTGAGGATGATCCTCTACTTCTTGCTTCATCCTTACTTTTAATTCTTCATTATTCCAGTCATTGTTTTTCCATTGAATTAAGTCATCTTCAATCTGATGTAAAAACATTTGTATAGACCCAACTAAGTCCTCTGCCAATAATTCGTCCATAGCAGCACGAAATGGTTCATCCTTTTTTATTGTAAAGTCATTACTTTTTTGGTGATCAGACACAAACCAAATTCCTAAAACCATCAAAAGGACAATACTAAAGATTATTGTTAAACGTCTTAAAGGCCACATATTAACCATCCTATTCTTAAGAGTTTCTATAAGCTTTAGCATATCCATGAGATGGAAGAGGTATGAAATAATTTCACAGAATGAAGTGGATGAATAAAAACAGGTGCAAGCATCATACTTTGCACCTGTCTACCGAGTATTTTAGTTATTAAGTATAATAAGGCGAAATCAAAATATAAACAAGTACACCTGTCAAACTAACGTATAACCATAATGGCATTGTCCAACGAACTAATTTTTTGTGCTTTTCTACTTCTCTCTTGTAGCCCGAAAAAAAGCTCAATAACGCTAGTGGAACAATAACAATTGCTAAAATAATGTGCGTAATTAGTATAAAATAATAAAGTCCTGCAATCATGCCTGTTCCACCATACGTGGTTGATTCTGCTAAAAAATGATACGTTACATAAGAAAGAAGAAAGATAGCTGTTGTAGTAAATGCACAATAAATAAAACGCTGATGTAATGTAATATTCCTCTTCAATATAGCTATAAGAGCAAATAATAAGAACATAAAAGTAAAGCTATTCAATATAGCATTTAAAAGTGGCAGCTGCTTAATTAAAAATGGTAATTCACCTTGATATCCCGGCAAAAATGAAAGAAGAGCAACGAGTAGATTTACTGAAACAGTTATAATAATGACAGTTTTTTTATCATGTTTTAGTATTGTATTCCATGCTTTTTTCAAAATTAGCACCTCATCTTTTCTTGTAGCAATATACAATTTTAAAATCTATTCCATTTAGTTTACCTTAAGGGAATTTATAATACCAATTAAAAAGAATTACATTCTCTACTTTAATCACAATTTAGATGGTTTAACTTTATTTACCTTTTCATTCCTAACATTTTGTTCTAATTTAGTGAGTAATTGGTTTATTTCTTGTTTGTTTTCCTTTATTCCAAAAATCCGTCTCTTTTCTTTTTTTAAAATGCGAATTAATAAATTCTTTTCTTTTTTTGTTAGCATCATTTCTTCACAACTCCCTTACAAACTAAAACACTCTTTATCTACTTATGAACCTGTTAATTTACTACCTTCCTCCATATTACCATGGTTATTCTTTAATATTAATCCTAATGAAAGTACAGTTATAAATATAACAATTGCTGAAAAATAAAACACAAAAGATATTGACCATAGACTAGAAATTAAACCACCAATAACAGGACCTACTACATTACCTAAAAAACGAAAGCTTTGGTTGTAGCCTAATATTTCACCTTGAACAGATAAAGGAACAGCTTGACGTATATATGCCGTTACACATGGTATTATGCCACCAATCATAGCACCAAATAAAAACCTAAAAATCACAAGCTGCCAAATATTAGTTACAAATGCTTGAGGCAAGAAAAATAATCCACCTAAACTTAACGTTATTAACAAAACTTTTTCATGTCCAATACGATCTCCTAATACCCCCCATGATCTAGTAAACAATAAATTTCCTAAGCCAGTGACCGAGAAAGCAAATCCTGCTAATAAAGCTATATTTTCTGCTTCCATTAGATTGTTTACATATAAAGCTAATTGAGGTTGAATACTGAAATTTGCTGTTTGAATAAGAAAAGATATAATCATTATCATTAATAAAACTTTATTTTGAAAAATCATTTTCAAAACAGAAAGCATGCTTCTAGTTTCTTTCTGTTTTTTATTTTGTTCTTTTACCACCATTTCATTAATTCCAAACAGAACAACCGTTGTTGCTGCAGTAATAATGAGTGATGTAATAAGAAATGTATACGTAAAACCAAATGTATCAGCTAATGCACCACCAATAAGTGGACCAATTAAACCACCTGAAACTGTACCCATCTGCAATGTTCCTAATACCTTACCTGCTCTATCCTTTTTTGTCTGGGCTGAGATCAATGCTAATGAAGTAGGAATAAACCCTGTTACTACCCCCATAAAAAACCTTAGTAAAAACAACCCTAAAACTGATTGAACATATCCCATTAAAAAGATAGAAATTGCAATGCCGTATCCAGTGAGTAGTAATATTTTCTTTCTTCCAAACTTATCACCGAATCTTCCCCAGAAAGGAGAAACAACAAAAGCAACAAGGAATGTAATTCCAAATACAAAGCCAGACCACCTTTGTACATAAGCTTCAGAAAAATCTCCAAATGTATCAATATACAATGACAAAAATGGTAAAATCATGGTCGCACTAGCTGCCACAAAGAAATTTGCAATTCCCATAATTAGCAAATTGCGTTTCTCACTACGAATAATAAACACCTTCTCCAATTAATATTTCGATTCCCTAAGTATTTATTATATCGAAACATTCAGAAACTGAAAAGTGTTATGCAAAATTGGTATCATCTTTATTAAATCAAAATCAAAGGAAATACCACTCAAATTTTAGTGATATTTCCTCTGATTTCTTTATAATTTTATTGATAATCAGCTTTTCTACCCCCGAGTAACTGGTAGGAGGCCGTGCCCCACGGTGTAAGTGTTTTCTTGCATGGGCGGTCTACCCTGAAAATAAAACAATTCTGCAGTAAAAAGCAGATTAGACCGTTTTACTTTTAATACTAATTGAAGATTCTAAGAACTGTAGTAGTTCAGGATAGCGTCTATTCGCTTGTTCATATCCATGGTCATATAACGATTGAAGTCTTTCTATACGTTGTTCTGTACGACTCACGCCACATAAATTCTCTGGTCTAAACACAAAAGCTTTTCCTTCTTTTTCTAACTCCAACACCTTTTTCACTGTATTATTATATATATGAGAACGATGTTCAATAATATCAATTAGCCCTTCGTAATCTCGATACCTCTTCTTAAACCACCATTTCCCCCGCTTAACAGGCTTTTTGATATAACCTTCACATTGAGTTAAAATAACAATATGTTTCTCATTCCCGTCTTCTAATGACTTTTCTAAAGGAATTGGGTCACTAATCCCTCCATCTAGGAGTGAACGGTTATCATGATCAACAACATGACTAATCATTGGTAATGAACAGGATGCACGTAAAATTTTATTCAAGTCAGACTTAATCTCATTTTTTTCGTAGTATATAGTCTCTCCTGTTTTACAATCCGTAGTACCTATATAAAATTTTTGATCAGATCTAAAAAAAGAATCATAATCAAAGAGGTTTTCTTTGTTTGGTATCTGATCGAAAATTAAATCCATATTGAATAATTCCCCATTTTTTATTAGCCTCTTAAAAGAGATATATTCAGGATGATTCGCATAGCCAACTGTAACAGCTTTATTTCTCCCTTGCTGTTTAGAAACGTAGGATGAGGCATTACACGCACCTGCAGATACAGCAACTACATAAGGCAAATGTATTTGATTTTCTAAGAAAAATTCTAAAATGCCTCCAGTAAAAACACCACGCATACCTCCGCCTTCAAGTACTAAACCGATATCATTCACTTTCTTCTACCTCCTCGTGTCTATTCTACTATTTTAACGAATGACTAAGTAATCCTCAATTAAAAAATTTGTCACACCTCTATACACTTTAGAATTCTAATTTTTGATACTATGATAGTAAGCACTTACATTGAAAAAATGTAAGGGGGAGGGGGAGAAAAATGGTTAATAAAAAAGAAGTTAAAACAACATGTGCATATTGTGGTACTGGTTGTGGTTTAGTATTAGAAATAGAAAATGATCGTATTATTCGTTCAAGGGGAGATAAAGAAGCACCAGTAAACAAAGGGCAGGCATGTATTAAGGGAGTTTTTGGCTATCATTTTGTTCATTCGAAGGATCGTCTTACATCTCCACTCATAAGAGAAAATGGTAAGCTAGTACCAGCAACATGGGAAAAAACACTAAATTTTGTGGCTAGTAAGTTTGCTGCTATTAAAAATTCTTACGGTGGCGATGCATTATCCATTTTCGCTTGTGCACGAGCAACTAATGAAACAAACTATATAACTCAGAAGTTTGCTCGAAGCGTTTTAGGAACAAACAATATAGATGGATGCAATCGAACGTGACATGCTCCTAGTGTCGCCGGTCTGGCGACTGTTTTTGGAAACGGTTTTCCTACGAATTCCATTGAAGATGTTGAAAAGGCAGATGTTCTGTTATTAATGGGATCTAATACGTCAGATGCCCATCCTATCATTGCAAATCGTATGAAAAAAGCGGCAAAAAAAGGACTAAAAATCTTTGTTATTGATCCAAGAAAGATTGATATGACTAAAGTAGCTGAAAAGCATTTACCTTTAAAAGTTGGTAGTGATATTGCTTTAATGAATGGTATGATGAACATTATCATTCAGGAAGGCTGGTACAATAAAGAATTTGTGGAACGTTCAACACTAAATTTTGAAGAATTAAAGATTCATGTACAACAATATACACCAGAATTAGTTGAAAGCATTACTGGATTAAAATACGAAGACATCTATGAAGTATCAAAAGCTTATTCTCAAGCAGAAAAAGGAATGATTGCTTATACATTAGGAATTACTGAACACCATTGTGGTGTTAATAATGTATTCGATGTGGCAAACTTAGCTTTACTAACGGGACATATTGGTCGTGAAGGTACAGGGATAATGCCTCTAAGAGGACAAAATAACGTTCAAGGTGCAGGAGATATGGGTTGTTTACCTAACATGCTCCCTGGTGCAGTACCATTACTAGACGAACAATCTAAGGAAAAATTTGAAAAGGCATGGGGAGTTACACTGAACCCACACGTTGGCAGTACTTTAACAAGTATGCTAGACAAAATGAAAGACGGTCAAGTAAAAGGACTATACATTGTTGGGGAAAATCCAATTTTAGCTGACGTTAATCAATCCCACACGAGAGCCGCTTTAGAAAACTTAGATTTCTTAGTTGTCCAAGACATCTTCCTAACGGAAACAGCAGAATTGGCCGATGTGGTATTACCTGCTAGAGGTTGGGGTGAGGTTGAAGGGACCTATACGAATACAGAAAGACGAATTCAACGAGTACGGAAAGCAGTAACTGCAGTTGGTGATTCCTGGGACGATTGGTATATTTTCACCCAATTAGCTAATAAAATGGGTTATTCCATGAATTATGATACATCTGAGGATATATGGAATGAGGTACGGGAACTTTGTAGTCATCTATACGGTGGCATGTCCTATGAAAGACTGGATCGTGAATATGGTTTACAATATCCATGTCCAACGGAAGACCATCCTGGAACAAAGGTTATCCATACAGAATTTTATGAATCACATGATAAGGTTTCCCCATTTACGTCTGTTTCGTATACACCACCAGTGGAATTACCAGATGAGGAGTATCCTTTTACACTAACAACTGGAAGACGATACGAGCCCTATAACACGCATACGCAAACTAAGTATTACCCAGAAACACTTAAACGAAAACAAACAGAGGAAACGGTTGATATGCATCCTGAGAATGCTGAAGTACTAGAAGTTTCTAATGGTGACTGGGTAACAGTTCGTTCTCGAAGAGGAGAAGTAAAAGTAAAAGTGAAAGTGACGGATCAAGTTCAGCCTGATCTAGTATTTATGAGCTTCCATTGGAGTGAAGTACCTACAAACGCACTAACAATTGATGAATTTGACCCAATCTCAGGAACTGCTGAATATAAAGCATGTGCAGTTCAAATTAAAAAGCTATAAGAACAATAAGTGTTTTTTTGAGGAAAATAGATAACCGCATGGATTTTTATTCAAATCCATGCGGTTTTTAATGTATAACCACAATTTATTTATCGTCTGTATAGTACATTAATGCTATAGCCCCCGGACCAGTATGTGTACTAATAATTGGAGTTGTATCAACTATAGGTATATTTTTAAAATTTTCTATCTCTCTTATTCCATCTCTAACTTGCTTAGCTAAATCCATTGCCTCCACTTGGGCAATCCCTATTCCTTTTACAATCTTTCCTGAAGTTTCTTCTTCAAATTTATTTTTAAGAAATTTTACTAGCTGCATATACGTCCTGACCTTTGAAACAGGTGTATATACTCCATCCTTTAAGGAAGCAATTGGTTTAATTTTTAGTAGGGAGCCTACTAAAGCTTTTCCTCTTCCTATCCTTCCACCTTTAGCTAAGTATTCTAACGTATCTACCATAATATACAAGGATGTGTTTGACCTAACATTTTCAATTCTTTCCAATATTTCTTCCACTGAACTGCCGTTCTTAGCTAACTCACAAGCTTCTCTCACTTGAAAACTTAATGCAGCAGAAATATATCGGGAATCTACTACTGTAACATCACTTTTAGACATATCTGCCGCTGTTTTTGCCGAAGTATAAGTACCACTCATTCCACTTGTCATATGAATAGAAATAATTGAACTACCATCTTCCCCTAATTTATCGTATGTTTCTAAAAATGAACCTACTGATGGTTGAGAGCTTTGTGGAATGCTCTCTGCTTGTACAAGTTTTTTTACAAATTCCGTTGAAGTAATATCTACTCCATCAACATATGATTCCCCATCAATTGTTACCGATAAAGGTACTACCGTTACTCCTAATTCCTCGATTTTTTCCTTCGATAAATCAACAGTAGAATCCGTTACAATTTTAATATTTTTTTTCACAAAAGCACCTCTTTATTTCTAATTTTTCTTTATTTAATCATACTATATTATCTACGGATTTGTTAAGTTGTATGGTTATTTTATGTAATATAATGAAAATTAAGCAATAATTATAGTATAATTTGAAGTTTTTTATACAATAAAATATACTACATGTTACTCTATGTAATTTTATGATAGAATTAAATTTGCTTTCAATTTTACACCTAGAGAGGAGGCAGATATGAATGACTCAGCAATACTATGCTCCATTTATCGCTGTGGAAGGCCCAATTGGCGTTGGAAAAACTTCATTATCCACAAAACTATCAGAACACTTTCAAACAAATCACTTAAAAGAGATTGTTGAGGAAAATCCATTCCTTAGTAAATTTTATGAGAACATTGAAGAGTGGAGCTTTCAAACAGAAATGTTTTTTCTATGTAATCGCTATAAACAATTAGAAGATACATATGAACACTGCTTATCTAAAGGGCAAGCTGTCGTTAGTGATTATCATATTTTTAAAAATTTACTTTTTGCTAAGCAAACGCTACGTGATGACCATTTCCATAAATATGATCGCATATATCGATTATTGACAGATGACCTACCTAGGCCAAATGTTATTATTTACTTACATGCAAGTCTACCTACGCTTTTAGATAGAATTAAACGTAGAGGACGTTCTATTGAAAAATCAATTGATCCAAAATACTTACATCAATTATCAGAAGACTATCATCAATATATAAAGGACCACAAACGTGTCTATCCTCATATACCTATATTAACTTTCAACGGTGACGAGATGGACTTTGTAAATAAGGAAGATGACTTAAACATTATTATTGACCAAGTTAAACATGTTATAAAAAAACAAGAAGCTTTATTTTTATAATCGCATTAACTATTTTGGAGTTGACTCACAGTGAAAATTAATCATCAATTAAACTCTCGTTCATTAATTACTTTAGCTGGCACTGTAGGTGTAGGTAAATCAACGCTAACGAAAACGTTAGCAGAGGCATTAAATTTTAACACATCATTTGAAAAAGTAGAAAATAATCCTTATTTAGAAGATTATTATAGTGATTTTAAATCTTGGTCATTTCATCTACAAATCTATTTTTTAGCTGAGAGATTTAAAGAACAGAAGAAAATGTATGAAACAAATTGTGGCTATGTTCAAGATCGTAGTATTTATGAGGATGTTGGCATTTTTGCAAAATTACAGTACGACAATAACAACATGACAGATCGTGATTACGAAACATACTGTTCGTTATTTGAAGCAATGATCTCTTCTCCATATTTTCCTAAACCAGATGTTCTCATCTATATTGACGGAGAATTACCGCAAATTATTAAACGAATTGAAGAACGGGGAAGAGAAATGGAAGTAACTACACCAAATTCATTCTGGATTGACCTACATACCCGTTACAATGAATGGATATCTACCTTTAATGTTTGTCCTATTCTCCATTTAGATATTAATTCCTACGATTGCCATAATGTAGATTCCATTAAAGAAATTATTAATTGCTTAGAAAAATTGCAAAAGGAACCCGAATTAAATTATATCAAGTTATAGTAAGTAGTAAAATATTCAACAATGTTCTAAAACACCATTAAAAACCAACAACAATTGTTGGTTTTTCTTAATTTAAAATGTCCTTTTTATTTATTGTTAGTTAATTTCTCTTTTATGAATATGGACATCCATATAAAATAATTGCACTAAAATAATCGATTGTAAAAATAAAATTGCAGTCATTTCTATAAATATGGGGAAACGAAAACTCAATGGCCAATCAGTATTAATGAAAAATGGCATAACAGCAACCATAAAAAATATTGGGAACCCTATCCAAAATAATAAAGAGCTCTTAGACGCACGCCACAAAGCAAATACTGGTATGGTAAGAATGATAAAGAAAATCGAATGTATAAGCATGCCAAAAATATTGTAGGTCTCATTATATTGATATTGATTAATTACACTAGACTGCTGATAGTATAAAGGCTCTAAAAACGGAAATATTAATTTGTCCATAAGATAGTATGATGCAAAAAGCAAGGTCAGACTTACAATTGTTCTTATTCCCCAATCTACTAAGCTCCGTTGTTTAAAATAATTTAACCATTGCTGCAAAAATGGAGAATAACGTGAATGCTTTCGATATTGATAACCAATTAGACATGCTGAAACAAAAGACACTACTAATCCAACAAAAATTACTTTCTCGTATTCAATTGTGGAAATGAAAATAAATTGTGTTGTTGACCATAAACATCCAATTATAATAAACATATAAAAAAACACACTTATAAACATCCAAAAAGGAGCTAATGATATTTGTTTAAATAAATGCTCCACAGTAAAAATCATAAAATAAAACATAACAAAAAGTAAAAGAATGGAGCTCACCATTGCTTGATTGTAAATAGGTATCGTTCCAAAAGCAATCCAGTATGAAAATAAAAAAACTAAAAATGGCCAGACTGCTACTACGCAATTGTTTAATGCTTTTCTCTTAATCCTACTCGTTATCATTTGATACAAAATTACATGCCCCCTTCCCTAATTGTGAGGGAAAACTCACTCTTAAAAGGTTTTCTTCTATTACCTATCTACTATCATTATATTCCATTTTTTTCATGCACTCCTAAACGTATCATGACAATTTATTGAAGTTACTATATGAAAAGCGCAAGTGGGCCCAATTACGTAGTTGGTACCTGAAGCTAACCGATTATCCGATAAAATTTATCCACAAAAAAGATATTTAATAGTTCTAAAAAACAAAAAACCTGTCTCGAATAGACAGGTTATAGTTCTGTTATACTATTGTTTCATTGATTCTCTTTTTCTCGTCTTGCCCTCTTTCTATAAACAAAAGCAGATAACGAAATGCTTATTTCATATAAAAATAGCAAAGGAAGTATAACTAAAACATCAGATAATAAATCTGGCGGTGAAACCAATGCACTAACAACAACCAATGCAAAGTAGGCATACTTTCTGTTTTTTCTCATGCCCTTTGGAGAAATTATTCCTAAACTCGTTAAAAACATAACCACTAAAGGCATTTCGAACAGAATACTAAACGGAACAGTCATTCTCAGAACAAATTGAAAATAACGATCAGGTGTATACATCATCTGAAACATATCTTGTCCCAAACTTGTTAAAAAACTTAATACTAAAGGTAGTACAATAAAATATCCAAAAGCTATTCCACCAACAAATAATATAAAAGAGGCTGGAATGTATAGGAGAGTTGTTTTCTGTTCCTTTGGAGTTAATGCTGGTTTTATAAAGAGCCAAATTTGCCAAAACAGTACAGGGATACTTAAGGCAATTGCAACAACACCGGCAATAGAAAAATAAACCCAAATAACATCTAACGGACCTAAAACAGTTAATGGTTCATCTAGATCCTTCACTAACCATTCATAAATATCATTTATAAAGATAAATGCAACAATAAAAAAAACAATAAATGCTGAAAGTGAAATTAAAATTCTTTTTCGTAACTCGTCAAGGTGATCGAGTATATTCATGCTTTCATCTGACATGACTACAGACTCCTTAAACATGAAAAAGATGTAGAAGCTATAGAAGCTTACATCTCTTCAACGCTTTATTTTATATATTCATTTACTTTTTGGATGACTTATCATCATCGTCATCATCTTTCGTTAGATCTCTAGTGGAGTTTTTAAATTCCTTTAAGGTTTGTCCCATTGCACGACCTATTTCAGGTAGTTTTTTCGGTCCAAAAATAATTAATGCTAATACTAAAATTAATATTAAACTTGGAATCCCTAAATTAGCCATTTTCTATTCCCCTTCCGAACCACCACATACAGGTGATTACAAATTGAATCATTTTATATTATAGGCTTTTTAATATAGTTTTTATTAAAATAGTTTTTAGATTTTAGTATCAAAATAACACTTCTTGCTTTGTTCATACATAATAGCCTATTTACCTTAACTTTATCATTTTATAAACACATTGGTAAAGTATCATATTCTTATATTAACTTTAATTGTTATTTTTATAATATTCTAATAATACGTCAATAGATATACCATCACCTATAAAAAGCCCATCTCTAATCATTGGTTCCGATAGAACCTCTGTTATACTCTTTACATTTGTCTCCTCTTGGTCATCCTTTTCATATACATGAATTACATCATCCATTATGAAACGTTCTACTAAAACAAAATCGGAAATAACCAATCTTTCTTTTTTATCTAATAAATTCAAACTAATCTTTTTTTCCTGGGTTTCTACATTTATTAAATTAATTACGATAGTCCAAATACCAATACATACAATAAGCAACCCAGTAAGAACCGCTATTTTCCATTTCACACCTATTTCCCCTACTTCTATCTAGTTTTTCTCCCAAATGCCCTTTTCAGTGATATAATTATCCATGTTACTGTCAACTAAAGGAGAATGGTATGTATATTATTATTGTTAATTCTTATTCAGGCCAACACCGTTACAAGAAAATAATGAAGCATCTAAATGAATTGCTCCATACACCTTTTGTAACATACTACACAGACCAATATCAAGGTAATAATATGTGGCATGATATTAATGGAAAAATTAATGAGATAAAAACAGATGCATTAGGAATAATAATCGTCGGTGGAGACGGTACTTTACACCAAGCTGTACAACATTTACATCATCATACTCTTCCCTTTGGCTTAATTCCTACAGGTTCTGGAAATGATTTTGGAAGAGCTCTCAACATTCCTAGAAATATAAAAAAAGCAATAGAACGTATAAATAATAGAGAAATAAAAACATACGACTTGTTGGACGTAAATGAGAGAAAGGTATTATCAATTGTTGGTATAGGTGTAGATGCTGAAACTGCTATAAAATGTCAACATTCTTTTTTAAAGAAATTATTAAATCGTGCATTTTTAGGTCGTTTAACATATTTAATGGTATTCTTACAAACAGTCATTCATTATAAACCACTTAATGTGACTATTTATGATAGTCATGGAGAGAAAAATTCTTTTGAAAAGGTTTGGTTAATTGCAGGAGGAAATACAAGCTACTATGGAGGTGGAATACCAATATGCCCATTAGCAAACCCCCAAGACGGAGAAATTGACCTTGTCATCGTCCATAGCTTGTCATTAATACGGCTCATGTTAGCGTTACCTTCCGTATTTATAAAAAAACATTTAAACCTTCCTTATGTAACAATGATACGGGGGAAAGATTTTTCCATTATCTCCAATGAATTGCAGGGTGTTCAAGGGGATGGAGAAGAAATTGGATCAACACCTGCAAAAATTAAACTACTTGAGAAAGCTATACGTTTTTTCTAGATAATATTTCCTTTTAAACTCACGTTATTATTGTTTCAAATATTACTGAAATGTATAATTAGAATGAGATATGAAACTTATTCGAGGATTTCTCGTATATACAAGCAATGAATAACAATAATCCTCATTATTAGGAGGCTTTTAATATGACAAATAACTTTGCGCCTGAACCGAGAGATCAAAAAGATATTCAAAATGTTTCAGAAAAACAGGCTGAAAAGTATGTAGAAAAAATTCGAGAAAATAGTGACTTAAACAAAATTTTGGAAAACTTAGGTAAAATCGGTTTAGAAGAACAAGAAAAGGCTGGGGAGTCATTAGAGGCTTTAAAAAGGCCGGTAAGTGATATGATGAACAACCCTAATCATGACCTTCCGCAGCAACTTTCAAAATTAAAAGATATAGTAGCTGAACTAGAACCGAATTATTTAAAAGAAGGAAAATTAAAACAATTTTTTTCTAAAGTTGTTAGAAAAAGTCCAATAGAAAAATATGCACGGAAATATCAAACTGTGGAAGCAGAAGTGGAAACGATCATAGGTGCCCTGTTAAGTGGTAAGGACCAACTTCAAGAAGATACGGTCATGCTTCACCAATTAAAAGATGTTGCTAAAGAAAGAATCGTTGCACTTAATGAACAAATAGGTGTAGGAAAACAGTTAAATTCCATGCTTGAAGACGAGTTAAAGAAAGAAGAATGGCAACAAGATCCTTCTCCTATACAAAAGGGGCAACAAAAGGTTCTTTCTCGTGTTAAAAATATGCAGCAAGCTGTCTTAGTTCTTCAACAATCCCTGGCGTCTGTGGATATTATCGTTGAAAACAATGATAAATTAGAAGAAGCTATCTTTAATTCAATAACAATGACTAAAAATATTATTACTGTAACTGCTTCGATACAGCTTGCATTAAGTAATCAGAAAAAAGTAATCGATGCTGTTAAAAATGTAAACGAAACAACTGAAGCAATGCTATTGTCGAACGCACAGTTATTGAAATCTAATACTGAGGAAACATTAAAAACTTTAGAAGAACCAGCTATTGCTTTAGAGACCTTCAAAAAAGCTTACGAAGATGTTTACGCGGCTATTGAGATGACGGAGCAATCTAATTCAAGAATCGTAGAATCTAGCAAACAATTCATTGAAGAAATGGATCAATTAAATGAAAACATGGAACAAAAATTATTAAGATAGTTAAAATCATTGTAAAAGTTAGCAGAAATAAATGAGGTGATCGTCATGAGCTGGCGTGAACGTGCTTGGGAACAGAAATGGATTGAACCTTTTTTACCGAATTATTTAAAACCTTTAAAGGACGATAGAGTAGAATCGGAGCATACAAAGGAATTAATTCAAGAAGCTGAAGAGTTTCTAACAGATTTAGCTTCTTTATCTGAGCTCCCCCGCTTAAACAAAACGTTTAAAAGAACGATAAAAGGGTTTATGTTTAAGGTGAAAATTAAACAGAAGAAAATATTCTTAGAATTAATTGACACTAAAAAATCACCGACAGACATTAGAAAGCGAATCTATATTACGATTTATCGAAAAGAATACAAGGCAGAAAAAGGGATGGGAAAATGTGTTGATTCCACAATATATTACCAATTAAAAAACCGAACAATCGTCCGTAACATACGTAAGCACCCATTGTTTCAATCCTTGTTTATACGATTAAATCAATTAGACCATTCATTATCCAATAAGAACGGTGAAATTTTACCAGAAATTGTTGAAGCTACTGAAAACAATAATATGCTCTCAAATGAAACAATTGAAGACAAAGAGTATATTTTAACTACTCTTAATAATACTTTTAAACAATACAACACCTTAGACCCCTTAATTAAAGAAAAATTAAAGGAACTTAAACAATCTGTTAAAGAGTGTATGTCCCAGTTTGACTTATTAGATATTGAAGAAAAGCACCATTTGAAGCGATTAGTAAATAATGATTTACCAAGCTTATTAGAAACATACCACTCCTTATCTATTGATCAAAAGGCTAAATCTTATGATGATGTAGTCGAGTCTATTCAATCTATGTGTAAATACATTAATAACCAATCAAAACATCTTTCTAATACACGGATGGATCGAATGGATCAATTATTGCAACTGAATAAACTTCGATATGAAACAACAACTGTAGATACAAAAAAGAAGGATGATTACTAATTCAAAGTAAATATCCTTCTTTTACTATTTAGTCGTAATTAAAGGATAGTGTTGATTTTAAAGAGAATTTGATTTTTACGGATGGTGTGGTGTGATTCCACTTATTCTAATTTGAAAAATAATTTCATCCCTTATGGCGCAAATTTCACTTGCATTGGAAGTCTACCCTGAAAATAAATAGGCTTCAGGTGTTACTGAGCTAATCACAAAGACTGGTAATTATTTATTACCATAATTTGAAATATGTTATTTTCAAAGTTTATTGGTGTATGATGCAATTGGATTATATTATAATAGAAGGAATGGAATAGTTTCTGAGTTTATACTATCAATATTGTAAATATGTTTGAATATATAACGATGAATTTAAAATGATTATGATTAAAGTGGGGATTTCATGTGGATCGAAAAACTGCAAAACAATTTATAGGCAAATATGTAATTTTAGATGAAGGCAATGAAGGACAATACATTGCTCTTTTAGAAGATGTTATCATGGAACCAAAAAAGCCATGGCGAGCACTTCTGAGAATTAAGGGAGTTTATGTTTATCCTGATCTTAATTTTGAAAATTTAGAGCTAGTAAAACCTAAATTAGGAGAAAATGATCTCTTTGAGTGTTCTGGTCACCGTGTAGAACCACTAAGGGAAGAATATACTAGAAGCTATAATGATTCCGTTACCTTCTCACTAAAGCAAAAATGGGATGAGATACAACAAATAAACCAAGATTCTGAATTACTATTATCCTTAATTCAACAAGAATTAAGAAGGTTGCACGCGGAATATTTAATTTTTGAAGATGGATACATTTATTATCAGCTTGTTAAAAAGGGTAGGAAAGTTCATATATACAATGAAGAAAAAAGAGAAACTCTCCCAATTGACGGCTGTCCTTTTGAATTCGAAATAAAAGTAGACGAAAAATGGTCTAAAGCACTTTATCAATCTGGCTTTACATTTAAGTTATCTAGTAATCGTGAAGTTGAACTATCTAAAGGGGAAACAGTACGTCTAAATAAGTCACAATTTGACCCTTATCGTATATTAATTAATGAATTAGAAGTTCCTTCACTTCATGCATTAGAAAAAGGACTACAAAAACTAGGGATCGGACATGAGCATTCCGTATACTGTCATAATTCTCTATTGATCCAGCTACTTCATTCTTTTAGTAAAGATCAATTGACTGGGGTAAACTTTATCTCATATGCAAACTCCAAAAATCAGTTTGTCGTACAACATTATTATGAACGGAAAATGATCGATGACGGAGAAGATGTGATGTACGATCGATTTGAATTTACATCTGATACGGGAGAAAGAGTATTAACAACATACGCGAATCAATTCTCAAGCGAATAAGAAAAAAACACCGATGGATTTGTCGTCCTATCGGTGTTTTCTACATTCGTAAGAATACCATAAAAATAGGTTCTCTATTTGATTTTTACTAATATGGCGTAAGGAAAATGTCTTTCCTACTATACTAGAAATGATCGATACTTGAACTGTATAGAGGTGATCAACCTTTTGTAATATTGTTTGGCTAGTTGTCATGGCTTGAATTCTTTTTCTCGGTACAATCACTTCGGTGAGTGAGATCATTCGTGATTTTATTAATAGCATTTCATCGTTGTTTCCAATACCCGCATCAATATATTGCCAAAAACCTATGCCTGCTGCACCTAATGGAAGAATAAAAGATATCCATCCGTAAGGAATAAAATAAGTCATAAGTATTGCTAAAAAAATAAAGGGAATAGAGGCTTTAATCATATACCTTCTGACACTTTCCTTTGGTAATGATTTGTATTCATTCTCCTTTATTGAAAATTGAGGTAAAAGGTTATTTAAGATGGAATTCACTTCACTTTTTTTACAAATTGGAATTAAAATTGTTGATAAATCTTCTTCCTTCCGCCCTCCTCCTGCACTTTCTACATAAACTGCGGCATACCCCAAAGGTTGACGGAGAAGATTCTGTACAACTCGTACTGCTGTTATTCTTTTAGCTGATAATGTTAATTGACGCTTTTCAAGAATTCCTCGAGAAATATGAATATCGTCTTTATCCTTTTTTATATGAAATTGTCCATATTTTAATAATGAACTAATTAAGGTAATTAACCAGCCAATAAACAAAATTAGAACAACAAAAAAACTAATGAGTAATATACTAGAATGAATGAATAAACCAAGAACCCTTTCATAAATAGTATTAGGCAAAAGCTGTGGTAATTGTGATATGACTGCAGCTACAAATGTAATAGCGAGTCCTAATCCACTAGATGTTATTGCTGAAATTAACAGTCTTTTAAAAGATAAATTCCATGTATAGAATTGTTTTTTGTTCTCTTCTAATAATGATTCTTCATTAATAACCTCACTATGATCTTGGTCACCATTATTTAGATTACTCTTCCTAACTAAAAGCTCTTCCTTTATAAGCTCTGCTTCCCTACGCTTTAAGGCAATAATTCTAAATTCAGGCTCCGTTCCTCCACCAGCTGTTTCTATTCGAATCTCAACTAGTTGGAATAACCGTTGAATTAGCTTAGCATTAATATCAATACTTTGAATTCTTTCTTTCCTTATGTACCGATGCTTTTTAAAAATCAAGCCTTGTTTTATTTGCAACTCATTATCTAACAATTGGTATTCGAAGGTTGCCCATCTAATAATTCCACTTCCTAGTGAAAAAACTAGTATGAGAGCAAAGAAGATTGTATAAAAGAGGGAACCTCCAGCTTGTGAGGACTGTCCAAAGATAAACACAGCAATAATAGATATTATCATTTCCTTTAAGTTGTTAAGAAAACTTATAAATATTGCTGCTGAATGCTGTTTTTTCCATTTAATCATCTTGATCAGCTTCCCTTGCTAATTTTGCTATGTAATCTCTTAACTCACCAGCTTTATTTTCCTCTAATCCAGGAATTTCGTGGATCGTTGCAGCTGTGGATATGGTTACGGACGATAGCTTGTAATGACGAAGGAGTGGTCCATGTTTTGTATCAACATGTTGAACACGAATCATTGGAATAATAACTCTTCTTACAACAAATACTCCATACATTAATTCTACTTCATTTTCGAAAATTTCATATCGCCATTTTTGCCATTTTAACTTTGGTATTATGATGATTTTAATAAGACTATAAATGATAGCTGCAGTTAGAATGAGGTATAATATCCACGTTGGAAGCGCTATGTATCTCATTCCAATATAGTATGCGATCGGAATTAAGAGTAAAAAAACCGACTCAATACTCGCCACTATCTTCCACACAGATAAAGTTTTTTGAGCTAATTTTTTATTTGGTAACTCTCTCATATTCAAGCTCCTTATTCGTCATCTTCTAAATAAATAATTGTTACTCCATTTTCCTCCAGTAGCTTAATAACATGTTCATTTAAAGTTTCATCCCTGAGAAGGCCTAAAGCTTTTGCTAATTCTAATTCTTCTAACTCCCCGTTTTCCGCATCTATTATAAGTTCAATGATTTCTTCCATATGTCTATCTTTTAATTGTTGTATTATCTCTTCTCTATTCATACTTACACCATCCATTCGTAAATTTTTATTTATTCACTTCCATTGTACTGTATCATAAAGCTTCCTTATTTTCTATTTCATTCCAACATTATTACCAATATTCAGGTAACTTTTACTCCAAAATTAGTTTGACGATTTCCCCTTAACAGGATCTCCTCTTGATCACAATCCAAAAAAGAGGCTATCCCATTGATCTTTGTTTAGGACACCTCTCATTTAGATTGACCAGTTTGACACGATTGTAGAATATCATCTATTGACCACAACTTTATTTTCGATCAAAAGCATTCGTCATCTGCTTCCAAACCGATCCTTTTGCTTCTTCGCCACCTTCTATGCGAGCTAATGCTAATTTTATTTGCATACTAACTTCAAATTCTGGATCATCTTGTGCATCCTTTAATGCTTCAATGGCTGTTGTATCTCCAACTTCATATAAAAACATGGCAGCTCTCCAGCGAACAAGCTTATTGTTGTCTTTAAGAGCCTCAATCATTGCTGGTATTGCTTTGGTACTTCCAATGTCGGATAAAGCATCTCCTGCAGTACGACGAACAGTTACAGACTTATCCTTTAGAGCCTGAAATAAATAAGGTAATACACTTTCCTCTTCTATCATTCCTAAATACACCGTTGCCAATCGTCGAATTGATGCTTTCTCATCATTTAATGCTTTTTCTAAAACTGGTAAGTCTTTTTCAGAAGGATCCATTTGTTCAAGTACGGCAAAGCGTTTTTTCCAGTCCTTATCATCTAACATATCAACAGTCACTTCTAGCCATCTTTTATTTCCCTTTTTACCTGAAGCTCCAGTATTTGTTGGTGATACTGCTTCACGAACCAATTCGTCTAACCGTTCCTTTGTAAAAGATGCTTGAATTTCTTCTGCAACCTCTTCTGCAACTTCCCGTGGATCACCATATCTTGGTCGATAATCTACCCATTTCCGTTGCATAACAATATTATCATCTGAAAGTGTCGCTTTTGCCGTTGCTTCTTTAAACATGTCTGGTAATCCAACTCGCACCTCTTCATCACCAGCTATTGTCTTAACTTGGATTGGTATCCTTTTAAACATATGCACTTGAACCTTTACTTCACCAAAATGATCATCTACCTGTTGTTCCGTTTCTTTTTCAGCATCATCCGTATCCCCAAAGATTTCTCGAACCTTTGGTAAAATAACCTTCCAATCAATTTTGGGATTTCGTTCAACAGCAAGAAAATCTGCAACGTGATATACTCCTTTTACCCCTTCAACTTGGAATAGCTGTTTTACAAAAATGGGAGCATCTGTTGCCGTTTCTTTTGTATAATTATGACTTTTCCCTTGGGGTAAGGATTGGTCCAATGTTAATTTCATCGTATTTGGACTTGGAGTTGGCTCTATGGCATTAATTTTCATAGTATTCTCCCCTTTACGCAAAGATCACTTACTTTTTTTCATCTTAACATAGATAAAAAATCAACTCTAAAAGAATGCCTATATATAAATAGGCTTCTTAACTAACATTTCTCCATGTTACTCTCCTTTAATAAATTGAAATATATTCGTTACAGATTCAAAGGCATACAGTTTTCTCGTTTTATTAGTTACAGTAATATGAACAAGACATGGAACGCTTTCTATCTCCCATTCAACTGCTTTCGTTACAAAATAATTTAAATCTAACTCATAAATTTCTGGTACTCCCTCAACTTTTTCTATTACATTTAGAAAGCTTCGTGCTAATTGGCAGGTGCCACACATAGGCGTATGGAAAAATACTAAGCAGGATTGTGATTTTTTTAATAATAAATGTTCTAATTCTTCTTCTTTCATTAGCTTATTCATTAAAAGGGTTCCTCCTATTGTTATCGCCAATTTCAGACTAAAGTAAAAAATAAAGCAGTCCTGTAATTGTAAAGACACTCCCTATCGTTGTAATTAATGTAATACTAGATACAAGCTCTGGCTTCGTATCAAATTGAATAGCATATATCGTCGTTGTAGCAGCTGAGGGAGTTGCAGATAATATTATAATAACACTTTGCATTAAAGGAGAAATCGGTAAAAGTGACGTTATGCCCCAAGCAAGTATTGGAGATAGCAACAAACGAATGAAAATACCATATGAAATAAAGCCCCACTCTAAGCGTTGTAGTTTAATTTCAGCAAGCTGCATCCCTAGTAAAAGCATTGTTGCAGGAATAGTTGCCTGGGAAATAAGATCCATCGTTTGAAAAATAGGAGTTGGTACTTTTAAGTTTGTCCACTGTAATGCTAATACCAATATGATCGTATATGTTGTAGGTAATTTTAACAATGTAACGATAGCAGTTCGAATTCCAGTTCCACCTTTTGCTGCATAATAAATACCAAAGGTGGACATGATAACCGTTTGTACAATCATAAATATAATGGCATATGCAAATCCCTCTTGTCCAAAGGCAAACAAAATAATAGGAACACCATAATTTCCAGAATTCATAAATACTGTTGATAAAATAAGTCCACATTCTGTATCAGAATTTTGTTTTGTTAACCATGAAAAGCACTTCGTTATCCATATTAGTATCGTTAGAAATATCAGTGCATATAAAAGTATAATCCCATGATCTAGCGTTAGTTCCGTCGTATGAAAGGTAGTAATTACTAATGCTGGTACTAAAATATATATAATTAATACTGATATAGGCTTAAGGTCAATTCTCTTCCACTTTTGACTAACATAACCGATAATAAACACGAGTAATACAGGAAATACAACATCAAAAAACAACATTAGCAATCACATCCGTTTTCTATTCAATTCAAAGTAAAAGAAAACTCGCCTGTTTGTTGGCGAGCTTTAATTTAATAGGGCAAAGTTATTTGTACATTAAAGGTAGAGGAGATACTAACCACCTTTTTTCACTACTTTTGCTCCTAAGGTATTTGCAAAGTGATCCAATGCCCAATCATGTCCTATTGGATTAAAGCTTTCTACAGCATCACGATGTATAACTACTTTTAGACCTTTATTATAAGCATCTATTGCTGTATGCAATACACAAATATCCGTACAAACACCAATTAAATGTAGCTCTTCAATCCTTCTTTCACGAAGTTTCACTTCAAGATCCGTCCCCGTAAAAGCACTGTACCTTGTTTTATCAATCCAATGAACATTCGTTTTTCCATCATGCAATGCTTCATTGTAATATTTCTCTAGTTCTCCATAAAGCTTTCGTCCTTTTGTACCACGTATATTGTGTAATGGAAATAAAGATCTTTCTGGATGATAATTATCATTTTCATCATGAATATCTATAGTAAAAACAACATACTCCCCTGCCTCAACAAACTCTCTTGTAATTTCTGTTATTCGCTGTTCGATCGATTGTCCACGTTCTCCACAAGTCAGTTTACCATCATCAGCAATAAAATCATTGGTATAATCAATCACAATTAATGCTTTCACATATATCATCCTTCGCAAACCGAATTATTAAATTATTATAGCATTATTCGTGATAGAATACGAAGAATATCATAGTTTAAAGGATTTTATTAGGAATTTTTTGACTTGTTTTAAAGACCTAATATCATTTTATTTTGTAACTGATGTAATTGTTGCTGAATTCTTAATAATTGATCTTTTTGTTCATGTGTTGCACTTAACATCATCTTTTCTATTTCCATGTTTGCTTCTTCTAACTGAATTTGAGCATTTGTAAATTCCTCATCGTTAACATGTTCATTTCTTTTTGATTCTGTAAGTTGATTTTCAGCACTTTCCATAATCTGTTGTATTTGCTGAACTGTGTTTAATAAATGTTGTGAATTTGTCATTTTCTTATCACCTCATGATTAAGATAAGAAATTCCTACGTAATTTATACATTGAAGTATTCTTAAATATTTTTTCTGGGCTTTTCCTTAGCTCAGAAGTATTGGTCATCATTGGAAATATTAATAGCTTTGATGAGCTCTGAAAAAAATCCCTTTCTGAAGGAGTTTCATTCGATCAGATCTAATCAACGTCTCTGTTATAACGCGATTATATTCAATCTGAGCCAAAGGTACTCAATATATTTTTAAAATAATCACATAATTTTACCAAAATATCTCTTTTTATCTAATTGTTTTCGTATATAATATTATTAACCAATGTGGAAGGAGCATGAAAAATGAAGATAAAATACAATATAATCCCCAAAGAAAACGTGACTTTTGTTAAAGATACGTATACAATTCGAGAGGCTCTAGCAGAATTAGAGGAAAGTGGATTTCGTTGTATTCCCATATTGGATAAAACCGGAAAGTACTTCAAAGGGAATATTTATGTTCAAGATATTTACAAAGCAATTGTTAATAAAGCAAAATCATGGGATGATTCCGTCTTAGACCTTAAAGACGACGAAAATGTCTTCATAAATGAACGCGCTTCATTTTTTCGTATTTTCTCCAATATTAAAAAATACCCTTATTTAGCTGTTCTTCAAGATGATGATACATTTGCAGGTATATTAACACACGCTAATGTCATGACCATTCTCGAAGACTCTTGGGGTGTTAAAACTGGGAGTTATACATTAACTATTTCTACTCATGAATACCAAGGTGCCTTAAATACGATTGTTTCTAGTATTAAAAAAATTACAAGCATACAAAGCCTTTTAACCTTAGATAATGAAAGTAAATTTTTCCGTCGTGTTATCATTACTTTACCAAGTGAAACAACGAAGGAAAATTTAGATAAAGTTATATCTACTTTAGAAGGAGAGGGCTTCCGAGTATTTGACGTTGAAAAAATATAAACACTTTTTTACTACTTATCTTGGAACTTATTTTTAATAAGAAAAGAGCAGTCGCCCCAATTCCACCTAAGTACTGCCTACGTCCTGTAGGCAACGGCGTAATATCGACATCCTGACTCCTAGACATCGTTTGGTAAAAACTTATAAATTATCTTTAAAAAGTAAGAGGATATTTTTAGCTATTCTAAGCTCAAAAATATCCTCTACTTATTTAACAATTAATTAGAACGTTCAATGGTAGTAATTTTATAATCTTCTCCTGATGGAGAAAGATAATAAATTCTATCTCTAGCTTCTTCTACTACACTTGTCCCACGTTGAATTTCCATTACTTCTGTCCAAATCCATCGACGTTCTCCAAATTGATTAACTTCGAGCTTTTCATTCTCAGAAAATAGTAATCGTTCAACCCTTCGTTCTGCTGAAAATTGTTGGTGCTGTCTTCTCTGCATATGATAAACATGTGTATTTGGAACAAAAAACTGTTCCATTATGGAATAGTTTTGCATTTGCAGACTGATATGCCATGAATCCATATACTCTTCCATAAATTGATAAATATTATTAAACTCTTCCCCGTTCATGATTTCCCATTCTGGCTCTTCATCACAACCTATTAAAAATAGTAAGATAATGATTAGAATTATTCCTTTACAAATACGTAACATACACTACTTCCTCTCCGAATCTCTCCTTCATTATTATATCGAAAACATCAACTTTACACAAAAAACCATCCACTAGTTGTGAATGGTTGGAAAGGTCATTTATTTAGTGCCTGTAGAAGATTCGTTAGGGTATAAGCAATTGACTTATTACGTTCAATAAACCGTTTCTTTTTCGTATCTACTTGAAAACAGGTAACTGCTTCTATTTGAATGTTTTCTTCAATATCCTCTAGTTGATTTTTATGCAAATATTTAGGTCCGGTGTTTTCAACAAATGCTATTGCTAATGGGAACCATTCATCCGTTAGGTATTTTACTTCATCTGCAAAGGGTTTAATTTCCATTTCAAAATCAACTTTTTCCTTTTTTACTGAGGTAATTTCAAATTGCTTTAAGGATTCTTTATTCTTTACTAACAAGGACTCTGTTAAATGTCGTAATCTTGATTGATCAATCGTCATGATGACCACCTCCATGGCGATTGTAACACTACCTATTTACCAAAGAAAGTCTTAAGGAAACAGCAGATTCCTAAATCTTCTTCTTTACAAGCTAAACATACTTGCTAATTTCCCTTTTTTCATTCGTTCGATTTCGGTAGATTTAGTTTGAAGATTAATTAATTTATCAGCTTCATTATTTAAAGTTTGTTCAATTCGGTTCAGTCGATTATTAAACTGCTCTAATGACTCTGTTATTTCATCAATTTCTCTACGATGTTGAAAGGTTTGTATTTCAACAACATCTTCCGCCTTACTTTGAATTTTGCGATCTAACAATTCAATCTGGAAAAGGAGCCTATTAAACCTTTCATCAAGTTCCTCTGATGAAATCATTGGATTAAGAATGTCCTGTTTATCTTCATTACTCAAAGATATTTCGCTTAGAACTTTGCCAGCATTTACTCTTTCATGTACAATTTTGAGTTGACGATATTGTTCTTCATTAAATAAAAAATGCCCAGCCTCATTTACTTCACATTTTATATGAAATTGCTTCATCCAACGACGAACAGTTTTTTGACTAACCCCTAATTGATCAGCGACATCCTTTGTTTTTAACATGTTATCCATGCTTAAAATCCCCTTTCTCCATTCAATGTATATATATTTCTACCTATTTGAATCAACTCCCTTTATGATTGACAAAACTAGAATTAATTCAACAAAGAAAGTTAAAATATTCTTTTTTTAGAAACCTATCCTACATATTTTGCATCCTTACTAACTGCAACTCTCTAATTTTGCCCATATAAATATGATAGAAAGAAATGGGATGTAACACATCTCTATTTAGTATGGCTATTTTCAGCCTAAGGAAAAAGCCAAGCTCATTATGCTTGGCTTTTTCCTATTACACTTTTTATTGTAGCTGCAATTTTTATTTGCTTTTGCTTCATTCTATACCAAGAAGTTAACGTATACCTTTTTGGTGGTATTGTTTTTTTCTTCAATAACTTACTTGGGAAAAAGGAAGGATTTTTGGACCAGTCCGTTCGTTTATCCTCATGCATAACAAATGGATATATTGGTAATAGTTTTGGGGTCTTAGTAAAACTTCCTATTTGCCATTTTTGATAATCTCTCCGTGACCCTGTATATTCTTCTTTCGAGTAAAATTCTTTTATCTTATTTTTTACTGGTGATTCAAGTAAAATCCAGGCGAGTTTCTTGCCTAAATCTATACGATGACTTACCTTAGAAAAATGTTTTATAGACCTTCCATATAATTCACCCGACATTGTAGGAAATAAAACTACACTAAAATGCAGTCGTTCCTGTAAAACATAATTGAAACGATGGAATACCTTTTTTTTAAAAAAGGGAGATTCTATAACAGGAGTCTGAATTAAGTGCTGCTCATTAACAATAAGCGAATGGAGTAATTCAGTACAATTGCCTTTACTCCAAAATTTTTCCCATTGTTCTATCATCCATGAGGATACGTTATAAAAAGACATCAATGAAAATAAAGGTTCTTTCCATTTTTTTGACCATTCATACAGTAACAGTTGAGGGTATGCATCAGAAAATATCATCCAATTTGCTCGTTCATATGTAATGAATAAATGCTTTCTATTCTGATCTGAAAGTAACTGCCTGTATGGTTTGCTCCAAAGATCTGCCATGCTCCAACCAGCATTTCTTGACACCATGCTAGCTAAATATGACCACGTAATTTCTGGATTTCTTTTATAGTATTCTTGATAAGCTTTTGTTCTTAAGATATTGTCCCGATTTAATCGTTCTGTCTCATTTTTTATTTGTAATAAAATATCTGTTTTCTTTCGTTCCATATGCATTACCATCACCTAAACCTTAGTATTTGAATTATTGTGTAAAATAGTCATAAAGTCTATTTTCTATCGTAGGAATTATGGTAATATATATTGACGGTTTCAAAGGAAGCTGCAATACAACAGTAGCTTTGTCACTATTATTTTTATTTGTAAAAATATTATTTTTATTGAGCTAAAGGACGTGTAACCATGTCGATTCGTTATCCGAATGGAAAAAAATTTATACAAACAGGAATCCTCTCTAAGAAAAAAAACGTCAATAAAGACGACAGGTTTAGTAACCGGGGTATGACATTGGAAGAGGACATAAATGAAACAAATGAATATTATCGGTCCCATAATATTGCAGTAATCCATAAGAAACCGACTCCAATGCAAATTGTTAATGTGGACTACCCAAAGCGCAGTGCAGCTGTTGTAACAGAGGCTTATTTTAAAAGACCATCCACTACTGATTACAATGGTGTATTTAGAGGAAAGTATATTGATTTTGAAGCGAAGGAAACGAAGAATAAGACAAGATTCCCTTTACAAAATTTTCATGAACACCAAGTTCATCACATGAAGGAAGTTCATGAGCATGATGGAATCGCTTTTGCATTACTTAGGTTTACTTTCTATGACGAGGTGTACTTATTATTAGCAAAGGACCTGCTTCCATATTTTTTAGAAAAAGACAAGTTTAAGAAATCCATACCTAAAAGTGAAATTGAAGAAAAAGGATACCTCATTCCTATCGGATATCACCCAAGGATTGACTATTTAAAAATAATTGATAAAATAATTTAAACTATAGTAAGAATACTAGTTTACTTGTGTCTGAAAGGAAGATGCAATATGTCAAACGATAATTATAGAACAAGAGAAGAAAGAAGAAAGCAAAAGAAAGAAAATAATAAGAAAAATAAAAATAAAAAAGTCACAATGAAAAAGATACTCATTTCATTAAGTATTGCCTTTTTAGTTATGATCCTTGCTGGTGGAATTACTGCATTTGCAATAATAAGAGATGCTCCTGAATTAGATCCAGATAGACTTATTTTAGCCCAAAATCCACAAATTTTAGATCGTGAGGAGCAATTAATTACAACGTTGGATTCAGGAGAAAACCGTAGATTAGCAAGTATTGACGAAATGCCTCAAGTATTAATAGATGCAGTTATTTCCGTAGAAGATATACGTTTTTATGATCATTTTGGAATTGATATGCGTCGTATAGGTGGAGCTGTTATTGCAAATATAACGAGAGGCTTCGGTGCTGAAGGAGCAAGTACGATTACTCAACAATTAATTAAGAACTTGTTTTTGGACATGAATAAAAACTGGACGAGGAAAATTCAAGAGCAATATTTAGCTATTCGACTAGAGCAACAGTATACAAAAGACGAAATTTTAGAAATGTATTTAAATACGATTAATTTCTCTGGTAGTCGATATGGGGTAGTGGAAGCTGCTGACTTTTTCTTTAATAAAGATTTATCAGAATTAACAATTGAAGATGCTGCATTACTTGCAGGAATACCACAACGTCCAAACTATTTCAATGCATTTATTAATCCTGAGCCTGCTGAAAATCGACGAAATACTGTTATTAGTTTAATGGAACGATATGAAAAAATAACACCGGAACAAGCAGAATCAGCTAGAAATGTCCCGATAGAAGATCAGCTAAATCAAAGTGAAAGAGAAACATATGCTTTCCAAGCATTCATTGATCAAGTATTAAATGAAGTAGAGGCTATAGACGGTATCGAAGCAAGTGATATTTATACTACAGGTCTAAAAATTTATACTACATTAGATCAGGACTTACAAAGACACGTTGAGCATGTGATGCAATCAGGTGAAGTTATAAATTTTCCAGATGAATTTTATCAAGCCGGTGTGACTCTAATGGATACAAAAACAGGTCAAGTATTAGCAATAGGTGGAATGCGAAAGCCAGCAGAGGGAGTTCGAGGTTGGAATTGGGCTACGAATCCGAGACGGCAACCAGGATCAACAATTAAACCTATTCTAGATTACGGACCTGTCATTGAAAAAGAGCAATGGTCAACTGGACACATCATTGTAGATGAACCATATGCATACTCTGACGGAACTCCAGTCCACAATTTTAATAGGAATCAATATAAAGGACGAATTACGATGAGAGAAGCTTTGCGTGATTCTCAAAATACAACTGCTGTAAAAGCATTTCATGAAGTGGGCATAGATTATGCAAAAGCATTTGGAGAGAAACTTGGACTTAACTTAGACACAATTGAGGAACCTTATTCTATTGGTGGATTTAGTCGTGGGCTTTCTTCCTATCAAATGGCTGGTGCTTATGGTGCATTTGGAAATAATGGTGAGTACAATAAACCACATACAGTTACGAAAATTGAATTTCCAAATGGACAAACGATAGATTTAACACCAGATCCTGTTATTGCCATGAATGATTACACAGCCTTCATGATCTCAGACATGCTTAAAACCGTCGTTCAATCAGGTACTGGGACTCAAGCAGCTATATCAGGTGTACCTATTGCTGGTAAAACTGGATCCTCTAACTTTACAGAAGAGGAACGGGAACGCTTTAATATCGGAAATGGAATTAAAGATTCTTGGTTTGCAGGGTATTCTACTGAATTAACTGCAGCTGTATGGACTGGGTATGATACGCCAGCAGATGGCTATATACAATACGTTGATAATCAACAACACATTGCAAAGTATATTTTTAGAGAGGTTATGAGCTATGCCCATCAAGGTCGTGAAACATCTGATTTTGTCCAACCAGATTCTGTCGTACGTATAGGAATTGAACGTGAAACAGGACTTTTACCTAGTGATTTTACACCTGATGATAAAATCATTTATGAATACTTCGTAAGAGGTACAGAACCACAGGAAATATCAGATGAGTATGAAGAAGTAGAATCAGTTGAAGGTTTAGAAGCCATTTATAACGACGAAGATCATGAAATTCATGTTCAATGGAATTATGCAGAGGACTTATTAGAAAGATTTAGCTTCCAAATTGAAATTCGTGAAGGTAGCAGTGGAAATTACTCCTTAGCCGATATAACAAAGGATTTACATTTTACAATAGAAAACCCTGAATACGATACAACTTATTCTATTAGAGTTACAGCAATCTCTGATGAAGATGAAGATTTAGTTAGTGATCCAGCTTCTGTTAATGTTACTGTTCCAGAGGAAGAAGTTGATATTCCAGATGAAATTATTGAAGAAGATCCACCAGAGGAAGAACAAGATCCACCTGTTGAAGATGAACCTTCTGAGGATCAAAATGAAAATAATGATAATGAAGAAGACAATGATGGGATATTAGACGATTTACTAGATGACCTCATTGGTGATGAAGATAATAATGATGAAGAAGACGATGATCGATACAACGCAGAATAATAGTTAAAAAGAGGATGTTCCATAAGGATTTTATAAACTTATGGGTACATCCTCTTTTCGTATATTTTTAAACTTATTTTTTAAAATGATGTATAGCAATTTTTTTTACTGATTCATTAAATAATTGAGATAATGCAGTAAAAGAGTGATGATGATCTGGAGTTGTTAAAATAAAGGATACACGTTCAGTAACATTTAATGGAGCAAAAGATAGTGATTGAATTTGTTCTTCAATATGATGGAGGCATTTAATCGGTTCTCCATTTGACCAATGCATCATTTGTAAATATACTGCTAAATACTTAATCATCAATGGCCTAGCACCTTTACGGTCTCGATGCGAAAACAACTGTTGTAATGTAGGTAGTCCTTCCTTCTTCCACTGATCAAGTGCCATCTTTCCTATTATATTGGGAGTTACCCAAGGTTTTCTTATTTGAGAACTAGATGTTTTTACAGTGTAGTGTATATCATGATAAAAGTATTGATCATTCCAAATACTCTCTAGAGAAAAATACTGATCAGAAATTTCTATTGTATCACCATTTGAATAAAAAGGTTGTCTACAAAATTCTTTTGGGACAATAATTGATTCTTCTCTCATTATCCTACATCAATCCCACGTTTTTTCATTCTCTTTTTTCCTTCCCTACATAACTCTAATAATTGACATTCAGTACACTGTGGAGATTGTGCTTTACAATGGTACCGTCCAAAAAAGATAAGACGATGATGCGTTATAGACCATTCCTCCCTAGGTACTTTACGCATTAATGTTTTTTCAACCTCTAATACGGAGTCCTTCCATTTACAAATTCCTAATCGTTTACTAACTCTCTCCACATGGGTATCAACAGCAATTGCAGGTTCATTAAATGCAACAGATGCAACGACGTTTGCTGTTTTTCTACCTACGCCTGCTAATTTCACTAATTCAGACTTTTCTTTTGGTATTTCCCCACCATAATTTTCAATGAGTGATTGGCATAGCTTTTTTATATTTTTTGCCTTACTACGAAATAACCCTATTCTTCTTATATCATTTTCAAGTTCCTCTAAGGATACATGAATATAATCTTCAGGAGTTTTATATTTAGCAAATAAATGAGGTGTAACCTTATTAACTAATGCATCAGTTGCTTGTGCTGATAAGACAACAGCAATCGTTAATTCGAATGGATTTGAATGGGATAATTCACACTCAGCATCTGGATACATTTTTCCAATCGTTGCTAACACATTTTCTATTTGTTTTTTCGTTAACATGTAAACTCCTCCGTCATCTTTTTTCCCCTTGAAGCCAATTGTATTGCGGATGCCTACGCTTAAATTGACCTCCATTCGCTTCTGTATTATTTATCTTAGGCTGTTGTTGGTGTTGACGAATCCTTTCTCCATGTTCTCTGGCCTGTTGAGTTGTTCTAACGCCATTTCTTTTCCATTCATACAATATTCGATCAATGTAACGAAAATTTAATTTAGAAGAAACGACAGCTTCTCTTAGAGCAGCTTCAATCATTTGTGGAATGTGGCCATCTTCATCAAGCCACATTGATATCATTTCCATTTCCATTGGAGTAATTGGTCTTGAAAATTCCTCCTCAAAACGACGAAACAATTGCCCTTCTTCGTTTTTCCGAGTATCCTTTTTTTCATCAATTGTTTCATTAGTTAAAAACACAGTTAGCTTTTCATAAAGTGGTTTAAGAGAAAAAGCTTCTGCCAATCTTCCGTCTTCATCATGTTTTTCTTCGATTTGTAGAAAGCCTTTTTGTAATAGTTCCTTTAACTGAGAGGTACATTTAACCTCATCTATACTCATCCTAGCTTGAAGTTCATTAGGAGTTGGAAAATGATTCCCTTGTTGTGAAAAACAACGTATGTGAAGTATAAGAAGAAATTGTTCTTCATTAAGTCCTAAATTTTTATAATTTAAAATTAAAGCAGTTGGTATTGTTAAAGGTACATCTAAATATTGCTGTATCATTAATTCTGAATTCATTATAAACACCTCATTTCCATTATAGCATGTATAATGCTGTCAAATGGTGATGAAAAATTTTCTTAAAGTGTTAAAGTAGTCTCTATTGCTATTCCCACGGGAGTCTCACACCATCAGTTATGCCTTTGCATACAGGACAGGACGTCGGCTGCTCGAAAGAATGATTAACATAACCTTTACTTGTTAATACTTATAAGTTCGATATCAGCTATTTTCAGGGTAGACGAAAGAAAGAGTCGGCCAATGTTCCCGCAATAGGAAAAACAACATTTACAGGAACATTGGGTTGAAAAGCAAATTTACAGGCCTATAGAAGGTCGCCAATAAGCCTGCAAAAGTGATAAAGCAGATTGCAGGCTTATAGAATCGATCCAATTAGCCTGCAAATCAACAATGCGCAGGATCTCGATGGTTCAGCCTTCTTCTTCACTATCACCTAGCATGAATTTTTAGAATTGCCAGTTCTAGTGCCACTTTATTATCTACCTATGTATAGTGTTGCTCTGTAGCTTCATCCGTGACAACGGGTAGTCGATTTGAAGTTTCGTTGATTGAGTCGCTACCTTCCACTACTGAACCGTTTCTATTTCAAGGTAGACAAATTAAAAAAAGAGGAGTTTTAAAGGGAATAAAGCACCTCAAAAACTTCTCTTTTTAAAAATATTATGGATATAATCGATTTAATAATCTTGGGAATGGTATTGTTTCCCTTACGTGCTCAACACCACACATCCAAGCAACTGTTCTTTCAAGGCCAAGTCCGAAGCCAGAATGAGGAACGGAACCGTACCTTCGTAAATCCAAATACCAACGGTACGCTTCTTCCGAAAGATTATGTTCATCGTATCGTTGTTTTAATAATTCTTCATCATCAATTCGTTGGGAGCCACCTATGATTTCACCATAGCCCTCTGGTGCAATTAAATCTGCACAAAGAACAACTTCCTCTCGCTGTGGGTCTGGCTTCATATAGAAAGCTTTAATTTTTGCAGGATAGTGTGTAATAAAAACTGGTTTTTCATATTTTTCAGCAATTGCTGTTTCATGTGGGGCTCCAAAATCTTCGCCCCATTCTATCTCATAGCCATCCTTTTGAAGCATTGTAATGGCTTCATCATACGTAATTCTAGGAAATGGAGCTACAATTTTTTCTAACTTGGAAGTATCTCTTTGTAATGCTGCAAGCTCTTGTTTACAATTAGCAAGTACAGATTGAACGACATGTGTAACATAGTCTTCTTGTACCTTTAAGCTATCCTCGTGATCCATAAAAGCCATTTCAGGTTCAATCATCCAAAACTCAATTAAATGGCGTCTCGTCTTTGATTTTTCTGCCCGAAAAGTAGGTCCAAAAGAAAAAACTTTTCCTAGTGCCATTGCTGCTGCTTCCATATACAGCTGACCACTTTGTGATAAATAGGCATCCTCATCAAAATACTTTGTATGAAACAGATTTGTTGTACCTTCTGCAGAGCTTCCTGTTAAAATGGGAGGATCAACTTTTGCAAATCCTTGTTCATTAAAGAATTCATATGTAGCACGAATAATTTCGTTCCGAACCTTCATGATTGCATGCTGACGCTTCGATCTAAGCCATAAATGACGATGATCCATTAAAAACTCCGTTCCATGCTCTTTTGGAGTAATAGGATAATCAATTGCTTCATGAATGATTTCTACTGATGTAACTGTTAACTCGTAACCCGAAGGAGCTCTTTCATCTTCACGAACAACACCGGTAACATATATAGAGCTTTCTTGTGTTAACTCTTTTGCTGTTTTAAATACATCTTCTCCCACTTCTGCCTTAACGACTACACCTTGAATAAATCCCGTACCATCTCTTAACTGTAAAAATGCTATCTTCCCGCTAGAACGCTTATTTGCAAGCCATGCTCCAATGGTAACTGCTTGTCCTACATGTTTTCCAACTTTTGCTATTGTTGTTTTCAATATTTTCCCTCCTAAAATATGCAATAAATACATTTTGAATTTCGAATGTCATTAAGGATTAGTAATATTTTATTTTATCGAAATAGCTTTTAATATTATACAACTGAGAAAAAAAAGAAGTCAATGAGTAATAAAACCTTATGACTGTTGGAATTGATATTGCCTCACATATGTTCCATTTTCAAATGTTACATAATAAAAAGAGTATCTATTAGAATTGTCAATATAAACGACCTCATAAATCGGTGTGTTCCCTAAAATCCCTAATCGAATATTAATTATTTTTTCAATATTTAGTCTGGAATGACTAATGGAACGTACTTCCTCTTTCGTTATCCCTTCTGATTTTAATCGACTTATTATTTGTGGTTCCACCATTTCTTCTGCATCTTCATTCAAATTTTCACTTTGTTCATCGTTTTGTTCTTCTTCGATCTCTTCGATCCAAACGTAAATCTCTTCTCCATCATTATTATATCCTTCAAACACTTGGAAGGAACGTCGCCCATGAAAAAAATCTACGTATTTTAAATCAACTAACTCTGAGTCACTCATGGCAATTTCAAGGGCTATTCCTTTACGTTCATTTAAAGGTTCAGCTATTGTGCTTAGCATAATGTAAGAAAAACCAACAATCGCGGCAATTATCATTATAGATGTACTTACTATCCATGCTTTCATTTTTCAAACACCTGCTTTACGTTTCATATATAGTAAAAACCATTTTACTATTACTTTCTTTATCTAAAGCTAAACCAAATGTTAGATCACGTTCCTTTAACGTACTATTCAATGTGTTCACTAATCTGTATAATTCAGGGTTATTATCAATTTTTATGGAAGCTAACGCCTCTATCTCCTTTTTCCCCATAGTTAAACCTCCTAAAAAAAATAATTCCATTCATTCTCTCCCTTTATGTATAAATATTGTTAATCATACTCCTTCAAATTTTGCTGATACTATGACTACCGCGGGAAAGAAAAGGATGATGAATGTGAATGACTA
Organism: Evansella sp. AB-P1; assembly: GCF_029688925.1. Lineage (GTDB taxonomy): Bacteria > Bacillota > Bacilli > Bacillales > Salisediminibacteriaceae > Evansella. The sequence goes on from NZ_JARUKY010000007.1 coordinate 68,111, forward strand.
CAAAAAAATATACTGCGGTACTTCAGCAACAACAGCTGAATTGTATCAATTAGAAAAGGATGTCATATCACTACGTTCCACATACCGTCCCAATCATTTTAACACAATTAACGTCTCTTTTAGGCAAACAAAATTTCCTGAAGAATGTAACTAATGTGTATTAAAAAAAATTTAAACCTACACCTTCACAAGAGCACCTCTACGCCAATAGGTGCTCTTAACCTTTTGAAATAGGCTTACCCTGAAAATAGAACGGTTCAGGAGTAGAGGGTGACGACTCCTGTGGGAACAGCGGAGACGAAAATCCCTTAACACTTACCGACTAAGTGATAGGAAGTTGAGGCCGTGCCTTAGGAATTCAAAATGCACACTCTCCGTTAATAAACCCTATAAATCAACTCGAAGCCGTATCTGTTAATTTTAAGTAGTTGTTTGCTTCATGCATTATTTTCTCTTCATCTAAAGTAAGTACTTGACGATCTTTCATTATCTGTATGCCTTGTACAAATGAATCTGTTACGTCTGTCCCTTTTACTGAGTAAACAATATGTGATAAAACTCTTGAGTTATCCCAAGGCTGTAAATGAGGGACATTAGGATTTATTAAAATAAAATCTGCCAACTGTCCCTTCTGAATCATACCGAGTTTATTTAATCTTAAGGCTTTGGCTCCATTAATTGTTGCCATTTGCACTACATCCATAGCTCTTGTTATTGTTGGATCCTCATAAAGTCCTTTTTGAATTAATGATGCAAAGCGCATTTCCTCAAATAGATCTAAGTTGTTATTACTGGCTGTAGAGTCAGTTCCTAGTGAAATATTAATTCCCTTTTTCATCATGATGGGAATAGGGGCAATCCCTGAACCAAGCTTTAAATTACTCATAGGATTATGTGATACAGAAACATTCTTTTCTAACAAGATTTCTTGCTCATTCTCAGATACGTGAACACCGTGCGCAATAAGACAGTGATTTTGAAACAAACCTATTTTATTTAAATGTTCTACTGGTGGCAAGCCGTATTTTTCTTCATGTTTGACCACTTCATCATTTGTTTCAGATAAGTGAGTATGGATCCACATATTGTGTTCTATTGCCTTATCCACGACCATTTCTAAAAATTTAGGTGGACATGTATATGGAGCATGAGGAGAAAGAGCTACAGTAATTTTATTATCATTTGCACCATGATAATCATGGTATAATTGTACAGACTCTAGAAGCTTTTCTTTCTGTTCCTCTTCAGAGCACAAACCAATCATTCCACGACATAGAACTGCTCTCATTTTACTATTTATAACTAACTCAGCCATTTGATTCATATGTAAGTGATACATATCTAAAAAAGTAGTTGTCCCTGATTTAATCATTTCTAAAAGTGCTAGCGACGCAGCATTTTGTACTGTTTCCTTTGTAAATTTACTTTCAGCAGGCCACATTACCGTTTGTAACCACTTCATTAGTGGAATATCGTCTCCTGCTCCACGCAAAAAAGTACTACCAAGGTGCCCATGTGTATTAATTAATCCAGGTAATAGCCATTTTCCTTTTCCATCAATGACAGTATCTACTGATGACATACCTTCTTTTGTTGGAACTCCACTTGATATGTCTTTAAAATATCCATTATCATCAACGATTACATACCCATTTATGATAGCATCGTCTGTCATTGTCATTATCGTAACTGAATGGAGTAATGTTGACACAATCCCCCCTCCTTCTAATAACGTCATTTCCTTTTCTATTTGTAGGTAAACCAACTACTAGGGAAAGATTTTTCCTTTTGAGTTGGCTTAAGTAAAAATATTTCGTAATCCTCTTGGTCACATTTTATTGTTACTGTCCCAATCCGACTTGTTTGGTATATATCGATCCACGTTTCCTCTAACCTTTCAATTACGTAACTGCTAGGCAAATCTTCTCCATTTCTAAAAATTACTGCGATTTGAGGATCTACTTCATTTAGTAAATCTTCCGAAGTCCCACGATCACTACCAAAGTCAGGAACTTTAAACATTGTTGACTTTAAATCATATTCGTTTACAAGCTCCCTTTCGACTTTAGAATTAGCTACAGTCATATATAAAAGTCTCTGTTCAAAGTGATTAATAAAAAACGCTGAACCACCTTCGTCATCACCTTTATTATCTTCAACATATAAAACATCAATATAAACGTCCTTTAAAAGAGCACATTGATCACCCTTATTAAAAGAAGCAATTTCAACATTAAATTCCTTTTCAATTGGAGTGAATGCCGATTGAAGGGAGGATGGAATTAATATTTTTTGTACATGATAGTTAGATAAAACAGCTCTTAAATTTCCGATATACTCTAGTTGTTTACTTGTAATAATTAATGTATCAATTGTGGAAACATTGAACATGTTTAACCTTTCTACTAATTCTTCCTCACTATTTTCATGTCCTGTATTAATAAGTATCGTTTGACCATTGTTACCTTGAATTAATGTAGCTTCTCCATGGGTCAAATCAAAAAATGAATAAGCTATTTCTTCATTTGTTAGATTTAATTTCACCTTATCAGCTAAAACACTATTGGGTTGGACAAGAATGGTTACTGCAAATACTATTATCAATAGTTTAGTGAGAATTTTTTGCATTTCTTACTTCCTTCCTTCACTTACTTTAGATTAAATTCTTCTAGGAGGCTATCTGACAATACAAATGTGAGAGTGTTATTTTCATTATAACCAATTTGAAAGGTCATTTTCCAATTCGTCCATTGGTTTCTCTTCGATAGGAATAGATGGAAGAGACTTGATAAAGGAACTACCATAACGTGTTGTCTTTATACGACGATCTAACACAACAACAACTCCCCTATCTGAAGACCTACGAATTAACCTACCAAATCCCTGCTTAAACCGTAAAACAGCTTGTGGTAATGCGAGTTTCATAAATGGATTACCTCCAGCTTCTTTTATTTCTGAAGATTTCGCTTGGAATACGGGGTCATCTGGTGGAGAAAAAGGAAGTCGGACGATGACGATAACACTTAAATCACTTCCTGGAATATCTACTCCTTCCCAAAAACTACTCGTTCCTAGTAAGATCGCTTGGTCAAATTGCTGAAAATTTTTCGTTAATTTTGAACGACTACCTGTTTGAATTCCTTGGGCAATTAATACGATTTCATCACTTAGCATTTCTTTTAAGAGATGATAACTCTTTTTTAACATATCGTAAGACGTAAATAATACGAGCATCTTTCCCTTTGTAATTTCTGCAATACGAAAAATTTGTAGTACAGCAGCCTCAATATAAGCCTGCTCTCCAGCATCTTGTATAAGAGGCATATCCGTTGGAATCATTAATTGAACTTGTTCTTTCCATCGAAATGGAGATTGAACAACTTTTGTTGTAATTGGAAAATCTTCAAGTCCTAATCTTTGAATAATATACTGAAATTTATTATTTACTGTTAAGGTTGCAGAAGTAAAAATCACACTATCTTTTTTACTAAAAAAGGTATCTGCAAGATGTTCTGCTACATTAATTGGCCTTCCTTGGATAAAGACAGATTGTTTCGGACCCTTCGTTTCTGCTTCAAGCCAATATATCATTGTTGGATCGTGATGAACTAGCAAATGTACAAAAGCTTCATTAACCTTTCGAATACGTTGCACATATAAATTCAATGTATTGATTATTTGGCTTTTTCCTTTAAAATCATCAGCATCCCCTTTTTCCAAAATCATATCATTGAGATGGTTAAGACTTTGAAGAAAATCACCAAAGTACATCTGACAACGTTCAGAGGCTTCGTTTACACTGGTACAACTGGAATCTCCTAAATCAAGCTTTTTAATTGCTCGTCCACGTTCATTGTATTTTTCTTTATCTACATATACATATTGGAATAGCAATAAATATAAGTCGTTCCACTCCTGCTTTAACTTTTTTCCGTTCTCTTCTACAGAATAAATAATATCAATAAGTGGAGACTCTTTCTTTGTCACCTCAGATAAGGTCGACAGTAATCCATCGCTGTCTTTCAAACTTAATTCATTTAATAAATGAGTTAGAGTCAAATAATTAATTTGAAGACCTAATTGATCTGTTGCCGTTTCCTCAAAATGATGACTTTCATCTAATATAATATGCTTATATGATGGTATCAATTGGTGTTCAGCCATTATATCTGATAAAACAAGAGAATGGTTCGTAATAATAATGTCAGCTTCTCGTGCTTTTAATTTCGCCCTTTGGTAATAGCATCGCGAAAACCACGGACATTTCGGTGAAACACAAGAAAAAGAGTCACTAGAAATATCATTCCAAAAACGGCTAGATCGGGACGCTAAACTTAATTCTTCCACATCTCCAGTTTCCGTTTCAATTAACCAAATTAAAATTTGTGCTTTCGATATTGTTCGTTCATATGTATCAATGGGATCATGGTGTAATAGGTTTTCAAATTTACGTAAGCATAGATAGTGCCCGCGTCCTTTTAGTAATGCAACATTAATGGAAAAGGGTAAAAATTTCATTAACGTGGGCAATTCTTTCTTAACAATTTGCTCCTGCAATTGAACTGTATGAGTACTTATTACGATAGGTTGATTCAATTTTTTTGCTTGAAATGCAGCAGGTAATAAATACGCCAACGTTTTACCAGTACCAGTACCTGCTTCAATTAGTCCAAAGTTATTATTTTCCATGCAACTATCAATAAAGGATATCATTTCTAATTGTCCAGATCTTGCTTCGTAACCTGCCATTTTCGTCTCACACCATTGTTCGTTTTGAAGACAGGAGGAAAAAAAATCTTGAAATTCGTGTTTTTTATCCTTAATATTTGAATGTTCGTTTTTTTCAATTGTCTTTTGTTTCTTCAAAACTAAACCTCTATATTCGTCATAAGGGGCCTTATCCGTGACATTGCTTTCCATCAACCACTTTTGAAATAAAAAACCAACATCACTTTTAAATCGTCCCTTCAGTTTAGTGAGTTGCTCTAACGTTTTGTTTGGTAGGGAAGATAGTTTTTTTAAAATTTCAATAAAAAGCTGTCCTGTAGCTTCTGCATCACTATCCGCACGATGAGGTTCGTTATGGTTTACTTGAAAACTTTCTGATAACTGTGAAAGTCGAAAGCCATCTGCAGTAGGAAAGGCAATTCTAGATAATTCTACTGTATCTATGGCTGGACCAGAAAAAGGAGAATATCCCGCTGCACTTAGCTCTTCATTAATAAATCCTAAGTCAAATTCTACATTATGTGCAACAAAATATGCCCCATTATTAAGAGCCTCTAATAATATTGGTGCAACTTCTGTAAACTCTGGAGCACCTTTCACAAGTTCTTCATCAATGTTTGTTAATGACTTAATAAAAGGTGGTATTTTCCTATTTGGATTGATATAACTATTATATCGTTTAATAACTTGTTCATTTTCAATAATTACGTATGCAATTTGTATTATTCTATCTCCTTTTGAAAAGGACACTCCTGTTGTTTCTACATCAATAATGACAAAACGTTCCATCTATCTATTCCTCCAACAAACGGCTTCTCCATATAACATATATTTTATCTTTTTTTAATCAATATAGTTCGACGTACTCTCTGTCATTTGTTTTAACAGAGGATGCTTAATGCCGTAAGATCTTATTTTTGCCTTTTCCTTCTTCATCGTCTCATAGTCACGCCACTTATCAAGGAGCCATAAATAGGAAATCCACACATTAATATTTGTAGGATCGTAGGAAAGAAGCTGTTGAAAACCCTTTTTCGATTTATTACGTTCGTCCATCAAACCATAATTCCAATATATACCATGTAAAATTGTGGACTTATCATAGCCAAGATCATTTAAACGTTCATAACAAAATAAGGCACATGAGAAAAAACCCTTTTCCTCAAATTCTAGTGCTAAAGACAGCAGTAATGGCTCCGAGTCGAATTGGTGAATAGCTTCGTACCACGTTTCCATTGCTAAAGTTTTGTTCCCCATTTCCATGTACGTTTTTCCTAGCCAAAAGTACGCTTCTCCATCTCCTTCACCTGATTCAATAACCTTTTCAAAATAATGACGAGCTTGACTTGGTATTTTTAGTAACAAATAACAGATTCCTAAATTATACACTACATCTGTATTAAAAAGGAGCCTCTCTGCCTTTTCGAAATAGGAAATTGCTTGTTCAAGATCGTCCTCACGTCCAGCTTGTAATCCTAGACCAAGAAAGGCAAAATGCTTTTCTAACGGATCGTTACTCTGATAAACGACGTTTAAAAAATGTTCCTTTGACATATGGTCTTCATTTAAATATAAATATGCATATCCCAAGTATAAATATAATCTTGATGGTTGTTGTGAGATCTTCAACTCTTCCTTTAAAGCGTTTACCGCCTTTGAGTATATACCTAGATGAAAATAGCTAATTCCTTCTAGTTTTTCCCCTTCTTTTTGAAAAGCTAGTGGTGTAGTTGTCATCAGTTTTTCTTTAACTTCATCTAATAACTCCAATTGCTCACTCCACACTTCAAGGACCTGTTCATTTTGCTTTGTTAATTCTTCAATCCAATATTCTTTTTCTTCATCTGATAATACATCTTTATTTTCCAATAACCAGTTAGACACAGAGTTCCATTTTTCTGTTGAAAACAAGGAAATCCCTCCTTATTCGTTTAAACTCTTACTTACAGTTTCCAACGAAGGAGGGATCACTATACTTATTTCGATTTTATATATTTTTATAATTTTTCTACTTTATTGTTGATGCTGGTTCAGAATGTAGCATCTCTACTATCTGGTTTTCATCATTTAAGATAGCTACTTTCGGCAAATGCTCCGAGCATTCTAGATCATTTATCCATTTATACGAAATAATAATAACTTTATCCCCTGGCTGTACTAAACGAGCAGCTGCGCCATTTAAACAAATCGTTTTTGAACCACTTTTCCCACGAATGACATAGGTTTCTAATCTGGCACCATTATTATTATTAACAACCTGTACTTTTTCATTTTCAAGAATACCTACCGCATTCATTAATTCTTCATCTATTGTAATACTTCCTACATAATTTAAATTTGCTTCTGTAACTGTAGCACGATGCAATTTACCACTCATCATTTCTCTATACATGCATTACAACTCCTCACTTATGTTAAACATAATATTATCAATCAATCTTGCCTTACTATATCTGACAGCTACTGCAATTATCATTTCACCTTCAATGATTTCTAATTTTTTTAATGAAGGAAAACTTCTAATTTCACAATAATCAATTGAACCGGAAAGTCGTTTTCTTAACTTTTCCATTATTAATGCTTCAATTTCCACTGTATTATTTCGTTTTTTCTCTAAAAGTAGTTTTTTCATTTCTACCAATGTTTGATAAATAAGCGGGGCTTCTTTTCGTTCATCCTCAGTTAAATTCACATTACGAGAGCTCTTCGCTAAACCATCCTGTTCTCTCACTGTTGCTCCTCTAACGATAGTGATGTCTAAATGGTAATCCTTCACTAAACGTTCAATCACAGCCACTTGCTGTGCATCCTTTAATCCAAAATAGGCACGATCTGGAGTCATAATTCCGAATAACTTCATTACAACCGTAGCTACCCCATCAAAATGCCCTGGTCTATTAGCTCCACACAACACATCTACTCCCTCATGTACAACGAAAGTAGCACTCATTGGAGTAGGGTACATTTCATCTACTGTTGGACAAAACAAAACATGAACGCCATTATCTTTCGCCAGTTGTTCATCTCCTATTTTATTTTTAGGATACCGTTCAAAATCCTCTCCTGCACCAAACTGTAAAGGATTGACAAAAATGCTTAAAACAACTATATCGTTTTCCTTATTTGCTTGTTTTATTAATGATAAATGACCTTCATGCAAAAATCCCATCGTCGGTACAAAGCCAATCTTTTTCCCTTGCAGCTTTGCTTCCATAATCCAATTTTTCATAGAAAAAATATCTGTTATGATTTCCATTGTATTTATTTTCCCCCATAAAGCTGTTGCTCTTCTTTATTAATTGCCTGAAAGACATGCTTTTCTTCAGGGAATAAACCATTTTTTACATCTTGGTGATATTGTTTTATTGCTTCAAAAATGGAAGGAGATGCATCATAATAACGTTTCACAAACTTAGGTATATGTCCCTGTGTATACCCGATTAAATCATGGTATACAAGCACTTGACCGTCTGTATATCTCCCTGCACCAATTCCAATTACTGGTATAGATATAGTGCAGCTAATTTCATCCGCAAGGGCTTCTGGCACACATTCTAAAACGAGCATACAAGCACCGGCCGCCTCTACTTTTTTTGCATCTTCTATCATTCTTTCCGCTTCTTCGTTCGTCTTACCTTGAACACGATAACCACCTAAAACTGCTACAGACTGAGGAGTTAGTCCTAAATGTGATATAACTGGAACTCCTGCCTCTACTAGTTGTTTCGTAGTATCAATGACAGTTCCCCCACCTTCAAGCTTTACCGCATTAGCTCCACCTTCCTGCATCAAACGTTTTGCATGGTGCAATGTCTCAGGAAAAGAAGAATGGTACGTTAAGTAAGGCATGTCTGTGACAACAAATGTGTCTTGAACGCCTCGCTTTACTGCTTTGGTGTGATGTATCATGTCATCAATTGTAACGTAAATAGTAGATTCATAACCTAAAACAACCATCCCTAACGAATCACCTACTAAAATCGTATCAATGCCTGCTTCTTCTGCTAATTTAGCACTTGGTGCATCATAGGCTGTTAGCATGGAAATTTTATCCCCAGCCTCTTTCATTTTTCTTAAATCATTTGTAGTTTTCAAACATATCTCTCCTTTCAAAATTCTGAGATCAAGGGAGACATTTTTATTTAGAACAAATAAAAACCTTCTCCAACTGGAAGAAGGTTGATTGTTCTATCAATAAAAGGACATACTCGTATCCTTTACTATGCCAAACCCTCTGTCCCAGTCCCTTTACGGATCAAGGCAGAATACTTTTGAGTTTTTTATTTCTGAAAGGTACAGTTCCTAATAGGATACTGCCCACCAAAAGTATAACAGAAATACAACTCATTGTGTTAATCATGTAGTATCTTTATATCTGCTGAATAGATTCGGTGAATGACTCCTTCGTCATCCTTTAACAGCAGTACACCATCATCATCCATTCTATCTGCAACTCCAGTTATTACATCTCGTGGAGTGGTTGCAGTAATTCGTTTACCTAGTGTTGTTGTTCTTGCTTCCCACAATGGCTTTATAAATGAAAAGCCTTTTGAAAGATAAACTTCATATAACCATTGAAACTCAAAAAGGATAGCCTCAATGAGATCAATCCTTTTATACCCTTTATTTCCTTCAATAGCTATGGAGGTTGCTATATCTTTAATTTCTTCTGGAAAACTCGTCTGGTTGACATTTAAACCAATACCGATAATAACAGATTTAACCCTATCTGGATCTGCTTGAAGCTCCGTTAATATACCAGCAACTTTTTTCTTATTAATTAAAATATCATTAGGCCATTTTATATGGACATCTAGCTCTGTTATTTTTTCAATTGCACGAACTACTGCCACAGCTGTTAATAATGTAAGCTGTGGTGTCTGTCGTATATCAAGCTTTGGATATAAAATAATACTCATCCATACACCAGTATTTTTTGGTGAATGCCAATCTCTACCTAGTCGCCCTCTTCCACCAGTCTGTTCATTTGCAATAACAATTGTCCCTTGACCATTCTTTTCTTTCTCTTGTAATAGCTGTTGAGCAAGCTGCTGCGTTGATTCTAGAACTGGCTGGTAAACGACATTACGAAAGATAGATCTTTCATCTAGTCGTGCTTGAATTCCATGCTCACTTAAACTATCTACTTCACCTTTTAGTAGATATCCTTTATTCGATACAGCAATAATGTCATACCCTTCTTTCCTTAAGGCATCAATGTATTTCCACACCATCGTTCTACTGATTGAAAGGGCTTGACTGATCTTTTCTCCAGAAATATATTCATTGGAATGATCTCTTAATAATTGAAGTACTTTTCCCTTCATAGACCTTGCTCCTTCTTTAGCCATTGGTAAATTTCGTTCTTCGTATTTTGAACATTACCGAAAACTACAGCTTTTTCTACTTCCATTAATAGCTTACCAATTTCGGCACCTTGTACTTTCGGAAACCAATCTACAATATTCTTTCCAGAAATACTTAACTCCTTTTTAGAATAGATAGGTAAGTCATTGTAACGACTCATGTAGCTACTCACTTGTTTAGAATCACTTAAAATAACCAGAAGTTTCTCTACTATTGGAATTCTCTCTTCACCTAATCTGTAAAGGTCGTATTCATTCAACATTTCTTCCAACCCATTATGAACATAACTTACAATCAGTAAAACATCCTTAGTTAGTTGATTCGATCTCTTATACCTTTTTAGTATGTCCTTCGTTTCATATGTCTTATCAGAGTAAGCTGCAAAAGTCCACCATTCCATTGATCCACATATATACCAATCATCTTTATAATTGTTAGAGGTACAGTAATCTCGTATTGATTGATTTAAAAAAAGAGGTGGAAGCTTCTTAAAGATGGAATGATTTAATAAGTAGGCTAGTTTATTTTTAGTTAACTTTTCACACGCAATCTTTTCAAGCTCTCCAGCTATTCTTTCGATTGCAGGCTTACTAAGCAAATAAGATAGTTTCTCCATCCACAGCTCTGTGTTTTCTTCTATTCTAAAGTTTAATTGTATAGCAAAACGAAGGCCCCTTAATATTCGTAAAGGGTCTTCCTTAAGCCGTTCTGGATTATTTCCAACTAGTTCAATGGAACGATTGTCTATTGCTTCTCTGCCATGAAAGGGATCAATTATGTTTCCAGCTTGATCCATCGCCATAGCATTACACGAAAAATCCCTTAAGGATAAATCTGTATGTAATGTATACGTTTCCTTATTTCTTTCTTTTTTATATTGAGTTACTTCGATCGGACGACCATCAACTGGAACAAGTATAGTACCATGACGAACACCAATCTCTATTGTACGTGGAAAAAGCTTTTTTATCTGTTCAATAGTAGCATTTGTACAAATATCAATATCGTTTATCTGGCGGTTCAAAATATGATCTCTAACTGCTCCACCTACAATAAATGCTTCATAACCATTGCTCTCAAATGTATTTAGGATATATTGAGCTGCTTTTTTCCACGAAATCACTATTCATCACTCTTTTGTAACAATGTTTTTTTGTAAACCGCTTCATATTGTTTTACGATTTTATCTTGATGAAAGTCCCTTATTGCAGTTTGAATTGCCTTTTCTGACATTTCCTTCTGGAGAATTGGATTCTTTAATATTTTTACTGCATATGCTGCCACCTGGTCTGTATTTCCAAGTTCACAAATAAACCCGTTTTCCCCATTTGAGATTACTTCGGGAATTCCACCAATATTTGTTCCTATGACAGGAACACCACAAGCCATTGCTTCTAGTAAAACAAGTCCAAAACTCTCTTTTTCTGAAAGAAGTAATTTCAAGTCACTCATGCTTAATAGCTCTGCTATTCGTTTTTGGTTACCTAAAAAAAAGATTTTATCACATAACCCTAATTGTTTTGCCAGATTAGATACAATTGGTAGATCTGGTCCATCTCCGATTAAAAAGAGTACGGCATTTACTTCCTGTTGAATTTTATGAAAGGCTTTTACAACATCTGGAACTCTTTTTACATTACGAAAGTTTGAAACATGTACAATTACCTTCTGACCCTCTTTAATTCCATATTCTCTCTTTAATCGACTTGTATTTCTTGGATAATAAGTACGATGGTCTACAAAATTATAAACCGTTTCTATTTGTGCTTTTGTCTGAAGTAAGTCCGCTGTTTGACGTGCTAAATCATCAGACACAGCTGTTACCATATCCGAACGTTCAATACCAAACCGAATAACGTCTGATAAGGATGGATCGTAACCTAATACTGTTATATCGGTTCCGTGCAATGTAGTAACAACTTTCAGGTGATCTCCAACCATTTCTTTAGCTAAAAAGGCACTAATTGAATGAGGAATTGCGTAATGAACATGAAGAATATCCAAGTCTTCACGCTTTGCAATATCAGCCATTTTACTGGCTAACGCAATATCATATGGTGGGTATCGAAAAACGGAGTATTGATTCACTTCAACCTCATGAAAGAATATATTCGCTTCTCCACCTTCTAACCGAAAAGGGACACTTGATGTGATAAAATGAATTTCATGTCCTCGTTCTGCTAATGCCTTACCTAATTCTGTTGCTACTACCCCTGAGCCACCAACTGTAGGGTAGCATGTAATACCTATTTTGTATGTCATGTAAAATCTCCTATATAATCTTTGAAATTAACAGTGGTTTGTCTGAACGAAAACCTTCACCGTATTTAACACCCACTTCATTTCCTAAAATACTCTCTCTTCCAATGAGTCGATCTATAAAACCATCATTTAGTGGCGTTTTAACCGACTTTTCTTCCATTTGAAATTGTGTAGAATAACAAGATAATGCTTGCAATTTCGTATCCATATACTCACTAATGTCAACGATAAAATGGGCATCGATCATTCCATTAATTTGATAAAAATATAAGGTATTTGGGCGGTAAGCGTCCCATTCTGACTGAGGCAAATATCGCTTTATTCCAGATGAAAAAACTGCCTCCTTAACGAGTTTACTACAGTTCCCGTGGTCTGGATGTCTATCCTCTTTATTTGGAGCAAAAACAACCTTTGGACGAAATTGGCGAATCAATAGGACCAATGATTCCAAGCAATCTTGTTTGAATTCAGTGAAAAGCCGGTCTGGAAAATCTAACTGAATTCTTTTCTTTACGTTTAATACTTTTCTTGCATTTTCTGCTTCAACCTGACGTTGTTCAACCGTACCATTCGAGGATAGTTCTGCCTTCGTCAAATTAACAATACCTGTTGATACCCCTTCACTTGCTAATTTTGCTAACGTCCCTCCCATCCCAATTTCAACATCATCTGGATGGGCACCAATTGCTAGTATATCTAAACGTTCATTCATATTATCCCTCTTTATTCTCTTTGCTCTTTACAACCTCACGCCATTGAAAATCACCACGTTGTAACCCTCTAAGTAAAATTTCAGCTGTAGCCATATTCGTTGCTAATGGAATACTATAGACATCACATAGACGAATTAGGGCAGTGATATCTGGTTCATGTGGCTGGGCTGTTAATGGATCTTTAAAAAAGATAACACAATCCATTTTATTTTCAGCTATTCGTGCACCAATTTGTTGATCGCCCCCTAAAGGACCAGATTGAAAACGGTGAACCTTTAATGAGGTTGCATCCATTATTCTAGTACCTGTCGTTCCAGTTGTATATAAATCATGCTCTTGTAGAAGTTCTTCATAGGCTGTAACAAACTGTACGATGTCTTCTTTCTTTTTATCATGTGCAATAAAAGCAATATTCATAGACATTCTTCCCCCAATATATATTATTCAATAATATGTTCTAACCCATAAATCAAACCTTCTAAATTCATTACTGTCTCACAAGCAAGCTTTATTCCAGGCATAAAAGAAGTACGATTAATAGAATCATGTCTGATCTTTAACGTTTGACCCTCTCCTCCAAAAATAACCTCCTGGTGAGCCACTAGACCTGGTAGTCTAACACTATGAATACGTAGACCATCAAATTCAGCTCCCTTAGCTCCTTCTAATGTTTCCTCTTCATCAGGATGCCCTTGCTGAACCTTTTCACGGACTTCTGAAATCATTTGTGCAGTTTTTACAGCTGTTCCTGAAGGTGCATCTAATTTTCTATCATGGTGCTGTTCAATAATTTCAACATGTGGCATATAACGAGCTGCCATTTGTGAAAACTTCATCATCAGAATTGCACCGATTGCAAAGTTAGGTGCGATAATAGCTCCTACTTTCTTTTCTTCGGCTATGCTAGATAATTCCTTTACATCTTCCTCCGAAAATCCTGTTGTTCCTACAACTGGTCTTACGCCGTAATCAAAGGCTGTTAGCATATGTTGTTTACCAGCTTTAGGCGCAGTTAAATCAATGAGAATATCACACTCTATTTGTTGAAAGCATTCATCCATATTCACATATATTGGAACATCTAATGGCTCCATATCAGAAATATCCTTCATTTTAAATCCTTCATGTTCAATGTCAACCACAGCAACAAGCTCAAAATTATCTGCTGCTGAAACCATTTTTACTGCCTCACGTCCCATGTTTCCTCTAGGTCCTGCCACTACTATTTTAATCATCATCATTTTCTCCTTTTTCTGTTATTTTTGTCCAACGATCTTTATCTCTAGTTTTAAATTTTTTCATTACAATTTCGAACGCTTCATCTAAGTCAACATTTAACGAATTGGAAAGACATATTAATACAAAAAACAAATCTCCAATTTCTTGTTCAATGGTTTTTTCTTCTTCTGTATTCTTCTTTGGTTTTTCTCCATAATAATGATTTATTTCTCGGGCTAACTCTCCCATTTCTTCCGTTAACCGTGCCATCATGGCTAAAGGACTAAAATATCCTTCTTTAAATTGGCTTATGTATTCATCTACTTCCTTTTGAGCAGAATGTATTGTCCTATCATCCATTAGTAAAAACCTCCTTTTCCTCCATTACATTATCATGTTAGCGAAAACAACCCCTTTTGACAAATTTTTCAGCTTTGATTGAATGACATAAATCATTGAATTATAATGAATCCATTGGTTTTGTAAGATGGAGGGGCTTATATGATTAATTCTATAAAATTTAAAAATGTTTTTTTTATCCTTATAGGGACAGCAATTATGTCTTTCGGACTTGTTTATTTTAACATGGAAAACAATTTAGCGGATGGTGGATTCACAGGAATCACTTTAATTCTTTACTTCATTTTTGACATAAATCCTGCTTATTCTAACCTAGTATTAAATATACCTTTATTTATTATAGGTTGGAAGGTTTTAGGTCGAAATGCTTTTATTTATACAGTAATAGGTACAATAGCTGTATCCATTTTTCTTTGGCTATTTCAACGGTTTCCTATAATATCCTTACCCTTGCAAGATGATCTAACGTTAGCAGCTTTATTTGCAGGTGTTTTTATAGGGGTTGGTCTAGGTATTGTTTTTCGCTATGGTGGAACGACAGGTGGAGTAGACATTATAGCTAAGTTAGGTTTTAATTATTTAGGCTGGAGTATGGGTAAAACCATGTTTATATTTGATGCAACAGTGATAACAACATCGTTAATTTATTTAAACTATCGGGAAGCAATGTATACTCTCGTGGCCGTATTTGTAGCAGCTAAAGTTATTGATTTTATCCAACAAGGAGCTTACTCTGGAAAAGCTGCTATGATTGTTTCTGATCACGTTGGTGAGATAGCATCAACCATTTTAAAGGAAATGGACAGAGGTGCAACAATACTTCAAGGAAAAGGGACCTTCACTGGAATGGAACGGGAAGTCCTCTATTGTGTTGTTGGGAGAAATGAGATTGTTAGGCTTAAGAATTTGATAGCCAAAATTGATCCCCATGCTTTCGTCAGTCTTGGGGATGTACAAGATGTGATGGGAGAAGGATTTACATTTGATGAAAACAGAAGACCAATAGAAAAATAATAATGGAATAACAATTGAGAAAACTATTATTTCATGGTAAACATAAAAAAACTTCTCCATAGGATTTTCCATGAAGAAGTTTTTTATTTTCGCTTTTAGTCACGATTCATAGCAACAAACATTAAGATAAATCTTACGAGCTCCATAACCGCAACTAGAGCAGCAGCTACATATGTTAATGCTGCAGCATCTAAAACTTTTTTCGTCTCTCTTTCTTCCTCGTTACGAATAACCCCAACAGAAACAATTTGTTCCATAGCACGGCTAGATGCGTTGAATTCTACTGGCAAAGTAACGAGTTGAAAAAGAACTGCTGCTGACATAAAAATAATACCAGCTAAAAACAATTCTGTAATATACATAAACATACCTGCTAAGATTAAGAAAAAGGAAATATTTGAACCGAAATTGGCAATAGGAACTAAGGCATGACGAAAACGTAAAAAGGCATACCCTTCCGCATCTTGCATAGCGTGACCAACCTCATGAGCAGCAACAGCTGCGCCAGCTATGGAATTCCCATAATAATTGTGTTCAGACAACCTTACTACCTTTTTCCTTGGATCATAATGATCCGTTAATTGTCCCTTTACTGGTTCAACAGATACATCAAATAGCCCATTGTCATTTAATATTTTTCTTGCCACCTGTGCTCCAGTCATACCTGATGAGGATGCAATTTGCGAGTATTTACTGTAAGCACTCTTCACTCTTGATTGAGCCCAAAGTGGTATTAACATCAACAAAGCAATATAAATTAAAAAACCACCAAACGTTTCAAACATTCGTCCATTCCTCCTACTACTGTATCTGTATCTCTAGTTTGTTATTTATATATAATTTTAGTCAAAGGATTATTACGTGTCAACGAATTTCACTCCGTGACCCTATGGAATATAACGTTTGTTTCGTTTTTTCGTTTTTTCCTTTTCTTTGTCAGCACGATATATTTTCCAGCCTGCGTACGTTAATGAAAGTAAGATAGATCCGCCTATCGTTAACATAACCCATATTAAAGATGGATCAGAGACTTCATCCTGTTCTCCATCAAAAATCTCCGTTAGTTGTCCTTGCATAATTGTTAAATGTTTCAAAATAACTTCCTTATTCAATGAGTCATTACGATATTTCTTTAAAAATTGAACTTGACTATCCATTTTTTGATATGATTCATATGGCAAATCAACTGACCAAGCTGGTCGAACAGTCTCATAGTTATCTAGAAAACGATTTAATTCCCTTTGAAAAGCTTGTGGATTTCCACTCTTAATCATTTCCTCCATCTGCTCTAATGGATTGAATAGTGAACCTCTTGTTTGTTTCCAAAGTGGTTCATGTGATGCATCATACACATCTACTAAAATTCTAAGCTTTGAGGCTTTTTGTACACGAGCTTCATGGGATAAAGATACGTTCGTAGTTGCTTCTAACACATCCTCATATGCTGCTGTAATTACATGAAGCTCTGACATAGATAAATTATGCTCTGATGCACGAATAGTTAAAAATTGCTCAGAAAAATCATTTAATAATTGCTTTGCCTCTTCATAATGGCCTTCTTTTACGTATCGTAAAATGGTATCTGTCGTATGATTTAGCTCACGCCAAATATCTTTTTGCCCTTCCACTTCTTCAGCTTGTCCTATGTGAAACGACGTGACGGTTAAAATAGATAAGATAATTAGGATTTTTAAAAATCTTCCAGCCATGCCTGTCCCTCCTCTAGTTCATATTTAATAGTATGAAAAGAGTTACAAGAGTAGACCTGAAAGATTTATTAAAGCTGTCGTTTTATAATTTTTTTATTTAATATATAAACTGTTAATAGAGAGGCGATACTCAGCCAAAATGTAAAATAAGCAATCTCTTGAATTGAATCAGAAAGTAAACTATGAACCCATGGATACATGCCGTATATATAATCAATTACATCGTTATGTAAAGTCCATACGGCTACAACACCTATATGCCATGGTTTAATTCGATAGTAAGGCATGTAGAGTAAACCTTGTATCGCCATTCCTAAGTGGGAGAAAATTAACATATAGTGCGTCCAGTATAGTTCAGCACCTAAAAAAGTAGGTACAATAATAAGCACAACTGCCCAAATTCCGTACTTTAATAAAGTAACAGCTGCAAAGGCTTCAATCAGTGGCCAATTTTTCCCTAACAAAAATGCGATTAATACAAAGCAGAAAAATAAGCTAGCTGTAGGGCTATCTGGTACAAATGGGAGAAAAATAGTTGGAGTAATTACTAATTGAGCTTCATACCAGATGTAGCCGTAAATTGTTCCACCTATATTAATGATTAACAATATTGTTAAAAATATTCGATCTCTTAATAGCTGTAGAAAAGCTTCTACCATTCAACATCTTCCTTTTTTGTTCGTAATCATTCCGTTACGTTATGTATTGATTTAAAGAAAAGCTGACTGAACATTTTCAGCCAGCTTGAACCTATGTCTTATTTATTATTCTTCATCATCAGGTACTTGCCCGTCGTTAGCAATAAAGGCAGCTAAAATTTCAAGCTCCTCATCAGTACCTTCGAATAAACCACCTTGCATAATTCCTTTACCATTAACAATAATCTCTAATACTTCTTCTTTTGTATAATCACTTTCGAAGATGTTAGGCGCTACTCCTGGTAACCCTTGCATATTGTCACCATGACATTGTATACAGGATTGCTGCGTCAAGTAAATTTCATATGCCTCTGCCGACTCATCAAACTGTACTTCGTCTACAATAGCACCTTGCTCTGCTGCTGCTTCCCAATCGTGATCATCTACTGCTTCCCAAGTCAAGAAGATAACGCTGATTACTGCTAACAACATAATACCACTTGCTATTGGTCTTCTTACTGGTCGACGTTCTGGACCAGTATCTAACCAAGGGGCTAAAAGTAAAGCTCCAAATGCAATACCTGGAATAACAACTGCCCCAATTACAGTGTAATCCCCTGCCGCATATTGATATTTTAACAATTGATATAAAAACAAGAAATACCAGTCAGGTAATGGTATGTATCCAGAATCTGTTGGATCTGCCATACGTTCTAAAGGTGCAGGGTGTGCAACTGTTAAACATAAGTAACCTATTAAGAATACAGCCCCAACCATCCATTCTCTTAACAAGAAGTTTGGCCAAAACGCTTCCGTTTTACCTGGGTATTCGGAATAATCTTTTGGTATGTTCGGCTTTCGTTCAGCCGGAATTCGGGAATCTCCCACAAACTTCATACCTTTCCCGCGATGCATAGCTTTCCCTCCTTTTCAACATGCCATTTTACAATGGACCAGAAATACCTTGCTTACGAATCATATAGAAGTGAGCACCTAATAATCCTAAAAGTGCACCTGGTAAGAAGAATACATGAATCGCAAAGAAACGTGTTAAGGTTTGCGCACCAATTATTTCCCCACCTGCTAATAGTGCTTTTGCAAATCCACCAACAAAAGGTGCTGCTTCAGCAATTTCTAAACCTACAACTGTTGCAAAGTATGCTTTCATGTCCCATGGCAATAAATAGCCTGTAAATCCTAATCCCAACATAACGAAAAATATAAGTACACCAACAACCCAGTTTAATTCTCTTGGTTTTTTATAAGAACCAGTAAAGAATACCCTTAATGTATGAAGAAACATCATAACGATGACTAAGCTTGCGCCCCAATGGTGCATACCACGAACAATAACACCATGTGTTACTTCATTTTGTAAAAAGTAAACTGATTCATATGCGTGAATAATATCTGGAACATAATACATTGTTAAGAACATTCCAGACAAGATTTGAATGACTACAACGAAAAATGTTAAGCCACCAAAACAATATACAAATGCTGAGAAATGATGGGCAGGATTTACGTGCTCTGGAACTTCATGGTCTGCAATATCACGC
Source organism: Evansella sp. AB-P1 (assembly GCF_029688925.1). Taxonomy (GTDB): domain Bacteria; phylum Bacillota; class Bacilli; order Bacillales; family Salisediminibacteriaceae; genus Evansella. Next base: position 87,679 of record NZ_JARUKY010000007.1, read on the forward strand.
CACATCGGTGTAATATCTAACCGTTCATCTACCCAATCGTATATTTTTTGTAACATCCAGTTTTGTCCCCCCTTCAACTAGCTTTTCATTATCTACGTATTGGTCTTCCTAAGTAAATAGCTCCGTCTTGGATTTCCATTTCATAAACATCCAACGGGCGTGTTGGTGGTGTATCTGGAACATTTGTACCATCTTTCTCAAAGCGCCCTAAATGACATGGACAAAAGAATTGATTTGGATGTTCCTCATTTGTGTCCCATCCTACAGTACAACCTAAATGTGTACATGTTGGTGACAATGCAATAATTTCATCGCCTTCTCTATAAATCCAAGCAGTTCTTGATTGCTCTGAAGTATACCAAGCATCTTCAACCTCAACACTGAAATCAAAGCGTTGTGGTTCATCTGTTAGTTCATCTACTGTTGCCACTTGAACTAAATCAATCTCTCCACCTGCTTCTAATGCTGGATCTAATGCAAAGCGAACCATTGGACTAATCATACCTGCAGCCATAAATCCGCCAACACCCATTAACGTATAAGATAAAAATTGGCGTCTAGATACTTTATGTTCTTTTTCACTCACGACCTTCCCTCCTCACATCCGTGTTCTAGTATAACATCATAAAAAAGGATACTAAGACATTCTCATGATAGCCCAAAATTTCTACGAATGTCAACAATTCGATTTGCTACTTTCATAACAAATTCCTCGTAAATTATCTTTCTATCGGTTCCTCTTGCCATTTGTTCGTAATTAAAGGTAGTAACTGCTTAAGTTGTTGATCAATAATTTGTTTCGCATACGAATCATCCATCGTTTCTAAAGATAGGGACGGTACCCAAATCAACATATCAGGAAGATCCTTTTCTACTGTCTTCCAAAAGCTATCAGATGTAATATAAACAATATGCTTAAACCCGTGTTTAAAAAAATGTTTATCCCACGTTAGCAACCGATTGAGCTTGTCCTGCTCTTCTTCTTCTGTTAAATATGTATAAGGTGCAATTTGAAAAAGTCTTCCTTTAAATTGTCGTTCTATCTCATCTACAAGAATAGAAGTAAATTCTCCCATAGACACAATTCCCTTTGCATCATTTTTCCAGTCTAATGGAATTAATGGGATAATTGCTGTGTCTACGTACTCTTTTGAACTTAAATACATGTCCATTTGCTGTGCTGTCCACTTCAAAAAATTCCTCTCCTTTACTTTTTTCATTTTTTGTCATGTTATTCAATATTATAATAGAAAAAAGTCTAACAAGAAAATTTTCTGTCTTGAAATATATCCAACTAATTCTTCTGCAAAAGAAAAGCCCTTAGTTCTTAAAGGGCTTTTAGAGATTTGTATTGTTTTACTAATTCATGAAAGGCATCTTCATCTCCTCTAATTAAAGCTTGATCAATATCTTTTTCAAGAATGTCAATCCGGTAGCTTAAAATAGATTGATCTAAAAACATTTCTGCCAATAAACTATTAATATTTGCCTCTTCCTCATTAACAGGAAGAAATGGATTTTCCTCTAGTACGGCCATATATTGAGGAATTGACTGCTTATCCTTAAAATTAAGTTGCACGTAAATATCTTCATTTCTGTTTAATCGAATATCGTGAAAAGATTTTTCTGCATCCATTGTTACATGTTGATTTTTGTGAAATGCAAAGGGTACATTATCAACATCATTTGCTGAAATCATTAAAGCCTTAGGACAAAATTCTGCTTGCTCTACGAAATGAACTCGTTCCATTAATACGTCGTCACTCATAAGAAAATTTAATAACCAGGCACATTCTCGACGTTTAAGCTGGTATTGATCCAAAAACCATTTTAGAAAATCTCTCTTTTCCATAACTGGAACAGGATTGTTCATAATTTTCCCCTCCCTCATTTTTTCAATCATCTTTCGAGGAAGACAGTCTAAGTTGTCACAACGACGATACTGACACTTTCATGATTTCTATTTACTTTATATATTCTCCATTCTACAAAAAAATCCTTTAAAATAAATAAAACTTTGTGATTTTTTTGAATTAATTTACACTGATAAGAGCTACCCTGAAAATAGAAATGGTTCAGGAGTGGAAGGCAGCGACTCCAGTGGGATCAACACTAGTCGAAAATCCCCTAGCACTTACCGAGTAAGTGCTAGGAAGTTGAGACCGTGCCCCACAGAAAGCTGTCACCTGTAACGGATGAACCTCCATAAAAAGTTTTTTCTTCCTCCATGGTGCAAACCTTCACTTGCATCGAGGTCTACTTTGAAAATGTTCACTAATATATCTATTCATCCTTTACTACATTTTATTAATCATTCTTGGATGAAGATACACATATTCACAATTATCTACCATCTTTGACGATAAAAAATGAATATAGGTAAGAATTTTAATAATCCGCAAATGGATAATATCTGTTGGCTTGTCATAATAATATGGATCTACATATTGTTTTATTCTAGATATAAGCTGTTTTTTTTCAATAGCTTCTCCTTTAACTAACACCATTCGAAGCATTTCTAAAAGAAAAGGCAATTGGGGTATAGCACGTCGATATAGTTTAATATATGCTCGGAGCATTCTATCCATTAATTCATTTACTGAAATTCTTTGCCCCTTCTCCCAGTTTGGTCCAATCATTAAAGCTTCACCTTCAACTATCCAACCTTGATCAAAACAAAAATCATATAGGAACGAAAAACAGTCTGGATAGGAATTGAAATGTCTTCCATACCCAAATCTCCACTGCTCCTGTGGGGGCGATTCCTCGACAGATAATTGACTTAGTATTGTTAATAATTCTTTTTTATATATAGTTTTCATTTTAGTTAATGACACTTTCTTCTCTTCAACAATGTCTAAAAAGGTGAAAACATCATTAACAACCTGAAAATTTCTGTCTTGTTGTTTAGGAATATAAATAAAATCTTCACACCATTCCTCATAGTTATGTTCATGAATCCATTCTTTTAATTCCAATGGTAATATCCAAAATCCACTTGTGTCTTGATAAATCCAGCCTTTTTTTCGTAGTTTTCTAATAATTTGATCAAAATCTTTTCTATCATCTTGTTTTAAGCATATTTTAAGCTCATCAGATGTAATAAATTGAATAGTAGAATGGTAACACATTTGGAGTAATAAATGCTGTTCAGTGTTAAGTAAACTTGTCCATTCCTCCTTAAGTCGTACTTTATTTAACAAAACTTTCGTTAACTGTTCCGTTAGCTCCTGCCTAGATCGAGAATTACAAGATATATGTAATTCATTTACTCGATCCACTAGCTCTTTTTGAGGTTGATTTAAGAGTACTTGAACGAGTTTCATTCTCCCAACACCTCTTTCCACATTTTAATACTAGTATTGGATAAGAGGTGCTTTTCTATGAGTTTTATTTAAAAACCCACGTCCGTATTTAATTCATGTATTCTTTCTTCAATATCTACTCGGTCTGGATTCATGGAGATTAATTTTTTTAATAGATTTATACCCTTTTCTTTTTCTCCTCCTTCTAGAAAAGCATTTGCAGCTTCTTCAATTAATTTTTCGTCATCAGTTATTTCGTGTAGTGCAGCATCGTAAGCTTTCATTGCACCATGCAAATCATCCTCTTCATACAGTGCTTTTGCTTTGTACCTTTCAAAAATAGGGTCGTATTCTCCAAAGTCTTCAAGAAAAGACAGTAGTTCAAGGGCTTCTTCATAATCCTCCCGTTGTTGAAAATACATTAATAGCTCTTTTACAGCTGTCATATTACTTGGGTTGATTGCTATAACCTTTTGCAAATAGTCCTTTCCTAATTCCATGTTTCCAGTAGTAAACTGGGTAGTTGCCATTTCTAAATACAGCTCTTCATTGAATTCATCATTCTTTATACCCTCATTTAATACATTTAATGCTTCTTCATAACGATTTAAAGAACGAAGTGCTCTACCAAGATAGGGATATAGTGTTGTATAACTTGGATCTAAGTTCTTTAATTTCAAAAATTGTTTAACTGCTGTTTCAAAATCCTCAACTTGTAAAGCAGTATATCCATACCCAAAAAGACTGTTAATGTCTTCTTTAACATCTAATCCTTTTTTATAATAATCCAAAGCTTCTTCAAATTCTCCTGTCGTACTGAATGCTTCTGCAATACGAAGGTAGGGATTTATTGCCTCATTATGTACTAGATCACCTTGATGTATTACTTTTTTAAAGTATGGTATGGATTGTAAATAATCTCCTCTAGATAAATAAAATTCTCCTAAGCCAAATTGCAAAAGAGGTTCATCAGGGGTAAGCTTTATTGCATTTAAAAGCTTTTGTTCAGCTACCTCATCTAACCCTTGACTTTGATAAATATCTGCTAAAAGAAGTTGTGCTTGAACAAAGGCGTCATCTTCCTCTTTTATTTCAGTTAACATATCAATAGCCTCTTCTTCTTTTCCTAGTTCACTGTAGCATTCTGCTGCAAAAGCAAACAATTCTCCATGATCAGGGTATTGAAACATTAGCTCTTCTAATATTGCTAATGCACGATCAATAAGCCCGAGTTCATAATATATTTCAGAAATAGTACGTTTATCTTCATCATTTCCAATCTTACTAACACTTTCTAGTATATCTAAACCAGCAGAATGATTACCATTTTCTATAAGTTGAATCGCTTCTTCTAATCGATTGTTCACTTCACTCATCCTTTACATGTTTTCAATTTCCCTCTATTTTAACAGAAAGAGATTCATTGACTCCAATATTATGAAAAACAGAAGTCATGAACAGAAACCACTATCACAACCACATGGAGAAAGTTTGAAGACTTTTATTAAGATTTAGGTAACATTTCAGTGGTTGGAAATCGGTGACTCCATTGGGGAAATATCACCCTTTGCTTGAACGGGGCGGCCTTCCCCCGTGCCTGCAAACCTCTTTTTCACTCTTTACAGGAACAGGGCGGCCTTCCTCTGTGCCTGCAAACCTCTTTTTCACTCTTTGCAGGAACAGTAGCGCCTTCCCCCGTGCCTACAAACTTCTTTTTCACTCTTTACAGGAACAGGGCGGCCTTCCTCCGTGCCTGCAAACCTCTTTTTCACTCTTTGCAGGAACGGTAGCGCCTTCCCCTGTGCCTACAAACCTCTTTTTCACTCTTTACAGGAACAGGGCGGCCTTCCCCCGTGCCTACAAACTTCTTTTTCACTCTTTGCAGGAACGGGGTGGCCTTCCCCTGTGCCTACAAACCTCTTTTTCACTCTTTGCTGGAACGGGGCTGCCTTCCTCCGTGCCTACAAACTTCTTTTTCACTCTTTGCAGGAACGGTAGCGCCTTCCCCCGTGCCTACAAACTTCTTTTTCACTCTTTACAGGAACAGGGCGGCCTTCCTCCGTGCCTGCAAACCTCTTTTTCACTCTTTACAGGAACAGGGCGGCCTTCCCCCGTGCCTACAAACTTCTTTTTCACTCTTTACAGGAACAGTAGCGCCTTCCTCCGCGCCTACAAACTTTTTCACCCGGAACAGTAGCGCCTTCCCCCATGGTGCAAATATCCACTTGCATGGGAGGTCTATCCTGAAAGTAGTCCAAAAAGGACGATTGACTTGTCATCAATTGCCCTTAATAAAACTTGTACTCATTCTATGGTTTTAAATTAATTCCTTATTATCTTCGTACCGGTTAATATCTTCAATAGGTAAAAATTTCTCTGGAATCACTGTAGTTAACTCTTGTCCTTGTATAGCATCTATGTCCCACTTCGTTCCAGCTTTAATCACTTGCCCCTTTAACACAATCACATCAGGAAAATTCAAAGGTTGTACTGGATGATTTACGAGACTATACATAAGATAATCTGCATCACTTCCATTCATTAACGTGCTTTTTCTAGGATAAAGTCCAATCCTTTTCGCTAAAAAGATAGAAACTTCTTGTCCACCTGGAGGAAATCCTATAAAAGAATTTAACCGTTGGTTCTCTACTATTTTTTTCCATGATTCAATAATGTGATCTCTCTCCTGCTCTTTTAAATTCATATTTGGTTCACATATGAGTAAGGTCCTTCTAGGGAACATTGCCCCTACAATATTTTTCCAATGAGTAGTTTCAAGTTCATCCACTTTATCAACTGTAAAAAAAACAATAGGAATGGATTCATTCTTAATTTTCCGGGCAAGGTTGTCTGAAAACCTTCTTATAGGAATTCGTACTGCATGAATATAATCTATTGGGCAATAACATAACTGATGTCTACTATTCGAAAGCTTTTCATCAAATTCACTTTCGTAATATAAATCAATGAGCTGTATAAAACTAGTAAATCCAAAAAGAAGAAGGCGCTTTATATAGGAAAGTCCATTTCCTTGACTAAATGCTTTAGCCACTTGATTATCCATTGTTATTTTTCCAGGTACAATATTAAAACCGTCTCCAGCTAAATGAAAAATTCCCGAACGTTCAGTTGGTAATTCAGAATAACGAATTCTTCCATCATCAATCCAAACAATTCTATTTTCACCAGTCTCTTTATCATGTACATTCATATTGTATTTCATAAAAATCCCCCTCCCCTGTATTGCAAGTTATGAGGGGAGAGGGATAATTATGTTAGTTGTTCTGTAACTTGTTTAAATCTTCGAAAAAATTAGGATATGACACTGCAATTGCGTCAGTATTGAGCACCGATATACTTTCTTCTGCAATTAAACCGCATAATACCATTGCCATTCCAATGCGATGATCTCCATAGCTTTCTGTTGTACCACCCTTTAACGGAGTAGGACCTACAATTTTCATGCCATCTTCTGTAGCTTCAATATCGGCACCTAAGGCTTTCAATTGGTTTACCATCGTATCAATTCGATTAGTTTCTTTTACCTTTAATTCTTCTGCATCCTTAATTATTGTAACACCTTCAGCTTGAGTAGCTAAAACAGCTATCGCAGGTATTTCATCTATTAAGCGAGGAATGATAGCTCCACCTATAGTTATTCCTTTTAATGCAGATGTTTGTACTTTTATATTGGCAACAGGCTCTTCTCCAAATTGAGTCTCCTCAGTTATGGTCATCTTTGCACCCATTTCAGTTAAAACATCTAAAATCCCAGTACGTGTAGGGTTAACTCCTACATTTTTCAACACTATTTCACTATTAGGTACAATTGCCCCTGCAACAAGCATAAAGGCTGCAGATGATATATCTCCAGGAACTGTTATCGTAGTTCCATGTAGCGTTTGTCCTCCATAAACGGATACAGATTCGTTCTTTACCTGCACCTCTACGCCAAAGGTTTTAAGCATGCGTTCTGTATGATCTCTTGAACGATATGGTTCCGTAACAGTTGTTGTCCCCTTTGCATTTAAGCCTGCTAACAATATAGATGATTTTACTTGTGCACTTGCTATAGGAGAAACATAATGAATTCCTGTTAAATTGCCACCACGAATATGAAGAGGTGTATATTGCCCATGCTCTCTTCCATCAATGGTTGCATTCATCATCTTTAGTGGACCAGTGACTCTTGACATTGGTCGCTTTGCAATGGAATCGTCTCCAACGAGGACACTAGATATTGGGAGGCTAGCTAAAATTCCAGATAATAAACGGATTGTCGTTCCTGAATTACCAACATCTAATATTCGTGCTGGTTCATAAAGACCTGCAACACCTTTTCCTTCAACTATAACCTTGTCTCCATTTTCCTCAATGTTGACACCTAACTGTTTCATACAGTTAATTGTGCTTAAACAATCCTCACCAGGTAAAAAGCCAGTAATGTTTGTTACTCCTTCAGCAATAGACGCAAACAACACAGCCCTATGGGAGATTGACTTATCCCCTGGTACAGTTATCATTCCATTTAAACCATTTAATGCTTTGTTAATATTGTGTGATCTCATTTCCTCAACTCCTAAGGTGTATCATATGTCTCATACATATTTTCCTTTAACACTTCTTTTGCCGTTAATAAATCCTCGTTAGATCGGAAGCTAAGTCGTAAGGCACCCATGATATCTTCCCTTGCTTCTATAATTCTAAGATTGACAATACTAATATTTTCCTCAGCTAAAATTCCAGTAACATCGGAAATAACACCTGGGTGGTCAGGGATATCAACATAAAGGTCATTAAATGGCAATAAGGCACCTTTTTCACCAACCGGCAATTGATCTCTTAATTCTTTTGCATCTGCAAAAAAGGAATAGATAGCATCACCATCTTCGAGCTCGATAATTTCCTTTATTCTGTTCATTTCATCGTTCCAATCCTCTAGCATTTCTAGCAAGATCGTTTTATTTTGTAATAAAATGTCTCGCCACATGGACGGAGAAGCAGATGCAATACGGGTAATATCTCTAAACCCTCCTGCTGCTAACTGCGAAACAATAGGGTGCTTCTTCCCCATTTTTCCTGTTTGGTGGACAAGAGAGGACGCAATTATATGTGGTAAATGGCTAATCATTCCAGTAAACCTATCGTGTTCAATTGGATCTAATTCTATAAATTTCGCACCAGTACCTCGCAACCAATTTTGAAGTTGAATTATTTTAGAAGCAGGTGTAGGTTTTATTGGTGTTAATATGTAAAAAGCATTTTCAAATAAACGTTCATTAGAAGCCGTAATGCCTGATTTATGTGAACCTGCCATAGGATGTCCACCGATAAAATGAACTTCTTTCTTTGCAAGCTCTGCTCCTTTTCTAACAATTCCCTCTTTCGTGCTTCCCACATCTGTAATAATACAATTTTTCTTAAACGTAAGGGCTAGAAATTCATCTAGTATAGTGATTGCACTTTGAACTGGTGTTGCTAAAATAATTAAATCTGCTTTAGCAGCCTCTTCTTTATAATTTTCCGTAATTGTATCAATAAATTGTAGGGTTAATGCTAGTTTACCTGCTTCCTTATCTACATCAAATCCAATGATTTCACAATCTGGATGTTCCTTTTTTATAGTTAAGGCGAGAGATCCACCTATTAACCCTAACCCGATTAATAGTACACGCTTCCTCACGAAGGTACCTCCTGCTACTAAAATTTCGATAAAATATCAATGATTTGTTTATTTTGTTCAGCTGTACCTAAAGTAATCCTTACTGATGTAGGAAAACCTAGTGCTTCACCATTTCTCGTAATAAACCCTTTTTCTAACAGCCTCTGAAAAATTTCTCCACCAGGCTTACGAAGATCCATTAAAATGAAGTTTGCTTGAGATGGATAATAGTCGTACCCATTATCTTCACAAAACTTTTCAAAGCGTTTCATTTCTCTACGGTTTTTCTCAAAGCAATCTTGAACAAATGCTTGGTCTCCTAACGCTTCAACTGCAGCTCTTTGTGCTAATGTACTTGTATTAAATGGTTCTCTCCCAGGATCTACTGCTTGTATGAGCTCTTCATTTGCTATTCCATATCCAACTCGAAGTGAAGCTAATCCATAGGCTTTTGAAAATGTACGTAAAATGACCAGATTCTTATATTCTTTTAGCAACGGAATTGTATCCGGATAATCCTCTGCTGCTACGTATTCATAATAAGCTTCGTCACTAATTACTAATACATCCTCTGGAACCTTTTTCAAAAATGAAAGAAATGCTTCTTCACCTACGTATGTGCCAGATGGATTATTAGGGTTACATACAAATACCATTTTCGTTTTGTCGTCAATTGCTTCAAGCATTCCTTCCAAATCATGTACTCCATTCACTAAAGGAACCTCACGAACTTCTGTCCCTTCAATAACAGCATTATGACGATACTGAGGAAAAGTTGGAGTCGCTGTAACAATATTATCTTCTCCGGTTAATATAGAACGACATAAGATTAATATAACTTCATCAGAACCATTTCCAAATAATAGCTCCGTTTCTTTAACCCCTATTTGAGCTGCAACTCTTTCTCTTAGCTGTCGCGCATATCCATCTGGATAGATAGCCAAGTCTTCTAAAGATTTAGCAATCATTTCCTTCACTTTTGGTGAACATCCATAAGGATTCTCATTTGAAGCTAGCTTTATTACTTCTTTTAAGCCTAGCTCTCTTTTTACTTCTTCTATCGGTTTTCCTGGTTGATAAGGAACTAAGCCAACCATTGACTGTTTCACTTTCAACGATAATCCCTCCATCTTCACAATAGCTACATTTTCAAACTATTTTCTTTATTAAAAAACTACTTCCTTCTTATCCTATTACGAAATGAGCTCTACGACAAATCCTTTTATCTCATTTATTGCAATTTCTTTTTGTGAACTGTCTAAAAGTGCTCCCTTTTTCTCCCCTATGAAATTAACTAAAGCACTTCCAACGATAACCCCATCGGAAATAGAATGAAAATATTTTACATGCTCTCTTTTTGAAATTCCAAAGCCAACTAGGACAGGAACATCAGTATAGCTTTTCACATCATTAATTGATTGATCAATTTGTTTTGAAAAACTTTCTCTTGAACCAGTAACTCCTAGAGATGACACGAAATAGAGAAACCCCTCTCCCTCACGAGCTATTTTTTCCATTCTGGATTTGGAACTCAATGTAATTAAATAGATTAAAGATTTATCATATTGTTTACATAAGCGTTGAATGGACTCACTCTCTTCAATTGGTAGGTCTGGAATTAAAATTCCATCAATCTGTGCTTCCTTCAATTTAGAGATAATTACTTCTTCTCCATAAGCTAACACTGGATTTATATACGTAAAAAGAATAACAGGTACGGTTAAGCCTCGTCGCCTAGCTTCTTTTACTCCATCGATGGCTTTTATTATATTCATTCCCTTATCTCTTGCTCGTTCACCTGCTGCTTGAATCACTGGTCCATCTGCTAACGGGTCACTAAAAGGTACTCCCCATTCAATAGCGTCTACTCCTGCATCCTCTAGTGCTAAAGCGATATCTATCGTGACATCAATAGAAGGGTCTCCAGCCATTATATAAGGAACAAAACGATTTGACTTATTTTTAAATTCATTCGATAATAAACGATTCATTACTTATTCTCCCCCTAACACTTCCTGTATCGTATGAACATCTTTATCACCACGACCAGATAAACAAACGAGTATTGTATCTTCAGTAGATAACTCCTTTGCTCGTTTAAAAGCAAAAGCTAAAGCATGGGCTGATTCAATTGCTGGTAAAATTCCTTCTAATTGGCATAAGGTTTGCAAGGCATCCAATGCCTCTTGGTCAGTTATAGATTCATAGGTTACTCGTCCTAAATCTCGTAAATAAGCATGTTCCGGTCCAATACCAGGATAATCGAGGCCAGCAGATATAGAATATGGTTCAATGACATTCCCAGATTCATCCTGAAGCAAATAAGATAAGGAACCATGTAAAACACCTTTCACTCCTTTTGTGAGAGTTGCAGCATGCTCTGTCGTTTCCGTTCCTTTTCCAGCTGCTTCTATTCCTGTTAAACGAACATTCTCTTCTATAAAGGGATAAAACATACCGATTGCATTGCTTCCTCCACCAACACATGCAATAATCTCATCTGGTAGCTTACTTGTCTCTTCTACAAATTGATTTTTACTCTCTCTACCAATGACAGATTGAAATTCTCTTACCATCTTAGGATAAGGGTGTGGACCGACGGCAGACCCAATTAGATAAAATGTGTCATTCACGTTTGTAACCCAGTAGCGAATTGCTTCATTTGTTGCATCTTTTAATGTTTTACCACCACTAGTAACTTTAATCACTTCAGCGCCTAATAGTCTCATGCGGAAAACGTTTAATTCTTGGCGTTTCATATCCTCTTCACCCATAAATACTTTACAGCTTAGTCCGTACCTAGCAGCTACCGTTGCTGCTGCAACACCATGTTGTCCTGCTCCAGTTTCTGCTATAATCTGATCCTTCCCCATTCGTTTTGCTAATAATGCTTGAGCAATGGCATTATTAATTTTGTGAGCACCTGTATGGTTTAGATCCTCTCGCTTGAGATAAATTTGGGCTCCACCTATAGATTCTGAAACACGTCCAGCCTTCGTCAATGGAGTAGGTCGCCCTGAATAACGTTCCCACTCCCTGTGCAATTCTTTAAAGTAACTTTCATCATTCATTACCGCTTCAAAGGCTTTTTCTAATTCTTCTAAGGCATACATTAACGTTTCAGGAACATACCGTCCACCAAATGCTCCGAAACGACCTAATGAATCAGGTGCCTGATAACTGTTCTTTACTTTCATAACCATATCCATCATCTTCCTCTCGTCTTTTTGTTCTTCTGTTTCAATACCTGATGATACATCGATGCCTAATGGATGAAAGTTTAATAGCCCTTCTATATTTTCTACCTTTACTCCACCAGCAATAAAGCAAGGAACACATTGTCTCGTTGCTTCTTGTGAATACAAAGGAATCGTATCCCAATCAAATCTAATACCAGTTCCGCCCCAAGAGTCCTCCGTTTTCGTATCTACAACATAACCATCAGCAATGTCATCATATTGAAGCATAAGATCTACACCTTTTGCATGATGGTGGATAGTTTTAAATACAAGACAATCTACTTCATTTTTTAACTCTTTTAGTATTTTGGGTGATTCAATTCCGTGACATTGAATGACATGAAGCTTGCAATCGTGTGCAATTTCAATCATTTTTTCTATAGATTCATTTACAAAGACTCCTACAAGCCTTTGATTTCTTTTATATGGATACTGTTCTATCCATTGCTTCACTTCGTTTGGATGAACTTGTCTTTTACTTTGTGCAAAAATAAAGCCAATATAATCTACACCACTATCTACCGCTTTATAATAGTCATCATAAGACCTATTACCACAGAATTTGAGACTAGGCTTCATGGTTATCCTCCTGAAACCATTCAGTTAAAATTGATTTTTTATTGTCATTGATCATAAAAGCTTCTCCTACTAATAAACCATTAACATGAATTTCACGTAAGTAATCGATATCTTGTCTCGTTTGGATACCACTTTCACTAATAAAAATCACATCATCAGGTATATGGTCTGCTAATCTTTTTGAAGTTTCTAACGTTGTTTTAAACGTTTTTAAGTCTCTATTATTCACACCAATCATTTTTGGCTTTGTAGCATGTAATACTTTTTCAAGCTCATCCTCATCATGTACCTCAATAAGTACATCAAGCTCTAGCTCTTCAGCAACATTCATATATTCATTTAATTGGTTTGAATCTAAAATCGCAGCAATTAAGAGAATAGCATCAGCCCCAATGGATTTTGATTGAAAGATTTGCTTCTCATCAATAATAAAATCTTTTCGAAGAATTGGAATAGATATATTTCTTTTAATTTCTGACAAGTAGGATGGATGACCTTGAAAAAACTTTTCATCTGTTAGCACAGAAATGCAGTCCATCCCAAGAATTTCATATGTCTTCGCTATTGCTAGCGGATCAAAATTCTCAACTAGTACGCCCTTTGAAGGACTTGCCTTCTTCACTTCGGCAATAATACCTAAATCTCTATTTGGCTGTAACAAGGCTTGGTAAAATGATCGTGATTCAAAATTTTCAGTTTGTTTTTCTTGTAGCTGTATCTCTTTTATTTCTTGCCTCTTCTGATTAACTATATTGTCAAGGATAGTAGACGTCATCGGGAAACTTCCTCCCTATTTATTTGTTTTAAATTTTCTAAATGGCCAAGTACGGTTTTACCTAATGCTCCCTTAGCTAGTTGTACGCCATCGGCAATGGAGGAGACACGTCCATACACGTATAGTGCTGCACCTGCATTGTACAATAGAATTGTTTCTGCTTCTGCCGGCCCTTTCAGATTAAAAACAGATTCAATCATTGCTGCACTCTCATTAGGAGAATCCACTAATAAAGCATCAATCTTTCCCCTTCTTAAACCAACATCTTCTGGGGTAATTGTATATTTATTTATTACACCGTCATTCACTTCAACTACGAAGGATGTTCCAGTTATCGTTAACTCATCCAAACCATCTGCACCAGTTACAAACATTGCCCTTTTAATCCCTAGTTCTACTGAGGCTTCTGCCATCTTTATTGCTTGATCATGATTGTAGACACCAATAAGTCTTTTAGAGGCTCCTGCTGGATTGGTTAATGGACCAAGCAAATTAAATATTGTCTTTACCCCTAATTGTTTTCGTGCCTTTCCAACATGCTTCATTGCAGAATGATAGATCGGTGCAAACAAAAAGCAAAGGTGGTGCTCCTGTAAAAATTTTAATGCATCTTCTTTATTCGTTTGAATTGGAATATTTAATGTCTCCAACACATCTGCACTTCCAGTTTTTGAAGAAACACTTCGATTACCATGCTTTGCTACAGGAACATTTAAGGAGCTTACAAGTAACGCAACTGCTGTAGAAATATTAAAGGTTCCAATTCCATCTCCCCCTGTACCACACGTATCTAATACGGGAACAGGAGGGGTTATTTGAATGGATGTTTCTTGCATTCCTTTTGCAAAACCAACAATTTCATCAACGGTTTCTCCACGATAACGTAAAATAGTTAATATTGCAGCTATTTGTTCATCTGTGACCTCACCCATTAACATATCTAAAACTAATGCTTTCGCTTCATTCACATCAAGAGTTGCTTTATTTAATAGTTTCTCCACTACATTATTCATGTTGAAACCTCCTCTGTATGAATCCGTTGCTCTGCAATTTTTATTGCATACAATAATGCTCTTGCTTTGTTTCTGGTTTCTTCCCATTCTGATTCAGGAATAGAGTCATGAACGACCCCAGCTCCAGCTTGAACCGATGCAACACCATTTTTTAAAATAATGGTTCGAATTGCAATACAAGAATCAACCGCACCATTCAGCCCACAATAAGCAATTGCCCCAGCGTAAACACCTCTTCGATCACTCTCTAATTCTTGAATAATTTCAACTGCCCTTACTTTCGGTGCACCTGAAACAGTTCCAGCAGGGTGGGAAGAGAATAATGCTTCAAAAGGGTCAATTCCTTCTCTTAATTGCCCTCTTACCTTCGTAATTAAGTGCATAACATGGGAAAAATAAGAAACAGTCATCATGTCATGGACAGTAACTGAACCAAATTCACTTACCTTCCCAAGATCATTTCGAGCTAAATCTACTAGCATTAAATGCTCTGCACGTTCTTTCTCATCTTGAATTAGATCATTTGCTAAAAATTCATCCTCTTCTTTTGTTTTACCTCTTTTTCTTGTACCTGCAATTGGATGGATTTCTAATTCTCTCGACTGATCTACTTTTACGAGCCTTTCTGGTGAACTACCGATAATTTCTTGATCTCCTAGTCTCAAATAATATAAATAAGGTGAAGGATTTACTTTCCGTAAAACTCGATATAAGTCTAACCCTGTGGAAGTGACTGGAATGTCGAATCTTTGCGATAAAACACATTGAAAAATATCACCAGCTTCAATGTACTCTTTTATATTTTTTACATCTTGGATGAAAGCTTCCTTCTCATAATTTGATTTCACACCTTCAAAAACATCATCAGATACAGGAGTATTAGCAGAAATTATTTGATTCGTTTCAGAGCCATTTCCTATTTCAATGGTAGAAAGGAGTTCATCAATTTTTTTCTTTCCCTCATAATAGCTTTCTTCTATGAAAGACTGGTTTACCTTTTGTAGGTTTATAATTGTTAATTCTTCTTTTTGATGGTCGTATGCTAAAATTGTTTCACAAAATACTAAATATACATCAGATTCACCAGATTCATTTTTATTAATTTTTCTTTCGTACAAGGAGTAGGATTCAAAGCTAAAGTAGCCTACAGCTCCTCCTGGAAAAGGAAAATCAGGCCAAATTGGAGCTACATTTAAATAATCAATACTTTCTTTCCATACTTCTTGAAAGGTAGGTTTTTTTGCATGGAGATTCCCATCCGAATCCTCTAATAGAAATTCACCATCTCTCTCAGCAAGAAATAGGTTTGGAGAAAGTCCAATAAAAGAATAATTTGACCATGCTGACACAGGGTCTTTACTTTCTAAAATAAACGCAGCTTTCTCATTGAATAATTGGAATAATTGGATTGGGGTTTTCGTATCAGCAACAATTGTCGTAGATACTGGAATCGTATCATATATTGCTGCATTCTCTTTAAAAGTTTGTAAACTTGTTTTAATCACAGTGATCACCTCTTTTTTTTGTCAGAGTGATCGATTCGAGGAGGAAGGGCGGGAAAGTGTATGATAAATAACGTCAAACAAAGGGTTTAACTAAATTAACACTTTATAGTTTTAACGTTTTAACACTTTATCTAGATAAACTAAAAGGTATATAAAAACGTCTACCGTAGAGGGCAGACGTTTATTACCGTCTTTATCGTCTCTACTCTGCTCTGCTTTCCTCTTCTCATCTCTACTCTGCTCTAAATGCTCTTACAATCTACTCTTTTCTAAATTAATGAAACCTTCACTGGCTAATCTAAACTAATCTTGTAGTCATCCTATCGTGAATTACCTTCCTTTGTCAAGCTTAAATCAGGTCTTAATTGCACCGCTTTTTCTAGATACACATGTTGAATCTCCTGAGGACTTTTATTTGTATTTAAAGTAGCCATTACACGAATACACTTTTCAAGACTATTAGGTACAGGTAT
This sequence comes from Evansella sp. AB-P1, assembly GCF_029688925.1. GTDB lineage: Bacteria > Bacillota > Bacilli > Bacillales > Salisediminibacteriaceae > Evansella. The sequence continues at coordinate 104,230 of NZ_JARUKY010000007.1, forward strand.
TTCTTGACTACACATAACAGGTACACGATCATAGCCTTGTAATGTTCTTAAGCCTGCTGCTGGGAAAGCAGCATTTAAATCCTCCGTCATTGTAATCAGCATATGGGAAATATCATCTGGGTCAAATTTATTGGCCACTTGCATTTCCTTTACTAATCGGGCTGTTGCCGCAATGATTTCATCTCGATCATTTTTATTCACAGTAATGGCACCTCTAACTCCCCTAACCATAGCCTATTTCCCCTCTCCAATTAATTCTTGTTCTAACACTTTTTCTGACACTTCTACTAAACTGGGTTTTCCAAACTCTTTTAATAAAACAAAATGTATGGAGTGATTAAAAGATTTTTTATCCATTTTCATTTTACGAATGAGGTTCTCATTTGATACATGATTTGGAATTGTTATGTTGTACCCTAAACGTTTAAGCATAATAATATATTTTTCTGTAGGTAGTTTAATGTTAAATTTTTTCTCACTTAAGGCTAAAGCGAATACCATTCCAATAACAACTGCTTCTCCATGTGTTATTTCTCCATAGCCTAATTCTGCCTCTATAGCATGGCCCAACGTATGACCAAAATTTAAATATGCTCGAATTCCAGCTTCTTTTTCATCCTGTTCCACAATGTCTGCTTTTATTTTAATTGAACGTAAAAGCATTTCTGTCAGCAAATTCATATCCAAATCCTGAAAAGATGTGATGTTATCATTGATCCAGTCTAAAAATAGATGATCCGCTATAAAGCCATGCTTAATAACTTCAGCAAATCCAGATCGCCATTCATGCTCTGGTAAAGTAAGTAGACACTCAGGATCATATAAAACTAATGATGGGGGATGAAAAGCACCAATGAGATTTTTACCTATTTCATGATTAATCCCCACTTTTCCTCCAACACTGCTATCATGCGCTAATAGAGTCGTAGGCATTTGTACAAAAGGAATACCTCTCATATATGTAGCTGCAACAAAGCCAGCTAAATCACCCACTACCCCTCCTCCAAGAGCAATAATCATCGATTTACGATCTAAATTATACTCGAGAGCAGCCGTTAATACATTTTCAAATTGATTAAATGATTTTGCCTTCTCTCCATGTGGTACGATGACAGACTCCACTTTCGTTCCTACTGGAAATGATTTCACCACGTCATCTAAAAATAATGAAGCTACTTTATCATCAGTAATAATTAAATAACTAGTAGGTTTATTCTTAACATTTTCTTGTATATATTGATACGCCTTTTTCCTACTTCCAGGATCAACAATAACAGCGTATGAGTGTTTTGAAGCTTTAATTTTTAAACTGGAGTCTGTCATTAAAAATTCCTCGCTTTTTCATTAAAGTCCTCTAAATTCTTAATGATCTCTCCTAATGTGTCTGATCCAAATTTTTCTAAAACTGCAGTTGCTAGTTCCCAAGCAACCGCCGCTTCACATACAACAGCTGCTGCAGGGACAGCACAGCTATCTGAACGTTCAATGCTTGCAGAAAAGGTTTCTTTTGAATCGATATCTACACTTTGTAATGGCTTATATAAGGTTGGAATTGGCTTCATTGCCCCACGGACCACAACTGGCATCCCGTTTGTCATTCCACCTTCAAAGCCACCCAGACGATTCGTTCTACGATAAAACCCTCTTTCTTCGGAATATAATATTTCATCATGGACTTGACTCCCTAAAAGTCTAGCTGCCTCAAACCCAATTCCAACCTCTACTCCTTTAAAAGCATTTATACTCATAACAGATTGGGCTAGTTTCCCATCAAGTTTTCGATCGTAGTGAACGTGACTCCCAAGCCCGATCGGTAAATTAACAGCAACTACTTCCACTATTCCACCGATGGAATCTCCATTTTCCTTTGCTTCATCTATTGCTTGTTTCATTTGTTCACTTGCTTCTGAATCAAGACAACGAACTTCAGATGCTTCCGATCGTTCTTTAAGATCCTCAATATCATTGAAGGATACTTCCGTTGCTTTTACAGAACCGATTTCTAAGACATGTCCGCATAATTGAATGTTTAATTCTTTAAGTAATACTTGGGCAACTGCTCCAACAGCAACCCTTACAGTTGTTTCTCTTGCAGATGATCTTTCTAATACATTTCTCATATCACGGTGATCATACTTAATTGCCCCGTTTAAATCTGCGTGCCCAGGGCGGGGACGAGTAATTTGACGTTTAATTTCTTGGGCATCTTCTTCAGATAAAGGGGCTGCACCCATAATTTTATCCCAATGCTTCCAATCCTTATTTTCCACATGAAGTGTAATAGGTGCTCCAGTGGTTTTACCGTGTCTGACTCCACTTGTAATACGAACACGATCCTTTTCTATTTGCATTCGTCTTCCACGACCGTAGCCCTTTTGTCTTCGTTGAAGATGTTCATTTATTTGTTCTTCCGTTAATGGTAGTTGACTTGGAATCCCTTCTATTATGGCCGTTAATTCTGGTCCATGTGATTCACCTGCAGTTAAAAATCTCATTAGTATCGACCTCTCTCTTTATCGCTTTTAAGCATTAAAATATTGTTATTTACCATTGTCTTTTATTTCTCACCGTTTTTCAAGACTTTTTATTTTAATTTTTATATTTGTTTAATAATTCTGAGTAAATAGACCTTTTAGCATGAACAGATGTCACACTTATTCCTGTAGTAAAAGCGTCCGCCATGAAAGGACGAACACCTCTTAGAAAGAATATTTTCATGCCCCATGGTGAAAGTTTTTCTTGCATCGAGGTCTACCCTGAAAATAGGTCCATTAAAGCTTCCTATAAAAAAACGTATCTTCTGATACAAGATTATATTTTTTAGGATTAAAAATTTGCTCCGTACTACCTACAAAAAGAATTCCGTCTTTTTTTAATGCATTAGAAAATTTATGATATAATTCATTTTTTGCTTCCTCAGTAAAATAAATCATAACATTTCGACAAACAATTAAATCAAAGCCAGTTTCATATGTATCGGATAAAAGGTTATGTTGTTTAAATCGAATAGGTTTTTTTATTGTGTTAGAAATTTTATACCCAATGTCCTCTTTATGAAAATAAGCATCTTTCCATTTTAGAGGAACCTCCTTTAATGAACGTTCTGAATAAAGTCCAATTTTTGCACGCTGCAATATTTCCTCATCTAAATCTGTAGCTAAAATTTCCATCTTGTCTAATGATATGTATTTATTGAGCATCATAACTAAGGAATAAGGTTCTTCTCCCGTGGAACAAGCAGCACTCCATACTTTTAGTCTAGAATTATTTGATAGTACTTTAGGAAGAATTTGCTCCTCCAATATATCCCACCTTTGAGGATTACGAAAGAACTCTGAAACATTAATGGTCATTCGTTGTAAAAATTCATTTAGTAGGTCATCATCCTGTTTAATTGCATTGTAATAGTCAAGAAAAGTAGTAAAACCTCTTTTATCACGAAGAGCTGTTAATCTACGTTTCATTTGAGCCTCTTTGTATAAGGATAAATCTATCCCAGTCTTATTGTGTATTTTATTAATAAATAGATTATAATCTGACATTCATTTCTTTTCTCCTTCTGTTTCTTTTCTATCTTTGTACCACATTTTATTAAAACAAACTAGTTTTTTTATAACATATTGTTATTTGAGAATAGAGAGATAAAAATTTGACACAAAGAAGAAGAAAAGCTACCGACTATGTCGATAGCTTTGTTTTCTAGATTATACCCATTTTGTAACTGCTTTATCATAGTTAACAAGCTCATCTTTTTTAAAAAACAGACCTATTTCACGTTCAGCACTCTCAACTGAGTCAGAGCCATGAATGATATTCATAGACATATGTACGCCAAAATCACCTCTTATGGTGCCCGGTAATGCCTCATTAGGATTTGTTTTGCCCATCATTTTTCTAGCTTCACTTATTACATTTTCTCCTTCCCATACCATAGCAAAAACTGGACTAGATGTAATAAAGCCAACTAATTCATTAAAAAAAGGTTTATCTTTATGTTCTTCGTAATGTGTTTCTGCAAGATCTTGTGAAATTGCAAGCATTTTTGCCCCAGCCAATGTAAACCCTTTCTTTTCAAATCGCGCAACTATTTCTCCAATAAGATTCCGTTGAACTCCATCTGGTTTTACCATTAAAAACGTCTGCTCCATAATAATACCCCCAATGTATGTATAGATGAATAACAAATCTTTTAGATTATATCAAATTTTCTAAAAAGTCACAATGTAATGTTACTTATGTTCTTTACGCTTCTGTAATAGAACATTATAGACAACATATATAATCTTTACACTACTGCTTTACACCTTCGTCCACGGAAGGGCTATTGAAACGAATGAAAAGACTTGTTTAAACATTTTTAATGTGTAATGGAATAACCTAAAAAAACTGAGCTTTTGCCCAGTTTTTTTAGGTTATTAAAATTTTCGATCACCTATGTAATCTGCAATTTGATGAAGTGCTTTCTTCGGACGAATGTCTGGTAATTCCTCTAATGCCATTCTCGCCTTTGACAAGTAACGATCAGCCATATCCTTAGAATATTGAATTGCTCCTGATTGTTTAATCAGTTCTATCGTTTTATTCATTTCTTCTTTTTCAATTACATTTTCATCTAAGTGATGAATAATTCTTGGTTTTAATACAGGATCATGCCACATTGCATATAGAGCAGGGAGAGTAACATTCCCTTGAATTAAATCACTACCAGCAGGCTTTCCTAACTCTTTTTCCGTTCCAACAAAATCAAGTATATCATCAGTAATTTGAAAAGCCATTCCTACATTATAACCATACCTCGCCAGTTGTTTTTCGTATGCTTTAGGAGCACCTGCAGCTAAAGCACCTAATTGACAACTGATTGCAATTAAAAGAGCTGTTTTTCTCTTTATTCTCCGAAAGTACATTCGCAGAGTTTGATTCCATTGATATTGATCTTTAATCTGTTCAACTTCACCAATACACATTTCAACCATTGCATGTGATAGAATTCGATGTATTTCTGGATTATTATAATATGTTGCTATCTCTACAGCCTTCGCAAATATGTAATCACCTGTATACATGGCAACACGATTGTCCCATTTTGATTTCACTGTTTTTTTCCCACGACGAAGTTCAGCATCATCTATAACATCATCATGAACGAGAGACCCCATATGTATCATTTCTAATGAGATAGCAATATGTTTTATTCTCTCTATGTTATATTCTCCAAATTGCCCAGAAAGCAATACAAATACAGGACGAATCCTTTTCCCCCCCGCTTTTAATAAATGCGAAGAAGCTTCCTGAAGAACTGGATGCTCAGCATCTATATTTTGTTCTATTTCTTTTTCAATTTTTCCGATATCTGATTTTAAATGCCAGTAAATATCAGTCAGTTTCATAATCGCCCACCTTGCTATACAGAATGACAATGCCTAGTGGGCTGCCATATTTCTATTTTTTCAACTTTTTTAGGTAATAGTTCCATCTTATATGCAAGATGAAAATATTCTTTTAAACCTTTAATATGACGTGCTGTTAAGTCATAATTTAACCCACTAAAATATTGATTCCAAAAGTTTTTTTTCCCACCGAATTGTTGCATGATAGATTGAATCATTTCTTGAAAATTATTTTCTATCGATTTTTCCTTACTCTTTTTGAACTCATAATATAAATATTCTAATAGAACCGGTTCCATTTCACAAGCATCTTTTCGGATAGCAAATACTGCATACGTCATTGGATAGCCAGTGTAATATTCCCAAAGTGCTCCAAGGTCATATTGATGAATCGTGGATTCTTTTGACCATGAAGTTGTAATAGCATCATCGCCTATTAAAAGACATGCATCATGTTCTGCCATCATTTTGCTATAATTCGGCTTCATCATTTCATAATTTACATCAAAATGAAAATACTCTTTTAATATAATACGAAGCAAATTTATAGATGTAGCTGAGCTTGTGGTTAATGCAATGGATTTTTTGTGTAACTGAGTAATAGGGACCTTAGAAAATAAAAAAATTGATCCGACTTCCTTAGGTGATGAGACAGAGAAATTAGGAAATATGACTAAATCATCACTATGCTCCCCATAACTAAAAGATGAAATACCACCTACTTGTATATTTCCGTGAACGATTCCATTATTTAAATCGGATGGTACTTTAGGAACAAATCCACATCCTCTACTAATAAGACTTTCTCTATCTAAATAGTAAAAGAAAGGTAAAATATTTGTATAAGAAATCTCACCTATTACCAGACTCACGATGATCCCCCCACCTTTTAAACAAGTCATGCTCTATATCTAATTGGTCTAAGACTTTTCCAACGACAAAATTTATTACATCATCCATCGTAGCTGGTTTATGATAAAAACCGGGCATGGCAGGTACTATTTGAATTCCGAGGTCACTTAATCTCTTCATATTTTCTAAATGGATTGAATGAAGTGGTGTCTCTCTTGGGACAATAATTAGCCTTCTCTTTTCTTTTATCATTACATCTGCAGTTCTTTCAAGTAAATTAGAAGAAATACCGTGAGATATTTTCGCTAATGTTCCCATAGAGCATGGTATAATAATCATTCCATCATTTTTAGCAGACCCGCTAGCTATTGGTGCAGAAAAATCTTGTTGTGTGTGGTAATGCAAATTATCAGAATGACCAAATAAATCTTTTAAACATTTATCTCTATCTTCCACGATACAATTTAGTTCATAATAAAAGACTTGCCATGCAGCTTCAGTTAAAAGAAGGTGTACACGATGCCCTTCCTCCAACAAGGTTTGTACAAAACGTACACCATAGATAGCACCGCTTGCACCAGTAATACCTACAGTTAAAACTTTTTTATTAACTACATCCATAGAAGTAAATCTCCAATCGTAAATGCTAGCATAACCATACTAATGATACCATTCATAGTAAAAAAAGCTACATTTACCTTAGATAGATCATTTGGTGATATTAGTGAATGCTCATATACCATTATTGCTCCGACAATTAATACCCCAAATAAGAAAACCCAACTTAATGGTGTAATAAACGCTAAGCTTACCATTGCTAAAAAACTAATGATATGGAATCCTCTTGCAATTAAAAGGGCCTTCGGAATACCGAAATAGCTTGGAATAGAGTAGAGCTTTACCGATTTATCGTAGTCCGTATCCTGTGTAGAATAAATAATATCAAATCCTGCAGTCCACATTGCAACACTAATAAAAAGGGCAAATGCTTCTAGGGTAAGAGTTCCTGTTGCCCCAACCCAGCCTCCGAGAGGAGCTATTCCAATTGTAATACCAAGAAATACATGGCATAGCCACGTAAACCTCTTTGTATAAGAATAGAAAACCAGAAAGAACACGGCAATTGGCAACAAATAAACGGCAAGCATATTTAATTGATAGGCAGAGATAAATAATAGTGCAAATGATATAATAATAAATACTATTGTTTCTAATTTTGATATTAATCCAGCTGGTATTGCCCTTTCTGCTGTTCTCGGATTTCGCTTATCAATTTGTGCATCAATAAGGCGATTTAATGACATGGCAGCACTTCTTGCTCCAATCATGGCTAACGTAATCCAAATCCAATCTGAGATTGGAGGCCAACCTCCATTAATTAGTAAACTTCCTAATGCTGCTCCAAGAAAGGCAAATGGTAGTGCAAATATAGTATGTTCAAACTTGATCATTTCAAGTAATATTCTAAGTTTATTCATTATAAATCCTCGCTTATAATCACTGGGTCTTTTTTATTTTTGTCCTCTGATAAATTTTATTGTTGTTTTTTTGCTGCTGGAAGCTCAAATTCTACCTAAGAGCAGCCCAAGCCGCACGAAGAAAATATGATAGCATTTTCGAGGAGTCTCGAACCATCAGCAAAAATCAAATGTCTAATATAACAACATCCTCTTTTAACATAGCCTTTTATTTTATGATTTTTTACTTGCAAAATGGGATGCAGCTACACCACCTGAATATGATTTAAAACTAACTTCATCAAAGCCGGCTTGATAAAATAATTCCTTTAACTCATTTTTCGTTGGAAATGATTGTGTTGATTCCTGCAACCATGAATATTCCTCATACCTTTTAGCAAATATCTTACCGAATAAAGGCATTATATATTTAAAATATAACCAGTACAACTGTTTAAAGCCTAATAAGGTGGGCTGTGATGTTTCTAAACATACGACTAATCCTCCAGGCTTAATAACTCGATTCATTTCTTTTAATGCAGTGAGGTAATCAGGTACATTTCGAAGACCAAAACCAATTGTGACGTAATCAAAGGTATCGTCATCAAAGGGAAGCTCCATTGCATTACCATGAATAAGATCTATTTGCGACAGTTTCTTCTCCTTCACCTTTTTCTCACCAACAGAAAGCATATTTTTACTAAAATCTAATCCAAATACTTTTCCGTTTACTCCTACCGATTCCCCTAAAGCTATTGTCCAATCGGCTGTTCCACAACAAACATCCAATGCAATGGAACCTTCCTTCACATTCATTCGCTTCATTGTATCTTTTCTCCATGACAAATGACGTTGAAAGCTAATAATGGAGTTCATTTTATCATAATTATCATATATTGATTCAAACACTTGATGTACACGTTCTTCTTTTGATTGTTGTGCCATAATCTTATCCTTCCTCCATTACCCTTTGTTCATCATAATGATTCTCTTGAAGTAGACTATCAATTCGCGTAAGGAAATATGAATTTAGCCCTTTCCGATCACGTGATAAGCTTAAGAGCTTTTGTCTAGATGCTTCAATATACTGGCCGAACTGTTGAACTAAACGTTCCTCTTGATTGAAAGAATGCTTAGTTGATTCCATTTTTCGTAAAAGATAATCTGATATCGATCCTTTTATCCCTGAATGAATCCATAAGAAGCGTTCTTTTAATAAACGTTTGTAAAAGAAAAATTCATCGACTATTTCTTTCCATTCAGTTAATTGAAAAAGGTCGGCTATATTTCGAAGAAGTATTGAGTCAATTACTTTAATATCATGAATAAAAGAATCTTCTTTAGCCTCTTGTCCAATATACACATTCATTTTGGATTCATTTATTTCCTGAATAGATTTAGCCAAAACACGCATTAACGAAACGTCATTTACAGTTGACAGAATAAAATAATACAAGCTACTGTAATAATCTCCTGCCAACACTGTTAATTGGCGCTTTTTTTTCAAAGTATCATTTTCTAAATTGTTAACAGTTACTAGTTCATGAGTATCTAATGCAGCTTGTACGAGAGTCGTTGTTACTATACAGTGGCTTATGTAGGAAGAATCCAATGTTTTATCTTTTAACATTAAGTATAAGAAAGTGGCTTGATCTTCATCAATTAACGGATCTTCTAAATATTTTTGTAAGTATGAATGTTTTACTTCCGAAAAAAAACTTTCAATAATACTATTTAATTCATCGTTGTAATAATAATCAGTTGCCATTCATAGATCCCCCAACACTTAATTCTCGTCTCATCATAACATAAAAATTAAACAAAATAACACATTATTAGTATACCACAATTGATGATAAGGATAAATTTCGTTTACTTTTTCATCCTAATAGTAATAAACAAGGAAAACCTATTTATGCCCAAATTTATCTTCACTTTCCGCGGGCAACGACTTAGCTTCACACTTCGCACACTGTGCAGAAGTGCGGGATCTTCACCTGTTGCTGTTCTGTTCCCACAGGAGTCTCATGGGATTACAATTATTTGCATCCTCCAAGGTACAATTTTCACTTGTATGAAGGTCTATCCTACATTTAGAAAGCTTCAAAAATGACAAAAATAAAAGCGGGATAATCCGCTTTTATTTTTCGTTATCCATTTCACCATGGGCGGTTTGAATCGTTGCTTTTCCACGTATCTTAATAGCAGAAGTATGCTCTGTAAATTGAGCTATCATCATTTCATTTTTATCTAATTTTTCTGAATGATGAAATCGTGTGTCAGATCCACGGGTTAGGCCAATTACATTTACTCCGTCCTCTTTTGCTTTAATAACAATATAATCATTTGTTTGAGACATATAAGTGCTCCCCTCTATACCATTATCATTTTATTTGGAAGTTTAATGTTACACTTAATGCTTAGCCTTTAATTAGCGTGAGAACTTCCGATCTAGCAGCAGCGTTATTTTCGAATGCTCCTCTAACAGCTGATGTGACTGTTTGAGAACCTGGTTTTTTTACACCACGCATTGTCATGCACATATGCTCAGCTTCGACTACGACAATTACTCCTAAAGGTTCTAGTGTTTCAACGATTGCATCAGCAATAGTTGACGTAATTCTCTCTTGTAGTTGTGGACGTCTCGTTACTGCTTCTACTGCTCTTGCAAGCTTACTCAACCCCGTTACCTTGCCGCCCCTAGGAATATAGCCTATGTGAGCTTTACCAAAGAATGGTACTAGGTGGTGTTCACACATTGAATAAAAAGGAATATCTTTTACTAACACTAATTCTTCATGATCTTCTCCAAAAACAGTCATAAAATGTTCTTTTGGATCTTGGTTGAGTCCCTGAAAAACTTCTTCATACATCCTTGCAACTCGTTTTGGTGTATCTAATAACCCTTCTCGGTTAGGATCTTCTCCTATTGCTTCTAGAATCATTGTAACTGCTTGCTCAATTTTTTTATGATCAACATTACTCATTTAACACGCCCCCTAAGACTTGACAATGCAAAATAATTCGTTAAAATTCTAGCATATTTGAAATTATTATTACAAGTAGCTATTGTAATAGATCACGATCCCTCTATTCCAAAGATGATAATTAAAAAGGGATAGAGAGTATTCTGTGAAAATTATTGCTCTTTTATTTCTCCATTGAAACAAATTGTAGATTATTCTTTATGTATTGTTTGTAGTTCTTGCTTTATTTGTAGGAATTCTCGCACCATACGAAAAATTAACTTTCTACTAAAACAAAAGCATCGACTAACACCAACTAAAATTAGATACATGAAAAAAGCTTATAATTAGTCATGTTAGAAAAAAGAAGAACCACATGCGTGGTCCTTCTTTTTATTTCAATCAGCCCTGTATGTATCGTTTATTTAACTGCATCTTTAAGGGCTTTACCAGGTTTGAAAGCTGGTACATTACTTGCTGGGATTTCGATTTCCTCTCCTGTTTGTGGGTTACGACCTTTACGGGCAGCACGTTCACGAACCTCAAAGTTACCGAAACCAATCAATTGTACTTTTTCTCCTTCTTGAAGAGAACCAGTGATGACGTCAAAGACTGCATCTACGGCACTAGTAGCATCCTTCTTAGAAAGATCTGTTTTCTCAGCAACCGCATTGATAAGTTCTGTCTTATTCATACCATTCACCTCCTCCCATAAATTACAAGCCTCTTATTTCTTTTGTTTCACATTCATCAGCTTTTTATACTTGTATCCCTTGAATTCATGGGATAACAAGGCTAATCTTAAACGATACAAGCAAATAATTCAACAATTTTTGCGTAATTGTTACTATTTTTATGACTTTTTCACTTTTATTGCCAATAAATCACGCTTTCAAAACCATTTAATTCCATTTTTTGATGCCTTTTTTGATTAGGTTAAAGTCTCTTTTCCTTAGTAAGACAAGAAATAAACCATCATTCTACATTCTCACATACTTATTTGAATCGATTTCAAAAGAAAAATAACCCTCCAATTGGAGAGTTATAGAATAATGGCGATTAGTCCGCCAGATCCTTCATTTATGATTCTTTCTAATGTTTCTTTTAATTTGTACCTTGCGTTTTCAGGCATTAGTGATAACTTAGCTGAGATCCCCTCTCTAACGATAGAGTTAAGCGATCTTCCAAAGATATCAGAATTCCAAATAGATAATGGATTTTCTTCAAAGTCCTGCATGAGGTAACGAACAAGCTCCTCGCTTTGTTTTTCTGTACCGATAATAGGAGCAAATTCAGATTCAACATCTACCTTAATCATATGAATGGACGGAGCAACTGCTTTTAAACGTACTCCAAATCTTGAACCTTGTCTAATTATTTCTGGTTCATCCAAGCTCATATCTTCAATAGATGGAGCAGCAATACCATATCCTGTTTGTCTTACCATTTTTAATGCATCTGACACTTGATCATACTCAGCTTTCGCAATAGCAAAATCTTGCATGAGTTCTAATAGATGGTCTTTTCCTCTAATTTCAACACCTACAACCTCTTTTAAAATCTGATCGTATAGATCATCAGGTGCATGTAAATCAATTTCTGCTACTCCTTGCCCCATTTCAATTCCAGCTAACCTTGCTTGCTCAATAAATTCATACTCATAGAAATGACCCACAACACGATCTACGTCTCTTAAACGCTTTATATCTTTTACAGTGTCTCTTACAGCAACTTCATAATTCTCTCTTAACCAATGATCTTCTTTTAGTACCATGACCCAGCTAGGGAGGTTTACATTCACTTCATGAACAGGGAACTCAAATAAAACCTCTTTCATGACAAGATTTATTTCCTGCTCACCCATCCCTTCAATATTCATTGCTACCGCTGGAACATCATGTCTCTCCTGTATCTCTTGGCGTAGCTGTTCCGTTTCAGGATGCTGTGGATGAACACTATTAACAATTACTATAAACGGCTTCCCAACCTCTTTTAATTCTTCAATAACTCTTTCTTCAGACTCTACATAATCTTGTCTATCTATTTCACCAATAGACCCATCTGTCGTCACCACTACCCCTAATGTCGAGTGTTCTTGAATAACTTTCCTAGTTCCTATTTCTGCAGCTTCATGGAATGGAATTGGATCTTCATACCAAGGTGTATTAATCATTCGAGGGCCATTTTCATCCTCATACCCCCTAGCACCAGGTACTGCATAACCAACACTGTCTACAACACGGACATTTACATCTAATCCATCATCTACATGAATTGTTACAGCTTGGTTAGGTACAAATTTAGGCTCTGTTGTCATGATTTGTTTACCAGCTGCACTCTGAGGTAATTCATCCTGTGCTCTTGCTCGATCAGCTTCATTTTCAATATTAGGAATAACTGCTAGCTCCATGAATTTCTTAATAAAAGTCGATTTACCTGTGCGAACTGAACCAACAACCCCTAAGTAAATGTCACCACCAGTTCGTTCTGCAATATCTTTAAAAATATCAAACTTCTCCACAAAATCCCCTCCCGATCAATTTCAAAATAGATTATCCAAAGCAACCTTGTACGCTACAATAGAAAGACAGTATATATTTATGATGTTGTCCATCAAATATGACAAGATATCAAAATTAGACTTTTATTTGATGTAAATTTGTCCTATTTAAAAGCTAGTTTTCCATAAAATACAGATTACTAGTTGTTGTTATAGTTACCACATCCTATATTAGATTTATTACTACTACACTTATTTGAAGGGAAAAAAATTTTCTATTTCATGAAAAAAGCCTCCCTTTCTCTTGTATGTATATGAGAAGGGAGGCAAATTAGAACATTACTTATATTTTTTTCTGTTATTCATCTGTTATTCCGTTTCTTCAGTAAAATCAAGGGTTTGATCTTCATTCATCGTTTGGGGTATCGAATAAACCGGGACGAAGGGAGAGTGATCTACTAAAAGCCATCGTAGGTCATCACCTATTTCATAAGGACCCATTCCATATTCATCTATATAGTAGATAATATCAATGGAGTAATCTATTACAATATCACCATTAGCACGCATAAGAAGGGGTAACCTATGTGTAGGATGGAAAGGACTATTTACTGTTGGTTCTTCATCATAATTTAGAGCTTCATAATCAAGTCTAAACAATCCTGTTCCTACTATCTCATCTACAGGTGCATATCTATTTTCTCTTTGATGTATTTGAATTCTCCGTTGAAACTCCTGAATTTGTCTTACTGTTGAAAGATCAATAAGTTTCACTTCTGGAATTTCTTCTGGATAGATGAGGACGTATTGAAAAGTCCCTCCATTTTCAAAAGAGTTTCCAGGTGCATGCTGCATATAATCAGGTATCAATCTAGAAAAATCAATAGGATATTTTCTGAAGATTGGTGTTCCTTCATCACGAGGTAGAACAGGTAATACCCCATGATCTAATCGATACTGAATAATGGCAGATTGTACCGATTGTATTTGATCTGCATAAGGAATTTGATTCTCTACTCTTCGTTCATTAGGATATAAGCATCCTGATAAAAAAATTAAGCATATTAAAAATAATAGGCTTGTCCATTTATGTCCCATGACGATACCTACCTTACTTTTTTTTCTTTCAATTATTCTGGAACAGGTCCTGTAAACACGACTAGAAAAATAATTAAACCTGCCACCATCATACAAATAAAACTAAATGTTAATAATGTATACCTGAAGAATCCTCTTAATTTTTCTTTCGTAACTATTGTAACGATAACAGAAATAAACATTAAACCCATGGCAATAAAGGATATCCACATTTTCATCATACCATCCTCAAGCATTCTGTTCACCCCATTCAATTTCTCGAATCTTGATGTCAATTACCGAATTATTATAGCATACTGATGGCATAGAATGCATTGTTAACCACTTTTCTGTAGTGTATATCCATATAACTATTCTAATTGGTTGTCCAAAATATAAATAGAATAAAAGGTTGAAGAAAAGGGGCACTTCCTTCAACCTTGCAAACTAAATACTATCTGTATAAAAGACAACCCTAATTTTATAGTACGTTCCGTTTTAGTATATGCTTGAGAAAAAGGGTTCGATGAGAACATCTGCCCAAATATTACTTATTTTGCTTAAACATTTTTGCCAAGCTTGCAAAATCTGTTGGTACATTATTTGATGTAATTGCTTTTACAAGTTCGTCTTCTTTCTGTTTTGATACAGAGACATTGGCTAGTTGGGCAACTTGATGAATTAACTTTCGAACATTTTCCTCATCCTTCAAATCAGAAGAATTGACTGAATTTGCTAGCTTAAATAAGTCTTGCTGCTTTACGTTTGTGTTCTTTGCCACCTGATCAAAAATATTATTGTTGTTTTTTTCGTCCAAGGTAGAGCCCTCCTCATGCAAGATGTCATGATATAATATGCACTTGGAGGAATGGTGTGAATGTAATTCCCATAAAGAATTACTTAAAATTTAAATCCTCAACCTCATGTTTTTTTACACGTCCCATTAATTCTATTACACCGTCTTCAGGAGTCTTTTGATTGAATAAAACGTCATATAGGACACTTGTGATAGGCATTTCCACATTTAAGTGTTTTGCCAATTGATGAGCTGCTTTTGTGGTACGAATTCCTTCAACAGCCATATCCATTTCATTTAATACTTCATCTAAGGTTTTCCCTTTTCCTAGCATATTCCCAGCTCTCCAATTTCGACTATGGACGCTTGTACATGTAACAATAAGATCTCCGAGTCCAGATAACCCAGCAAAGGTTAAGGGATTGGCTCCAAGCTTCATTCCTAGTCTAGCAATCTCTGCTAAACCCCTTGTCATAAGGGCTGCCTTTGCGTTGTCACCAAATCCTAATCCATTAGTCATGCCTGCACAAAGAGCAATAATATTTTTTAATGCTCCTCCAATTTCTACGCCTATTAAATCAGGATTGGTATACACTCTAAACTGTTTATTCATAAATAAATCTTGTACATATTTAGCTCCGTCCATGTTTAACGAAGAGCTTGTAATCGTTGTTGGTTGACGAAGACTTACTTCCTCAGCATGACTCGGACCAGATAATACAACAACAGAACTCCGTAATGAAGAATCGATTTCCTCTTCAATAATTTCAGAGATACGTAGGTGAGTTTCTGGTTCAACCCCTTTGCTTGCATGAACAATAACAGTAGGTTTTTTTAACAGTTCATTTACTTGTTTTAACACATCCCGCATTGCATTTGTTGGAACAACAAGTACAACCGCTTCTGCAAGGTGTAGAACCTCCTCTAAACTTGTGTTAGCTTTAATACTTTTTGGCAAATCAACATTTGGTAGGTATCGACTATTATGATGCTGTTCGTTAATTTCCCTTACTTGGTCTTCAAACCGCCCCCACAAGCTTACCTCATGATTATTATCTGCTAAAACAATTGACAGGGCTGTTCCCCAGCTCCCGGCACCTAGCACTGCAATTTTTGCCATATTAACCCCTCCATTATTCAGCTTTAACTTTTTCACCTATTTTACTTTCATTTCCCTTTACTAATCGAACAATATTTGTTCGATGGCGCCAAATGGATAAAATTGCGATTGCGACGGTGAAGTAAGAAAAGGAGACTGGATAACTAAAAAACGAACTAAAAAACACAGTAATTACAGTTGTCCCTGTGATAAAAATAATGGATCCTAAAGAAACATACCGACTAATAATTATCGTTATAATAGCAATAACCCCTGAAATTAATGCAGCGAATAATACTAGTGAAGCTAGAACTCCAATTGTTGTAGCGACTCCTTTCCCTCCACGAAAGCCATAATATATTGGCCAATTATGTCCAATTATTGAGGCTAAACCACTAGCAGCAGCAATTGTTGGATCACTTGTTAAGTTAAAGGCTAATACTACCGCTACAATTCCTTTGGCACAATCTAATAATAGAACTGCAATTGCAGGACCTATTCCAAGTACACGTAATGTATTTGTAGCTCCTGCATTACCACTTCCATGTTGGCGAATATCAACCTTTTTAATTTTTTTTGCTATTAAGTAACTAAAACTAACGGAACCTAATAAATACGATATTAGTATTGAAATAAACGCAAACATATCAAACCTCCGTAAATAATTTTATTCACTCTTCTTTCTCGCAATAATTCGAATTGGTGTACCTATAAAATCAAATGTGTCACGGATTTTATTTTCTAAATATCTTTTGTATGAAAAATGAAGTAACTCTGGATCATTAACAAATAAAACAAATGTTGGTGGACCAACTGATACCTGTGTTGCATAGCTTATTCTTAATCTCTTCCCACCGTGATCAGTTGGAGTTGGATTCATCGTAACTGCGTCTACAATTACGTCGTTTAACACATGTGTTTGAACACGGAGATTGTGATATTCTATTACTTTATTTACAAGAGGTAATAGATTTTGTAACCTTCTTTTTGTTTTTGCAGATAAGAAGATAATTGGAGCATAGCTCAAATATAAAAACTCTTCTCTTAGCTTCTGCTCGAAAAGTTGCATCGTTTTATCGTCTTTTTCCACAGCGTCCCATTTATTCACAACAATAATAACAGCTCTTCCTGCTTCATGAGCATATCCTGCTATTTTTTTATCTTGCTCAATCATTCCTTCTTCAGCATTTATGACCATTAATACCACATCAGACCGTTCAATAGCTCTCAATGCCCTCAGAACAGAATATTTTTCCGTGCTTTCATAGACTTTCCCTTTTTTTCTCATTCCTGCTGTATCAATAACGACATATTCTTGTCCATCTTTTGTAAATGGAGTATCAATCGCATCTCTTGTTGTACCAGGAATATCACTTACAATAACCCGTTCCTCTCCTAGAATTGCATTTACAAGAGAAGACTTCCCTACATTTGGACGGCCAATTAAACTAAATTTTATCGTTTCCTCATCATAAATTTCTTCATCTTCTACCGGAAAATTTTTTACAACCTGATCCAAAAGATCACCTAAACCAAGGCCATGAGATCCAGAAATTGGAATAGGATCTCCGATGCCTAGACTATAAAATTCATATAACTTCTCATGCATGGAAGGATCATCCATCTTGTTCACACCTATGACAATAGGTTTTTTTGAACGAAATAGAATTTGAGCAACTTCTTCATCTGCACTAGTAATACCTTCTCGTCCATTAACAATGAAACAAATTACATCTGCTTCTTCAATGGCTAGCTCTGCTTGAAATCGCATTTGAACCATCAGTGGTTCATCGTTAACCTCAATACCACCAGTATCAATGACATTAAATTCTTTATTTAACCACTCAGCTGAACTATAAATACGATCACGCGTTACTCCTGGCTTATCTTCTACAATGGCAATTCGTTCTCCTACAATTCGGTTAAAAATGGTTGACTTTCCTACATTTGGTCTACCTACTATTGCTAACACCGGTTTAGGCATGTATTATTCCTCACTTTCAGATCTCCATATATTCCTCAAATGCAATACTTTAAGGGACTTTTAAAAAAACCTTTCCGCCAATGAATGGAAAGGAATTCATAGCTACAACATTATAACAAACTAAGTTCACCTAGGACAAATAAATTTTGGTATTATTATCCTCACGTATTTATATTCCGTTGGCTTAATACAATGTTAGGTTTACGTGATAAGCCCTTCGTTTTTATCATTTCTACTATGGTTTCAATACTGTTCCAACATAATATACATAAAAGAGAAACAGAAACAATATTTAAGAAGGTAAAATCCCCAATCATAAAACTCCTATAAGATGGATGATCTTTTTGCCACAATAGAATTAATAATAATAACTCTCCTTGAACAATACCTACTACAGTAATAGTAAGGCGATTAATATGTTTTTTTACAAATACAATCACAGAAAAAACAATTATCGAAATTATCATTACAAATGGGGATATGTATAGCCATATTGGTTCAAAGTAAACAAAATATTTAATTGATAAAAATACAAATGATACAAAGGAAGCCATTACATAAGCATATATAATATCCTTTATCATCATTTTAGCAATAAAATAAAATGCTAAAAAAGCGATCATAAGAATGGATATCCTCAAAGAAACAGTTAGAAATGGAATGACGATGTAAGAAGAAATAATTAGAAATAAACTTATATATATCCATTTTTTCCTTCTTACATTGTTTTCATCAAAAAAGCAAAAATATATTATTAGTAACCATAAAACCCAATAATACCAAAAACCGTTCATAAAAATCTCCTCCCCTTTACATAATCGTCAAAATTATAGGAAAAATATACATATATGTTTAAAAGATAGGCTCTGTTAATCTTCATTGTTGATTTTTTGCTCCTTGATGCTCCAATTACACCGTGAAGTAAGTTTCGTAGCTATTGCTTTTCAACAGGACTTTGAATGTGCATCCTATAATAATCCATTCACGAAGAATGTGAAAAATGTAATAGTATTTTCGAGGAGTTTCGTATCATCTGCAATAATCACATTCTAATCAAAATCAACACTATCCTTTTAACATAGCCAAAAAGATAAGGAGTTGATCTATTATGGGTAAAGATCGCCAAGAAAAAAAATTAAGAAAAGAAGAACAGGTAGAATCTGATCGTGACCAAAACTTACATTATCCAGGAAGCTCGAAACTAGAGTCTTCCGATGAAGCTCGCAAAAGACAAAGATAATAAGAAAAGCGCAAGGCGCCCCAATTCCGCCTAAGTACAGCCTACGTCCTGTAGGCAACGGCGTAATATCGACATCCTGTCTCCGGCGTCAATAAATTATCTTTTAAGACAAAGAAAAAAGACTAAAGGAATAAACCCTTCAGTCTTTTTTCTTTGTTACAAGAGTTACCAAAGCTCTTTAACATATTATGTAAAAAATTAAGCTACCTTAAAAATGACCCAATGGTAAAATTTTTAATTACACGGAGGTCTATTAGCATAATTCTCTATTTGTACGTTTCGTTGACTTAACCATTCTTTCGTTGATCCTTGGATAAGTATTGGTGTCTCCTGTAATTTAGATATTGATTGAGCCCCTATTGCTGTCATAATCAATGTTAACTCTTTTAATATATTTTGAATATATAGGACAGTATTACTAACCCCTTCTTCTATAACAAGCTTTAAAATTGCCCCTGCTATTCCTGTAGCAGAAGCACCTAATGATATTGATTTGGCAATATCAAGTGCATTTTGTATGCCACCGCTAGCAATGATAGGAATTTTAGCATTACTATGTTTTGCTTCAACGATAGAAACTGCAGTAGGGATGCCCCAGTCATTAAAAAAAGAATAGGGTTGATTTCGACGTCTATTTTCTATTTTCGAAAAATTAGTACCTCCATATCCACCTATATCCACTGCTGATGCACCTACATTTGATAGTTTCCACACCGTTTCTTTTGACATACCAAACCCTACTTCTTTAACAATCACAGGCACTTGAATCTGTTCACATATTGCCCCAATCCGTTCCAATGCACCTTTAAATTCCCGATCTCCCTCAGGCATGACTAATTCTTGAATAACGTTTAGATGAATTTGTAGTGCATTCGCTTCAATAATATCTACAACTCTTTTCGCTTCGTCTACTGTTGCCTCACTACCAATATTAGCAAATAACAAGCCATTATGATTTTTCCTGACTACTTCATAAGATTTAAGCTCATTATTGTCTTTAATAGCTGCCATTTGTGATCCAACTGCCATTGGAATATCAAGGCTATTAGCTATTTCTGATAGTTTAGAATTGATATTCTCGGTCTCCTTACCGCCTCCACCTGTCATTGCGTTGATAAAAACCGGCGAACTGAATCTCAGTTCGCCGATAGATGAGTCCAATGAAACATCAGAAACATTAGTATCTGGTAGACTTTGGTGGATAAAGCGAATATCATCGAAACCTGTGTCACGATTTTGCCCAGTTACAATTGCCTGGTCTATGTGCTCAAGCTTTCTTTTCGAACGGGTCACTTATCATCACCTACATTAAGTACGTTTAATTAGTTTTTATATTTCTTTAATTGATCTCCAATAACATCTCCTAAAGAGAAGCCTGCATGGTCATCTTCTTTTTGATACTCTTGTTTTGCTTCATTTTCAATCTTTGCTTGCTCTTCTTCTTCTATAGCACGAATACTTAGTGATATTCTTTTGTCAGCTAAGTTTATATCTAATACTTTTGCTTGAATAGTTTCTCCTTCTTTCAACACTTCACCTGGAGTTCCGATATGACGATTTGCAATTTGAGAAATATGAACAAGACCTTCGACACCAGGAGCAATTTCAATAAAGGCTCCGAATGAGACTAAACGTTTCACAGTACCTTCAACGATGTCGCCTTGTTTAACCTTCCCATCAAGTAATTCCCATGGACCAGGTAAAGTATCTTTAATAGATAAAGAAATTCGTTCATTATCAGGATCTACCCCTAACACCTTTACCTTAATGGAATCACCTTCATTTAGAATTTCAGACGGAGTTTCAACGTGATGATGGGCCATCTGCGAAATATGAACAAGACCATCCACACCACCAATATCTACAAATGCACCAAAGTCAGTCAATCTTTGCACTGTACCTTCTAATACATCTCCTGGTTTAATGGCACTTAAAGTGTCTCGTTTTTTTGCAGTTGCTTCCTCATCTAATACAGCACGTTGAGAGAGGATTAGCTTGTTCTTATCTTTATCCATTTCAACTACCTTTAAGCGTAAGGTTTTTCCTTTATAATCTGAAAAATCTTCAACAAAATGACGTTCAACTAATGAGGCAGGTATAAAACCCCTAACTCCAACGTCAACCACTAATCCACCTTTAACTACATCTGCAACCTCAGCTTCAAACACTTCACCAGAAGAAAATTTACCGGTAATATCATCCCATGCTTTTTCAGCTGCAACAGCTCGCTTAGATAATACCAGTTCATCATCAGATGCCTTTATTACCTTTAATTCTACTTCTTCACCTTCTGTAAGAACATCACTTACTTTTTCCACGTGTAAACTAGATAATTCACTTATTGGAATTACTCCATCTGTTTTAAACCCTACGTTTACAAACGCCTGTTTTTCCTCCACCTTTGTGATCGTTCCTGTAACAACCTCACCTACTGAGAACGACTTCACATCGGCCATTTCGTTATTCATTTCCTCTACCATTGACAATACCTCCCTACATCCCCAATCTATAGCGGGCATGAAACATATTTTAATGATAATTCTTAAAAAGATTAAATAACATTTTATAAAAAGGATCTATTTATGATATTCGTCAAGCAGTTGCTGTATCCCTTCCATAATTTTTTCCGTTGCTTCATCTGCAGATGCTTTTTCTTCTCTTAACGGGGTCATATTAATGGGTTTACCATAAACAAGAAGAATTTTAGAAAATAATTTATAATTACCAATAACAGCACAAGGAACAATATGTGCGTTAGAACGAAGTGCAAAAAAACCAACACCTGTCAACCCTTTACCAAGTTCACCTGTTTTACTTCTTGTACCTTCAGGAAAAACACCAATCATTTCTTCTTCCCCTAATAATTTTAGACCCGTTCTTAAAGCTTGGCGATCACTCATCCCTCTTCTAATTGGAAATGCCCCTAATTTAGGTAATAATCCCTTTAAAATAGGTGTTTCGAATAATTCTGATTTCGCCATAAAACGTGTTTGTCTCTTTAAAAATGCTCCTACAAGTGGAGGATCTAATTGATGGATATGATTACTACATAGTAAAACACCACCATTTGAAGGAATGTTCTCTACACCGATTAACTTAACCCGGTAAAATATACGAAAGTAAGTACGGCATAAAAATTGCCCTACACTATATAATTTGCTCACTTCACCTTTTCCCTTCTTTCCTTTACCATTAAAAGAATTGCTTCTACCACTTCATTAATACTCATAGATGTTGAATTGATTTCAATAGCATCATTTGCTTTTTTTAAAGGGGCAATTTCCCTTTCAGAATCTAATTTATCTCTCATACTAATATCATCTTTTAATTTTTCTAAATCAGATGGTTGTCCCTTTGAAAGATGTTCTTCGTGACGTCTTCTAGCACGTTCCTCTACAGTTGCAGTTAAGAAAATTTTAAGTTCTGCTTTAGGAAGTACTGTTGTACCAATGTCCCTTCCATCCATAACAACTCCACCATCATCGGCTAAAAGTTGTTGTCTTTTGACCATCTCTTCTCTAATTTTAGAATGTTTAGCAACATACGAAACTTGACTTGTGACTGCAGAAGAACGGATGTCTTCCGTTACATCTTGTTCGTTTATTAAAATCTTTTGTTTTCCATTATCATTTGCTAAACGTATATTTGTTTTTTGTAGGACATTAAAAATATCCTGTTCATGGTGAATATCAACATTTTCTTTTAGTACTTCAAATGTAAGGGCCCGATACATAGCCCCTGTGTCTATATAAATATATGTAAGTTTGTCTGCAACCATTTTTGCAACAGTACTCTTTCCAGCACCAGCTGGTCCATCAATAGCTATATTCATTCGTCTTATTGTCATGCTGTAAGCCCTTTCTTTGCATTCGTTTTCATTTTCATTTTATGAAATTATCTTATCACACTATGACAAATTAGGTCTATTCTTTCAATTTAAATTCAAATTTCCTTTTCTAGTGAATGCTTGTTGCTAAATTCGCCAGCTCTCACTACTGAACCATTTTATATTCAGTTTATCCTAATATAACGATAGTAACTCTATGTATAATTCTTACTTTCGATGGGCTAATTGTTTTTCAAAACAAAAACGAACAATCTTCTGTCTATCTGTTTCATTTACCTTATTAAACTGAAAGGATGCCCTAGGTTTTCCGTTTTCTTGATATATCCGAACAATCTTCGCTTCTGTATTTATATATAATATTTCACCAGATTGATAATTTAAAGCAAACCATGCTGAAATTTCATCTGAAACTTCAAGTGGGTGATTATTTGGTAATAATAAAGCGAATCCTCCTCCACTTAAGTCTAGAGAAATTGATGTAAAAGGATCAAAATTTTCATTTAATGCATGGATGGCAACATCAACAGAGCAATCAACTCTAACATATTGACGTCGTTGAATTCGTATATAGTTATCTCCACCTGGATCTTTTAAATAAAGCATTGGAAGATTTCGATGTGCCTTACCTATAACTTCTGTATTAAATAAAAAGATTCCATTATCGGCTAAAAACCAAGCACGAAACTCTGTTCCAGATCCAAAAAAATGAGCTTTTTTCTTCTGTTCATCCACTGGATAGTCAATGAATAAATGATTATCTTCAATATCCAACACTTTACTTCGATAACGTTTTCTTGTGTCATCCCCATCATTAACTTCTAAAAATAATGTACTTCCTACTTTAATCAAGATAACCTTCCTTTCTTAAAAAGATAAGAATGTATAACCAACCTTAAACAACAATTCCTGTCTTAAAGTAATCACACCATAATCTACCCATGTCTACAAAACGTGATGGTCTTACTTAAAATAAATTGAGACTCTTGAACTTTTCATATTACATATACTAGGAAATTTTATTCGTTATAAATTTCAAAATTCCTTCTTTTTTGTCCTAGCAATTTAAAGTATAGCATGTTTTTTATTTAAAGGCTTTCATATTTAAAAAAATCTGGAAACATAAGGAAACCCATGCCAGTAAGAGGACATGGGCTTACCTTTCTTATTAATATCGATACTTTGGTTCTGCATTAGCTAATTTTTCAACCTGTTCCTCTTTTCCATTTTCAGCATTAATAAATATTCGGAACGTATCCTGTTTAATGACACCATAAAATTCATGACATAGAACTTCCTCTTCAAGCTGATTCTCGATTATTGCTAGATGATGCTCCATCACTTCAAGATTTGGATTTAAGCGTTCACGAGCTTCTTCTACTGATAGTTCTTGAGTAAAAGACTCTCGATCACCAGGCTTATCATAATATGCAAACCCTTCAAATCCAATAATATCTCCCTCATCAAGTGCCACTTCAACAACGATTGAGTCAGAATAAACTCTTGCGTTCTCAAATAAACCTGCAAAATTAAAAACACCTATGTTATCATATTGCTTGCTGTCAACGATCTGCATATTATCAAATCCGTTTTCTTCTATAAATGCCTTTGCGTTTTCAGAAGCTTCATTTAAACTAATAACTTGTTGGTCAATATCACGTTCATTTAACATCCAAAGGGGATGTCCACCTTTTTTTGTAATATCCATCACGATATTTGTTCCATGCTTATCATCAGGAATTGTTAAGCTATATGCTTCATAAGCTAAACCATCTCCTGTTTCAGTAATTTCTGCATTATTTAATTGAGGTAAATCAAGAAAATCTTTTGCTATAGCTATGGATTCTTCCTCAGAAATAGGTGAACCTGTTAAATTTTCAGCGATATCTTGATCACTTGTAGAGAGCTCTGAAGCCCCTGCACCAAAATCAACTTCTGAAAATCCATCAACTTTTTCATCTATAATATGGAACCCATTTACAATAGAATTATCAAGTGGCTCTTCTTCAGAAGCTAAAGCTGTCTCTACATCCATCCATTGAAGTTTTTCCCTTAACACCATTGATTGTACATTTCTCATTTCATTTTGAATTTCACCAGATTGTTCATACAATGTTTGCAACGTTTCATATTCATCATCTGTTAGTGGATCTTGATCTAAGTCACGTATGGCATTTTGATAGGAAAAGCTACCAATTTTAAATAAATACTCCTCTGTTTTACTAAAGGGCATGAGAGATAACGGTAATTGTCCTAATTCATTTTGTGCTTCGGATGTAATGCGCCACACTTCAGCTAATGACGGTGATAATCGATCCTTAGAGTTCATCGCTAATGTGGAACCTAACTCATCATGTAAAAGGTCGATGTGGTATGTTAAATCATGAAATGCTCTTTGATAATTGTTTTCTGCTTTTATAAGAATAGCATTTTTTTCTTGTTGTTCTTGATACCCCCAATAACCTGTTCCTATTAATGCTACAGCTAAAACGCCAATGATCACAGATCGAATCATAGTTACACCTCCGTCCTTTTATTTACAAAAAATGTGTTTTCCGATTTTTTTAATTTGTGGTCTAGTCCATATCCAACCAGAAGTTGCTGTGTCAGGATTAAAATAATATAACGCATTTCCTGATGGGTCTTGTCCATTAATCGCATCTAGTACAGCTTTTCTTGCTGTTTCATTTGGTTCCATATAAATTTGTCCATCTGCTACCGCTGTAAATGCTCTCGGTTCAAAAATAACACCTG
The DNA here is from genome assembly GCF_029688925.1 of Evansella sp. AB-P1. Taxonomy (GTDB): domain Bacteria; phylum Bacillota; class Bacilli; order Bacillales; family Salisediminibacteriaceae; genus Evansella. The sequence continues at coordinate 130,186 of NZ_JARUKY010000007.1, forward strand.
ATGCTGTGTTAGGAAAAGTTGGACTTTGAATTCTATTAAGAATTACTGCAGCCACTGCAACTTGTCCTACATATGGCTCTCCTCTTGCTTCTCCATATACTGCTTGCGCCATTATTTGAATATCATTATCAGTAAATCCTTCTGGAACATTAATGGCACTTTCAATACCTGTGTCATTATCTTCTTGGTGAACCTCCTCTTCCGCAGGTGGTTCAGGACTACCTTGTTCACCTTGATCTGCAGGTGGAACCTGTTCTGCTGGCTGTTCCTGTGGTATTGGACTATCTTCTTGCTCTTGTGGAGGAGTTTGTTGGTCTATACCTTCACCTGGCTGTTGGCCAGCATCACCACCTGGACTAGGTTGTTCAGCAGGAGGCTCAGTTTGATCAGGAGTTGTTTGATCAGTTTCTTGTTGTTCCCCTGCTTGTTCTCCTTGACCTGGAGCTTGTTTTGCATCACTGCTTCCTTTTGGACCCTTTTGAATGTCCTTTGGAGTGCTACCGTAATACGTAAACTTTCTACCTTCTCTGATCATTCGATGTACCCATTCTTTATCAAAATCAGTGGATCTCTCTAACATTGCTTTTGTTTGTTCACCAACAAGTCCATCTACATCCATTCCGAATTCTTCTTGGTAATTTCGAACAGCCCAATACGTACTCCATCCGAAAACACCATCAATTTGTTCATTGTAAAAACCTATATACTGTAAACGACTCTGTAATTCTACAACATCATCTCCTGTTGCTCCTTTTTGGATGACTTGTTCAGAAAATGCTCCTATAGGCTGTGGTACGATTAAAAGCGTGACATAAATAAACATCGAGATCATGATGCACAATTTTTTGTTGGCATTGATCCTGCTGTTCTGCATGTGACATCCTCCTCATTTATTACTCTATGATTCACACTTCATCTTTCAATATGGATAGTTTTATCTTTCGAGCTTATTTTATACAAACCTCGCAAAAACTTTCTCCTATACAAATCAAATACAAGAAATATAAAAAGAGACTGAGGATTTTTTTCACATAAAAAAAGAGGAAGATTTAAAGGTTAAAACCCTTTTAAATCTCCCTCTTTAAGTCATTATTCAGGGGAAATATCAACTTTTAAGTTAGACTCATTTCCACATATACACTTCTTAAAACCTGTGTCAAATCCCCCCTCACCATTAGGACGACCACGAAGAATAAATTTTTCCCCACATTCATAACAGCGGATAGTCACTTTATATCGGGGCTTCGTATCAGGCAAAAATAATCACTCCTTTAGTTATTTAACTATTCATTTATAATTTCGTAAAATCAAATTGTATCCATGTGGATGTAAACACAGTTTTCATAATGGAGACCTCGAGCATGATGACGCCTAAGTGTATCCACGTCCTGTGGCAACGGCGTAATCCTGCAATCCTGGCTTGTACGTCGTTACGGAGTCTCGTCTTGATCGCTTCTCCTACAGAGCTTTGAATATCATCAAGATATATCCTCTATATTCTTAACTAGCAACTCTATTCTTAAAACTAGTTTCATGCTTTTTATTTGCTTTTTTCACCTTCCAAAGCCCAAGGAACCATAGAAATACCATAAATGGAATTAAGAAATAAACCCATTGGTTTTGAGTTAATAAGATTAAATTATACAAACTGTGAAGCATGTAAGGAAAAACAAACGCTAAAGAAAAATATAAAACTTTTCTATTTGGATTAAATTTTGCTTTTCCAAGATAATATCCCATTACAACACCAAACAGTGCATGACTACTTACGGGAAATAATGCACGTAAAAAAGCAGTTTCTAATCCATTAACGAATAAATACAATACATTTTCAGCAGAAGCAAATCCTAAAGATACGGCTGTAGCATAGACTATTCCATCGTATCGTTTATTAAAATCTATATGATGATACACAATGAGTAAAACAATAAACCATTTTAAAAATTCTTCTATAAATGCAGTCTGAATAAACACTTCTATGAATAGTGAATGAACATAGCCTTCTTCTTGTAATGCATATTGAACAAATAGAATTGGAAATACAAGTAATGCTCCAAAGAAAAAACTTCTAATAACCATATAGACTGGCTCTTGTTCAAAATCATCCTTCAAATAGAAAAAACAAAGAAGAGCAAGAGAAGGAGCAATTCCAACAGCAATTAATGAAATCATAAGGCTCAACGCCTTTCATTACATAATCTTATTCATTTTTATAATAAGTATATATGAAATTCATAACAATACATACATTTAATTTCCTTTCACATGGAAATAACAAATTGAACCACTACTCCCTAAGTGATCTTAATATTTGAAGGACTCCTGAATGTTACTTTCTGATGACAGTAATGCCATTAACTTAATTCTAGCCTTTTTACTGTCATAGTCTTTCCCCAAAATTACACCTGCTTCATACAAATCAAAAGCGCTACCTAAATAATCATAGGTTGTATACACTTCCCCTTCTTCTGCTGCAGTTGTCACAATAATCTTAATACCTGTTTTTATCGCTTTTTTTATGGCTGGCATCATGAATGGAGATACTTGTCCTCTTCCTACACCTTCTAAAATAATCCCATCAACCTTCGCTTCAATACATGCCTTAATTAATTTATCATCAGATCCTAAATAACATTTAATGATTTCTACTGTTGGTATTTCCTTTTTTGTAGGGATATACTTCTCTTTTCGGACAGGCTTTTGGTATACATGAAGTGTATCATTATCAATAATCCCTAAATACCCAAATCCAAAAGAGTTAAAGCCCTGTATGTTAGAAGCATGCTCTTTTTTTACATTTCTAGCTGTAAAAACACGTTCATTGAATACAACAACAGTTCCACAGTCAAGCAACTGTCCATCGCACGCAGAGTAAATAGCATGTCTCAAGTTTATATATGCATCGCTTCCTAATTGTTCTGGAGAACGTTGAGATCCAGTTACAACAATAGGTTTGGATACATCTATTGTTAAATCAAAATAATAAGCTGTTTCTTCTAAAGAATCGGTTCCGTGTGTCACTACAACCCCGTCAATATCGTCTTTTGTAAATAGTTCTATAATTTTTTCACGGATTTCTTGAAGGTCTTCAAAAGTAATATGCATACTAGGTTTTTGTATCATAGAATAAATGTCTATTTGAATATCTTTAGGAAGTTCTAGAACGTCCTTCAACTCTTCACCAGTCAGGGCACCAGAGTGAAGTCTACCTTGTTCATTGTGTTTACTTGCTATCGTACCACCTGTTGTAATAACCGCAACCTTTTTCATTGTCAACCTCCTAAAGAAAGTATTAATTTATTGCCTATCTTTCCTTTTTTGTAATTGCATTCGCAATTAAATCTCCATGGAATCGGCCGTCTTCTATAAAAATTTCATTAGCGTTATTTCCAGCTGCGATGACACCAGCAATAAATATATTGTTAACATTCGTTTCCATCGTATTTTCGTTAAAATAAGGCCGACCTGTTTCATTATCAACTTTTACACCCATACTTTTTATAAATGAATGATCAGGATGATAACCTGTCATAGCAAATACAAAATCAGCCTTTTTTTCTACTTTATTTTCTCCTACTTGTTGCACAATAATTGAGTTTTTTTTAATCTCAATGACATTTGTTTCAAAATACATATTTATTTTTCCATGTTTAACTAAAGATTCAAATTCAGGTAATATCCATGGTTTAATATTAGGAGAGTAATCTAAACCTCTGTAATAAACGGAAACCCTTGCTCCGGCTTTCTCTAATTCCAATGCAGCATCTACAGCAGAATTTTTCCCACCGATTACAGCTACATCTTGATCAAAAAAGGGATGAGCTTCTTTAAAATAATGATATACATGCTGTTGTTTTTCACCTTTTAACCCCATTGTATTAGGTGAATCATAATAGCCTGTCGCTACTATGAGATAATCACATATATAATTTGTGTTCGTTCCTTCTTTATTTATAGATGAGATAACATATTTTTCATTTGACTGCTTCTCAACCTGAGTAACCTTTTCAAAGGCATTGATTCTTAGATTCTTCCTTTGCACGACTTCTCGATAGTATACTAAAGCTTCATTCCTTTTTGGTTTTCTTTCTGTACTGTAAAATGGAATATCACCAATAGACAGTTTTTCGCTTGTACTAAAAAACTGTTGATGTGTTGGATAATTATAAAGAGCATTAACAATATTTCCTTTTTCAATAATTAATGGATCAATTCCTTCATTTTGTAATGCTATAGCAGCGGAAAGTCCACATGGACCTGCCCCAATAATGATTACTTTTTCCTTTTCCATCTTATTTGCACCTCAAATTTCACTGTAAAAAACCCCTCTCATGTGAAAGGGATTAGATACTTAATATATATTATTGTAACCTTAACTATTTGTTAAATCCATCCTCTGAACCTACTAGCCTCTGCCATCTTTCTAACACCAACCATATATGCAGCAAGACGCATATCGACTCGTCGGGAAGTAGCTACTCGATATACATTTTCAAACGATGTGACCATTACCTTTTCTAATCTTTCCCCTACTTCTTCTTCCGTCCAATAAAAGCCTTGATTATTTTGTACCCATTCAAAGTAGGATACTGTAACTCCACCAGCACTTGCTAAAACGTCTGGTACCAACAATACTCCTCGATTACTTAGTTCCTCAGTTGCCTCAATGGTTGTTGGACCATTCGCAGCCTCAACAATAATATTTGCTTTAATTTTATGTGCATTTTCAATCGTAATTTGGTTCTCTATCGCAGCTGGAACTAATATGTCGCAATCTAGTTCTAAAAGCTCTTGATTTGAAATAGTATTTTTAAATAATTTAGTCACAGTACCGAAGCTATCACGGCGATCTAATAAATAATCAATGTCCAGACCATCTGGATCATGTAATCCACCATAAACGTCTGAAATCCCAACAACTTTCGCGCCAGCATCATGCATAAACTTAGCTAGAAAGCTTCCGGCATTTCCAAATCCTTGTATAACAATTCTTGCACCTTCTATATTAATACCTTTTTTCTTTGCTGCTTCTTTAATACATATTGTAACGCCTTTTGCAGTTGCTGATTCTCTACCATGAGAACCACCAAGCACTATTGGCTTACCTGTTATAAATCCAGGAGAATCAAATTCCTTCATTCTACTATATTCATCCATCATCCAAGCCATTATTTGGGAATTTGTAAAGACATCTGGTGCTGGAATGTCCTTTGTAGGACCAACAATTTGACTTATAGCCCTTACGTATCCTCGACTTAACCGTTCTAATTCTGGAAAGGACATTTCACGGGGATCACAAACAATCCCACCTTTTCCTCCTCCATAAGGTAAATCTACAATTCCAGCTTTTAAACTCATCCAAATTGACAGCGCTTTCACTTCTGTTTCTGAAACTTCTGGATGAAAACGTACTCCTCCTTTTGTTGGTCCAACAGCGTCATTATGCTGAGCTCTATACCCTGTAAAAATTTCAATAGATCCATCATCCATTCGAACAGGGATTCGAACAGTCATCATTCTTAGTGGTTCCTTCATTAATTCATAAACTTCTTGTGGATACCCTAGACGATCCAATGCTCTTTTTATTACAGTTCTAGTGGAATGAAGTACATCTATACTATTTTCTTGATTATTAGTTGAACTTCCCTCTTTTTTGTTATCCATTCTTTCTTTTCCTCCCATTGCATTCACCTCAACGTCATACGAATCTTTCAAGGATAAGGGACATATTTCCTACACTTCTAACTATAAAGAAAAAAACCGAAATTTTCCACTACTCCGTAAAGAAAATATTATTATTAGCATATTTAAAAAACTCCTCATTAACTGGGAGTTTTTTATACATATGATAATAAATATTATAATGGAAAGTGAACTAGTTGTATTGAAGATCTATGAAAAATAGTTGGTTAATTGTTTTACCGCTTCTTTTTCCATAATGATTTTCCCGTACTCTTCTAATCGATAACCAGTAACAGTAGCTGTGTCTCCATATTCTACAATAATAGAGATAAAAGTATCTACATCTAATGGAAAGGCATCTTTTTTCTCAAATGATAGATAATAGTCACCTTCAAAATAATATAGAATTCCTTGATGAATGTTTAACCTTTCTAATTCCATTGCAAGTTGAATAACATCATCAATTTCATCAAACCTAAATAATAAACGATCATTTACATCTAATGTAATTTGTAATTCTATAAATGATTCATCAAAGGATTCGTCACTTTCATCAGATATTGTTACAATTACTACCATCCCTTGTGAAGGTAGTGCAAAAACTTCCACTATAACAGGTCCATCGGCATCAAAGCCTAGTTCCTCACTAGCTTCTGAGATCATATCACGAAATAAATCGTGTATTTTAGGAACATCCATCCAGATTTCGTCTTTTGAGATTCCCCTATCTCTCAGATCATCAAAGGATAAAAATATTTTTATTTTATCAGATGCTAACCGTTCCAGACGCATGGTCGGTCCTCCTTGATGTTGTCATAAGTGTATATATTTTTTCCGCTTATGAAATGTTCTTTACTGATAAAGTATGTTTACAGCATGTTTTTGGTTCGACCTAATGCCTAAGAACGATTATTTTCATGAAATGATTTAAGCCAATGACTCCATTCTTCTTCATTTTTTCCTACTATAAATTGTTTGTAATTCGCCTTCTCTCGTGATGATAAATGTGCTAATGCTTGTCCACCGATACCAATTGTTAACGTATTAAATTGATTGGAGAATTTAGACGCAAGTTCATATGACTCTTGCAAGCTCTCTGATAAAGTAGCTGAAAAGAATAAGATAGTTGGGTTAACTTCTTTGACAACACTCTCCAAATCTGATTTAGGAATACCACTCCCTAAATAAATCGTTTCATATCCTTTTCTTTTTAAAAATAATGTGAAAATAAGTAATCCTGTTTCGTGTAATTCTTTTGGAGGACAAGTGCAAATAACTTTAGGTAAAAATCCATTAACCGGAAGATGGTGAAAAATCATACCAATTTTAGTTCTTAAATAGGAGGTAATATAATGTTCGTGAGCAACCGTTATCTCTTGTTTTTCCCACATATCTCCTATTTCGATCAACAATTCTCCAATAATATGAATAACGACATTTTCAATTGTATAAAGGGAAAAGGCTTTATCTAATAATTGATTTGCTTGATTTTCTTCAAATTTTAATAAAGAATTCAATAACTCATCTTTAATATTTATTACTTGATCATTATTGATTTCAAAATTACTACTTATATGTTCTATATCCTGCTTTTCCAATAGATCAACTGCTTGACTAATGGTAAATCCGCTATTGACCTTTGTAATTAACCATTTTAATATAGAAACCTGTTTTTCAGTGTAAAGACGATGCCCAGCTTGATTTCTTACAGGTTCAATTATTTTGTAACGTCTTTCCCATGCTCGTAGGGTACCTGGCTGAATTCCTAATTTCGTAGAAACAGCTTTTATATTATAAATACCACCTTCAAAAGACACTATTATCACCACCTAAAATGTGTTATATAGCCTTATTCCCCTTTACTATAGCGGTGCATCCTTCTTGAATAGTCAGCAGCATCCATGATAGCATACACAAAAGCAATAATAATAATGAGAATTGCAACTAATTTATATAAAATTATTGATAAAAGGAATATGAACCAAATAAAGAACCTTTCATATTTATTTATTAAAGGGAAAAAGCTATAAAAAATTACCTTCGAAAAAGACAAAAAAGCTACTATAAAAAAAAGAATCGTAAAAAACCAAGTAAAAGGTTCAAAAACGAAAGACTCAATTAATAAAATTTTTGATAACCTTCGATACTCATTCCAATTATTATTTACAATGTGAAGACTAACCAAACCACTTAGTAGCCATAATGCTCTATTTTTCAAGAATAAAACACCTCTATTTTTCGTGATGTTTTATGAATATGCTGAAAAAGGAACATGACTAGCCTAATAATTTTCTAATTACTTGTTTTTTTACGGTTTTAGCTGTTTACATAAGAAAAGCGTAAGGCGCCACAATTACGCCTAAGTACAGCCTACGCCCTTTATGCAACGCTAATGTAATTTTCTATACAAAAACAAAACCGGGAAGGGTCCCGGTCATAATAATATAGTTTTTTATTAGTCTCTGGTAATCTTCATTGCTAATTTATGCTCCTCGATACACCAATTATCTCTTAAAATAGGCCTATTGCTCTTCCCCGTTCATCAATATCCATTTTTAATGCTGCTGGTTCTTTAGGTAGTCCTGGCATTGTCATGACGTCACCAGTAAGTGCAACAATAAATCCAGCTCCAATTGATGGTTTTAATTCACGAACGGATATAGTAAAGTCTGAAGGTCTACCAAGCTTTTTGGGATCATCTGATAATGAATATTGTGTTTTCGCCATACATACAGGGAGACTTCCCCAACCTAAATTGTGAAATTCTTCAAGTTGCTTTTTCGCTTTATCAGAAAAATGAACATCCTGTGCTCCATATATATTAGTTGCGATTTTTTGTATTTTTTCTTCTAAACTGTCCGTTAATTCATACGTACGTTTAAAATTACTTTTTACTTTTTCTAGCTCAGTAACGACACGGTGTGCTAATTCAACACCACCATCTCCCCCTTGCTCCCATACATTTGCAAGTTCTACAGTTATACCCTGTTCAACACACCAGAGTTTTAATGTATTAATTTCTCTTTCTGTATCGTGTACAAACCGATTAATTGCGACTACATGAGGAAGTCCGAAATGACGAATGGTTTCTACATGCTTTTGTAAATTTTCTAGACCATTTTTTAACGCATCTAGATTTTCATCCTGTAACTGGTCCTTAGCCACACCACCATGCATTTTAAGAGCACGGATCGTTGCTACAATAACAACGAGATCAGGATTAATTTCACCAGCTCTCGTTTTTATATTTAAGAATTTTTCTGCACCTAAGTCTGCCCCAAAACCTGCTTCTGTCACCACGTAATCAGCTAATTTTGCTGCCATTTTTGTTGCAATTACACTATTACATCCGTGTGCAATATTTGCAAAGGGACCACCATGAATAATGGCAGGTGTGTTCTCTAATGTTTGTACAAGATTAGGTTTTAAAGCATCCTTGAGTAATAATGTTAAAGCTCCTTCAACCTTTAAATCCTTCACCGTGATAGGGTCTTGATTGATTGTATAGGCAACAACAATTTGGGATAATCGATGTTTTAAATCATCTAAGTTCTTTGAAAGGCATAAAATTGCCATTATTTCTGACGCTACAGTAATATCAAAACCATCCTCTCGAGGTACACCTTGCATTGCACCCCCTAACCCAATAACGACATTTCGTAAAGCCCGATCATTCAAGTCTAATACCCGTTTCCAAACTATTCGTCTAACATCTATATTTAATTCATTACCACGCTGTATATGATTATCCAAGAGGGCTGCAAGTGCGTTATGAGCAGTTGTAATGGCATGAATATCCCCAGTAAAATGTAGGTTAATATCCTCCATCGGAACAACCTGAGAATAGCCACCTCCCGCTGCTCCACCTTTCATTCCCATCGTTGGACCTAAAGATGGTTCTCGTAATGTAATGATTGCTTTTTTATTGATTTTATTCAGAGCCTGCCCTAATCCAACTGTAACTGTCGATTTCCCCTCACCAGCTGGTGTTGGATTAATTGCCGTTACTAAAATTACTTTTCCATTTTCTTTTTTTTCAAGTCTATCAAAAATGGATAAGGAAAGCTTCGCTTTAAAATGACCAAATGGCTCCCACTCTTCAAATAAAATACCTAAACCAGATACAATATCCTTTATTCGTTTCATTTTAGCATGTTGTGCAATTTCTATATCTGACTTTACATGTCGACTCATTATTCCACTCCTTCAATCCTGCATTACGTGAATTCCTTCTAATATTGCTTTCTTATTCATTGGGATAAGATGCTTTTTTGACTCTCCTAATACATCTTTTAACGCAGAATATAAACTCTCCTTTGATAGTATACCAGTTTTCTCAATAAACGCACCTAACAAAACCATTCCAGCAATACGTTCATTTCCTATATGTTGTGCTATTTGAGTTGCTGTTATTTCATGAATAACTACATCATTTCGCTTTGCATAGTTTGTAATTAAATCTGAATTAATAAATATGTTACCTGACTCTTTCACATGGGAGTAGAATTTATTAAAGGATGGCTTATTAAGAGCAAGAAAAGCAGTTGGTTCGTCGATAACGGGTGAATCAACTGGTTGATCACTAATGACAACAGATACATTTGCAGTTCCTCCTCTTTGTTCTGGACCGTAAGAAGGGAACCATGTTACTTCTTTCCCCTCCTTCAACCCGGCATAGGTAAGAAATTGTCCCATAGACATAACCCCTTGTCCTCCGAACCCTGCAATAATAATTTCCTCTTTCATCTTATATCCTCCGTTATTACAGATGAATTCTTAAGTATACCGAGAGGGTAGTAAGGAACCATTTGTTCTTCTATCCACTGTAAAGATTCCTCTGGTGTTAATCCCCAATTTGTCGGACAGCTTGACAGCACTTCAACCATTGAAAAACCTTTCTTTTCCTGTTGATTTTTAAATGCGTTTTTTATAGCTTTTTTAGCACGAACAACTTGCTTAACATTATGAGTAGATACACGTTCAATATAGGAAGCTCCATCTATAGTTGCAAGCATTTCAGACACTCGAATAGGTAGACCATGTGATTGAATATCTCTTCCCTGTGGAGAGGTTGCTGTTCTTTGTCCAATTAATGTTGTAGGTGCCATTTGCCCTCCAGTCATACCATAAATAGCGTTATTTACAAAAATGACTGTAATATTTTCTCCTCTTGCAGCTGCATGGACTACTTCGCCCATTCCAATAGACGCTAAATCACCATCACCTTGATATGTGAATACAATTCTATCTTGAGGAAGAACTCTTTTTAAACCTGTTGCAACAGCTGGAGCCCTTCCGTGTGCAGCTTGAGTCATATCGCAATTAAAGTAGTGATAAGAAAGTACAGAACAACCTACAGAAGCAACACCAACAGTGTTTTCTAATACACCTAATTCTTCTAAAGTTTCACCTACAAGACGATGAACAATTCCATGAGTACAACCTGGACAGTAATGAGTCTCTTCATTCGTTAAACCTTTCGTCCGTTCAAAAACAACCTTCATTTTGCCACCTCATTTACCATACTCAATATTTGCTCATGTACTTCATTTATGGATGGAATTACTCCGCCAGTACGACCATAAAAAGTAACAGGTACTTTTCCTTCAACAGCTAGCCTAACATCTTCTACCATTTGACCAGCGTTCATTTCAACTGTGATTATAGATTTTACTTTGTTACTATAATAAGCGATTTTTTCAACTGGAAATGGCCAAAGGGAAATTGGACGTATAAGACCGACTTTTATTCCGTTGTCCCTTGCTCTTTTTATTGCACTACGGACAATTCTGCTAACTGTTCCATAAGCAACGACAGCAACTTCTGCATCATCCATCAAATAACACTCTACCTTCGTTTCCGTTGCCTTAATTTTTTTATATTTTATTTGTAACTGTTTGTTCCTTTCCTCCAATCGAACATCATCTAAGTCGAGAGAAGTAATTGTTTTAGGGGGACCATCTCCAACTGTTCCAGTTGTTGCCCAGTCTTTTTGGAACTCTTTATTATCTTTCGTAACTTCAAAATCAACTGGCTCCATCATTTGTCCTAACATGCCATCACCAAGAAGAATGACAGGCGTTCGATATTCATCAGCAATCCGAAAAGCTTCATCTGTTAATTCAACTATTTCCTGCAAACTACTTGGAGCTAAAACTGGGGTATTATAATCACCGTGCCCTCCACCCTTCGTAGCTTGAAAGTAATCGGATTGAGACGGTTGAATGTTACCTAATCCTGGTCCGCCCCTTGCTATATTCACTATTACTGCAGGTAATTCAGCAGAAGCTAAAAAAGATATCCCCTCTTGCTTCAAGCTAAATCCAGGACTTGAGGAAGATGTCATGACACGAACACCTGCTGATGATGCACCGTAAACCATATTTATTGCTGCCACTTCACTTTCTGCTTGTAAAAAAAGACCCTCTACTTCAGGAAGCCTTTGTGCCATATATGCAACAAGTTCACTTTGCGGTGTTATAGGATAGCCAAAAAAATACTTGCATCCCGCTTGTATGGCAGACTCTCCAATAACTTCGTTCCCCTTCATCAATACTTTCCCCATCTATTATTTCTCTCCTTTTTAAGACACACTTGATCTCTTTTTTATAGGCCGATAAACAGTTATTACATTATCAGGACACATGACCGCACAAGCTGTACAGCTGGTACATTTATTTTGATCTTTAACCTCAGCAGGACGATATCCTTTATTGTTTATTCGCTTTGCTAATGAAATAATTTCTTGTGGACAAAAAGCAATGCATAAGCTACAGCCTTTACAATAATTTTCATTGAATACAACCTTCAAGAGCTTCCCTCCTTACTCTTCCTCCCAAGGGGTTAATAATTTCCTTTCAAATATTTCAATGTTTTCTAATTCAGGAGTTATCCCTTCATCAACCCAACGTTTCCATGTTTTTCGTTCCACAAATGAAAACAAATAAGTAAGCTTTAGCTCGTTGGAAATTTGTTTAGCTAATTTATCGCCTTCTATTAAATCAGAAGGTTCAAAATCTGTATTTCCTAGATGAGTATTGTTCACTATTCCTGTAACCTTAACTTTTGAAGCGCTTTCAATATTCTTTATTGTATTTTTTACACCAGATAAACTAGATACATATGGACGATTAGCATTTAATACGAAAATACATTCATAGTCGTAATTAGATATAACACGAGAAAATTGTCCTATTGATAATGCACCCTCTTTATCTCCCCCAACATCAATAACAACTTTTTTCTTCGTATCGTGTATACAACTAGCAACTTTTCCAGAAACAATGGGCAAATCAGTTTTTAATAATTCTTTTTTAGGTCCAATAAACTCTATGTCATTATTATGTAAGTCTTTCTCATAATCTCTTGATCGAAAATAAGGGTTTATAACATCTAAATCGCACAGGGCAATTTTCGAATCAGACTGGAAACTCATTTTACTTGCTAAAAATATTGCTAACTCCGTTTTACCACTTCCAAAATGTCCTGTAATAATCGTAATCCGTTTGATTTTATCTCTCCCCTTTCCATCCAATTTTATTATAAACGAAGAAAGCAACACCTTATAGCACTTCATAAAAACGTCAAAATTAGAAAAATAATTGGAGCTTGTCTAGTTAAAAACAAAAAACCCGTAACACATTGTTTACGAGTCTAACACTGAATATTTAATATATTCCCTTATTGTTGTAACAAAGAAATGAAATTATTTATGGTATAAATTAATATCGTATTTATTCTTTAATTCATGGTATTGTGCGATACGTTTTACTTCTAGCTGATTAGAATTCCATATATCAGATGAACGATCAATAATATCTTCTTTTAATTCTTCAAAATCTTTTTCAGCTTTTTCATATTTTTTTGATCTTCCTTCGAAAAAATAAAAGCTAATGAATAATGCTACTAGCCAAGTTAGTATAATTCCATCTGATATTAGTAACCTCAAATAGGATGAAACGCTATCTCCAGATGATAGTTTTAAAAAAATATAAGCAACGCCACATAATAATATGACTAGAAAAAATAGCCCTGTTCTAAATAACGCTTTTTCTGCCTTCTCCTCTTTCTCTTTTGCTTTGATCAATGCTTCAATTACGACTTCATGGTACTCTTTATAATCAGTCGATTGATTTTCTTCGACACCCATACCATATCCCCCTTGACTAAACTTATATATAATTTATATGCAAGAAAGACAGGTTATACATCTATTATTTTAAATTTAACTACTAAAGAATATGGAATAGATAAAAATGGAAGAGACCATAATGAAAAAAAGTAGTAATAAGATACGAACTAAAGGAAATTGTATACGTACTTTCTTTGCTCCTCCATCACTTTTCTTTTTTTCCTTTTCTTTTCGGTTTGTTTGATGTATGTCTTTCCTAGAAGGAAGTTTCAGTACATCTACTTTATCAACATAAGGTTTTTCTCGTTCCTCATAACTCTCTCTTTCATATAGGTCCTGCTTTTCAATACTCTCTTTTTTATGAGTACGTTTTAACTTTACCTGACTACGAGAAGGGTAATTCATCTTCTTCACCTCTCTCAAAATGTTATTTTTGTAAATTTAATACATTATATCGTATAAATAGTCCAAGTAACATATCGATAAATATATGACAAATAATAACTGTTAATAAATTACCGGTATACATATATATAGCCCCAAGGCCAAAGCTTAAACCGACTGTAAATAAAAATAAAAATGGATTATACAAATAACGGATATGAATGATTGCAAAAATTATAGACGCTGGAATATAACCAATAGTAGTTTGAAGAACTCCTCGAAATAGAATTTCTTCTGAAAATCCAACAAAACCAGCTATGATAACTATGTGGAATGGTGATCGTTTTTTAAATACTCTTTCATTAATTCCACCATCGTCAAACCAAGTTTTAGGTAAACATTTAGCTAATATTAATTCTATTACCACAACAATTAGAGCTAATATAATACCTAATCCTATATGATATATATCCCATTGTATTAACGTAAAAGGAAAGAACCAGCTCCCGTAAATGAAAAAGCTTAATAAAAAAGCAATGATAAGTATTATCACTTGAGTAAGATATAAATTCAGTAATAGCTCTTTATCTGTCAAACGTTTGATTATTTCTCCTTGCTTCATTCTATAACCGTCCTTCATATGGAAATAGCATTTTCCGTAGCTTAGACTCCCATGTGTTGCTCACGTCCACCACTTCATTTTTCTCCTTAGGGAAAAGTTGAACCTTAGCTTGATTCATAGTAAAGCCACAGGATGAACAACATGGAGCTACCTGTTCCTCTGTCAGCTCGTCGAAATAATGAAGAATACTACCACGAATACAAGTATCACTATTCATCATCTGTTCCAATTGTATTAGCCTTTTTTGTTTCGTTTTTTTTCTAGTAGAGAAACGTTCATTTAACATGAGAACTAGTTTATTGTTTAAAAGCTCAATTTGCAACTCTTTTTCTTGAATGACACCTGATTTTTCTAAATAATATAAAAGCATTTTCCACCGGTTATCATCAATTTGAAAAAGTTCTTTCATCGTTTCCAGTTTAAATCCTATACCTTCACTTCTTCGAGAATTCTTCATTGCATCGAACCAAGTTTTTAATTCTATTTTAGATGGAAATTCACGATCTATAAATGATAATGGAATAATCCGATCTTCTTTATTATAGAGCAGTATTGCTATACTTTCATTACCATCTCTCCCAGCTCTACCAACCTCTTGTACATACTGTTCAACAGAGCTTGGTAGATGATAATGAATTACCGTTCGAACATTCGGCTTATTGATTCCCATACCAAAAGCATTTGTTGAGCAAATATAATTTATTTCATTATTAATAAACTGATGCTGAACGAGTAATCGGTCTTCCTTTACCATACCACCATGATAAAAAGCTACGTCTTCATACCCTTCTTTTTTTATCTCATTGGATAACATGATAGCTTCTTTTCTAGTAGCTGTATATATAATAGCAGGTTTCTGAATTTTAGAAAGGTAGTTTTTAAATAATGCTTTTTTTTCAGTATTGTTATCTACTTTTTCAACAATAAATTTAATTTGTTTTCGGTTAACTGAATTACGGTGAATGATTGGGCTTTCCATACCGAGTTGCTTAATTATGTCTTCTTCCACTGCCTTTGTAGCTGTTGCAGTTAATGCAAAACAAGGTGGATTTCCTAACGCACTTCGAATACTATGAAGACGAAGATAATCTGTACGGAATTCATGCCCCCATTGAGAAATACAATGTGCCTCGTCAACAACAAATAAACCAATTCTCAATTTACATAATTTATTCATAATATTTTCATTAGAAAGCATTTCTGGAGAAAGAAACAAAATGGTGTCTTCATTTATATTAGATAAAACCCGCTTCTTCTCTTGAAATGTTAACAACCCATTAATTTGCATTACTGTTTTATCACCTTTAGCTCGTAATTGATGAACCTGATCTTCCATCAATGAAAGTAGTGGTGTGATAACTATTGTTAACCCTTTTAATAGCTTCGCAGATAGGTGATAACATAATGTTTTACCTCCACCAGTAGGTAAGATAGCTACTACATCTTTTTTTTGTATAACAGAGGTGATAATTTCTTTTTGCCCTGGTAGAAAGTCCTTATAGCCAAACTGTTTATGGAGTATTTGATCCAAATTATTCACTATCTGCTCCTTTCTCTTTTGTTAATGCTAAACGTAGTTGAAAATAGGTATAGGTAGGATTGAAATGATCTTTTAAAACTCTTAAGCGTTTCGTTTTTAGATCCTTTGCTGTAATTAATATATTCTTTATTTCTTCGTCAGAAATAAAGGGAGTATAATTGAATTCTGCGTCAAATAAAGCCAATTCAATTAAATGATCTTCAATGGTGCTAACACGTAGCTTTCGAATATTACTAATCTCGTTTATTGTTTTCCCTAATCTTAAATAGTAGTTCGTTTCTTTTGCTGAATTCGTTATGGAATCTCCTTTTGTTTTGATGACAAAGTTCATTAAAAAAGGATATTTCTTTGGCTTTTTTTCTATTGTATCAAGAAATTGATGAATGACTGATTGAAATATTAATTTGGTTTTTATCGGATCATCATTAAAATCTTTACACAATTGATCATATGTTTTACCGGTTCCATATGGGCTTGTTAGTCTATTAACAAATAAATTTGCATGTTGATTTGAAACCTTCCTTAATAATTCTGTTGTCTCTACGTATATGTTATCACTCATTATTTTCGTATCCATTAAATATTGTTGAAACAATAACTTTAACCATCTCTGAACTTCTAAATGATAGCAAACAGGTATAAAGTTATTTTTCCCATGTTGTAGATATGATAATGTTTGTATAGCTAACGAGTATCTCTCCCAAAAAAATTGGGCTGAACCGTTCCATTCATGTTTTGAACCATTAAATTCTTTTGGAAGGATTGGTAATCCTTGTAAATTCACTAATTTTTGTTTCCCCGTATTTGTGATTACTCCAACATCTTGTGTCTTTACTAATATAAAATTTTTTTCTACTAGTTCATTAATTATTTGATAAAACTCTTCTTTTTTTAGATCTTTTATAGAGCTAACGTAAGGAGCACAATGAAAAATATACGCATCTTGAATTGTTTGGGCTGACCGCTTCCCTTTAATAAGGTGATACACTCCTGAAGTAGTTCGTTGGCCATTTAATTTATCTATTATAAATAATACAATCCAATGTAAAGTATTCACAATAATACTCCTTTATTCGACAAGAATCTTTTAATTTTAATTATAAGAGAGAACAGGAGATGTTTCTACTAAAACTCCTTATATGATAAGTATTCTCATTTATTTTTTTATTGAAATGTGACAATGGAACATATACAATAAATAAAGAAAGAACATTCTTCACAAATGGAAGCTGTTCTTTATAAAAATACCCTTTTAGTATAAATAGAGAAAAGTAAAGGGATTCTATATTAAATTCAATGGGAGGTTTTTGTTATGGCAAAGTACACAATTGTAGACAAAGACACATGTATCGCTTGTGGAGCATGTGGCGCAGCAGCACCAGATATTTATGATTATGATGATGACGGTATCGCTTGGGTAATCCTTGACGATAATCAAGGTACAGCGGAAGTACCAGAAGAGCTTTATGAAGATATGGAAGATGCATTAGATGGCTGTCCTACAGATTCAATTAAAATTGCTGAAGAGTCATTTGATGGAGATGCACTAAAGTTTGAATAGATAAAAAATAATAAGGTGTCTCAAATGGTAGCAACTATCTTTGAGACACCTTTTATCATACGTTTTATGATTAATACTAGGAAAAATCCTTTTTTAATATTATCCTATCTTTTTTTACCTCTACCCATCCACTTTGCTCCCATTTCTTTAATTGTCTACTGACAGTTTCTCTAGTAGAGCCGATAATATTACTTATTTCTTGATGAGTTAAACGAATAGTAGTACCTTGTGTGTCTTGAAGGTGACTCATTGCTCCCTTTAAACGAGATTCCACATTCAATGATAGAATTTCATTTAATTTTTTCTGTAAATATATAATTTTTGAGTTCATTACCTTAATCATTCGAAATGCCATTTCTGGATGACTCTTTATCAACTGCTCAAATCCACTGATTGGCACTGCTAAAACCGTAACATTCTTTTTTGCTTTTGCTGTTCCTGGATAGGGTGAATGATCAAAAAAGCCTGTATGAGGAAAAATTTCACCTTCACCTAAAACATTAATTAAACTCTCTTCACCAGTTTCTGTAAGCTTACTAATTAAGATAGTACCTTCCCCTAATATATATATATGTGTTTTCGTCTCCCCTTCTAAAAACAAAATTTCTTTATCTCTTAATGTTCTCACTCGACTTAATTGAAGGATAGGATATAATTCTTCCTCTGTTAATCCTTCAAAAAAAGGCATTTCCTTCAAATGAGCTCGCCATTCCTTCATCCTTATATTCCCCCTAGAAAATTAGCAACTACATTCTATAATATCATATTGTATGGAGAGTTTTTCATATCTCTATAAAATATTGTCATATACAAATGAGGAAATAACGACACAACAATCACTATACTCTGGGACACTAACATTATAATCGTAATCCTTCAAGGGCTAGTAAAATATTATTCGACCATATCTCACCGTATGAACGAAAAGGTAGTGGGTTTGTTCCTACTCCCATTTCAATCGTAAAGCCTGGTTTTTTTGTTTCTTGAATAAACCAGTCCTTATATCCACCATCACTATCCGCTGTTTTAACAGGTACATAGGAACTCTTTAACGAAAGTCTTTCTACCATTTCTTTACTTACTTTCGGTTCCATATCTCTATATCCCCAATAAATTAATTGACCTTGGGAATGAAATGCAAGGACATATGAAAAATCATTCTCCACTGATAGCTTATAAATAGCTTTCGCTTCTGGTTCTGTTAAAGGTGCTATACCGCTATAATGTCTTGGCCAAGGTTCTCTAGGACTTTCATCAGCTTCCTTTTTCCATCCTGCAGGCCATTGGTGGTTTAAGTCTACCCCTCTAATGTTTGCTGACCAATGATCAAATGTTGGACATCCTTTATTTGTTTTATCTATAAAATGATAATAAGGATGAGCTGGATAATTTCCCTGTTGAACAAGTGCTATTCCGTCAGGATTTACCATTGGGACAACATATAAGGATACTTCTTTGAAGAGTTCAGATAAATTTTCCCCAAAGAAGTCTTCCTTATTTTCTGTTTTAGACATTGCATAATCAATCCACTCTGTTAAAAATTTACTTGTCATCCATTCATTTGCATGCCATCCACCTGAATAAAATATTTTTTTGTTTCCTGTCCCAATTTTTATACTATAAATTTCCTTTCCTAACACACTATGTCCAATAACAGTTATGTTAATAGGGATTTTATAATGAAAATTTGTCCACTTTGTTATATATTGTTCTAAGTCTTTATGGGAAAATTCTTTTAAGCATTCCCCAAACCTTTCTACCCTTTTTTCTCCTACGTAAATATGTGGAATTAAAATTTCTTTTCCAGGTGGAAGATATAACTGATCATCAATTAAATGAGGATTATAATCTATAATATCTTTAACATAAATTTGATTTTCCCAAGCTACTTTGTATAAAGTATCTTCTTTTTGTACCACATACTTTTTCATTTCTTCACATCCTTAAATTATTCTCATAACTAAATGTATGAAATAATGAAAAGGAACATGATTTATAAAATTTCAATTTTACAATTATTAACTTTATTAGTTATACACTTACCTAAGTACTGTTTTAATATGTAATACATAATTTTTTATATTTAATAAATTGAATTGCTATTCAATTCTATGTTAAAGTTGTAACTAGTCCAAATACTTATGGGTTTATGATTAGAAAGGTGGAAATTGAATATGATGAGGCGAAACCTCGTAATTGTAGTAACATTCTTAACACTTCTCTTACTAGCTGCGTGCGGTGGAAACAATGAATCAGACGGAAACAGTAATAATGAAGTTGAGGTTGTTGCTACAATTAATGGTGAAAATATTTACAGAAGTGACCTTCACGAAGAAGCTCTACGAGATTATGGTATTGATTTAAGTGATGATCAAAATGCTGAATTAGCGCCACAATTGGAGCCAATGGTTTTATCAGATATGATAGACAGGCATCTTCTCGTACAAGAAGCGGAAAGACAAAATATAACAATTGATTCTGAAGAGGTTGATGTTTATTTTGAGCAGATGAAGGAGCAGGCATCCTCACAGCTTCCTGAAGGTATGACTTTTGAAGAAGCACTTGAAATGGATAATTTAACAGAAGAAATGCTTCGTGAAGACATCCGATCTTCCTTAAAAATTGAAAGGTTATTGGAGTTTAACCATCTAGAAGATGATGCTTTCATTGCAGTGTCAGAAGAAGAGGTCCAGGATTATTACGACCAGTGGGCAGCAGAAGATGAAGATCTAGATGATTATGAAGTATTACAAGCTCCAATTGAAAATTATTTGCGTCAAGTGAACTTCTTAGAAAGTTTACATGATAATGCAGATATTGAAACATTTATTTAATCAATAGGTTAATGTATGAAAAAACCGGGAAATCACCCGGTTTTTTTATTTATTTCGTTTATAATTTATATCCTGATGATTACACCTCGTATTAACTGCTCTTGCTACTGCAAAAAAATAATCTGATAAACGATTTAAATATTTTATTCCTACAGATGGTAGGTTGAACTCGTCATTAATTTGGACAACTAGCCTTTCTGCTCTTCTAGTAACCGTTCGACACACATGTAAATAGGCCGCACCTTTTGAACCCCCTGGCAATATAAAAGAATTTAACGGTGGCGCTTCATTCCAGTATACATCTATCCTTTTCTCCAAATAGTCAACATACTCCTCTTTTAATGCCCAATCATGATTTAAGGATACATTTGCTAAATCTCCACCGAGATCAAAGAGTTCATGTTGAATTTTTAATAAATCGTTTCGTATATCGTTAAATTTCTCTTGTTCTAAATATGTAATTACAATACCAATAAAACTATTTAATTCATCCACGGTTCCATATGCTTCTACTCTTTCATTTGTTTTACTAACCCTTTTCCCTATTAATTGTGTTTCTCCCTTATCTCCCTTTTTTGTGTAAATTTTCATCCTAATCTCCTCCATTTCTTTATCAAAAAATATTTATACAATAAACCAAAACTTCGCCACTCCATAACGTCATGTAAAGTGATTGTTATTACATTATGATAAACTATAACTATCTATTTATGAAGGAGTTGATTTTATTCATGAGTGTGCAAGAGCATAAACAACAAGCACCATCAACCGTATCTTGTATGATACTAACGGTTTCCGACACTCGTACATTTGAAACAGATAAGAGTGGTCATTTAATGAAGGACCTGTTAGAAATGAATGGATATACAGTTGTTAATCACCAGTTAGTTAAGGATGATTATTCAGCAATTAGACATATTATTCATAGTGCTTGTGAAGATGAAAAGATAGAAGCATTATTAATAAATGGTGGCACAGGTATCTCATTTCGTGATACAACCTATGAAGCAGTATCTAGTATGCTTGATAAAGAGTTAACTGGTTTTGGCGAGCTTTTTCGCTACTTAAGCTATGATAAGGATATTGGAGCTGCTGCTATCCTTAGCCGAGCAATTGCAGGTGTTAGAGGAAAAACAGTTATATTTTCTACCCCTGGTTCTTCAGGAGCCGTTAAGCTTGCAATGGAGGACTTAATAATTCCTGAATTAAGTCATATTATGAGGGAAATTTATAAGGATTATCAATAAATTGTAATCGTAAAAAACATATTAAGAAAAGTGCAAGGCGCCCCAATTACGCCTAAGTACAGCCCACGTCCTGTGGGCAAAGGTTAAATCATCGACGTCCTGTCTCCTAGACAACGTTAGAAAAAAAATTATAAATTCTTACCTTTAAATAAAGAGAGGCTGCCTTTCATAGTCATTAGTTGACCATTATAGGACAGCCTCGTTTGTTTCCTGTGGAACAAGATCTTTCTTTTAAATACGTCAAATTCGTTCATTTTTATACGGCAAAAATACAGAAAATGTCGTTCCTTCGTTTAATTTACTGTGAGCCGATACTTTGCCGTAGTGAGCCTCTACGATATTTTTAACTATTGCTAATCCTAATCCTGTACCTGCTCTTCCACGAGTACGTGCTTTATCAGCCTTGTAAAATCTTTCAAAAACAAATGGTAAATCCTCTTCTGGAATTCCTGATCCAGTATCCTCAATATCAATTTTTACACCTTTATGAAACGTTTCCACTCTTAACGTAACGCTACCATCAATAGATGTGTAACGAATAGCATTATCTATTAAATTCGTAAGCACTTGTTCTATTCGATCTTCATCAATGTATATCTCTTCATCAATGGAAGATATTTGATCTATTAATTCTATACTATGCTCCTTCGCTACTCCCTGGAATTTTCTAAATACCCGACTACAAAATTCCGATATGTTAACTGACTCTACATTTAATTGAATATGTCCAGCTTCCATTCTAGCTAGATCTAATAGTTCATTAACGAGCCTCCCCATACGTAGCGATTCTTCATATATTATTTGTGCTAATTCCGTTTTTTCTTCTTCCGTACTTGCTATCCCATCTATAATCGCTTCACTATAGCCCTGGAGCATAGAAATTGGTGTTCGAAGCTCATGGGATACATTTGCAATAAAGTCTTTTCTTAATTTATCATGGAGACGTTCCTCTGTCATATCTCGTAAAACAGCTACAGCACCTCTCACATGGTTTTGATCATACAATGGCGTCATTAAAATTGCCCAGCTCCGCCCTTGTACATCAACTTCACCCATTTGTTCCTTTTCTTCTTTCACTACTAAGTCGAACAGTTCTGCTAATTCTTTTGGTAAACTTCCAGATTCCTCAACCTCATACCCTTGTTCATACAACCAGGCACTAATAAATTCTGTAGCAGGTGGATTCGTTACCATAACTCCACCTTCCCGATCTAATGTAATTACACCATCTGCCATTGAACTTAATATTCGAGACAGTTGTTCTTTCTCTTGATTAAGAGCATTTAAATTAGTATTTAATGCCTTAGCCATTCGATTGAATGCGATTCCTAATAATCCTATCTCATCATTTGTAAGGATCGGTACTTTCATATCAAAATTACCTTTTGCAACTTCCAGGGATGCCTTACGCATTCTTCTTAAGGGAGAAGTAATTCTTGATGTTAAAAAGAATGCAAAGATTGTAGTTAAAACAATAGCAATTCCAGCTGAAAGAAATATAATATTTTTTGTTTGACTAGATGCTCGTTCTACTACTTCAAGAGATTGATACATAAAGAGAGATGCAGTATCACCAATTGAACTATCTACTGGAACCCCTACAATCATGATATCGTCCAGCTCTTCCTCACCATCTCCCGATAAAGGAAAGCTACCCTGTGTAACAATAGTTTCCCTTTCCTCTAGTACAAGTGAAAGATCTCGATCTTCAAAAAAGATCGAGATTGGTAAGTCTTGTTTTATTCCATCTTCTGTAAACCAATACTGCTCTTCATCTACAATAAGAATGGCTTTCGTAGCATATGTATCTGAAAAATTTGTATTAATCAATGACATAGCAACATCTTCCACTTCATCATTCTCTAGTAAAGAGGCGATTAATGTTGCTTGATTTAACAATTGGTTTTCAGCTTGTTCTGTATGAAAATGTTCGAAATATTGTAATAACAATATAGTTAATACTGTTAATACAACAGAAACTAAAAGTAAGATGGTTAACCAAAGCTTACCAACAACACTTCTCCAAAGCCACATTATTCCTTCACTGCCTCAAACTTGTAACCGACTCCCCATACGGTCGAAATCATATTTGCTGCTTCTGGTGAAACTTTATTTAATTTTTCTCTCAAACGCTTTATGTGTGTATCAACTGTTCTTAAATCTCCGAAAAACTCATAGTTCCATACATCCTTTAAAAGCTGTTCTCTTGCGAAAACTTTATCTGGAGATTGAGCCAAATAGTGTAACAATTCATATTCCTTCGGTGTTAAATTAATATGCTTTCCATCTGCTGTAACTCGATGAGCATCATTATCTATTGTCAAATGAGGAAAAACTAAGACATCCTTCGTTGTAGTTTCGGTTTGCAAAAATTTAGTAGATGAAGAACGGCGTAAAAGTGCTTTTACTCGTAGCACTACTTCTCTAGGACTAAAAGGCTTAACGATATAATCATCTGTCCCTGCTTCAAATCCTTGAACACGATTTGCTTCTTCACCTTTAGCAGTAAGCATAATAATTGGAGTTGCTTTATGTTTCCTAATCTCTTCACATACTTCAATTCCATCCATACCTGGCATCATTAAATCTAAAACGATTAAATCGTAATCTTGATCTAATGCCATTTGTAATGCTATTTCACCATTTTCTGCATCGTCTACATCATATTCTTCTCGTTCTAAATACATTTTAATTAGTCGACGAATTCTTTCCTCATCATCTACTACAAGAATTTTTGCTTCCTTTGGCATTCTTAAACTCCCCCTCTTGAACTTGATCTTATTTAAAGCTTTTCCAAGCAGTTATTTCTCCATTTATTGTACCATGTTAAATCGTTCAATTGTAACAAGTTCCAACACAATTCCAACAGAAAGCTACATGTTATACTTAGCAGCAACTAATTATTTGTTCCTCTAAATTTTATAATGCATAAGAATGTAAGCCTGCAATTACTAAGTTAACAAAAATTAAGTTAAACATAATGAGGGCGAATCCTATGACACATAACCATGCACTTCTCTCTCCATGCCAACCTTTTGATAAGCGTAGATGAAGATAGGCAGCATAAAACAAAAAAGTTATTAACGCCCATACTTCTTTAGGATCCCAACCCCAAAATCTTGTCCAAGCTATTTGTGCCCAAATCATTGCAAAAATTAGTCCCCCTAAAGTGAAGACAGGGAATCCAATTGCAATAGCTCTATAGCTTAATTCATCAACCGAACGTGGATTTACATTTTTAAGTAGTGGTTGAATTGCACCACCTATAGGCTTTCGAAATAATAATAATAATAAACCGTAAAGTAGCAAACCACCTAAAATCGACCAAATAACGGTATTTAAATCGTTACTTACGATAATTGCAGGGGTTGAAACTAGAGGATTAAAACCTGTATCAGATGTCAATACACCTTCATTTGGCCCCACCAATGGTGGCTTATTATACACCATATTAGCTTCGTTTCCTCTTTCATTAATATAATCAAAAGTTGCCTCGTAATTCATAGCACCAAAGCTAATGCTAAACAGAATATACCCAACAACGCAGAAAATTGTAAAAAGTATAAATTCTACACCTATTACTTTCTTCGTAACTTTTTTAAAGTCAATTACCCTTAGCAAATAAAGTAAACCACCAACAAATCCTATTGCTAAAATTCCTTGTCCAAGAGCCACTGTAATTACATGAATCTCTAACCAAATGGACTGTAAAGCAGGAATAAGAGGCTGTACCTCTGTTGGAAACATAGAAGCATATACAATAATTAACATAACTATTGGCATCGTAATTAATCCTATATAGTTGTTTTTATATATAGGATAAATAATTACAAAAGCTAATGCCATAGCAATACCTAAAAAGGTTGTGTATTCAAACATGTTACTTACTGGAGCATGTCCAGCAGCAATCCATCTTAATATAAAGTATGTAATTGCTGCTACAACTGCTACGACTGACGAAATGTAGCCTAATAATCCTGCTTTATTTTTTAATTGTCCTTGTCGATTCTCAAATTTTTTCCCAGTAATAGATACAGTAAAAAAGATAGTAGCAGCTAAAAACATAAAAAATGAAACTAATAAAAAGTTACTACTTAATTGAACCATCTTTAATCATTCCTACTTTCTGTCTCATCTGACATATCTTTATCTAATTGATCAACTGGGACTGGAATTTGCGATTTAGATGCAACATAGTCAAAGTCTTTTTCCAATCCGTGCCAATTTTTATTTGCATGTCCCGCTACCCAAAGAACTCCATTTCTATTTTGTATCCACAACCTTCTGTGATACCAATAGGAACCTTGAATCAAACCAATCATAAAAATTGCTCCACCAACAGCTAATATTGGAAGTGTCCGATCACGTCTTACTGTTAAGGCTGTAACATTATTCATATCCACACCAATCATACGAATTCGATACTGGTTTTCTCCGTTAATTTGTTCATTTAATGGTTCATTAACTTGAACTCCAATTAAACTAATTTCCCCTGTATCTGTTTCTGGATCCATCTCTGGTGTAAATACTTCAAAAATGATTCTTGGATTATCAGGAATACGATTAATCGTTTCTGGAACACCATCATTCATTCGGTAGTTAGGAAAATATTGCATTATTTCTATACGAAAGCCGTTATCAAATTCATAGACCATTTCTGGCTCATATAAATTAACGGTAAATTCTATTTCTGATAGATCTTCTTCTACTTCGTCTTGCACCGCTTCTAACGTAAATGTAAACTCTGAAAGTTCATTTAATTTGTAATCTACTTGATATAAGGAAAAGCCATCAAACGTTAACGGATCGTTCACGCGAATATCATGCTGTTTTACTTCTTCTAGTTCTGTACCTAGTCCCACTGCACCGTTATCCACTCTACGAAGTAATGTTGCTGAGGTTTGATATGTTTGCACCACAGGGGAACCAGTACGTTCTAATGCTTCTCGAAACCGTTCATCCTCTTCATCATATAATTCTATTATGAATTGATCATTTCTTAAGAAATACTCTCCATCAGTACCTTTAATTACCGTTTCTTGTCCATCTCGAACCCATATGTATTCATCGATATACATTTCTGGGAAAAATCGAAGCATGGCACCTATTAAAAAAATAATAATACCTATATGATTTACATAAGGTCCCCAACGGGAGAATCTTCCTTTTTCCGCCAGTAGATTCCCGTTTTCGTTATAAATTTTATATTTCTTTTCTCGTAAAGCTTTTTCTGCTTTTTGCATTACTTCTTCTGCATTCTCAATAGCTTCTTCAGAAGTAGCAAAAAAACGTTGTTTTTCTAAAAATTTTGTGTGTCTAGTAACACGTTGCGTTTTTAATGCACGATGTAATGGAACTACTCTATCTAAGCTACAGATAACTAGCGATACCCCTAGTGCAGCAATTAATAGCATATACCACCAAGAGCTATATAAATTATGAAAACCTAGTTGATAATACAATTTTCCTAAAGTCCCATATTCTTGTTCATAAAAGATGGTAGGATTCTCTCCAGGAGGGATATACATTTCTTGAGGAAATATCGTTCCTAATGCTGAAGCCAGTAAAAGAATGACAATAATCCAAATCCCTACTTTAACGGATGAAAAGAAATTCCAAATTTTATCTACTATTGTTTTTTTATACGTTTGTGAACGTCTAGCAACACCTTCGTATCTCATATTTACTAATGAATCGTCTTCTTCAATTAAAGGCTTTCCACATGATTCACATAAATATGTTCCATAAGGGTTTACATGGCCACATTCACATTTAACTTTTTCCATTTGTATCCCCCACTATTGACTAGGTACTAGTTTATCTAATGAAGCTAGTACTTGATTTTCTGTCTTACCCCCTACTTGTTTTTCAATTACGACACCATTTTCATCAATTAAAAACACGGTAGGTAAGCTTGTAACACCATATGCGTTCGTTACTAAGCTTCCTCGATCAAGATAGAGACCGTAATTTATATTAAACCTTTCCTGATGTCTTTCTACGGAACCTCTACCTTCATCTACATTCACTGCAACAATTTCAACGCCTTTTTCCTTATATTCCTCATAATGATCTCTTAAATATTGCATTTTTTCTCTACACCATACACAATAAGTCTGCCAAAAATTTAAATAGACACCTTGTCCACGGAGTTGTTCCAATTCTATTTGATTCCCATTAATATCTTCTAATATAAAATTTGGAGCTTCGTCGTCACGATCTACGATTCCTCTTTCCTCAGAAAAATGGTTATAGAATGTATAACCAATTGCTGCGACCATAACGAGTAATATCATAGACCGGATGATAAGTCTATTACGTTTCATCCTTATCCCCCAATTTACTATTTCATTATAATCTCATGTTATCACTACATTCGTGTTGTTTATATAGGGTATGTCATTAAAAATGTGAAATTTATGTGACAACTAATTCTCTTAACTGTTTTATTTCATGGGGCTTCAATTCTCTATATTCCCCTGCATTTAATCCCTTAAGATGTAAGAAACCATATTGCTCCCTCTTTAACTTAACTACTGGATGGCCGATAGCATCAAACATACGACGAACTTGTCGATTTCTACCTTCATGAATTGAAATCTCAACAATGGACGTACCTTTCTTTTTATCTGAACGCTTAACCTTTACTTGAGCTGGTGCTGTCTTCCCGTCCTCTAACATAACTCCTCTTTCTAACTTCTTTAATGATTCCCTTAATGGAATTCCTTCTACTTTAGCAATGTACGTCTTTACTACCTTATGCTTAGGATGCATTAACAAATTTGCAAAATCACCATCATTCGTCAACAAGATTAATCCAGATGTATCGTAATCCAATCTTCCAACAGGAAATATACGCTTATCCGTCTCAATAAAATCAGTAACCACTTTACGGTTATGTTCATCATTAACACTTGATATTACTCCTGTAGGTTTATATAACAAATAATAAACAGGTTCCTCTTTTTCTAAAGGAACTCCTTCCACAATAATTTTATCATGGTTTGGATCAACCTTCGTACCTAATTCTGTGATCTTCTTTCCGTTAACAAGAACCTTCCCATCAACTATTAATTGTTCTGCCTTCCGCCTTGAAGTAATTCCAGATTGGGCAATAACTTTCTGTAAACGTTCCACAATTTCACCTCTAGTATATAACAATTTTTTCTATATAACAGTTTCGACGACTTTAAATCGTTTTCAAACATTAATTTTATCTTTTTTTTCTCATATAGACAATGAAAAGCATTTATTGCATGTAATATTTATTTAATAGCTACCCTGAAAATCGCAAAGTCTAATCTTGATTTATGAATAAGAAAAAATCGTTAGGGTAATATAACCTTAACGATAATGAATATTTGTAATGCTATTTATTATTGTATGATATTTAAACGATACAACATTAACAAAATTTACATAAAAATAATTGTAACAATAATAATAGATGCGATAACACCTATTAAATCAGCTAATAAACCAACCTTTAAAGCATCACCCATTTTTCTAATACCTACCGCACCAAAATAAACAGTTAAAACATAAAAGGTTGTATCTGTACTTCCCTGCATCGTTGAAGCTAACCGACCTATAAATGAGTCCGGTCCATGTGTAGAGATTAAATCCGTTGTCATTCCTAATGCGCCAGTTCCTGACAATGGACGAATTAATGCTAAAGGAACAATGTCTGCTGGTATTCCTATCATTTGAAGGAAAGGACGTAATAAGGAGATAAAGTATTCCATGGCTCCAGATGCTCGAAATACTGTAATTGCAACTAGCATTCCTACTAAATATGGAATGATAGAAAAAGACATTTTTACCCCTTCCTTCGCCCCTTCAACGAAGGTCTCATAAGTCGGAACTCTTTTTACGGTACCTGAAATTAGTACGAATGCAATGATAGTCGGAATAATCCAAATAGAAATAGTCGTTATCCATCCCAAGTCACCTCACGCCCTTTTTTTTCTAATACGTCGATAATAAAAATAGCGATCTATTAATATAGCACCTACAGTTGATATAGTAGTAGCCATTATAGTAGTGGCTACTATTTCTGTTGGAGCAACAGAATCATATTGAATTCGTATAGATATTACAGTTGTTGGGATTAACGTAATACTAGCTGTGTTTATAGCTAGTAAAGTGATCATAGAACGACTCGCTTCATCCCTATTTCCATTTAGTCTCTTTAATTCTTCCATTGCTTTAATCCCCATTGGTGTTGCAGCATTTCCCAACCCAAACATATTTGCACTCATATTCGATAAAATATACCCCATTGCAGGGTGACCTTTTGGTATGTCCGGGAAAAGTCTCTTGGCGATAGGCTGAAGAAGCTTACTTAGGCCCCGTAATAATCCTGCTTTTTCCGCAATTCTCATTAATCCTAACCAAAAGGTCAAAACACTTATTAAACCAATACAAATAGTAACTGCTTCTGCTGCACCACTAAAAATAGCTTCATTCACTTGATCCATCGTTCCATTAATTCCAGCGAAAACAAGTCCAATTACAAATAGTGCAACCCAAATTATATTAACCATTAGCTTTCACTCCTACAACCATGAACAGTTGCTCAAACCATTTTTTCCAAAATGATTTTTCCTCTACTACCTCCTCTATATACTCTAAAGGTACAACCCCAATTACATCGTTACTAATTTGAATTTGAATTGTCCCGATAGGATTAGGGTGACCATTTCTCTCCCATCGATCATCTGTTGGCGGACGATATAAAACAAACTTTTTATTCACTTCCTCTTTCTCTTCTTCTGACAAAGGATATTCAAAGGAATAATTTGCTATTAGCTTATCTTGATAATAATCATCTACTACTTCGTTCACTTTTCCTTCTTTCACAATTGGTACAAGTTCAAAGGTTTTAAAAGCCCATTCAAATAGATTCATATGATCATGCCAGTCACTAGGAGCATTTATTGTTACAGCTATTAGGTCAACCTCATTTTTTTGTGCAGTTGATACTAACGTTCGTTTTGCTCTTTTTGTGTAACCAGTTTTTCCGCCTGTAGAATTCTTATATAGTTGGGTAAGAAGTCGATTCTTATTATTAAAAACACGGTATCTTTCCTCTTTACTTACGGATCGATAAGATTCAGTAGATGATATCTCCCTATAAATGTCATTTTTCATGGCGTATTTTGTTAAGAGTGCCATATCATACGCAGTAGAATAGTGCTCCTCATGATCATCTAAGCCATGTGGATTAGAGAACATCGTATTATCCATACCTAACTCTTTTCTTTTTTCATTCATCATATAAATAAAACCCTCTAGACTTCCGCCAACATGCTCTGCTATGGCCACTGCGGAATCATTACCAGAACGTAGCATTAGTCCATATACTAAATCCTCAAGCTTTATTTTTTCACCTGCTTGTAAATAAATAGATGAACCTTCCGTACCTTCAGCATTTTTTGAAATGGTTACCCATTCATCTAATTTACCTGATTCTATCGCTAAAATTGCTGTCATTATTTTTGTAATACTAGCTATTCTCATAGGTGTATGTGCTTCTTTTTCATAAAGTACTCGTCCACTTTCTTGCTCCATTAAAATGGCACCTTTAGCAGATACATTACTTTGATAGGTTGCTGCGTGACTATTAAAATTTGTTGTAAAAACAAACAAGATTGCTGTAAGTAAAACAATGACCATATTTTTCTTCATAGTATGCCTCCGTACTATATGTTTTGTACAAGTCTATGCAGTTTATCAAAAGATATGTACATCTTCACATTTTAATAAGGATTTGGAGATTTGATCTAGTTACTCTTTACAGAGCCTGCACCCTCTGCTTAACACTTCCATTTATCCGTACAACCTATACACCTTCTGTGAATAAAAACCAGTTCTATCTATTATTCATGGAGGTTGGCAAAGGGAAATAATTATTTCATCCTTTTGGTTTAAAAATTAATGCGGCTAAAAAACTAAAAATTATCGCTGCTGAAATACCTGCACTAGTCACTTCAAAAATACCAGTCATAATACCTATCATTCCGTGCTGCTCTGCTTCTGCTAATGCTCCGTGAACTAAGGAGTTACCAAAACTTGTAATTGGTACCGTAGCGCCCGCACCAGCAAAATCAATGAGTGGTTCGTATAATCCTAAACCATCCAATATTGCACCAGAAACAACTAATGTACTCATTGTGTGTCCTGGTGTAAGCTTCATAACGTCCATAAGCAATTGACCAATAACACATATAATGCCTCCAACGATAAAAGCCCATACGAATGCCATGTAATGGCACCTCCTCATTATTGTATTTATATCCATCGAGAAATGACTATCCATTCATATCCTTTTCAACCTTTTTTAATTCCTTTTCTAATTCCTTTTTTGTAATAGACCGATGTTTTATTTCTGATTTAATTTTATTAAGCTCCATATCGACTTTTCTATCTGTTGATAAGTAAATAGTGGCTTCTTCATTTTTAGAAGATGCACGCTTGTAAGCTTTTTGTCTTATCTGTTTAAGAAAAAAACGATCGAAACCTGAAACCCTCAAAGAAATGTACACACTTTTGTTATGTGAGACAGCTGTTACTCGATCAACCTCTTCAAACTTTTCAATTTCTTTTTCCATCTCCAATGCTAAATTTTGCGGTATTTTTGATTGAACATTATACGGGGAAACAGAATTTTTCTCGTTGTTATCAGCAAATTGACATCCAGAAAAAAGGGTAATTATTACGATTATAAACGAACAAAAATATATTGATTTCCTCATCATCACAAAGGTGCACTCCTTTCATGAAGTTAGTATTAAATAACTACACTAAATTATGTACATGTCATAGTAATTCTTATTTAATTGTTTTTAGGACGTGTCTTTAAAATTTGATATGATAATGGAAAAGGAGGGAAGACAATGCTTTATGTGGTACTTAGCTTTTTATTTATTTTAATCATTTGCCAAGTTTTTATTTTTATTTATTTAAATCGAAAATTTAACTATTTATTTTTCAAAATAGAACAATCCAAGGATTCTATACGAGAGGAAAATACATTTTTTTTGGAGAACGACGAAAAGAATGAGTGGAAAGAAGAAGTTAAAAGAACTGTGGAATTACAGTGTATGACTGTAAGAAACGCTGTACATAAACAAACTAATGATTTACATAAAAAACAAATTGAACTAGCTCCACGATCTTTAACTATTCCTATGGAGTTTTTGGAAACTGTATATAATAAAAGCAAAATATTAATTTTAACTGAATTTTGGAGAGAATATAATCTTTATCTAGACTCTTTTTGGCTCAAAAAAAATAAAAGCATAAAAACTGTTTTTAAAGGAGAAAAAGACGATCCAACGTCAGAAATTAACCAAATAATGAGGGAATCTGAAATACTAACAAAAAAAATGAATACTTGGTTAAAAGAAATTTTAGAAAATTAGTATTATAATTCAAGTTGATTCCAAATGAATTTGACCGCCATCGTCTTTTTAACAAAGACGATGGCGGTTTATTTTCAGGGTAACCATATATTCCTTTTCGCTGTTTTATACCTCTCTTCTACATATGGCCAATTGATAATGTTCCACCAATTATTAACATATCGATGCCGTTCATTTTCATACTGTAAGTAATATGCATGCTCCCATACATCCAGTGGAAGTAATGGAATTACATCCCATTGCGTTAAGTTTTGATGCTTTTCTGCTGTTAATATTTCTAGCCTCCCTACTCTAGGTGACCATACTAGAATTGCCCAGCCGCTTCCTTCCACACCGTTTGCAGCTTCAGAGAAATGATTTTTAAAGGAGTGAAATCCTTCAAAATCGAGATCTATTTGATTTGCTAATTCTCCTTTAGGTTTTCCTCCACCTTTAGGTGACAGTACTTGCCAAAATAAAGAATGCAAATAATGACCTGCTCCATGGAAGGCTAATTCCCTCTCCCAATGTTTTATATTTTCGAATTTATTCTTTTTCCTTTGCTCCTGTAGATTTTTTTCTGCTTTATTTAATCCATCGACATAAGACTGATGATGTTTTTTATGGTGTAATTCCATAATTCTTCGATGAATATAAGGCTCTAGTGAATCGTATTGATAAGGCAATTTTGGTAGGCTATGACTGCCAATTGGAATTCTACTTGTAGATTCATTTAGTGCAGAACGTTGTCCACTACTTGTCTTTATTTTTAAATAATCATAATATAACTGCTCTGCTTCTTTTTCTAATTGGCGTAAATATGCTGCATCTATATAAGACCTTTCCTTTAATTGATGTAATAATCCTTCTACCTTTCCAACTACATCAGAAGAATTTCTAGTTACATTCTCATTCACCTTAAGCTCGTTTGAAAACTTTTCTAACCATTTCATTAAGTCGTGACTATATTGCCTCTCCATAGACACATTCATTCCCTCCTTTATTTACTCTTTCTATTACTATGCGAGAGATAAGAAGGAATGAAAAAAAGAATGGTTTTATGAAAATAGCTTAGATTATACTTTATAGCATAAGTAATTCCAACGCTATTTTGTAACAAAAAAACCGTATCAAATTGGATACGGTTTTTTTACAGTATTAATATTCATTTTCACGTTGACGCATTTTTGTTCGATAATCTGTTTCATAATATTCTAGTTCTTCTCTAACCTCTTGTAGCGGACCTTCAATTGTCTTTACAAGCCCTTTCAGTTGCTCCGAAACTGGTACACGAAACTGAATTGCATTTTTTCCGGTATATGCAGCACGGCTATCTTCATACCATACGTCTAATTTAGGTTGAAAGAATTCTTCTATGCACTGATGAAAAATCCAATATAATGTCTTTTCAGCAGCACTTTTTCGGAACGTTTCACTTCTTAATAATAAATATCCTGATTCTCGTCCGTCATCAAAAAAAACAAGAATTCTACGTAATTGATCTAATATATCTGTATAATCCCCTTTAGAATTGCTCTCCCCCTCTTGAACAATTGATTCTAAAGTTGTTGAATTTAAAAAACTTCTAATCTCTTCAGCAGCCCTCTCTAATTGTTTAATTGTAAAAGAAAGCTGTTGTTGTACTAAATCATTCCCCATAAAAAAATGTCATCCCTTCTAATTTGTATTTGAACTCTCTTCTTGAGTTGATGCTAACTGTTCTTGAAACCTTGAGAAAAATAAATCTACTTCTTCTTCTACGTCATCCTCGGATACTTTTTCTGGTAAAGGAGGTAACTCTTTTATGGAACGTAAACCAAATTGTTCTAAAAAGTCTTTTGTTGTCCCATAAAGGATTGCTCGACCTGCACCCTCGACTCTGCCAACTTCCTTAATTAGCGACTTTGCAATTAATGTTCTAAGAGGTCGTTCTGATTTTACTCCTCTTATATCCTCTATTTCTATTCTAGAAATAGGTTGTTTATAAGCTACAATTGCTAATGCTTCTAATGCAGCTTGTGACAATGTAGTCGTTGATGGTGATTGGACCAAACGTTTAAAGTAGGGTGCATGCTCAGCTTTTGTAGTAAATTGGTAGCCTCCGGCAATTTCTACAACTTGAATACCTCTAGAATCGGAGGCGTATGCTTCTATTAATTCTGCCATATAAAATTTTACTGTTTTACGATCTAATTGTAAAACGTCCATTATTTGCTTTTCATCAATTCCTTCTTCCCCTGATACGAATAAAAGGCCTTCAATAACAGCTTTAATCTGATGTGACTTCAAAAGCATACACCTCCTTTTGATAAATCATTATATCGTCAAAATTTTGCTCTTGTTTACAGATAATTGAATCTGTTTTCATTAATTCTAACAGTGCTAAAAATGTAATGACAATATGATTTCTATCTTCCTTTTCAAATAACTCAGAAAATCTACGTTTCCCATGATGAAAATTTAGCTGTTCCATTATTTGTGTCATTTTTTCATCAATGGGTATTTCTTGTCTTTGTATTCTAGAATATGTTGGTTTGTCCTTTTTTCTACTTTGCAGCTTTTGAAAGGCTGTTAACATGTCATAAATGGTTACATTTAAATTAGGTGTTTCATCAGATTTTAGAGTATCCTTTAAAAGTGGAGTGAGATCAGACATAGGCTTTGAAAATAAATCACTCCTTGCCCTTTCTCTTTCTTTTAATTCTCCCGCTGCTTCTTTGTACTTCTTGTATTCAATTAACCGATACATTAATTCTTCTTTGGGGTCTTCCACACCATCAAATTCAAACTCGTCTTCCAATAACTCTTCTTCTTGAGCAGGTAAAAGCATTTTACTCTTCATATGTAAAAGTGTAGCTGCCATAATTAAATATTCACTTGCTATATCTAATTGTAGAACTTGCATCGTATGAATATAAACCATATATTGTTCAGTAATATCTTTTACAGGAATGTCGTATAAATCTAAATCATTTTTCTGAATTAAATGTAACAGTAAATCTAAGGGGCCTTCAAACGTTTGTAGCTTAACACTATACTCCATTTGTCTCACCATTTTCTTTGTTCTCAACAAAAATTATATCATAAACAAAAAATTTTAATAGATGGTGTTCTATGGATTTATTACAAGCTTAGAAAATAAATATATGTTAATCTTAAAGTACCCTATTTTATTGGCTACCCTGGAAATAGAAATAATAATCCGTTTCAAGCGATCGCTTGAAACGGATGAATCAACCCTTGAAAAGAAATCCTTATACTTATGGTATAAATTACCAATTGTATGGAGATCTATCCTGAAAATAAGTGTTATCGAACTTAGCAGTATTAACAAATAAAGGTTATGTTAATCATTCGTTCCATTTGGATTAAAATCATTTTCATCCTCCATGGTGCAAATTCCACTTGCATGGGTGGTCTACCCTAAAATTTAGTAACATGACCTTTTCTTTAAAAATTAAATTAGGAGGATTCGATGAAACATTACCCTAAAGCCTATATTGAGTACTTACTTCACTTTCACGGAACGAGAGATTATTTTGAATGTCATGAAATTATGGAAGAGTATTGGAAGGAAACTGGTTTTCAAAAACATTGGTTAGCATTAATTCAATTAGCTGTAGCTACATATCATGAAAGACAAGGGAATATAAAGGGAAGCCTTCGTATGTTTCAAAAAGTACTTGCTTACCTTCAGGTTGATAAGGTAGCCCTTTCACAAATTGGAATTGATGTTGGTACACTAGAAAGCATTGTAAACAAAAGGTTGAATAATTTAAAAAAAGGTGGTCCATATGAACCTCTAAATATTCCATTAGCAGACAAAGACTTAATTGATCTTTGTAAGAAGCAATGTGGTGAGCAAAATCTAACATGGTGTTACGTAGAAGATATGGAGGACAAATCCTTAATCTTTAGACATAAGCTTAGAGATAGAACAGACGTAATTCATGAAAGATTATCTTCATTAAAACAAAAGGAAAGAGAAAGAAAAGGATAAGATCATACCTTTTCTTTCTCTTTTTATGTTCAAAACCTTAATTAAAGCTCTTCGATAAATTAGCCATTTCAATAGCTGAAACACCAGCTTCCCATCCTTTGTTCCCTGCTTTTGTACCTGCTCTTTCAACAGCTTGCTCAATTGTATCTGTAGTAAGTACACCAAAGATAACCGGAATTCCAGTTGATAGGGATAAAGCAGCAACACCTTTTGAAACCTCACTACATACATAATCGAAATGAGGTGTGGATCCACGGATAACTGTCCCTAATGTAATGACAGCATCATAGTTACCTGATTCCGCCATTTTTTTCGCGATAATTGGAATTTCAAAAGCTCCAGGAACCCAAGCAATATCTACATCTGCATCTTCAATTCCATGGCGTATTAATGCATCCTGAGCCCCACCGAGTAATTTACTAGTAATAAATTCATTAAATCTACCTACTACAATACCAACCTTTAATCCTGTTCCAACTAAATGTCCTTCAAATACTTTTCCCATTTCATTTTCCTCCTCAAATTATTAAAAATGTAGTATATGTCCTAGTTTATTTTTTTTTGCTTTTAAATAATTTTCATTATCCTTTGAATAAGGGAGTTGTAATTGGATTCGTTCAACAATTTCTAAATCATATCCCTTTAGCCCTGTTATTTTTCTAGGGTTATTTGTTAATAAACACATTTTTCTTATCCCAAGATCTTGAAGGATTTGAGCTCCAATTCCGTAATCTCTTAAATCTGGGGCAAAACCAAGTTTTTCATTTGCCTCTACCGTATCATAGCCTTCTTCCTGTAGTTTATAAGCTTTCATTTTATTTAACAACCCTATGCCACGACCTTCTTGTCGCATATAAAGAAGCACACCTGACCCAGCCTCCTCAATTTGCTTTAAAGCAGCATGTAATTGTGGTCCACAATCACACCTTTGCGATCCAAATACATCCCCAGTTAAGCATTCAGAATGCACGCGAACAAGAGTAGGCATTTCACTACTTATTTCACCTTTAATGAGAGCAACGTGCTCCTTTCCATCAACAATATTGCTATATCCAACTGCACGAAATTCTCCAAACTCCGTAGGTAATTCAATTTCCACTTCCCTTTGTATGAGTTTATCCTTTCGATTTCGATACTGAATAAGATCTTTAATTGTGATCATTTTAAGATCGTGCTCATCTGCTATCTTTCGAAGATCGGGTACACGAGCCATGGAACCATCTTCCTTGATAATTTCACAAATGACACCTGCAGGCTTTGCACCACACATTCTCGCAAGGTCTACTGCTGCTTCCGTGTGCCCTGCTCGTCTTAATACACCCCCATCCTTTGCAATGAGTGGGAAGATATGACCTGGTTTTTTATAATCACCTGGCTTTGTATTTTCATCAATTAGACTCATCACTGTTAAGGATCGTTCATGTGCAGAAATACCTGTTGCAATGTCCTTGTGATCTATACTCACTGTAAAAGCAGTTCCATGAGGGTCTGTATTATTATCTACCATTGGTACTAACTCCAGCTCTTCTGCCCTTTCTCTTGTTATAGGTGCGCAAACAAGTCCACGTCCATGGGTAATCATAAAGTTAATTACTTCTGGAGTTGCTTTCTCTGCAAGAGCAATAAAATCCCCTTCGTTTTCTCTATCTTCATCATCACAGACAATGACAGATTTACCTTGCATTAATTCGTATATTGCTTCTTCAATTGAATCAAACATCGTCGTTCCTCCTATCTATAAATTAAAAGCCGTTTTCTTTTAGAAAGCTTTCTGATAACTTCCCAGATAAATTCTCTGAACTGATAGTTCTTTGTGAGATTAATTCTTCTATATATTTTGCTAGCATGTCACATTCTACATTCACAATATCTCCTTGTCCTTTGTTACCGATAATAGTCTCTTGTATCGTATGTGGAATGATCGAAATAGTAAAAGATTTATCAGTTAAACCAAAAATGGTTAAACTCGTTCCGTCAACTGCAACACTACCCTTCATCATCATATATTTTCTTAATGAAGGATCTACTTCAATTTCGTAATAAACAGCATTATGTTCCTGGTGTTTAGATAAAATTTTTCCAATACCATCTACATGACCGGTTACAAAATGTCCTCCAAATCGTCCGTTCGCTGACATAGCTCTCTCTAAATTAACAGTAGACCCTACTGTTAATTCTCGAAGGCTAGTTCCTTTTACTGTTTCTGGCATAATGTCAACAGAAAATGAGTTCTTATCAAAGGCTGTTACTGTTAAACATACCCCATTTACAGCTATACTATCGCCTAATTGTACATCTGATAAAATATGCTTTGCACGAATATTCATTACGATAGAATCACCTGTCTGTTTCATTTTCTGAATCGTGCCTTTTTCTTCAATGATCCCTGTAAACATGTATATTACTCTCCTTTCGTAAGAACAAGCTTCACATCATTTCCAGTTCTTTCAACAGAGTTAATTTTTAACATAGTCGCGTCTTTCAAATGTAAAATACCTTTTCCCGAAAAAGAGGTTAAAGCATCTTTCCCTCCAATTATAAGAGGGGCTAAATAGACAATAACTTGTTGAAAATCACCGTTTTGAAGAAAAGCATCATTTATTGTACTTCCTCCTTCTACTAATAAAGAGGAAATCTGATTTTCCCCTAAATATGTAAGGAGGTCTGAAATGATAATCTTTTTACTATTTAATACAATAACTTTTACTCCTGCGTCTTCTAACTTTTGTATTTTTTGTGCATTTGTATGATTTGTAGTAAATATCCATGTAGGAGCCAGTTGGTCTGTTACTACTTTTGCAGTTTCAGGTGTTCTCAGCTTATGATCTAACACTATTCGTATTGGATTCTTTCCCCCTTCATTTAATCTTGTAGTTAAAGAAGGATTGTCTGCAAGAATAGTATTTACCCCAACGAGAATAGCATCGTTTATGTGTCTAAGTTGGTGAGAATCGTACCTTGATTCTTCACATGTAATCCACTGACTTTCCCCTTTACTAGTTGCAATTTTCCCATCCAAGCTAGTTGCTGATTTTAAGGTGACAAAAGGCTTACCTGTTTGTATATAATGAAAAAACACTTGATTTAGACGATCTGCCTCCTCTTTCATAATATCCACCTCTACATCAATTCCAGCTTGACGTAGTCTATCTATTCCATTTCCTGCAACCTTAGGGTTAGGGTCTGTAGACGCAATATATACTTTTTTTATCCCTGCTTCTATCACTGCATCTGCACAAGGTGGGGTTTTTCCAAAATGGGAGCAAGGTTCTAAAGTAACATACATCGTTGCATTTTTCGCTTTTTCTCCAGCCATTTGTAGTGCATGCCGTTCAGCATGTGGCTCACCAGCTTTCAAATGTGCTCCCATTCCAACAATTTGATTATTTCTTACAATAATAGCACCAACTACAGGATTGGGAGACGTTTGACCATGTGTTGAACGAGCTAAATCAATAGCCATTTTCATGAATGTATTTTCCAACTAATCACACCTCTTTTCATTTCCCCTTGTAAAAGGATAGTACTACTTTAATAGAAAGTTGTTTTTGGTGAACAATGTATACTTTTACGTAAAAGAAATCGTAAAGCGCAAAAAAACCTGAAGGTATAGAAATCCTCCAGGAAAGAAATATAATCAGAAAAACGAAGTATAGAACTTTTTGCATAGCAAAACCAACTGATAACCATGAACTTAGCTACCAGATAATAACAATTGTTTCCTTTGTCCATTCCAATACATATTCTGAAATATTTCATTCTAAAAGAAAATAGCATTCTTCCTTTAAAAATGGACAAACTACTCCAATTATAATCTACTTCATTTTTACCGAAAATCCTTCTCCCATCCAGACTATACTGTCGGCCCTGGTTTTGCACCAGATCCACCGTTCCTTAAATAAGCAACGGGTCACGGGCTTAGAAGCTTCATTGCTTCATCACCGCCGGTTGGGAATTGCACCCGACCCCGAAGGTTACGATAAATAATATCCATATTTGATTATGTTTATTATATCACAAAGGTTGAAATGAATGTTGTAATTTCGCTTTTATTTAGCTTACTTTGAATAAGCTGCAAAAAATAAAAAACACCTCATAACTAAAACATCAGCTGTAAGGTGTTTTATAAATAATGCATTTATTTATTCTTCGTCAAAAACCTTTACTTGTTCCATAACATCACCTTGCTTAATTCTTAATACCGTTTCCATTCCTTCTGTAACTTGTCCAAAAACAGTATGAACTCCGTCTAAGTGTGGTTGTGGTTCATGAACAATAAAAAATTGACTACTTCCTGTATCTTTCCCAGCATGGGCCATAGATAAGGATCCAGCTACATGCTTATGAGGATTACCTTCTGTTTCACATTTAATGTTCGTACCACTTCCACCAGTACCTGTTCCATAAGGACATCCACCTTGTGCAACAAATCCCGGAATGACACGGTGAAATGTTATCCCGTTATAGAATCCTTCGTTAGCTAGTTTTTCAAAATTAGCTACTGTTCCTGGTGCTTCATTTGGAAAAAATTCAATTTGAATTTTTTCTCCATTTTCCATAGTAATTGTACCTTTTTTCATACTAATTTATCCTCCTATGTAGTTTCAATTTCTAAGCCTATCTAATTGTACAATAAATTATTACAGAAAGAAAACAAGACGAAAAAATACGACTTGTTTTCTTTCCCTATAATTATAATCTTTGTTTATTAAAATTTGATCGAATCTTTTTTTAAAGATTTAGAGCTACTTTTTTTTTGATAAGATGTTTCATTTTTAACTAAATCCTCAAAAGATTCTCTTTGAATAACACATTGTTCTTCACTGTTTTCAACAAAAACAACAGCAGGTCGAAGTATACGATTATAATTATTGGACATGGAATAGCCGTAAGCCCCTGTAGATGAGACTGCTAATAAATCTCCAATTTCCACTTTAGGTAATTCTATATCCCAAATAAGCATATCGCCACTTTCACAACATTTTCCAGCTATAGATACTTTTTCTTCATTTTGTTCATTCATTTTGTTCGCAACGAATGCTTCGTATTTCGCCTGATATAAAGCCGGTCTGATATTGTCAGTCATGCCTCCATCAACAGAGACATAAGATCGAACCCCTGGAATATCCTTTCTTGAACCAATAGAATAAATAGTTGTCCCTGCTTCTCCAACAAGTGCTCTCCCTGGTTCAATCCAGATTTCCGGAGTACTTAATTCATTTTTTTTCGTATGTTGTTCTACAGCATCTATCATTGCGTTTACATATTGCTCTAATGGTAATGGACGATCCTCTTTTGTGTAACGAATTCCGAAGCCTCCCCCTAAATTCAGAACTCGTGGTTCAAAGCCTAACGTATTCTTCCACTCTATAAGGTACTTATAAATTTCATTAATTGCTGAAGTAAAGCCATCTGTTTCAAATATTTGCGATCCTATATGGGAATGTACCCCTTCTAAATGAATATATTGGTGGTTTTGAATTTGTGTAATGGCTTTTGAAGCCTGACCACTTTGAATATCAAA
This sequence comes from Evansella sp. AB-P1, assembly GCF_029688925.1. GTDB lineage: Bacteria > Bacillota > Bacilli > Bacillales > Salisediminibacteriaceae > Evansella. The sequence goes on from NZ_JARUKY010000007.1 coordinate 173,116, forward strand.
ACCAAACTTTGAGTCTTCCTGTCCAGTAGATATATATTCATGGGTATGTGCTTCCACCCCTGGTGTAATACGAATTAACACCTTCATTTCTTTTTTTAGGGATTCTGTTAATGCCATTAACCATGAAAGCTCTGTAAAGTTATCAACAACGATACAGCCAATACCTTCTTTTATAGCCATCTCTAGTTCATCAGGAGACTTATTATTGCCGTGGAAATGAATTCTTCCCACTGGAAAACCTGCTTTCAAAGCTGTGTATAACTCTCCACCTGATACAACATCTAAACTTAAGCCAAGGTCATCCACTAATTGCACCATAGCAATACAACTAAAAGCTTTGCTTGCATAGGCAACTTGGTTTTTAATTCCTCTTGTCTCAAATGCACTCTTGAATTGTTGAGCACGAGCACAAATATCTTCTACATCATATACATATAGCGGTGTCCCATATTTTTCCACTAACAGTGTTGTATCAATTCCGCCAATTTCTAAATTGCCGACATTATTTACTTTACTTGTTCCATATAACCCCATATTTCTTCTCTCCTCATCCCTCATTTTTCATTATGCACCTTTATCTACTCGTTCCCTTAAAACATACGTTTAACGATGAGGTATACTCTATTTTAAGTTTTAAAACTTAAAAGGATAACGGAGGCGAATCACTTCCGTTATCCTTGACGTGTAAACTATCTATTCCTATCGTCATCTATCGGATAGTGCTTCACTACATTGTAGTGAAATGCGCTACGCTTTTTCTACTATAAAAGCTTAATTTATCGCCTTCAACAATACCATATCTCTTATTTTGTTTCAATCCTTTTCTACGCAGGTCCTTGTTTAATGGGATCCTGTGGTTTTACAATGCTAGGACGACGTCGCTTCATTGGTACCCCTTGTCGTATTACTATATCTAATAATGCTTTTGGATAAAATGGTAAGAACGGCCATAAATATGGTACATTTAACGATTTGATTAATGCTAGAAAAATAAAGAAGATTGTTGTACCTATTATAAAGCCTGGAGCTTTAAATATTGCTACTAAAATAATTAGAGCTAATCGTAACATTTTTAGGGCTAAAGATAACTCATAACTTGGTGTTGCAAACATTCCTATTGCCCCTACAGCAACATAAAGTATAACTTCAGGTACAAGTAACCCAACTTCTATTGCAATCTCCCCAATCAGCAGGGCTGCAACTAAACCTAGTGCTGTCGCTAATGGTGATGGTGTATGAATAGCAGCCATCCTTAATAGCTCTATCCCTAATTCGGCTATAACGATCTGAGCAAATACTGGTATATTTGTCGTTTCATTTGGTCCAATAAAATCTAAAGTCTCTGGCAGCAAAGAAGGTTGCATCACCATTAATAGCCATAATGGAAGTATAAATAAAGAGAATAACATCCCAACAAAGCGAACCCATCTTAAAAATGTTCCAACAAAAGGGGCTTGTCTAAATTCTTCCGCATGCTGAACATGATGAAAGAACGTTGTTGGAAAAATAATTACACTTGGAGAGGCATCCACGATAACGAGAACGTGTCCCTCTAATAAATGTGTTGCTGCCACATCTGGTCTTTCTGTATATCTCACTATTGGAAAAGGATTATTTCCTTGTTTTACAACAAACTCTTCAACAACTTTATCTGCCATTGTTAACCCATCAATGTCTATTGCCTCGAGTTCTTTTCGAATGATATTAACGAGGTTAGGATCGGCAACGCCATCAATATAACTAATACATATATCCGTTTTTGAACGTGCCCCTACTTTCATTATTTCATGACGAAGCTTCTCATCACGAATTCTTCTTCGGGTTAAAGCCGTATTTTCAATGATGTTTTCCGTATAGCCATCGCGACTTCCACGGACTACCCTTTCTGTATCTGGCTCTTCTGGTCCTCTACCAGGATAACTACGCACATCTACAACAAGTGCATCAGATTCTCCCTCGACTAAAATGAAAACTAGACCAGATAACATATGGGTAAGCGCTTCCCCCATATTACCCACATGTTCAACCTGTACATGTGTTAAGCGGTTTTCAATTTGATCTTTTACTCTATTCTCTTTTGTTTCATTTGCATCCAAATACATTAATTCTTTTAACAATTCAACAACATATTGAATATCACATAGACCATTTACAAAATAAAAATGAACTTCTTTATCCAATATGTATAATTTCCTAACTCCTACATCAAAGCTTGTTCCAATACCAATTCGTTCGGTGATTCGCTTTTCGTTTTCCCTTAGATCACGACTAAAAACATCATTTTCATCGATTTTTTTCACTTTTGAACTCATTGGTTTCCACTCCTTTCTAAGATTAATTCCACTGCTTGCTTTGTAATTGGAGCACCAAGCTTTACTGAATCACGCCCACCCATTTTGCCAATGTCACCAATCCCGACTATAAAGGGAAGAGATAATTGATCTAATACGTAAACCGTATCGCCTCTAATTCGTCCTATTTCCGTATCCATAATCCCGTCTTTGTCTACACCATATTCTGTGATTACACCATTTTTATCGATACTTACATCAACTCTTGTCCATTCGTGGGAGAATGACTGTGATGCAACTGCGATTGCTCCTAAAACATTTATGTCAGAGGATGCAACAACCTCCATTAAAGCCGTTTCACCGTACCCTTCCTCTGGAAATCCGCAATCGTCAAATAATACTAGAATCGGCTCTTTTTCAGCATCTTTTATAAGCTTTATTAACTGTTGTCCTGTTACTTTCGTTGGATTACCTCCTGATTCCATAATGAGATGACAATTAAGTGATTGGGCTACACTTTTTACTGCTTCCTTTGCAGATTCATCTCCATCAGTGATTAATATAACCCTCTTCTTCTTTTTCATGTGTAAACAACTCCTTGTTTAGTTGCTTTTGAGATTATTAAAGTTTCACGAAATAGATCCAATGATACAGGGAACCAATAATTTTCCCAAAAACAATAGCCCATAAAAGCCAATTTATTTTGTCTTTCATTCCAATTCTTTTTGCAAGAATTGGAAATACATTTAATACTTCCGTTAATGCAGCTGCCAATAATCCAATGAAAATGCCACATGCTAATCCAATTATTATGAGAATAAGATTAGATATCGAAAAAATTGGACTCCCTAAGCTAAACCACACTCCAGTAAGCGTGCCTACAATAACTGAGAATTCATAAAACGTAAGTAACTGCTCTGTTTTAGTTAAATAGGCTAGTCTAGGAATGATTCCTAGAACAGTTAAAAAGGCAACAAAGCCACTTCCCACCGCTAAACCGCCTGATAATCCGATTAAAATTAAAAGAAAAGTACTAATCATTTTTATCTTTCCAAGCTTCGTTTTCATACACTGAGACATATCTGTCCATATTCTCTTCATAATTGAACATTTCGATTTCCATTGGGCTAGGCTCTTCATTTATTCTCTTTCGAAATACATGATTAAAAAACAAAATCATACCTAAGCCTAAGCCTATTGAATATGGAATTTGAAGCCATAGAGGTTGTGTTTCTTCTTCACCGGTAATTACTTTATTAATCTTAATGTGAACCTCCTGCATGCTTACATCTTCATGAAAATTCATAATAGCTAAACCAGCTCCTATGAACAACAACATCCATACAGCTATAAATAAATATGGTCTAGATTTTAATTTTTTTTGTTTTAAATAAATGACAGTCTGCGTCGGACCAATGACTTGTACATCCACATTTTGATTAGATTGTTGAATTAATTTCACAATATACATAGAGTCAATCACTTTTAATGATTTGTCGTCTGAGGTTAAATAGCATACTACTAAATTTTTAATTTGTTCTTCCTGCACTCCTTCAGTTATTACTTGTGCAATGTCTTTTAAATAAATTTTCTGCTTTGGCTTCGACCAACTTCGGCTTTTCAATCGAAAATACACTTTTTTATCCATCGAAAAACCTCTTTTCTACGATTTGATTAAGAAAAGCGCAAGACGCCCCAATTCCGCCTAAGTAAAGCCTACGTCCTGTAGGCAACGGCGTAATATCGACATCCTGTCTCCCACCGAAATGCAAATGTTCTGGCCGTTAAAAAGTGCTTTTTACTTTTTATGCGGACAGGTTATTTGACACGAGGTGATCGCGCATCAATTTAACCTAAGAACGCCCACGTCCTGTGGGCAACGGTTAAATCATCGACGTCCTGACCTCCTAGACACCTTTCATAGTCAAAAATTAATAAATTCTTATCTTTTAAGAAAAAAGCCACTCTGAAAGTAAAAAACTTCAGTAGTGATAGACGGCGACTCCTACGGGAAAATCGGCAGGTTATGCAGGAGCAGGAGTTCTCTTTATAATATTTTTTAGTATGTGGAAATATAGGAAAACAATGCAACTTAAAGAGGATTGATTTTAATTTGATATTGGTTTTCTAATTAATAGAGGATAAAAGGAGATTGTTACAAAATATTTCAAGGGAGCTAAAAAACAGCTTAGCATTTAGCCAAGCTGTTCCTTTAATTGTTTAAGAATCTTTTTCTCGAGTCTTGAAACCTGTACCTGTGAAATTCCTAATCGTTCTGCTACTTGTGATTGAGTTTGATCCTTATAGTACCTTAAATAAACGATTAGCTTTTCTCGTTCATCTAATTTATCAATCTCATCTCGTAAGGCAATTTTATCAAACCATTTCAGATCACCGTCATCAGAGATCTGGTCTAGTAAAGTGATAGGATCACCATCATTTTCATAGACTGTCTCATGTATAGAAGTTAGCTGTCTACTTGCCTCTTGAGCAAAGACTACTTCTTCAGGAGTCATTTCTAGTTTCTCAGCAAGTTCATTTACTGTGGGGGTGCGACCGTAAGTTTTTGATAGCTCTTCTTTCATCTTCCTAATTTTATTGGCACTCTCTTTAATAGATCGACTTACTTTAACAGTACCGTCGTCTCTTAGAAAACGTTGTATCTCACCAATAATCATAGGTACAGCATACGTAGAAAATTTTACGTCATAGCTTAGATCAAATTTATCGACGGATTTTATTAAACCGATGCAACCAATTTGAAACAAATCGTCTGCTTCATATCCTCTATTTAAAAAGCGTTGTACTACAGACCAAACTAGACGTGTGTTTACATTAACAATTCGGTCTCTCGCCTCTTGATCTCCGTCTTGAGCCTCTTTTATGAGACGCTTTATTTCCTTGTCGTCAAGGTACGTTTGTTTTTTAGTTTGTTTTACTTCTACATCCATAATAAGCCGCCCTTTAATTGCATAGCGCACGCTGCTTGGACAGGCGTTTTACTAAACTAATGGTCGTACCTACCATTGGTTCAGACTCGATCGCAACTTCATCCATAAAGTTTTCCATAATCGTAAAGCCCATACCACTTCGTTCTAATTCTGGCTTAGAAGTATATAAAGGTTGACGAGCCTCATCTAAATCATGAATACCAATCCCTCGATCTCTAATTGTAAGTCGAACTGTATCTTCTTCAAGTTCTACTTCCAGATCTACCATGCCATTATCATCTTCATTGTAACCATGAATAATAGCATTTGTTACTGCTTCACTAATAACTGTCTTTATTTCTGTTAATTCATCCATTGTTGGGTCGAGCTGAGCAACAAAAGAACCAACAGCTACTCTTGCAAAAGATTCATTTTGACTAAGTGCTGAAAAGGTTAGCTTCATTGTATTTTTCATGACGCCACCCCCAACACTAATAATGCATCTGTTTCATTTGATGCAAAACGTACAATTTTAAATAATCCTGACATTTCAAAAAGTCTTTTAATTTGTGGAGATATTGAGCAAACAACCATTTCTCCACCTAGAGTTTGAACAAGTTTATAGCGTCCCAAAATTACTCCTAATCCGGAACTATCCATAAAAGATAAATGTTCTAGATTAAGTAGTACGTGTGTAAGGTGATGTTTTTTTAATGCGGTATCTACCTGTTCCCTAAGCTCCATTGCTGTGTGATGATCTAACTCGCCTTCAAGTCTGACACAGAGAACGCTGTCCCTTTTTTCCAAATCAATGAGTAAACTCATTACTTTCACCCCTCATAAATAAAGTTCTTCACTCCAGATCCCTCTCTCCCAGAGGAAATTTGGGTCTTTCATGACCTAAAGTTTCTTGATTGTCATACAAGTTTCCTTCCTAAAAACAAAACTAGTGTCCTTTCGTCAAAAGTAGAAGGAATACGATGAATTAAAAAGCATTTTTACCGACGAGAATTGACGTAGTTCGTTTAATTAATGTCCACAAGCTGGCTTCCCCCACTTCTTCTTGTGCAACAACAACCGTTTCAGTCAATACATCTCCATTCTTCTCGATGTAAAGTTTTCCTATTGGATCTCCTTTTTTAACTGGAGCAGCTACAGGCTGTGTCAAATCTAGACGTTCTGTTACCCCATCTAGAGACTCACCTTTCTTCAATAATAATGATATATTTTCAGCTGCTTGCACTGGTACAGTCACTGTATTTCCTTTACTTACTTTTGCTTCTCCTAACAAATCTCCACGTTCGTATCGTCGTTGAAGTTCATATTGACTATATGCATAGTCAAGCATTTCAGTAATTTGTCGGTTTCGATCCTTCGGTGTAGGTGCACCCATGACAACAGCAATAATTCGCATTCCCTTTTTATTTGCCGTTGCTGTTAAACAATATTTAGCCTCTCTAGTGAATCCCGTTTTTAATCCATCTACACCTGGATAAAACTTTACTAATTTATTTGTGTTAACAAGCCAAAACTTATCTTCTGAATCCTCACGTAGATAATCTTCATACAAGCTTGTGTATTTTGTAATTTCCTCATACTTTAAGAGTGCTTGAGCCATTTTCGCTAAATCTGAAGCAGATGAATAGTGATTTTCCCCAGGTAATCCATTTGAGTTCACAAAATTAGTGTTTTCTAATCCAAGTTCCTTTGCTTTCTCATTCATCAAATGAACAAACTGCTCCTCAGAACCTGCTAAATGTTCAGCCATAGCAACAGATGCATCATTTCCTGAAGCAATGGCAATACCTTTCATCATTTCCTCAACAGTCATTTCTTCTCCAGGTTCTAAGAAAATTTGTGATCCACCCATTGAGGCAGCTCTTTCACTTGTTCTTACTTTCTCATCCCAAGTAATCTTTCCTGAATCAATAGCTTCCATAATTAATAGCATTGTCATTACTTTCGTCATACTTGCAGGAGGTAATTCCTCTTTACTATTTTTCTCATACAACACTTCTCCAGTATCTCTTTCAATGAGTATAGCTGAGGTTGCTTGATCTGCAAGTTCAACAGTTGCTTCTTCAGCATTTACTGATAACCCGCCCCCCATAAAAATGTATAAACCTAGTAAAAAAACAATGAACGATTTTCTCAAACCAATCCCTCCATTCTTTTTCTTTACCATTCTGCCCTAACAGTGAAAGAATATACCGTCTGGTAAAGGGAAAAAAATAAATCTAAGTGAGAGGGTATCCCTTCACTTAGATTTATTTATTCTGCTATAATATCGTAGATTAACTGGGGTTTATCTACTTGTTTTTCTGATATTATGAAAGCTTCCTTTATTCTTTTTATATAACTATCTAATGGGACTTCGTTTCCGTGAATAACAGCTAGTGAATCACCATCAAATACTTTATCTCCAATTTTCTTTCGTAGTTCTATCCCAACCGCTAAATCAATTGTGGAGGATTTCGTAGCCCTTCCAGCACCAATCATCATGGCTGCTGTACCTATTTTATCAGCAACAATGGATGAAATATAACCTTCCTTTTCTGCATTAATATTTACTTTATATTTCGCTTCTGGGAGTTTTTCTGGATTGTCAACTACAGATGAGTCACCTTGTTGTGCTTCAATAAATATCTTTAAATGTTCTAATGCTTCACCTGACGTAATTGCTTGCACTAATTTTTTACGAGCTTCGTCAAGGCTATTTGCCTTCTCAGCAAGAACAACCATATGACTACCTAATGTTAAGCATAGCTCTGTTAAATCTTCTGGTCCTTCTCCTTTTAAAGTATCTATAGCTTCTTTCACTTCTAAAGCATTTCCAATAGCATAACCTAGTGGCTGAGTCATATCAGAAATGATAGCTGAAGTCTTTTTCCCTAGATCTCGTCCTATATTAACCATCGCTTCTGCTAGTTTTTTCGTTTCATCTAGCTCCTTCATGAAGGCACCTGCTCCAGTTTTAACATCTAATACAATAGCATCTGCACCTGAAGCTAACTTCTTACTCATAATAGAACTTGCAATAAGGGGAATAGAATTTACCGTTGCAGTAACATCACGTAAACTATATAGCTTTTTATCAGCTGGAGTTAAGTTTTTTGTTTGGCCAATTACTGCTACTTTATTTTTATTTACTAAATCTATGAATTTGTTATTAGTTAACTCCACACTAAAACCAGGAATAGACTCAAGCTTATCAATGGTTCCCCCTGTGTGGCCTAAGCCCCGTCCACTCATTTTTGCAACTGGAACACCTAAGCAAGCAACTAATGGTGCTAAAACTATGGTAGTGGTATCACCAACTCCACCAGTACTATGTTTGTCTACCTTTATGCCATGTATAGCTGATAAATCAATTGTTTCTCCCGAACGTACAATGGCATCTGTCAAGAATGCTGTTTCTTCGGAAGCCATTCCTTGAAAATAAATAGCCATAGCCCATGCACTCATTTGATAATCTGGTATCGTTTCATCTGTATAGCCTTGAATAATAAAGTCTATTTCTTCCTTTGTATACTGATTTCCATCTCTCTTCTTTTCAATGAGATCCACCATTCTCATAGTACTAAACCTCCTCGACTATACTCCAGACCTGGTCATTCCCTTCCTTCAGCACAGAACGTACAAGGCTTTTGAAACGAGGCTTAGCTCTTTCTGCAACCTCCATCACTTCCTCATGAGTAATTCCTTCAATTGTTTCACCTATGGCCATATCTGTAATACATGAAATCCCTAATACATTCATGTTCATGTGTCGCGCAATAATAACTTCAGGGACCGTCGACATACCTACAACATCTCCCCCAAGTTTCCTTAGCATAATTAGCTCTGCTGCGGACATATACGTTGGACCACTTACACCGGCATATACCCCCCGTTGTAATGTAAAGTCCAAATTTTCCACAACCTTTTGTGCATGCTCTCTTAGTTGTGGTGTGTATGCATGACTCATGTCTGGAAACCTCGGTCCTAACTCATCAATATTATGACCAATTAATGGGTTTGCCCCTGTAAAATTAATGTGGTCTTCAATTAACATTAAGTCTCCTGGTTGAAACTTTTCATTCATTCCACCACAAGCATTTGTTACAATTAAACTTTCGCAGCCTAGAAGCTTCATTACTCTTACAGGTAAGGTCACCTCCTGCATAGAATATCCCTCATAATAATGAAAACGTCCTTGCATGGCAACCACACGCTTTCCTTCTAAATACCCGATAACAAGCTGACCTTTATGACCTACAACAGTCGATGAAGGAAAATGTGGAATATCTTTATACGAAATTTCCACTGGATCTTCAATATCCTCTGCCAATTCACCTAGGCCGGACCCTAGGATCATACCTATTTGTGGAGTAAAATCAACTTTGTTTTTAATAAATTCTACTGCTTCCATCATTTGTTCTAATCTCATCTCACTACCTCCTATTACAATCTCTTTACTATTTCTTTAACGAAGCTCAAAAATTGAGATTTAACTCTTTCTGTTGTTTCCATTACTTCTTCATGTGTTAATGGTTGATCTAAAATTCCTGCAGCCATATTAGATATACAAGATATACCTAACACCTTTAATCCGCTGTGTCTTGCAACTATAACCTCTGGAACAGTAGACATACCAACAGCGTCCCCACCTAATGTACGAAGCATTCTAATTTCTGCAGGTGTTTCATAAGTTGGTCCTGTATTCCCTACATATACCCCTTCTTTTACAGGTATACGTAGTTCATTACTCACTTCTTTTCCTATCTCAAAAAGTTCTGGAGTATATGCTTTTGACATGTCTGGGAAGCGAACTCCAACTTCTTCGTCATTTGGTCCAATAAGTGGGTTTGTACCGAACATGTTAATGTGGTCCTGGATAAGCATTAAATCTCCTGGTTTAAATGCTTCGTTCACACCACCAGCTGCATTAGTGACAATGACTGATTCCACACCAATGGATTTCATAAGACGAACAGGCATCGTTACAAGTTCCATTGAATAACCTTCGTAATAATGAAATCGACCTTGCATTGCAACAACCTCTGTACCTTCTAAATTACCAAATACTAACTGACCTTTATGTCCAGCTACAGTTGACGTTGGAAAGCCAGGTATGTCCTGATACGGAATAACAATAGCTTCTGAAATTTCATCTGCTAATACCCCTAATCCAGATCCTAGAATTAACCCAACTTTAGGTTTTCTTGAAATCTTTTCCTTTAAGTATTTCTCTGCTTGTTTAAGCTTTTCTAATGTAGACATATATTCTTCTCCCCTATTCCATTTCGCTTAAAAAACTCGTTCCATACTTTGGTAACGGTACTTGAAAGTTATCTGCAATTGTTGCACCAATATCTGCAAAGGTTTTCCGTGTTCCCAGAGGTCTAGCGGTTTTAATATCATTACTATATACAAGGAGTGGTACGTACTCTCTCGTATGGTCTGTACCTTGATGAGTAGGATCATTCCCATGGTCTGCTGTAATCATCAACAGATCATCCTCTTTTAAGTTTTCTATAATAGTAGCAAGTTGACTATCAAATTCCTCTAAAGCATTTCCATATCCAATAGGGTCTCTTCGGTGACCAAATTTCGCATCAAAATCCACTAGGTTTACAAAGCTCAATCCATTAAAATCCATCTCCATTGATTGATTTAGTTTATCCATCCCATCCATATTTGAGATGGTACGAAGTGTCTTTGTAATACCTTCCCCATCATAAATATCTGTAATTTTCCCTATTGCAATAGACTCAAATCCATTATCCTTTAACTCATTCATGACTGTGCGTCCAAAAGGTTTTAAAGCATAGTCATGACGATTTGCTGTCCTTTCCCAATTGTCTGAAGTTCCTACAAATGGTCGAGCAATTACACGACCAACCATGTATTTTTCATCGAGAGTTATTTCTCTAGCAATTTTACATATGTTATATAATTCTTCAATTGGTACGATCTCCTCATGTGCTGCAATCTGAAGGACAGAATCAGCAGATGTATATACTATAAGTGAACCAGTCTTCATATGCTCTTCTCCTAGTTCAACTAATATTTCTGTACCTGAAGCTGGTTTATTTCCAATTATTTTTCTACCTGTTCGCCTTTCAAGGTCTTTTATAAGCTCTGGTGGAAATCCTTCGGGAAATGTTCGAAATGGCTGATCAATGTATAGACCCATAATTTCCCAGTGGCCTGTCATCGTATCTTTTCCTACTGATGCTTCCTCCATTTTGCCATAGTGTGCTAAAGGAGGATTTTCCTTAGTTCCCCCTTGATAATCTTTTATATGTGCTAGACCTAATCGATCAAGGTGTGGTAGATGTAGTCCATTCATTTTTTCCGCGATATGACCTAACGTATCCGCACCTTCATCGTTAAATTCTTTCGCATCAGGAGCTTCACCAATACCTACAGAATCCATTACAATAAGAAAAACTCGTTTATAACGAGTAGTGTTCATTATTCAATCCCTCCTAGAATTAAGGTTTATAATCCGTAAAATTGTAAATTCATTAACAATGATTAGTTTTCTTTAAAAGCTTGTTCAATATTTATTCGAATCGGTTATATTTTCAGGGTAGACCTATGCCCTTGGATGATATCGTATGTACTCCTCTTTCATTTTAAGTTTAGAATGTTGAACATATAACTGCGTTGAGGAAATATCTACATGACCTAACATTTCTTGAACAAGTCTAATATCAGCACCATTTTGTAAAAGGTGGGCAGCAAAGGAATGTCTTAATGTATGAGGTGTTAAATCCTTCTTTATATTTGCAGCTTTTGATAATGTCTTCAATATTTTCCAAAAACCTTGCCTTGTTATGGGTGTACCATGATGATTAACAAAGAGGAAATCATGCTGATTATTTTTTATTAGGTTAACTCTTCCCTCTTGAATATACTTTTCTAAAGATTGAACGGCACTTTTGCCTAATGGGATATTCCTTTCTTTATTTCCATTACATCGAATAAAGCCCATTTTTAAATAAATGTCAGATACAGTTAGTTGGCATAATTCAGAAGCTCGTAATCCCGTTGCATATATAACCTCTAGCATTGCCTTATTACGATCATCCAATGAAACGTTTCTCACTGTGGTTGACAATAATGACTCCACCTCAGACGGAGTAAGGATTTCTGGCGATTTTTTTGCAACTTTAGGAATTTTAATATGTATAGATGGATCTTGTTTACAAAATGACTTTCTAAATAAAAATTGGTGAAACGAACGAATTGAAGATAAAGCTCTTGCAATTGTCGTTGCAGCTTTATCTTGATCTTTCATGTGCTGGATGTACTGCAAAATCTCAATTTTTGATATGTCATCGACCTTTAACACACCTAGTTTTTCTAAGAAAGAGGAATAGTGATTTAAATCTCTGTAATAAGCTTCTTTTGTGCTTTTTGAAAGTCCTTTTTCTTCCTGTAAAAATGTAATAAATAATTCTACTTCCTCTATCACAATTCCATCTCCACCTTTATCATACTTAAAGTGCGTGTTCAAAAAGGAGGATAAAAATAACCGAGTCGGCTAAAGATGCAACGTCCTGTTGCAACGCCGACACTAGCACGTCCTGTGCGTCGAAAGATCAAGGCGGCGAAGCTTTGAGTACCGTAGCGTATGCTTTTAATACGTGAGGTACGGAAAAGCAAGCCAACGCAGAGATTCGACAGATATTTTTCCCGGACTTTTTGAACATCCTCTTATAGTGTTTCAATAGCTAGTCTAAAATTATATCAATGGAATTCTTTCTCCTTATTCTCCATGCCTTAAGAATAAATGTAGTCTCTCCATCGATTGTTCAAAAATCGATTCTATATTGTCCTGTTGCACCACTTTAACAGCTCTACCCTTAGGTTCATCGTAGCGGTGGTAATCCCTATATTCATCACTCACCCATAGAATACCATAATAAAAAATTAGCGTGCACCCAATAAATATAAAAAATATCCATAAAGCATCAATCATACTTTTTATTCTATTCATTTTTCTCACACCTTTACAAAATAAAAATGATTCTAGTAAAGAATATGACAGGGAAGACAAGTTCTATACCTTCTTGAAGCAATTTTACGAAAAATTTGATTAAAGATCGTAACAAAACAAAAAAACCTTACTTTTTTAAAGCAAGGTCTTTACATTTATTCTTCTTTCTTATCACGACAGCGATAACAAATGCCATGGAAAGTTAATCTATGATCTTTTATATAAAAATTCCATTCTTTTTCAACAACTTTTTCAACATCTTCTAGTAAATCCTCTTGAATTTCATCCACTGAACCGCATTCAATACAAACAAGGTGATGATGAAAGTGAGCTGCTCCTTCTTGGCGAAGGTCGTAGCGAGAAACTCCATCACCAAAGTTAATCTTATCAACTACTTTTAATTCGCTTAGGAGCTCTAAAGTTCTATAGACTGTAGCTAAACCAATTTCGGGTGATTTTTCCTTCACTAGCATATAAACATTCTCAGCACTTAAATGATCTTCTTCATGCTCTAGCAAGACTCTAACTGTTGCTTCCCTTTGCGGTGTTAGCTTGTAACTTTGTGAATGTAATTGTTTTTTTATTCTTTCAATTCTCTGCTCCATGATTTCCCCCCCAAAAAGCCGCTAATACTATGTACTAAAGGACTAAGTGACTTAGTATAAGCTCAACCAAGACGCTATTGTCACCTTACGGCTTGCCAATCGCCAAGTTTTCTTTATTATACTCTTTGGGAAAAAAGAGTGTCAAACGAGAATTATTATAAAATTATTTTTATAACGATTATCTTTTGATAACTAATTCAATTTAATCTTATATTATTAACCTATCCATTGAAATACTAGCCTTAAAATAGTTGGTGATACATATCCCTCATAAGCGGAAACGATTGCGATTAATATTCCTATAAACAATAAAAAGACGGAATAAGACAGAAAGTATTGAAAAATCGGTTCATAACCTCTACTAGTTATTTGTCTCCATATACGAATAGAAAATGAAGTAGCAACTGTAGTAACCATTACAAAAACAGGTATTAAAATAATGTTTTGAGGTAGAATTGCTAAAAATGATACAAGAAAGCCATCAAAGCCCATTTGATTGACTAAAAAGCCAACTGTAAAACCAACAACTAAACCCTTTATAAATAATAGTATAAAGACAATCGGTAAACCAATGACTGTTAAACCTAATACCCACATTACTCCAATATATTTACTATAATGAATGAATGTTTGAATAAATATGGCCGATGAACTAGCAAACTCCCCTTGTTCTACTTCTCTAAAAAATAAAGATAAATATGCGTATAAATCATTCTTTTGAGAGAAGCTCAAGCTATTTACAATAATAGCGCCAAAGATTACACCCATGACTAGTAATACAATTGTAAACATATAAATAGAACGGTTTTCTTCTATATGATTTATAAAAGATCTCTTAACTACACCCATACGTTTCATAGATACTTCGCCTCGTTTCATAGAAAAGTTAGCATGTATAAGTTTGGATTAAGATTCTATTGATTGATTTCTACCAATTCAATAGTCACCAGTTAAAACTAGTACCTTAACTTTTTGCTTATACCAAAGTCTATGAATCTATGAAGTATTCTATGACATAAAACATAGATTAAATTATATTAGTTTTCCATACGTACCTCCTCCCCCTTCTTTTAACGATAGTTTACCTAACCTCGCTTGGATTATTTGATTTGCCATTTTCTTTGGGACAACTTTTAATAATTCTTCTTCCTCTATTTCATGAATGATTTTCATTTCCGTTTTAAAAAGAGAAAGAAGCTTTTCAATCGTTTTGGAGCCACATCCAGGAATAAATTCTAATGGAACTTGATGAACATATGGCGGGCGATTATTACTACCAGCCTGTTTTTCTCCAAATAGCTGATACTGTTTTTCTGATAGCTCCATTATTCTATCGTAAACTCCACGAATAATTTGGCCTTGATGACCTTTTTCACAAATATTATTCTTATCTACATAAGAAGAGCAAACTTGACAGATCGTTTGATAATATTTCCCTAACTTTGGGTGTAGCCCTATATTTTTTGTGATTTTTCGACCATCTTCATTCATTATTGCCTTTCCTATTTCTCGAAATGTTGGGTTAGCTAACCTTAATATCTGGTGTTCTCTTCCAATTTTACTGGCTGAATGGGCATCTGAATTAGATAGAAAGGTGTAATTTTTTAATTCTATAAGCTTGTCCCCCATCTCTGTATCTGAACTTAGTCCAAGCTCGATACCATCGATAAGTGCTGGATCAAAAACCTCTTGTAAAGATACGTGAACCCCTTTACCATACAAGCTTTTGAACGGTGTAAATACATGAGCAGGTATGAACCATCCTCCAAGCCCTTTCACTACTTTTTGAAGCTCTATACCTGTTGTATAAATCCGTTGTGAGCTTAGCTGTATATTTTTCACTCTTTGTTTACACCATTGGGAAAAATACTTCATTATTTCTAACGTTGGAAAATAACATAAAATATGAATAGGTCCTTG
Organism: Evansella sp. AB-P1; assembly: GCF_029688925.1. Lineage (GTDB taxonomy): Bacteria > Bacillota > Bacilli > Bacillales > Salisediminibacteriaceae > Evansella. The sequence goes on from NZ_JARUKY010000007.1 coordinate 188,852, forward strand.
AGAGGATTCATCATATATTTCTAACTCACATCCAAGGATTATTGTCACCTTATTCTGATAGCACACTCCCCCATCTACATATTCAAAAGCAAGGCCCTTATCAATTAATTCTTTTATTTCAAGTAATATTTCTGGTGAATGAGAGTCAATAACACCAATGATTTCCATACCTTTTTTGTACGAAGCTTCTTCTAAAATACGTTCTAAAGTTAAATTTTTAGACGCAGTAATTTTCACTGGTTTTCCTGACTTTGTTTGTCCAATATGAATATGTAAGTCCGTGTAATATTCCTTCCAATTATCTTCTTGCATACCATTCACCGGTCCTTAACTACTTTTTTTGCAGCAATAAATATTGTAATGCTATTATCGTTTTTGCATCGTGGATAGATTGATTTTTAATTAGTCTTTCTGCTTCGTCTAGTGTGACCTCAAAGCATTCTACAAATTCATCTTCGTCCAAATTTTCCGTCCCTTCACTTAACTCTTCTGCCAAAAATAAATAGATCAATTCATCAGCAAATCCTGGACTGGTGTAAAAAGAGCTTAAATCTGTCCATTTATTAGCAATAAATCCAGTCTCCTCCTCCAATTCCCTTTTGGCACATTCTAGTGGGTCTTCTCCTTTTTCTAATTTACCTGCTGGTATTTCGGCAATTACTTTTTCTAACGGCTTTCTATATTGGTTGACTAAAATTAATTTATTTTCCTCTGTCACCGCTATCACCGCTACTGCCCCAGGATGATTTACGATTTCCCGTTTGCTCGTCCCACCGTTTGGTAATGTCACTTCATGTAAGGATAAATCAATAATACGCCCCTTATAAATTAAATCCTTTTTGATTGTTTTTTCTGTAAATCGTTCCATCATTACATTCCTCCAGTTCTTTTATTCTTCCCTTTTTCATAATGATAAGCATATCAAAGTATGGACTTATTTTCACGAGGAGGATGGACATGAAGTGTTATCATCGACGGAATGGGATGGTTTTATCCGGTAAGTCATGGGAAATACGGGACTTTTTAAAGGAACAGTCGAAGCAATATCACACTTTACAGGAATGGTGCTCACTATCAAAATACCATTGGACAGCTGCGGCAATTCCTAAGAAAAAAAGAGGATCCTTATCTATCGTACGCCCCATAGATGTTAATGGGAAAGGAGATAAACGTTGAACTTCCTCTAAATATGGAGTGAGCTTCTCTTCTGATATAGTTTGCAAATCAATATAATCAATTTCTGATAAGAAATCTCTACTTTCTTTCAACCATTTATCTGAATAATTACCAACCGGAATAGGCACTACACTTTCTGTCAAGGTCAATTCAGTTAAAGGTGTTAGTGTATGGTGACTAATACCTTGGTGCCTTTCTCTGGAATCAGCTCCTGACATCCTCGGAATCCAAACTGGTTTACCACCTAAAGCACCAACCATATTAGCCCAATTCCCCTGAGCTAAGCCACTATATCCATAGTGAGAGTTACTTCCTACAACACCTGGTCCAAGCGTAATTAAAACCATTCCTTCACCAAATACTTCATTAATATATTGCAGGGCAGTAACAATATTAATTGACTCCTCTTGAGCTCCAAATGCTTGCCCAGTACTTATTGAAAAAAAAGAAGATTGTTTATTTAAATAGGAAAGGTGGCGACTCATAGCTAATGGCAAAGAAGCCTCATCGCTAAAAATAACTACAAGAGGTTCCTTTTCTTTGATAATTTTCATAAGGAAATAAACAATGGGTAGCATGCTATGTAATTCACATAAGAATACTTTTCTCCCCTCAAGCATTAACTTCTTTTGAAATAAAGAGTGATGTTTACTTTCTGGTGACTCTACCGTTAATAAACTATGTTGGTCGCTTAAGTACCTTGGTTTCATAATATGGCCGTGTTTTTTCTTTACTGATTCACCTACCATCGTTTTATCAACAACAGATCGTACAATATCCCATCCTCCTGTGCCTAATCCCAATACTGCTGCAGTTATATTTACGTTTACCCAGTCTCCTGGTATTACCTTTGGATGTAGCTTTCGATATAAAATCGCTTTCCCTATTCCACCACTTGTCTTCATTCGTATAATCTCGTCTGTTTCCTCTATAATTTCAGTAACCTGTACTCGTTCTTCTAATAGCACATTATCTCCCCCCATTTAAATTACTATATTCGTTTAGGTAGAATGAAATAACTAAGTATTTGAGAGTTTCTCTTAAGATTGGTACTATCTTGTTATAAACCTTTAAAGTTGAGAGGAGAATAGAATATGAAGCAAAATAAATTGGGGCACTCCAATCTATATGTATCAGAAATTGGATTTGGTTGTATGTCGTTAAAAGGTGACCAAATAAGTAACGAAAAAATGATTCATGAAGCTATCTCAAAAGGAATAAATTTTTTCGATACAGCAGATTTATACGAAAAAGGAATGAACGAAGAGTCTGTTGGTAAAGCGTTGAAAGATAAAAGGAAAGACGTTATTCTTGCCACCAAAGGCGGAAACGAATGGGGAGAAGGGATTGACGGTTGGCGTTGGAATCCTACGAAAGGATATTTAAAAACAGCTGTTAAGAAATCGTTACAACGACTAGGTACAGATTATATAGATCTGTATCAATTACACGGAGGAACGATGGATGACCCTATTGAAGAAACAATAGAGGCATTTGAAGAATTAGTACAGGAAGGTAACATTCGCTATTATGGTATTTCCTCCATTCGTCCAAATGTGATAAAAACGTATCTTGAAAAGTCTAACATTTCTAGTATTATGATGCAGTATAGTCTATTGGATCGCCGACCGGAGGAATGGCTTGACCTTATCGAAAAACATAACGTATCCGTCATTGCTCGAGGACCTGTAGCAAAGGGATTCCTTGCAAATAATTTTGAAAGAAAGCTTTCTAGTGATGGATATTTACAATATGCTGAAGATGAACTAAAGTCTACATTGGATCAATTGATAAAAGAGGCTGAAAAAAATAACCTGTCCTTGCAACAAATGGCTCTCCGTTATACTATTGATCATCCAGTTGTTGCTACAGCTATACCAGGTGCAAGTAAACTAGATCAGTTATTAGAAAATGTATCGGCAGCTAACGTTTCTCCGTTGTCTGAAGAGAAAAGAAAATACTTACAAAGCCTTACAAAAGAATGGGAATACAAGCAGCATCGTGAATAATTATTAAATAGTAAGTTATTTTAAGGGCGTCCATAGGTATGAGCTTTTGGAGACGCCCTCTTTCTTTTACAAGGCTACCTATTATAAGAGGTTTACACAACTCATTAAATGGATTAGCAACAACACAATAGGATATTAAATTTTTGTAAAAGCTTTTTAAAAGCATTCCACATTATAAAAAAATTTGATAGAATTGGAAGCAGTGTTAAGCAGTCCATACCTTATTTTAAATAATAATATCGCTACATAAGAAAGGAAGATTTTTTTTGACGTTAATAGAAGCTATCATATTTGGGATTGTCCAAGGTATTACAGAGTTTTTACCTATTTCTAGTACAGCACATATTGTCATTACCCAAATGGTATTCGGGTATACCTTCCCTGGATTATCTTTTGAAATATTTCTACATCTCGCTTCCGTACTAGCTGTTATGATTTATTTTTGGAAGGATCTTTTAAATGTTATCGTGGGCTTTTTTCGTTTTATTGCAAAACGAAGTTCAGACGATCGAACACAATTTTATTTTGGAATTTACATTTTAATTGCCACTGCAATTACAGGTGTTCTTGGAAAAATTTTAACAGATATGACATCAAGCTCAATAAAAACACCTCCCTTTATTGCAGGAGCATTAATTGTCACTGGTCTATCCCTTATTTTCATTGAACGTTTTCATAAAACTGGAAATAAAACAGAAGGGTCAATGACATTTGGGGACTCCGTTCTCGTTGGTCTAGGACAAACGATTGCTGTTTTTCCAGGAATATCCCGTTCAGGAGCTACTTTAGTTGTAGCATTATTAGCTGGTTTAAACCGTGAAACAGCTGTTAGATATTCCTTCTTATTAGCAATTCCCGTTATATTAGGATCCACAGTGCTAGCTCTTGATGATTTCTCTAGTGGAATGATTGGAAATCTTGGAACATTTAATATGATTGTAGCCTTTATTGTGACCTTTGTTTTTTCATTGATAGGTATCATTTGGCTTATTAACTTCTTAAAGAAGAGTAAATTAATTTATTTTGCTATCTACTGTTTTGTTGTTGCTATTCTTGTGTTTACTTTAATTGATCCAAATACGATTATGGAAGTTGAATAATCAAACGTATAAAGTTTTTCCAGTTACTTTTACAATAAAATAGTGTAAAATTATGAGAAAACGTCTGAATTTGTTCACAGGCGTTTTTCATTTGTGTAACAATTTATTTACGGCAATTTACCAACTCTTTATTCTCTGATACACTAATTAGCGTTAATCTATCAATTATGTTATATATCTATTAGTCTAATAAAGATCGAAAATGAATATATTTTAGTAGGAGATACCAACATGAAAACAAACAAGAAAATTTTCGGAGATTTACTAGGTTTCCTATTGTTGTTACTGTTTCTGATTTTATTTCTTATAAGCGACATTTTAAATGATAATCAACAAATAAATGATATATCCAGTAATTGGATTAATGTAAATACAATTTTTTTAAGTATTGTACTTGAGGCAATACCCTTTATTTTATTAGGTGTTTTCGTTTCCTCCTTAATACAAATTTATGTTTCAGAGGAAACTATTCAGCGTTTTCTCCCAAAGAATGCAATGGCAGCATTACTTCCTGCAGCTATGCTTGGTGCTATTTTGCCATTATGTGAATGTGCTATTGTCCCTGTTGTTCGTCGACTAATTAAAAAGGGAATGCCACTTCATGTTGGCGTAGTATTTTTAGTTGCAGCACCTATATTAAATCCAATTGTGTTCGCTTCCACTTATTATGCATTCAGAGGGGAGCAGACAAATGTAATCCTATATTCACGTATGGGACTAGCATTTGTTTTATCTATCATAATCGGTGCAATACTTTACTTTATTTTCCGGAAAAATACACAGCAATTGCGAGGGGATATTCCTCATACACATGAGCATCACGTTCATCATCATGGTCATGAAAAGCCAACTTTTATTTCAAGAATTCGCCAAACGTTATATCATGCAGTTGACGAATTTTTCATGATGGGTAAATATTTAATTATGGGTGCTTTTATTGCTGCCCTTTTCCAAACGTTCTTAGATCGTTCCATCTTAGAAACTATCGGAACAAACCCTTATTCATCTACCATTGTGATGATGACTTTTGCCTATTTATTATCCTTATGCTCAGAAGCTGACGCCTTTGTTGCTGCATCCTTCGGTAACCAATTTACTGACATGTCTAAAGTAGCCTTTTTAACATACGGACCTATGCTAGATTTAAAGAATACTTTTATGCTATTTGCTTTCTTTAAAGCTAGATTTGTAATCACCTTTATGATTACGGTCACTTTCATTGTATTCACTGCAGTTATGGTTCTATTTGGTTTAATTTTATAGGAGGGACCTTTCATGAAAAAAACATATGATCATTCATTCCATGCATATATAAAAGGAATTATTTTAATAGGTTTTGCCTTGCTTATGCTCGGACTTGTCTTATCAGGAAATCTAATCTACTATATTGCTCCAACGATGCATCCTTTTGTTTATTTCGCTATGGTAACCTTCTTTATATTAGGTATCATTCAAATTTTTCGAAGTACATCAAAGAAGGATGAGCATGACCACCATTGCAATTGTGATCACGATCATCAAATTAAAGGTCCTCCTTTAGTTAAATTGGGGATATACAGTATATTTATTCTACCAATTTTATTTGGATTTATTTTACCTGACAGAGCATTGAATAGCGATTTTGCAGCTAACCGAGGAATACAATATGGATCTGGCTTAACGATAACGCCAGCTTCTGCACAATCTAGTGAGATCATTGAAGATGATGATGTTGCTTCATCTCAGGTTTATGATGAGGAAGCTAATAATGATCTCGTAGATGAAGAAGTAAATAACTTATCACGTGCCGAAGCCTTTTTAGAAGATCCAGAAGCCTATTATGAAAGCCAAGGCCTTGGAAGTGAAGAAGACGATATTGAGCACTATCAAATTGAAGATTTATATGATCAAGATTGGTTTAACGATTTTTATAGTCAGTTTGCAGCAGAACTAGAACATGAGGATATTATTACTGTTACAGAAGAAAACTATCTAGATGTTATGACTGTGTTAGATCTATACTTAGATCGTTTTATAGGAAAAGAAATTGAAATTGTTGGATTTGTATTTAGAGAAGATGATTTCGACGATAACGAAATTGTCGTTGCACGCTTTGCTATGACCTGTTGTACTGCAGATGCTGGAGTGTATGGTACATTGGTTGAATCAAGCGAAGCAGATCAGTTTGATATGGATACGTGGGTATATGCCCGTGGAGAAATAATAAAAGGAGAATACATGGGCTTTCAAATTCCGATAGTAACAAATAGTATTTTAAGAGAAGTAGAAGAGCCAAGCACACCATATGTATATCCTAGCTTCAATAGATAAATAATTCTTTTGCTAAATTAATGCTTACTGTTGAAACCAAACCTCTAATTAAAACATAGGAGGTTTGTTTTTTTATGAATTTTCACTAAATTACTATAATTATGAGATAAATATAAGGTATTTAAAGGAAATTACGAACGTTTTTAAAAAAACCTTTCATTAAGTTCGGAAAAAAGTATTTCCTAGCTTTATTATTTATGCTATAATCAATCTCGTTCTTAAATATAATTTCATACATGACTCTCGTATAACTGTGAGAATAGGGCTCACGCGTTTCTACCAAACGACCGTAAATTGTTTGACTACGAGTGAATGACTCGAATGGATCTACTATTGGGCTGATAAATTCTGCTATTCTAGTATATTTTCCATTTTATGTTTAAAAAACTCGAGCCGATTGTTCACTTGTATTCAACATGCTGTGAACGTTCGTCTCGAGTTTTTTTATATTTATGATCTATTACTAATCTAGAATACTAATTTTTTTAGGAGGACTTAATCGTGAAATTACTTGAAGATTATATTTTAAAATACGGGACCGTTCTTTCTGATGGTGTGTTAAAAGTGGATGCATTTTTAAATCATGCTATTGATCCAAAATTGATGAAAGAAATCGGAAATTCATTTGCTGAAACCTTTCAGGATGAAAAAATAACTAAGATTGTTACTTTAGAATCTTCAGGCATTGCTCCTGCATTAATGACCTCTTTAGCAATGGATTGTGAATTAGTTTTTGCACGAAAAAGAAAGTCATTAACGATGGTTGATCATATGTATACAGCGAATGTGTACTCTTTTACAAAACAACAAAATAGTGAAATTTCTATATCGAAGGAATTTATTAATGAGCATGATAACGTATTAATCATTGATGATTTTCTCGCAAATGGTCAAGCTGCTCTAGGTTTAATTGACATTGTTAAACAAGGAAATGCTTCCATTGCAGGAATTGGAATCGTTATTGAAAAATCATTTCAACCTGGTCGTGAAAAACTGTTAGAAAATGGTTATCGTGTTGAATCTTTAGCACGAATCGCTTCTTTAGAAAATAATAAAGTTACATTTGTAAACGAAAATTCAAAAACAGTTTCACAATAAACAAATTGGATTCGATAGAAGTTATTGATTTTTAAAAACCAACATAAATTAATGTTTATGCTTAAAGGATCTTAAGCAAAGGCAAAAAAGGAGATTATGAATCATGTCAGAAAAAACTGTTCACTATCCATGGTTTAAAAAAGAAGATACAGATGCATTTTTTGCACTATTTCAAAACAACTTAGCTAACTTTGTTATTATTGCGGTAACAATGCTCGGTTTAGGGTTTCCAGCAAGTATTGTATTTGGAAAGGTAATTCCTGGAGCCGCTGTTGCTGTTATCTTTGGTAATTTATACTATGCTTACATGGCAAATCGACTAGCTAAAAAAGAAAATCGTACAAATGTCACTGCTTTATCCTATGGAATTAGTACTCCTGTTATGTTCGTATTCTTATTTGGGGTGTTAGTTCCAGCAAACGCATTAACAGGAGATCCTGAGCTTGCTTGGAGAATTGCATTAGCTGCCGCTTTTCTAAGTGGTGTGATTGAAGTTTTAGCAAGCTTTTCTGGAAACTGGATACAACGAAATTTACCTCGTGCAGCAATGCTTGGAGCACTTGCTGGGGTAGCCCTAGCATTTATTGCCGGGGAAATGCTTTTTATGACATTAGAGATGCCTGTTGTCGGTCTTTTCGTTCTAGCTGTCATTTTACTAGGGATAGTTGGGAAAGTCGCATTACCTTTTAAAATTCCTGCATCCTTGTTTGCCATCGTCATCGGTACAGTTCTAGCTTTTGGTCTAGGTTACGCAGATGTATCTGCCATTAACGAAGGATTAAGCAATCTTGGTTTTTACCCAATATTACCTTCACTAGCTGTGTTCGAAGGATTCCAATTTTTATTCGGTACGATGATTGCATTACTTGCTGTCATTTTACCAATTACGATTTATAATGCTGTGGAAACGATGAATAACGTTGAAGCAATGTCTGCTGAAGGAGACTCTTACGATGTTCGTGAATGTCAAGCTGTTGACGGTGTAGGTACAATGCTAGGTGCTGTATTCGGTGGTATGTTCCCAACTACTGTGTATATTGCATCTGTTGGATCGAAATGGATGGGTGCTGGTCGTGGTTATAGTATATTAAATGCTGGTGTATTTTTCATTGCTGCTATGTTCGGTATTATCGCAGCATTATCAGCTATTATCCCTGTAGCTGTCGTTGCCCCAATCTTAGTTTACGTGGGTATTTCCATGGTTTCATCGGCTTTTGCTACAAACGAGAAAAAATACTATATTGCAGTTGCAATCGCTATGCTACCTTACTTTGCAAACTACCTTATGACTCGTTTCAATGGAAACAATCCAGAAATGATTGCAAATCTTTCTGAAGGAATTGTTCCATTAGGTCAAGGAGCAATGTTTACAGCAATCATTTTTGGTGCTATTACCGTATTTTTAATTGACCATGAATTCCATAAAGCTGCTATTTTCTCATTCATTGCTGCCTTCTTAAGCTTTATTGGACTCATGCATGCACCTCAGCTTAGCTTTGGAGCAGCAAGTGAATTTGCCATCGGTTATGTACTAATTGGTGTATTCTTTGGAGCTTACTGGCTAAAGAATGTAAAAGTAACTGCACAAGAGAGAGAAAAAGTAAAAACGAATACTGCAGCATAAAATAATAAATGAAAAGGCTAGTGAGGATGGTTATTTACCTCACTAGCCTTTTTCCGTTCACTATTAAAATAAACGATTGATCACTTGTGCTACACCATTATTAATGATGATAAATCATTTTTCGAGTCATGCCACCATCCACCACTATATTTTCCCCTGTCACAAAATCGTTTTCTGGGTCTGTTAAATATAAACATGCTCTAAAAATATCTTCTGGCTTCCCGACTCTCTTTGATAAATGCTGATCATGATCCACCTTTCTTAAGGAATCATAATCACCAGTCATAATCCAACCAGGACTAATGGCATTCACTCTAATTTTCTTTTCTGCTAAGCTTGCAGCTAACGCATGTGTAAGTGCCACAATTCCTCCTTTCGAAGCAGCGTAAGCTTCCGAATGAGGTTCAGACATCGTTGCTCTTGTAGAAGCAATATTAACGATGGATCCACCTTCATTCATGAATCGTGAACCGTATTTTGAAAATAGAAATACACTACTTAAATTAGTATGTATAATCTTTTCCCAATCTGAAAAGGATACTTCATCAATAGGTGCAAACTTTGAAACTCCTGCATTATTGATAATCACATGAAGCGACTCTCCACGTTGCTTCAGGTAATCCATTACATGGAGTACATCTTGTTCCTTTGATACATCCCCTTTTATAAACGTTGCCTCTTGCCCCTTGTCCAATATGGATGCTTCAAGTTTTTTTCCTACCTTCTCATCAGTGTCGATTAGATAAACATGGGCGCCAATGTTGCTATACCCTTCTGCTAGAGCCTTTCCTATTCCGTTTGCTGCACCTGTTACTAGAACACTTTTATTGTTCCATTTTTTGACCAACTAAATCACCTCTTTTTAAGGTTGTCTTACTAATTAAATTATATCAGAAGATTCAGCACTTTTTTATTTACATAACTCTACATTTCATCATTAAAAACACCTATCAAATGAGGAATTTGATAGGCGTCCTTATAACTTTATCCTTTTATTTTCACTCCATATTCTGAAAGCCAAATGTGAACTTGGATAAGGTGGGCAATTAACTGTGTCCCTGTCATTAACTGACCGAAATACGGCCGTTTAAAGGAGGCACCCTTCGTTTCAACTAGCTGCTGCAACGCATTTCGATCAAAAAATTCAAATAATGGAGAATCGCCGTCATTAATGATTTTCTCTAAGCCTTCCGTTACTAACCTTGTGTATACAGGATGGTGCGTTTTCGGATAAGGGCTCTTCTTTCGATATAGAACTTCGTTTGGTAATACCCCTTCTAGTGCTTTTCGTAAAATTCCTTTTTCTCTTCCTCCATGCATTTTCATGTCCCAAGGTATATTCCATACGTATTCAACGAGACGATGATCTGCGAATGGTACTCGGACCTCTAAGCTTGCTGACATACTCATACGGTCCTTTCTATCTAATAGGGTGGTCATAAACCAAATCATATTAATATAAAATAGCTCGCGACGCTTTTTGTCAATACCTTCTTCTCCATCAAGGTGCGGAACTTCTTCTAGCGTTTCCCGATACCGTTGTTCCACATAATCCGTTAGCTGTAATCGGTCCTTCCAAGTAGGCTTTAGCATTCCTTGACGTTCAGTTACAGAACTCATCCATGGAAAAGTAGGTTGATTCATCATACTTTCATCATGAAACCAAGGGTAGCCACCGAAAATTTCATCCGCACATTCCCCAGAAAGTCCCACCGTTACATCCGTTTTTATTTGTTCACAAAACCATAATAGAGATGAATCAATATCAGCCATGCCAGGTAGATCTCGCGCTAATGTTGCCCCTCTTAAATAATCAAATAAATCTTCATTTGTAATAACACACGGATGATGCTCTGTTTGAAAAGCTTTACGCATTTTTTCAATCCATGGCCCATCTGAGTTAGGCTGAAACTTGCTTGCTTCAAAATATTGCTCATTCTCATCGTAGTCAATAGAGTATGTTTTTAATGTCCCTCTATTTTCTTTTTCGAAGTAATTTGATGCCACAGCTGTAATGGCACTGGAATCTACTCCTCCTGATAAGAATGTACAAACTGGTACATCCGCAACAAGCTGTCGTTGAACAGTATCAATGAACAAGGTTCTTACCATTTCTGCGGTCTCCTCGAGAGAGTCCGTGTGCGGTTTACTTTTTACTTGCCAGTATCTTCTTTTTTCTACTCCGCCCTTACATATACGCATCCAATGAGCTGGGCGAAGCTCTTCCATTCCTTCATATATTCCATGACCTGGTGTTCGTGAAGGACTTAAACCAAATACTTCTTGTAATCCACCCTCACCAATTTCCGCTTTCACTTCAGGGTGTTCTAAAATTGCTTTCATTTCTGAACCAAAGAGCATTCCTTCCCCATGCTTATAAATAAACAGCGGTTTTACCCCTAATCGATCTCGAACTAAAAATACGTGCTCTTTTTCCTCATCCCAAATGGCAAAGGCATAAATACCATTTAATTTATCTACACACTGCTCCCGCCAATGAATGTATGCTACTAGTAAAACCTCTGTATCAGAATGAGACTCAAATGTATACCCTTGTTGTAAAAGCTCTTGTCTAATATCCTCCGTATTATATAGCTCACCATTGTAGCAGATTGTAAATGTATGCCCTTCATGCTTCCGAACCATTGGCTGAGCTCCACCTGACGGATCCACCACAATTAGTCGTGTATGTCCAAAGGATACATTTTCGCCCATCCAACTATTCGTCTTATCTGGACCTCTACGATTTAACGTTTTTGCCATTTTCTCAATCGTCTCGTGTTCATTTTTTAAAGGGCGATGGAAGTCCACCCAACCAGTGATTCCACACATAAAAAATGATCCCTCATTTCAAAAATAGATTAGTCATGTATTTCACTTTTTACTATGCTATTCAATAGCCCATGTCCAATGTGCCTCTGGTAGCGTTTACAATTATAGAATCACAAAAATAATTTCTTTTCCTCTTTATCCATTACTTTTAAACTGCAGTCGCTGTCTGTTACACTCGATCTATTTTTGTGTAATGGAAATCCCAATTCCTAGATGTATTTTGCCAAGAAAAAAAAGGCTACCCCTCTATAAGTCATTATTTAAATGACCTTTAGGATAGCCTCTTTTTTAATAACTTTTCAAATTTTTTCAAAATACCTATTAGGAAAAAATCTTTTTTCTTCGATGAAATAGATAGAATGATACACCAGTTAAGAAAGTGATAATACCAATGAAAAGGTAATTAAATGAGTTTGTTGCAGTAGACGGAAGAATGACATTTTCTTCGTCAGGGTCGAATTCAAATGTATCACTATCAATTATTATTGGAGGAATATATTGTCCTCCCCCAACCTGAGTATCTTGTGAATCATCTGAAATAAACTCTTCTACAAAATATAAGAATTCAACCTCCACTTCTAGTCCTTGATATTCATTTCCTAGGTGGGAAGGAAACTTCACTAGCATATTGAGCACTTCCTCATGCAATGTTCTAAGAAGTCTCGATTCTATACCGTTAAATTCTTCTAAACTACCTTCAAATAAAAGACCATTAGCATCATTTATTTCTAGTGTTAGACCGTTGAACAGCTTTTCTGATCCACTAGTTAGTTCTACTTCCATATTATAAACAAAATCTTGTTCTCCTCTATTTTGAATAGTTAACTCTCTTTGCGCCCAATCCCCTGGCTTCATATTCGAAACAGAAAATAAAATACTATCTGGAGTTGTGGAAATTGAAATAGGTTCATCATCTGCAAAAGTATTTTTACTATATTGTACACTCAAGAAAAATAAAAGAAATACTGCTAAACCACTGCCTAAAACAAATATTAATCTAATTTTGTTTTGCATATTATCACCTTCTGTGGATTATTTCACCATCTTTTTTATTTATAAATGTTTAGACAGCTCTTTTAGCTCTTCTTCCCTCTCTAATCTTTTCAGTGCTTTTTTATCACTTTCTAATTGGCTAACTCCTTGCCAAATCGTAATTCCTGCATATAGTAATAGGATTAACCCTGGGACAATTAACAAAAGTGCGCTACCTTCTCTAGATTGAGCAAAGCTTGCTAAATACCCTGCATAAGGAATTGTAAATCCCGAATATTCCGCTACAATATTATCAGATAAAACCAAATCTCTGTCCGCTGCAGCATTATTATCACCCTTTGTTTCATACATGACATTGTCGCCACTATGAATAACATCCACGACTCTATGTGTAATTAAAATGTCACGTTCTTGCATGAAGGTAATGACATCACCTTCTTGAAACCTTGTCATATCTCCTCCAGGCTTTACTGCGATGATTGATCCTGTTTTAAATTCAGGCTCCATGGATCCAGATAGGACCGTCTTTATTTGATATCCAAACAGTTCAGGCTCACCACCAGAAGCTTGTGTAGTGATAACGACAAAAGCCATGAATATGAGAGAAACATATAGAGTAAAACTTATTAATCCACCTGCTATTTTTCTTACTACTTTCCAATGCTTCATCGATTATTCACCCTCCTGTTCCTTTTCTTGTTTTTCCTTTTTCTCTTCCTGTTTATCCTGTTCTGAATGTTCATTATCTTCATCTACAATTTCAACCTGCTTATCTTCATGTTTCTTATTTTCTTTCTTTTCAGCCTTCTCTTCTAATTCTTGATCAGCTTCTGTCTCTTTATTTTCCTCTTTCTTATTCTGTTCTTCTTGCTTTTCATCTATCATTTGTTCATCATCTCTAGATTCTGAAGAAGTATCTACCTCTTCCTCTTTTTGTTCTTTACTTTCTGATGAATCATTCTGAGACTGTTCGATGTCTTCTTCAACCTCTATTGAATCAATCGTTTCAATACTACAAGTTACGTATACCTTTTCACTCCAAATTTCTGTTCTATTATCATAATCATGATTGTACCCTTTACGTTGATACACCTTAAATTGGTAAATTCCATCTTCTTCAACTTCTAACATTAATTCTGTTACAGCCCCTTCATCAAGAGGATCAAATTCACCACTGTGTATGATCGTACCGTTTTGTTGAGGGTCTCCATCTTCAACAAAATATACTTCATATTCCGTTTCACCTGTCATGTCTGCTCCAACATTTTTTAATAAAGTGATAATAATAGGATTACATTCGTTAATTTGCTGGTCATCTTCATTGATAAAGTCTAAATTACTTTTATCCCACCAATACTCAGCTGAAGAAATAATTGTTTTTGTTTCTGAGTAATTACTATAATATGCTTCTGTTCCGGAGGTTAATAACGACATGGATACTACTAGTGCATACCAAATGATTAATAATTTGGTGCAGATAACTAACTTGCTGTACTTTCTTCGATACATTTTGAATCGTGAACTTCTCACCATTCATTCCTCCTCTATGTATACACCCCATAAATGGTTATATTTATTTACTTTCTATCATAAATGTACAAAAAATTTTGTGTATTTATGATAAAAAATAAATAGGTGGAAAGGTGAGTAAAACTCACCTTTCCTTTTAAAACTAATTTATCTTTCTTCACCATCAGTTTGGAATCCTTCAAACGTCCAAGTAAGATCTAAATTTAAACCTTGAAGCTCATTTTGTCTTTCACCAGTATCATTGAATCGGAACTGAACATCGAAGTCAGCTGTGTCACCAGCAGCAATACCAGTTACTTCTTCAGGAATATCTTCATATTGAGGCGGTCCAACCCATCCAATAATTGGAAGCCAGATTACACCTGGTTGTGTCATAACAGTTTCAATATCAATTTTTGTAGCTAAGTCTTCTGGTGTTAAATTAGCTAAATCATATAAAGATACTTCAAATAACACTTCGTAATCTTCATCACCAGTTGTGTTATTCAAAAACTGTACATAAAGCTGTTCAGCATATGCATCAGCAAGTCCAGGTACTACTACGTCTCCATCTTCATCTCTTACTGTGTATTCTGTGTTAAGGTCTACATATTTAATGTCTAAAGAACCATTATTTTGAAGTTCAAAGCTTCTTGGCATCCAATCACCGGGTTTAATGTTTTCCATTGGAACTTGGACAGTTGGATCTACTTCTAAGTCAATTGTCCCTGAAGCAAATGTGTTCGTTTGTACAGCTTGATCACTAAAATAGGCGAATGTTCCTCCTCCAATTAACGCTAATCCTAATGTGGCTGACATAATTCCCATTCCAAGTTTCTTCTTAATACTCAAAATAATTCCTCCCTTTCACCCTTAACGGGTATGTATTTTATGTGAACCTTTGCTACTGCAAAGATATCAACCAAAAAGAATCTAATGGAGCAAATATCCTTGTTGTATTTTTAAAATTTGTTAGGTCTTTTAAAAAATTCCAATGTTTTCAAATCTTTATAAAGAACAAAACAAAGGTATTTATTCGTTTTATCGAACTAACAAGTTCAGTATAAGAAAAATAAAACATGATGAAAACCTTCATTTTTTCGTTAAATTCCATATTAAGAACAAAAATACTCTAAATATCTTCAAATACCTTATGATATCTTAGAATTTCACTTTTTATTCTCTATAAAGAATTCACTTTCAGGCCCTTCCTGTTCTTTTAAACGAACAAAAAAATGATTGATCAAACATTTGTTTGATAGTATGCAAATGAAAATAACACCTTTATATACCAAAAAAACAGGACATTCATGAAGAATGTCCTGTTTTTCGTGTATTCTGTTTTACATTTTACTCTTAACGTACTCAAGTAACTTATCACAGCCATCAGCTACTAAATCATATACTTCATCAAAATCTCCAGTAAAATACGGATCAGGCACATCCTGGATCCCTTTGGAAGGTGTAAAATCTAATAAACGTAAAATCTCACCTGTATTCGTTGCCATTCCTTTTAATTTATTTAAATTCCCTAAATTTGAAGCATCCATTGCAATAATATAATCATACTCTGTTAAATCTTTTGACTCCACTTGTCTCGCAATAATCCCTTCATGTCTCACATTATTTTCCTCTAAAATAGCTAATGTACCTTCATGGGGGCGATTGCCTATATGCCAACTTCCAGTACCAGCGGAATCAACTATAATTTCATTTTCTAAACCAGCCTCTTTTACTTTTTGACGAAAAATTGCTTCCGCCATTGGAGACCGACATATATTCCCTAAACATACGAACAAAACTTTAATCACACAACTTCTCCCCTTTAAACACTTTCTCATTTTTCACATTTATTATAGCCTATGATACAACGAAATTAACACAAAAAATAGCTTATTATACGAATATAAGTTGTGTACTGCCTCAATAATTATACTGAGTTCTGTACTTATCTTGTATGCCAAGTGAATACACGACCTTCTTTCTTGTCTCTATCCCATTTAATGGATACGCCTGAGTCCTCCCCCTTCGTTGTAAAACATAACTTTTTATCCAGCTAACATGTTATTCACAAACGTTTCAAATATATTTTCTTGTATATAATACGTTCCATCATATAGCCAGTAGTCGTTTTCATATATAATAATCATCCGATTTAGATCGTTATCTAGTTTAATTTCAATTTTATCCATTTCCTTCAAAATCTCAATATTATTCCCGTTTACCTGTTCGCTTTCAAAATCGAAAAGCCTTAAGAGGGAATCATTCCGATAATTCCAGTTATCCATTATCACTTCGTTATCATACTCGGGAAGTGTTACGCTTAGTTCATATGAGTCGAAGATCCCTCTCCGTTCAAACATGTCTCGATAATTTGCTTGGAGTAATTCGTATACTGCACTATCTATTTGAAAGCTTTTTGAAAGGAATCCGTCCATCCAAATCCATATTTCCTTATCCTCATATAACTCAATATTTAGGATAGAATCTACTAAAATACTGGCACCTGGGTATGGAAAGCCATAAAACTGAGAATCATGTTCCTCTGCTAATGAAAAAGACTCCTCAAGAAGCTCTCTCTCCTCATTAGTCAGTTCAACTTCCTGATCATGATCTGAAAAACGAAGAACATAATCATTTCCGTGTAGCTGCATAGTCTTTAGATCGTCTAAGGTAGCAAAGGTTAATGACAATAAGTCGGTATAAGTTTGCTCTCCAATTACCTCATAGTAGTAGTCATCTATCATGATTATATTCACACTCTCATACAGCTTATAGATCGAATCATTATAATGAAATTCTATAATTGGATCTTCTTGAACTCCTTCAATCGTTGCTACTTCTATCATTAATTGTTCATTTGTTAATATATCTTTTAGATCTTCGTTCATATTCCCTTCAAAGGTCATGACATTACCTATCGTTGCTATGATCTTTTCCTCTTGTTTACTATTATCTTCTAGCCAATCAATCATGTTAAAGCGAATATTTGAAAGCATTCCTTCGAAAATCACTTCATTATTCAACATAATTTTTACTTCCTCATCACTAATCTGGAGCAACTCTGGATTCCATAAAATATTCATTCCAACACCATGAGCAATTAACTTTTTCATACTTTCTTCCTTTATCTTTTCATTTTGTTCATTAACCTCCTCCATGTCCCCTTCTAAATAAATAATCGTTTGCTCCTCATTTCTTTCAACATAGTTAAAAGAAAGCATAGACAAATTGACCATTAGCTCCTGGTCACCATCAGGGGCTCTATGCTCAGAGAAAAAGGCATCGAACAATTCCTCTTCACTTTCATGTACATGTATTTCCTGTGCTAGAAATATACTTTTATCTGTTGTGACAGGAAAGAAAAAACGGTTTGATTGAATCTGACGGTTTTCTAAATGAAAATCTTCCCCAGAATGGTAAAAGGGAACTCCGTCACCATAGGCGGTGTAATGATCTGCTTGCCAACGAAAGTTTGCAGCAAAAGCATCTACACTAAACACCCCCATTCTTACACCTGTAGAACCTCTAAATTCAAGTAATCCTTCTTCATAAAAGTCTAATTGAAGATGATCATCTATTACACGAAAGTCTTCCATATGGAGACCCGACCATGCAGTTCTTAATCCATAGGTGAAAATAAATTCCTGATTCATCTCTTCTGTTGCATTAAAATTAATCTGCTGTACCACATCTATGTTAACATTTGGAACGCTTCCTTGAATTAAATACCGATACCTTTCATCCGTTAGTCCTATGGAATAATATTCATTCGTTTCATCATACGTACCATTATAAGTAAGGAAATGATCGTTTTTTTCAGGGAGATTCTCATCAATTTCTTCACGTTCTCGATCTAAAATAGGAAGGGAATTTTCTGGTGATAAGCTTCTTTCCTCTTGCGTAATTAAAGAGTAGCCTACGAAAACAAACATAAGAAATAAGGCAATACTAGCTGCGTATAAATAAGAGACCTTTCCTTTTTTCTTACTCCCTATGTCATGGATATCATTCATGACTTTCGAATGCACATGGTGCTGACGTTCATTTTTCCACACGATGTCATTGTCTAATTTCTTTATGTCATGATCTTTTAGCTGTCTTTGAAATGGCTTCATTTGAATTCCCCCCTTTATTTAGCTCCTTCTCTAAAGCTACCATTGCTCTCGATAATGTGGACTTCACTTTACTCTCTGACCAATTTAAGATTTCACCAGCTTCACGAGTGGAGAATTCTTTCATTTTCCTTAAAATAATAATCTTACGATAAGAGTATTTAAGATTACTAATGGCATCATATAATTCCTTTGATTCTTCCTTTATTTCAACAATGTCTTCAGGTAAAGGATTTTTATCTACTGAGTACGAACCAAAAAAATCTTTAAATAATACAATCGGTTTGTTCCTTCTTAAATAATCTACCGTTACGTTATGAGCTACTGAAAAGAGCCACGTCTTCGGTGTTGATGTCCCTTTAAATGACTCATAGTGCTTATACGCCTTCACAAAGGTTTCTTGGGTTAAATCCTCCGCTTGCTGGTAGTCTCGAACTATTAGTAAAATAAATTTTAATATGGCATCACTATGTGTAAAATACCAATCGGAAATCTCCTCTTTTTTTCTATCATGAGACATGTCGGGCATCACCATCCCCCCTCTTCTAGGACGTATTCTATATTGAGACGCAATGTGCTTAGTGTTCGTCGCAGTTTTCTTTAAACTTTTTGTGTAGGGTATTACTACTATTTCTCGTATGGGTGTTACCACCCCTTCCAAACTGCAGACCTTTTTTCCAAAGAATCTTCACACTCGAAAATAAGAAAAGCGCAAGGCGCCCCAATTACGCCTAAGTATAGCCTACGTCCTGTAGGCAACGGCGTAATATCCACATCCTGTCTCATCACCGATATGCAAATGTTCTGGCCGATAAAAAGTGCGATCTTATATTTTTAATCCGGGCAGGTTATTTGACCTCGAGCCGATAGCGCCTCAATTTAACCTAAGAACGCCCACGTCCTGTGGGCAAAGGTTAAATCATCGACATCCTGTCTCCTAGACAACGTTAGAAAAAAATTTATAAATTACCTTTGCACAAAAAAACATGATTTCCCGAAGAAAATCATGTTTTTCCCTACATCAATCTATCTTTACCTTGTAATGAAGAAGTAAGATTATTTTAAAGCGGCTGTAAGTGAAGCACAGTCTTTTAAAAGATGACCATAGTTACTTTGAATATCTTTAATAATTTCATCTAAAGATGAAAATTGTTCACCTACTTGATACTTTTTTACACTTGTTAATGAATCATCCATGCATCCAGTTAAAATTTGTACCACTTCTTCTGGGTCACATTCGATTGTTTCTACATTCTTTCCTTCACAGTGACAATCTACATTATCAAATCGTTCATAAACAACAACAACATCGTCCCCTGTTTCTTCGATCATCAATTCTCTCGTCTCTACTAAGTCTTTAACGATCATGACAAACGCTCCTTCTTAGTAATAAATTATTTTGTGAAATTAATCACGTAATTTACTAATTACAGCACTAACTATACACCTTCTCAAGACTTTTTTGACACCTGAATTGTGACTATTGTTTTACAGTTATCCGTAGCAAAAATCCTGAAAAACCTTTTATTTCTTTCTCACTTGTTTCACCGTCACTTTTCAGATAAAATAGAACATGTGTTCTCAAAAAGATACTGACATGTGTAGAAATAACGTGAGGTGACATATCAATGAATCGTGATCGCGGAGTTATAAAATGGACTTCCATGATGCTTCCTGAGCACGTCCAACAATTAAAGGAAATGGCTAAAAAGCACGAAAAAAAATCAACTCCACATTTTGATGGACAACAGCTCGAAGAATGGAGCAGACTTTTAGCAAAAGCATATCATCATGAAATGATTTTATCCGTAACAACCATTAAGGATGGAATCGAGGAGAATGTTGAAGGATTTGTGCACCGAATCGATCAACTACACCGAACGATTACCCTTTTAAATCTAGCTCATGAAAAAACAACCCTTTCCCTTCATGACATTACGGAAATCAATGTAGCATCAGAATTTGAGTATGACGAATAGGAGCTCCTAAATAAGGGGGCTCCTCCTTTTATTACTTTTTCATTTTTTTCACCACAAATGATGACTAATTATTTCTTATGTCCTCCTACGAGAGTATTGCGGTGTCTTGCTGTTCCTCCTTCTGCATAGGAGACTGCTCGCAATATGGCATTAGTCCCATATTTGTTACGAATATTATCCATGACATAGCCTAGCTCTCGTTGCTTTGGACGACTTTCATCAAACAAATTTAGCTGCATGGATTCATCACTATAAATGTTTGCAAGTGCTACAGAAATACGGCGAACAACGTTTCCATCATAATATTTATCAAAAATCTCCATGGAAGCTCTATAAATTTCCATCGTAATATTGGTAGGCTCTACCATCGTTAACTGACGGGAAAAGCCCCCGTGGCTAGCATTCTTACTATATCCAATTCCCAAACACACTGTTTGTCCTACCTTATGAGCTTTTCGCGTTCGTGCCGCAACCTCCTCACACATTTCTAAAATGACCCGTTTAATTTTTACTGGATCATGATAATCCTCAAATAAAATTTGACTCTTTCCATAGCTAATTTGACCGCTTAATATAGGTGCACCTACCTCAGAAAAATCAATACCCCATGCGTGATAATAGAGCTGATTTCCCATGATGCCAAAGGCTTTTTCTAAGCTTTTTAATGGATAGCGTGCTAGGTGTCCAATTGTAAATATTCCCATACGGTGAAGTCGTTTCTCCACCTGTGAACCAATTCCCCACATTTTTTGTAATGGCATAATGGGCCAAAGTTTCCTTTCCACATCATCATAAGTCCATTTGGCAATTCCTGAGCTCCTAGTTTTTGCTTCAATATCAAGACATACCTTTGACATCAACATGTTAGGTCCTATACCAATAGCACAGGAAAGGCCAAAGCGATTACGCAAATCTCTTTGGATTTTTTTCGCCAAATCCCACTCCGTTCCCCATAACCTTTCTGTTCCACGAATATCTAAAAAACTTTCATCTACACTGTACGTATGAATTGCTTCCAGTGGGACGTACTGATGAAACAGCTCTGTTACTTGAACAGATACAGATAGATAAGTAGCCATGGTTGCATTTACTAAATGGATTCTTGAGTCATCAGGAACTTCAAAAAGACGATTCCCTGTTTTTATACCAAAATCTTTTTTTAATGCTGGAGTTGCTGCAAGAATTACACTCCCTTGACGATTTCGATCTCCCACAACCGCCAAATGACACCTTAAAGGGTCTAGTCCTAAGGAGACCGCTGCACAACTAGCGTAAAAACTTTTCATATCAATGCACAAAATGGTACGCTTCGGTAAAGAATCGTAGGATAATTCCATATTCCCGCCCCCAAAAAAGAACATACGTTCTATTTATGTAGGCTTATTATATGAAAAATATAGTCTTTGATCAACTGGAAATTAACTCCTTTTCAAATTGACTGAAAATAAGTATTGGGTCAGGAGTGGAATGCAGCAGGATCATTGGCGCCTTCTATGTGCCTGCAAATTTGCTTTTTTCTTCCTATGTTCCTGTAAAAGCTGTTTATCCTATTGCAGGAACAATGGCCGACTCTTTCTTTCATCTACCATGAAAATACGCGGTATAAAAGTTCAACGAAGTATAGACAAAAATGCTTATTTTCATCCCACATGGGGCAAGTTTCACTTCGCTTGCATAGAGGTCTATGTTAAAAGATACTTAGATAGCGTTTAAAATGAAACTTAATTTTGAAAGCGATCTAGCTTGGAAAAAAACTTTTTAAGGAAATCATAAAAAAGCTTCTCTGTAGGAAGAAGCTGGCGTTCACTAGGAGTAATTACACCAACTGTTCTCGTCACATTCGGTTCAATAATTGGAATTTTAACTGTAGAACGAGGTAAGTTATCTACTAGTGTCATTTCCGGCATAAGAGCAATACCTAAACCAGCAGAAACTAAACCTTTCAAAGCATCGATATCATCTCCCTCAAATGATACTTGTGGCTTAAAACCTACCCTACTACATGCATTTACGACTATATCTCTAAAGACAAACCCCTCTGGTAGCAAGATAAAGGAATCATCCTTTAATTCACTTAATCTAATTGAATGGCGGTCCGATAAGGGATGATTGAGAGGTAATAAAGCAACCACATTTTCCGTGAATAAGATGCTACAATTTACTTTTTTCCTCTCCTTAGGAACAGGACCTATAAGTGCCATATTATAATCCCCTCTGATGACTCGATCAATTAAATCATAATAAAGAGATTGTTTAAGCTGAAATTTTGCATGAGGGTATTGTTCTCTAAATGCCGAAATTGCAGTTGGCAACGTATATGCTGCCATACTAATAGGAAAAGCAATTCGGACCGTCCCCCTCTCTGGATCTAAATATTCCTCCACTTCACGTTTCGCATCATCAATCACATTCATGGCCTGCTTCATCCGTTCCAAAAAAATACGTCCCATGGGAGTCAACCTTACACTACGACCTTCTCGAATAAACAAATCAACCCCTAGTTCCGACTCTAAATTATAGATTTGCCTACTAACTGCAGACTGAGCTACATGAAGTGCATCTGCAGCTTCAGTCACATGTTCACGCTTTGCAACCTCCATAAAGTACTTAATTTGCCTTAGTTCCATCTGCTACCTCCTAAATCAATCTCATTTCGGCATTATTACTATCTATTTTTTATATTGTTTAGATCATTAAATAATTATAAAATACAACATAGGACAAAATCTAACAATAGGACGTAACATTTGTAAATTTGAAAGGGGAAATTTGATGCCGATAGTAAAAGAAGTAAATACAACAGAAACACAATTTGCAAGAGATTATGTTAATGAGGTTTTTGAAACTGTCAAAAAACGTAATCAAAACGAAAATGAATTTTTACAAGCGGTGAAGGAAGTATTTGAATCCTTAATTCCTATTCTTGCAAAAGAACCTCAATATATTAGTCAAGGAATTCTTGAAAGAATTGTTGAACCGGAAAGAATCATTTCTTTTAGAGTACCATGGGTAGATGATAAAGGTAACGTAAAAGTTAACAGAGGATTCAGAGTCCAGTATAACAGTGCAATTGGTCCTTACAAAGGGGGACTAAGATTCCATCCATCTGTTAATGCAAGTATCATTAAGTTTCTAGGCTTCGAACAAATCTTTAAAAATGCCTTAACAGGTCAGCCTATTGGTGGAGGAAAAGGTGGATCTGATTTCGATCCAAAAGGGAAATCTGACGGAGAAATTATGCGTTTTACCCAAAGCTTTATGACAGAGCTTTGTAATTATATTGGTCCAGATAAGGATGTTCCTGCTGGGGACATTGGTGTAGGTAGTCGAGAAATTGGCTATATGTTCGGCCAATACAAAAGACTTCGTGGTGGATATGAAGCTGGTGTTTTAACAGGAAAAGGTGTCGGATACGGTGGAAGCCTCGTTCGTACGGAGGCAACTGGGTACGGGACTGTTTACTTTGTAGAAGAAATGTTGAAGGATAAAGGTCGTAGCTTTAAGGACAGCACTGTGGTCGTGTCTGGTTCTGGAAATGTATCTATTTATGCTATGGAAAAAGCTATGGAGCTAGGTGCTAAAGTAGTAGCATGTAGTGACTCTAGTGGATATATTTACGACGAAAAGGGTATTAATTTAGAAACTGTCAAGCAACTGAAGGAAGTGGAGAGAAAACGAATTAAGGAATACGTTGAGATTCATCCACATGCAAAGTACGTGGAGGAATTCTCTGGTATTTGGTCTATTCCTTGTGATATTGCTCTACCGTGTGCAACACAAAATGAAATTGATGAAAATTCAGCAAAAACGCTTGTTTCAAATGGTGTAGTAGCTGTTGGTGAAGGTGCAAATATGCCGTCAACATTAGAAGCTATCTCCGTATTCCAAGAAAATAACGTTCTTTTTGGACCGGCAAAAGCAGCTAACGCAGGTGGTGTATCTGTTTCTGCTTTAGAAATGGCTCAAAATAGTGCAAGATTATCTTGGAGCTTTGAAGAGGTTGATGCGAAGCTTAAAGATATTATGAAAAATATCTATAAAGAAAGTATGGAAGCTGCTGAAAATTATAATGCACCTGGTAACCTCGTTCTTGGGGCTAACATTGCTGGCTTTAAAAAGGTAGCAGATGCAATGATATCTCAAGGTGTTGTTTAAAATAACATCATAAATAATAAATTTCTTTCGTAGAAAGCCCCCCATATAAGGAGAAGTCTTTAATCTTACCAATTAAAGACTTCTCCTCTTTTTTTTAAAGGAATTTATAAATTTTTTTCTAACATTGTCTGGGAGACAGGATGTTGATATTACGCCGTTGCCTACAGGACGTAGGCTGTACTTAGGCGGAATTGGGGTACCTTGCGCTTTTCTTAATTCGTTATTTTTTTCGAAGCTGGTTCCCTGCTATTTTTTCTACTAGACTTGGAAATACTTGATAAAATTTCGTCCCAACATTCATCCAAGCTGGTAAATTAAGTTCCCTCTTTGGTTTTTCAATTAGATTCACTGTTTTTTTGGCAACTTCTTCTGCAGTAATCATGAATCTTGCTACACTTTTCTTATAGTCTCCTGTACGATCTGCCAAGTCAAAAAATTGCGTCTTAACTGGTCCAGGATTTACAACACTTACATAAATGCTTTCTTCCTGCATCTCCATTCGTAAACTATTTGCATAGCCTAAAACAGCATGCTTAGTAGCTGAATAGGCACTGGATTTTGGTGTTGCCAGTTTACCTGCCTGAGAAGCTACAAATATTATGTGTCCTTTTTTTCTGTTCATCATAGATGGTAATACTGCCTGTGTACATCCTATTGCCCCAAAAACATTTACATTGAACATTAATTTCACATCTCCTAAGGAAGATTCGTGAGCAGGTTCGAAAACTCCAAAGCCGGCATTATTAATTAGGACGTCAATAGGGCCATTTTCTTTTTCTACTTTTGCAAACACGCCCTTTACCGATTCTTCCTCTGCAACATCCACCCTATATACAATCGGTTTTACGTCCGTTTCCTTCTCAATTTGATCAGCAAGATCCACTAGCTTATCATACGATCGAGCTAGCATAATGGGGGTACCGCCCCTCTTCGCAACTTCATAAGAAAGCTGTTCCCCTATTCCACTTGATGCTCCAGTTATAACCACGTTTAATCCTTGCAATTTATTCATTACACACTTTCCTCTCTATTTCACTATTCATATCTATTGTTTATTATAACGAATGGGGGTAAACTGGTCGAAGATAAAAATTTTTATTTAATAAAGTATTGACAGATGCGATGAACACTTTCATAATTAGGGACATTTAATACCACTATAGATTGGAATCATTTCTTTTATATAGACTGAAAATGCTATTTTATAAACAATAACCAAATTTCAAATAGAAAGGTAGGCCATCACTACATGAAACAACTACAAATAAGCTTTATCGGTGCCGGAGCTATGGCAGAAGCATTAATTAGCGGGTGGTTGAAAAATAACCACTTAACAGGGGAACAAATTACTGTCACGAATCGTTCAAATGATCGTAGACTTAATGAACTAAAAGAATTTTATGGAATACAAACAACAAGATCCGAAAAGGAACTTATTAAGGAAGATACATTTATTATTCTTGCATGTAAGCCAAAGGATTGGAAAAGTGCTATTCAACCGTATTTATCCTCCTTTACAAAGAATACTCCAATTATTTCTGTTATGGCAGGAGTGTCTACAGATGCTATTGAAAAAGAAGTGGAGAAAGAAAAGATTCCTGTCATCCGAACGATGCCTAATACCTCCGCATCTGTTGGAGCATCTATGACTACAATTGCCTTTGGAAAAGAAGTAAGTTCTGAAATAGCTAAGAAAGTTGAAGGACTTTTTCAAGGAGTAGGTGAAACAGCAGTTATTGCAGAACATCAAATGGACGCTGCAACTGCTCTAACAGGAAGTGGACCTGCTTACATTTATTATTTAATGGAGGCTATGGAAATGGCAGCTGAAAACATGGGAATTGAACCAGCCTTAGCCAAAAAGCTCGTTTCTCAAACATTATTGGGAGCAAGTATACGAGTACAAGACAGTGATCAACAGCCAGCTCAACTATATAAACAGATCATGAGCCCAGGTGGAACAACGGAAGCTGGGTTTCAAGTTCTAGAAGCAAATAATGTACAACAATCCCTTATCTCCTGTATATTAAGAGCCTGGGAACGTTCTTTTGAGCTAGGAGAACTTAAGGATTTAAAGAACCCTCAAGAGTTAATGAATTATAATAAACGTTAATAATTTATTGAATTTTCAGAATTCACACCTGAGTATAATAATCATACCTTTTCATTCTAGTAAGAATAGGCTATAATTAAACCATTATTTGATAGTGTTTTCTTACTTAATTAATACTACTCTTAACCTTTTCCACCTAATTTAGGAGGTATGAATATGAAAAAAAGCCAATACGACGTCATTATCGTCGGAGGTGGCTTAGCCGGGTTATCAGCTGCTGCTTATCTTTCGCATAGCGGGAAAAAAGTTGCAGTTATAGAACGAGGTAAGCTCGGTGGTCGTGCTATGACCATCAACATGAAAGGGTTCCAATTCAATTTTGGGGCACACGCTATTTACGGTAGAGACAAATCTTATTTAGCATTAATGGAGAAAGAATTAAACCTAAAGCTTTATTGGTCAGAATTCACACAGATGAAAGCCAAATATGACTTAGGGGAAGAAGTTTCTGTTGTCCCTTCAAATATTGGCGGCCTCTTGCAAACAAAGCTTTTAAAGGGTATGGATAAATTTCGTTTTGCATACCACGTTTTATTTACCATGCTTGGTTTTGAAAAAGGAGACCCTACCTTATCTATACAACAGTGGCTCGATCGAAAAAAAGTGAGTCCAGCTGTAAAGGAAATGATGTTAAACCTAGCATCCTCTAACTTTTTTACAGGTGAACCAGAGAGCATCCCTTCAGATGTTTTTTTTGGGTATTATAAACGTCTTTTTAAAACGAATATTCCAGTCAGCTATATTCAGGGTGGCTGGAGAAAACTCATCGACGAATTTGTCC
Organism: Evansella sp. AB-P1; assembly: GCF_029688925.1. Lineage (GTDB taxonomy): Bacteria > Bacillota > Bacilli > Bacillales > Salisediminibacteriaceae > Evansella. The sequence continues at coordinate 216,646 of NZ_JARUKY010000007.1, forward strand.
GTGTAATAGAACAAAATAATGGTGAAATTATTACTAAAACGAAAGTGACTGGTATTACTACAGAGAAATCGACCGTAACAAAAATACACACCAGTAAACATACATTCGTTGCAGATGATTTTATTTTTGCCATACCACCAGATGAGTTGAAGGTTTTATTTAACAGTACGCCACTACAATCTGATTTAGAAAGTTATAATTCTTATGAACCAACTTACGTCATGTTTTACGATGTTGGCTTAAAAAGAAGAATTGAATCACCATACACATATATTTTCGATAAAGACCGACAAATATTTATATCAGACATATCCTATTATGATATGGAAGCTGCTCCTCCAGGAGGCCAGTTGCTCCAAGCAGTAGCTTATCTAAAAGCAAATGAAGTGGACAGTACTCAATCACATGAACACATAAAGAATAGGATTGAAGACTTTTATGATAAACACTTTGATGGATGGCGAAAGGAATTAGTCGTTCCTCGTGTATCAAAGGTAGCTGTTGTTCAAGCAATTAAATGGACAATGAACCAGCGAGGATTACCAACATCCTTCCCCGGAATCAAGAATGCTTATTTTGCTGGAGATTGGTGTCAAGGAACTGGACAGCTTTCAGAACTCTCCTTTTCAAGTGCATACAATGTTTGTCAGCAAATATTAAAAAAACAAGCAGAGCAACAAGGCGCTTAAGATCTTATATCAGATATTCACCACTATTTACCATTCCCCTTCTCCTGGAATAAGTTGGAGAGGGGGATTTATTTATTCTTACTTAACTTTTTAGTAGAATAATAGAGGAGTAAAGAAAAGTTCACAGAATGACAAAAATCGATTTTATATCTTTATTTAATTAGGAAATGCTGAAATAGTGGAGGCACGTAATATGACAAAAGATACGAATATACCTTCTTGGAAAAAGAAGCTTCAACTCATAGTAAATCATCGATACTTCTCACGAATTATTATATTTTTAATTATGTTTAATGCTGTTATCGTTGGTTTAGAAACCTACCCTTCCATATATGAAGGGAATTCTATGCTTTTCTTCAGAATTGATGTGACTCTTTTATGGATTTTCTCCATTGAGATATTACTACGTCTTTTTGCATCCCCAAATATAAAGGATTTTTTTAAAAGTAGTTGGAACTGGTTTGATATTCTAATCGTATCAGCTGGGCATATCTTTGCTGGAGCACACTTTGTTACTGTCCTTAGAATATTACGGGTACTCCGTGTTTTCCGGGCCATATCAGTCATCCCATCCTTAAGACGTCTTGTAGATGCCTTATTAATGACCATACCAGCATTAGGCAATATTATGCTTCTAATGAGTATTATTTTCTATATTTTTGCTGTCACAGGAACAATGCTCTTCCGTGAAGTAGCACCTGAATACTTTGGATCATTAGAGCTATCATTACTTACTCTTTTTCAGGTTGTTACATTAGAATCATGGGCCAGTGAGGTTATGCGACCTATTTTTGAACAACTACCATGGTCTTGGGTATATTTTGTAGCATTTGTACTCGTAGGAACATTTGTTATTTTCAACTTATTTATTGGAGTCATTGTTAATAATGTAGAGAAAACAGAATCTGCAGACGAAGAGGAAGAAAATACCCATAAGGAAGTTGTAGAATTACGCCAAGAAGTACGTGAATTAAAAGCATTGATAGAAAATCAGTTCAATCAAAAAGATACGTGACTTTACTTTGCTCCACACCAGTAAAGTTTTAGAAAATATTGATTATTAGAAATAATCCCTTGTCAGATTATCTTACAAGTTTTATCATCCTAAAAAAAAATCGTGATATAGTATTACTAATCACAAAATATTTGTAAGAAGGAAGGGATTTCCTTTGTCAACATATAAAGAAAAAAAAGTTATTAGTATTGGGATCACAAGTGAATTAACAGGCTTATCTGAACGTCAAATTCGTTACTATGAAGAACGAAAGTTAGTTTTTCCAGAACGGAGTAAGGGTGGCACAAGGAAGTATTCCTTCCATGACGTTGAAAGATTAGTGGAAATTGCCAACAAAATTGAAGATGGTATGCAAACATTTGAAATCCGTCGCGAGGAAATGAAGCAAGCGGATATTAGAGAAAAAATGCTACGCGGTCAGTTAAATGCTGCCTTTAGAATGCGGAAATAAGAATTATTAAGTAGGTAGATTTTATTGTTGTGTAAGCAATGCTATTAAAAATTCATACATCCTTAAGGTAAAAAGTAGCTAAGAAAAGTTTTTTCTTGGCTACTTTTCTGTTTTTCTAGACTTTCCTTATTACTTCATTACAAAAATATCGTCATTGGTAAGTCTACACTGCTCTTCTATCTAAAAAAAATTAGATCAATTTACTCATTAGTCCTTTATTATAAGACATACTAAAAATACACCAACTACAGATGGAGGTATATACATGTTTGTCTTATTTAAAAAGTTACCTATTGTAAATACTATTACAAGGAACAGATGCTTTCACCCTTCTATAAATATTCTTCTTATTGCTCTGTTGTTTTTTTATCTACTAATTGTTTATTGCATTCCCTCCATTACTTTTGCTGAAGAAATAGAGAAGGAAGGGAAAGCAGCAATTATTATTGATGATTTTGGGGGAAATACAGGGGGAGTCAAGAAATTCTTTGAGGCAGATATTCCAATTACGGTTGCAATCATGCCTTTTTTAGATGGATCTACCGAACAAGCAAATTTAGCTAATACCCTTGGTCTAGAGGTAATGATTCACCTTCCTCTTGAACCTAAGAAAGGAAAGAAGTCGTGGTTAGGTCCTTTACCAATAACATCAGATTTAGATACACAGGAAGTAAAAAGACGTGTAAGAAAAGCGATTGAGGACGTTCCAAATGCAAAAGGATTAAATAATCATATGGGTTCTAAAATTGTAGGAAATGAACGAATTGTTCGAGCAATATTGGAAGTAGCGAAGGAACATAACTTATATGTCATTGATAGTGGCACCAGTGGTGATTCGGTTCTTCCGACAATTGCAAAGGAGCTAGACATACCTTTTGCCGTAAGAGACTCCTTTTTAGACGATAGCTTCTCTTCTAGAGATCATGTATATAAGCAAATGCTCCACTTATGTAATATAGCCAAAAGTCGTGGCTCTGCAATTGCTATTGGTCATGTAGGTGTTAAAGGAATAGATACCTTTCATGGAATTAATGATGCATTACCCCATTTTGAAGAGAAAAATGTTTCCATTGTTCCAGTTTCACACCTTCTAAAGACAAAAATTGAGAAAAAGCCTGGATCCTTTTGGCAAGAAGGAGTTAATGAAGATACACCATAGTGAAACATCAAGATAATACTTTGCTAGTCTAAAAAGCTTATTTCTCTACCTGTGCAAGTGTTTCTCTAAAGCTTCATCAGTAGTGACAACTCGTAGTGGATTCGTGAAGCATAATCTTGTCGCTGGAGTCGCCGCCTTCCACTGCTTAACCGTTTATATTTTCAGGGTAGACCGCCGATGCAAGTGAAGATTTGCACCATGGGAGATGAAAATATTTCTATCTAGCGGCTTCATTCTCACCGCATACTCGTTTTTCCACCGTTTGTGGGAACAAAAGCGGCTTCATTCTTCCCGCATTTTTGATTTTCCACCATTTGTGGGAACAAAAGCGGCTTCATTCTTCCTGCATTTTTGATTTTCCATTATTTGCGGAAACAATATCGAGTCTTCTTTCGTATTTTCAGGGTAGACCTCTCATGCAAGTGGAATTTGAATAATAGGTTTTTCTACTTATCCGGTTTAATTTTCCCTAGTTCAAGCTCTCTCATTCTCCCTCATTCTCCCGGATTGAACCGGTTACTTTTGTACCTGCTTCAACTGTACCTGCTTCATTTCCCCCTAGTTCAATCTCCTTCATTCTCTCTCATTCTCCCTCATACTCCTCTTCTATTTCTTTTCACAATGTTAATCTGAAAACACATGATTAATTCCTTCCTTTATCATATAAGGCAATCTTTCAAAGGAAAAACTAAGATTTAAACGTTCCGTCCAGCTGTGTGCATCCTTTCCTAGTGGTCCAAAATTAATTACGGGAGCATTTAATTGCTTCATTGCTTCAAAAGGCAATTCATATGTTTGCTGCCAAACGGGCATATTGCTAATTAGAGAGATAAATGAAGATGTTTCCTCATGCAAAGAAGTATAGCTTAAATCTGATAAGCCTGGAAAGTACTGAAGGCTTTGGAGGTGTATGTCAAACTCGTCGTTGGCTACCTTTATTAACGATTTTGTTAAATGATCCACTACTTTATTGTCTACGGATGAAACCGGAGGATAAAAGGGTGGTGCATAAAACAATATAATCATCGGTCCTAACTCTTTACACACAGCCGCTATTTCGCGAATAGCTTGAAAAGACAATTCTCGATCATCTCCTGAACTATGAGTGTTAATAGCTGATGATAGGAGGTTTTCCACCTCAGTCTCTCCTAGTTTTTTCACAGCCACCTCCATAAGCTCTTGAAAAGTCATAACCGAAATAGCTAGCTCCTTTGGTTCATGGTGATCAGAAAATGATATTTCCCTTTCTCTGTAAGCCTTAGCTACGTTTTTGGCAGCATTTTTTGCTAAATCAACTAATTCCTCCGTTATGTCCTCTACACTTTTTTTCATCGTCATTATGTTATAGATAGCAACAGCTTCATGAGGAATTTGGACAGAATATCCCTCTTTTAAATCCTTTTGTAAAAGAGTACTAGGAGGTGGTGTTTTTTCTTCCCCTATTTTTTCTGAAAAAGTAGGGTTTAGTTCGAGCTCTTTAGTAATATAAGAGGCCATGAAATTTCCGTTCAATCCAGAAAAAGGCTGTGCTACATGGGTTTCTTTTCCAAAACAATAAAAGCCAGGCATAATTTTCCCAAGTGATCCTTGGTAAATATAAAGCTGTTCATCTCCAGGATATTTCCCGAACATAGGCTCTGTATTCCAAATAACATTATATTGTAGGTTGTACTTATTTGCCAATTCCACTAATATAGGAACCGCAGACCTCATACCTACCGAATCAACTTCTTCATCTGGTACAGCGAGAAATAATATATTCCCATCAAATTCTTCTTTCGTAGCTGCTTCAATTATAGACATAGACACAGCAACTCCTGCTTTCATGTCCATTACACCACGTCCAAACAACCAGTCATCTATATTAAAATCTAAATCATTTTGGACAGATATTGGTAGTTCTTTCTTTTGTTTTATCATTTGTTTTGTTAATTCCTTAGGGCGAAATGCTAAATGTTTTAATTGCCCGTAATCGTCAATATCCACTATATCTAAGTGCCCTATTAAAATGACTGTTTTCTTCGTTACTGTTTTCGATTTCACCAGGGCTGAGACAAATTTTCTTCCGTCATCCGTAAAGTATGTTTGCAAGAAATCTTTATTTTTTTGAAAATAAAGAAGGGATTGAAGCTCCTTTTCTACAAATTCCATAATCTCTATTTCTTCACTGGAACCTGTAACACTCCCAAATTCTACAAGGGCAGTCGTAAGATCTTTTAAACCATCCTTCGTTTGCCATTTATCCATGCATACCAACCTCCACCATGCCTTTTCTCTTTGCTTTTAAAACCTTCGATAAATGAGTGTAGATATCCTTTATTGAAGATTATGAAGAAAAATTATTGGTGTGGTTTATTAATTAATTTATGTAAGTTTTCTAAAAGGAAGAACAACTGCGGGCTCCTGTTGTATGAACGTTTCGATTATTCGGTATCCTTCTTGTTTTCGTTTTTCGAAGGTTTTTTGAGTTATTGGCCTTTTTCTACCCCATTGTAAGGATGACACATCGTCCCAGGATTCCGTCGTTATCATTTCTTGCTTGAAATAATAGCAATTTCCTGATGGATATTGTTCACAAATATACTTTACTGTTTGCTTACTATGCATAATCCTCACCTCAACCTTAGTATGGGTGAAGTTTAAAAAACATAAACAATGGACAAACACTGTTTTTAAGGAAATGACATAAAAATATTATTGTAAGCGCTTTCAGAGTCCATTGACATTTTTTCAAGTTCGAACTACCATAGTAAGTGGAGAGAAATTGTATTGGATAAAATTATTATTTTTTGGTAACCCAATCTTACAAAAGAAAGTGTGCATGCCTATGCAAAAACTTGATGACATGAACATTTTAGACAGTTCCATTATGAATTTTATTATTTCTGTGGAGAAGGTCGCACATGTCCAGCCAAACAACAACATTGAACATGCTTTATTGATTTTAATTAAGTCAGGTTATACAGCTATTCCTGTATTGGATACTAGCTTTAGACTTCATGGATTAATTAGTAAAGCTCAAATTCTTGATTCTATTTTAGGAATTGAAAAAATTGAACCAGAACGTTTACAGAAAACATTGGTATCAGATGTAATGACTTCCGATATTGCCCGTGTAAAAGATACAGAACGGTTTGAAAAGGTACTATCATTCTCTATTAATCATCCATTTATATGTGTAGAAAGTAATGAAGGATCCTTTCTTGGTATTATTACACGTAGTAAACTATTAGCCTATTTAAATGGCTTTTTACATGGAAACAAAAGGAAAATGTAACAGTATAAAAAGGTTCACTTGTCGTTTCTTTTAATATAAAGTGGACCTTTTTGTGTTGTACGAAAAGATAAAGGAGGAATTGTATTGAGCTTTCGTTTTCAAAAACGAGTAAGAGTTGCTCCTGGTGTCCGATTAAATTTTAGTAAACGTAGGGTAAGTTCCTCTATCGGCCGTCGTGGTGCAACTGTAACAGTTGGTCGTAGAGGAATTTATGGTAATACGGGTGTTCCAGGAAGTGGTCTATCTTATCGCACACGATTAGATAAGGCTAGTTCCAATAGAAAATCAGCTACTTCATCAAAACAAACAGGAAGAACTCAACATTCTAAGGGACAACAATCTCTTACTATAGACTGGAATAGTAACGAGAACGATTTCATCTTTTTTACAGAAGACGGAAGACCACTGTCTGCACTAGAAGAAAAAGAAGTCCGTAGAACCTATAAAAATGATTTAGGAAAAATGTATCATGATAAAGCTAGGGAAATAAATATTCAAACTGAACGTTTGTTGGATTTACATCATCAGTTATTTTCTGCTGAAGATAACTTATACGAACTAGCAGAAGAATCTGTTACATCCAATGTACCTGAACCATCTAGTAAACAGATTTATAATGAAACTTATACCATGAATAAAAACAAATTAAATATCATTCAAAAAGTTAAATTATTTCTTCCATCCCCAAAAAAAGCATTCGTTAAAGAAGTCGAAACCCTCTCTAATAACATATATACGAAAGAATTAAGAAATTTTGAACGAGAACAGACAGCCATTTCGGATGAAAAACTTTATCGTAAAGAATTAGTAAAAAAAACACTAGAAGGTGATACGGCTGCCATGGAGGATTGGGTTAGTCTATTTTTAGATGAACTTGACTTTCCAATAGAAACGGATGTGGACTTTAACATTACAACAAGTGATGAAATATATATAGATATTGACCTACCGACTATAGACGAAATCCCTTTAAACAAGGCAAAAATCTTAAAAACTGGCCGTTTAAAGGTAGAAACAAAAACACAACGGGAACAAAGAGAAAACTACGCCATTCTAGTTGGAGGAACAGCACTTAATTTAGCCAGCTTCTTCTTTAAATATTTGCCAACAATTAAACGAACAGTCGTATCAGGTTACAACCAAATAAAGGACGATTCTACTGGCTATGATGTAGACCAATACATCTACAGTATTATTTTAGAAAGGGACAAGCTCTTTTCTATGAATATGGAACACGTCCACCCAATAAAAGCTTTCGAGCATTTTAACCCACGTATAAATACAACGAAGACATATATTTTTAAAGAAATTACTCCATATGAACCAAAAGAAAAATAGTGCAGCTTAAAACCTGCACTATTTTTCTTTTCTCTGACATGTATGGGCGATAGACCTATGAGATTCGATGTGTAAATAGTAGAAAGTCGTCTAGGATAGGGGGAGATTTCATGATAAAATATAGTTAACTAGATTTATTCCACTATTTAGAACACTGGTTAGGAGGTACTTTCTGTGACTCCATTGTATGGATTTCTTTTAGCTTTTCTTACATTTACTTTATTTTTTATTATCTATTATTTTCTATCTAGTAAAAAAGGTTTAGTCATTAGAAGTTTACTAGTTTTTTTGTTTACAACTAGTATGTTAACCTCCATTGCCATTTTTTACTATGTTTCTGAAAATGACCTTGTCATTGATTTTTCACTATTCACAAATCAGCTCGTATACTCTGAGGAGCTAGATGAAGAAAATAAGGATAGAGAGGCATTTCTTGTAGTAGACGAAAGTAATGTAATAATAAACGATTTTTCATTGTATCGGGACGCTGTTGATTTTTTAACTGAGGAAGAAGTAGCTGCATCCATACATTATTTAGAAAAAGGAAATATCATTTGGAATTCAAATATGAGAAGAGCAAAAAAAGTTTTATTAGATGCACCATTTATAAACCAATTACCTGAGCTCCCAAGAGGATGCGAGGTTACTAGCTTAGCCATGCTGTTACAATATTATAATGTTAATACAGATAAAATGGCATTAGCTGAGGAAATAAAAAAAGACAAAACTCCTTATGAAGTAAAAAATGGTGAGATTTATTTTGGAGACCCGTATAAAGGCTTTGTTGGAGATATGTATGACTTAAACAACCCTGGTTATGGTGTATACCATAAACCCATTGAACAACTGGCTAAAGAGTATTTAGGAGAGAAAGTTGTAAACATTACAGGAGGAACTTTCGACCATGTGCTAGCCCAAGTTTCCAAAGGACGGCCTGTTTGGATTATCATTAATACATGGTATCAAGAATTACCTGAGAGTGAATTTGAAACGTGGATTACTCCTAATGGTGAACTTGATATCACATATCGCTTACACTCTGTTGTAGTAACTGGCTTTGATGAAAAGTCTATTTATTTTAATGATCCTTTAGGTGAAAATAAGAATAGAAAGATTGACAAAAAGTCTTTCATTGATGCATGGAATCAAATGGGACAACAAGCAATTTTTATTTTAGATTAAAGTAGGCAGCCTCATGGTAGAGGCTGCCTTTGTTATATATTTTGTTACAATGTGGAAGATATAGGTGTTTCTTCCTTTTTTGTTTTTGATTCTGAAAATGGACTTTTACCTTCAATATAGATTTGGTGCCAAATCATAAAGATAAACACGGTCCAAAGCTTTCGGCTATAGTCACCTTTATTTTGTCGGTGTCCTTCTAGCATATTTAATAAATAGTTTTTGTTAAACAAGTAATCCGTTTCACTATTTTTAATCAATTTCTCAGCCCATTCGTACCATTCATTTTTTAACCAATGGCGAATTGGAACTGGAAAACCTAGCTTCTTTCTCATGAAAATATGTTCAGGTACTACTTCTTTTAACGCATCTCGTAGGATGTATTTCGTTGTACCATGACTAATCTTATGATCTGTTTGAAGCTGGCTTGCTACTCGAAATACTTCTTTATCTAAAAATGGAACACGAAGCTCTAAGGAATGGGCCATCGTCATTTTATCTGCTTTTACTAAAATATCTCCTCTAAGCCACGTATTTATGTCAATATACTGCATTTTCGTTACATCATCGTAAGTAGTTATTTGATCATAAAAAGCCTTCGTCTTATTCGTTGATGGATCATTTTTGTCATACGTATATAAGAAGGATGCTTTTTCCTCCTCAGACATTATTTTTGCATTCCCAAAATACCGTTCCTCTAAAGGCGTACTTCCTCGTTCAATAAAGCTTTTACCTTTCATTCCTTCAGGTAATTGCCTTGCAATCGAATGAAGCATTTTTTTTCCTACACTTGGAACATAGGAAAATGGCTTTAATGATTGTGGTTCACGATATATATTATATCCCCCAAATAGCTCGTCCGATCCTTCACCAGATAAAACAACTGTTACATGCTTACTTGCTTCCCGTGCCACAAAATAGAGTGGTACAGCTGCTGGATCAGCCATTGGTTCGTCCATATGCCATATAATCTTTGGCAGTTCCTTTAAATATTCCTCTGGGGTAATGACATATTCAATGTTTTCTACATTTAAACTTTCTGCAGTTTCTTTCGCTACATCAATTTCACTAAAACCATCTTGCTCAAATCCAACACTAAATGTTTTAATTTTAGGATTAACCTCTCTAGCTAACGCAACAATCGCTGTAGAATCTATTCCTCCAGATAAAAATGAACCAACTGGCACATCACTTCTCATGTGAATTTTAACAGAGTCTCTTAAAACATCGAGGATTTTTTCCTTTTGTTTATTATAAGAATCATTAGAAGGTGCAAAAGTTGGTTTCCAATATGGCTTAATCACCATTTTTTCATTCCACTTTTGCTTAATATAATGACCTGGCTCCAATTTTTTAATCGATTTAACTACAGTATTTGGCTCAGGATAATATTGGAAGGTTAAATAATGCTGCAGATGCTCAACATTTACTTCCAGCTTTTCTGTTTTATCATACAAGGACTTTGCCTCAGAGGCCATAAATAGCGTATCATTTATAATACTGTAAAAGAACGGCTTAATACCAAAATAATCCCTTGCTGCGAAGATTTCTTGTTCCACCTTGTCCCAAATGACAAAAGCAAACATTCCTCTAAGCTCTTTAACAGCATCCTCTTTCATAATACTATACAATGCTAGGATTGTTTCTGTATCAGATTCCGTTTCAAAGGATAGTCCTTCTTTTTTTAAACGTTCCCGTATTTCAACGTGATTATAAATTTCACCATTAAATATGATAATGTAACGGTGATTTTCATATGATAATGGCTGATGACCGTTTTCTATATCAATAATACTTAAACGGCGAAAGCCTAGCTTTATATAATCATCCTTATAATAACCTACTGCATCCGGTCCACGATGTGTAATCATCGTAGTAATTTTCTCAAGGGATTCATCAGTAGGAAGTGCTCCTCCAAAAGAGCCCACGAAACCACACATATTATCACCTCTAACGTTAAAGTAACCAATCTTTTCAATTTTATTTTTCTTTAAGTACCATAATAGAGTACTATAATAGAAACCTTTTTACAATCTTTTTGGGAGATTACATTCCCGTCATTCCGTGCTTCCTTTACTATGCCATGACAAAATTTTATTATTTGTGAATATAGAACCCTTTGTTTTTAGTAATCGATTATCCTTCAACACTTGTTCCATTGTTTCTCCAAAAATGATATCCTTATACTTTTCGTCCCAGCCTGCTTTTTTTTACTGTTTCCCTGACTGGACCTTTCATATTACAAAATAAAAAGGTTATCTCCTTTGCCTTCTTATATTTATTCATTATTTTTTCTAGGACCTCAATTGAGATAGTATCAATATCATTCACTCCTGACATATCTAAGACAACCCATTTAATAGCAGGCTTTTGTTGAATAAATACTGCTATCTTGTTTTCTAAATATCCTATATTAGCAAAATGAATACTAGCATCAATTCTGATCATCATAAATTCATCTACCGTTTTTGCCTGTGGGAATCTCTTAACATCCCGAAAAACATTTTCCTTTTCTATGTATCCTAACTCCACCACATTTGGCTTAGAACTTCTTTTTAATAAAAATAGAAGGGACAAAATAATACCAATGAGTATACCCCATTGCATGCCAATAAATAATGTCGAGACAAATGTTACAACCCAACACCAGCCATCTGTTGGTTTAATTTTAAATAAATGCACCACTTGCTTTACATTCACTAGTTTATATACTGCCATAATAATGATGGAAGCTAAAACAGCATTTGGTAGATAATAAAAAAATGATGTAAAGAAAAGCAATGTCAAGATAACTAACATTCCAGTAAATACAGAAGCAAGCTGTGTATGTCCTCCAGTTTGATAATTTACTGCACTCCGAGAGAAGCTCCCATTAATCGGTAATGCATGTACTAAGGAGGCTGTTATATTCGCTAATCCTAATGCTTTAAACTCATGATTGGGGTGTATACAATAGTTTTCTTTATCTGCAATTGCTTTTCCGATAGCTAGTGATTCCATAAATCCAAGGAGGGCAATCGTTAAGGCAATTGGCCATAATTGTTGAACTGCCTCTATTGTAATCGAAGGAAGTGTTAGGGATGGAAACCCTTGAGGGACATTCCCTACAATTTGGAGTCCAGTCTGATCTAATTGAAAGAAATATACTGAAATAATGGATACAATAATTACTGTTAAACCCGGTGGTATACTTGGAGTTAATTTTTTAAGTGTGATAAGAAGGATGATGCTTCCTGCACCAACTAGAAGAGTTATAAGGTGAAGTTCATTTATTTTTCCAAACAATTCGTAAAATAACATGTGAATATGTAAATAGCTACCTAAATCAATTCCTAAAAAATGCTTTAATTGACTTAGCCCTATTACAATTGCTGCCGCAGAGGTATAGGCACTCATGACAGCGTGAGAAATGAACTTTGTAACAAAGCCTACCTTAAAGACACCTAATAGCAATTGAATTACTCCTACCATGAGTGCTAGTGTGATGGCTAGACTAATAAATTCCTCCGATCGGGGGGAGGCATATACAGATACACCTGAATAGACGAGTAACGATGTAATGGCCACTGGTCCAACAGATAGATGCCGAGAGGAGGCAAAGAAAGCATAGATAAACAATGGTATAGTGGAAGCATATAATCCCATCACTGGAGGAAGGCCCGCTAACATAGCATAAGCCATCCCCTGTGGAATTAGCATGACGAATAGTGTTAATCCAGAAATAACATCATGTGTTAAATCTGTTTTATTGTAATTTTGTAATAAATATTTGTCCTTCTTAAACATGACCAAACCCTTCCTACATCTTCATTAAAGCGAATAATAATTTCTTTCATTACTATACTATCATATGATACTGAACTATTAGAGCAGCATGACAATAAAATAAAGAATTGGCAAAATAAAAAAGAATATGATTGTATTAAGTAGCCAACTAGAATTTGCTAAATCTATATCAAGTTTATACAATTGTGGCGGTACTAATGATGTAAAGCCTGGAGGCATTGCAGACAAAATGATAATGACCTTTAAAACGATGCCATCATATATATCCTTTAGACCGAAAAGTAAAGCGATGGACGTAATTGTAACTGGGATAATTGCATATTTTATAGCTGTAATTATAAAGCTTTCCTTTAAATAACCTTTTACAGCACTAATTTTCATATTAAAACCAGTAGGTACAATTAACAATATCGTAAAAATAGGAACTAAAACATTTATGATTGATGAATAATAGTCAGGTCTATCGAACGGTGATAGATTCAACATAGTTCCAACAACAATCGTTAAAAAAGTTACAATTATTAAAGGATTTGTGACGATTCTTTTTATATGTGATATTCTTTTCCCTTGTTCCTTTTTTTCTCCATATGTTTCAGCTATCGGAAAACCAATCGTATAATAAACTAATTCCTCAAATAATCGGAACATGGCAACAAAAACAAGACTAGCTTCTCCTAACAATACGAAGCAAAACAAGTTGCCAAAGCTTCCTAAGTTAGAAAAGGTTCCTGATGCAAACATAGATCCTTCCTGAGCTTTTTTCAGTTTAAGCATTCTTGATGCTAAAACAGCCAGTACACCACCGAGGCCCAGAGTAAGGACACCTAACAGAGGTACTGTAAGAAGACGGACTTCGTCTAGCTGTACATTCCAAAATGCCCCTAATATAATTACCGGATTCACGACCAATAATGCAGTCATTGTACATAATTTTAACATTTCATGTGTTTTTGTTGCTGACTGTATTTTCCCTTTATCTAAAAGAGCTCTTAAGTATCTACCAAAAAATAATCCGATAATTATAATGAATAGTGCAAAAATAAAATTACCTATCATGTGTTTCTCCTAGCTGCAGTATGAAACTCTAAAGTTAAAAGTACTGTAGAGATAGCAAATCTTTTTAAAACATTAGGAATGACTACTGCATGTTAATATAATGAATTACTTAAAAACGTTCTATGTAATATGATTACTTTTATAACAACGTTATTATTTTTTATATGTGAAAAGTTTATCAGTATTTCCGACAATTGAAAACCAATTTAACAGAAATTTCACTAAGAAAAGCACAAGGCACCCCAATTCCGCCTAAGTACAGCCTACGTCCTGTGGGCAACGGCTAAATCATCGTCGTCCTTACTCCTAGACATCAATAGAAAAAAACTATAAATTCTTACCTTTGA
>NZ_JARUKY010000008.1 GCF_029688925.1 Evansella sp. AB-P1
ATATAAACAACTCATTAGCAATAAGGTTTTGAACCGAGCCGACAGGACGGTAACGTAGTCCAATAGGACAGGCGTTGTCCATGAAAGTCTAAGGGAACAGCATTAGTCTCTAAAACAGATACCATAGTTTTAGAGGAAGTGCCTTTAAGTACCTTAGAACCCACCGAATTCATTCGTGTGGAGGTTCAGTGTGGAGACAGTAGATCAAGCACTACAGGCTTTAGCTTATATTTTTGAGGAAAAATAAGGGACTTATATACAAATACAAATAGCCTTTCATCAATAATAGAAGGCCATTTGTATTCCCAATATGTTAATTTTAGAAATTGGAACGTCACTTCATTCTTTTCTTACCCTACTCGTTTGTTTAGCGAATTTCCATTGCCCTACTAAAATCCTAACAACATGCTCAAACATTTCTACTCGAGTTACTTCTCCAGCAGTTAAAACACCTATAGTTCCTTCCTTTTTCCTCACTTCTGTACGCTTTGTCCAAATATCTATTGCATCACCTAGCTCCATACCAGCTTTCACTTTCTGTGAAATTTGGGGAGTTAGTGGAATTCTTGCACCTCCAGCAAAGAAAAGGTCCCCTTCCTCAGTAGCTAATGCCCCCCAGTTACACAATTGCAATCCAGCCGAAGTATCAATCACTCCTCCTTCTAAACCAATGGCAACCTCAGCATCAAAATTTTTAATTAAGTATAAAGAACGATTTATCGCACCTTGTCTTGTTTCTTCATCAGAAAATGGTTGTGGAGATACATTTGACGGAACATCCTGTGAAATAATGGAATCTGAACTGGAAAAAATATTTTTAACTGCATCTATTTTTGCAGGGTTTTTTGAACCAATGTAAATAATCATTCATACTATCTCCTTTTACTTAGCAACTACTTAATTTGCAACATTAAGTGATTGTTCTCCTTTTACTTCCTTCTTGCTACAAGCCCTTTTATTAGAAAAATCCTCCTCACTTTTCTATTTGTGAAGAGGATGTTTTATTAGATATTAAACGTTTTGTTTTATTGTTTCTAGTGTGCTCATATCAGTTATTCTAGCTAAGCGACAAACGAGTTCCTTTGCAGCTGCATAATCATCAACATGAATGATGGAAGCAGACGTATGAATGTATCGAGAGCATATCCCGATGACTGCAGATGGAACACCGCTGCCAGACATATGAACTCGACCTGCATCTGTACCACCTTGGGAAATAAAGAATTGATAAGGAATATTGTTTGATTCTGCTGTATCTAATATAAACTCTCTCATTCCTCGATGAGTTACCATCGTTCGATCATAAATTCGTACGAGGGCACCTTTTCCTAAGTGACCAAAAGCATCCTTTTCTCCAGAAGTATCATTTGCTGGACTAGCATCTAATGCGTAAAAGATATCAGGTTGAATCATATTGGCTGACACTTGAGCTCCTCGTAAACCTACCTCTTCTTGAACTGTAGCACCAGAGTATAATATATTTGGTGTTTTCTCATCCTTTAATTCCTCTAAAAGTTCGATTGCTAACCCTACACCATATCGATTATCCCATGCTTTTGAAATTAACTTTTTCTCATTCCCCATTTTTTCTAATGGGCAAATAGGAACAATTTGTTGACCTGGTTTGATTCCTATACGAATGGCGTCATCTTTATTATCTGCACCAATATCAATGAACATATTTTTAATATCCATTGGCTTTTTTCGTTTCGCTTCATCAAGTAAATGAGGTGGAGTGGATCCGATAACTCCAATTACAGGTCCTTGATCAGTAATGATTTGAAGACGTTGGGCTAGTAAAACCTGACTCCACCAACCACCTAATGGTTGAAAACGAATTAGCCCTTTTTCAGTAATAGAAGTAACCATAAAGCCTACTTCATCCATATGACCTGCCACCATCACTCGAGGCCCTGATTCATCCCCTTTTTTCACACCGAAAATACCACCCAGATTATCTTGAATGACTTCATCACTATATTTCTTTAACTCCTCACGAACATAGTTTCTTACTTCATGCTCGAATCCTGGTGCACCAGGGAGTTGTGTTAACGTTTTGAACATCTCTAATGTCTTTTGCTTCATAATAATAAACTCCTTTCAACGATTTTCTATGTACCTTTTTATATTTTAACGAATTGTACCATACGTTTCCACTTTTTTCGTATAACGAAATAAGTATACTTTTAAAACCTTGTTTTAATATTCCCTTTTTCAGGGTAAAAACTAATATTTTCGAATATGATTAATTAAGTTTGGCATTTATTTTTTTCTTCGCTATACTAAAAGTGGAGAATGGTATTGAGGAAAAATTGTAATGATATGATTAGATTATATTTTGAAAGAAGGTGTATCTATGGGGTGGAAACGTTTTGCCGCAGGTGTAGGCGCCGGCGTTGCTGTTACACTACTTGCGAAAAATCAGCTTGAAAAAGCACAACAGCTCTCACCAGAAAAAGCACTAAAAATGGTAAAGAAAAAAGCTGATCATTTAGGTTCAATCGATGGATCTTGGGTCCATATGATTACAGAAGAATTTGAACAAGACCAACTTACGTATAACGTTTATCGTGGAGGCATTACTTGCACAGATGAAGATGGAAAAATGAGTGCCTATGAATTTTATGTGGATTCAGCAACAGGAACAATATTAAAATTAGAGCAGCAAGAGGATTAAAATTTTGATATTCTACTCCGGGACTTACATTAAGCAGTGAAACTAGGGTTCTCCCCTATTGTCACTGCTTTTTTTCATTTTTCTATACACAATAGCACTATAAGAGCATAGTGCTATACTCCCACTTAAATAGAGACTTTCCTGTTAAAATATAAAAAATGATACCTTTTCAAACTTCTTTGTCCGAATATCCACCAATTATTATTGTCGAAATAGATCGAAACATAATTCAAATAGACTACTTTATTAATCTTTTAACTGCAGATATTTGATTCCTTTGAACTATTAACATTGGAATATCTCCTTATATTTTGTTTTCTCCCTTATCACTCTCTCCAAAAAAACAATACTTTAGTGACAAGGGAAACAGTTTTCTTTTGTTGAATTTATTTTCTAATCGAAATATTAGCCTTACTAAGCAATTTGTGAAGAAGGACTTATTTTTCGATAACTAAAAAAATTGGAGGGATTTATGTGAAAGGATTTTTTAACAAGGTTTTAGTATTTACTCTTACATTTTTACTTTTATTTGTCACTGGTTTTTCATCTGTTGGACTAGCTAACAATGGATCTATTGATCAGCTAGGAAAATTATACGGCAATTATGATAATACATCCTCATCACTTACTACTGTAATAGTGGAATTACACGAACCTTCCATTGTAGAAGCAAAGCATTCTGGAAAATCCCAATCAAAAAGCAGGTTAAGTAGTGTTCGTAATCAAGTAATTCAAGATATAAATAATGTAGTATCGTCTAGTGCTGTCCACAGAGAGTACGATTATTTATTCTCAGGCTTTGCAGTAGAATTACCTGAAAATGAAGTTAGAAATTTAATTACCGTTCCTGGTATCGAAGCAGTTTATCCAAACATAACGTACGAAGCTACAGCTTCTGAACCGACCTTCATTGAAAATTATGAGTTTTCACCAACTATGATGGAGAGTGCTCCGTTTATTGGTGCAAATGATGCTTGGGATCTAGGGTATACAGGTAAAGGTGTGACAGTAGCTGTTATTGACACTGGCGTCGATTATACTCACCCTGATTTAGTACATGCATTTGGCGACAATAAAGGATGGGATTTTGTTGACAATAATGACGATCCTCAAGAAACAGGGGCAGATGATCCTCGTGGGGATTCCACAAATCATGGCACTCACGTTGCTGGAACAATTGCAGCTGATGGAGAGATTAAAGGAGTAGCTCCTGACGCAACTCTTCTTGCTTATCGTGTATTAGGTCCTGGTGGATCAGGTACAACTGATAATGTTCTGGCTGGTATTGAACGCGCAGTACAAGATGGTGCTGACGTCATGAATTTATCGTTAGGTAATACTTCCAATGATCCTGACTTTGCAACTTCTTTAGCGCTAGACTGGGCAATGGCAGAAGGTGTTGTTGCTGTTACCTCAAATGGAAATTCTGGACCTAACCGTTGGACTGTTGGCTCTCCAGGAACGAGTCGTGATGCTATTTCTGTAGGAGCAACACGTCTACCTTACAATGTATTTCATGTTGAACTAAATACATCAGGATCATTTGAATACCAATCAGCAAACGTTATGGGGCATCCAAGTGATGAGGAATTGTTAGCATTGGATGGGGAAGAATTTGAATTTGTCTTTGTAGAATTAGGTTTAGAGGAAGATTTTGATGATGTTGATGTAGATGGAAAAATTGCCTTAATTGAACGCGGAGAGATTCCTTTTGTTGAAAAAGCGGAAAACGCAAAGGATGCAGGAGCAATTGGAGCAATCATTTTTAATAATGTTGAAGGAGTTCAACCAGATGTTCCAGGGATGGTAATACCAACGATTAAGATTTCCAATGAAGATGGTGAGAAAATGCTAGCTGAGCTTGTAGCTGGTAATAATACGGTATCCTTTGCTATAGAAGATGCTGGAATAGTTGACGAGACGGTAGCAGACTTTTCTTCAAGAGGACCGGTGTTAGGTACTTGGATGATTAAACCTGATGTAGTTGCTCCTGGAGTTAACATTGTTAGTACAATTCCAACTCATAATCCGGACAATCCTTATGGCTATGCAGCCTTCCAAGGTACAAGTATGTCAGCTCCACATGTAGCTGGTGCTGTTGCATTACTCCTTGAAAAATATCCTGACTGGACGCCAGAGGAAATAAAATCTGCATTAATGAATACTGCAGAATCGATTTATGATGAAATAGGTAATGTTTATCCGTTAAATACACAAGGTGCAGGAAGTATCCGTATTGTTGACGCACTAAATATAAAAACGCTTGTAGCACCAGGCTCTTATTCCTACGGAGTTTTCATGAAAGATAATGGGCGTCAAGTAGAACGTCAGCATTTTGAGATTAAAAACCTTTCAAACGAAATAAAGCGTTACTCCATGGAAGTAAACTTTTATGATGGTGCAGAGCATATTCAAGTGAATACGAGTAATAACCTAGAAGTAAAACCAGGTAAAATCCAAAAAGTGAACATGAACGTTCAAGTAAATGCTAGCGAGCTAGATTGGGGCTTCTACGAAGGGATGATCACATTAACCCATGAAGATGAAGTGATTGAAATCCCAACCATTTTGTTTATAGGAGATCCAACATTAGATGATCACCTCGTACCAGATCATTTAGAAGCTGGAAGCTTTACACTTGAGGATGGAGTTTTCGATATTTCTTTACTGTTAAATCGTGATGTGGATTATGCTGAAATTTATTTCTACTTTGCAGATTTAAGTGGTGGATACTTCATTACAGAATTTTTCGATCTTCCTGAAGGTCAAGTAAACCTAACTCTTGACGCAAGTGGCATTTTCCCATTAATTCCAGCCGGTGAATATGCTCTTGTTACCTTTATCGGTGACGAAAATTGGGAAGAAGGCTGGGTTTTAGGATACTTTACAGTGGAATAAAATTAATATAAGAAAAGCGTAAGGCGCCCCAATTACGCCGTTGCCCACGTCCTGTGGGCAACGGCGTAATATCGACATCCTGTTTCCTAGACACCTTACGTAGAGTGAAAATTTTATGCTTTCTTATCTTTCAAAAAAATAGAACACCCTCGATGCAAAGTGACTATTTTGCATCGAGGGTGTCTCCCTTTTACTCATTTTCTTTGTTTCGTAATACAGCTTCCTCTATATTTTTTCCATCTTTACTCCACTTCAAAATTCTATATTTGTAGTCATGATAAAACATGAACCATGCTCCATCTTCTATACCTGGAACCAAATACTTCTGCTTCATTGCAATAGAATCCAATGGATAATCGTCATACGCTAATACCCATAAAACATTTTGATGAGCATGAGTTGGCATGAGATCCGCCATATGTAACACGGTCTCCCCGTTTTTTTCCACCTTTAAGATACAATGACCTGCACTATGCCCTCCTGTATGGATAAGCTGTATGCCATCCACAACTTCTACACTCTCATTAAAGGTCTTTACTTGATGAGAAATCGCTTTCCAATTTTCCTCAAAATACGTATTCCTTGAACGAATATTAGGATTTCGCATTTCTTGCCATTCTACTTCTTGAATCCAATAGGTTGCTCGAGGGAAAGTGGAAATGAGATTACCATCAACTGGCTTCGTTGCTCCACTTGCATGATCGAAATGCATATGTGTCATTAACACATGGTCTATATCTTCTGCTGTTAAACCAAGTAAGGCAAGACTTTCTTCTACCTTTGATTCGTGTGTAATACCAAAATTTCGTAATGCTTTTTCGCTAAACTTTCCATTTCCAATACCAGTTTCCACCAATATATTACTTCCGTTAACTTGTATTAATATAGGGTCTGTCCGAAGTTCAATTTGATTTCTTTCATTTAATGGATATTTTTTTGACCATAAGGGCTTTGGAACAACACCAAACATTGCTCCACCATCCATATGAGTAACACCACCGTTTAGCCAAGTAAACGTAACATCTGCTAATCTCCAGCTTTCTAAAGCCATTTTGATCCTCCCCTTTACAAAAGAGTACCTACTCCCTTTCCACTATCGTTCGACGCATATAAAGGGAGTGGATTGTAGTATATGGCGTAGCATCCGAACAATGAATTTTACCGTTTGCCTATTAACAAAAATGCATAACAAGATAATTGATTATTTATATGCTTCTAAACGGTAAATTCGAATTCCCTTTTCAACGAACCTTTCTTCATACTCTGTCATAATATTATCTTCCATATTAGATTCATGTAGGTTAAACGTAACCTGCTTTAGCTTAAATCCAAATTGGGATAAGCTTTCAATTGAGTATTCAAAAAGGCCTTGATTATCAGTTTTTAAGTGTATTTCCCCAGTGTCCTTTAATATTTCACTGTATTTCTTTAAAAAGCTTTTATGAGTTAAACGTCTTTTCTCATGACGATTTTTCGGCCAAGGATCAGTAAAGTTTATATAAAATCTATCTACCTCACCTGAATCAAAAATTTCTGTAATATTTGTTACATCTGCCTTTAACAACCGAATATTATCTAAAGGGTTTTCTAATAATCTTTCAACCCCTGTAACAATAACACTATCGTACTTTTCTACACCTATTACATTTCGATCTGGGTATGATGCTGCCATTTTTGTTACGAAACGTCCCTTACCAGTCCCTACTTCCACATGTAAAGGATTATCATTTTCAAATAATTCACTCCATTTCCCTTTCCTCTCCTTTGGATTTGGAACGATAATTTGTGGGTTATCTTCAATTAATTTAGGTGCCCATGGTTTATTGCGCAATCTCATTCTTTCTTCACTCTCCAATTAATTAAACTAAAACTAAATTATTCTTAATTCTAATCATATTAAATTTACACTCTAATGTAAAAAGCTTTTGAATAGACTACCGTGAAAATAAAAAAAATTCATAGTGAAAGGGTATACAAGTGACTACCGATCCTTATGGCTTTGCTATTTTCCGCAGCTCTAGAACCTTCTCACCAACTATTAAACAGACTTATAATAAAAAAAAATGTGTAACAATTGTCTAAATTGGGAAATAGGATAAAAAGCTGCTAGAAAGGTTTAGCGTGTTAACTTACTCCCCTATTACACATTAACTTTTTTTAAAGATTAATTTGGAGGTGTATTTATGAAGAATTATCCTATAGTCGAACGAGTGAAATCCATTTTATTAGAACAAGTAAAATCTCATAGAACTTCAGTTGAAGAATTTCAGAAACTAGAACAGTTATTGAAAATTATTGAAGATGAAGAAATAAATGATAACTTCGAAGGGACACTTCAAGAAATTAGAAGCTATATTGATCGATGTCCCACGCCGCAAGGAAGAGAGCTCGATGAATATGTAAATCTCCATCGATTAAATATTTCGAGGTGGATTGAAGAATTATCCATGCTGAACGAAGGGGGAGGTGCGGTTACATTAGACTATGAACAGCGAAAAGGAAGAGAAATCTAAAACATAGAATATTTTTTCCTAGAAGACACATCCTTATATTTGTAGACATGTAATATTTTCGTTAGAGCAAGTATTTATTAACAACTTTGAAGTAAAGGATGTGTTCTTCATTGACTATGAACTATCACCATCAGCTCCAATTACTAGCTGATATATTAAGAAACCAACAAGATGAAAATTACGGAACTCATGTAGAGTATGAACAAATTGAAAGGCTAACTAGTAGCCTTTTACAAAATGATTCTGTTCCAGATAATATCAAATCTACATTAATGGGAATCGAACAATTTGCCTATCAGCATGACAAAGATGGACAACATGGGCAGTTTAATGCCTCTGAACTTCAACAGTTTGTTCAACAGATTGAACAATTTTGAAGTAATTAGCTCTTCATTTTCATTAGTAGAAATACTTAATAATCTTTAATACAAATAAATCTATAATTTCAAATTTAAAAAGCAAGAAGGGAAGTCCCTTCTTGCTTTTGATTTCTCTTTCTTTTTTTGAATAACTATATTTAACAATGAAATTCTGTTTCCTGAAGAAGCTGAAATAGCAAATCAGACCATTTCGTCATTTCATGATACTCTTGGCGCTGCCAACGCCATAGTATACTTTCCACACATTGACTTATCATATACCAACGTAGTCTATATTTTAGATTAGCACTATATGTTAAACCATATTCCTTTAACCAATTTTCCCATTGATTCTTTGGAACATATAAATAGAGTAATTGTGCTAAATCCAATGCAGGATCTGCCATTATAGCGCCATCCCAATCAATTAAAAATAGGTTATCATCACTCATTATCCAATTATTATGATTAACATCTGCATGACAAACAACACTCGTCTCAAAATCCAATCCTTCCATACTAGCACTTAACCATTTCATTGCTTCAGATATATAAGGATCTTTAATTTTGAAATGCGAGATACGTTCATTCAAGTTCTGTAATAAGTCTGCAGGGGTTAAAGGAGTGTTACCCATTCGCATAAACATGTCAAGGAGTTCTTCAGAACGATGAATTTTCGCTAACAACCTTGCAACTCTACCTTCACACATTTCTGGTGACTTTAATTCCCGTCCATTTACCCAACGTTGCGCAGTTATAACATCACCATTTTCTAAACGCTTCGTCCATAATAGCTTTGGGACAATCCCTTCTGCAGACAATACTGCTAAAAATGGAGAAGAGTTTCTCTTTATAAAAATTTTTTGATCTCCATGCTGAGCAATATAAGCTTCACCAGTAGCGCCCCCAGCAGGACGCACCTTCCACTCTTCTCCCATAAAGTGTTTCAAATCATTTCACCCTCAATTTCGTCTAAGCTTTGATGTATGTATGACCTTGTACAAGATCATCACACCCTATTACATAGAGGTTAGACCTTTTTTGAGTCTTTTATTATTGTAAAAAATATTTTCCTTTTGTTCAACTTAAACATGATAAAAGTATAACAAATATTTAAGTAAAAACTTATTAGTTCTACTAATTCGATTCATCATCTTCTACTTCTGTATCAAATGTAGCTTGAAAATCCATACTTCCGTTTGGTCTTGACGCCCATACAGAAGCACATTTAGCCAAAATTACATCGGCAAGTTTTAGTTGCTGATGTTTCATTGGAGCTACATTTCTATTAAGCACCTCATACCATTTTACTATATTTCGCTTATCAATTAATTTTATTGGATACTCTGGTTGAAGTATATCAATATAACTATCCTTAGCAATTACAGCCGTACGAATAGGTAAAGAGAATTCATTTTCTGTTAAAATAGGTTCTAACACTGTTCGCATTCTTTTTAAAGCTATTATTGGATCTAAGATTCTTCCTTTTTCTCCTTCAAACTCCTTCGTCCAAAAACGATCAGAATCACGTTTAAATATTGTTCGATCATTTCCTGTTAAAGGAGTCACTAACCATAGCTCTGTTGGCGTCAAAATAAATATATCCATTTCAACCTTAGTTTTTTTAGAAAAAACTAAGGGCTGATAAAAAACAAAATATGTGTCTGGAAGTTTTTTTAATAAATCAAATAAAAATGCGTCATGATAGAAGCTTTGTTTAATTGGAGATATTTCAGAAATAGTTGAACTTGCCCAGTTTAATTGAAAATGAAATATTTCTTCTAAAAAAGCTTCTTTTAATTCTTCTTTATTTTTATAATCATCTTTATCTACATTGTAATCAACTATTTGCTTCTCTTCTGTTGAATTACCCTTTCGAAACAATAGAGACTTCATTCGACTTCGTAGCTCTTTGGAGAACTTCTTTTCTTCAATATCATAGCTAATAAACGCCTTTTGCTTTGACCTATTCTCCCAATTAGCTAAAAGTCGTCTCCAGCGTTCTTTTTTTAAGCGTACAAACCGTGAAGGATATTTGTATAAATCCACTTCATATCTAGAAATATAATCTGATAGTTTAACAAGCTGTGCCATTAACATTACTCCTAAGAACAAAAGCGCAAGGCGCCCTCTCATCACCCATATGCAAATGTTCTAGCCGTTAAAAAGTGTTTTTTACTTTTTATACGGACAGATTATTTGACGCTAGGTGATGGCGCCTGGAGCTAGCCGTTTATTTGAAAAAACTATCCACATTAGGATATTTTATAATTTCTCTAACTAAAACAAAAGCACAAGGCGCTCCTACTTTTTCATTTCGTATTACGAATATCTTATACTTATACTATTTTACCTTGAAAGTTTAATTTTTGATATGGACTTATACATAGGACTTTGACCTGGAATTACTTGAAAAAGGTTAATTTCATCCACTGGAAACGCTTTTCCCCATTGATCTGTAATTGTCTTGTAATGAAATGTCTCTTTACTGGCAAATGATTTTCCTAACGTAATGTGTGGACGAAAAGGTCTTTTATCTAATTCAAATCCATGGATATCTGCCACCTCTATTATAGCATCATGTAATTGAATTAATGTTTTATTCTCTTCTAATCCTACCCACACTACTCTCGGCTGCTCTTCTTTTCCAAAAAAACTAATTTTATTTAAGCTTAACTGAAATGGAGGAATTCCTTCCATTTTACCATGTAGTGAATCCCATAGCTTCTCTTTCTTCTCTAAATTCCATCCACCTAAAAATAATAGTGTAATATGAAAATCGGATGCATTTGTTAGCTTTTTGAAATAATGAGATAAATTTAACTTATGCTGAATTTCAACTAAATTTGATCGGATGGATTTAGGTAAGGATATTCCGATAAAGTGATGAGTATTTGCCATCAATGTCCCTTCTTTCTTATAAAAGATAATATATGGTACAATAAGGAAGCAAGATATTTTTATGTGACCTACTAATATAATCACAACAAAACACTGTGAAACTACATGTAAAGTCCCATAAAATAGTGACAATATAGTTTACCCGAAAGGAAGTGGATTCGATGCGAACAGTAAATAATATGGCTGAATTAATTGGAGATACACCCGTCGTTAAACTACAACACGTAGCAGATAAAAATGGAGCATCTGTCTATTTTAAACTAGAGTTTATGAATCCTAGTGGTAGCGTCAAGGATCGTGCTGCTTTTAATATGATCCTAGAAGCAGAAAAAGAAGGCTTATTAAACGAAAAATCCGTTATTATTGAACCAACATCAGGTAATACAGGGATTGGTTTAGCTATGAACGCAGCAGCACGTGGCTATCGTTCCATCCTCATTATGCCAGATACAATGTCTCTAGAACGAATTAATTTATTGAAAGCATATGGTGCAGAAGTAGTCCTTACTCCTGGAGATAAAAAAATGCCTGGTGCTATTGAAAAAGCACATGAGTTAGTAAAGGAAATACCTAATAGCTTCATGCCAATGCAGTTTGAAAATGCAGCTAATCCAGATGCTCATCGCTATACAACAGCGAAGGAAATCGTAGAAGCAATGGAACAAATAGGAAAACCTCTGTCTGCTTTCGTAGCAGCATCTGGAACAGGTGGAACCATAACTGGAACTGCTGAAGAGCTAAAAAAAGTTTACCCCGACATAACAATACATGTGGTAGAACCGAAAGGATCTCCTGTTTTATCTGGAGGAAAACCTGGGCCACATAAACTAGTTGGAACAAGTCCTGGATTTATTCCACCAATACTGAATGAGGACGTATATGATGAAATATTCTGTATTTCCGATGAAGATGCCTATAACATTACGAGAGATTTAGCAAGAAAAGAAGGAATCCTTGTTGGCCCTTCCTCTGGAGCAGCATGCTACGCAGCCATACAAGTTGCTAAACGCTTAACGCCTGACGATGTTGTCGTTGCAATCGCATGTGATACTGGAGAACGCTACTTGTCCACTGACCTTTTTGAATTTGAAAAGAAATAAATTTACTTTTAGTTTGTTCAACTTTGCAGCATTAGCTCTCATTTCAATGAAATGGGAGCTTTTAAATATTTTAAGTACATATTTCCCACTAAATTTTCATAGTTTAATGAAAACAAGAAAAGTGATATTTGGAGCTTTGTCACATTTGTTTACAGACTTTTTGGAATTTTCGCAACATCCATTCTTTACTGATAATGATTTATTCATTAAAATAAAGAAAAGGAGGTTGATGCTTTGAATTTATTTTCAGTAAAAGCTACTCCATAACTAACTTAAGACACATTTTTTCCGTTAGTATCAAGCAATATCTCATATCTTTTACATTAAAATATATAAGAATGGAGTGGTTATTTGAAACCTTCAACTGACAGGATGTTGACTAGGATAAAATCTATCTACCTTTATATTTATAAAAGAGGAAATGTCTCCACCAAAGAATTGGTTGAAGAATTCGGAACAACTCAACGCACCATCCAACGAGACCTTAATGTGCTTGAATTTAATAATCTCGTCAGTAGCCCAGAACGGGGTAAATGGACAACAACAAGCCGCAAAATAAAAATATCATAGAACAACGTTTTTTTAATCAATGCGCTTAGCTAATGATACAGTCTTCTTTTAAAAACTTTTTATACTCCATAAAGCACTAATGTAAGTGAAATTTCCCATAACATTTGAGCATTACTATATACACATTAAACGTTAGCTAAGCCATTGCTACTTATTGTTTGCCTTCCAAAGGGAATCTACCTCGTCCTCTGTTAACTCTCGATAAGATCCTGGTTCAAGTGAAGGGTCTAATGATAAGGGACCAATTTTTTCACGTTTTAAAGCAACTACCTTATTACCAACTGCTTTAAACATTCTTTTAACTTGATGAAATTTTCCTTCTGAGATAGTTAAATGTAAAACTGTTTTATCGTCATCAGTAATATATTGAAGAGTTGCAGGCTTTGTTATATAACCATCATCTAACGTTACTCCTTCTTTTAATACTCTTTCATCTTCCTCATTTAGTAGTTGATCGATGTGGACACGATACACTTTATCTACCTTCTTTTTTGGAGAAGTTAGCTGATGCGCTAATTTACCATCATTTGTAAGTAACATAAAACCAGTCGTATCTTTATCCAATCTCCCTACTGGAAATGGTTCATAGATAGCATCATCCGTTTCCAAAAGATCAACAACAGTCATATCAGTAGTATCTTCTGTAGCAGATATAACCCCTTTAGGCTTATTCATCATTAAGTAAATAAATGGCTTATAACTAACAGATTCACCAAAAATCTCAATATGATCTTCCTCAGGATTCACATGAACTTTTCCATCCTTTATTACCTTTTCGTTAACAGTTAGCCCTCCTTGCTTTAACAACTTTTTTACCTCTTTCCTAGAACCGTATCCCATATTAGATAATAATTTATCAACTCTCATCCTCATTCTCCTTTTCATTCATCACTTGTTGACCAAATCCACCTAACATACCGTTGTAATAAGATTGAATTACCCCAGGTACTATTTGTCTTATTGCATGTTCTATAAGTTTTTCTGATAATCCTATTTGAAGCATATCTTTCTTAAATGTAAATACTAGTTCAATGGCTTTTTGTGTTGCTGCTTTATTTAGAAGAAAAACATCCTCTTCTGACGCTATTACTATTTCTATAGACCTTTCAAACCACTCTTCTACTATTGATATATGCTCCTTATAGGTTTCTGGAATTGCAGCAATTCCTTTTTTATCAATGATTAATTGATTCGCTTCCGTGATAAATTTTACAGGAACCACCTTTTGATTATCGTAAACCTTATGTATTATTTCCTTTGCTTTTCCTTTTGTTGCACAATAATATATTGTTGCCCTCGGATGTAGTAAATGTCTATAGTTATCTAGGAACTTCGGAATCTCGTCTGCCGGTAACATAAGCCAAACATCCTTCTCCTTACTAAAATCACTAGGTGATATCCAAGAAGCTTTTCTATTGTCTTTTAACATTTCTAATACTTTTTTCTTTGATCTAGAAAACACTTTTACTTTTCTATGATTAGGAAGCACCTCAATTATTGCCTTTGCTAATCTTCCGTAACCGACAATCATTACTCTTCCCTCCTTTTCATTAGTTAACAACAACATAATGTAACAAGCCTATATAAAAGAGGGAATCCCTTTTTATGAGATACCCTCTACTTTAAACCAAAATTAATCTTCTTCTCCAAACATGTAATGCTTTGTTCTAATGTTTACATTTAAAACAATTCCTACTGCAATCATACTGGTTATTAAGGCACTCCCACCATAACTTATAAAGGGAAGAGCAAGCCCAGTAATTGGCATTAAACCAACAGTCATTCCTATATTTTGGAAAATTTGAAAGACGAAGAGACCGATACAGCCTGCAACTAAATAAGTACCGAATGTATTGTTACAACTAAAGGCTATTATCACCATACGATATAACAATAAAAAATAAACAACAATTAATACAGTAGCACCAACAAAACCGAATTCTTCACCAATTACGGTAAAAATAAAGTCTGTGTGTAATTCTGGGATTGTTCCACTATGAGTCTTGGCCCCTTGTGTAAAGCCACTACCATACAATTGTCCTGCACCTATCCCTTGAATAGCTTGATATAGCTGATACCCTTCTCCACCAATATTAGCCATAGGATCTAACCATGCATATATCCTGCTTAACTGGTGTTCTCGTATAATATTTATAAATATTTCAAAATAATTGTTATGGAGCCAAACGAGAAAAGCAATGAACGATATAACCAATGTGGCTAGTAAACCGATCATTCGGTACGTGACTCCTGCCATAAGAATCATACTAAACATGACTGAACCGATTACAAGGGCAGTACCTAAATCTGGTTGAATAAGAATAAAAGCAAATGGAGGCAAACCTACTGCTAATATTTTCCCTACCACAAGGAAATCCGATTTAAATGATTTTTCTCTAGGTGTTTTCGTAATAGTATAAAGTAAATGCGCTAAAGCAATAATCACAAATATCTTTACAAATTCTGACGGTTGAAACTCTATCGGACCTATTTCTAACCAACGTTGTGCTCCTTTTTTTGAAGTACCAAAAAAATGTACTAATAATAGTAATACCATACCTACGCTATAAAGAGGAATAGAAAAGTTTTTAAACAAATCATAATCGATACTCATAGCAGCGAGCATCAAAATTACCCCAACACCAAACCAAATGATTTGTCGCTTAATAAAGTAAGTCGGTTCTATACCAAAAGATTCCGTGGTAGCACTACTCCCACTGTATATAGCTAATAAGCTTATACACATTAGTACAAACAATAAAAATAACAATGTATAATCTAGCTGTTGATAAGAGGATTTTCTCTCCTGCATGCATTTCCACCTACTATTTATTTCCTAAAGTTCTCACAGGGCGAAGAGGGGTATTTACTGAAGAAACTTTTGTTGTAGCTACTTCATCTTCAAATGTCTCTTCATTTATGAGTCGTTCTTTTCTTTCTTTCTCGGCCTTTCTTGATATATTCGCTAAAATGCCCATGGAGATAAAAGTAACCATAAGGGAGGACCCCCCATAACTAAGGAACGGAAAAGGAATACCTGTAATTGGTAATGTTCCACTAACAGCTCCAGCATTAAATACCATTTGGATCGATAACTGAAAAACAATTCCAAAGGCAAGTAAGCTACCAAATGTATCTCGGCACCTAGCACCGATAATAATACCTCGAATAATAATGATCAACATACAAACGAATACAAACGTTATTCCAATAACACCTAGCTCTTCACTGACTATAGCTAGTATAAAATCTGTATGGGCTTCTGGTAAATAAAATAGTTTCTGTATACTTTGACCAAAGCCAGCACCAGATAATCCTCCATGAGCAATAGCTATGTAAGATTGAACAAGCTGATAGCCTGACGAAGCCTCTAATTCAAATGGCGTTCGATAACCAATTAAACGATTCATTCGATATTCTGCTGATTGAGCATAATGATATAACGCCCATGCTGCTAAACTTCCTAATGAGATAAGATGAAACATTCTAGCACCTGAACAAAAAGCAATAAGACCTGCTACGAGAACAATGGATGTTGCAGTACCTAAATCTGGCTGCCTCATAATCAAAACAAAGAACACAAGGACAACAATTAGTGGTGGTAAAACTCCACTAAAAAACTTATTAATATAAGCTTGTTTACGTGAATAAACGTAAGCTAAATAAATGATTGAACCTAGTTTAACAAACTCTGATGGTTGTATTTGAAAGCCTGCAATGATAATCCAACGATAAGCTCCATTAACATCATATCCAACACCAGGAACCATTATGAGAACTAACAAAATAATACATCCAATAACAATGATTGGTGATAACTTTCTATAATGGCGATATGGAAAAAACATAAAAACCGTAAATAAAACAGCTGAAATGATAAGCCATTGCAACTGCCTGTCAAAAAAATGCGAAATATTCCCAAATGTATTATAACCTACAACAAAGCTAGAACTGTATATCATAACTAAACCAAAAATAGAAATGATAAAAATGGTTGTAATTAATATCCAATCAATATGAAGTGACTTTTTCTGTTGTTGCTCCAAGGAATTCACCTACCGATCTTTTGCAGTAGCCCTCTATTAATTCTTATATTATATCAGATGAAGCCACAAGTTTAAAAGACATCTATTTATTCTATCATTTATTATGTAAAGATTTTTTTCTAAAAATCTTTCTTTATACTGTGAGCAATAAAGTTGAATTAATTTCAATAAGGCTAATTGAAATTAATCCTTATAATTAGTGTGTCAATTAAAGAGAGTCATCCATCACTGGATGACTCTCAACTCTCTTATCCATGCAAAGCTTTTGCAATTCTAGCTACCCGTTCTCCAAGACGTTTGGCCATGATTAAATCTCGTTCATCTGGTTGTACACTTCCATCTGGTCCTGCAACAGTAGAAGCAGCATAAGGTGAACCTCCAATACCATCTGCAGTTAATTGTTCAGGGTTTTCTCCATAAGGTAAACCAACATAGATAAAACCAAAATGCAGCAATGGGACTAACGATGTAATCGCTGTTGTTTCTTGTCCTCCATGAATAGAACCGGTACTAGTAATAATACCTGCTACTTTTCCTTCAAGCTCCCCATTCATCCAAAGTCCACCAGCTGAATCTAAATATTGCTTCATTTGTGCAGGCATAGACCCATAACGGGTTGGGATTCCCCACACAACACCATCAGCCCATTTTAAATCTTCATGAGTTGCTATAGGAACATTTTCTTGCTTTTTTTGGGCTTGTACATATGCATCTTGTTCTGACATCACTTTCTTTACAACATCAAATTCTTCCACACGAGCAATTTTAACTTCCACCCCATCAACACTTTTTGCTCCTTCTGAAGCAGCTTGAACCATAGTAAAAATATGACCGTAACTACTATAATATGGTATTAATACTTTTGTCATATTAGATAGACACTCCTATTCTTTCTATTTTGTTTTTACTCTTAGACGAAAGAAAGAGTAAAATATAAGTATTAGATGATGGTCATCTATATGTACAATACCTTCTCGTTTCGAATCATAAACATATGCAAATTAATAAAGTAGTTAATCGGGGATACTTAGCTACTTACAAATATCAAGTGGACTGTGATATACTAGTTATGAAGGAGATGATGCCGATGGTTCAAGTGAATTTATGTCCAAAATTTGAATCTGCCTTTCAACTATTAGGAAAAAGATGGAACGGACTTATTTTGAATGTTTTATTACAAGGACCTCAACGGTTTAAAGATATATCTACAGTGATACCTAGTATGAGTGACAAAATGCTTGTAGATCGTTTAAAGGAATTAGAGGAAGCTGGCTTAGTTGAACGTTCGGTTTATCCTGAGACGCCAGTTAGAATAGAATATGGGCTCACCGAAAAAGGGAAAGATTTACAATCAGCTATGGAAGAACTTCAAGAATGGGCTGAAAAGTGGATAGATTAACAAAAGAGAGTATTCATTTACAAAAAATTATTATTTATAGGTCCTCTTACTTATGGAGCAGAAAGTATGCTATCTGTATAAGTAGAGGACTTTTTTATTTGCTATCCTGAAAATAGGCGTTAGTTCAGGAGTGAAGGGCAGCGACTCCAGTGGGATCAGCGCGAGTCGAAAATCCCCAAGCACTTACCGAGTAAGTGCTTGGTAGTTGAGGCCGCGCCCCACGGTAAAGAAGACACTGTAAAGCATGAACAGATATCGCACTTATGCCTGTGGTGAAAGCGTCTGCCAGAAACGGATGAACTTCTTGTTATGTATTTTCATACCCCATGGTGCAAGTTACACTTGTATTGGAGTCTACCGTGAAAATAAGTGTTATCAAACTTATCAGTATTAACAAAAAAAGGGCAAGTTAATCATTCGTTCCATTTGGATTAAAATCATTTTCATCCTCCATGGTGCAAGCCTTCACTTGCATCGGCGGTCTACCCTGAAAATAAGAAGCGTTCTAGAAGCCCGGAAACAGTGGAAAAACAAAAATGCGGGATGAATGAAGCCGTTATTGTTACCGCAAACGATGGAAAAGAAGGTTTGCGGTAATATAGAAGACCGCCTATATGCCTGCAAATCGGAAAAGCAAGTTTGCAGTAACATAGAAGACCGCCTATATGCCTGCAAATCAGAATAAGCAAGTTTGCGGTAACATAGAAGACCGCCTATATGCCTGCAAATCGGAAAAGCAAGTTTGCAGTAACATAGAAGACCGCCTATATGCCTGCAAATCAGAATAAGCAAGTTTGCGGTAACATAGAAGACCGCCTATATGCCTGCAAATCGGAAAAGCAAGTTTGCAGTAACATAGAAGACCACCTATATGCCTGCAAATCAGAAAAGGAAGGTTTGCGGTAACATAGAAGACCGCCTATATGCCTGCAAATCAGAATAAGCAAGTTTGCGGTAACATAGAAGACCGCCTATATGCCTGCAAATCAGAAAAGGAAGGTTTGCGGTAACATAGAAGCATGCCTATAAGCCTGCAAATCGGAAAAAGAAGGTTTGCGGAAATATAGAAGACCGCCAATGTTCCCCGCAAATGGAGAAAAGAAGAAATGTGGGAAGGTAGTATACTTTAGAAAGAACATTTTCATCCCCCCATGGTGCAATATCCACTTGCATGGACGGCCTACCCTAAAAATAAAAAGTAGTCTGCATGATATATGTTTTCATACCATGCAGACTACTTTTCTCTACTCTATCCGTCTAAGCTTTGCCTTTTCTTTTTCGATAAAAATTTAAATCTTTTCCCTAATATTTGACCTGCTAGTCCTGAACGATAGCTCATATACATGTATACTGCTAAGCCCATTACTACAGAAACAATAGCTGTAGTAAGAGCATTTATGCTCGAGTTTAATGGTACGAAGTAATACATTCCATTTCGAACAAGAAGAACAATCATACCCATTACGGTAGCAAACAAAGAGATCAGTAGTATACGCTTTAATAAAAAGCTATAGTTATACTTTGCATACTTTCCTACTGCCCAGATATTGATTCCAACCGCTATTACATAGCCTAAGCCTGTAGCAAAAATTGCTCCAAAGGCATCAAACCAGACAATGAATGGATAATTTAGAACTGCTTTAAATGCTAACCCTGTTAAAAGGGCTATAACAACAAATTTTTGTCGGTTTATCCCTTGTAATAATGATGCTGTTACAGCAAAGAGTGAAAACAAGATAGCTACAGGTGCATAATACTTTAAAATTGGAGCACCAATCGC
Organism: Evansella sp. AB-P1; assembly: GCF_029688925.1. Lineage (GTDB taxonomy): Bacteria > Bacillota > Bacilli > Bacillales > Salisediminibacteriaceae > Evansella. Next base: position 20,244 of record NZ_JARUKY010000008.1, read on the forward strand.
CATATCTTCTAAACCAAATAATGCAGCATAGAAAGGATTTGACAAAAGAACAAGGCCTAGTGCAGCTGGAATGCTAATGAACAATATAATTTGATAAGTCTGAGTAATATGCCGTTGTAATTCCTCCCTCTCATTATTAACAAATGCCTTAGTGACTGTTGGAAGAATTGTTAGAGAAAGTGCAGTAGCAACAGCAACAGGAATTAAGATTAGCTTGTGTGCAGCTTGAGCAAATGCTCCAAAATACATATCCGCTTCCATTTGACTGTATCCAATACTGATCATAGCCCTATTAAAGCTCATTAAATCCACCATTTGAAAAAGTGGAGTAGCAATTCCAACGAAAGCAATCGGAACGGCATAGGAAACAAGCTCCTTATACATTTTCGTTAGGGGAATTTGATGATCCACAACACTTGTTTCTACCTGTTGCTGAATATGCCCCTTTCGCTTACTCCAATAAACTAGAAGAACAACCATGCCCCCTAATGCACCAACGAAAGCTCCAAAGGTTGCAAATCCAACAGCTGTCCCAAGTTCTCCCTGCCATACTTCAATGATTAAGTATGTAAGAAGAAGGATAAATACAATCCGAATAAGCTGTTCAATAACTTGTGATACTGCCGTAGGACCCATTGACTCAAATCCTTGAAAATATCCTCTTATTAAGGACATAACAGGAACAATGACAAGTGCAACACTGACCATTCTAATGGTAAAAACTGCGTCCTCAATCGTATTCCCCTTTAGTGCATCAGGGTCAATAACTTGTCTTGCAATAGGTTCTGCAAGTAAAAATAACACGATAAAGGCAATAGCACCAGACACAGACATAACAACAATGCCTGATTTAAATAGCCGTTGCCCTGTTCTATAATCCCCTAATGCATTATATTTTGAAACAAATTTTGAAACAGCTAAAGGAATTCCTAACGTAGATATACTTAGCAGAATGGTATAAGGGGTGTAGCCATACTGATATAATGCTAAACCGTCTAATCCCACAATTGCTTTAAATGGGAAAACATAAATAAGCCCAAGTATTTTTGATAAAAAAATACTTGCAGTTAAAATCATCGTTCCACGTATAAGTTGTTTATTATCAGACATTTTTTTCGCCTGCCTTAATACTATTTAAAATGTGTTAATATTATGGAACTTTTTCCAATAAATACTTTTTTATAATACTGCTAGAATTTTAACACACATCACCTACAAGAACATAATAGTAATTTATTTTTTGTACTATTAAAAAAAAAATCTTTCTCTAAAACTTAACAATAGCAAGTACAAATCCCATTTTGTTCATAAATTTATCACTTTCTTAAATTGGATAAGCTATCTATGAATACATAATATGAAACCTTCTATTTAAAAATTCGTCTAATAAGAAAACAGTTATTGGGGGTTAATTGATGAATAAGCAAATAAAACGTTATTTAACGATTAGTTTATTCGTTTTACTGTCAACATTCTTTTTAGGATGTAGTGACAGAGATAACAGTTTAGAAAGTAGTGCTGATAATGATTCACAAGCAAACATGAATGATAGTGCTGGATTTGTAGAATATAGTAGGGATTATGAAGGAGAAATGGCTGAAGACGGACGGTCCAATACTTCTAATCAAGAAGTCGATGAACAAAACCTTTCAACTAGAGATACAACGGAACAAATGATCATTTACAATGGAAATTTGTCCATTGAAGTAATCGATTTCAAAAGAGCACAAGCCGACATACAAGAAAATACAGAGCAATTGGGTGGCTATATTGTTGAATCGTCCATTTATCATCACGGGGAAGATAGATTATCTGGAAATCTTGTTGTAAGAATTCCACAAGAGCATTTCCACTCCTTTCTGAATGATATGGAATCAACAAGTACAAAGGTTCTAGAACGAACAATCCATGGAAACAATGTTACAGAAGAATACATTGATTTAGAATCAAGACTCCGTTCAAAGGAAGCAGTGGAAGAACGCTTATTATTATTTATGGAAGAAGCGGAAAACACAGAAGATTTACTAAAAATATCAAATGATCTTACAAAAATTCAAGAAGAAATAGAACGACTAAAGGGAAGAATGAATTATTTAGAAAATAATGTTGCTTTCTCAACCGTAACAATTTATATAAATGAAAAAACAATAAATGTTTCCTCTATTCAAGAGACAGATAGCTTAAATACATGGTTGAAATCTAAAAGTTTATTTGCAGATACTGTGAATGCATTAATATCATTTTTTTCAGGAGTGATCATTTTTACCATTGGTCTCTCTCCAATTTTAATTCCTCTAATAATCATTATTTGCTTTATTATTGTCTATCAAAAGCGAAAGTTGAAAAAAACGAAAAAAATGGAACAAGATAATTAATATATATTCATATATAACTTTTAAACTGCACCACAACTGGCGAACCAATATCCGTCAATTGTAGGTGCAGTTTTTTGCAAAAATAATTGGTTCAATAATGTAGAAAATCATGTAACTATTCAAATATATCTTCATAATAGTTAATGAAAATGATAATGTATTCATTGTATGAAATAAAGGACTATAAAAAAAGACAACAGCAACAAAGGGGAATTAGCTATGAAAAAAATTAGTCTAATAATTATTTTACTTATTACATCCTTCCTAATCATTAGTGGATGTACACTAGATCAAGAGTCTACAAACTCAAACTCTTCCAATCAGGGAGAAATAAATGTAGATAATGAGGTAAAAAACGAAGGGAATAACAATAATAAAGAAGATAATGACCATGAAGATTCAAGCGTTGAGGAGGAACAGAAGAGTGAAGAGGAAATAGTGTCAGCATCTGCTGTATATGTTCCAGATAACATTCTATTTGAAGCTATGGTTCTTGTTAATTCATCTTTAAATGTTCGAAAGGAACCTAATAATAATGCTGAATCGGTCGATCAATTAAATAATGGAGTTCATGTATTTGCATTGGATCAAGAAGAAGACTGGACATATATATTTACTGACAATATAGAAGGTTGGGTAAATAGTTCCTATATCAAAGAAATACCGTACGACTCCAACCAAAAGAAGATTGTGGACAATCCAGAAGACATATTGGTCTTAGTGAATAAAGAGTATGTGCTACCTCGTGATTATGAACCAGCAGATTTAATCATTCCTAATGTACCATTTTCTAATGAAGAATATCATGAACGGCAATATTTGCGAAAAGAAGCGGCACACGCATTAGAAAAAATGTTCCAAGCTATAGAAGAAGAAGGGTTAGAGCTATATGCCACTTCAGGATACCGTAGCTTTTTTACACAAAAACAAATTTTTCCAAACAATGTTGGTCAACACGGGTTTGAACGGGCTAACGAAACAAGTGCATTTCCAGGAGAAAGTGAACACCAAACAGGTCTAGCAATGGATGTAACGAACCGGACAGTAAGCTTTATGTTAACAACGAATTTCGGAGAGACTCCAGAAGGAAAATGGATATCTGAAAATGCTCATAATTATGGATATATCGTTCGATATCCAAAGGGACTTGAAGCCATTACAGGTTATACGTACGAACCATGGCATTTACGGTATGTAGGAAAGGAAGCAGCAACAGAAATTTATGAAACTGGAGTCACATTAGAAGAATATTTAGGAGTATATGAAAGGGAATAATAGAAATTATTATTTTTAATAAACTTGAAGGAGCTTACTAGATAAACTCCTTCAAGCTTATTTATATTGCAAAGTTACCCCTCAATAATCTTTAAAACCATCGTTCGCATTCTTGGCCCATCAAATTCACAAAAATAGATTCCTTGCCATGTACCGAGGATTAGTTCTCCATCTTGAATAATGATTACTTGAGAAGCACCAACGGTACTTGCTTTTAAATGAGATGCTGAATTTCCTTCTCCGTGACGGTATTTTTTATGTGTCCACGGATAAACTTCATCCCATCTCATTAACATATCATGCTTTACGTCAGGATCGGCATTTTCGTTTATCGTAATTCCAGCCGTCGTATGGGGACAGTAAACATAGATAACACCATTTAATACTCCTTGATCTTTTACATATTTCTTCACTTCCCTAGAAACATCAATCATCTCATCACGTGAGTTCGTTTCAATAGAAATTTTCTTTATCATATGTAAATTCAAATCCTCTCATTCGTTATATTCATCATTCATTTCCCATGCCCTCTCGCATGTTCGTTCGTTGCTTTCACTGCTTCATGAACAATTTCTTTAAATCCTTTCTCATGAAAAACCTTTAATCCCTCTGCAGTAGAACCACCTGGTGAAGCAACCTGTGCAATTAATTCGCTAGGTTCATAGCCTTCCTCAAGCATTGCAGCTGAACCCTTTAACATGTTAGATACTAAATTACGACTTTGCTCTAGTGTAATTCCATACTCTAATGCTGCACCTTCTAATGCTTCCACAAAAGAATAGACAAAAGCAGGCGCACTCCCAGTTATTGCTGTCAAATCATGAACCTGCTGTTCTGTTAGTTCCTCTGAATTACCAATTGCAGATAAAATAAATGTAATGATTTCTCGTTGTTCTGTACTAACATTTTTTCCACAAACATACGTGGACATTGATTTGCCAACCTGTGCTGCTGTGTTTGGCATGATCCAACAAACAGCAGCATTCTCAGGTAATCGCTTTTCCATATAGGTTGGATCAATTCCAGCAGCAACAGTAATCACTAGCTGATTGTTATATACAGAATGTATACTTTCTAGTTGTTCCTCTTGTGTTTGTGGTGGTGTCGCTAAAATGATAACATCGTGTCTATGGATTTCTTCTTCCCACTTGGATGAAGTCTCAACCTTATATGTATTTTTTATATTAATTAACTTTTCTTTATTTTGTAGGTTAGTTACTGTTAAACGATCTATGCTCCTTCGATCTTTAACAAGACCTGCAATAATAGCCTCTGCCATTCTACCTGCCCCTACCATTAAAATAGATACTTTTTTCATTTTCTTCTTCCCCCTTTATCCTATCATACCGTATCATTATTATTTTCTAAAATGAAAGATTACACTCCCCAAAAAACGGTAAATATTTTAGGTTATTTTTCCCACATGGAGCTATGTTACACTAAATGTATAATAAAGATAATCAAATTTAAAATGAGGTGTATGACATGGAATTTTTTGCACTTATATTAGCTTTATTATTATATATTGTTCCAATTGTACTTACTATTTTAGTAGTACTATGGATTTATAAAATTAAAACAGCAGCTGAAGAACAGGTTGTCCAAAACCGTGCCATTATTTCGATACTTAGAAAGATGCAAAAAGAAGTGGAAAATGAAAACTAATTTTTACATTACATAAGAAAAAGAACGCCACAACTGGGCGTTCTTTTTTTCATACAGTTAGCTAATATTCTCTAATCGCTTTTCAAGCTGTTTTAATTTAAATTCATCCTTATGCATCTTTTCATATTGCTTTAATTTTCTTTTTAAACGAGATTTTGTCCAGTGAAAATCAACAATTCCCTTTTGATTTAGATAAATCGCAAAGAAATCTACATGACCACTATCGTATTTTTCTTTATCATCAACAACTTCGAAATAGCAATCAAATGCTTCAAAAATTGTAGATTGTTTTGGAACAAAATCACCGTATTGATCAAAACATTGACGATAGTTCTTTTCTCTAAGCTTTGTAATAAACGTATTTAAAAATACTTCTTCATTTCCCGTAAAATTATATCCTTTTTTCTCAAGTAATCTTAAGAATACTTTTAGTTCATTATGATAATAGTTATATGCTTTTCGCATATCCTTCGTCATATTAATATTAACACTAACTGTACCTTCGGAGCGAGCATGCAACATGTTCAAGACTGCCTTGTAAACCTCTGGCTTTAACAAAAATGCAGGGTGAACCGTCCTCAGATACTTTTCCACCTCATTGTTTAAAATCGACTTCTGATTTTCTTCAAATTCCATTCTTTTTAATGCTTCTAGTCTTTCTTGCTCTGCATACTCCATAATACGTTGCTGTGTTTCTTGTGCCCACACAGCACGCTTTGTTTCAAACTTCTTCATTAAGTTTTGAAACATGTGCCTCTCCTCCTTCCCATAATTTAACGTTATTTTTTTTCCATCTGAAGTGTATCACATTAAAAACAGAAATAAAATAGAGTTTTTATAAAAAAAATAAAGAATATAACATGTGAACTGATCTATTCACCTCTTATACACATATATAATGATCTTTGCCGTAATTTCGTGATATTTACTCCTTAATTAATAAGATCTTATTTTCAAGCCTTTTGGTTTTTGTATAAAAACATGCTATCTTATTTATGAATGGTGAGAAAGATGGTGAATGAAAATGAAAGCAGATGTTATCGTAATTGGAGGAGGACCTGCTGGTTTGATGGCTGCTGTTGCAGCTGGCGAATATGGGGCAAAAGTTCTTCTTATTGATAAAGGAAATAAACTAGGACGAAAATTAGCAATTTCTGGTGGCGGTCGGTGTAATGTAACAAACCGTGCTCATGTGGAAGAAATCATTGCTAATATTCCAGGCAACGGTCGATTCATGTATAGTCCTTTTTCTAATTTTAATAATGAGGATATTATCCGTTTTTTTGAAAACCTAGGTATTGAACTAAAGGAAGAAGATCGTGGAAGAATGTTTCCTGTAAACGACAAAGCCATTACGGTCGTCAAAACATTGATTGATCGAATTAGGAATTTAAAGGTAGACATTCGTACTGGAACGGAAGTAAAGGATGTCCTTTTTAATCAACAAGAAAAAAAGGTAAAGGGAATAAAGTTAACCTCTGGTGAAATCATTGAGGCACCGAATGTTATTATAGCCGTTGGAGGAAAATCTGTTCCTCATACTGGCAGTACTGGTGATGGATATCCATGGGCAAAAAAAGCAGGTCATACTATCACAGAGCTTTATCCTACAGAAGTACCAATAACAGCTAATAATTCCTTTGTAAAAACAAAAGAGCTACAAGGATTGTCATTACGTGACGTTCGATTAACTGTATTAGATCCTAAATCAAAGAAGACCATTGTTTCTCATGATGGAGACATGGTATTTACTCACTTCGGTATTTCAGGTCCCATTGCATTACGTTGTAGTCAATATGTTGTAAAAGCAAAGAAAAAGCATCAAGTAAATACTGTTCCAATATCTTTAGACCTTTTTCCAACTTTAGGAATAGAGGGAGTATTAACTCAACTAAACGAACTCCTTGATTCAAACCCAAAGAAGGCAATTAAAAATGTATTAAGTGGATGGCTTCCTGAACGCATCATCCCAATTCTACTTGATGTTTCCATTATTGATCCATTAGTAGTTAGAACCGAAATTTCAAAGGATAAATTAAGAACACTAGCAAGTAATGCGAAAAACCTATTAATCCATGCAACTGGAACCTTATCTATTGAAAAAGCATTTGTTACTGGTGGCGGAGTTTCCGTAAAGGAAATCAAACCAAAGAGGATGGAATCAAAATATATGAAAGGTTTGTTTTTTTGTGGAGAAGTGCTAGATATTCATGGGTATACAGGGGGGTATAACATTACAGTTGCTTTCTCAACAGGGTACACAGCAGGACAAGCAGCTGCAATGAATATGTGGGAAGAATAAAAAAACTGAGGTGCACTATTACAGTGCCCTCAGTTTTTTTATTTAATTAGCTACAATGTTTACTAGCTTTCCTGGAACAGCGATAACTTTGCGCACTGTTTTTGTTTCAATCTCTTCTTTTACTTTATCAATTTCCATGGCCTTTTTCTCCATTTCTTCCCTGTTCGCATCCTTAGCAATGACAAGCTTTGCACGAACCTTTCCATTTACCTGTACAGCAATTTCAACTTCATTTTGTACTAAAAGAGAGGAATCATAGATTGGCCATGTTTGATAAGATATTGTATCTTCATGACCTAGTCGACTCCAAAGCTCTTCACTTAAGTGTGGTGCCACTGGAGATAAAAGCTTCACAAAGCCTTCAATCTGAGATTTTGACAATGTATCTTGTTTATACGCTTCATTAACAAACACCATCATTTGTGAAATTCCTGTATTAAATCGAAGACCTTCGAAATCCTCTGTCACTTTCTTCACTGTTTGATGATATGTTCGCGTCATCTCTTTTGTAGCTTGCCCATCTACAATAGCTGGATTTAACTCACCACTATCTTGAACAATGAGACGCCAAACACGATCAAGGAAACGACGAGCACCATCTAATCCTGTTGTACTCCAAGCGATAGACGCATCAAGCGGTCCCATAAACATTTCATATAAACGGAGTGTATCTGCACCATGGCTTTCTACAATATCGTCAGGATTTACAACGTTTCCTTTTGACTTACTCATTTTTTCATTATTTTCTCCCAAGATCATTCCTTGGTTGTATAGCTTTTGGAAAGGCTCTTTCGTCGGAACAACACCAATATCATATAGAACCTTGTGCCAGAAACGAGCATAAAGCAAATGTAACACTGCGTGCTCTGCTCCACCAATATAAATATCAACTGGAAGCCAACGCTTTAATAATTCTTGGTCTGCTAGTGCTTCCTCGTTATGTGGATCGATATATCGTAAGTAATACCAGCAGCTACCAGCCCACTGTGGCATCGTATTTGTTTCACGACGTCCTTTTTTCCCTGTTTCTGGATCCGTAACCATTAGCCAGTCCTCCGCATTGGCTAATGGAGATTCTCCTGTACCAGACGGCTTGAATTCCTCTAAATCTGGAAGTGTTAAAGGCAGTTCTTCTTCAGGAACAGGCTTCATTGTACCGTCTTCAAAATGAATAATTGGAATCGGTTCTCCCCAATAACGCTGACGACTGAACAACCAATCACGAAGACGATACGTCACCTTCTTTTCACCACGGTTATTTTCTTCAAGCCAGTCAATCATCTTACTTATTGCATCTGTATTGTTTAATCCATCCAAAAAATCGGAATTTACATGAGGACCGTCACCTGTGTACGCTTCTTTTGAAAGGTCACCACCAGATACTACTTCTTTAATTGGCAAATCAAATTGTTGAGCAAACTCAAAGTCTCGTTCATCATGACCTGGTACTGCCATGATGGCACCTGTACCATAATTTACTAGCACATAATCTGCTATCCAAATAGGAACATTTTCTCCTGTAACTGGATGTACAGCATAAGCTCCAGTAAATACCCCCGTTTTTTCCTTAGCTAGCTCCGTTCTTTCTAAATCACTTTTCGTAGCTACTTTCTTCTGATAGCCTTCCACTTCACTACGCTGTTCTTCTGATACAATTGCATCAACAAGCTTGTGCTCAGGTGCTAAAACAAGATACGTAGCACCGTAAAGGGTATCAGGTCTAGTTGTGAATACAGTAATCGAATCATTTACACCTACAATATCAAAACGTACGTCAGCCCCTTCTGAACGACCGATCCAATTTCGTTGCATATCCTTAATACTTTCTGGCCAATCAAGTTCTTCTAGGTCTTCTAATAAACGATCAGCATATGCCGTTATCTTTAGCATCCACTGCTTCATCGGACGACGTTCAACAGGATGACCACCACGTTCACTTTTCCCATCAATAACCTCTTCATTTGCTAAGACAGTACCTAATGCAGGACACCAGTTTACTGCTACTTCATCAATATAAGCTAATCCTTTTTCATATAGCTTCAAAAAGATCCATTGTGTCCATTTATAATATTTTTCATCTGTTGTATTTACTTCACGATCCCAATCATAAGAAAAACCTAAAGCTTTAATTTGATTACGGAAAGTATCAATATTTTTTAATGTGAACTCTCGCGGATGTCTTCCAGTGTCTAATGCATATTGTTCTGCAGGTAAACCGAAAGCATCCCAGCCCATTGGGTGTAAAACGTTATAGCCTTGCATACGTTTCATACGAGATAAAATGTCTGTTGCTGTATACCCTTCAGGATGTCCTACATGTAAGCCTGCCCCAGATGGATATGGAAACATATCTAGTGCATAGAACTTTTCCTTCGTTGGGTCATCCTCTACTTTAAAAGTCTTTTTTTCTTCCCAAAACTTTTGCCACTTTTTTTCTACTTGTAGATGGTCAAATGCCATCGCAAAAACCTCCCTTGTTCATATCTCAAGACGACGATAAGATATCTATAAAAATTAAATAACTTATGTAATAGCACCTCCAAAAAATAAACAAAAGCCTCCCATCCCTAATAAATATAGGGACGAGAGGCTATAAATCCATCCCGCGGTACCACCCACGTTAGTGTACATAGAAATGTACACTCACTCATACCTGTAACGTAGGTTAACGTTAAAGATTAATAAGATCTAAGTCGTAACTTCATCTATAAGTTACCTAATCCGTTCTTCTTTACGATTCCAAGGTGAGTTCATGCATCATTATGGTTAACTTTCACCGACCGTCAACTCTCTGTATCATACTAATACATTACTATTCCTTGTCGTCATCTTTCAATATATTCATATAGTGTAATTACTTGTTATTGTATGCATGCAAGACGTTAGTGTCAAGCAAGATTTATTAATATGATATACCAATTTCAAAACAATTAAACATTGAATCCTTCCTTAGGATGCACGAGACTCAATTTTTTTTCTAGTAAACGAAAAACCTTGTAGTTTCCTATCAAAAACAATAGTAGTTATAATTGGAATAATTAGTAACAATGTCAAAATATAAAATAGAACAGACATGCCATATAAATCCACTAATAATCCACCAAAAAATGGACCTATCAGCCGTCCACCAGTTCCAACACTATTCACAATCCCTTGATAAAAACCAGCTTTCCCCTTTGGTGCAAGCTGATGGGCGATGGTAGGAATTGCTGGCCAAACAAACATTTCACCTATCGTTAAGATAACCATAGCAGCGAGAAATGCAGGAAAGATTTCCGCTTGTGATAATACGAGATAGGCTGTCATGAAAATACAGACACCAACATAAATTTGAGATTTTAACGATTGGATCCAACGTACAATAAAAAACTTTATAAACGGCTGACAAAATACAATCATTGCTCCATTTATTGTCCATAATAAACTGTATTGACTTAGGGGAATCCCTATATTTTGCGTGTGTACAGAAATCGTAGATGCCCACTGCGTATATGCAACCCAGCAAATAAGAAAGCCGGAGCATAAAATGAGTAAAGCATGAAACCTCTTTTTACTTTCCACTACTGTACTTTGTTCAAATACATTGGTTGTAGACCCTTCTTCTCTTTCTCCTTGAAGCTGATTAAAAAAGAAAAGTACCAAAATGAAAAATACAAGATACATCATACCATTTCCAAAGAAAACGAAATCAAATCGATGGCTAGCAAGAAAGCCTCCAATGGCTGCTCCAGTAGCAACACCTACATTTTGTGCCACATACATAGCATTAAAGGGCCGACGTCCCCCCTCTGGCCAAACGGCTCCAGCTAAAGCATACATACATGGTACCATTAAGCCTGCTCCAAACCCTAAGCCCATAAGCAGTGTTACATAAGCAACAAAAGACTGATGTAGCATTGCTAAAATAAAAGCGCTTGTTGTTGTAATCATTAAACCTAAAATAATTGTACGGTAACCTCCAATGCGATCGAAGAGTTTTCCACCAATTAGATTACCAATGATTCCTGCTCCTCCATTAAACATAAGAACAAGCCCAGCAATCGTTAAAGGCTGTCCTAATACTTGACTCATATATATTGTATTTAAAGGCCATAAAAAAGAGGCCCCTGTTACATTAATGGCCATACCAATAACGAGTATCCAAATAGCTTTAGGCATGAATATCCCCCTTATTTCGTATTACTAAGTAAATTTTATGCCACGAAAGATTAATTATCAATAAATTTATTAGAATAATTTAAGAACAAGATATTATTTTATTAGATGATTACATTTTTTAACTTTTAAACATTATGTATGTCTGTGACAGTCTACATTAACTATGATAGGATATTAAAAGAATTACAGAAAAAGTGGATAATAGTAAGAGTTAAAAATATTATCGTTTTGAAAGGACGTTCTTGATAACTAATGAAAGAAAACATCCCTCCTATTTTTGGAGAAAAAAGATATTATACTTGGAGTGCACATTTAAAACAGCATTTTGGAGAAAAGGTTTTCAAGGTTTCCTTAGATGGAGGATTTGATTGTCCAAATAGGGATGGAAATGTTGCTAGTGGTGGTTGCACATTTTGTAGTGAAAGAGGATCAGGAGATTTTGCTGGAAATCGCAGAGATGATCTGATAACACAATTTAATACAATTAAAGAAAAGCTTCACCAAAAATGGAAATCTGCAAAATATATTGGATACTTTCAAGCTTATACAAACACATATGCTCCTGTTGAAGAATTAAAAGAAATGTACGAAGTCATTTTAGAACAAGAAGGAGTAGTAGGCCTTTCCATCGCAACCCGTCCTGATTGTCTCCCAGATGATGTAGTGGAATATTTAGCTGATCTCAATAAACGAACCTACTTATGGGTAGAATTAGGCTTACAAACGGTTCATGAAAAAACAGCTTCACTTATCAATCGAGCCCATGATTATGAGTGCTATGTGGAAGGGGTAAAGAAATTAAGAAAGCACAACATACGAGTTTGTTCACATATAATAAACGGCCTTCCATTAGAAACATACGACATGATGATGGAAACTGCAAAAGAAGTAGCTCAATTGGATGTTCAAGGTATAAAAATACATTTACTCCATCTTTTGAAGAAGACACCAATGGTAAAGCAGTATGAAAAAGGCATGCTTCAATTCATGTCACTTGAGGAATACGTGAATCTCGTTTGTGATCAACTAGAGGTAATCCCTGAATCAATGATCATCCACCGACTAACAGGAGATGGTCCTGCAGACTTAATGATAGGTCCAATGTGGAGTTTGAACAAATGGGAAGTATTAAATAGTATCGATGCAGAATTGAAACGAAGAAACAGTTGGCAAGGAAAGCTCTCTGAAGGTAAAAAAGGAGTTACGATACGATGAACCTATTAGGAGTATTACCTTTTGCTAGAGAGTTATTAAATAAAGTTGTTTCAGAAGGTGATATCGTTATTGACGGAACTGCTGGTAACGGCCATGACACGTTATTCCTAACAAAATTAGTAGGAAAAACAGGCAAGGTGTATAGCTTTGATATACAAGAGGAAGCAATAAATGCAACATATGATAGACTTCTAAAAGAAAACATGGAGCATGTTGCAACACTAATACATGACGGACATGAAAATGTTTTAAATCACTTAGAAAAAGAACACCATCATCAAGTTGCTGGGGCTATCTTTAACTTAGGTTACTTCCCAGGTGGAGACAAAGGAATTGTTACCACACCTGACACAACTATTTCTGCAGTAGAGAAAATCTTACTTCACCTCAGAAAAGGTGGGATTTTAGTCCTAGTAGTATATCATGGACATCCAGAGGGGAAATTTGAAAAAGAACTACTCGTTCCATATGTACGTAAATTACCACAGGATCAGTATCATGTTCTTGAGTATCGATTTACAAATCAAATGAACAATCCCCCATTTATTATTGGAGTTGAAAAAAGATAAAGAGTATTCTAATACTCCATAAAAGATAGGACCTAGTTACAGACTAGGTTCTATCTTTTTCTTAAGATATTTTATCTTTTTATTATGTTCCACTTTTACGACGATAAATCCAACCGTTAATATAAAAAAACAGTGTTGGTGCGCCACCGCTACGGATAAATTCATTCCCTTTTTTCTTTAAATCAGGATTATTTTTAACTTTATCATCAGCCAAATAGATCGCTAATAATCCATTATTTATTAATCGATGAAACTTCCAATCAGGAAGATTTCGTATACTCCTATCAGCTTCAAAGTAAAAATGCTTCATTCTTTCTATCATTTCGTCTTCATTTTCATAATAAAAACAAAAATTCAGATCTCCACCAGCCTTGTCCTCTTCTTGATCGATAAAATAATCCATCAATATGTGTAACCCTTGAACCCAAGGGAAATACCCTGCTTTAATCTTATTTACTTGTGATAATGTCATATTTTCATTTGCAGCAGAGTAGGAAGTTAAGCAAAAGATGCCAAGAGTGGATCCACAGCTTGCAGAAAATTCATACCAGCTCATTGGAGGAACACTTTGTTTATGTTGTTTAAACCAAGCCTCTAATCTTGGAACACGTTCTTCTAATTTGACATGCTTATGTACTTGCAAATCACTATACAATTCAGCAAGAGTAATATTACTCTCTTGCACAGCCTCATAGCTAGGAAACTGCTTTATACAGTCCTGACAAGTTTTTACTAACGAAGCTAAATAACCTCCATCATTTTTTTCCTCTCGATAACGGTAGTAGTCTTTAATTGCTGCATTAGGAGTTAATGCATCTGGCATGGATTCATGTAGTGCACGAAAATCATTAGGATCTAAGGATGTACTACGATCACAAAGATTATCTAAGTAATCACTTATTGTCTGATAAGCAACAATAAATTTAATAGCTTCCACTCTTTTTTCTTGTGCTAATAATCCGTAAATAGCTCCACCTTCGCAGTGAAAGGTCTTCGTTTCAATACTTGCTAGTGCTTGCTGTCTTAACTCAGGATCTGGAATGTCTTTTGCTTTTTCCTTCCAAATGTTCAAAAATTCATGAACTTTTGGTAAAACCTTTTTATAAACCTGATACATTAACGTCCACGAGGTAGTTGGAATACTCACAAATGTCTCCTCCATTTTTATTTAATCTATCTTTCTTGAGTAGTAAAACCTTTATTGCACCATTGCCTACTTTCAAGGGTCAATGGTGCAATTCAAACAATTTTTAGCATCTTAGAAAGTAGGTTAACACGACAACTGTATTGTTACAAACCCAAGTAAATGGGCAAGTACTTTATTCCTCTCAGGCTCATTGAGTACTTCGTGGTACAAACCATCCCATTCTTTATAGTATTTATTATGAATTGGTAAACGATTAAACCACGATATTACCTTCTCTTTATCCACAATTAAATCGTTCCCTCCCTGCATAACTAATAAGGGAACATTAGGAAAACTATCTACTTGTCTATGTGAGATATCCATTGCTTTTTCTAGTTCACTATACCATCTAACACTTACTCTTTTTATTAATAAAGAATCATTTAAATCCCTTTGACGCATCCTTTCGTCACGAGTTCCAGACCCAGGAGCAAGACCAGATGGAAAACGAAAGCTTGGATGAACAACATTTAACACACGTGCAGCAATTTTTTTAGATTTCTTAGGAGGATTGGTTAAACCTAAACATGGGGACGATAGAATAACAACGTCAGGTAATTCAACTTCTTTAAGAGACTGAAGGGTATAGATGGATATCAATCCCCCCATACTATGGCCCAGTAACACAACAGGTAAATTGTATTTCTTCCCTTCACTTAACCATTTTTCCAATACTTCTTTATAATCATTAAAGGAATTAACATGTCCACGGGGCCCTTCAGTCTTTCCTTGCCCAGGTAAATCCCCTATAATTACGTGATATCCTAGTGAGTGGAGTTGGTTCACTACCCATTCATAACGGACATGATATTCTCCTGCACCGTGAATAATCACAAACACTCCTTTTGGTTCTTCAGCTTCCCATTTCCACATCATGCCACCTCGCTTTCTCTATTTATTATCTTCTATTTTATAATCCCATTCGTCAAGTGACATCATTTCAACATTTCTATTTTAAATATAATTTGATAAACTAGAGAAAATTACTTGGAAACTTGAAAAAATTTAATGTAATGAAGAAACTGAATAAATTAATGAGGAGGAAAGGTTGCATGATTTATCCGTATAAAGATAAAGAACCAGAAATTGATGAAACTGCCTTTATAGCAGAAGGTACTGTCATAACAGGAGATGTTTCCATAGGAGAAAAGACTAGTATTTGGTTTAATACTGTCATCAGAGGAGATGTTTCTCCAACAATTATAGGTAAGCATGTAAATGTGCAAGATAATAGCGTACTTCACCAAAGTCCAGGTTACCCCCTTATTCTTGAAGATGGGGTAACAATTGGTCACCAATGTATATTACATAGCTGTACTGTTAAAAAACATGCATTAATCGGGATGGGTTCCATAATCCTTGACGGTGCACAAATAGGTGAAGGTGCATTTATCGGTGCAGGGAGCATCGTTCCACAGGGGAAAGTTATCCCACCTAGAACGTTAGCTTTCGGTAGACCTGCTAAAGTGGTCCGGAAATTAAAAGATAATGACATTATGGACATGGATCGTATCCGAAGAGAATACATTGAAAAAGGTCAATATTATAAATCCCTCCAATCAAAAAAATAGTTAAAGACTTTAAATTGTAAAAGGACTTCTTGGTTCATTCGAATTCAAGAAGTCCTTTTTCTTTTGCATTATTAATAAGAAAAGCGGAATGCGCCCCAATTCCGCCTAAGTACAGCCTACGTCCTGTAGGCAACGGCGTAATATCGACATCCTGTCTCCCACCGAAATGCAAATGTTCTGGCCGTTTAAAAGTGCTTTTTACTTTTTATGCGGACAGGTTATTTGACACGAGGTGATGGCGCCTCAATTTAACCTAAGAACACCCACGTCCTGTGGGCAAAGGTTAAATCATCGACATCCTGTCTCCTAGACACCTTACGTAGAGTGAAAATTTTATGCTTTCTTATCTTTTGAAGAAACGAAAACATTCCTTTTATAAATTCTTAGTAAAATCTTCAAATAAGCATTACGTTAACTTAATATTTTATCAATATGATGAAAAGGAAGCTAAAACCTAAGGAGGTGACAGCAAATGGAGAAATCACGCCATTTCTTTCATGTCATAGATTGTACATTTTTTCGGATTATTAATCGTAATGAGCAACAGACTGCTTATCATCAAATAATGGGCTGGCTAACTCATCTTGGTGGAGCACGCTTTACGATTTCATTTACAATCATATCGTTCTTAATATTTTATTCATCATTTAAATACGTGGTTATTATTTCTGCAGTATCACTTACTTTAAGCCATCTTATTGTTGCACTGATTAAAAAAATTGTTCCACGTTTCCGACCTTATATTACTTTAAACAACTCCTACGTAACAGCAAAACCATTAAAAGATTCATCTTTCCCATCTGGCCATACAACAGCAATATTTTCCTTATTAACTCCATATATGCTCTATGACTATCAGCTTACTTTATTTTTACTACCTATTGCCATCATCGTTTCTATATCAAGAATTACGATTGGTTTACACTATCCATCAGACGTGATAGCCGGAGCAATAGTAGGAACATCTACTGTTTTGTTTATAAACACCATTTTTCAGAGTATTTTTTAGTCTACCCTGAAAATAAGCGTTAGTTCAGGAGTCGAATGTAGCGACTCTAGCGACGAGCAATGCTTCACGAAAAACTTCGAGTTGTCTCGACGCATATAACATCAGAGCAACATTTGCAGAAGCAGAGACAGGACCATGTACTTTAGAAATGTATAGTGTAGAGGCTGAAGCATTGCCCGCGGTAAAGAAGACACTGTGAAGCATGAACAGATGTCGCACTTATGCCTGTGGTGAAAGCGTCCGTCAGAAACGCATGAACCACCCTTGAAAAGAAATTTTTCATTCCCCATGGTGCAAGTTTTACTTGCATGGAAAGTCTAATTTAAAAATAGAAATCGAGGAGGATCCATATATGAGGATTGCTTTGTTCACAGATACGTTTGCTCCACAAGTAAATGGTGTTGCAAAAACATTAGGTAGACTTGTAAATTATTTTGAAAAAGAAAATATCCCCCATGAAATCTTTGTTCCAGAGCAAGTTGATGATAACTCTCTTTTTAGTGGCAATGTTCACGGTTTTACAAGCTTACCATTTTTACTATATCCAGAATGTCGTATTGCCTTACCAAATATATTAAAGATCCGCAATCGTCTGCAGACACTTCAACCAGATCTCATACATCTTGCTACCCCATTTAATGTCGGCTTATGTGGGCTCCATTACGCTACAAAGTACCATGTCCCTTATGTAGCTTCATATCATACGCATTTTGACCAATATCTAGATTATTATAAATTAGGTTTTATGCTTCCTTGGATTTGGAAATACCAACATTGGTTTCACCGTAATGCAAAAAAAATATTTGTACCATCAAATGAAACAAAAAATCACTTAGAGGAAAAAGGTTTTAAGGAGTTAGAACTTTGGCCTCGTGGTGTAGATTGTCATATTTTTAATCCACATAGAAATAAAAGGGATTTTAAGGAACGTTATCATATAACTAAAAAGTATACACTTTTGTATGTGGGTAGAGTTGCCCCAGAGAAGGATTTGCACATATTGTCTGAAATGGTAGAAAACCTGTCATCAGAATTAAAAAAGGAAGTTCAATGGGTAGTAGTGGGAGAAGGACCTATGCTTTCTGAACTTAAGCAAAAGCATAAACAGGATATTTGCTTTACTGGTTACCTTGATGGGGAGGAATTAGCAGATGCTTATACTGCTGCAGATCTTTTTGTATTTCCTTCCTCTTCAGAAACGTTTGGAAATGTTGTTTTAGAAGCATTAGCATCTGGAACTCCAGCAATTGTAGCTAACTCAGGTGGAGTAAAAGAAATTGTAATAGATGGTGTCACAGGAATATTATGTTCTCCTAATGATACAGCATCCTTTATAGAAGGAGTTGAAAGGATGTTATTATCCCACTCACTACGTCGTTCCATGAGTTTAAAGAGTCGATCCTATAGTAAAAAGCAATCCTGGGATAAAATTTTTTCCAATCTTCTTTTTCAATATGAAAAGGTTACTACAGAACATAAACTGACTCAGCTAGTATAGAATTAATCTGATACTCCCACGGCTAAAGCCAGTGGGGTTCTAAGATACTGACAGGCTTTTCAAGAGTGCCCTTATCTCTCAAAAGAGAGAGTTTCCACTCTAGCACTAACCTGTTTCTCTTAGAACATCAATGGACGTATAGCGTATAGCTAGGCACTTCGTCAAGCCAGCCTAAAAGACCTCTTGTGTGCTTATCGTTCCGTATCGGTCGTATCAAACCGAAATTTTAAGGACGAACGTTGAAGATTTTACGTGGCAAACGTTATTTATCGCTTCTTGCCACAACTCCATATCTTCAGTTTTCAAAGAACATTTGTACTACTTGTAGAATAGCACAGGTGTTCGTATCATTCAATAATTTAGGCTAAAGCCTACCGAAAATTCATCCCATCTCTAAAGAGGGGCTACGCCCTGCATGGGCTTTCTTTTCGGAAATCTGTAATTAAATACTAAAATAGCTGTTCGGAAAGAGGATATAGCTTCTCTTTCTGAACAGCATTTTGTGCTTTATTATTTGTTCAACGCTTGCTCTTTTAAAATTGCTGCTTTATCCGTACTCTCCCATGGAACATTTAAATCTGTGCGACCAAAATGACCATAAGCAGCAGTTTGCTTATAAATAGGTCGACGGAGATCTAGCATTTTAATAATCCCTGCTGGACGAAGATCAAAATTGCTTCGTACAACCTCAACTAGTACTTCCTCAGACACTTTACCTGTACCGAAAGTTTCTACTGATATGGAAACAGGTTTTGCAACACCAATTGCATATGCAAGTTGAACTTCACAACGTTCTGCTAGTCCAGCTGCAACAATATTTTTTGCAACGTAACGTGCAGCATACGCTGCAGAACGGTCCACCTTCGTTGCATCTTTACCAGAGAATGCTCCACCACCGTGACGAGCATATCCACCATAAGTATCCACAATTATTTTTCTTCCAGTTAAGCCTGCGTCCCCTTGAGGTCCACCAATTACAAATCGCCCAGTTGGATTTATAAAGTACTTTGTTTCTTTATCCATTAATTCTGCTGGAACAACAGGCTTAATAACATGCTCTTTTAAATCTTGTTTGATCTGTTCTAATGTTGCTTCTGGATGATGTTGAGTAGAAATAACTATCGTATCAATTCGAACTGGCTTGTCATTCTCATCGTACTCCACCGTTACTTGTGTTTTTCCATCAGGACGTAAATAGTCAATTGTTTCATCTTTTCTCACTTCACTTAATCGGCGAGACAATTTATGAGCTAAAGAGATTGGTAAAGGCATAAGTTCCGGTGTTTGGTTATCGGCATAACCGAACATCAACCCTTGATCACCTGCTCCAATAGCTTCTATCTCATCTTCAGTCATTTGACCTTCACGTGCCTCTAATGCTTTATCAACTCCCTGAGCAATATCTGGGGATTGCTCATCAATGGATGTTAAAACTGCACAAGTTTCATAATCAAAGCCATATTTTGCACGTGTATAACCGATTCCTTTTATTGTCTCACGAACAATTTTTGGAATATCTACATATGTAGACGTGCTAATCTCTCCAGCTACTAGTACTAAACCTGTGTTAACTGAAGTTTCACAAGCGACACGAGCATTAGGATCACTTTTCATAATCTCATCTAAAATAGCATCTGAAATTTGATCACAAATTTTATCAGGATGCCCTTCAGTTACAGATTCTGATGTAAATAATCGTCGTTTTTTTTCTGCCACAGTATGTACCTCCTTCATTTTTCTCCAATTAGGATATGTTAATTGATGTGACGGTACTCGTTCTCCTAGCAGAATGGTGCAAATCGATAAGTCGATTTGGGGATTAACGTTTTAAAGCTTGCGAATCTTTCATTTTTAAGATGAAAAAATCACGAAGCTGTTTGAACAATCGGCTATCCAATAAAATAAAAAACCCTTTCCAGTGAGGAAAAGGTTATACCCATTCGCCTTTCACCTCTTATCGATCAAGACATACGTATATATGTCTTGCAGGTTAGCACCGTTTCACCTTGTCGTGGTGTGGTGATGGTTGCCGGGCTTCGTTGGGCCTGTCCCTCCGCCGTCTCAGGATAAGAGTATCCATCCGTTCGCCAAAAGGATAACTGATTTCCCTTGACCTGTCAACCATTGTCTCCCATTTTAATGAAGTTTTTACTAATATCATATTTTATTTTATCAATATTTTAATTTTTCATTCAAAATGCAAGAAAACATACGTGCATATCAAAGTTTGTATAACATTTCACAAATTCGCCGTTTCACCCACTGTTTCAAATCTAATTTTGTTCTACAAATAGAGTACAATAATTAACAAATGAAGCTAGATAGTCCAATAGAGAAAATTCTAAATAGTGATTTATTTTATATGTATTAATTAATTTTTTTACTTATTATGATGCACATCCGCCAAAATAAAGTATATACTATTAACTAAATATGTTATACTATTTAAAAACTACTATGAGCTTTTTAAAAATTGGTTTGCTAACTGAAAGGGTGATAGCTATGAGTACAATTCACTTTGAAACAGAATTAGTTCGAGTACTACGAGGAAGCAATGTAAGTCATGACCTGTCTGTTTCACACTTAGTAGAAAAAGCTTTAGAACGGAAAGAAGGTACACTAACCTCAACTGGAGCTTTTCGTGCAACAACTGGTAAATATACTGGTCGTTCCCCGAAAGACAAATTCATTGTAAAAGAGAAGGATACGAAAGAAACGATTGACTGGGGGATAGTGAATCAGCCCATTTCATCTGAGGTTTTCGAACGTCTCTATATGAAAGTGTTACACTATTTAAACTATCAGAATGAAATCTTTGTTCGAAGAGGGTATGTTGGTGCAGATAAAAAACATCAGCTTTCTATTCGAGTTATAAATGAATTAGCATGGCATAATTTATTTGTTAAACAACTATTTATTTCACCACAACAAGAAGAATTATCCTCTTTTTATCCTGAATTCACTATAATTTCAGCACCTGGATTTAAAGCCAATCCTAAAATAGATGGAACGAACTCTGAAGCATTTATTATTATCTCATTTGAAAAACGAACAATCTTAATTGGGGGAACGGAATATGCTGGAGAAATGAAAAAATCTATCTTTTCTGTAATGAATTTTTTACTTCCAAATCGGAATGTTCTACCAATGCACTGTTCAGCAAATGTAGGCGTTGAAGGAGATGTAGCTTTATTTTTTGGATTATCAGGAACTGGAAAGACAACATTATCTGCAGATCCCCATCGTGCTTTAATAGGGGATGATGAGCACGGTTGGTCCACAAATGGTATCTTCAACATTGAAGGAGGATGCTACGCGAAATGCATAAATCTTTCAAAGGAGAATGAACCACAAATTTTTAACGCCATTCGATTTGGATCAGTTATTGAGAATGTAGTGATCGAAGAGAGTTCTAGAAAAGCTAAATATGAAGATTCTTCACTAACAGAAAATACAAGAGCAGCTTATTCACTAGATGTAATACCTAATTCTGTTATACCAAGTGTATCAGGACACCCAAATACAATTATTTTTTTGACAGCTGACGCTTTCGGGGTGCTACCGCCTATTAGTAAACTGTCAAAGGAACAATCTATGTATCATTTTTTATCTGGCTATACAAGTAAATTAGCAGGAACGGAACGTGGCATAACAAAACCTGAGGCAACCTTCTCCACCTGCTTTGGTGCGCCATTCTTACCATTACACCCAGGAGTGTATGCAAAAATGCTTGGTGAAAAAATAACGGAACACCATGTCAATGTATTTCTTGTTAACACAGGATGGTCAGGAGGTCCTTATGGAATCGGTAAAAGGATAAACCTTTCCCATACACGGGCAATGATCCAAGCTGCCTTACAAGGAGAATTAAAATCCATGGAAACTGTCGTAGATCCAATATTCCGACTTCGAATCCCACTTCATTGCCCAGGAGTCCCTGACGAACTCCTTCAACCAAGAAAAACTTGGAATAGTGAACGGGAATATGAAAAAAAAGCAAGACAACTAGCGAACAAGTTTAATGAAAATTTCAAAAAATTTAATGATCTGTCATCTACTTTTTTCTCTGCAGGACCTACTTCTACTATATAACCCTATAGATAAGAGGTTTTCATAACTTCTATTGTTATAGAGGATGTTCAAAAAGTCCGGGAAAAATATCTGTCGAATCTCTGCGTTGGCTTGCTTTTTGAACACGCACTTATAGAAAACCTCTTTTTCATTCTTTTTCCTTTAACCATGCGGTGACTTTTCTTGTTAGCATTAGCTGCTTCCTAACAGTTAAAGTATGTCCTAATTCACCGTAAATCCAACTCTCCACTTCTTTGTTCTGCCTTTTTAATTCACTCTCTAATAAATATGCGTGTTTTACGCTAACACTAGTGTCTCGTTCACCATGTACAATTAAAACCGGACAATGAATACTGCTAACCATTTGAATTGGAGATCTATCTAAATATATCTCCTCTTTTTCGTCTGGACTTCCTCCAATTACTCTTCTAAGCATCTTCCGTAAATCAGGACGTTCCTTGTAAGTTAATGTTAAATCAGAAACTCCTCCCCATGTAACCATAGAAGTTGGTGTTCTTTCTTTTGCAACCATTGCCCCCATCATTCCACCACGTGAAAACCCTATTACATGGATATTGCTTGAACATACATTCTCTCTATTAAGTAAAATATCGTAAGCAGAAAGGGCGTCTTCTCGATCTTCTCCACCAAAGTCCTCTTCTCCTTCCCCTCCTAAATTTCCTCTATAGACTGGTGCAAAAACTACATATCCTTCAGAAGCATATTGCGTTATTCTAGATACTCTCACCATTCCTACATGGCGAATGCCACCGCGCAAATACAATATTCCTGAATAGTTACCTGGTAATAGTGGTTCAACTAAATAGCCTTTTACTTTAAGGTTACGTGAATAATATGTAATCATCGATAATTTTAACGTTTTACTTGGAGATGGAAGTACTATTTCTTCAATGATTTTACCGTTCATATAAAAACACCTTTCTAAAAAACTTTACAAATTGTCCATTTTACGTGATGAGTGAATCATGTTACCTAGATCTTAAAATATTTTTATAAAGTATGAAAGTGTGATTCACACATTTTACTAGTTAATCATAATTTATCACATCAGCGTATACCTAATTTTTTCAGGAGGGACAGGAAATGAAGTTTATCAAATATGTTTTGTTACTTATTATTGTTCTGGGTACTGCCTTCATTGTAGGCTGTAATTCAAGTGATGACGACTTAACAGAAGTTAGAGTTGGAGAGGTTACTCGATCTGTTTTTTATGCTCCACAATATGTTGCCCTATCTCAAGGATTCTTTGAGGAGGAAGGTCTTAGTGTTGATTTAACAACTACTTGGGGTGGCGACACGACAATGACAACACTACTATCTGATGGAATTGATATTGCCCTTGTAGGAGCAGAAACATCTATTTATGTGTATGCACAAGAAGCAAGTGATCCTGCAATTAATTTTGCACATGTTAGGTTAACTATAAAACAGGGTTTTATTTAATCGAAGTAGACTTTACCGTCTTTTAATATGGGGATGATTCGAAAGGTATCTGAGGCTTGAAATCTTTCCTGGAGATGGTCAATGATCGAAGGATTATTTACAGCTAATTTTACTATTTCTTCTGCCATTTTTGTTTTTGAAATATCACATGCTATTGATAATCTTTTTAATCGATCATGAGTATCTTGGTCAAAAGACGGATTAACACGAGTCTTTTTATCAGATCTTATTTTTCGTTCCTTAACTTGCACTTCTTACCCTCTCCCCTTCACTAATTTTATAAAAAAAATGATGATAAGTCAGTAACACTGTAACAGATTTACACTGTTACATCGTTACTTTGTTACAACTTATGCTGCTAGAGGAGGACAAAGTACAAAAATCTGTTCTGAGAAGTGAAAAATATGGACATTAACTTTTCTTTTGTGTAACATTCCTTTCTAATTCACGATAGTAAGACTTAATTATAATGTACATATATCACTTCTCCATTAATAATTACTTTTTTATTACTTTCATACTTTCAATATGTTCTGTAAATAAAACATGCTGTTCTTCGGTCACTATGCAAGGAAAACCATTTACCATAGACTTATACTCACTTCTTCTTACATCTGAATTAGTATCTACATTCAACTTTTCACCATTTTTAAACAATATTTTTACAA
Organism: Evansella sp. AB-P1; assembly: GCF_029688925.1. Lineage (GTDB taxonomy): Bacteria > Bacillota > Bacilli > Bacillales > Salisediminibacteriaceae > Evansella. The sequence goes on from NZ_JARUKY010000008.1 coordinate 45,270, forward strand.
GATATTTTTTCTCCATAAAATCACCTCCTAAATTTTGATACTAATTAATTCAGTATTAAATACGTTAACTCCTACACATAAAATGTTATTTTTTGTATTTTTTGTGTCTATTTGTTATTCCTACCACTAAACTCACTAAAATTAGTTAGTTTATATTACGATAAAGTGTGCTACTCGATACTCCCGTAGCATCTACAATTTCATTTATTGTAAATTGTTTTGTATGATACATTTTTAAAGCCTGTTCAACTTTCTTTTGTTTTGTTTTAGGTCTACCACCTTTTCTTCCTCTAGCTCTTGCAGCTGCTAGACCAGCATTCGTTCTTTCACGAATCATATCCCTTTCTAATTCAGCCAGAACTGACAACATACGAAACATCGCTTTACCCATTGGTGTAGTAGTGTCAATATTATCTTGTATGCTAATTAATTCCACACCTTTAATCTCTAATTCTTCTGCTACCTTTAATAGTTTAAGTGTGGATCTAGCCAACCTATCTAACTTATATACTACAAATTGATCTCCTTCGCGCAATATATCAATAGCTCTGTTCAACTGCTCTCTTTCATCCTTAGCTCCAGAAATCTTTTCTTGATATACCCGTTCACATCCTGCATTATTAAGTGCATCTAATTGCATTTCCAATGATTGATCCTTCGTACTTACTCTTGCATAACCTATAATCATCATTTTAACTCCTTTTGGCGTTCTATGAATTCATTCAAAATATGCTCTATTAACTTAAAATCATTATTGAATGGATAATGCCTGAAATCAGTTTCTTGATTTTTGGATAGTTTCCTAATTTCGTCTAATTTATTATCTATTTCTGTAAGCCATAGAACCGTTTCATAAAAATCCAATTTTTCTCCCCCTTTTTAGTCTAATTTTCTTTTAAAAGTACCTTTTTGATAAATAGAATATGGTAATGAGTTTTGGGAAACTTTGTCCAATAAAAAGGGGCATTTATTTGCCCTTTTTTATCCCTTATCAAAAACGGTGGTTTTTGATACTTAAATTAGTATCCATCCCTAAACCTTTTAGAGTATTTGTATTTCGTGTGAAACATAAATTCATTTACTCCTGTTTTAAAGCTTCCATGGTGTTTCCCCACTTTATAAGAAAACATCGCGTTTTTTACAAAATCAATTAAATGTGGTGCAAAGATTAGAGCCATTGCTAATACAATAAAACTAACAACTAATCCAATGAGATCCATACCTCCACCAACAACATCTGCGACACTAAACGGTAATTGTATTCCTGATAAATCCATCCTTTTCCTCCTTAGACTGCATGTATAAGCAGCATATTATTTATTGTTTTTAAAACATCAATTCCATCACTTAATTCATCTTTCTCTGTCTCCAGAAGTTCTGATTCTAGTTTTTCTATATACCAAGGGAAGAATGACTGTAGTAGTTCAAGTTCCACAGTAGATAATTGAATATCATGAATATCATCTTCTATATTGATCTCCAGGAGTTTATCAACAATTGAATCATAAATTCCAATGTATTCTTTAACTTCTTTTCTATCATGTTTCTTCTTTAATCCCTTTTTTGTAGGATTTCTCATGATTCCCAAGTGGTAAACTAATACTGACAATTCTTCATTTTTTAGTCGTAACATAATTATTCCTCCTTAGGATGCTGCAAGTCGGTGTCTGGTGACATGCTCATCGATATAGTTTTGTAGCTTACTAATTTCATTTTCTGTAATTTCTTCTATTTTCATCATGAAATATGTTTTCCCACAAACCTTCACTTTTCGATCTTCCGAATAATCTCTACATCTTTTCCAATGCATACAGCTGCGAGGTAGTAGAATAAAACCAAGCTTACTTGCTGCTTCTTCAACAGCTTCTAACGCTTTGTAAAAATAAAATTCATTCATTAGTTTTGCAAACTTTACTTTTGGTAAAGAGGGGAAATTATAAAGGAGAGCTCTAGGATCACGATATTTATACCCACTAGGTATTAATGAAAGGTTTTCGATTCTCAAGTCTGTTCATCTCCTCTAATCTGGATTTCATTTTCTTTTCATGTAAAAATGTGTTTAACTTATCTACTAAAACATCAATTAGCAATAGCAAACTTCCCATTATGATAACAACGACAAACACATGTATAAAAATCATGATACCAACACTCTTTCACGAATTTTTCTAGCTTCATTATGAATTCTTTCAAGTTCATCAAAGAATTCGTCTGATTGTCGTTCTGTTGCTGGAAGTGGAAACCCTTTAACCATTTGATGTGTATCATAAAGATTTAACGCCATATACCTTTTAGCTCGATACATTGGTAAAAACTGACGATGTAAGAACTCTCCAGTTTGAAAGTCTATAAAAGTATATTGAAATCCTTTTTTACCAATCCTTCTACAATGAACGAGCACCTCTACAATTTGTCTTATTCTACTATCCACATTTCCGATGTTAGGACTAGCATACATCTGTACACTATGCATTTTTCGTGTGTACATCATTACCTCTGTTGCAATAATTGATCCAAACTTTCCCCATCTTCGTGAATCAAAAGCCATGTGTGCCTCATCCCAGGTACAGATAGATCCTTGTCGTTTAGCTACTTCATACCAATCTGTATAATGATCCATGCTACTAGATTCTTTTAATTTGTAATTTGAAAATAATGCTATATCGCCGCCATTTTCACGGACTTTTGCTCGGAAATGATGTGCCATAATTGACATCATAAACGTTTTCCCACTGCCTAATGGACCTTGAAAAAAGAAATGATGCGCCATTATCGATCACCTTTTCCTGCTTTTTCAGCCATTACTATTGGTTTTGGAGGTTTTGGAATCAATGCTTCAATCGTATCGATGTAATATTTAGGATCTGCAACATGAACTTTACTTTCCATGATGAATTTTTCTATATCCTCATATGGATCTCCGTCTGGATGTAAGTACTCATTATTTCCAAGCTGCTTTAAAAAGATAAAAGCACGTACTTGCCATTCTTGTAATTCTTGAGCATTCGAATTCATTACCTCTAAAACTTGTTTTACATCTGATATGTGATGCACTTCTGGAAAGAGATTATCTGATATTACGGATTGTAATTTTTCCGAATCACTGTTTTGTTGCATAAAATTTATTCCTCCTTCTCAGATATTTTGTTAGCAAGTTCCGTCACTTTAGAATGAACAACATCAAACTGAGAATATGAGACTTCATTATCCATTTCGAAATGTACATTAAGCATATCTACCATTCCTTTTAACTCATAAATTAGATACTTTAATTCATCATTCATATATTTAACCTCCAGAACAACTTGAAATACCAAATATGATAAATGCTACAAATATCAGTATCATTAAACCTATTTTTGTAATGTCTACCCCTTCTTCTCTAGGTGGTTTATAAGAAGTAATTTGTTGCAAGACCATTGATTTTTCAAGTTGTGCTAATCGTTTTACTTCTTGAACTGATTGAGATGGAGCACGATAAAAAAAGTTTCTTCCCTCTATGCCATTCGTTACCTCACAATCTTGTAAAGGAACCTTATAAATACCTGTTACTTCCACGCTTTCTTCGTCAATATGTGTAACACGTTGAACATCACTAGTTTTTAAATCGTTATCAAAAATAATAAGTAAATCACTTGTTTCTTCAAACATGTCTTCTTTTTTTCTTTTTAACATTAAGCAATCACCTTCCGTTTACTACCCTTATTTTTCTTTTGTTGTGAACGTTGGACTACTTTCCATCCAATAAAGGTGATCGTTCCTATACCAGCTGCTAGACCTGCACCAATAAAATAGAAGTATATAAATGCATCTACCACCATTTCACACCTTCTTTCTTAGCATAGTAAAGTCTCATAATGGATCTAAAAATAAACACCGAACCTATAACAACCATTGAAAACAATAAAGATTGTATAACTAGCTGCCATTCTGAAGGCATATCACCAAAAATAGATAGATATTGGCCTATATCAAGACCTTGCGCGGTTACAACGTTAACCATTTGCAAACGTTCAATAGCCATATCTAAAAATGAGTGAAAGGGGGTAAAAATACTATCAATCCAATCACGAATTTGATCTCTCATTTACTCTCCCCCCACTCGAATACTAGAAAGTAATTTTATAACTGTGATAGCTGTAAATAGCCAAATAATAAATAATAAAATATAAGCAATCGTATCTAGTTGCATTGGTTCTAATGCATTAAAGATGTTTCCGATCATTTCACTATATCCATGTCCAGAACTTGATTGTGGACTATAAGATAAACTTGCTAGTGTATTAGCTAGTCCCATAAAAAATGAATAAATTAGCTTCGCGAGCTCAAAAAATATGAGAAACAATTTTACAGCCAGCAACCCTATTTGAAATAAAAAATAAAGGATCCCATCAATAATGGCATAGATAACTTCAAAAAATGCCATCAACAATTCTAATAAACTATTAAATAAATCAGCTATTAGACTTCCTAACCAACTAAAAAAGCTACCTATTTGATCTCCAATCCATGTAATTGCATCCCATATAACACCAAACAAATTACCAAAAATATTACCGAATATCCCTAAAAATACAGGAAAGAAAATAATATCCATTAATAGATCCTTCTATTCCTAAATGCTTTATATAAAAAATCAATCAATCGATCAGAAAACAAAATCACCATGAATAAGAATAATAGAGGTGCTAAATAAGGAAACAAATTTGTAAATATCACTTGTAAAACACTCTCTAATATTTGTGTATTCATGTTCTAACCCTCCTAGTATTTTGGGATCTAATACTTTTCTTAATAAAAGCTATGATTCTAGGTGCAAAAATTAACGCTAATGCTAGAACTATGAAACCTGTTACAAGTCCTATGATTTCCATACTTCCTGTGACAACCGCAGCAACACTAAAAGGTAATCCAGCTCCTAAAACTTTACTCGGATTATGATTCTCTCCCACTGTTCCATATTGAGATATAGGAACTAGTGTTACCGCAGGATCTCCTAAGGCAGTGTATTTCATTTCCGATTCTGGAATAGTTATTGATCCAAGACTTGCATCCACAGTCGCATACTCTTCGCCACCAACAATAACTTGTACTTCTCCACTAGTTGGAGTAGACCAGGAGTATACATAGTTCCCATTTTCATCAACAGAGTCATTAACACCGCCCATTGTTGGTTCAGGCTCTGTATCTGTTGAAGTAAAAATGTAAACACCTTCTGACTCTTCTCCTTCTGTGTTTGTGGTTGTCAATTTGTATTCGTAATCACTTTCAGGGGCAACCGTTAAATCATTAAATTGTGTACCATTAGTTTCAAAAATAGGTGTATATTCTTCCTCATTTGCTGAAACCCTCGAACCAAAAAGTAAAGAAGTGATAATGTTATCATCTTCTGTCGATTGAATATCCTGTCTATAAATCCTCACAAAATTAAAATGAGGATTGAAAGAAGGGTTGTTCCACGATAAATCAACTCTATTGTAAGTTGATTCTGCTGTTAAATCTGTTATTTCTTCTAGCAAAGGCGCTTCAAGTGTTTCAAAAATAACTTGCTCCCCTTCAGAAATAAAACCCTCTGTTGTTACTGTTTTTAATTCAAAGGAATATACTTCCTCTGGTTCTAACCCTTCTAAATAAAAATGTGATCCTGTTGTTTCTGCTATCATTTCCCCATCTTGAAACAGTTGTACTTTTTCCGAACCATTAAACGTTGGTCTAGTAAAATTTATTCGCGCACTATGATAATTAAATATATCCGTTTCTTTTATTGTGGGTTTTTCTATTTTTTTTGTGGTAACTGTGAACGTTACCCCTCTACTTTCTTCACCAGGAGGATCGTAAAATGTTTTTAAAATAAATGTGTATTCTGTGTTAGGTTCTAAATTATTAATATAACGATAGTTCAAAGGTGCTTCTACTTCTTCAATTAAACTATCATTTTTATATACTAATATTTTTTTGAAATCTTCATCGTCTGGGTTTTCCCATTCCAAATAAATCCTATTATAAAAGGTTTCTATTTCATTGATTATTACATCTTGATAAGTTTCTAAGTCACTACCATATAAATCTAAACCACTAATATTAAAGGTTGAATCTTCATCGTGATAGTTGTCTGATTTTACACCTAATACCTCAATATGTTTAACATTGTTTAAAATGGGTGTATCATTGTATCCGTTTTCTCCTTCTGTTTCATAAATTAATTTGTTTTCTACGTCAAAAAATCGCAATAATACAGTGTTTCGATCTGGTAAAGTTTGATCGTACTCAATGAAATAACTATCAACATTTATCGGATAATTCAAGTCGACGATTAAATTATCTGTACTTATATAATCGAAATTCCTTAAATAATTCGTTGTTCCTAGATTCCCGTCGGTTGCTAATTGTATATGAGGAAACTGATTATTATTTGTTCTTAAATTTTTACCAAACAAATACCCCGTTTCATACTGTGGGTTAACTCTTTCTAATGGGATAGAATCTAAATTACTTAACGTTCTATTGAAACTGGTGGTTTTCCTTATTTCTATCCTCGTTACATCATAGAACATGGTATTATTTCTAGTAATGTTAATTTGTGGATTAGAATTAAATAATAAAACATCATTCGAGAAAACTTTCATGTTTAAGCTTGTAGAAGTGCTAAAACCAACATCGGTGAAACGGAAACTTTTAGGTCCATCAAAGGAAATAACATAATCGACATTTTGATCTAGACTCAATGTTTCTCCTGGTGTCACATGCTCCCAATGTTCTTCACCTGTTTCTGTATTTATAATTGGATACGATTCAAATACATTTGTATTTGAATCTGCTGAAACGCTGTTCATAAACGAAAATACAAATACAAAAGATACAATATAAAATAACGCCTTTTTCATATTCTCCCCTCTTTCAATCTATGATCACTCCGTATTTCCTTTCTACTTTATTTCTTATCAGTTCGATGGTTCGTCTGTAGTAACACATTTTTAAAAAGTTATTGTTTTGTTCTGCTTTCTTAAATTCGTCTCTCATCGATCTTATTTTTTTCGTGTAATAATAAATAGCTTGAGGTTGTGCTCTTTCGTATTGGGGGAACATTTTATCCTCCTCCTAACCTTCCTCCACTTCCATCCTCGGACCCTGGATTAGGTTTGTAATCTATCAATCCATTTTCTCCTGGTTCATCTCCACCACTTGGAGGTGTGGATCCACCATCGCCTGGCATCGGCAAGCTGCTTCCTCCATCTCCTCCAGGTGTAGGGGGCGAACTATTATCTCCTCCACCTGGCATTGGAGGTGTAGGACTTCCTCCTGTTCCATCTCCATTACTAGGTGTAGGAATGTTGTCACCACCGTTGCTTTCCCCCGGAATAGGATTAGTAGGCGTTTCTATAGTTCCATTAGAATCAGGAGTCTCCAATATTGGTGTATCAGGTTGATGATTCCACTCTCCATAATCATCTGAATCTTCCCCAGGCATTGGTGGATTAGTCGGAAAGTCTGGTAGCATATCGATTGGATTTCCTATTTCAAATCCTCCTGTTGGATCCTCTCGAAACTCAATTTCTGGAGCTTCTGATGCAATATCATCCAATGAATATCCTGAATCATCTAGTCCAGGTACTTCCTCCAATGATGGTGTCTGTTCATCCAGATCGGATGCATAGTCATTTACATTTTCACTAGGTAACTCAATTGATCCAGGTGCAGCTGGAGGCGGTGGTGCTGTTCCAAACATTGACTCTAAATCATCTATCATCCCTGGAACTATGGAATCTCTTATAGTATCTGCTACCTCCTCCCAATTTGGTGGGGAAGGTATGTTATCAGAAATTTCTTCCAGTTTATCCATGAGGTCATTCCACCTTGCATCTCCCCCTCCGTCGCTTGGAGGATCGTCGTCATCTCCACCACCATTACCTGGATCTTGTGGTGCAGAGCAATTGGCATTCGGATTCGTAAAAGGATTACCTTCATACGGTTCTGAACCTCGATAACCTTCTAAATAATCCTCATCGTATTCACAAACATTCTCAATGACCCAAGAATCATAATCTCCTAGTTGTCTACCGTCCCCCCAGTAAACGCGAATACCGTGCTGCCCATTATAATGTGGGTAAATTCTATTTGTAGTGCCCTCTATCTTAAATTGCACAGAATCAAATTCATTTTTGGGATAGTCAGTAAAATAGTAGATGATATATCCACCAGTATTCCTCCAGGTGTCCCATTCCTCACTTTCGAAGCTTATGTAAGGAATCGTATAGTTCCCATCCTCATCTAAATCATACTTAATAGTAAAGTCAGCCATAGCTCTATCCATCCATGTAAAAGAGAATAAGAACAAAAAAGATATAATTGCGATAAAACACCTTTTATTATGAAACGAGTAATTTTTTATCATATATAAAACGTCACCCTCTAATATAAAAGAAGAGGAGAACCCTCCAGCCCTCCTCATCTTTTAATCTTATAAAATTATGCGGATCGCCCGCCACGGCTGAATACACCTTTAACAAATGCGATAAGTCGCGGTGCGAACATAAGTGCCATTGCTAACACAATGAACCCTACAACTAAACCGATAAGTTCCATACCTCCACTAACAACATCCGCCACATCAAATGGCAATGTAATTCCTGATAGATCTAAACCCATTCCGTTTCCTCCTTCTTCCATGTTTTATAACACTCCCTAAAAAATTGAATAATATATTTAACTAGTAAAATACTAGTTAGTACCGATAAACATCATAATCATCATCGTCATCATCATCTTTTTTGAAAACTGATTTAATAACCTTGACGATTTCATCTGCTGCAAATAATGCAACTAATATCATAACTACTGGAGCAGCGTAAAAGAGTAACCATCCTAACCATTCCCAAAACTGTACAAGATTTTCTCCAGATAAGAACGATTGATATTCAGGCATGTTATCACCTAGTTCCTATCTCGAATTGCACTCACAACCATTTTTAACAATAGTCCCACTGCTTGGATAGCTACATAAATCATGATGAAGGATGCGACGATTCCTAATATGAATGCGAAAACTTGCCAAAAAAATGACCAATCCCATACATTAGCTATGTTTTCCATATCATCCTTTCATCCTCCTTACAATCTTGACTTGTTGTACAATTCTATAGTTACAAATACCAGTGTCACGACAATTGTAAAACTAAAAATAAATACCATGACATCAGGATTCCCATAAACAATTTTCAATGTATCTTGAACAATACCACCAACATTTAGCGCCATTTGTTCAACCCCTTTGAAATCACACTTATGATAAATCTAAACATTGGAGATAGAAGTATACATGCTCCGATAACTGCTATATAAACGAAAAAGATATCAGTCGTAGTTCCTTCAACTACCGAATACATGATTACCTCCTAATGATACGATCTAAAAACATAAAGATAAGAATACAAGAAATTAATGATATTACTATCACATCACCAAGTGTGATCTCATAGAGAATATGAATATCACCATAAGTACTGGAATGAATGGTCTCTGCTTGTTCCATTTAGATCACCCTTTAATACTGAAAAATATTTTCTTGTTGAATACTATGTTACAAGCTTGTTTTAAAACAAAATATCCCAAAATACCCCAAAACATACTAAAATACCCCAAAACTTTCAAAACTAAATATATTCATAGATACCCCTTTCACATTTCACATTTTTTCTTCTTACCCAGGAGGGAGCATTGGTCACCAAATTTTCAGAGTACCCTTCTTTTTATTTGGATAGTTTTTAATAAAATTGTCTTGGTGGCGGCGCAAATAATTAGTTATATAAATAACTTTAATTTTTTGCACCCTTAATAAATAAAAATGACCTAGCGAAACTTCGCTAAGCCATCATTAAAAATTATTTGTCTAAGTAACAAAAGTATTTAATCTCTAATAGATCTCCAATAATTCTACCTACCTCATAATAGTACACCGGTGATAATATGAAGCCATTAGTCCTTGGATCCGACTCCATTTTGAATTGATCTAAAGCTTTTTCTATTTTGTGATTTACTATTTCAGGTTTAAATGATGATTCAATAATGACAACTTTATAGTTTAGTAATTTCATATTTTCAAACATTGTTCTACCTCTTTTCAAGATAATACTCATACTTTTAAGAACTTTTTAGACCTTCCAGTAGGAGATGTACCTGTTTCTAATGTAGTTATCCATTGATCAAGATCACTCCGGCCATAACCTTTCTGGATAAGCTGCTTAGGAAAACTCATAAAATCTTTTTGCCAAAGCTTAAATTTATCAAGCGCCTTTTTTCTCTCCCCAAAACCGTAGACATGTACATCCGTCTTAGTTGAATATTTACTTGTGCCTATGTATTCCGATAGATAAATGTACTGCTTCCCTTTTACTCTAACTTGTGACAAAAATCCCATCTTCGTCCTCCCTCATAAGTTTTTTACTCTCCAATTTTGGTGAGTGATTATGGAATTCTTCAAAACTCTACATTAATACCCTTGTAATGCGTGTTTGCTTTTAATGACTTTATAAAGATTTATATTCAACCTTTTTAAATCTTCAATTTGTGGATTTTGCTCTATTTCATCAGCAATAACATCTTTTATTTCTTGCTCTAATACTTCTAAATCATTCAATATATAATCTAATTTTAGATCGATAGATTTTGTTGGCTTAATTTTAAAAACCTCCTTTGGACGTACTGTTCATCAAGATTCAGCTTTTTCATGCATTTTATCAATCCATAAAATTAATCCTTCTATGGTTGGATTAACATTATTTTTATCACAATCAATCATATAAAATTTCATGTTTTCTCCTATATCTGAAAGCCAATCAGAACCATATCCACCTTCATACGCTTTTTGTTCATACCCTTCTAATTTTTCTGCTACATCCTTTGCTTTCATTTCTTATTCATCTCCTTTTTTAATAAACAGATTCTCTCAAAACCCATACACCAACATACCGCTTAACTGAATCGTTCATAATAGTGAACGTTTAGCCTATATCACCACCTACGATTTCGTTTATTCAACCAATCAATGAATCCAGCTGCTTTTTCAAATGCTTTATCAAAGGGGACGTTTTTTCCCAGAATAATAGTTTTATAGGATTGATTGTCCCCTACCTTATAGGATGACCTGTAGGCGTATGTAAGACCGTTATCCAGGCGTTCAATGAACAAAAAGCTATTAAAGCCATAACGGTACTCATATAGATCTCCATCGCCATATATCAAAAATTTTTTCTCTTTTGCTTTTTTATTTTCTTCTAAGCGTTGGATTAAATCTTTTTTATTTTCTTTTATTTGTTGTTTTATTTTTTTTATTTCTATATTATTTAATTTATCTTTCTTATATTTAATTGTTATATTTCCATTATCAAGAAATAACTGAATATCAAAGTAGTAAAGGGTATCTAGTAACTGATTTACTGTCATATTTTCTCTTCCACATAATCTTCTACTGAAGTAACTGAACTACTGAAGGTATCTGAATCAATTTTGCCCTTTCCCCCATAAAAATTTTCATAGGGGGGAATACCCTGAAACGGTTCAGTTTTCTTCAGTTCTTCAGTTCGTTCAGTAAAATCACGATCTAAAATACCAATTCCATGAAATTCTGTGTTTCCAGCTTTACCACTTCGCTTTTTGATAAATCCTTTTTCTTCTAATCTTCTATTAAACTTTCTTTGGCTAAGTTCATATTCTCCAGTTTCCTTACACCAGTTTTTATAAAGATCATATAATTCTTTTACACTAGATCTAGCACCAGGACGAATAACACAATAATCTAAAAGAAATTGACCAAGGATATCCATTTCATCTTTATAGCCTTGGGTAGCTTGTTTTACCTCATTCGGTTCACCTAATCCATCTTGCAGCCACTTCAAGCATCCTTGCACCGCCCAATTTAAAATACCTGGTAATTCTTCTTTAAGCTTTTCTGGAAGCTCTGTATCAATATCTTCCTTTGGGATCGTCACCGTAAATGGAATCAGCTTTATCCTTCTCCAGATCCCTTCATCATTTCCCTTTACAATCGGCTTATGGTTCGTTGTAAAAAAGATTTTAAACTGAGGAAGAAATTCAAAAAACTCTTTCCGTAAAAATCGTGCTGTAATGGGTTCTCCACCTGTAAGCTGCTTAATCAAAGACTCTGATAAGCGTTGCCCTTCTTCACTCTCTACTGCTGAAACGAATCTAGCATCATTTAATCTTGCAATATCGTTGTTTATTCCACCTTCATGTGTTTTAGATGTGAAGGTGTCCGCATTCGTTTGCTTTCCGTAATCACCTAACATATCTTTCACAGTGTTAATAAAAGTTGATTTACCATTTCTACCACTACCCCACAGGAAGAAAAGTACTTGCTCTCTTGTATCTCCAGTGAGAGTATAACCAATTGCTTTTTGTAAAAATTCAATCAGTTCTTGTTTTACAATCCCTTTTTCATCCTTCATAACGCTTTCTATAAAATTGATCCACGTAGGACATTCAGCTGCAGGATCATATTCAACATTGCTGTAATTCGTAATAAGCAAATCTTTATCATGTGGTAATAGTTGACCAGTTTTTAAATCAATGACTCCATTACGACAATTAAATTTAAAATTATCTTTATTTAAATCAGTTTGTAATACTGGAAGCATTGCTTTTGCTCGATCAATACTATTTAATAAAATGGAGCTCTTTTCACTGGATTGTGCCCACTTTACTAGTTTCCTTCGTGTTTCCTCGTCTTGAATGGTTGAAGCTTCCTTGTATATCTGACGGAATGTTTTAGTTGCAATTCGTTCTATTTGCTTTTTCTTATCGTTTTCCCAAACCTTCCCATTCCATATCAACCACTCATCAAATTCAATACAATATTTCAACTTATTTTGATGGTAATGTACTAGCCTTTCAGCATTACCTATTTCTGTTAAGTTGAAATTTTTATTTTCTGCGACTTTTTCCGTTTGTCTACTACTTGGAGGACTACTATTTCCTCCTGTTGGCTGTAAATAACTTTTTCCACTTTGTTCTCTCTTTAGCGCACTATGTATTGTATTTTGAAACTCTCGTTGATCAAGAGAGGGACGGAAAAAGTATTTATTTAAAAAATGAGTAATTTGAATCATTTCATCATCTCGATAACCAAACTCTACTAATCTACATGCGTGCTTGTATAATGTATTATTTCTCCCACCTTCTGAAAGGGGGATAGGGAATGGTCTCGTATGATCTACTCTTTTTAATCGATCAAAATAGATAGGCATTTCAGAAAGTTCTCCAGATGCTTGGTGTATCCAATAGCGACCATCCGTATTAGAGGATGGTAAAACAATTTGTCCTCTTTCAGCCAGTCGATAATCTCCAACTGATCCGCAAGCCATTAGTACTTTAGCATCCTGTGTTTTAATCCGATTATTTGATCTAAAGATGAATTGAAACCCGTTATTCGTTTTAATCGCATGAAAATTAAAGTTTTCTTGCTGGAGAGCTCGAAAAATGAGCTCCCCTTCTTCAACTTCATCAATGTCTAACACATCATACCCAGGAGGAATTAACAAACCGATCCAACCTTTTTTGTTTAACCACTGATTAATCTCATAGTGATTTAACCCTGGATTATTTTTATCCTGCCATCCTTTCATGAAAGGGCGCTTCGCTATGCTGTAACGTTTATGAACATCCTGTTCGTTATTTTTATAAGAATACCCTATAAGTGAAATAATTTTTATCACATTTGTGGAAGGGAATAATCCTTTTATATCATTGGAAGCATCCGTTTCTTTTAATGTTTGTGTTGTCATAGTATCCTCCCTTGCTACAGTCAATAAATCGTGTTACTATACATTCAAATAGTGTTTTTAATGGCTGTTAAGAGTTGGCGCTCCTGACAGCTCTTTTTTATTGCTCTTCATGCTGTTGATCCTTCTTGCTTTCTAAAAATTGTATTCTTTCAACGACAACTTCTGTAACATAGACTGTTTGACCACCATTATTTTCATATTTTCTTGTTTGAAGCCTTCCATCAATACCACACAAGCTACCTCTGTTTAGATACTTCACAGTGTTTTCAGCTTGCTTTCCCCATACGTTACAAGTAATAAAGTCTGCACCCTTTTCACCATTACCATCTGTGTATGTGCGATTTACAGCTAAAATAAAATTTGAAACAGCTTTCCCATTTGGTGTGTAATTCATCGTTGGTGCCTTTGTTAGTCGTCCTGTCAAAACAACTCGATTTATCATCAATTTCTCTCCTTTCTTCATTTCTACGACAACATTTTTCGCACATTATCGTTCTTTTTAGTCAACTTTTCGATAAACAATTAATACGCCATCTTCTACATTAGAAATTACTTTGATCTCAACGATTTCCACATCTCCATTGTTTTGAAGCCAATCGTTTATGAAAGATTCTCCGTACAAGAATTTCACTTGTAAAAATGCTGCAATTTCAGCATGTTCTGTCATATGTAACACCACCTTTCACATTCACCAATTTTGGAGACTCCCATTCATCGATAAATTTTATAGCTTCTTCATAGTCGGATACTCTTATATCTCTAAAAGAATCGACTAGGAATTTTGTTTTCAGATCTTGATAGATTTTTGAATAATATTTTCTTCTCCCACTATCTCTTACGTGAGAATATAAACTGTGAATCCTACGGCGTATGTTAACTTGGATTTCTTTTTGCTGTTTAGATTTTATTGTTATTTGGCATTTGAATTCTTCAAGTAATTGCGTATTATTACTATTTGTTTGTTGACTCTCCAAAATGGAACGCATCCGGTTAAATTCTTTGATGTACCTTTCCTTGAACTGCATGGATTCCTTTCCTGTATATCCCATTGCTAACATGGCGAATCCGTCCTGGGTGATAATATATTTTGGCATCAAACGCCCTTGCTTATTTTTGTATTTCGTCTCTCCAAAATTGGTGATGTAAAATTCCTTAGAACACTTTTGTTCTAGTTGGCGAATATCACGTAGCACTTTGTCGTGTCCTTTTTCAAAGGTTGATGCTAAAACTTTGGAGTCTGTTACGATTTGGGAATCTTGGAAATAAACTAAACTATTAGTCTCTGACACTTTGAAACCTCCTTAACATTGATTTACAGTCATTTCAACTAGACTAATGAGCATTAATTTTATTTTTACTTTCAGATAAATAAAGTGAAATTGCTTGTTTGATTTCCTTATCAGATTTACCTTGATTTCTCATATTTTCAGAAATCCGTTTCGAGTCAGCTATTTGCTTTAAATACAACGTTACTCCTCCTACCTATAAAGATCGTCTTCACAATCTCTACATAAAAAATATGGTTCTAAACCTTCCGGATAATAAGAGGTCAATTCTTCTGTGTTTCCACAATCCCTACATTCCTTTAATGGAAAGTCATGAGAAGTTATAGCTAGTTCACCTTCTACTAAACCGTTATCTTTATCGTAATACCCTTCATTTACATAAAAATTTGAGATCAAATAAGCGATAAATCCGTTACGATTAATGACTCCTGGTTCTTCTCCTTCCTTGTCTAATTCTTTAACCATGTAGTCCATTTTTATTACAATAGATGTAGGAATAGTTACTTCAAATGTAGTGAGATGACCATTTTTCTTATCCATTTTTTCTACCTCCAGTAATGAATAGTAATTCTCAACTATTTCTAAATTTTCCAACCTTCGTCCGAGATCTGTTGATGCAACATTGCCTTGTATTTTATTAAACGCTGCTGACGGTATTTATGAGATCTTGGTGGCTTAATAGCTGGATGAATCGCTGCTTTTTCAGCAACTTTTTTTGTATAATAAGCAATACGTTGTGGAACATCCTTTTTCATCAGTACCACGTCCCATCTAAAGTATAATGAAACCAGTCAGTATTCCCTTTCCAAAAAACATGAAAGCATCTTTCTTTTGGTACCCATTTCACTTCTTTCAAGTTTTCAGCAATGTACTTTTTTCTCATTGCTGTTCCCATAGCCGATAAGTGACGTTTATGGATCCGTTGGAATTTATCTTGCAGATCAGTGGATAACTTGGACAACCCTTTTACATTCTCATACATTTGACTTCACACCCTTTCATGGATTGCTTGTCCAACTGCAACAGGCTCAGCTGCCTGTTGTTTTTTGTATTTTTTTCTCGTACTTTTCAGCCATAATTAAGTACTGTTCAATGAATTCATCCAATGCTTTCTTAGTTGGTTCTGCCCTACCAATACAAGTTACCTTTGCTTGTGGCTTCTTCATATCACGATCACCTCGTGACAATATATGACCATTGGACATTTGTACTGCCCTATCTAAATACATTTTCTTCCCCTCCTATCTGTTTTGTGGTAGGAAATCCAAGGGCAAACTCGAATTATTTATGGTTAGTGAACAATTAATCTGCTTATGTTGTTCAATAACTTTAATAACGGATTCCGTTAGTTTTTCATCAAAAAAAATTCCTGGATTTACACCTAAAATATTTGCAATAATACTTAGTCTTTCAACATCTAGCCTTACTTCTCCAGAAGTGATGTGTCTGTAACCTTGTAAAGATAGACCTAATTGTGTTGCAATGAATGTTTTTGTGATCCCTTTTGCCTTCCTCACTCTTTCTACATTATCATGTATCATTTTATCCACCCCCTAACTAACGATTTCCGTTAATTAAAGTATACTAACGAATTCCGTTATAGTCAACACTATTTTTTTAATATTTCTCAATATCCGTTACTTTTGTATCTAAATCCGTTACCAAATGGTAAAATTTTATAAGAAACAATAGGAAGGGAAGGGCTTTCTATGTCTATAGGAAATCGTATTCGTACATTAAGAAAGAAAAATGGCTTTACACAAAAAGATTTAGCTGACAAAGTTAAAGTTTCTCCACAAGTAATATCTAATTGGGAAAGAGGATACACTTCTCCAGATCATAATGATGTAGAGAACCTTGCTGACTCACTCTCTTGCTCGACAGAATACCTTCATGGTAGAAGTGATAATCCAGAAGTAAATAAAAAAGCAGCTTATAACCCAATAAATGAAATAAATACAATCCTTGATGAATTAGGAATAGAGGATATATTTTTTCATGATATGGATGCCTGGAAAAATTTCACCCCAGAAGATGTGGAAGAATTAAGAAAACACTTTGAATGGGTATCTCATAAAGCTAAGGAGAGAAATAAGGATGCTTGAGGGAGTAGATAACTCGATTTTGACAGAAATGTCACTACAATTATATGGCGTTCTCTTAATAATATTAATTGTTTTTAGTCTTTTTTACTATTTATATAATAGAATATCGATTCCAAGAAGAGTAAGAAAATCAAAATATAATTTAATGGAAATCACTATAAATGATATAGATAATATGGAGAATAAAGGTAGCGATTTTGAAGATTATTTATTTGTACTTTTTTCAGCACTTGGATACAAAAATACATATCAAACAAAGTCAAGTGGAGATTTTGGAGCAGATTTAATTTTTACGGATAGTAATGGAAATAGAACTGTTGTGCAAGCAAAAAACTATGCGGATAATAAACCATTAGGTAATGATGCAATACAAGAATCATTTGGAGCAATGCCCTATTTTAAAGCTGCTAA
Organism: Evansella sp. AB-P1; assembly: GCF_029688925.1. GTDB lineage: Bacteria > Bacillota > Bacilli > Bacillales > Salisediminibacteriaceae > Evansella. The sequence continues at coordinate 62,868 of NZ_JARUKY010000008.1, forward strand.
AGCAGTTGTTATTACAACAACTTCAAGAATATCTAGACCATGTGAAATTCATGCGGCAGCCTGCGAAATTAAAATTATTACAAGATCTAATTTCAAAAGTATTATCAAGTATTTCAAAAAAGGGTTACATAGTGAAGCAAGAAAAATTATTGAAGGAGAATATAAAAAAATAGAATATACTCCAAAAGATAGGTTTAAAAACGATACTATTCATTCAAGTAAAAAAATCATTTCTGGGGATTATTATTATATAATTCCTGAGAGGAAAAAAAATACTGGTTAAAATTCAAAAAAAAATGACAAGGAACCCTGCTTGTCATTTTTTATTTTACATTATTCACACTGCAATGTAATCATTAATCCCAATCTCATAAATATACCTCCTCCCATTTCCGTTGTATTTTTAGTTCATTACAACACATTTATTAACCATCCCAAAACACCCCAAAACTCTAGCCATATGTATACCTAGGTCTTTTATCACTTGTTTCTTATATTACCAAATTCCCAAACCTACTATTTACAAATTAAGGTTTTTATTTTTATAATGAAATAAGAACATTTGTTCGATAATTTTTGGGAGGGACTCATGAAAGCTATATACAAACCAACACCATTAGAATCCTGGGTGTCACAAAGATATAAAAGAATGGGTATTTATAATCCGTCAGATTTGGATGAGAAACGAATTTGTGATGCATTAGGTATATTCTTCAAAAGAATAGAAAAAAGTTCTCACAGTATAGAACAAGGGGCATTTAAGCTTATTGCAGTGAACAGTCTATTAACAGTAGCTGAACAGAGGGAACAGTTTTATCATGAACTAGCTCATATATTGAGACATTCAGGCAGACAATCAATGATGACAAGTGCATTTCGAGAGCTCCAGGAATGGGATGCATCCCATTTTACTCGATATGCTGCTATTCCTTTTCATATGCTCCACCAGTTTGATTTAAATGATCAAAACATTGTCAAAAACCTTGCAGAACAGTTTCAGTGTACCCCAAATCTTTGTCATGAAAGATTAGAGAAAATTTATAATAATAGTAAGGTCGTTTAAAAGGGTGATAAGTGATGAAATGCGTTATTTATATTCGTGTATCAACAGAGGAACAAGTGAAAGAAGGTTTTTCAATTCCTGCACAACGTGAACGGCTCCGTGCTTTTTGTCAGAGTCAAGGATGGGAAATAGTAGAGGAATATATTGAAGAAGGAAAGTCAGCTAAAGACTTAGAAAGACCAAATTTGAAAAAGTTATTGAAAGATATCAAAAGAAAAGAGATTGATATTGTTTTAGTTTATCGCCTGGATCGTCTTACTCGTTCTGTACTCGATCTATATCAATTGTTAAAAACATTTGATAAAAATAATGTTGCCTTTAAATCAGCCACAGAGGTCTATGATACCTCTACAGCTATGGGAAGGTTATTTATCACATTGGTTGCTGCCCTTGCACAATGGGAACGTGAGAACCTTGCAGAACGTGTTAAATTTGGCATTGAACAAATGATAGATGAAGGAAAAAAACCTGGAGGACATTCTCCATATGGATATTATTTTGACAAGGATTTTAACTGCACAATCATCGAAAAAGAGTTGGATATAGTGAATAAAATTTTTAATTGGTATATAGAAGGTTTTGGCTATCGTTCTATAGCCAAAAGGCTTAATAATATGGGAATTAAACCTCGATTAGCTAAAGAGTGGAACCATAATTCTATAAGAGATATCTTAATGAATGATATGTACATCGGTACATATCGCTGGGGATCGAAAATGATTTTAAACAATCATGAACCGATTATTTCAGAACCAATCTTCTATAAAGTTCAAAAAGTTATGGAATCTAAGACAACAAATAGTTCAAGAATCGGAAAGTACCCTTTAACTGGAATATTACGATGTGGCAGCTGCACAGAACATAATATGCAAGGTTTCTTTGATAAACGTGATCAAAAATTATATTATCGTTGTTTAAAGTGTAATAAAATGACCTGGGATAAAAGAATATTGGAGCCTTTGTTGGATGAAATAGAAAAGTTAATTACATCTAAAGAGTATTTTCTTAGTAAAGTAGAAACTAGTAATTCCTCTCAAGTTGATATTAAAGAAATAATAATGCAAATAGAGAGTATTCAAGCTCAAAAGGAAAAATGGTATGACGTTTTTATGGATGATAAAAACCCAATATCTAAAGAAGTTCTATTTGAAAAAATAAATAACCTTAACAAAAAAGAAGATGAACTTCAGCAGCAGTTATATAAATTGGACGTTGATGATGACTCTCCAGAAGAAAAATACGAAATGATAAAGAGGTTAAAAAACTTTAAAGAAGTATACTTAAATTCAAGTACTGAAGATCAAAAATACCTGCTTCATAAAATATTTGAAACAGTTGTTATGTATAGGGAGTCAGGGAAAAACAAGCCGATTACTATTAACTATACATTAAAATAAATTAATTAAATATACGTTTTGTGTAAAGTTGCATCAATATATCCGAAAAAACAGGGGCTCAGTTGCCTCTGCTTTTCTTATTGAGATTAGTTATGTACTTTATAAAATTAACCACAGATTCATTTTTTATATCTATGTTTCCTTCTAAATTCTCCACCTGTATAGAAATTGGATAAAAAGTTAGATGTTCATCTACTATTACTTCTTCGTTGGTCTGTTCAGCAATCATTTCGATAACAATACTATGTTTGGTTTCACCTTGTGTATGCGCAACCTGATTGTCATCAACCCAATAAACATTAATTTCTATGGAATATTCTGATGGATCACTTACAGAATCTTACATCTTAAATTTAATATTTACTTCTTCCATTTAGTCCTTCTTTTGAAATACACTTATTTCGACTAGACCTTATTTTAATTGTGTCGAAAATAGCCAACTCCACACCCTTCTTTTCTGTGATATGATTACTTTATACACGGGAATGCATTGGTGAAACCTCCATTAAAGGAGGTGATAAGTCAAGTGTTTGATATTACAACAGCAATGTTCATGATAGTACTCTTCACGTTTCTTCATAATCATTTCGAACAAAAAAAATAACCCACAGCAAGCCGACCAAAGCTAAAAACCTGGGATTATTTTTTCGGAGACTTGCCAAATGCAGTCCCACAACGGTGATTAGGTGGTGGTCCACCTTGTCACGGTTTTTTTTATACTTTCATTATACATTATAACAAGTTGTTTCCAAAAAAAAAATTAAAAAATTAAGGTACAGGTTATAGATACAAATTAATTAAAAAGGATTAGTCAACCGATGGTTTTAAATCTATTTTGAGGCACTGGTAGTATATATAATATCACTCATTTAGCAATTATGATTACCATACGAATATAGGTAAAATTATAACAATTGATTGTAATTATAGGTTTATGACATAACAGAACACTTTATTAAAGCGATGAAATATTACTCTTTACTTCATCAATTAAAGCAACAGCATTACTTTTATCTGTAACTGTATTTAATAATAAATCTAAATATTTTCTAATTCTTATTACTTTGTTCCATTGATCGGAATTTTCAGAATACACCTGGATTGAAAGTTCTTTACAAAAGGCCGTATAGAATGTTAAATCTAATTTTGAATAATGTATTATTACTAATTCTTTTATAGGTCCATTTTCCTCAGTAATTAATTCAAAAACTTTTTCAGATGGTACATGTCCTATGGCTTCATAAATAGATTTTATAATATCAACATTATTACTATACTCTGAATTAATTTTTTTAAGGAATTTTTCCTGTTCTTCGTCTTTATCTAACGACTCTTTTCTGTTATTTAAATAGTAGATGAAAAATGCTACAAACCCTGATAAAAAGCTACCAATAAATACAAAAGACGTACGTAAAATGATTTCAAATATGTTTATGTTTGTTTCATCTACCAAAATTCCACGGTTAATTATAAATAATATAAGAGTAAATGCTGTACAAAGTGCAGTGAAGCTTATTAAAGTAGCAAATATAAAAAAAGAATTTGAAAGAATTTTTTTCACTTTATGTTTTCCTCATTGAAACTCTTAATGATTCTGCTATTTGTTCTCTGTACCAGTCAACATCTGGTGTTGATGGTCCCTTTTGGTTATGAACATCAGCAATATTAGGATTAGAACTTGACTGCTCCCTATCCTCCTCTAAGTCTCGCTTTGTTTCCTTAGAGGAGGATTGCACTTTTTTTATTTGTTGCTTCACATCCGTAAGTATTTCACTTTTTAACTTAAAAATAAACTCAATATATTTTAGGGAATTCTCATCTTCAATAAAAAACGGTGTATAACATTCATCACAAACTAACATTTCTGTAAGCACAAAAGAAGTTAATATCTTGGGTAAGTTACAATTCACACAATTATATTGATAATTCTTCTCGAAAACTGTAGCTTTTCCTGTTGATAAGGAAATGAAAAAATTTAATGACTTTTTGGAATCTAAACTAAATTCATTAGCAAATCTGTATGGGTTAAAATATTCCGCATTTAATTTTATTTCTTTGGTAATGTGACTTTGTAATAAAGGATAGTATTGATCGAATGGATAATGCTTTTCAAGAAAAGGTTTAGCTTCATAAATAGTCTTTAATTTTGTATATAACATAATCCTCCTTTAACCTCCGATCTGTTTTAGTGTTATAGAAGTGTATTTCAAGAGAGCCATTCTTTTCACGCAAACTAATTTCTACAAAAGAAAATTCTTTCCCTACAGGGACTTTGGTAAAATCCTCTTTATCAAAACGCCAATATAGAGAAATTTCAGTTAGTTCCTGTTGTTCATGAATTAAATCTTTTAAGTTCCAATATATTTTCTTGTTATATATAGGGTCTCTTTTAGAATTCCTAGTTGCAGATCTAGTTAATTCACGATCTAAAAATGAAATTGCAAAAACATAACCTTCATAGAAAATTTCGTCTCCTAATTGAGAGGAAAGGTCTTGGTAAAATGCAGATTTTACTCGATCTATATAATTATCTGGATCTTTTAGTTTCAAATCCTCTTCAAGAAAGTTTGTTACTTTTTCAATTAATGTTGATTCAGTAAATTCGTCCATATGTTTTTTTATTACTTTTTCAGCTTTATATGATTCATCTTCAAACATTTGAAATAAAACTTCATGTATTGATTTACTATTGAAATTAGAAATAGTGAAGTCAAAATCTTCATTGTCATTTATATCGTTAATTACAAGTTGGTGTATTTCATGTAAATTGGTATTTGACATTTTCACATGGTGTAATCTTACTTTCACAATAGCAAAATCATTTTCAAAATCCAATATACAAGGGATATATAAAGAAGCTTTCACTTCGCCAACTTCAGCAACACCACTCCTATATAACAAAACCACTTTATTATCAACTTGTCTTATAGTAATCAGTTTAGTTTCCGAAGGTAGAGTCATGGCAATTCTTCTATTTATTTCTTCTGCATCAGAATGTCTTTCCATAAACTCATTAGCATCAATCTCTGAAATAAGAGGGAGAATAAAAATATGGTCTGGAACATCAAATACTAATTTTTCAAACAACTCATTCTCAATTTCTGAATCGTCAAAACCATCACGAACTTTTTTGTTAAGTAAGTCAGTAATTTTAGCCCATCCAGTTACCCCTTCTGCTTCATTATACGCTTTGTTAAAATCAGGAATATGCTTTCCAATTAGAGGCTTGAGATACTGAACTTCAAAATTTCTTATTAATGGCACGTTATAAGTATTTAACAACTCTGCATCACTCATATTATCCCTCCTATTAATGTATCCAGTACAATTAAATTCAACTATAACATTATTTAACATTAGATATCATTTAATAGAATTCTCTGAAAAATTATAAATTCCTGCAAAAAATATAAATATACCTCAAAAAAAGACTATACAATCAAATATTTTTAGAATTTATTATATCTCTTTTCATATCCGTTATAGGATAACTTTATTTTTTCTCCGAAGCAATCTTTCACCTTTAATTAATAAATCTCTATACTCTTTAACTCCCCCAATTTAATATCAATAAACAAGATTACCCAGTTTTATAGTTATTCTTGCACAATTGACCCAAACAGATGGGACATTCCTTGTTTCACGCGAACCTGTTGATAATTTTGAATGGGACGATTTAAAGGGAAGCACTTTCCTTGGGCAACGTGCAGGTGGAATGCCTCAAATGGTTGGTGAATTTGTTCTTAAGCAACATGGTATTGACCCTCATAACGATTTAGAATTAATTCAAAATATTGACTTTGGAAACATTCCTTCTGCCTTTGCCTCCGGTACGGGAGATTACGTACAGTTATTTGAACCACAAGCTACTCAATTTGAAGAGGAAGGGATTGGCTATATTATCGATTCCTTTGGAACTCAATCTGGTAATATTCCATATACTGTTTATATGTCTAAGGATAGCTTTATCAGTGAAAACGAAGAAACAATTGAGAAATTTACTAGAGCACTTTATCGAGCTCAGCAATGGGTACAGGAACAATCAGCAGATGTAGTTGCAGAGGCTATTTCGGAATTCTTTGACGATACTTCTTTAGAGACTATTGAGCAAGTAGTAGAACGTTATCGTGACCAAGGATCCTATGCAGACACACCATTATTACAAGAGAATGCCTGGTATCTATTACAGGAAATGATGAATGAAGCTGGTGAATTGCCAATGGAAGTACAATACTCTGACTTAGTTAATACAGAGATATCAACGAAGATAATGGAAGAATAGTAAAGGTATAGAGTTTAAATGAACGTACGACAAATTACTAGGAAATAAATTCATTAAAAAGCAATGTCTCGAAAGGAATAGTGCCTTTTGAGACATTGTTCAACCCTTTTATGGAAGAAAGTTACAGTATTGAGAGGAGGTTTTATAATGGCTTTTCTTCAATTAGATAACGTTGATAAAACATTTTTTTCTAAGGATACGTTTACAGAAGCAGTAAAGGATATAAGTTTTTCTGTTCAACAAGGAGAATTTGTTTCTTTAATTGGTCCAAGTGGATGCGGTAAAACAACCCTCCTATCACTAATTTCTGGTCTAATTCTTCCTACAAGTGGAACAGTGAAACTGGACGGAAAGAACATTAAAAAACCTACACCTGAAACAGGCTATATGCTTCAGCAAGATTACTTATTTCCTTGGTTAACAATAGAAGATAATATTTTCTTAGGATTGAAAACGATGGATAAATTGACAAAAGAGACAAAGGAAAATGCTATAGATTTATTAAATCAAATGGGGTTAAAAAATAAACTAAAAGACTACCCTAATCAACTATCTGGCGGAATGAGACAGCGGGTTGCACTTGTGCGAATGTTATCCACAGACCCTAAATTACTATTATTAGATGAACCTTTCTCAGCATTAGACTTTCAGACAAAGCTCAAATTAGAAGATTTAGTATATTTAACAATAAAAGATCACGAAAAAACAGCTATTTTAGTAACACACGATATTGGTGAAGCTATCGCAATGAGTGATCGAGTTATTTTGCTTGATCATAGTCCAGGTAAAATTCACAAAGTTTTTACGATCCCAGATGAATTAAAATATAAGCAGCCTTTCGAAGTTCGAAACCATCCTTCCTATAATAATTGGTTTCAAGAGGTATGGAAGGAGTTGGAATCTCTTGAAAACTCTAAATGAAAAGCTTCATCGTGATTATGTAAATAAATTAGCTAAAACAAATCGTTATATTCGATTATCTCAAGTTTCCATGCTTATCTTCTTTTTTTCATTTTGGGAGATAGCTACTGTAAACCGATGGATCGATCCTTTACTATTTAGTTCTCCATCAAGAGTATGGAATCTTTTTCTAACTAGAATGCAAGATGGAAGTTTGTTTACCCATACTTCTGTTACCTTATTTGAAACTATACTAGGATTCTTACTAGGTACGATTTTAGGAACAATGATGGCTGGAATACTTTGGTGGTCACCATTTTTATCAAGAGTGTTAGACCCATATATCGTCATTTTAAATTCAATGCCAAAAGTAGCCCTTGGACCGATATTAATTGTAGGATTAGGGCCAGGCTTTACTTCAATCGTTGCCATGGGGGCATTAATTTCTGTCGTCATTACTACAATGGTTGTGTACAGTGCATTTAAAAATGTAGATGAGAATTATCTCAAAGTAATTAAGTCTTTTGGCGCGTCAAAAAGACAATCCTTTTTTTCAGTAATATTTCCCGCTTCCTATCCCACCATTATTTCAACTTTAAAAGTCAATGTTGGGCTTGCATGGGTTGGAGTAATTGTAGGTGAATTTTTAGTATCTAAGCAAGGATTAGGATATATGATTGTTTATGGATTCCAAGTATTTAATTTTACTCTTGTCATGCTATCACTTATCATAATTGCTATCCTTGCAACAATTATGTATCAATTAGTTGAGGTATTAGAGAGAAAACTTATTCATAAACATCAATCATAAGAAAAGCGTAAGGCGCCCCAATTATGCCTAACTACAGCCCACGTCCTGTGGGCAATGGCGTAATGTCACCGTCCTGGCTCTGGCGACAAGCAAATGTTCTGCCAGATAAAAAGCGCTTTTTTACTTTTTTTGCTGGTAGGTTATTTGACCTCGAGCCTCTGGCGCCTTAAGCTAGATATCATTAATAAAACTTATATTAAAAAAACCTTCGATTAACTTCCTTTATACTCAGCTCTAATACATCATCTTTCATAATGAAGCTATACTGATCATTCGTACGTACATTTGTAGGTATTTTTTTTAGTAGCTTTGGTCCCTTGGTTTCAAAATAGTTTTTCTTTGAAATTAAATCTTCTACAACAGCAAAGTAAACATTTTTTATAACTACTTCACTTTTTCCCTCTACCTTGTATTGACCAATGTAATGGAGTTCTGAAACAATTCCTCCAGTTTCTTCAAAAACTTCACGCTTAGCAGCTTCTGATGGAGCTTCACCTTCTTCAACCTTCCCTCCAGGAAATTCCAAACCTCTTGAAGGATGAATAGTTAATAGCCAGTTACCAAGATATTGACTTATAACCCAAACATGCTTTGGACTTTTTGAAAATGGGTGGTCAGCAGTGGAGAAGGAAACAAGATTATTATAGAAGTCTGTAAATTCTTTTGTAACTATGAAGACCACCTCCAGTCTAGTATCTATTCTGAAATTTATGCTTTTCTATAAATAATTTTAAATTGAAATGTTGTGCCTTTATATAGTCCTCTGGACGATTCATATTAAAAAAAGCCATTTCAACCTCTTCCTCAGTAAATCCTTTTTTATAGAAGTCCCTCTCAGAAATAATACAAACATCTAATTTTTCTAATAGTTCCGTTATTTTTAACGTGTTACTATTTAAGCTGTTTTCTACTTCCTGAAGAATAGATCGATGATATAAAGCATAGAGAGGGTGTAGCTTTCCGTTTATTTTCGGGACAATTCCTCCTATAGGCTCTTGTCCTATTAACGATATCATATATTGGCCAATGGGTTCATTAAAGAAAGGGAGATCACATGCCACTACAAAACACCATTCATTAGTAGAATGAGTAATACCAGAATGAATACCTGATAAGGGTCCTTTCCCTATGTGAATATCTTTTGCAATTTTATGTTGAATAAAACTAAACGCTTCTAGATTATTGGTAATTAATACGATATCATTCGTAATATTATTTAAATGCTTTTCAATACGATTTACTACCTTTTCTCCATTTATCTCTAATAAAGCTTTATTCGTTCCCATCCTACGTGATTTACCACCAGCTAAAATAACACCAGTTACAGGCTGTACAATATTTTGCAGTACCTTTTTACTCATTTAATTAGAATCACCATATCCTTCTTCCTGCGCAACAAAATCTAAAGGTAGTGTTTCTAAGTCTATAAGTGCAGCAGATTTCTTCTTATCTTTTTCCTTCTCAACAAGCTTTAAATAGTTCCTACAGGTTTTACACACTTCCAATAAGATAGAATCATCTTCTTCCATGCCTAAATATATAAGCATTCCTTCACGATCTTCTCCACAATGCACACATGCATTTTTTTTCTGATTCCAATCTGTTTCGCACCGTGGACATGTTAGCAATTTATTCTCCCCCTCATCTACTTTTCCTAATCGAGGTGGTTCTCCACAACATGGACAAGTCCCCATTACATCAAATTTATGAATAATGGTAGTACACTTTTCACTAACAACATGTAAAAATGGTCTTAACGCTTGTTCCGCAACAAAATGAGGCACCCATGCTTCAAGATCATTTTTCACAGAAAATGATTGGAAAAATTCTGTATCAAACATGATGCTAGATTTAATCCAATTCACTAGCTCTTCTTTCTTAAGCTGCTTTAAGGTATCAATTAGCTTATTTTCGATTAATGTGTTCTGTTCTATGAGAACATGTGCAATTTGTAGTAATGCTTCATGAAATAGAGGAAGCGGTATTGGAACCTGTTTTAATTGAGGTAAAACTGGTTTTTCAAAATTTAGCTCTTCTTCTATAATCTCTAATTCAATATTTTTTTCAATATTAACTTTTATTTTCTGCTGTGCTTCCATCATTTCATATTGAAGGGTTAAGTAGTCTTCTGACACAATACCTGATTCCATTCTTTCACCTTCCTTGAAGTTTGATTACATTTATAACATTTTTATTTACAGGACAATTCCATTCTCCCCCATTATATAGTTGAAAGGACAGGGATGTCTATGATAGACAAGTTAGGTTTTTCTATAAGTTACTTGTCATAGATAAAGAATAATGTAAAAATAACATTAGATGAGGAAGAGACAGGACCATGTGCTTCTGTATACAAAAAATATCTACGAACAAAATAACTTTTTTGGAGCAAAAATATGAAACGTTCGAACAAAATGATAGTTATATTTCCCCTGCTAGCATTCACCCTACTAGTATCCTTTTTATCTTATTATTTCAAACATGACAATGTTTCTAATACTACAATACTAGAAGGTCATCATATAATCTATAGTATGAATAAGAAAGAGATTCTTTTACCATCTATTGAAGAACAACACTCAATAGCCCAGGCGGATATAAAGGATATAAAAAATCGATGGGAAAGTGAATCATTACATCCAACACAATGGGGGGAGCAGGTTACAGGAGTAAAAAACAAGTTAGAAACGAATGACCATGTCATTGCCTTAACTTTTGATGCCTGTGGCGGTCCATATGGCAGTGGGTATGATGAGAAATTAATTAGGTATTTAAGAGAAAATAATATACCTGCAACTTTGTTTATCAATGCTAGGTGGATTAAAGAAAATAGAAGTGTATTTCTTGAATTAAGTGAAGACCCTCTCTTTTATATTGAAAATCACGGGACAGAGCATCTACCGTTATCAATTAATGGTGGAACAGCCTGGGGAATAAGTGGTACGAAAAGTGTAGAAGAAGTAATAGCCGAAGTTATGGAAAATCAACTGCTTATCTCAGAAATAACAGGAAGAAAACCTAGTTTCTTTCGTTCAGGAACTGCCTACTATGATGAAGTTGCGGTGAATATTGTTAATGACCTAGGGTTATCTGTCGTAAATTATAATGTTTTAGGTGATGCAGGAGCTACCTTTACTAGTGAGCAAGTGAAAAATTCTCTACTAGCTTCTCAACCAGGTTCAATCGTCTTACTTCACATGAATCAACCAACTAGTGGTACTGCTGAAGGAATAATAGAGGCAATTCCCATCCTACAACAACAAGGCTTTGAATTCGTAACATTATATGATTATTCTCTATCTGAATGATATTATTGGAATAAATTCATATGTATAAAATAGCTATCATTCAATTTCATACGTATCAATTTATTAATCGTTGTGAATGATAACATTAAAACAAAAATTGTTATTATCCATTCGCATCTTAAAATAAGAGTCATTATTATTCCAATGTATATCTCCTATACATGTTACCTATTTCGTTAATAATTTTTATCTATTATAATATATATCTAAGTATATTATTGACTATTCTACCTACCTACTTTGAGGTGAAAAAATGACAAATAGAAAGAAATTATATTATTTAGTTGGAGGAATAGCCCTATTCGCCTTATCATTATCTTTATTTTTCATGTACACAAATGAACCACAACAAGAGTCTCAACCAATTGCAATTAGTGAAACAATAGAACCAGATGAAGAAACGATTGCAACTGATATTGAATCCATCAACATTGCTGAAGAAAGAGAAGAGAATTTTGAAGCAACTATGGAAGATAACGAAGAGGATGAAGAAGATCTTCGAGAATTTGCAGAAGAAGCAATTGAAAGAGTAACTCTCACTCCACTAGAAGCACCAAGTGAGCAATCATTCTTTGAACATGCACGCCTTGACCAAGTACTATCCAGTCTTATGGGGAGCAACTTTACTGAAGACATTGAATTGGAGGATGAAGCAAGGTGGGTAGCTAGAGATCTTCAAGCATGGATGCAAGTAGCAACAGAGACTGCAGATTTCAGTTATTCAGATGAAGATTTTTTAGCATTTGTTGAGGAAGAAAACTTTCTAGAAGAGGATGACTTAAAGAAGACTGTTCTTGTAAATGAACTGAAGAGAATAGATGATTCATTGTATGTACGACATTTAGAATACCATTACTTAAAACCTTTTATATGGAATAATATTGAAAGTCATTTCAGTTCACAAAGCAGTCAAAATCATAGAGAAACAGATGAAGAGTATTTATATCGAATTTTCCTCCAATTTGAAGATGAAGTCACGAATCATTTATTAGAATCATATCCAGAACTCCAAGAAAATATGTAAGTATAAGGTGTACCAAATCTCTATTGGTACACCTTATTTTATTTTTCTCGACAATAGGCCTAATCAAAAAATAAATTACTATAATATATATTAAATAGCTTGATATTAAAGGAGTGAACAATATGGTTCGAAGTATTTACTTTTACTTAGTTATGTTAATTACTTTAGTAATGATGATTGGTGGCGCTGTTTCTTCATTTATATTTCTAAGTGATATAGTCTTTCCTACCCCTTATTACGAGTCATTTGATGAATATTCATTAAATCGCGCCTATTTTAATGACAAAAGCACCTCCAATGAGGATCTTTCACACGAGGAATTATATGAACGCTATGAACAATTAAAATCTGACTCTATTGATAGAGAAAAAGCATACGCTAAAAATGGTTTTTTTAAAAGTCTCGCTTGGATTCTAATTCCATTACCCGTCTTTTTTATTGCACGGAAACAATTAAAAAATAGAGAATAGTAGATGAAAAAAGTCATACTTGAGATTTAAATTAAAGTTTTGAGAAGTATAGCAATGTTTTTATTAGTAAAACTATATAAAAAAATGCTCTGATAAAAATTGGTGAGTTGTCTCACTGAAAACAAATAGCTATCTATGATTTAATGAATGTAATAATATAGGTAGGTGAAATCAAAATGGACTTTTACTCCACATTAAGTAATTATTATGATGATATTTTTGCTACGAATGAAAAAGCAATTTCATTAATTGAAAGCCTTGTATTACAAAAAACAGGGGCTATATCCGTATTAGATTTAGCTGCAGGAACTGGAGCAGAGGCAGCAAAGTTGACTCAAAAGGGATATAACGTAGTAGCGACAGACATAAATGAGGATATGGTATCACTAATGAACAAAAAGAATAGCCATTTATTAAAACCATTTCATGCGAAACAGATGAATATGAAAGACATAGGAACACTTTCTCCACAGACATTTGATATTATCCTTTGTATCGGTAATTCTTTTGTGCACTTAGATAGTCATAATGAGATGATAGACGTTTTAGATGATTGCTATGAACGATTAAATAACAATGGAATACTAATTATCCAAACTGTAAACTACGATCGAATATTCGAAAAAAATATAATGGAACTACCAATCATTATTAATGAAGAAAAGGAAATTCAGTTTGAACGTTCTTATAAACTAGAGGACCCTTGGATTATCTTTGAAGGAAAAATAACTATTAAGAACAACGAAGAGACGAATGAATTAAAAAATGTTACGAAGCTTCTACCACTTAAAAAGGATTCGTTTGTAAATATTATCAAGAAATCTAGTTTCTCACACTTTGATATTTTTGGTAGCTTTAATAAGGAGGAATTTACAATCAATTCCCCTGCATTAGTCGCAGTTTTAAGAAAAGTTTGATGTGATTATAGATAAACATCAAGGTGGTTCATCCTTTACTGGTGAACGCTTTCACCACAGGCAATAGTCACCTACTGCATTTCGGGCGTCTAGAACCCTTTTTATTTTCAGGGTGACAGCCCATGCAAGTGTAGATTTGCACCATAGGGGATGAAAATACTTATCAAGTAGGTTCATTTGTTACAGGTAGCAGCTTTCCGCGGGCTATGCCTCAGCCTCCACACTTCGCATTATCGTGCCGAATTGTCGGGTCTTCTGCTATTGCTTTTCCCGCTGGAGTCGTCACCCTTCACTACTGAACCGTCTATTTTCAGGGTAGAAAAAAAACATAACCTTATATAACTCTTACAAAGAAAAAAAGGAAATGCTCTTAGCCTAACGGGTTCTGTTACCTATCACAAATGTCAAAAATGCATTGCAAACTGAGTGTAAAAATGTACGCTAAATTGACACTCAATTTTTGTTGATATTGTAGGGTTTATCATTAAATCAATACAAAATATGTATCATAAGTTGCAGTACAAATTGTCCATATACACTGGCTGGTGTATATGGACAATTTTATATACAATTCCAGATATATTTAACCGAGCATATTTTTAAGGTTAATCATATATTAGTTATTTATTTGAATATTTCAAAAAATAATCTAACTATATATGTTAAAATATGTATATAGTTTGTGAACAAAGCTACTTAAACAAACGGGGAGTTGAAGAAACAATAAATCTATTGAGAAGTATAGGTAAATACATTATTGGAAAGGAGCTGTGAGTGTGCTTTTAAAGTCTTTTGAAAAACCTTTGAATAACATTAGCGGAAAAAGTGGAATAGGCATAACAACAAAAGAGTACTTGGAAATTAACGGCTCAAAACAAGGAATAATCATTGAATCTTTAAATCAAGGCAACCCTCTATTATTATTTTTACATGGTGGTCCAGGATTTCCTGCTTATCCTATCATTAAAGCTCATGGTATTAGGCTCGAACAGTTCTTCGACGTGTGTTATTGGGACCAAAGAGGAACAGGAATGTCATATCATGCTAAAGAAGCTAAAAAACCACTGACCGTCGAACAGTTAGTTGACGATACTATTGCAGTTGTAAATTATCTGAGAAGTAAATATTCACAAGACAAAGTGTTTATTCTTGGTCATTCATGGGGGACTTACCTTGGAAGTCTTGTAGCAAGTATGAATCCTGACCTTTTCCACGCTTATATTGGAGTTGGTCAAGTAGGCTCACCAAAAGAATCGGAAAATGAAACATATAACTTTATTTTAAAAACGGCAATCAATCACAATGATAAACGAGCGATTAAACAAATAGAAAATATAACATTTGATGAAAATTACTATAAGAATCGGTTATACGGTTCAGTTAGAGCTAAATTTACGAACAGGTATGGAGGTGGCTTTAAGCACAGTGGATACTCGAATTTTGAAAATCTAAGACAAGTTCTTTCTTGTCCAAATTATACTCTAAAAGAACGAATGAATATTTTTCAAGGGAGTGTTTCCAGCTACCAGTCATTAGCTCATGTTATGGCAACAACCGATTTGGTACATCTTGTTCCAACGCTTAACCTCCCAGTCTTTATACTTCAGGGGTTGCATGATTATCAAACAACACACACCCAAGCTAAACGTTTTTATGAATCAATTGAAGCTCCATACAAGAAAATGTACACCTTTAATAATTCCTCACATACTCCTTTTATTGAGGAGCAGGAACGTTTTTATAATATTATTCAAGATGAAGTTTTGGAAATTATTAAGAGGAATCAATAACGTCTAAGGAGATTATAGTGAAATCTTCTTCAACAATCGGGTGCTTTAGTTATTAACAAAATTTAATGAAAGAGGTACTAAATGAATATATTGTATGACGATAGATATCATCTGCATTTAGGTTATTACGAAGATAACTGTGATTATGAATCCGTAGCGTTCAAAAGACAATCAGAAGATGTATGGATATCTTCTTTAATTTTAAACAGTACGGATTTATAAATACTTTCCCAGAAAATGAATTATCATTAGATGAATTTGGAACAAGGATTTTTTCCATCCACAATAAAGAACTTAATTATGATATTGGAGTACAGAGATTTGGGCAGTGGTTATTCTTACATAAAATAATCTAATAATAATTGAATCCCTTGTTAAACAGGTGCGTTAGTTCAACAAGTAAAAAGTAAGAAAACTGTAAAAATGTATCGATCATTTTGATACATTTTTACAGTTTTTGATATGTCACAAATCAGGGTGAAATATAGGTACAAATTTACTTACATTTTCGGCTGTAATCTGCAATTTTGCGATAGGATACGGAACCCGTTACTCGTAGCATCTCCTTTTCTTCTTTTCATTATTTTAATGTTCCTCTAATATCTCTAAAAGTATATCTGGACGATCTGTAATTATACCATCCGCACCTA
This sequence comes from Evansella sp. AB-P1, assembly GCF_029688925.1. Taxonomy (GTDB): domain Bacteria; phylum Bacillota; class Bacilli; order Bacillales; family Salisediminibacteriaceae; genus Evansella. The sequence goes on from NZ_JARUKY010000008.1 coordinate 79,480, forward strand.
AATCTATTAATTCTTCCATCGTTTCTCGATCATTAATTGTCCAATAATGAACCTCCATCCCACGCCGATCAGCACCTTGAATTAATTTCCAATCCTGTAAATTAAAGTTACCTTCCTCAGTAGGAATTTGAACAGCATCTACCTTTGGCCTATACAAGCTGTTCAAAAATAACTTATGAAAGACAACAAACCTAGTAATTTCATCTCTCCCACCACTTACGGCGATTCTTCCATTTGTAATTTCAGTAAATTTCTCTATAATTTGTTGATCAAAAGAGGCAATTAATATTTGGTCTTCTAAATCATATTGCTGAATTAATTCCCAAAGCCTCTCCGTCATAGGCATGTACAATTCTGGATCATTTGTTTTTTTCGCTTCAATAACCATTTTCATATCCGAAAACTCTTCGAAAATCTCTTCAACCGTTGGTATTGTAATGCCCTGCCCTCGATAACGATACTCACCGTTTAAATCTTGAAAATAATCTGCCGCATCTAACATCTTTATTTCCTCTAAAGTAAGATCATTAACACGACCTTCACCATTTGTTGTTCGGTCCACTGTATTATCATGGATAGCAACAAGATGCCCATCCTTTGTCATATGTACATCAAATTCAATAGCATCTACCCCCATATTCCTTGCTTGTTCAAAGGCAATTAGGGTATTCGAAGGTGCTAAATGCTCTCCACCTTGATGCGCAATTACAATTGGGCGATCATGTTCCCATTCAAAAAATGGTTTCATAGGTCTTTCAGAGACTGGAAATATGAAAATAGTTGCCCAGATTAAAACAACTATACCTACGCCTATCCCAATCCCTTTAAAAATTTTCTTCTTTTTTGATTTAGAGCTTACATTTATTACTTGAATTCTCATATGCATCCCCACTTTGTAATTTTATATAAGATCTCCCTATGCAAGTGAAATTTTGCACCATGGAGGATGAAAATATTCTTTCTAAGGGTGTTCATCCGTTACTGGTGGCTTTCACCACAGGCATAAGTGCGACATCTGTTCATGCTTCACAGTGTCTTCTTTAACGTGGGCCACGGCCTCAAATTCCTACCACTTACTCGGTAAGTGGTAGGGGATTTTCGGACTCGTGCTGATCCCACTGGAGTCATCACCATTACCCTTCACTCCTGAACCATTTCTATTTTCAGTGTAGACCTCACATGCAAGCGAAGATCTGCACCATGGAGGATGAAAATATTCTTTCTAAGGGTGTTCATCCGTTACTGGTGAATCAATTACGCCTAAGGTCAGCCCACGTCCTGTGGGCAACGGCGTAATCCTGCCATCCTGGCTGCACGGGCAATGCTTCAGCCTCCACACTATATATTTTGTAAACTGCTAAAGTACATGGGCCTGTCTCTGCCTCTGCAAGTGTTGCTCTGTTGTTATATGCGTCGAGACAACTCGAAGCTTATTCGTGAAGCATATGCTCGTCGCTGGAGTCGTCACCCTTCACTCCTGAACTGTTTCTATTTTCAGGATAGACCTCACATGGAAGCAATACTTGTACCACATCCACTCTATATGGACAACTTAATTACAATTATGCATTTTCCAAGCCCATCATTCCTCTTTCTGAGAATTATAATATAAATAACAGAAAAAAATTAGTCCAATACGGTAAGTTTAAACAACCTATCATCATTTGAAACAGGAGTGCCTCTTCCATCTGTGTTATTAATTCACCCTTCACCTACATGAACGATGGGATCAGAGGTTTCTACAGGAAAACGTTCAAAAGATTGATTCTCCAATTCTACTATATTTCCTTCTCGTTCGGTAATAAAGAATGTATTTTCATATACATTAATATCCAAGGAATCTGCAAATTTTCTGCAACTATTTCTATATTCCAATTCCTTTCACCTATAATATTGTTATTTGTAATATTCATAGTCTTCACTCTCATTATCTTCACTAATTTTACAAGCAGAAAGTATAAATAAAGATAAAACAATAATAAAAAAGTACCTCACTTTCATCCCCCTTCTATACAAGTATACTGTTCTGTTAAAATTAAAATAAACCTTCAAATAATTGCAACTATTATAGTTGGTTTAATAACTTTTTATATCATTCTTTTATTTTGGCTATTCATGCATAAGTAAGTAACAATTGGTACAATTTTATCTCAATTCATTATTGGTAACGTTCTTTTTATTTTTCCTAGGGTTTATTCGATTTATTTTATCATTTTTTAGTTCATTAAAAATGTTGTTTGGATCTTCTGCTTTAATGACACTTTTACTAAGTGGAGGCTGAGGAAACTTGGCTTGGATTAGATCAATCACCATTTGAATATCTTCCTTGGTTGCATATTGCAAATGCTTTTTTAATGCATAGCCAATTTCACCATTTGGTTCGATTGTTGCCCACTGCACATCTTCAATTTTTTTCACATTTTTTTGTCTCAATCTCATTTCTAATTTATCAACAGTTAACCGAAGCTTCTTTAAGTTTTCAATATTTAATTCTCCATTTTCAATTATAACGATTGCATTGCCACTAAAAAACTTTTCAAATTTTTCAAACTTTATTTGCAAATATTCGATAACAAATAATGTTATGACTAGTAGAATTGCTATTAAAAAAGTAATCCAAATGTTCTTATCACTTACTGGCTGAATCATCAATGTACCAATAGATATCATAAGTACCGTTTGAGCTACAGTCATTTGAGATATTGATTTTCGCCCCGCAACTCTTAAAACAACTGTACCAAACAGCACGATGATGACAGCTTTCCAAATCCAATGAAATTCCATTCGTAATACCCCTTCCTAAAAATCAATCCTTTGCTTAGGATACTTCCTACTACCTCCACCTATACTTATAAACCTCCCCCTATTTCCTATTTATGGACTAAGTAGATTCACTACATAACTTTTGAATGATTAGAAAAAATAACATCAAGCTATATACTATTTTTTTAAAGGAGTACAGAAAATGAAAGCTGTCACTTATCAAGGAATAAAGGATGTAAAAGTAAAAGAAGTTCCAAATGCAAAGCTAGAAAAAAAGGATGACGTCCTCGTTAAAATTACAAGTACTTCTATCTGCGGTTCAGACCTTCATCTCGTTCACGGAATGGTTCCCAATTTCCCTGAGGATTATATTATTGGACACGAACCGATGGGGATTGTAGAAGAGGTAGGTCCTGAAGTAACAAAAGTAAAAAAAGGAGATCGAGTCATCATCCCATTTAATATCGCATGTGGAGAATGCTTTTTCTGTAAAAATGAATTAGAGAGTCAATGTGACAATGCAAATCCCAATGGAGAAGCAGGAGCATATTTTGGGTACTCAAATACTTTTGGTGGTTATCCAGGAGGTCAAGCTGAATTACTAAGGGTTCCTTATGGGAATTTTACACCGTTTGTCGTACCTGAGTCCTGTGAATTAGAAGATGAAAAGCTGCTATTTTTATCTGATATTATTCCAACTGCCTATTGGGGAGTAGAGCAAGGGGAAGTAAAAAAAGATGATACAGTCATCGTTTTGGGCTGTGGTCCAGTAGGGCTTTTAGCTCAAAAGTTTGCATGGTTAAAAGGGGCAAAGCGAGTAATTGCCGTAGATTATGTTCAATACCGATTAGAGCATGCGAAAAGGACTAATAATGTGGAAGTGTTTGACTTTTCAACATTTGATAATCTTGGATCTCACTTGAAGGAAATAACAGGAGGAGGTGCTGATGCTGTCATTGATTGTGTAGGAATGGATGGAAAAAAATCAGCAATGGAAATGGTGGAAACAGCCCTTAAGCTTCAAGGGGGGACAATGGGACCAATCGTTATGGCAAGTCAATGCGTTCGAAAAGGGGGTACTGTTAGCATCGTTGGTGTTTACGGAACAAGGTACAACATGTTTCCTTTAGGAGACTTTTTTGCTAGAAATATTACTTTACGAATGGGACAAGCACCAGTGATCCATTTCATTCCTGAATTATATAAAAAAATAGTAAACGAAGAATTCGATCCAACTGATATTATTAGTCATCGTCTACCTCTAGATAAAGCTGAATATGGCTATGATATTTTTGATGAAAAGCACGATGACTGTATTAAAGTTGTATTAAAGCCTTAAATATTCATAATTCACGGAAGTGGATAAATGCATGGTGCTTCACACTACAAATATTAAGTACGAAAGGAAATAAAAATGTACAATACATGCTTCTACTGTCAAAATGAAATTGGTGAATATACTCGATTCGCAGTTTTTACGAATACAACGGAAAGTGAACACATGGAAAAACCTCTGTGTTATGATTGCTATAAGGAATGGTTAGAAGGGATTAAGGAGTAATGTTAACTGTCTCAAAGAGACTGAAAAACCTTTGAGACAGTCATTTACATCCATATAAAAACCTTACTAATAATTACTTATTCTTAAAGTGTAAGAAATCCTTTGGAACCTCCGTTCCTCGAGAACCTCTAATATCTAACTCCTCTTCTTCAGCTGGATAAAAGATAATAAAGCTTTTGCACTCTGCTTGGACGAACTTTACAGGTAATTTTTCTAATTGAGAATGCCAAGCGATTGTTCCTCTTCTAGCACTTAAGATAATCGTTAAATCATCCTTATTCATTTTAGGTACAAAGTTATTATAAAAAAGCTCCCATGATTCTATTTGAATTAAAGTAGTAGGAGGTGTAGGCTTTATTGTTTTCATGTATTGCACGTATTTTTCTGTTTCTTCGTTTACAACAAATACAACTAAAGAAACATTTAATTTAGTTGTAATCAATTTTATTTTCTGTAAAGCATCTGTGAATCCTGGTTTACGATTAGCACCATAAGAAATAACTAAAACTACTCGTTTAGTCGTATTTAGCGGTTGACCTAATTTAGACACGAGTACAGTCTGATTCGTTTGATCAATTACACGATCAATAACACTTCCAAACAGTTGCTTGTATGACATTTTAGCATCCCAACCTGCAACAATAATATTAATTCTTTCTTCCGTTATAGCACGAGCAATACCATCTGACACGTTTAAATCTACTCTCGTTAACACACGTACAGGCATATCTGCACCAGAGGCATACATAACCGCATGCCCAAGCATTTTTTCAGCTTGCGCCACTCCACTTTCTGCGGCTTTTCCTTCCTTTTGAACAACAGTTAATGGATATAATGGTTGATCCACACTCTTGGATTCTTTAATAATAAAAGATAGATCTAGCAAAGATTCCATCGTATTAGGATCCGATAATGGAATCATAATACGTTCTGGCCCCTCTTTTCTTATATATGGTTTTTCTTCCTCGCTTAATGCTAGTTTTCGTCCAAATTTATCAACATACGATGGGCCAATGATACAAGTAATGAGTATCATAACGATGACTCCATTAATCGTTGATTGATCTAATAGTCCGACATTAAATCCAACTAGTGTTGCAGCTAATGTTGCTGCTGCTTGTGGAATGGTTAAACCAAACATCACTTTAATCTCTGTGGTACTGTATCCGTATATTTTCCCTATTAGATATGGTGCAAGTGCTTTTCCAAGAAATACAGCACCTAAGATTAAAGTTGTTAAAAGCCAAGCACTTGGATCACTAAAAAGGACAGTTAAATCCATTAGCATTCCTACAGATAATAAGAAAAAAGGGATAAACAATGCATTTCCAAAAAAGCGAATACGATTCATCAGTGGGCCATTTTCAATAATGAGTCGATTTAGTGCTAAGCCTGCTAGAAAAGCTCCAATTATAGGTTCTAATCCTGCAACTAAAGCTAAAAAACCTGCCACAAATAATATAACCATTACAAAAGTGAAATCTTTAATTCCTTCGCTACTAATATTTCTAAAAAACCAGCGTGAAATATACGGGATACCTACTAAAACAACTGATACAAATATGGTAATTGAAATACCTAATGTAATCCAAAATTGTAATGACAGCTCACCATACACGGCCCCTGTAATCACTGCTAATACAAGCAATGCCGAAGTATCTGTTACTAGAGTTCCTCCAACAGCAGTGGTTACAGCTTTGTTTTTACCTATACCTAATCTACTTGCAATCGGATATCCGAGTAATGTGTGAGAACCAACAATGGAACCAATCAAAATAGATGCGATAACAGAATAGCCCATCATAAGACAAAATGTTGTTCCTAGCATAAAAGGAATTAAAAAAGATAAACCACCAAAGTAAAAGCTTCTATCCTTGTATTTTTTAAAACCATCAAGATCTAATTCCAATCCAGCAATAAAAATAATAAACAATAACCCTACAGTCCCAAGTAAAACGATGGTTTGATCCCGATCTAAAATATTTAGACCATTTGGGCCAATAATAATTCCAGCCAAAATTGGACCAATAATACCAGGTATTCTCAATTTATTCATTAAAAGAGGGGCCAAAAAAAAGATGACCATTGTTAATGCAAATATCTTAACAGGATCTTGTATAGGTAATTGAAACAAGAAACATCCCCCTTTTAAGAGTATTTTCTTCCTGGCCAGTTATTTATTTTGATAAAACAATACTATGTATATGATGTTGGAATTATTTAATCATTAATGTACAAGATATAATTCATCACATAGGTTGTATTTTTTATGCAACAACAGAATTATTTCTAGATTTCCAATTAAAATCTAAATAAACATATTAGCTTTTTTGTTATAATTAGGTCTATATCATTTTTTAAAAGGAGTTAATTATGGAAAATAAAAATAAAGTAATGTTAGTAGACGGTATGGCCTTACTATTTCGATCCTTTTATGCAACTGCAATGAGTGGCTATTTTATGATAAACAGTAAAGGAACACCTACAAACGCCATCCATGGCTTTGTAAAACATCTCTTTACGGCTGTTAATACGTATAAACCGACACACGTCATATGCTGTTGGGATATGGGGAGTAAAACTTTCAGAACTGAAATGTATCCTAATTATAAAGCCAATCGCGGAGAACCACCTGTGGAGTTAATTCCACAATTTGACATTGTTAAGGATGTTGTTGAAGAGCTTGATATTCCAAATGTAGGATTAGTTGGATACGAGGCTGATGATTGTATCGGCACGTTAGCACATCATTACAAAGAAGATTCCGAAGTTTATATCCTTACAGGTGATCAAGATATCTTGCAGCTAATTGAAGAAAATGTTTATGTGGTACTTCTTAAAAAAGGGTATGGAAATTATGAAGTATATAAAGAAGATGTATTTTTTGAAGAGAAAGGTATCACTCCTCAGCAAATGGTAGACTTAAAGGCTCTTATGGGTGATAGTAGTGACAACTACCCTGGTGTAAAAGGTATAGGAGAAAAGACAGCACTAAATTTACTGAAAAAATATGAAACGATTGAAGGGATTTTGGACAACATTCAAGAGCTTACTAAATCACAACGAAATAAGATTGAAACAGATTTAGAAATGCTTCATCTTTCACGAAAGCTTGCAAGAATTTATTGTGAGGTTGGGGTTACTTGTCCACTAGACTCTGCTATCTTTAATATTAACCGTTCTAAAATGGTAAAGAAATTTGAGGAATTAGAATTAAAGAATTTAGATTCCATGATTGGATAGGACTTGTTTGGAAAACAATAGAGGTTCTCTTTCCAGATATAACAATAATCGCACTGAGACTAAGTCTTAGTGCGATTATTTTATAAAGGATAGTAAAAAACAGTAAGTTAGAAGCTCATTTATAACAAATCCATTCCAGTATTCTTCATTCTAACCTACACACTAAAATATCTACCTTCTGGATGAGCAAACACCATTGCAGTAACAGAAGCCTCAGGCTCCATCATAAACCCTTCTGTTAATTGAACACCAATATCCTCAGGATGGATTAATTGAAATAACTTTGCTTGATCTTCAAGATTTGGGCATGCTGGATATCCATACGATACTCTGACACCTTGATATTTTGCGGAAAAACGATCTTGCATTGTAAAATCCGCCGAATCAGGAATGCCCCATTGATCTCGCATTAAATGGTGTACGTATTCCGCTAGTCCTTCTGCTAACTCTAATGCCAATGCTTGTAATGCGTGACTGCGTAAATAATCTCCTGCTTCTTTCATCTTCTGCGCTTGCTCTCTTATTCCTTTTCCAGCAGTAACAGATAAGAAACCAACATAATCCATTTCTCCACTACTCACAGGACGTAAGAAGTCCCCTAACGTTAAATATGGTTCCTTCTGCTGCCTAGGAAAACTAAACCTTTTAATGACTGTTTTTTCATCAGCAGGATCATAAATGAGAATATCATTATTATCCGCTTGAGCAGGGAAAAACTGATACATCCCATTTAAAGAGATATTCCCATCTCTAGTGGCTTCTTTAATTAATTCATCGATTACCTCTTTTAGCTCAATAGCTTTTTCATTTTTTTCATCTAACAACCTTTTGACTTTTCCTTGCAACCCTAAATGCTTTCCTAATAACATTTGCAAATTTATATAAGGCACGATGTGTGGTAAAGAAATATTTCGTAAAATATGTCGCACAGTATCAGGTGGTGTATATACAGGAACAGTCGTTGAAACTTTTGAACGTACCTTCACCGCGGTCATTGTTGTAGTAATTTCACTTGCTACATTATTTCCTTCAGCTAGCTGTCTCTGCTCCTGCTTTTCTTGGAAAGAGAGATCGATTTTTTCCCTCTCCTCAGGGTTCTGTAATCTATTTGCTATATTTAATCCATCCATTGCATCCTTAGCATAAATAACAGGTCCTAAGTATTCAGCAGAGATCTTATTATCTGTAAACTTTCTTGAAAGGGCAGCTCCCCCAACAAGAATTGGAATAGATATATCTGACTGACGTAAGTCTTGGGCCGTTAACACCATTTGCTGAGCAGATTTCACAAGTAATCCTGAAAGTCCAATCATATCTGGATTCTCTTTGCGTACTGCTTCAATTAATGTTTGAGGTGCCACCTTAATTCCTAAATCTACGACCCTAAAACCATTATTACTTAGTATGATTTCAACAAGATTTTTTCCTATATCGTGTACATCACCTTTTACAGTTGCTAATAGTACCTTTCCTTTTCCACTATCATCTTTTATCTCCATAAATTGCTCTAAATAGGCAACAGCAGCCTTCATAACCTCAGCACTTTGTAGTACTTCCGCCACTATTAATTGATTCTTATCAAATAGTTCCCCTACTTCTGCCATCCCTGTCATCAAAGGACCATTTATTATTTCCAATGGATCTGAGTAAGTAGATAATGCCTTTTCAAGGTCTGGAATTAATCCTTCCTTTGTACCTTCTACAACGTAATGAGCCAAACGTTCCTCCAATGGCATTGTATTTACTGGTTTCTTATCAATGGACTTTTTCCCTCGATAGAACTCCACTAATTTTGCCAATGTTTCATCTGTCGTATCAAACAACAGCTTTTCAGCCATCTCTCTCTCCACATTTGGGATAGAGGCAAAACGTTCTAGCTTTTCCGTGTTAACAATTGCATAATCTAGACCTGCTTTTGTACAGTGATACAAATACACAGCATTCACGATTTCTCTACCTACAGGAGGAAGTCCAAAGGAAACATTACTGACACCTAATATTGTTAAACATTTAGGTAGTGCTTCTTTAATTAGTTTAATACCTTCTACAGTTGCTTTTGCAGCACCGATGTACTGTTCATCTCCTGTACCTACAGGAAAGACGAGTGGATCAAAAATAATATCCGTTGGATTTAACCCATACTTGTTTACTAATAAATCATAAGACCGCTTAGCAACCTCTAATTTTCTCTCGGCAGTCGTTGCCATTCCAACTTCATCAATTGTTCCGACAACAACCGCTGCTCCAAATTTATGAACGAGAGGGATAATCTTTTCAAAACGTTCTTCCCCATCCTCTAAATTAATTGAATTTATAATTGCCTTACCTTGAGAATAAGTAAGTGCCCGTTCTATCACTAGCTCATCGGTAGAGTCAATCATTAATGGAACCTTCACTTTGTTAATTACTTGTTGAAGAAATAGCTCCATATCCTCTAGCTCGTCACTATCAGGGTCTGCCAAGCACAAGTCAATAATATGTGCCCCACCTTTTACCTGAGCTCGTGCAATTTCAGAAGCTTCTTCAAATTTCCTCTCATTAATAAGACGCTTAAACTTTCGCGAACCAATCACATTCGTACGTTCTCCAACCATGAGTGGACGCATTCCCTCATCATAAACTAATGGCTCTATTCCAGAAACAGCATGAGGGTGGTCCTTTGGAATTTCTCTTGGTGGAAAGTCTTTAACAGCTTCAGCCATTGCTTTTATATGTTCAGGCCTTGTCCCACAACATCCTCCAACTAGATTTAGCCAGCCCTTTTCAGCAAAAGCTGCAATTTTCGTTGCAAGAGATTCAGGAGATTCATGATAATTTCCATCTTCATCTGGAAGACCCGCATTAGGATAACAACTCACAGCTGTAGTAGCCAAATCAGACAACGAACGTATGTGATCTCTCATAAACTCCGGACCTGTAGCACAGTTTAATCCAACCATTACTGGCTTCATATGCTCTAAGGAAAGATAAAAGGCTTCAATATTTTGACCTGCCAACGTCGTTCCCATCGGTTCGATCGTACCAGAAACAATTAACGGTAATTCCTTCTTTAATGCTTTCGATGCTTTTTGAATTCCTAAAAAGCCCGCCTTCACATTTCTCATATCTTGACTTGTTTCCAATAATAAAACATCCACACCGCCACGAATCAAACCACGAACTTGCTCCTCATAAGTATCAACTAATTCTTCAAAGGTAACTCCTCCTGTGACAGAGATTGCCTTTGTCGTTGGACCCATAGCACCTGCAACAAAGCGCGGCCATTCCGGTGTAGAAAGCTTATCTGCGGCTTTTCGTGCAATTTGAGCAGAAACATAATTAATTTCTTCTGCTCGATGACCTAAATCATAATCATCTAAAACAATGCTAGTTGCTCCGAATGTATTTGTTTCAATCATATCTGAGCCCGCTTCAAGATATTTCAGATGTACATCCTCAACAATTTTAGGAGAAATAATATTTAAAAACTCATTACAGCCTTCATATTCCTCTCCCCCAAAATGTTCAGCTGTTAAATTAGCCTCTTGAAACATCGTTCCTGTTGCACCATCAAATACGATGATTTTCTTTTGAAGCTGCTGCTCAAACAATGAATTGCCCATTTCCAGCATTCCTTTCCAATTGACGTTGAGGTTGAATGATTGTACCTGTTTTTTCTCTTATATATTCTGTTAACTCAACGGTCATTTCATAATTCATAAACGGGGTAATTAAATAAATCCCCTTAAAATAGTCTAATGCACAATCAATAAGTGATTTCGCTATGGCAATACCTTCTTTTTTAGATGCTACCTTGTCGTCCTTATGTTGTGCCATAATATTACGAACACTATCTGTTAGTTTAATACCAGGAACTTCATGATGCAAAAATTCCGCATTACGATATCCTGTAAGTGGCATTATTCCAATATAAATAGGTGTTGTTAAATGTTTCGTTTCTTCATAGATTGCTCTTATCTGTTCATCTGAATATACTGGCTGTGTTAAAAAGTAATCGGCACCGTACTCAATTTTCTTTTCCATTCTTCTCACTGCTTGATCTAGGTGTCGTACGTTAGGATTAAAGGCTGCAGCAACAGAAAAATTTGTTTTAGCACCTAAAGGTTTCCCTGAAAATGATATACCATCATTACATTGTTTTATTAGCTGAATAAATTCAAAGGATGAAACATCATACACAGAAGTTGCACCAGGGAAATCCCCCACCTTTGCAGGATCTCCAGTAATAGCCAGCAAGTTTTTAATGCCTAATGTTGATAATCCCATGAGATGAGATTGAAGACCAATTAAATTACGATCCCGACACGTAATATGCACAAGTGGTGTCGTATTCATTTTTTCTTTTAAAATCATAGCCATACTTAAATTACAAATCCGAGGTGTTGCTAATGAGTTATCAGCTAATGTAATGGCATCTACTCCAGCTCTTTTTAATGCATTTGCCCCTTCAATAAACTTATCTTTTTGCAGCCCTTTTGGAGGATCTAACTCAACGATGACTGCATCTCTATGTTTTGGAATTTCTTGAAGATCTTCATCATTTTGTTTGAAAATTGGCTTTTCAACAACTACTTTGTGAGTAATTTTAGGGATATCATTTTTAGTCATTTCCTTTGTTAGGATTGGCTTCTTTCCTTTTACTGCCCTAGAAATTGATCGAATGTGGTCAGGTGTCGTTCCACAGCACCCTCCAATAAGTCGTACTCCTTGCTTCCAAAGATGAATAGCTGATTCCTCAAAGTAGTCAGAATTAGCTGAATAATGGTAGTTACCATCATCATAGCTAGGCAAGCTCGCGTTTGGATAGGTTGATAAAAAAGCCTTCGATAAAATAGATACTTTTTCTAAAGAACGAATCATATGATGAGGACCCATACGACAGTTTAATCCAACCACGTCTGCTCCCAGTTCTTCAATTTTTTCTAAAGCATCATTCACAGGTATCCCACCATGAACTATTCCTACATCCGTTAAAGACAGCTGAGCAACAATCGGTAAATCTGTTTCCTCTCTCGCAATTTCCACCACTATCTTTAACTCTTCAAAATCATGGTATGTTTCTAAAAGAATACCATCGACACCTTCATTTAATAAGGTAGAAAGCTGTTCTATAAAGACTCTTTTTATATCCGCCTCTGGAATTGGCTTTCCTGGTACGGTCCTTATACCACCTATTGTTCCGAATAAGTATTTCTGTTCTCGTTCTTGCTCGCCAATTAGACCACTATTGTTAAAATCATTTATTGCTGCTTTAGCTAATTGAACTGCCGCAATATTTATTTCCTTTACTTGTCCCTCTAAACCATATCGAGATAGTTTTTCGTAATTTGCCCCATACGTATTTGTTTGAATGAGTTGTGCACCTGCATCCAAATACGCACGATGAATGCTTTTTATTTGATCAGGCTGTGAAAGATTTAATTCCTCTAAGCAATTTCCAATACCATATGAATAGAGTAGTGTACCCATTGCCCCATCAGCAACGATAATATTCTTTTTAATGTCTTCTAAAAAACCCATTGTAATGGCTCCTCTACTCTCGTTTTTAATTAAATTGTTTTTCCTTTTTCTTGTTTTTCAATCTTATTTTTTCAAAACCATTCTCAAAATCTTCAATTAAATCTTCCACACTTTCCAATCCAACAGATAGCCTTAATAATCCATCATGAATTCCTCTACTCTCCCGTTCTTCCTTCGGCATTGCAGCATGAGACATCTTTGCTGGATACGATAAAATAGATTCTACTGCACCAAGACTAACAGCGAATACTGGAATTTTTAATTGATCTACGAATGTTCGAACTGTATCTGCATTATCTAAACGGAAAGATAAGACAGCTCCTGGTCCATCTGACTGCTTGAAATGAATATCTCCACCAGCATAGTTTTTTAGACCTGGATAATATACGTGATTTACTTCAGGAACAGTTTCTAAGTACTCTGCAATTTTTTGTGCAGATGCTTGTGATTGCTTTAACCGTACTTGTAAAGTCTTCAATCCTCTTAATACTAACCAACAGTCTTGAACACCTAATACAGCACCAAATGTATTTTGTAAAAATCCTAATTGTTCTCCAAGCTTTTCATCTTTTACTACAGCAAGACCTGCCACTACATCACTGTGACCAGATAAAAATTTTGTAGCACTGTGCAGAACAATATCTGCTCCTAATTCTAATGGTCTTTGTAGTGCTGGAGTCAAAAATGTATTATCAACAAACGTTAAACACCCATTTTCTTTTGCAATTCTGCAAACTTCTTTTAAATCAGTAATCTTTAAAAGTGGATTTGAAGGTGTTTCCACATAAATCATTTTTGTGTTTTCTTTTATGCTTTCCTTCACTTTATTTAGATCGGTTGTATCAATAAATGAATGCTCAATACCAAAGCGATGCAACACTTGCGAGACAAGGCGGAAGGTTCCTCCATATACATCTTCACATATAAGGACATGGTCCTCTTTAGAGAGAAGAAGAAATGCAGTTGAAATGGCAGCCATTCCAGAGGCAAAGGCAAATCCTCTCGTTCCACCTTCTAGGTGAGCAATCGTATCCTCTAAAATTTCCCTTGTAGGATTCCCCGAACGTGCGTAATCATATTTACCAAAGGAATCAAAATCAAATTGATGAAAAGTGGATGTATGATTGATAGGGACACTTACTGCTCCCGAATCTTTATCGACAGAATGTTCATTATGAATTAAACGGGTACCAAACTCAAAATTATTATTACTCATTGGATACTGCTCCCTTCACCGCAAGCTCAAATGCTTGTTGAATATCATTTTGTAAATCAGTAACTTCTTCAATCCCAACAGAAAACCTTAATAAACGATTACAAACACCATTTTTAATCCGTATTTCCTCTGGTATATCTGCATGCGTTTGAGTTGCCGGATATGTTATAAAACTCTCTACACCACCTAAGCTTTCAGCAAAGGTAACTAATTTCAATTGCTGTAAAAATGGATTGATTATATTCTCATCATGAACTCTAAATGAAATCATTCCTCCACGGCCAGGATATAAAACTTCATGAACTTGAGGATGATTTTCTAAAAATTCCTGGATGAACTTAGCATTCTCTTCATGCTTTTTCATCCTTAAGGCTAACGTTTTCATCCCTCTAATGAGTAACCAAGAATCTAAAGATCCTAATGTTGCTCCAATGGCATTATGGAGCATAGCTAGTTTTTCACATAGTGCCGTTCCTTTAGCAACGATTAAACCAGCTAGTACGTCATTATGTCCACCTAAGTATTTCGTAGCACTATGAATAACTATATGAGCACCATCATTGATAGGCTGTTGGATTAAAGGTGTATAAAACGTGTTATCAACAATTAAAAGTACATCATTTATTTTTGCCATTTCTCCATAAACAGCAATATCTGCTTCTTGCATTAATGGATTAGTAGGCGTTTCAATAAATAGTGCCTTCGTATTTTCATTAATCAAATCTTCAAATTTTTCTGGATAACGAATATCAGCGTAATGAAAAACAATCCCATAGTTATCTAAAATTTGTTCAAATAATCGATACGTTCCTCCATATAAATCCTGAGAAACAATCACTTCATCTCCTTGTTTAAATAAACCGAAAATAGTGTGTATTGCTGCCATACCAGAACTACAGGCATAGCCTTGATCACCATTTTCTAAATCTGCAATAGCATCTTCCACTATATGTCTCGTTGGATTTCCTGTTCGAGTGTAATCATACCCAGTTGATTCACCAATTCCTTTATGTGAATATGCTGTTGAAAAATAAACTGGTGGATTTACTGCACCTGTCACATGATCACTGCGATTACCAACTTGCACCAGCTTTGTACCAATACAATAATGATTGCCTTCCTTTTCTTTGCCCACTTCTTCTTCCCCCTTGCTACTAAAGACAAAATAATTAAACAAAAAACGACCCCTTCATGAAAAGAGGTCGTCGATAGGATCGTTAATTAAATGCCTGCCGGGACCTCTCATCTTTCAGAATGACAAATTCTGCTGGATTTGGCACCTGTTGAATGAATGCATTCAATGGTTGCCGAGGTGTCATTGGGCCAGATCCCTCAACCTCTCTTGATAAGAGTCCTATAAATTTTTAATTAAAACGATTATAAGTTTTATTTAGCTTTACGTCAATAACAAATAAATACAATTTTCATAATCTTATATTTTATTAAACTATTACCTGAACAAAATACGTGCATATCTGTCCCTTCTTCATTTCGTACGCAATTACGATATGTTTTTCGGTCCAGATGAACTTTTTAATTATTCCTCTTCTTGGAATAATACAGTTGATAAATATCTTTCACCAGTATCTGGTAGGATCGTTACAATTGTTTTCCCTTTATTCTCTGGACGTTGGGCAATTTCTTTAGCTGCATGAATAGCTGCACCAGATGAAATTCCTACTAATAATCCTTCTGATTTACCAATATAACGTGCCGCCTTAAATGAATCGTCGTTTGATACCTTAACAACCTCGTCGAATATTTCTGTATTTAAAACGTCAGGTACAAACCCTGGTCCAATCCCTTGAATCTTATGAGGTCCAGGTGATCCGCCACTTAATACTGGTGAATCAGTTGGTTCGATTGCAATTGCTTTAAATTCAGGGTTTCGTTCTTTTAGTACTTCTGTAACACCGGTGATTGTACCACCAGTACCAATACCACTAATTAAAATATCTACTTTTCCATCAGTATCTGCCCAAATTTCTTCAGCTGTTGTTTGACGGTGAACCTCAGGGTTTGCAGGGTTCGAAAATTGTTGCGGCATAAATGCATTTGGAGTTTCATCAACTAGTTCTGTTGCTTTAGCAATAGCACCTTTCATTCCTTTTGCACCTTCCGTTAAAACAAGCTTTGCACCAAGGGCTTTAAGGAGATTACGACGTTCAATACTCATTGTATCAGGCATTACAAGGGTTAAGGAATATCCTTTTGCAGCACAAACGAATGCAAGGGCGATACCAGTGTTACCACTTGTTGGTTCAATAATTTCTGTATTTTCTTGAATAAGGCCTTGCTCTTCTGCTGCAGTGATCATAGCGTTACCAATACGATCCTTTACACTCCCTAATGGGTTAAAATACTCTAATTTCCCAAGAACTTCTGCACCAGTTTCATCACTGATATCGTTTAATCTTAAAAGCGGTGTTCTCCCAATTAATTCTGTTAAATTCTTCGCTACCTTTGGTCTGTTAAGTACTTCTGTCATCTTCATCATCCTCCTAATTGGAATATATTTATTAATAAGGCTATGTTATATAGTGTAACAACAAGGTTTAACAGAGCCATTCTTCAAAGTGCACTACTTCCTTCCAAACACTACATTTATGCATACTACTTATAAGTTTACAGCTTCATTTAAAAGAGCTTCAGGATTACTCTTTTCTTCAAACCAAGCTAGTTTCTCTTTTAAGGATACGACTTCTCCAATAACAATGATTGCTGGAGATTTAAAATTTTCTTTCACAGCCTGTTCTTGTATATTACTTAAAGTCCCCACCAACGTACGCTGTTTATCTAATGTTCCCCATTGAATTAAGGCAACTGGAGTTTTAGAATTTCTACCATATTCTATTAATTTTTTTTGGATTAAACTGAGATTGTTAACTCCCATGTAAAAGACAACCGTATCTATTCCAGTTGCAAGTGCTCTCCAATTAATTTCTCTTTCTTTTCCATCATTCCTTTGATGACCAGTAACAATAGCAAGTGATGCACTAAGATCACGGTGGGTGAGAGGAATCCCAGCATAAGCAGGTGCTGCTATTCCTGAAGTAATTCCTGGAATGATTTCATATGGAATATCATTATTTACACATTGCTCTGCTTCTTCTCCTACTCTACCAAAAATAGTAGGATCTCCACCTTTTAATCTCACTATCGTTTTCCCTCGCTTACCATGGGATACAATAATACTATTTATCTCTTCTTGTGTAACAGAAGGAAGACTAGGAGTTTTTCCACAATAGATTAATTTAGCTTCTTTTGATGCATACTGTAATAATTCACGGTTTACTAACCGATCGTATACGATGACTTCGGCTAGCTTTAGTACTTCAGCCCCTCTAACAGTGATAAGCTTAGGATCTCCTGGGCCTGCACCAACAAAATATACAATACCTCTTTGTTTCACCATCTATTCTCCTCTCCTAGCTCCATCTAATACTTCACTTATTCTCTAAATTTTCTCGTTCTAAGACGAAGCCTCCACCTTTTGATATCTTTCTCTTTTCGTATAGAGTAAGTTCATCAATTACAGGCAATTTTAAATAGTGTCGTTCTAATTCCATTTCTGCTAACTTAAATGCAGACTCTTCATCCTCTGCTGCAATAATAATATCTACAGTACGATCATTATTAATGACAGCTTCAAACCGAAAAATAGTCATAGTATACCTCTTCACTTTTATTTAGAGATGAAGCATGAATTTATGCTGCTACACCTTTTAATATCTCATCTAACTTTGCTTGTAAGGAGTCTTTTCCTACTCGAAGGAAAAACGCATGGAAATTTTCTTCTTCTTCTCTCTCTTCTTTAAAATATGTTAATAGTTGTAGTAGAACATTGTCTAAATCCTCTGCATGAATTTTTCCTTTTAATTTTTCATTGAACATTGCATCATGCGTCAGTGTTCCTCCAACATAAATCTCAAATGCTTCAACCATTTTCTTATCTTTTGTCTTCATCTTTATTCCTTGTAGCCCAATATCAGCAATCTGTCTTTGCCCACATGAATTAGGGCAACCTACCATATGAATACGAATCGGTAAATCTAATGAAAGCTTTTCATCTAAATATTCCGCAATCATTCTCATTCTTTCCTTCGTTTCAACTAGTGCTAAGTTACAATATTCAATACCTGTACAGGAAACGGAATAGCCTATAAATTTATTCGGTTCCACTGTTATCCGTTCAAAGATTTTTTCCTTTAGTACATCATTCACCTTATCATCATCAACACCAGGGATAACAACGTTTTGGGAATTACAAGTACGAATTTCTCCACTTCCGTACTCTTTTGAAATACGGCAAAGCTCGATTAATTCGTCAGAGCTTAAACGACCAACTGGTACGTTAAATCCAATATAGTTTTTCCCTTCTTGCTTTTGTTTATGAACACCGTAAAAATAACCAGCATTCCATTCTTCAAAGCGGTTTGTTCCTTTAGATGGAAGGTCAACATACTTTAACAATTCTTCTTTGAACTTATCTACACCCCAATCAGCAACTAAAAATTTTAGACGGGAACGGTGTCTTTTTTCACGGTAGCCCATATCTCTGAAAATTTTAGTTACAGCAATTGTAACTTCCATTACTTCTTCAGGTTTCACAAAAACATCAAGTTCTTGCGCTAAATATGGCTTAGAAGATAACCCACCTCCAACATACACGTGGAATCCAACAACTTCCTCACCATCAATTTCCTTCACTGCTGGTACATAAGAGAGACAGTTTATTTCAGCATTTTGTGCATTGTTTACATTTGAAGAAATGGAAATTTTATATTTTCTTGGAAGGTTCGAGTATTCTTCATTTCTTTGGAAATACCAATAAATATCTTCTACTATTTCTCTCGTATCTAGTAATTCATTGCGATCAATACCCGCTAATGGATTACCTACGATTGTTCTCATAATATCTCCACAAGCTCCTACTGAAGATAAACCAACGTTCTCTAGTCTTTTGTATATATCCGGAATTTGTTCAATTTCAAGCCAGTGGAACTGAATTGCTTGACGAGTAGTAATATCAACTACGTCACGACCGTAATCCTTAGCAATATTAGCAAGGACAAGGGCTTGTTCATTGGATAAAATACCAGAAGGAACATTAACTCTCATCATAAAGTAGCCTGCTTCCTTCGGCTTTTGTAAATAAAGTCCTGCCCATTTAAATAAGTTCCATTGATCCTGTGGGATGGAATCAAAACCTTGTTCTGCATATTTCGGTATATCATTTAATATTTCTAAACCATCTTTTTCTAATTTAAGCTTTTCTTCTTTACTTAATTTTTCATTGTTTTCCCAGACCTTTGTATAAGACACGTTCTTTCCTCCTCATTCTTTCTTTACATTATAGAGATTCTTTCTTACCATTCTCTAGTTTATCAAGAAATTAATAGATAATCGAATGTTCTTTTAGTTTAATAATTACTTGGTCCACACATTCCTCTATTGAAAAGCGGTCTGTTTCAACAATTATTTCTGGGTTCTCTGGCTCTTCATAAGGGGCACTTATTCCCGTAAACTCTTTAATGTCACCATTTCTTGCTTTCTTATAAAGTCCTTTAGGGTCTCTTTTTTCACATTCACTGATAGAACATTTTACATAAACCTCAAAAAATTCATTCTCATCAAGGAGGTCTCTT
Organism: Evansella sp. AB-P1; assembly: GCF_029688925.1. Taxonomy (GTDB): domain Bacteria; phylum Bacillota; class Bacilli; order Bacillales; family Salisediminibacteriaceae; genus Evansella. The sequence goes on from NZ_JARUKY010000008.1 coordinate 99,431, forward strand.
ACAACTTTACGATCATCTTTATAAGGCGAAATAAACGCTGTTAAGACAATTGATCCCCCATCTACAAATAGCTTTGAGACTTCTCCGATTCTCCTAATGTTCTCCTTGCGATCATCGGGACTAAAGCCTAAATCATTGTTTAAGCCGTGACGAATATTATCTCCGTCTAAAACATAGCTCCGTGTTCCTAATTCATGTAATCGATTTTCCACTGCATTTGCTAAAGTAGACTTCCCTGAACCTGAAAGACCTGTAAACCAAATGGTACAGCTTTTATGATTGTTCAATTTTTGACGATCTTCTTTTGTAATGGCTGTATCGTGCCAATAGATGTTTGTTGCTGCTTGTTGTGTCATACTGTCACCTTCATTCCGCGAATAAGGACTTGAACGACTTCATTTCGACTAAATTCTGGTGGAGGTGTTTCCCCATTACGAAGCATCTCTCTTACCTTCGTCCCTGATAAAATGACACGATCTTCTTTGCCATGCGGACATGTTTTTGTCGATGCCATCCCTTCACACTTTTTGCAATAAAAGCTATGTTCAAAGAATAACGGTGTAATCCCTAACTCTTCATCTGTGAAATGACGGAAAATCAATTGAGCATCATATGTTCCATAATAATCACCAACACCTGCATGATCTCGGCCTACTATAAAATGTGTGCATCCATAGTTTTTACGTACCATTGCGTGAAAAATCGCTTCTCTCGGCCCAGCATATCTCATTGCTGCCGGAAAAACTGCTAAGAAAACACGATCCTCTGGATAATAGTTTTCTAGTAAAACTTGATAGCTTTCCATTCGCACATCAGCAGGAATATCATCTGATTTCGTTTCCCCTACTAATGGATTTAAAAATAGACCATCTACAATTTCTAAAGCAGCCTTTTGAATGTATTCATGAGCACGGTGAACTGGATTTCTAGTCTGGAAGCCCACTACCGTTTTCCAGCCCCGATTTTCAAAGGCTTTTCGCGTTTCAATAGGAGACAAATAAAAGGATTCAAATTGACTTTTTTCAGGTACTTTCACTAATGTAATCGGTCCTCCCAAGTAGACTGATCCTCTATCAAATAGTTTTTTCACACCTGGATGAGCTAACTCCGTTGTTTTATAGACATTTTCTGCTTCCACTTCTTTATTTGGTTCATAAATTTCTTGTAATTCCAACACACCGTAAACCTCATCCTCAAAGGTTAATTTAACTTTCTCCCCTACCTTTAAATCTGAGGACTGAATTGGCGATACTGGTAATGTTATTGGTATACTCCATACATTACCGTCCTTCAGCTTCATTTGATGGATGACACTCTCATAATCCTCTTTCCCAAAAAATCCATTGATAGGACTATAAGCTCCGTTTGCGATTAATTCTAAATCTGATAAAGCCATTTTATCTATCTCGATTGCTTTATTTAGGTTTGTTACGTCATAATTTAAATCAATTCTATTTACTAGTTTTCCTCCATGAGGTTGACTTAGTGTCATGTCATCCACTCCTTTTATCATTTTAAATTTTTATTTTGAATGTAATCCGCACTCTGTTTTATCTAGTCCAGACCATCTACCAGCCCGTAAGTCTTCCCCTTCTTTTACAGCGAATGTACACTTACTACATCCGATACTAGGATAACCTTTGTCATGAAGCTCGTTATACGGTAAGTCAAAGAGCTTTATATATTGCCATATTTCATCCCATGTCCAATGGATGAGAGGACAAATTTTAATTGATTGAAATTTATCATCTTTATTTACAAATTGAGTATTAGCTCTTGTTGGAGATTGTTCTCTTCTTAATCCTGTTAGCCAAGCTTTACTTCCTGATAAAGCTTTTTCTAACGGCTTATTTTTTCTAAGCTTACAGCATAAATCAGGGTTTGACTCCCAAAGTTTTTCTCCATACGTTTCAGCTTGTTCCTCTAGTGATAACTCAGATTCAGCTATATCAATTTGTAGCTCGGGATACTTCTCTTTTACCTTTTGGATTAATTCGTACGTTTCTTTAAAGTGAAGATGAGTATCTAAAAATACAACTCTAGCATCCTTCTTAACTTTACTAATTAAGTCAAGCAATACTATCGCTTCCGCACCAAAGCTACAAGCATACGTTAAGTCATTGTCGTATTGCTCATATGCCCACCTCAAAACTCCAATTGTGTCCTTCTTAGCAAGAACCTCATTAATCTTTTTATAGTCCTCTTCCATACTTACTTTATAAGAAAGAGTGTGAATATTCTTCTTCATACTTATATGCCTCCTCCCTCGTCATGCACTGACCTTTTTTCTTCTTTTATAGATTGATAAAGACTAATGGAACCAAAAGTCGTTACGAAGATACTAATAACAATTACGATAATATAAGGATTTGGATTTAAAATCATATGTATTAAGCTGTAAGATACAACAAGTGACATAACAGGTGAGACTATCCATACTTTAATAATCTTCTTAATCACCGTTTTCTGCCAAAGTTCAAATCCATTTTCTGCAGTACCTATACCAACAATGGCTGATGTGGTCGCTTGTGTTAACGGAACTGGTATACCGAAAATAGAAGCAATCACTACTAAACTAGCACCTGTTCCTGATACCGCTGTTCCTTGAAGCAAAGAGAGTGACGTAATTTTTTTCCCATTCGTCTCTAGTACTCTACCTCCAAGAAAAATTGCACCTAACGCAAGAAATATAGCTCCAAGCCAAATGCCTGCTGTTTCCCCTATAAGACTTGCTCCTATTAACGGGCCTATGGCATTAGCAACATTGTTCATCCCTGCAGAAAAGGCTTCAAAGAAACCAGTGGCAATCATTAAAATACCGAGATACGTTTTCCATTTTCCCTTCCCCTTTAAATGAGGCCAGCGTCTTTCCATAACGGAAATAACTTTCCCTGCTACAAATGCAATACCAAATGCTACTAAAGGAATGATAAGCCAAAAAGAAACAATTATTAATACGTTGTTTACATATAGTGCTTGAAATGCTATTCCGACACCAACGATGGATCCAATGGTCACTTCACTAGTGGATAAGGGAATACCAATAACATTTGCTATAAATAAGGTTAATGTGGCAGCTATTAAAATAACTAAAACAATTTCTACAGTTAAAATGCTAGTAGGAATTATCCCTTCTCCTACTGTCTTAATTACTTGCCCACTTCCAATCACTGCACCGAGCATTGCACCCAATCCTACTAGACAGAGTACCAACCTTTTATTCTTTATAGCTCCACTCCCATAAACTGGCCCCATCGTTGCCGCTGCACCACTAGCTCCAATATTCATTGCAAAAAACAAAGCGATTATTATAGCAATAGCTGTTAGTACCATGTCTCAATCACACACCTTCTCCATAGGGTTACACACCATCGTCACCATTAACCTTCAATGTCTATAAAACATGTAATTCTTACCCATTTACTATGTTTTAAAGATATAAAAAAACAACCGATCCTATTTTATTTTTTTTTAGAGGATGACTAGTGGGTAACAAAAGATGTATGTCATACCCCTTACCTTTCAGAATAACTATTCTACTGGAATAAGAACCTACGAATAAATACAAGGTTGACGAGAAGTCATTAGGCCAAATCCCTCAATATCTTAGATAAGAGTAAGAATATTATTTTTTTTGTTGTTTTAAATTCTAAAGGATTAAAAAAAAATAGTCAACAAAAATTTTAATTTTTATTTAAAGCTAACTGAATATATAAATCCTTCAGGAGTAAAAAGGTGCGACTCCTGTCACCAGTATTCATTTCACGAATTCACTACGAGATGTCTCGACCGATGAAGCTTCAGAACACACTATGCAGAGCTAGTGAAAGAGGTGTTCTAGAAAACTTTGAGATTTATCAGATGATTTCATAAAACAAAATTCACAATATAATAGACCATAAAAATAAAAACGAATATCGTATCAAAGATAGACCTTATTAATGGGATCTTACTTTTCCGTATCTTCTCTACTTTAAAATGATAAATAGCGTCATAACTATCCACAATAATAAAAATAGACAAAAGTATTATAATAAATGGAGTTCCTACTAATGGATAAGTAATAAAGTATATTAACCAACTTCTAATAAACTGAAAGGCTAACCTCAAAAATATTACACGGAAGCCCCCAATATTGATTTCAATTTCATCGTTTGATATATTTTTAAGCTTTTCTTGGATATACGAATAATCTATCAAATAAGTGACATTTATATACAAAAGTAACAGACAATAAAGAACGATAAGGATATCTTGATTAAAAATATCAGCTATATTTTCCCCCTCCTTATTCAATCGTTTGTATTTTGTAATTGAAAAGCGAACCATTTCACAATACTTTTTAAGCCACTTAAATATGGAGAATTTCACAAACTTTACAGCTGAATATTTGTGATGAGGACAGGCTTGATATGGAGCCTCTACGGACATGACCTCTTTGCGAAAGCATGCAGTAAGTAGGTGTTTCGCATTCCTGCAAGGGTATCATGCCCACCTTTCCATATAAAGGTATACTTTGTTAAGTGTTTTTATTTATTGTACTTAAATAGAGGTTTAATGAATCTTCTACTTCGATTGTGACTAACTTAATAAAGTCATCATATTCTTTTTGTGTATGCGCTTTGTCTAATGCTTCGTAATAAGCTAGGCGATTATCCACTTTAATTACAATTGGTGGAAAACCCTCTTTCATGAGTTCTAAATTTAATAACAAACGTGAGATCCGCCCATTTCCATCAATAAATGGATGAATTCCAACAAAAATAGCATGTAACATAGCTCCACGAGCAACGGGATGCAATTTTATCGTTTCTGATTGTTCATACCATGCCATCAACTGCTCCATCTCATCTTTTATGAGGAAGGAAGCTGGAGGTATATGTTTAGCACCAGAAATAAAAACTTGCTGGTCCCGATATACACCTGCATATTCATCATCTATTCCTTTTAGTACAAGTCGATGTAGCTTCTTAATTTGCCACTCCGACAACGGTTCACCCTTTTGTACAATCTCCTCTACATAATTGATGGCATCCCGATGATTAAGAACCTCCAAGTGTTCACGCATCGTTTTACCGCCAACAGTAATTCCTTCTAGAACAACTTTCGTTTCGTTAATTGTTAACGTGTTTCCTTCAATTGCATTTGTATTATATGTCCACTCGAGTAATAACTTCTCACGTAAGCTTTTTACTGTGTATTTAGGTAACGGTCGATTGGCATCTAGATGTTGCTTCTTTTGATTAATTTGTTCAAACATTTGCTTCACCTCTCACACTGAAACATATAAATAAATTGAGAATATCATCGTGCTCTGAATATATCTTCTAAACCAATTTTAATCAAATTTTTGATTAAATAGAATATCTTCTACCTCAAAAAAATGTTCATATATAATGAATCGCTACTTTTTCTTAAGAGTAGAATCATTCTCGTTTTTTGTTATATTAGATGTACGACTATAGAATTTACTACGACCTTGTGCTATATAGATCTCCTTTTTTAATTGTATATTTTATTTTTTTTAATCTATCAATCTCTTTTAAAGCTTGGTTGAGCTGTTCTTGAATATCCATAAGGCTACTCCAACCATTAAAATCTTTAACTCTAGTGTAGCCAAGATTGTTCTTAATTTAACAATATTAAACTAAAGAAATAAACATTACGTAATATAGTTTACATTATAATTGACGAAAGACTTTTGCATAGTTTATTCAAGTTATACGAGAATTGAATTAACAAGGCTATTTAATGTAGAACTCTTTACTATTTATTTCATCATTTATTATTCCACGTATGTTAGTTTTAAACAACACCCGATATGTGTTGTTCTATTAGTCATGATACTGATATACAAAAGCACAAAAACTATATTTACTTCATTCCTTAAAGGCTAAAGCAGTCTTAATTTGTTTCTAACAATAAAGATAAAAAGGCTTCTCAATAGTTTAACCAACTAATGAGAAGCCTCTTTTATATACTTAATGTTAGCATTTTGTTAGCAAATCACTCCAAAACCCTTATACATCAAGGGGGTGATCGGTCAACACATCATGCCGCCCATTCCGCCTCCAGCACCTTCTAGCTCAGGAAGATCAGCAACTACAGCTTCTGTAGTGAAGGAGGACGACTCCAGTGGAACAGTACGAACCGAAATCCCCGATTCCGTAACGGAGCATGAGGGATGATTAGCACCCTTTATCTTACATCAAAAATAGATTCCACTATATAATCTGGACGCCTTTTCTTATGTACTGAATCAATCATGTCTGTCGAAGTATTCCCTGATAGAACTAGAGTTGTTTTCATACCTTGTAGCTTTCCCATAGCAATATCTGATTCTAGACTATCACCGATGATCATACATTTATTTGCAGGTAACATTAATTGCTCTAGAGCTGCTTCCATCATAAAACAGGAAGGCTTCCCTATTACTAGCTCTGTTTTCCTTCCCGTTGTTGCTTCAATTGCACCGATCATCCCAGCCACATCTATGGCACTTCCGTTTTCGTTAGGATACATTTTATCGCTATTTGTAGCAATGATTCTTGCACCATGCTTTGCCGCTTTAAATGCTAAATTTAACTCAGAATAATGAATATCATCATGAAGAGTAATGACTAAAAAATCAGCCTCCTCTGGGATGTTGGCTAATTCAACATCGTACGTCTTCATTTCTTCTTTCAACCCGTCATTCCCAAGGATCCACACAGAACCAAAAGGGTAATGTTTTTTTATAAATAAAGCTGTTACGGTTGATGACAAGATAATATCTTGCTCTACTGTCTTTATTCCATGTTGAAGAAGCTTATGTAAGCACATTTTTCTTGAGATATTTCCCCTATTACTTAAGTAAACTACTTTTTTATTCAATGAACGAAAATAAGTGATGGCTTCCTCTGCCTTTGGAATTAATTGCTCCCCTTTAAAAATTGTCCCATCTAAATCTATTAGCAGTCCTTCTATGTTTTTTAACACTTCGCAACCTCCTGAACTAAAATCTTATTGTTTCATTTCTATTTGTTTATATTATTAATGTACAGACTATAATATTGCTCCTTTAGTAATCAGTTTATTTTGAATAAAACAGATGAAAAGCGATGTAGGATCTTAATAGAGACTACATCGCTTTACCCACAGTTATCCTTGCACCACATTATTCTATCTAACATTTGGTTATATTCTTTAATAATAACATCAAATTCCCTTCAATTTAAAGCATACTACTTTCGTTTCTGTCATTGCTTCAATGGATGATCGAACCCCTTCTCTTCCTAGACCCGACCCTTTTACTCCACCAAATGGCATGGAATCTATACGATAATCCGTGCTATCATTAACCATTACTCCACCTACATTTAAGTGTTGTATTGAATAGAAAGCCTTATCTACATCCTTCGTAAATATTCCTGCATGTAACCCATAATCCACTTTATTAGAACGTTCCACCGCTTCCTCTAAGCTATCTATAGGATACAGAATAACTACTGGACCAAAGACCTCTTCATTAGCAATTTTAGAATTTTCGGAGACGTTAGATAATACTGTCGGTTCATAAAAGGAACCAAAACGTTTTCCGCCAACGTGTAGCTTCGCCCCCTCATTTAATGCTTCTAACACCCAAGACTCAACACGCTTGGCTTCCTCCTCCTTGATCATTGGGCCAACATCTGTTATTTCCAACATTTTGTCACCCACATTAAGTTGAGAGGTTAATTCATTAAAAAGCTCCAAAAATTCTGGGAAAATATCCTTCTCAATATAAATTCTTTGCACTCCAATACAATTTTGCCCAACTGCTGAAAAGGCACCAGACACACATGATTTAACTGCTGCAAACAGATCTGCATCTTTCAAAACAATGACCGGTGAATTAGAACCAAGCTCCATGTTTACTTTTTTAAGCCCAGCTTGGTGGGCAATTTTCTTACCTGTCTCTAAGCCGCCTGTAAAGGAAACCATCTTCACTGCTGGGTGAGTAATAAGGGTTTCTCCAACCTCACGACCTGAACCTGGAATGATAGATAGATAACCTTTAGGTAATCCAGCTTTCGTAAATGCTTCTCCTAGTAATAGAGCACTTAATGGAGTTACGGAAGCTGGTTTTACAACAATTGGATTACCAGCTGCGATTGCTGGCCCTATTTTATGGGCTACAAGATTCAACGGATCATTAAAGGGGGTAATTGCACCAACTAATCCAATAGGAAAACGATAGTGATAGCCTACTCGATTTTCACTTCCTTCATTTTGATCAAAATTAATTGTCTCACCTTGTATCCTGCGTGTTTCTTCCGCACTAATTCGTATCGTCTGTATTGTTCGCTTCACTTCTCCACGTGCTTCTGTTATCGTTTTACTACCCTCTAATGCAATCGTATTGGCATACATATCACTATTCTGTTGTATATAATCTGCAGCTTTATTTAATATCTCCATTCTTTTATGAATTGGCCATTCCATATTATTCTCGTATACTGCTGCCCCCTTTTCGATGGCTAACAGCATATCTTCCTTTGTTGCTAATGGAACCTTTGCAATAAGACGATTATCCTGAGGATTATAAACATCAAACGTTTGTTCAGAATTCATCCACTCTCCTGCTAGCAACATCTTCTCTGATATTACTTCTGTATGCATGATGCACCACTCTCCTTTATAATTTCATAGCGGTGTTATGCTTCTCCTTGCCATAGTGAATCAAATCTATTAATAGTGAATACCCCGTCTCTACAAGTCCAGCACCTGGTCCTGTCAACATAATTTCTCCAGCAAGGTTACAATCAAATACGATAGCATTGGTGGCTCCTGTAACTCCTGCTAATGGATCGTTATCATTAATTAACTCAGGATGAACCGATGCCTTCACTAAACCTTCATTCTTTGAAATTTTTGCTAACAAACGCCATTTTTTCTTATTTTTTGTTGCTTCCTCCACCATTTCCTTCGTTATACCGTCGATACCTTTGCAAGGAATATCATCTGATTTAATTGGTGTGTTCATTATATAATTAGATAAAATACAAGCCTTGTACCTTGCATCATACCCTTTAACATCACTTGTAGGGTCTGCTTCTGCATAGCCTAAATTTTGTGCGTTTTTCAATGCAGCTTCATAAGATTCCCCCTTTTCCATTTCCGTTAAAATAAAATTAGTTGTGCCATTAAGAATTCCTCTAATTTCTGAAATTTCATTACCAGCCAAGGTTTCTACCGGCATTCTTAACGCTGGTGTTCCACTCATCACCGTCCCTTCAAATCCCCAAAATGCAGAATGCTTTTTTGCAAGAGACGATAGCTCATTATAGGCTAATGCTACAGGACCTTTGTTTGTCGTAATAACACTTTTCCCATTTTCAAAAGCTGCTTTACAATGATCAATTGCCGGTTGCCCTGTTTGTACATCCGTAAACGTTACTTCCACAATTAAGTCAGCATTTGATTTTTTTATCGTTTCTAAACTATTCCAGCCTTTAGTAAGTCCTGGTTCATCCTCATAGTATTCAACATTCCCATGTTTTTCGACACAATCTAACAATTCATCAATTCGTAAGCCTTCTGGATGATAAATGGAACCCTTCATGACATCCGACACTGCAACAATCTCTGGTTTAATATGATAGTTACTTTTCAAATCTTCCTGTTGCTCTAAGATGAGCTTCGCTAAAGTCTGACCTACTCCTCCAAAACCAATAAAAGCAATTTTTGTACGCAATCACACCACCCCTTAATTTTCCTTCCTTTGCATAAGCTGATGTGCACATTCCATTAATAAGGAAACACCAATTGGTAAAGCTTCTTCATCTAGATTAAACGTTGGTGTGTGTAGAACAGCATCATTCTTTGAATTCTTTCCACACCCTAGAAAAAACATTGCTCCTGGAATTTTTTCTGTAATATGACCGAGGTCTTCTCCTCCCATGCCAAAAGGTCCCTCATGTATATTCATCTTAGGATAAAGCTTATATGCTGAATCCACCAACACATTCGTTATCCAATGATCATTAAATAGTGCTGGTTCACCATATTCAATTTCTAGATCATACTCTCCACCTAACGTATTTGCTATTTCCGCTACTCCACGTAATTCGTTTATAAGTTGTTTACGGATATGTGGCCGATATGAACGAATAGTACCGCTTATTTTTACTTCTTCAGGGATAACATTAAAGGCGGATCCACCGTGAATATGACCAATGCTAATTGTTCCAACCTCCATTGGGTTTACTTTTCGGCTTATTAAGCTATATATTCCCTGTAATATAAAGGACGTAATCCATACTGGATCCTTCGTTTGCTGAGGGTATCCTCCGTGACCACCTTCTCCTTTAATTGTTAAAGAAAAATTATCTATATTTGCCATGCTAGGTCCTCGATTGATTTGTAGCTCTCCTGTCTTTCTCCAAGGGCAGACATGGAGAGCAATAATTTGTTCAACATCATCAATAGCACCGGATTGCAAGAGATATGGAGCCCCTGTTAAGCCAGTTTCATCTCCGTTCTCCTCTGCTGGCTGAAAAATAAGCTTTATCGTTCCTTTCAGCCTTCCAGCTTTCGCATCCTCAGCAATTAAATGCGCTACCCCTAATAGGATTGCCATATGAGCATCATGACCACATGCATGCATGACGTACGGATGAACAGATTGATAATCTTCTTCCGTTTCTTCTTGTATAGGCAATGCATCCATATCAGCTCTGATTCCTATTACAGGACCCTTACTAGCTCTAATAGTCGCAACGATTCCATACCCTCCAATATTTCTTTCAATCTCAAATACTCCTAAAGAGTTTAGTATATTTAGGATAAAATCACTTGTTCTTCTCTCTCTAAAACTAAGTTCAGGATACTTGTGAAAATGACGTCTCCAGGCTATTAAGCTATTTTTTAATTCCTTCGAACGTTGAACAAGCTCTTCATTTTCCAAATTCAAGGAAGCACCTCCTATTAGCTATTCATAAATAAGTATTTCGGAAGTGCATGAAAAGCTTGCTCTAAATCATCAATTAGATCCTCAACATCCTCTATTCCGGCAGAGTAACGAATTAAGCTTTCTGGAATTCCCATTGCTTTTCGTTCTTCTGGTGTACATTCCACATGACTTGTGGTTCTAGTAGGTCCAACTATCGTTTCAACAGATCCTAAATTAGCTGCACGATTCGCATAGTTTAATTTTGGTAGTAAATGGCGTACCGTTTCTACTCCACCTTTTACGGAGAAACTAAGCATACCTCCGAAATTACTCATTTGTTTTTTTGCTATATCATGGCCAGGATGTTCCTTTAAGCCTGGATAAAAGACGTCATCCACCACATCTACGGATTTTAAATAGTTTGCAATCTTCATTGCATTTTCACATTGCTTATCAATTCTAAGCTTTAACGTTTTCATCCCTCGTAGCAATAAATATGCAGCCATCGGATCTAATGTTGCACCATTAATTTCTCGATAATGATAAATGGCTTCTACCAATTCCTTTGATCCACATACAGACCCACCTAATGCGTCTGCATGGCCACCTAAAAATTTCGTCGCACTATGAATGACTAAGTCAGCACCTAATGCTAATGGATTTTGATTTATTGGAGTGGCAAACGTATTATCCACAATAACTGTTGCCCCAACAGCTTTACCAGCCTTCGCCATTCGTTCAATATCTGTTATTTTTACTGTTGGATTCGTTGGACTTTCTAGATATAATACTTTACAACCCTTCGCAACTTCTTTTTCAATAGCTTCATGATCTCCCGTTTCACATAAGACAACTTCAATTTTTTGCTTCGGTAAAAATTCCGTAAATATTTTGTTTGTTCCACCGTACGTATCTTTAATAGATACAATTCGATCTCCAGGGAACAATAGTGTTCCTAGCGTATTACTTATTGCCGCCATTCCTGTTGAAAAGCTAGTAGAAGCTTCAGCATTTTCTAAAATTCTAATCTTCTCTTCAAATGCTTCTACTGTTGGATTCGTGTTTCTTCCGTATATGTGGCCTTTTTTATTACCGATTGCTACTTCATACCATTCATCCATATCATCATAGCCATATGACACACTGTGAACCACTGGAACCTGTGTAGCTCCGAAAGCAAGATAATCTCTTTCCCCTGCCCAAATGGATTCAGTTGATTTTCTTGGTTTTTTCATTAGTGATCCCCTCCATTTTTTATGATTTATTAACTAATTTTCCCTCCTTGTTTATTCATTCTGAAAGGTGGCTGAATGATTAAATCTCTAGGATAATTCGTAAATGTTTCACAACCATTTTCTGTTATTCGGAACGACTCACTAATCTCTATACCGTAATTGTCAAACCATAATGCAGGAATAAAGTGAAAAGTCATATTTGGTTTGAGTACTGTGTCATCATCTTTCCGTAAACTTGCCGTATGCTCTCCCCAATCAGGTGGATAATTTAAGCCAATGGAATAACCAAGCCGAGCTTCTTTTTCGTAGCCTCGCTTTTTAATGCTTTCTCGCCAAATCCGTTCTACCTCACCACAGGTCATCCCTGGCTTTGTTTGATGTAGCACTTCATTAATTCCATCTACGACAATAGGGGTGATTTGCTGTAGCCTATCTGATGGATTGCCAATCGTTACTGTTCTTGCAATTGGAACATGATAGCGTTTATAGCATCCTGCTAATTCAATAATAACAGCGTCCCCTTCTTGAAATTTCCTATCTGTCCACGTAAGGTGAGGGATTGATGTTCGTTCTCCCGATGGTAATAAAGGAACGATAGCTGGATAATCTCCCCCATATTCTTCTGTACCCGACAGCATATGATAATAAATCTGTGCTGCAGTATCACACTCTCTATTACCTGCTTGAATACTTTCTATCCCCTTATACATGGCTTGCTCTGCAATCTTTGCTGCTCGCTTCATATATTCAATTTCTTGATCAGACTTTATTAAGCGAACATAGTTAACAAGTAGATCGCCATCTTTAAACGTTGCATTTGGAAGTTTTGTCTTTAACCGTTCATATGCTTTTGCTGAAAAATAATAATTATCCATTTCAACGCCGATGGATCTATTACCATGACCAATTTCCGTGAGTATATCTCCAATAAAATCCATTGGATGTAATGTTGTTGATTGTACATAATAGTCTGGATAAGGGATAACATTTTCTTCATATATCCATGTAGTCTCTTTTGCTCCATTTGCATCTAGGTATCTCCCTATCCAAATTGGTTGTGGTTCTTCGTCAATAATGATTAACATTTGATGAACATAAAAGGACCAAGCATCATAACCTGATAAATAATTCATATTGGCAGGATCTGTTACTAGTAAAACCTCAATCCCCTTATCAGCCATTCGTTTTTTCGTTTCCTTTAAACGTTTTTGATATTCCAAAATATCAAATGGTAGCACTGAGGTTCCCTCCTTCCAATTTTCAGAAAATTTAAACTCTTGTTACTTATACAGTATTAAAAAAATTGTTATAAGGTAATGTTCAAATTGTATGAACTTTTGTCAGGGTTTTTATACAAATTTATATTTTAAGGTGAAAAATAGGAAAAAAGGTGATTTAATGGCTTTATTACACCTTTAAGTCACCTTTTTCTATGTGAGATAATCTAATCAATTTTTTTTAACATCCATATTCGAACGCTTAGATCTAATAAAAATAAATCATCTGAATCCACTAAAGACATTTGTGTTAGTGATTCAATATTCCTTAACCTGTGAAGAAGAGATTGTCGATGTAAGTTTAAAGCCCTTGCCGTTTGACTCACATTACCTTTATATTTGTTGTATATCATAAAGGTATAAATTAAATCTGTTTGTCTTTTTTTATCGTAATCTAATAAAGGCTGTAACGTATCTCTTACAATTTCAGCAATTTCAGCTTTATCTGATAGAGCCATTAGCAAGCGATTAATTCGTGTATCACTAAAGAAAGTCCTTTCTCCTATCCCGTTTTGCTGTTTCCCTATATCTAGCGCTGTTTTTGCTTCCTCATAACTATTATAAAAAGCATAGTGTCCATCTTTGTGTGTAGCAATGCCCCATGTTAAATCTATTCCCGATAAAAGATTGTATAATCTTCTTTCTATAACATCTAAAAATTGATTAGCAGTTTCCATATAGGGGTGATTATCTGCTTCTAAATAGATGATTACTTCATTTTCATCAAAACTAGCCATCGTACGACGATGTAGTAATTTTCCTGCAGACGTAATTTCTTTCTGTATATAGTAATTCATACTTTGTAATGAAGAGGTAGGCGGACTATCCTTTGTAGTCTTTTTTTTATTATATTTTTTTTGATGGGTGATATGGCCAACTATACAAATATATGGCCTCGTTAAATCATATCCCAGTAGTTGTGCTTTAGAAATGAGTTGATTTGTAACATCTGTATGCTTTTTGGCCAAATTTAAAATAAAATTATCCTTCAGTCTAACTTCCGTCATTTCAATTGCGTTTTCTTTTACAAAATACAGAGCACATGCTGTAAGTGCATGATCTAACACATTCATGACAAATGAAGTAAGCTTTTCTCTATCTTTAGGTTGTACGAGAATATGTCCTTGTTTATGATGATTATTAACTATTGGAATTTGATAGCACATTTGGTTTTCTATCATTATTTCTTCCAACTGATTAAATAAAGGGTGGTCATGATGTAAAATATCTGATTGGGGAATTGGTTGAATTTTATCGGATTCATTATCATATAGGGTACGTAAAATTTCCTTAGGAAAATGTTTATTTGCACGAACTAACAGATCATCGTCTATTATTGCTATTGATATTTTTATATGTTTATATAATGTATTAACAATATCTTGAAGCCCTTTACCATGGAGAACACAGTTAATTAATTCTTGACGAACATCCTCTGCTAGTTGTCGTTCCCCTTGCTTATCTTTATTAATCTCCTGTAAAACGTTATGAAGAATATCACTGAAACGAACCTCCCATGGAACATCAATAATAATTAATTGGTGATCTTGAGCTAATTGTATTACTCGGTCAGGAATATCGTAAATATACCTCCCTGTTGCAAAAGCTAAAGCAGATGCACCTGAATCAATAATATCCTTCACAAATTCTTCTAGTAATACTGGATCACCTTCACATCCAATTCCAGTACTAAGAACAAATTCATTTTTTCGTACAAAGTTTTCCACTGGTACTTCAATAACTGAAATCCATTCAACAAGCTTTTTATCCATCATTTCTTTCCCTGATTTAATTTTAGAGGTTTGCAGGATTGGTAATTTGACGATGTTCCTTACAGATAACCCCATATAACCACCTCAATTATGCTAAAACATCCGTTTATTAATTCTATACATAAGTCCTTTTCCCCATACCTCTTTATTCATAACTTACTGATATTCTTTTATTAATCAAAATCAAAACGAAGTTCCGGCATCCATTGGGCTACGTGTTCCTTTGTATTTTCATAATGCTGCTGGGCATTCATTAAAACATCGTCTCCAATATCCTCAAGTATATGAAGTTTATAGTTCCTCCAATTATGCTTATACGTAAAAACAGGAACAAACCGAGGGTCTCCTAACTCAATGGTTACCTCTTCACCCTTTGTTGTTTTTTTAACCTCAAGCTGAGCTATTCCACCAATTTCCCTTTCTACACCTTCTTGTCCAGAAATAAAATTTCCTAAAGAATAGGCTACGAATGTTCTGCGTCCGTCCTCTTGTTCAATCCATTCCATAGGCTGCAGGACGTGTGGATGATGACCAAAAATAATATCTGCACCTGTTTGAGCAAATTCATTAGCTAACGACTTTTGGTTTTCATTTGGCATTGGTTCATATTCATTTCCGAAATGCAAGCTCAATACAACAACATCTGACACTTCTTTAGCTGCAATTATATCTTCATTAATTTGTTCTCTATCTATAAGATTAACTAAGTATTCCTTCCCATCAGGAACTGGTATACCGTTCGTTCCGTAAGAATACGCTAAAAATGAAAATATAATTCCGTTCGCTTCAATCGTTCGAATTTCTAACCGATCTTCTGCAGAACGATAACCTCCAGTATAGACCATCCCTACGGAGTCATAATAATCTATGGCATTCAACACGCCTTGTTCCCCAACATCTAGCGTGTGATTATTAGCAATACTAACAACATCTATTCCAATATATTGTAAAGCGTCACCAACTTCTGTAGGACTATTAAAAAGGGGATAATCGGATAATCCTAATTCCACTCCACCTAGCATCGTTTCTTGGTTAGCAAAGCCAATATCTGCTTGGCTAATATAAGGCTTTGTATTTTCAAGCATTGGTTTAAAATTATACTCTCCCTCTACATAGGCGTCATAATATAAGGAACGATGAATTAAAACATCACCTACACCGGCAATAGTAGCGGAGGTGACTTCCACCTTCTCTTCTATTTCGTCCTCTTCTTCCAATTCATTTTTTTGTTCTAATGATCCTTCATCCTCTTCCTCATTATTTTCTGAAAAGTCATTTACACTATCTGACTCAGATAATTTTTCATCTTCTACATACTCCTCTTCTGTTTGAAAAACAAATACGATACTACCAAAAATCAAAATAATAAGTGCACAAATTGCTACAATAATACTTATTTTTTTCACATTTAAACCTCCAAAAATAATAATACTTTTTAACTATTTTATACTATTTCGTCTATTATTTGGTTAAATTATGTAATTATACTAGAAATATAAATTAGCATTCTTGAAGGGTAGTTACAATTATCGTACATGTTTTTTATTTCAGGGTACAAAAAAAAGAACAAGCTTATTTCACTTTGTTCTTTTCTACTTAACTAACATTATCTCTTTATTTGGTCCTACTAATATAATAATATTATAGAGAACTTATATTTCCTTTGTCTGAGGAACAATAATATTAGTTCCAATATTGATGAGGCTATCCATATAAGAATTTTTTAGATCCTTATTCGTAATGATATGATTTAATTGGTCAAAGGAACATATTTTCTTTAAAGCTTGAACACCAAACTTACTTTTATCTACCATTAAATATACTTCATTAGATAGTTGTATCACTTTTTGTTTTAATCTCGCTTGAAATTGGTTTGAATCACTTATTCCCCTATCCATATGGATTCCTTTACAAGAGATGAATGCTTTATCAACAAAGAAACAATCTATTGATGCTTCTGATAAAGGGCCAACGAAAGAAAGAGAGCTAGGGCTAAGGTTACCTCCTATACAAATAACCTCAATTTTATTCTTATCAGCTAACTCATGAACTACTTTAATAGAATTGGTTATTACTGTAATGGACATATTGGGAATAGCAGCTGCTGTATACCAAGCAGTCGTACTTGCATCCAAAAAAATTCTATCGTTCACAGATATATAGTTAACGGATTCACTTGCAATTTCCTTTTTTTCTTCAACATTCATTACTTCACGGGTTAAATAGGATAACTCAGGCTGATTATCATCCGCAGATACAGCTCCACCATGGCTCCGAATAAGTTTCCCTTCCTTTTCTAGTTTAGCAAGATCCCTCCTTATAGTTTCCTCAGTAACAGTAAAAATTTCACTAAGCTCAGATACCCGAATGCTACCTCTTTGATTAACTATTTCTACTGTTTTTTTATATCTTTCTTCTGCTAACATACTAATTACCTCTTTCTTCACATCCGAATTTTCCAATCAATTTTCACAACTATCATGAAGATTTTTTAGTTTGCAGTATTTAATTTAAATAATGTTGTTTCAACTATTATTGAACCCCTCTCTCCTTTATATTAAAGGAGAAAACTCGTTTATTAAAAATAGCTGAACACTAGCTATTGGTTATTTTTTAACTTTTAGGCTCTGTTAAACGTTCTTGTCGATCGCTTCAGACACTCGATTTCCTCGGGCAACGCTACAATACTATTCTTTAACAGAGCTAACTTTTAAAAAGAATGCTCACTTTTTATTATTGTTTTTTTATGTATTAATAGTTTATCGTATTATTAAATTTATCTGAATACTTTTTATATGTTTTTAACAAATGAAATAAACGCTAATTTTTTTGTATGTCTTCATGAGATCAAGATTGCTTATATTCTCTTATAGGAAAAAGAAAAAACCGCCTTTCTTGGTATAATTTAAAGTACATCAACCATACCAAAGAGGCGATTTTCTTATAAACAGAGACTATTTCTCTTAATTAGTATGCAGTTATCTTATAATTTTAAGGACATCTTTACCAATAAATATATTACCATTCGTGAAATACCCTGTAATAGTCACTTCAATTTCCCCGGTAATACCGTCGAAAGCATTGATAATTGCTTGTCTATCAAACTTTATCATTGCACTATTACCATTATTATTACTAGGACTTATTTCTGCAAACACGGATTTTCCATTTACATTCATTTTTACAGTAGGAATATCTATATCAGAAATGTTGTAGTCTGATTGTAACTCAATTCGTGTATTAAACGAATTCTTCCCACCATTTGATTTTAAATTTAAAGTATTAGGAGATACTTGTACATCTGCATTTATAACATCACCCGTAAAAATATATGGTGTTGGTGGTTCCTCCATATTATGACCGATAAAGAAACTTGGATGTGGAGGTTGATTATAAGCCACGTTTTGCCACGCAACAGCTAGTCTATACATAGGATCATGCATAAGAGTATAGATTCGATGCTCTGTTACATCTGTTGTTGTGTAGATTCGAAGCTCAGTACTATCTGCAGAAGGCCAGATAATTTCTTCTCTCCAATCACCGAATAAATCGGCTTGAAGTGTAGGATTGCCCTTTGTTCCATTATTTGAACGAGTGCCTTCTGGAGTTAAGATATTTACTAATTGCTCATTTTCCCAATCCCACTTATCAATTTTACCTACACCATGAGGGTCTGTACTAGAATTAAATGTATGGTCAACAAGTTCTCGAAGAAGATCCCCTGTCCACCACGCTGCATGATTGATCGATCTCGGGTTATTTTCAGTTATCAGTTCCCCTTCTACAGTAAATAATCCACTACCACCTGATGCCCATAATTCCTTTCCATCATAACGAGGGTCAATATCAGCTGCCATTGCTCTCCCTACGTCATTTCCCGTTCGAACGCCCCAGAGTAGTTCCCCTGTTTCCGCATCACGAATACCAAATCCAACTGGTGAACTTGACGATTCATGAGGCTGATACACTTCATAACCAGGGCGATTTGGATTTAAATTTGTCATATGGTTTGCATCCCCATGCCCCCATCCTGTCGAGTATAAGCCAGTTCCATCGTTATCAATTACCATAGCCCCAAAAATAATTTCGTCTTTGCCATCACCATCTACATCACCAACTGTGAGACTATGATTCCCTTGCCCAGCATAAGCCCCATTTCCAGGATCATTACTGTCAAATACCCATTCTTCTGTAAGCTCACCATCTCTCCAATTATAAGCTACAAGAACAGATCGTGTATAATATCCTCGAGTCATTACGAAACTAGGACGTTCCCCATCTAAATAGGCTACACCAGCAAGGAAACGATCTACACGATTCCCATAGCTATCTCCCCAAGAACCTACATTTCCTCTCGGAGGATTATAATCAGTTGTGGCAAGAGCTTCTCCAGTCTCTCCATCAAAAACAGTCAAAAACTCTGGGCCAGACAGGATGTATCCTCGATTGTTACGCCAGTCAGCATTAGGATCACCTATCACATTCCCTTGTCCATCAATCGTACCGTCAGCAGTTTTAAATACAACTTCAGATTTCCCATTACCATCAAAATCATACACAAGGAACTGCGTATAATGTGCCCCTGCTCTAATATTTTTACCTAAATCCATCCTCCAAAGCTTTGTCCCATCAAGCTTATAAGCATCAATGTAAACATTTCCTGTATATCCAGAAAGAGAATTATCCTTAGAATTAGATGGATCCCACTTTAAGATAATTTCATAGTTTCCATCTCCAGTTAAATCACCAACACTTGCATCATTTGCTGAATACTCATATGCAACACCATCAGGAGTAACTCCACCTTCAGGTTTATCAAGTGGTATACTTAAATATTGTTCTTCCCATACTTGTGCGATCTCCGTTTCTACTTGATTCGATACATTTAGTGCACGGATATGATAAATTGACTCCGCTGTACCATCTTCATCAATGTAGTTTGTACTTTCAGTTATCGGAATGTCGTTTATTTTCACGCCATCTCGATACACATCAAATGCCACGCTATCTGGATCTGTTCCAAGCATTCTCCATCCAAGGTAAACCCCGTTTTCCACCTTTACTGCAACTGGGCTACGGGTAATATCCTCCATTTGTCGCAATGTTACTTTCGTACTCGGTGCGATTAAGACATCTGACTCCTCAGAAAATCCACCTAAATTCATTGCTACTACTTTATAATAAAAGTTAAGACTAGTTAAAACATTATCGTCGATAAATGATGCATCTTCTGTGACACCTACTAATTCGTAAGGACGATGCTCATACTTTGTCCGATAAACATAATATTGTAATGCACCATCCACTGGATCCCACTTTAATTCATTTCTATCATCTGAAGCGCTTACAATTGATAATCCACTTGGTGCAGATGAAACATCAACAGATTCATCAATCATCTCCACAGATACTTCTTCACTTTTTGCAGATTCAATATTGTCTTCATTGATTTGCGTTACAGCGTAAGTATATGTTTTTCCAATTTCAAGTCCTTCTTCATCTATGAAACTCGTTGACTCAGTACTACCAATTTTTCCAAAGTCTTCTGATCCTTTTCTGTATACATTGTATCGTTTCGTATTCTCTACTTCACTCCAGTTGAGTGTCACAGAAGTATTAGGTAAGACTGTTTTATTATCAACTGTTATATCATTCGGAGGTGTCATAGGAAGAATTTCTAATCCATTTATGCGGCCATTTTCTGTTAAATGAATGTCTAATTGACCACCAGTAACGGTAATCACTTCCGTATATTCTGTATACTCCCCAGCACTTGAAGTGATTTCTCCTTTACTTTCACCATTTATAGTGATGCCAGTTCTATTAAAGGCAATATCATCTCCAGCAGTCAAATTTATTTTATAGTCACCATCTGGTAAATCAACGTAAAAATGAAAGTTGCTATCAATGATAAAATCTCTTCTAAGGCGGTCAGGGTTTCCTCGATCTCTACTTGCAACATTTTTACTTATACCATAACCTCTTTCGCTATTATATTGCATTGTGTTTGAAACTTTTTTGTAATTTTCCGCAACAGGACTAGAACTTGTCCCAAAATCAAAAAACAAATAAGTCAATTCATCACCATCGTCAGCACTTACTTTTTCATTGTTGGTAACACTGAAACTTGTGAAAATTGAAAAAATTAAAATAAAAATCATGGAAATAGACATTATTTTTTTCATTTTACGTTCACTCCTCCCTTAATAACAAAGCAAAATGCAAAATTTCAAAAAGGATCTTCTAAGTAATATAATCTATCCTCCTTCCTCAAAATAATCAGGCTATCTATGTTATTGAACATGATGTTAAATAATCCAAGTTCCAAGTCTTCCTAAGGATTTATTCTTGTATTAGATAAAACAATCAAAAACAAAAAACATTTTAATTTGATTACCTTTATATATATTTGTTTGTGTGGAGAAAGTGTATCATAGTTAATTAACTCTTACTATTATGTGAATTATTAAACTAATAAGCTTTGTCCTTAAATTCGTTTACAAAGCAAAATTAAATTAGGATTTTAGTTTCATTTTTATCATTTTTTTTTAGTTTTTTTTCAATTTATTTAGGTAAATAGAAACAAAAAAATACACCTATTTCACTTCACTAGTGAAATAGATGCATTTTTTATTTCTTTTAAAATTTAATCAATTTATCCACTTTTACTGCTTGACCAGTTTTTAATGAGATATTACCTGCAATGCCTGTTAAAATAGACATGGAACCGTCAACGTGATTAGCAGCACGATGGAATTCATCTTCTTCTGGAGTCCCAAAGATATCATTCAATAATAATGGATCTCCACCACCATGACCGCCTTCCCCTTCTACTACCTCGACTTCATAAGGCTTCCCAAACATTGGTAGTATTTGGATTGATTTCTCTGCAAGAGCTCCTTCATCTGCTTTATCTCCACCAGAGTTAATATAAGATTGTTCTCTTACCTTTACTTCCATTCTACCTTTACTTCCATTAAAGGATACGATAAAGCCTTCCCAAGGTAAATAAGCATTTAAGGAATAATTTAGTATAGCTTTATTTTTATAAGAAACCATCACACCTAAAGTGTCCTCAATGCTTATCCCTTCACCGAATACACTTTGATCTCGTTGATATCCATCTTCCTTCTCAGCATCCAAGTACATTGCTTTTAAATGTGGATTTTCTTCTAATTGTATTGCGAATGGATCATTTTTTGCATATTCACTTCCATGGGCCCGTTGATAAAACTTTGTTTCTCCTCTAGCTTCAGCATTTTCTCTACCGTAGAAACGTAGTCCGCCATTCGCATATACTGTTTCAGGTGTTGTACCGAGCCAGAAATTAACTAAATCAAAATGGTGAGTAGACTTATGAACAAGTAAACCACCACTATTTTGTTTATATCGGTGCCATCTTCTAAAGTAGTCTGCACCGTGTTGTGTATCTAGTGCCCATTCAAAATTAACTGAATAAACATCACCTATTACACCATCTTTAATAAGCTCTCTAATCTTTGTATTGTGTGGAGCATATCGATAGTTAAACGTTACCCTTACTTCTTTTCCTGTTTTATGAACCGTATCAATAATTTCCTGACACTTCTCTGCATCTACTGTCATAGGCTTTTCTGTTATAACGTTACAACCTAACTCTAAAGCTCTTTTAATATAAGTATGGTGCGTTCGATCTACTGTTGTAACAATCACATAATCTGGTTTCTCTTTACTAATCATCTCTTCAAATTCATGGCTTAAATAAGTAGAAATAGCATGATGTTCATATTTTTCCTCGAGTAACTTGTTAGCATAATCCATACGTGTTTGATTTAAATCACAAAATGCAACTAATTCACCTGTTTCTTTAAAATCCTTTGCTAATGAACCATAAAAGAACTCAGCTCTTCCACCAGTGCCAACTAGTACGTATTTCTTTTTCATGCTCGTCTCCCCTTACTCTACAAATTTTTGATGATATTTTTACCTGTAGCCCTTTTAAAAAGGGTAACAAGGAACATCCATGAAGCTAATTATGACAGTTTGATTTCAATTTCCTTACTATATTAATAATCTTGAACAAATACTAAAAAATTATGTTAAAATGTTATAGTATTATGTCTACACTAAAAAAACAACGTTGTTATTTTTTTCTAAAAAATAATGTATGCGCTATCATTACATACTATTGTATACCTTTGTTATTTTTTAGTAAAGTTTTATTCTAATCATAAAATTGAATAGTGATTAAGGTTTTATCCGAGAACGTTCGAATTTTAATGTAACGTATTAAAAATTTGTAATTCCTTATACATTTTTGATTTGATTTCACTATAAAATGAAAGCGATTTCTTTTTTAAAAGGAGGGTTATTTTCTAAGGTTTATTCACCTAAGAAGACCATAAAATTTATTACGTAAAAAAATCTAACTTTTAATAAAAGATTTTAAAATTAATAGGTAATCGTTATATACGTAAGAATCAACTTTTTGATATAATTACAGAATAACAACGTTGTTATCCGATGCATTTTGATTAACTTTTTTACAATTAAATTTATTTGTACAAAGGTGAAGGTATAGTTTTTGCCCTTATAAAAATATTTTATAACTTACTTATTCGCAATCACTTTTTTACGATAAAGATATAGTTCTCAAAGTGGATTAAAGGAGGGGAAAAAATGGGAGTGACAATTAAAGATGTTGCAAAAGCAGCTGGTGTAAGCTATTCAACTGTTTCAAAGGCACTAAGAGACAGCCCACTAGTGAAACCACCTACAAAGAAAAGAATAATTGCTATTGCAAATGAACTAGGTTATCAACCAAATGTAGCTGCTAGGAGCCTGGTTTCTAAAAAATCAAATACAATAGGTGTTGTCTGGCCAACCGTTGAAAGGGCTGCTCATGCAGCTTTAATTACAAAAATAAACGAAGAGCTTGAATGCCATTCATATACAACATTACTTTCAATAAATAGAGTGGAGTCTGCAATTAATACATTTAATCGACTGCAAGTAGATGCCATTTTAGTATTTAGCGACAAAAGCTATTTAGATGATCATTCATCTAACGTTCCCATACTATCTTATGGCATAGCGAAAGAACCTATACACCCAACTGTGGATGTAAACCGGAGAGATGCAATATTACTAGCAGTCCGATACCTTTATAGTATTGGTCATAAAAATATTGCTTTTATTGGTGATGTTTCACAACAGGACCAACTACAAGAAGAAAAGGTTATTGGTTTTAAACAAGGTATGTTAGAATGCTTTAATGAAATACCAGATGATGCCCTTATTCACACTTTCGGTCTTGAGCTTTATGATGGTTATTTAGCCCTAAAAACAAGATTAGAGAAGCCAAATAGACCAACAGCTATTATATGCGGTAGTTATGATTTAACAAAAGGAAGTATTCGAGCTATTAATGAAATGAATTTATCTATTCCTAACGATATTTCTATTATTAGTTACGATAATATTCCTCAAATCAATACATTCGATCAGCCTATTTCTATTGTAGGTGTTCCTAATGAAATTATTACTAATACCATTACCAAAGCCTTATTGGATATTATTGAGAAGAAAGATATTACAAATTCAATCATACTAACCCCAGAATTAAATATAAATGAATCCTGTATAGGAATAAAGTAAAAAAAGTGTCTCAGAGGCAATTGAAGCCTTTGAGACACTTTTTATTTTAGAATTATTTAGAAGCAAAATACTTGTATAATTGAACACTTGCTAAGACGAATGCACCAACACCGTGCAAGTCATTTGCAATAGTGTCACGATCAACATAATATTCGTAAACACCGATTGAAGTTCCAATACAAATACCTGTAAGGGCAATTCCACCAGTAGGCGTTACTTCAATGTAATTATTTACGATACCGTCATATCCTTTTTTCGCTGCTTCCATGTATTTTGCATCGACATAACCCTTGTTTACAGCTTTGGCAATCGCAAAGACAAATAAAGCAGACCCTGAGCTCTCTAGCCAGTTATCTTCAAGATGTCCTTTATCAACAATTTGATACCATAGTCCAGATTCTTCATCTTGGAACTTAACAATATTAGCTACTAGTTCTTGAAGGGTTTCGATTAATTCTTGTCTTTTTGGATGGGACTCAGGTAGTCTTTCAATGATGTTCACTAAAGCCATACCATACCAGCCTAATGAACGTCCCCAAATTTCTGGAGCTGTGTTAGTACCTGGTACTGACCAAGGAGTTTCTCCACTTTCATCATACCCATGGAAATATAGTCCAGTCTTTTCATCCTTCGTATGTTTTCTCATAAGCCCTTCTTGATGTAATACGAGATCAACAAGCTCAGGCTCATCAAAAGTTTGACCGTATTCGATAGTATAAGGTCCTGCCATATATAATCCGTCTAACCACATTTGATATGGATATTTATCTTTATGCCAAAATCCTCCTGCTTTTGTCATATTTAATGTTTTTAATAGGTTTCTTAGTTTATCCGCTGCAACTTTATAACGCTTATCACCAGTTTTTTCATATAGAGGGAATAATAATAATCCTGGTTGAATTGCATCTAATTCACTACGACGGAAATAGAAGTTCCCTTCTTCATCAACTAATTTATCAACATACTCTTTAAAATACTCATAATACTCATTGTTCTCAGTTACTTCCCAAACATCACGCATCCCACAAAGGAATACCCCTTGATGATAATGCCAACGGTCTTTTGGTGGTAACTTCACTGGCTCATATTGATCCATTAAACTTCTACAAGCTTCCTCTGCCCATTGCATAGGCTCTTTTCCTTTAAATAATAGTTGTTCTCCCATTGTATTTCCTCCTTGTAATTCCAGTTATTTACATTGATGTATATTAAAATATTCAACATCTACAAATCCAGAGCTTTCTTGCTTTCCTTTATTCATACAAAAAATACCTATTTGTGCCCCAACCCATTGTCCTTCTTTAGCAGTGAAAAGCTTATCTATAGCATGAAAATCATTACCATCCTCACTGAAGCTAAACTGACAATGAGCATTCTCTTGTACATCTACCCTTAAATAAAAAGTTTGAGCATCGATATGCCCTACTACGCTTTCAACTTCCTGCGTACTTCCTGATTCCGTATCTCCGAAAAAATGGATAACATCTAAGCCCATATCTGACTTTTTCAACATTAAGCCTGAATATTTTAATCCGAAAACAATGATCCCAGTATAGTCTTCATCACTTTGTGGATTAAAATGCATTTTAGTTGTTGTCGTAAAAGCAGGAGCAGGAAATTTCTGTGTTAATATATTAGGAAGATCGTACAATGTCTCAACATCTTTAGGGCGACTGATGGAATGTAATCTTAAGTTATTGTTAAGTAAGGTATACCAGAATGGCTTCTGATTGGCACGCCATTGCCATTGAAGACCTAAAGATTCTGTATGGAAATCATCTGATGTTTGTGGATTCATTATTTCTTGCTGTACTGGTACATTTGGTTTTTCCCAGCGAAGTACTGGCTCTCCAATACCTTCTTTATTTACATTATGCCCCATAACTGGCCAATCATTATCCCAACTCATAGGTTGAAGATGAGTAATTCTACCGTAAGCACCCTTATCTTGAAAATGAATAAACCAAGATTCCCCTGAATCTAATTCAACGTATCCACCCTGATGTGGTCCATTGACCTCTGTATTACCTTGATGGAGTACAATTTTATCCTCATAAGGTCCATAAATGGATTTTGAACGTAAGATTGTTTGCCAGCCTGTTGGAACACCACCTGCAGGTGCAAAAATATAATAATAACCATTACGTTTATACATTTTAGGGCCTTCCATTGTAGGATGATTCTCTGTCCCATCATAGACGTATGTACCTTCATCCAAAAGAGCAGTTCCATCAGGCTTCATCTTGCAAATTTGTAGAATATGCTTTATTCCGCTTCTACTTCTAGCAAATGCATGGACAAGATAGGCTTGTCCATCTTCATCCCAAAAAGGACATGGATCAATCCAACCTTTTGCTTCTTTTACTAAATGAAGTGGAGACCATTTTCCAAATGGATCTTCTGTCGTACTCATAAATATTCCTTCATCAGGTGCTCCAAAAAACACCCAATACTTCCCATCATGATAACGAATACTTGGAGCCCAAACACCGTCTCCATGACGAGGCTTATCATACGAATCTAACGGGAATGTATCACAAACATGATTCACAATCTTCCAATTCACTAAATCTTTAGAATGTAAAATCGGTAAACACGGTGACATATTAAAGCTCGATGCCACCATAAAGAAATCATCACCAACTCTTATTATATCTGGGTCTGAGTAATCTGCATAGATAATTGGATTTTGGTATGTTCCATCACCTAAATCTGCATTCCAGACAGACTTCTCATAGTCTCCAACGTTGACCATCCTTTTCATATTATCACTCATTACATTCTCCTTTCAATTAACTTATTAAACTTTTACTATAAAAAATATTAATTGTTAACTTTCGTACACATTTTACAGGTATAAATTACATTATTGAATAATAAGACATTCAAAGAACTCTTTTTAGCCAATCATATGACTTCTTACCACTCACTTCATGACCACCATCAAAGACTTCATGATCAAATGCATGTAACGAACCCATTTCTTTATACGTGCGTTCCAATTTATCTATTGCTGTTTTTACATGATTGTTAGGAAAGAGTTCGTCCTTTACTCCGGCTTCAACAAATAAAGGTCTTGGAGCTATTAATCCTATAAGCTCAGGCATCTCAGCAAGGTTTAAAATACTAGGGATATAATTATCGAGACAGTGTTTCCTCGCCATAATACTTCCTTGAAAAGTATTCGTATACCCACTGATAATCGTAGCATTGATTCGTTCATCAATAATACTTGTATACACTGCTACTAATCCACCACCAGAGAAACCCATACAGCCTACTCTTTGATGATTTACCCCTTTTAAAGTCATCATAAAATCTATGACTCTCATACATTCAAAGACTCTTAAACCAGCTAATGTTTGTCCGAATAATAATAATTGACTAGCTAAGGTGTAACAGGAATTATCCGTATGTGAGGATTCCTCACTATCTTTCTTTAGCTTCCTTTCACCGAAACCTACTAATTCTGGACACACAACAATGAAACCTTTCCTAACTAAATCAATCGCAAAGTTTTTATGAATTCCTGGTTCATCAAGATTTTCACTACCATCTGCATGTAAACCAACAATTTCCTTACTTCCATACCCGTGTCCATGTAAGGCAAGGACAGCAGACCCTTTAGTTTCTTTTTCATTCGGTTCCTTAGGGTATAAAACATACACCGGTATTCTGATGTAATCTGTTATTTTAACCTCTACCCGTTGTCGAATATATTCGTCTAATTCCTTTTCTTCTAATAGCTTAAATGAAACAGGTTCTCCTCCTATTTGCTGAGGTAAACCGATGGCTTTTATAAATTGCGATTTAAGCAACTGTCTCCTTCCATCATATTGCTGATGGTGTTTAGTTACCGTTTCACTATACAATTGCTTCAAATAATTATCCGGCGTCCAATGATTATTGTTCATATGGGTCACCTACATATTCAAACCAATCAAAATCTACATAATGATCGCTTGTTTGCCCATTGCTACTAGCATACATACCAATATACGTACCTACAAAGCCTCCAGCAATATCAGTACTTAATATAGACCCATCCACGTTTTCTATGAAAGTGTTCCACTCTTCAGATTTTTCACCGTAATAAAAGCTATATTGCTGTCCTACCGCCTCTATTTTGATAAAAATCTTTGAAACGTTAAGTGGATGCTCTTGTAACGTTTCTTCTCTTCCATCTGACCTTCTTATTAACTGGACCACTTTATTGTTATTCTGTAGTCGGCATTCCAATCGAAGTTGATATTGACTACTTTGTAACAAAATGACTCCTGCAGATTCCCATTCTTCCAACGGTGTAAACTCCATTAACGTTCTTACTACAAAGTTCTTATGCTGTTGTCTTCTTCCAATAAAGCTTGCATTTGAAGGTTCCATGATCGTTTCTGGTTTAAGCTTTAACCGTAAAAAACCAGGACGTTCTTTTAGAGACCAATAATCTCCGCGGGGAGTCCTAACAAAATTCCATATGTGAGATAATTTTTCCTTATCAAAGTGATCACATGCTGGAGATAAAGACCACTTTCTTTCCTTTAGTTTTGGCTTAGGCATTTCCAGTTCAATCATTCCCTTACCAGGATTTATGACTGGCCAACCGTCCTCCCATGTAAAAGGAACTAGAAAAGTCTCTCTACCTAAGTTTCTAAAGTCACCACCATAAGGTCTAGAACCAAGACATACCATCCACCATTCACCATATTGTGTTTGTACAATGTCCCCATGGCCTACATTAGAGATGGGATATCCTTTCCCCAAATGGCGATGAGTCAAAATAGGATTTGTCATGGATGGTTCATAGGGTCCCTTTATGGACTTACTACGAGAAATAGTAACAGAATGAGTAAAGCTTGTCCCACCCTCAGCAATCAGTAAGTAGTACTTACCTTCCACTTTATAGATGTGTGGTCCTTCCGGTGCTATTGCTTGTTTTACTGCACCATCCCACAGGACAATTTTTTCACCAACTAATTCTTGCTTATCTAAGTCTAATTCTTGTAACCAAATCTCCCTTTGCTTAGGATATTGTTCACCACCAGCAGGTACACGATTCCCCGTATAATAACATTTCCCATCATCATCAAAAAACAATGAAGGATCAATTCCAGGTGCACTTTGTAACCAATAGGGGTCTGACCATGGTCCTTCAGGGTCTGTTGCTGTCACGTAAAAGTTTTTTCTTTCTCCGGTTCTCGTAACGACAAAGGTTGTAATCATATAAAAGATTCCTTCATGATAACGAAGAGTCGGAGCATAGATGCCACACGAACATGGTGTTTCGTCTAAGTTAAGCTGGGAAGATCGATCTAATACGTGACCTAGTTGATTCCAGTGGACTAAATCCTTACTATGAAAAATTGGTACACCTGGAAAATACTCAAATGTAGACGTAACTAAATAATAATCATCCCCAACCCTACAAATTGAAGGATCGGGGTAAAAGCCTGGTAAAATTGGATTCTTAAATGTCTCCATTTAATTTCTCCTTTCCATTTGCTTTCACCCCAGGATACTAATGGGATCCGAATCAAAATTCCTTTATTTTAAGGTTTAACGTTGTGGTAAAACTTTAGAACGACTTGCTTCATCTACTTCTAAGTACGTATCGGAGGAAACAGTGGCTTGTCTACCTTCAATATATACATTTTCTACATTATTTAATTTAACAACAGGCGTATTTTCATGTACCTTTTTCATGGAAAGGTTTGTTATATCAGCATTAGACACTTCTTCCATGTATAAAGCAGGACCTTGTCTCGTTTCTACTCGAACACGATCAAATTCAATACCTTCTACATATTTACAGAAAATGCCGTCACCGGCACGAATAATAACTTCTTTAACCATGTCAGGCTCTCCACCCTCTTCATTCGGGTCAGTGGTCATTTCAAAAACAACATTACTCAAGGTAATATCTCTTATTGGCATTTCTGGTAACCCATAAATAAAGCCTGCTGCAGCACGACAATTTTTAGCTGTTATATTACTAATTTGAACTTGCTCCACAACCGGTGTTTTTTCCGTTATTTCAATTGGCTCTTGAACAGTCATTAATGGATCATTCACATCAACACCGTAACGATAGAATGAATTCATTGCTAATGGACAAAATACATCTTCCATATAAATGTTATTTATAATAATATTTTTAATATAGGAACCTCGAGCACGGTTTGTTTTAAAACGAATTCCACGATCTGTACCTATAAACACACAGTTAGATACAGTTACATTACGGATACCACCTGAATTTTCACTACCAAATACAATACCACCATGTCCTGCAGCCATTGTACAATTTGTAACTGTAACATTTTCTGTTGGTTTTCCAATTTTTCTACCATCTTCGTTGATACCTGATTTTAAACAAAGGCAATCATCACCCACATCAAAGTGACAATCCGTTACACGAACGTTGGAGCAAGAATCTATATCAAAACCATCTCCATTTGGTGTATCCCATGGATTATTAATTGTTACTCCTCGCACGCTAACGTGGTTACAATATACTAAGTGTGTATTCCAGAATGGTGAGTTTTGAAGGGTAACTCCTTCAACTGTTACGTGTTCGCAATCTAACAATTGCAGTAAGGCTGGACGTAAAAATTGCGTATCCCATTCAAGAATATTTGTTGTGATAGGCTCCATGTACTCTTCATTTCGTTTTCTAATTTCTTCAGTCCGTTCAGAAGAGTATGTTTCACCTTTTTTCAAGGAATTAGCAATATTCCACCAAGCTCTTCCTTGTCCATCGAAAGTTCCTTCACCTTTAATTGTTACATTTTTTAAACCTTTACCATAGATAAGTGGTTGATATCCATAACATTCATATCCTGACCACCTCGTTAAAGCAACTGGGTAAGCATCAAAATCATCTTTAAATAAAATTAATGAACCTGCATCTAAATGAAATGTAATATCACTCTTTAATTCAATTGAACCTGTTAAGTATGTTCCAGCAGGTACAAATACCGTTCCTCCACCGTTTTCGGAACAAGCGGCTATTGCCTTCGCGAAGGCTTCTGTGTTATCTGTTACCTTGTCCCCTTTTGCACCATATTCTGTTACGTTATAAAATACCATCATTCAACAACCTCCAAATTTTATCTTTTACTTTGTTACTATTTACCTTTATGAAACTTTCTAAAACAAGCTTCTTAGTTATTAGATTTAATTTATTTATCTTCGCAATTAAGAATATGAATGTGAAGAATAATCCTTTGCCTCTATCTCCTCCTTTTCAAAATTTCATTATATAAGCATTTCATCACATGGTGAAATTTTAAACTTATATGGGTGGTCTACCCTAAAAATAGAAAATACCAATCTAAATATAGTATTCATTCGTTACATCCCACTCATTCCAATTGAGATAATTTTTTTCATCCAGCATGGTCTAAGTTTTGCTTGCATGGGTGGTCTACACTGAAATACTCAAAGTAATATGACTTCTATTTACTTATCTTTTGCTAACCAAGGGATTAAAAATTGAATACTCATCACAGCTATTAAAACCCATGGAATGGTTGTAGGATTTATTTCTGTAGAAAAAATCATAAATACTATAATGCCTGAACCTCTACCAAGATTCGTAATTGTTTCCCTTAAAACAACTGA
The DNA here is from genome assembly GCF_029688925.1 of Evansella sp. AB-P1. Classification (GTDB taxonomy): domain Bacteria; phylum Bacillota; class Bacilli; order Bacillales; family Salisediminibacteriaceae; genus Evansella. The sequence continues at coordinate 131,883 of NZ_JARUKY010000008.1, forward strand.
CTCCATTCGAAAATTTTCTTTTAATGGAATCATGCCTACCCATTTAAAATAAAATGCCGCATATGCGTTTCCTTGCAATGGCTTAAACATATGGCTAATGGACATAAATAAAACAACTGTCCAAACCGAAATCTCCCAAAATAAAAACGATGCCGACACCATTAAACCAATGGCAGAATAAAGAAGGTATTTCCTTGTTGATTGTATATTTGCAACTCGCGAAATAATATAGCTAGAAATAATAGAAATGCTTAAAAAGGCCACATTCAAATATCCAACAGTGCTTTCCTCTAAAAATATTGTGTAAAGTAATATTGGTGGCACATACGATATAATTCCTTGTGGAAAACCAATAACAAACCAGCCTATAAGTACTTTTAGGAAATTCGGTTTCTTTTTTATTATTAAAGGTAAATACTTCATATAATATTGCTTATGGTGAGACGTTTCTTTCTTTATTTTAAGACTACCTATTGTTGCTATTAAAAACATAATAAATGCAATTGTAAACACGAAAACGTATCCACTTAAACCAGCATACATGCTTATAATGGCACCAGATGCAGCTGGACCTATTAAATTAGCACTCTGTGTTGTAATTTGATTCCACCCTAAATATCGGTGACGATTTTCATTATTGGATACTTCATATGCTAGTGTAAAATAACCAAGCCAATATGCAGATTGAGCAGCTCCTCTCATCAAGGCGAATAAATAAAAGTACTTAACCATATCTTCCTGTACTAGAATAATACACAAATAAAATAGTGCAGTTAGAAATATTCCATAACGATAAATGGTTAAACGACCTTTTTCCTTTGCTACTTTCCCTACAGAATATGTAATAATTGCTTGGGAAAAAATTGCAATTAAGTTAAAAAGACCATTAATTAATAAACTATTGGTTAGACGCCATAAATACAAATTAATAAAGATAATCGATAATGAATTTCCAAATTGAAAGATTGTATGATTTACAAGGGTAATTACAGCTTGGTTTGACAGCATTTTTTCTTTAGATAATTTTAATAATTTCATTTATATACAACACTTCTCTCATAAGGAGTTTTCGTAATAAAAGACGGAGATAAATTAAATATTGATGTATGAAAGATTCTCGTATAATTGAAATTCTAAGTTATTTCAAAAATATTCTAGCTGACTATGAAAGATGCACTGTAATAAAATTACGTCTAATTAATTATGAAAGTTAACATACACAACCATCATTTTCCTAATACTACTGCTAATGATATGATATAGTAGTAAGTACTTTATTAAAATAGTATTATAAGCACCTAATTATTTTTCACGTAATGAAACGAGGGATTCTATGGAAATGAGTGGATTTTCTAAACGGTTTTACCAAATTACTGAATGGATTATGAGGTTAGCCTATGTAAATTTCCTTTGGATCTTATTTACATTAGCAGGTTTAATAATTCTAGGTATCATGCCTGCTTCCATTGCAATGTTTAGTATCATTAACCAATGGCTAAATAAGAACACTGAAATACCTATATTTAAGACTTTTTTAACCGTTTACAAAAATCAATTCCTAAAAGGAAATATACTTAGTCTAATCACTATTATAATAGGTTTAATTATCTATGTTGATTTACAATTTTTAGGTACTGTTGATGGACCATTATATATCATACTTTTTGTTGTATTTACTTTAGCTGCCATTCTTTTTACTATATTCCTCATATATATCGTACCGGTCTATGTATATTATGATCTAAAGCTTATTGACTACATTAAAACTGCAATTATGATTGGTGTCATTAACCTTCACATTAGTATAACAATGGTTTTAGGAATCTTAGGTATTCAATATATATTATTCATTTTCCCAAGTATAATCCCGTTCTTTAGTTTTAGTTTAACGGGGCTATATATTATGTGGTCAGCAACGATAGCTTTTAACCGGCCAGTTGTAAAGAAAGAAATGAATAAAAAATATATTAGAGTTAAAAAGGAAATTAATTAGTTTTGTTCATTCAAGAGGAGATCCTTGTCATAAATACAAGGATCTCCTTTGAACGATAAGACTTTTATATGCTTACTTATTGTTAACTAAGCTCTCAACGCTTGCTTTCATACCATTATCAACAATTTGTTGTAAATAATCACTTACAGCATCCGTTAAGCCGTTAATGTCATTTAGATCTTCACTCCAGATGTCTTTGTTTCCTAATAATGAAGTAACTAGTTCCTTCACAGTTGCTTCACCATTATCAACTTTCCCCCATCCAGCAAGTACCGCTTGAATAACTTCATCGTTTTCACGCATAGTATACTCTTCACCATTACGACTACCTACTAATGCATCCCCTTCTTGACGAATAGGGCGATAGAATGCGAACAATGAAGCTAATGAGAAGACGATAGTTTTTGGTAATGTTCCTTCTTGCTCTGCAAATCTTTGTAATGAAGGAAGAATACGAGACTTGTACTTATACACTGCATTCAATCCAATATCCAATAAGAAATGCTTGTTGTATGGATTTAAGAAGCGTTCTACAACTGAATCGACAAATTGCTTCTTTTCACCTTCATCAGAACGTACAGTTGGCACTAACTCTTCAAAGCCTTGGTCTACGAATTTACGTAGCGTTTCGTTTTCCATTACCTCTAATACAGTGTCAACACCATATAAATAAGAAGCCGAGAACATCATTGTGTGTGGTGCATTTAAAAGGCGTACTTTTAACTCACGGTGAGGTGTAATGTCTCCCCATTTAATGTTTAAACCAGCTTTATGGAAAGGAATTTTTTCTTGTACTACTTCGTCACCATCAACAGCGAACATGTGGTATGGCTCACCTACAGTGATAAGGTTATCTTTATATCCTAAAAGCTCACGGAATTCTTCAACAGCATCACGTGGATAACCAGTAACAATTCGATCTACTAACGTGTTACAGAAACGGTTATTATCGCTTAACCATTGTGTGAATTCAGCAGGTAACTTCCACTCTTCAGCTAAACGGAATACTAACTCTTTTAATTTTGTCGCGTTTTCTTCAATCAATTCACAAGGAATAATAATTAACCCTGATTCCGGGCTACCATTAAATGCTTTGTAACGGTGGTATAAAAGAGATGTAAGTTTAGCTGGGTAAGATTCTGGCGTTTTACCTTCTTCAAATTCTTCTTTTACATAAGTAATCCCTGCTTCAGTAGTATTAGAAATTACAATTTCTAAATCTTTAGATGCTGCAACAGCTTGAACATCTTCCCATTGTGTGTAAGGATTTAATCCACGAGAGATAGAAGAAATCACTTCACTTTTTTCGACAACTTCTCCGTTTTGTACTCCTCTTAACACAACAGTGTATAGACCATCTTGGTCGTTAAGCATTTGAATAACTGGCCCTTGGTTAATAGGTTGTACAACTACCGCTTTTCCATTAAATACACCTTGCTTGTTCATTTGGTGGATTAGCCAGTCGATAAATCCACGTAAGAAGTTACCTTCACCAATTTGAAGTACTTTCTCTGGTAAATTGTCTTGGATGTTAAATTCTACCGCTGATGACATGTCTGCCTTTGTAATTGTTTTGTTCAATTCTTTCATCCTATGCACCTCTTCTTTTAAATTTACTTGCGTTGCTATGATACTAAGTATGTCTTATAGATATAGAGCTTTTATGTATTTTAGCCCTATATATGTACGGACTGTTTTTATAATACCACTATTGTATGATCGGTATACTAATCGTACAGTATACCGAACACCAACAGGGTTGTTATACATTTTCTTCACATGAATTTATGTGAATAGAAACTGTAATTATAGAATTACGCCATCTTTGAAAATTGAAATTTCTTTAAAACCATATTTTTCATTGTTAGCTTTTAAATCACCAGAAGCTAACTGAATAATATATTCGAAAAACTCATCTGTAAGTTCATCTTTATCCTTACCGTGTACTAATTGACCTGCATCGAAGTCAATCCAGTTTTTCTTCTTGTTATAAAGCTCAGTGTTCGTTGAAATTTTTACAGTTGGAACTGGTCCACCAAATGGTGTTCCACGACCTGTAGTAAATAACACAATGTGAGCACCAGAAGCTGCTAACGCTGTAACAGAAACTAAGTCATTTCCTGGTCCCTGAAGTAAAGTTAATCCATCTTCCTTCATGCGATCACCATATGGAAGTACATCAACAACTTCAGCAAAGCCACCCTTTTGAACATTACCAAGTGATTTTTCTTCAAGAGTAGTAATACCACCTTTTTTATTACCAGGAGATGGGTTTTCATAAACATTTTGATCATGTTTAATGAAATACTCTTTAAAGTCATTTACAAGATCAACAATCTTAGTAAATGTCGCTTCATCTTTTGCTCTTTCCATTAGCATTTCTTCTGCACCGAATAATTCTGGTGTTTCAGTTAATACTGTAGATCCTCCATGGCTAATTAACTTATCTGAGAAAGAACCAAGTAGAGGGTTACCAGTAATACCTGAGAATCCGTCAGATCCTCCACACTTCAATCCAACTTTCAGTTTAGAAACAGGAACTGGTTCACGTTCGAATGACTTCGCATACGATACTAAATCTTCCATTAAGTCCATTGCTTCTTCAATTTCATCGTCAGCAATTTGTACTTCTAAGAATTTTACACGGTTTTCATCATAGTCACCAAGTACTTCTTTAAATACATCAATGTAATTATTTTCACAGCCTAATCCCATTACTAGAATAGAAGCAGCATTAGGGTGGTGAACTAAATTACTAAGGATTTTTTGCGTATTGTGAAGGTCATCTCCTAATTGAGAACAGCCAAATAAATGAGGATAGTGATATACTCCGTCAAGATTTTCGTCCTTATATTGGTCGTTTGCCATCTTAGCAACTGCTTCTGCTGTTTTATTGATACAGCCAACAGTGTTAATTACCCAGATTTCATTACGAATTCCGACTTCACCATTTTTACGTACATATCCATTAAATGTTCTTTCACTAGCACCCTTCTTTACTTTTGAAGGCTTAGGATTATATGAATATTCTAACGTACCTGATAAGTTCGTTTTTACATTGTGAGTATGAACCCAGCTACCTGCTTCGATACGTTCTTTTGCACTACCAATTGGATAACCAAATTTGATTACGTTCTCATTTTGATCAATTGTTTCTAACGCAATCTTATGACCTGATGGAATATCCTCAGTAATTTTAATTTTCTTATCCCCAACTTCTAGGATGTCACCAGTTTTATATTCTTTTAACGACACGACTACGTTATCGGTTTTGTTTACAACTATATGGGTAGATGCCATAATATCCTCCTTAAATTTTCGTTGTAAAAATAACAACGTTGTTATTTTCATTATAAATAGAATTCCCTAAAAAGTCAATGAGCAAATCTTTTACTTTAATGGTATGATATAAGATTCATATAATCAAGGTTATTTTGAAACTTGTCCACGAATATTTTCAATAAAGAATTTTGTTTCTCGCCTTTCTTCCGTTGTTTTCGCATGCTCCATGATGATGTTTACTTGAGGCTTATATTGATTCAATAGTTTCATATATAATTCGTAGTTCATTTCCCCTTGACCAGCTCGAACAGTGTGCAATTCATTATCATCAAGAATAATACGATCCTTCGCATGTGCGGCAACAATACGGTCCCCCAGTAATTCAAATGCTTCTTCAATCACTTGATCTTGTTCTTTAAAATTATGCGTTTTTAACAAGTTTCCAGGGTCTATAACAACTCCAATATTAGACGACGGTACCTCCTCCATCATTTGTTTTAATTGTGCTGCTGATTCGATTAGGTGGTCATTCGCTGGTTCAATACCGACAATTACTCCCCACTTTTCCGCTTCCTCTACAAGTTCTTCTATTGATTCCCTTAGTGTTACCCAATCACTGTCATCCACTTCTCCTTTTGGTTTTCCAACCTCCATTGCAACAATAGGTGCACCTAAGTGAGGGGCATAGCGAATTAATTCTTTAAAGCGTTCAATATTTTCCCGTCTTTTCTGCTCATCTCGATCATAAAAATGCAAGTAACAAGCGAGAACGGAAATAGATACACCATTCTTAGCAAATTCTTCCTTAATGTCTTTTGCTAGCCCTGGATTTAACAACCCCCCTTTATTGAAGTCATAATCTTCAATTGCCTTCCACATTGCTAACTGAACATGCTTAAAACCTTCTGATCCAATCTCATATGCAAGTTGTTTATAAGGTAGTTTTCCGAATAAATGTGCTAAAATTCCTACTGACATTATTACATCTCCTCTGTTTTCAATTTTTCAAGAAAGACCAATACTTATTTTTATGGTAGACCGCCCCTGCAAGAGAAATTTGCACCCGGGTGGATGAAAATTTTATTTTCAAGGGTGATTCTTACGTTACATGCGGACGCTATCCGCGTGCACGACCTCAACTTCCTAAAATTTACACAGTAAGCTTTTAGGGGGATTTTCGTCTCGTGCTGATCCTATCTTTTAACTAAAAGTCTTTATTGGTTCGCCGCATTTTTCATAAATATCAATAATTAATTCAGTTGCTTTTTTTGCAGATTCACCATCAATAAATGGAGGATTGTTCGTTTCAATGGCTTTAATAAAATCCATTGCAAGTTCTTTAAAGAGTGCTTCATTACTAGAATCACTACTACTAAAATCAGGTAATGGAACACCAGGAACATCGAAATTAATAATTTCATCATAATTTGCTGTTATTGAACCTTTCGTTCCTGAGATTTCAATTCCTTCATTTTTTAGCCCATAGCTTGCAGTTGATGCTTCAATCATGCCAATTGCCCCATTATTGTATTTCACAAGGGCATAGCCATGATCCTCAGTCTCAATGTCATGATACACTTGAAAGCGTTTTCCTTGAAGTACCTCTTTATATCCTCCACATAACCATAATGCTAAATCAATAATATGACTTCCTTGTTGGATAAATGGTCCGCCACCATCAAGAGCTTTCGTTCCATGCCATGAATCGTAATATTCCTTTGGTCGAAAGTGCTTAATTGTCACATCAAAGACCATTATTCTACCAAGCTTTCCAGAGTCAACTACCTCTTTTATAAATCGGAGATGCTGTATGAATCTACGCATATAAGAAACTGCTAGCTTAACACCATGTTTTTCACAGCTACTAATCATTTCCTCTTGTTTTTTTGGTGAAATATCTAACGGTTTTTCACACAGACAATGTAGTCCTAATTGAGAAGCAGTCATTACTGCATCATAATGTAACGCATTTGGTGTACAAATAATTGCAGCAGTAGCTCTTCCTTGATGAGATACTTCCTTTACATCAATCCCAAAGTTAGAAATATTATGTGTTTCTGCAAAAGCCTTCACTCTTTCCAAGTTGCGACCAACAACACCTACTATTTCTGCATCATCAACATTTGAGAAAGCATTTAAATAAGCCTTACTTATATTACCGTGACCAATTAAGATAAGTCTATGCTTAGACAAAATTTCCCCTCCTTTCATTCATTAAAAATTTTTAAAATAACTAACATTTGTCGTTGCCCACATGACGTGGGCAACTAGTAAGACATTACATTGCTAAAACTCTAACCTTCTTTTATATTGATAATTTTACTTCCGATGGATTAACTCCTTCTTTAACAACAAATTTATCTTTTTCATCTACAAGATTAGAGTGACAAGACATATTTTCTGTTTTTTCACCTGATACTTGTAAATAGATATTCGAATCTTTCGTAGTAGTGAATTGATTTATAGAAGTATTAACACAATTTTCTAAAGAAAATAAAGGTCCATTTTCTACTGTGATGGCTACATTTGAAAAATTTACGTCTTTGCATTGAGAGCCTGTAATACCACTTTTTGATACAAGCGATAGGTTTTCAAAAGTAATTCCTTCTAGAGGCATTTCTGGCAAGCCCTTCATTAGGATTGCCGTTTCTGAACCAGTACTTACGATATTACGTATATCCACATGTCTAAAAATTGGAGTTTCTTCTGTTACTGGTACTACCCCTTTCACTACATCTTCATCAGATATTTCGTAAAACATATGAAAAACAATAGCTTCCTTTTTGATGTTATTCATACAAATATTATTAATTACAATATTTTCTACTACTCCCCCACGTCCGCGAGTACTTTTAAATCGCAAACCAGTATCTGTGCCAAAGAAAGTACAGTCTGTTATACTAACATTTCTAACGCCACCAGACATTTCACTTCCTACAACGAAACCACCGTGTCCACTATAAACTTGGCAATCACGAATAGTGATATCTTCACTTGGGGTACCTAACTTTCGTCCTTCTTCATTTTTACCCGATTTAATGCAGATAGCATCATCACCTACATCAAAAATACAATTTTCAACGATTGCATAACGACATGCTTCTAGATCTAAACCATCCCCATTTTGTGAAAACCATGGATTTCTGACAGTTACATTTCTCATTGTCACATGTTGACATACAAATGGATGCACATTCCAAGCTGGTGAATTTTGAAAAGTTGGCCCTTCTAATAATACTCGTCTTGATCTTCTAATACTCACCATATTAGGACGTAAGAAGTCTCTAATTTGTTGATAATCATCTATGTTTTTAGATCCTTTTGCACGTAACTCTTTTAATATCTTTGCACCATTTGCTGCCTGCTCAGTTGGCCACCATATCTCTTCTCTTTCTTTAGCGATAAATCCTCCTGATTTAATAAGTTTTTCCCATTGTATATCAGTCATTTTCCAGCGTTTTACTGGGCGCCACGCTTCACCGGATCCATCAAAGGTACCTTTCCCTGTAATCGCTACATCTTCAAGTCCTTCTCCGTCAATTGGTGATTGACATCGGATCACTTCTTCTCCTTCAAAAGTAGAATGGATAAGAGGGTAGTGATCAAAATTATCGCTAAATAAAACAACCGCACCAGATTCAACATGAAGGTTTAATTTGCTCTTTAAAGAAATTGGACCAGTCAACCAGATCCCTGCTGGAACGACGACTTTTCCTCCACCATTCTCTACACATGCTGAAATAGCATTTGCAAATGCTTCTGTGTTTAAATGCACGCCATCACCAATAGCACCAAAATCTGTTATACTAAATTCTTTATCCGGTATTTCAGGAAGTAAAACATCAAACGTAGGTAGTGTTAATTTTTCTGAAGTTGTCATGTGAAAAAGCCTCCTAATATATATGTATAATAAACATTAAGTGTTTTCTTTTGCTATTCATTGATATATTTTGCTAATCTTAGATTCATTGACTTAATTTCCTGTAAAACTAGTTTAACAATATGATGAGCTCCATACTCAGAGAAATGAGTGTTATCTTCTTCCCCATTAGGATAATTTAGTTCTTCTCCTGGCTTAAACCATAAGAAAAGCTTTTTTGTCTTCTCTGCTCCTAACTCTTCATATAGAATCCTACTTTTTTCTCCTAAATCTATCAACGGAATATTACATTCCTCAGCAAGCTCTTTCATTGCTATAGGATATTCACCGTGCGTTTCTTGAAACACTCCCTTTTCATCAAAACTTCGACGTTGAACAGGAGTAATTAATATAGGTAATGCTCCACTATTTTCAGCTACCTGAATATATTCCTTTAAGTACTCTTTATATGTTGAATATGGATCAGTGTGCCTTTCAAGATCATCCTTTTCATCGTTATGCCCAAATTGAATGAGCAAAAAGTCCCCTTCTTTAATATGGGCTTTTACTGGAGCTAGTCTTCCTTCATTAATAAAACTCTTCGAACTTCTGCCAGATGCAGCCTCATTATAAACTTTAGCATCTTTTGTTAAATATTGATCTAATACTTGGCCCCAGCCAGCTCTCGGCGCCCTCGAGGCATCATAGTTAGATAACGTGGAATCGCCTACAAGAAAAATATTTACATTTGCCATGTATACCCCCACTTATGTATTTATAATTTTAAGTTTATATTATGATTAGTAGTAAAATTTCTATACCTACAGGTTTTTAATAATAACCTTTACAATAGATCATCACTGTTTATTAATGACTTAAATCCTAATTCTTCTTCTGCACTAGTCATATCCCATGGTTTTCCACAATTATTCGAAACGCCATAGTACGTTCCAAACTTCACTTTTGCTTCTATTGCATTACGAAACAATTGAGCTACGTCATCATCTGTAAAAATAGTCTTTTTTAGTCTGGGATCTTGTTGGATTGCTATTTTTTCGTTTTTTGAAGGAACTGAGCCAATACGAATATTTATTACAGAAATATTATGATTGATAGAAAAAATAAAACCTGCTTGTTCTGATGCTAATTTTAAAAGACCATAAACACTTCTCATTTTTGGATAATCATTAACATTAATTTCTCGACCTAATAACGAATCACCATTTTTTTCATAATAGTCTGTAACATGGTTACTACTTGCGAAAATAACTTTAGGTATTTCAAAAGTAGCAGCTATCATCAAAATATAATATGTGGCTTTGAAGTATACATTTGTCATACTATCAAAATGATTGATTTCTTCTATTGGTCCATTTGTATCAATTTTTAATAAATTTATAATTGTGTTTGTATCTCTTGGAATCTTAGACATTAATTCGTGGTAATTTGTTGCATCTCCATGAATAAATTCTACACCGTCAATTTCTAAGGGAGTTTGGTCAATGATAACAATGCGATATACTGAGGATAAGTCATTCGCAAGAATTTTTCCAACTGTCCCAGCTCCACCAATAATAACAACCTTCTTCATTTAATAAAATCATCCCTTCGTTATTACATAAAAGTTTCCATTTATTAATTTTTACCTGTATGGGTTGTTATTATGTATAGGGATAAAACTACAATACAACTTCTATTTTCAGGGTAGACTTCACTAAAAATGGTGTATTAGAGAAACAGCCTTCGTTTCACTTGAAATCGAAGGCTGTTAATTTATTCATTGAGCATTTGCTTTAAAAGCTATTGGAAATAGCTTTTAAATTAAAACTTAAAGTAGTTTTCTGAGTTGTTGTAGCAAATGTCCTCAATCATTTTACCTAATAGTTCATAATCTTCTGGTGCTTCACCTTTTTCAACCCACTCACCTACTAGGTCACATAAAATACGACGGAAGTATTCGTGACGTGGATATGAAAGGAAACTTCTAGAGTCCGTAAGCATACCTACAAATGTGCTTAGAATTCCATGATTAGCTAAGTCTTTTAATTGAGATAGCATACCTTCTTTTTGGTCATTAAACCACCAACCAGAACCAAATTGGATTTTCCCCCTTGTTTCACTTGATTGGAAGTTTCCAATAGCAGTTGCAATAACATGGTTATGAACTTGGTTTAAGTTATAAATGATAGATTTAGGAAGTTCATTTGTACTATCTAGCTCATTGAAGAAGCCGTTTAAAGACTCAGCCAAATCAAAATCATGAATAGAATCAAATCCTGTATCTGGTCCTAACTCATTGAAGCGACGTACGTTGTTGTTACGAATTGCACCAATGTGTAATTGCATAACCCAATCTAATGAACGATATAATCTTCCTAAGAATAACAACGTATGTGTTTTATATTTTTCTTCTTCTTCAGGAGTGATTGTTTCCCCAGCTAAGCCTTTTTCAAAGATAGCGGCTGCCTCTTCTTCTGTACACGTTACGAATGGCAATGTTTTAATACCGTGATCAGAAAGACGGCATCCCATTTCGTGGAAAAATTGTGCTCTTTTTTCGATTGCTTTTTGAAGTTGATCATAAGACTTAATTTCCATGTCAGCTGCATCAGCTAATTTAGAAACATAGTCAGCAAATTCTGGACGTTGAACTTCCAATGACTTATCCGGACGGAATGCTGGAAGAACTTTTGTTTTAAAGTCATCATTTTCTTTAATTTGAACATGATACTCTAGATTGTCAGTCGGGTCATCTGTCGTACAAATATAGTTCACATTGAATTTTTCTGCAATCTTTTGAGTAGAAAGCTCGCCAGCCTGTAACATTTTATTACAATGCTCCCAAACCTCATCACATGTTTCTTCACTTAACAATACGTCTAATCCAAAGTAACGTTTTAGTTCCATGTGAGTCCAATGGTATAAAGGGTTTCCAATTGTTTCTGGCACACATTTAGCCCAAGCTTTGAACTTTTCATAGTCACTAGCATCTCCAGTAATATACTTTTCATCTACACCTAATGCTCTCATTGCTCTCCACTTATAGTGGTCACCTTTTAACCAAATTTGAAAAAGGTTTTCAAAGTTTTTGTCTTCTGCTAGTTCTTGAGGACTTAAGTGACAATGGAAATCATTAATTGGCATTTTTTCCGCATAATCATGATACAATTTCTTTGCAGCTTTACTATTCAATACAAAATCATCGTGAATAAATGTTTTCAAAATAAACCCTCCTAAAAATTTTATTATTCATTTTCTAAAATTTAAAAAATGCAAACGTTGTTATTTTTTCAGAAAAATTAAATTTGCATTATTTGAAAGATATTTTAAATCTTTATCTCGTTGTACTTTGCTTTCCTGCAATAATATTTTCTACTTCTGATAATGAAGGAGCACCTTCCCAATCACCTTTAAATTGCGTTGCAAGGGCACCCATTGTATTGGCACGGGTTAAGGCTTTTGGTGCAGCCGATTGTAAAGCATTTAAGCTTAAAGGATCTTCCAAATCTAACAATACAGATAAAAATCCTGCTGCGAACGCATCCCCTGCTCCTACTGTATCAACAACAGATTCTACTTTATAAGGATCACCATAAATAACGGTGTCACCAAATTTAGCCATTGATCCTTTCGTTCCTAGTTTAAGAACAACAAGCTTAGCACCCATTTCAATGAATGCTTGACAGTATTCTTCTTCCGTTTTTTCACCAAGGAGGAAATTTGCTTCATCATCACCTGGCATAAAAATATCACACAACGGAATAAGAGATAAAAGAGTTTCTCTCGCTTCCTCTTCACTCCATAGCTTACGACGAAGATTTGGATCAAAGGATACAGTTAATCCTTGTTCTTTCGCTTTCTTCATGGCTTCTTTAATCATGTCCGTTGTGTTTTCACCAAGGGCTGGAGTTATTCCAGTAACATGAAGATGACGAGCATTTTCAAACCACTTCGAATCCACATCTTCAGGTTTAAATTTACTTGCCGCAGAATGTTTACGGTAATAATACACGTTAGGATCTCCATAGCCTTTCGCTTCTTTAAAGAAAACTGCAGTTGGAGATGCTTCTTCGTCTCGAATGACGTGGGATACATCTACCCCTTCCCCAGCTAATGTAGACATGATAATATCTCCGAAAGGATCTTTACCTAATCTACTAATCCAACGAGTGTTTTTACCTAATCGGCTTAAACCTAAAGCAACATTTGATTCAGCTCCACCTACAGATTTCGAGTATAACGGTGCATAAGCAATGGATCCTTCTGGCATCGGCTGAAACAAAATCATACTTTCACCAATGGTTACAAAATCGACTTTTGGTAAAGAACTCATACCATTAAACTCCTTTCACTTTATCAGCAAAAGCTTGTGCTAATTTAGTGATCTCATCATATTTTCCTTCTTCAATAAGCTGCTTATTAACTAGGTTTCCACCTAAACCTACAGCGATAGCACCTTTTGATAAGAAGTCATTAACATTGTCGATGTTAATTCCACCAGTAACCATCATTGGAATGTGGTTTAAAGGACCTCTAATATCTTTTAAGTAGTTAACACCTAACGCACCAATTGGGAATACTTTTACAGCAGAAGCACCAAGGCTATATGCCCGTACAATTTCAGTTGGTGTTAATGTCCCAGGCCAAACGTCTACACCTTGAGAAACTCCATAATCTACTACTTTCTCATCTAAATTTGGAGAAACGATGTATTCCGCCCCAGCTGAAACTGCATCCTTTGCCATATCTAGATTAAGTACAGTTCCTGCACCTACAGATAATTGGTCACCAAACTTATCTTTACAATCAGAAATCATTTTTAAAGCACCATCAGTATTTAAAGTGATCTCAAGAAATTTGATTCCACCATCTAATAATGCCTGAGCTGTTGCTTCACCAGATTCGTATGAAATCCCTCTAATGATTGCAACTAACTTTTCTTGCTTAAGTAATTCTAAATTTTTAGTCATAATTTCCTTACTCTCCTACTCATTTATAATTTTGCTAATGGGGTTGTTCAAAAAGGAAGTATAAACAGCACATACGTAGGTAATATTCGGAGTTAAGATTAACAAAACGCATGGCACTTCAATTCGAGAAAATAATACGAATTCTCGATAGTATCATCAATCCAAAATAAAAATAAAGTGCTATTTTCTATACTTTTTGAACAGCTAAAAGCTAATAAAACGCTTACTTACTTATTATACTATTTGTAAACGCTGACACCATACTTTTTTTAACAAAATATTGACTATCTCTACATAATAGACATAAAGTACCTGATTTAATATTGGAATAAACCAGGTACTTTATGAAAAAAATTATTATTTAAGGTCTTCCATTTTCACGAAGTCCATGTCTGTAAATGTATAGTTTTCTCCTGCCATTGCCCAAATAAACGTATAGTTCTTTGTCCCTACACCTGAATGGATAGACCATGGTGGTGATAGAATGGCTTGTTCATTTTTTACTAAAAGGTGACGAGTTTCACTTGGTTCCCCCATAAAGTGGAACACTCTAGAATCCTCATCCATATCAAAGTACAAATATGCTTCCATACGACGATCATGCACATGTGCAGGCATCGTATTCCACATGTTGTTTGGTTCTAATAAAGTCATCCCCATCATTAACTGGCAGCTTTGAATACCGTCACCATGGATGTACTTATAGATCGTACGATTATTAGATTCAGCATCAGACCCAAGCTTTGTAGGTGTTGCTTCAGCAATTGGAAGTACACGTGTTGGGTATTCTTTATGAGCTAAAGAAGACACAATGTAAAATTTCGCTGGGTTAGAAGCATCTTCACTATGTAAAGTAACTTCCTTCTTCCCCAACCCTACATATAAGCAGTCTCTTTTATTTAACTCATATTCTTCACCATCAACGACAACTTTACCTTTAGCACCAATGTTAACGAATCCAACTTCTCTTCTTTCTAAGAAGTATTCTGTTCTTAAATTATCACCGGCATCTAATAATAAACCTTCTGAAGTTGGAATAGCTCCACCAACAACAACACGATCATAGTGGGTGTATGTTAAATTGATTTTTCCTGCAACGAATAAATCTTCGATAAGGAAATCTTTTCTTAATCTCTCAGTAGTATAATGCTTAAAATCTTCTGGATTCGTAGTATGTCTAATATCCATTAAAATCTACTCCTTTATTTTAAAATCAAGAACTCATCCATCCGCCGTCAACACATAGAATGTGACCAGTCACATAGCTAGATGCATCAGATGCTAAGAATACAACTGGACCTTTAAGGTCATCTGGAGTTCCCCAGTCACCTTTTGGAATTCTTGATAAAATAGATGCGCTGCGGTCTTCATCTGCACGTAATGGTGCTGTATTAGCTGTAGCAAAGTAACCAGGTGCAATCGCGTTTACATTAACTCCACGACCTGCCCACTCATTTGCAAATGATTTAGTAAGACCAGCTACAGCATGCTTACTTGCAGTATATGAAGGTACTCTTAGTCCACCTTGGTAAGAAAGCATAGACGCTACATTAATAATACGTCCGGATCCATTTTCTAGCATATGTTTACCGAATTCTCTACATAATTTAAATACAGCATGTTGGTTAACATCAATTACATCATGCCAATCTTTATCTGAGAAATTTTCTACTTCAGTACGACGAATGATTCCGGCGTTATTTACAAGAATATCTACTTTATCCACTGATTGTAGAGCTTCTTTTACTACACGGTAAACTTCTTCTTCCTTTGAAAGGTCTGCTACTAGTTCAGTATATTTGCGACCAAGAGCTTCTACCTTCTCTTTAGTTTCAGCAGTAGGACCGTAATTAACTCCTACGATATCTGCTCCAGCTTCAGCTAACCCTAAAGCCATCCCTTGTCCTAATCCTTGTCCTGAACCTGTAACTACTGCTACTTTACCTTCTAATGTAAATGCTGCTTTCATATTAATGTACTACCTCCCTATTTCCTTTTAAAATTTCTTCGATGTTCGTTTTGGTTCGTTTCCAATCTAGATTATAGCATTAAACATTTATACTGACAATAAACTTCAAGATATATTTTATTTGAAAGCTACAATCGTCACAGAAACTTCTTTTTTTACTAATTCTTCTTTTATATCTTCCGTTAATTTATCATCTGTTATAATTTCATCAACCTCCTCTAATGATGCAAATTGAATTAATGCGACCTTTTCAAACTTCGTTGAATCGGCTAATAATGTTACCTTTTCTGCACTTTGAATGACTTGACGTTTCCAGTCTGCATGTAAGTTATTTAATACTGTTAAGCCATGATTAACTGATACCCCTGTCGTTCCACAAAAAAACCGTTTTACTCGAATTCTTTTTAAAAGTTCTGTTGCTTCCGCACCTATTAAAGAAGAGGATGTACCAATTCTAGTTCCTCCTAAAACAATTAATTGCACTTTTTCCTTATAAATTAATGTTGTTGCTATTTGAATATCATTTGTAATAACAGTAACAGGGAAATCCCCTAATAAGTCCGCTAATGCTTGAGTAGTACTTCCCCCATCCATTAAAATGGTTTCACCAGGCTCTATTAACTTAAGAGCCTCTTTCGCAATATTTGTCTTTAGATCACTTCTCATAGATTGTCTTTCATTAATAGGAAAGATTCTACTTTCTCCCTCTGGTAAAACTGCTCCACCATGTATCCTTTTTAATAGTCCTCGTCGTTCTAACATTTCTAAGTCCACACGAATCGTTTTCTCTGTGACACCAAGTAAGGGGCTAAGCTCAGACACTTTAATAATTTTTTCTTTATCTAGCTGTTCTAAAATAATTTCATACCTTTCTACAGATAACATTTTAGTCCTCCATAGTTATATTTCAAAATCTATATGCACCTAAATAAACACCTCTCCTTTCTATTATCGAACGAAAACGAACATTTGTAAACTTGTTTATGATAGATAAACATTAAGAAATATTTCAAAACAACAGCTTTGATAATGCCCCTTTGAAAAATAAGAAAAACATGTGATTTTATTTTATTAAAATCACATGTTTTAATATTTCCAAATTTAGAATTACCTATCCTGAAATTCAATATATTAAAAATAATTTAAAAAGGATCTGTTAATTCTTTGTTGTTTTTTACTCCTCACTACATCAATTACACCTAAGTACAACCTACGTTCTGTAGGAAAAGACGTAATGTCAGCAACCTCTGAAGCAAGAACAGATGTCACACTTATACCCTTGTGGTGAAAGGGAAGTTGGATATAATGAGTAATAACTGTATTGCAATTTGCAGGGCAGATTAAAAAGGAAGCAAATATGACACTTTTTCAATACCTCCGAACTTTTTTCAAAACTAATAATTCATAGGGAGATATAAAAGTATATTCTCCATTTATTTCCGATTCGATCAATACCCTTTCGTCAATGTTAGTTGCCGCAATATGCCAATTTCCAGGAGAGGGCAGATGTAATTCGAACCTGCGTTTTGTCGGATTAACATAAATGGCAAAATCCTCCCGATCTCCAAATAGAGTCCAGCCAAAGATAGGCGCTGGTGTAATTAATATATGAAGCCTTCGTTTTATTTCTTCTTTGGTACATAACCGAAAAACATCATAGTGCTTCCTTATATGAATTAAAGTTCGTATAAAGGAGATTTTATTATCATTTTCTTCACGTTGCTTCCAATTCAACTGGTTTATTTCGTCTCCTGAAATATAGCTGTTTTCGTCACCTTTTTTACTTCGGAACCATTCTTGTCCTCCGTGAATAAATGGAACACCTTGACTTAACAATGTAATACCCGTTGCAAGTTGATGTATTTTCTCTCTATCACTAATAGACTCTTCTTCATTTGTAATTGCTAATCTATCCCAAAGTGTGTGGTTATCATGACATTCTACATAATTAACTGTCTGATTTACAGCCGATACATGTGTATGACCAAACTCTTCTATTGAAGAACCTGAAACTAACTGTGGTAATCGTTCAATATATCTACCCTTCCCATTAACATAGCCTAAATCATGTTGCTCAAATAAATTTCCTTTTAAAGTATCACGAAAAAAGTCATTAAAGAAACGAATGCCCTGTAATTGATGTGATTGAAAGGAAGTCGCTTTTGTTTCTGATGGGATCGCTGTAGGAAGATCCCACCCTTCTCCTAATAACATAATTGGTATATCTTCACCCCTACACCGGTCCTTAATTTGTTTCATCGTTTCTACATCTATTGCACCCATTAAGTCAAAACGAAACCCATCTACTTTATATTCAGTAAGCCAATAATCGATAGTATCTAATATAAATTTTCTAACCATCGTACGTTCCGTTGCTATATCATTCCCTACACCAGTTCCGTTACTGATCGTTCCATCAGCATAGTATCTAAAGTAGTACCCTGGCACTATTTTCTCAAATGAAGAATCTTCCATAATATAGACATGGTTATATACAACATCAACTATTATTGAGATTTCTTCTTCATGTAATGACATGATCATTTCCTTTAATTCTATAATTCTACTTACTGGATTTTCAACATCAGTTGCATAACTTCCTTCTGGCGCTTGAAAAAATAATGGGTCATACCCCCAATTGTACCCACGTTCTGGGTTATACTCATCAACACGAGCAAAATCATTTATTGGTAATAATTGGACGTGTGTGTATCCTAATTCTTTTATATATGATAAGACAGTTGTATATCCGTTAGCTGTTGTTGTATTCCGTTCCCCTAAACCTAGAAATTTTCCTTTGTTCTTCACACCACTTCCATCAAATATGGTTGCATCCCTAACATGTAGCTCATAGATGATGGAATCTTGAAGTTTTTCTACAGACGGTCTGCTCTGTTTTTGAAAGTTTTTCGGATTTGTTCCCCCTAAATCAATAACTACCCCACGTTTGCTATTCCCAAGTAACGTTTTTGCATAAGGATCATTCACACGATTTCGGACACCATTCACTTCAACTTCATAATCGTATGCTGAACCATTCCAATCACCCAAAACTTTCTTTTGCCACACCCCTCTTTTTTGTCGAATTAAGGAATATTGATTATTATTCAAAAATAATTTCACTGCCGTTGCAGTAGGTGCCCAAACAGTAAAAGTTGTAGCTTCCTTTTCATAGATAGCTCCTAATAAACTATTAGGAGTGCTATAGTTTTCATCAAACCATGAAGTACGTACTATTCCACGTGCATATATAGGAATTTTTCCTTCTCCCCAACAAAGAAATAATTTTTCTCCCATAGGAAGTTCATCTTTAAATGACATTAACATTGTTTGATCATTCACTTCACTTTCAACTGTAACTGAAAATGACTTATTCCCCCATTTAATAAAAGGTGAATCCTTCCTTTCACGTAAAGAATCAAGGTTTTTTGAAACTACAGTCAATAGATACACATCATCAATCCATGCTATTTGAGTATCCACACGAGCACTCCTTCTTAGGGTTACTTTTTTTCATAACATTTAATAAGATTTAACCATTTCTGATAACTATCATTTTATACTATCTCTATTTCATTTGCATATATATCCGTTGTTATGTTTAAATAATTCATTCGACACAAACGCACAAAATGCGATATTCATTCAATAAATTGTAAGAAATTTTTTTGTTTTAAAAAAGGAACTTTGCCTTTATTATAGAACTTATATTTAACTGCAGTAATTCTCCTCTCCTATTCTGTCCATTGCTCTAGTCAAATATAATTTATAGTTAGAAAATTTAACATATTCTGTTCATTGCATAAATAAACAATATATTATTAATTTCTTGGCTGTGTTAAAAAATGGTATTGACTTAGTAATAATTTGATTTTTGTGGTTCGTGCTTTACTTCAACGGGAAAAGCAATAGGGAAGACCCCAGTCGCAAAAATCAACAACAAAATCTTAACAAAGCCAATTTCTTATGAAGGGAGTTACCACAATGCTCTTTAATATTTCAGAACAGGATATTTTCCTATTCCACCAAGGAACTAACTACCATAGTCATCATATGCTCGGATGCCATGAAATTGTATGGGAAAATAAAATAGGCTTCCGATTTGGTGTATGGGCACCACATGCAAAAGAAATTCGTGTAGTAGGAGATTTTAATGACTGGAACGGTGAAAACCACAAGCTTCAAAAAATCAGTAATGAAGGATTATGGTTCGGATTCTTTACTGATATTCAATCAAATATTTGTTACAAATATGAAATTGTACATTCAAGTGGTCAACATGTATTAAAAGCAGATCCATTTGCTTTTAAGTCAGAGGTTAGACCTAAGACAGCATCCTTAACTACTAGTCCATCATCGTATGATTGGAAAGATGTTAAATGGCAAAAAGAAAAAGAAAAAGTTGATGTATTCACGTCTCCAATTCTTATATATGAAGTTCATCTAGGGTCTTGGAAAATAAAAGATAATGGGGACTTATATACGTATCGTGAACTAGCTGATGAGCTTATTCCATATGTGAAAAATTTAGGATATACACATATAGAGGTATTGCCACTAGCAGAACATCCTTTTGACTTATCATGGGGATATCAGATTACAGGTTACTACTCTGTCACAAGTAGATTTGGAACACCTGATGATTTTAAATATTTTGTGGATCAATGTCACCAAAATAATTTAGGGATTATTATGGATTGGGTTCCTGGACATTTTTGTAAGGATGAACACGGTTTACGTCAATTTGATGGTTCTCCACTTTATGAATATTCTGATCCGAAAAAAGCGGAAAAAACATCTTGGGGCACCCTTACTTTTGATTTTGGCAGACCAGAAGTACAGAGCTTCTTAATTTCAAATGCATTATTTTGGATTCATGAATACCATATTGATGGTTTTCGTGTTGATGCAGTTGCAAGTATGCTCTACCTAAATTTTGATCGAAATGATGGTGAAGAGAAAATATTAAACTCATACAATGGTGAGGAAAACCTAGAAGCCTACGCATTCATCCGTAAGTTAAATGAAATAATTTTTCACTATGAACCGAATGTCCTCATGATGGCAGAAGACAGCTCCGATCTCCCGCTAGTAACAGCTCCAACCTATAGTGGGGGATTAGGATTTAACTTCAAGTGGAACATGGGTTGGATGAATGACATGCTTAATTATATGGAATACGACCCAGTTTATCGAAAATGGCACCATAACTTGCTAACTTTTTCTTTTATGTATACATATTCCGAGAACTTTCTTCTTCCTTTGTCACATGATGAAGTGGTTCATGGTAAGAAATCACTCCTAGATAAAATGCCTGGAGATCAGTGGCAGAAATTTGCAAACTTAAGACTATTATATGCCTACAAAATGACACATCCAGGAAAAAAACTACTTTTTATGGGTGGAGAGTTCGGTCAGTATGCTGAATGGAAGGATAAAGAACAGTTAGATTGGCACTTATTTAACTACCCTCTTCATTCCTCCATGTTTCAATACGTAAAAGAACTTAATCACTTTTATTTAGAAAACAAAGCTCTGTATGAATATGATCATCGCCCTGAAGGCTTTGAATGGATCGATCCTCACAATATAGACCAGAGCATTATTGCATTTAGAAGAAAGGGGAAATCCCCTTTAGATGATCTTATTATAATTTGTAACTTTACACCAAACGTTTATTACGACTATAAAGTTGGTGTCCCAATACCAGGTAAATTTAAAGAGGTTTTCAATTCGGATGCTGCTCAATATGGTGGTTCTAACCAAATTAATGAGGGGGATTATTTTAGTTTTCCAAAAAAATGGCACGGATTACCTCAACACATTAAAGTGAAGGTTCCGCCGCTAGCCATTACCATTTATAAAAGATCAACAGATTCCAATACAATCATAAAGGAGGAGAACGTTATATGAAGAAAGAATGTGTAGCGATGCTTCTAGCTGGAGGAGAAGGAAAACGACTAGGTGCACTTACAAAAAACTTAGCAAAACCTGCTGTGCATTTCGGAGGAAAATACCGAATCATTGATTTTACTTTAAGTAATTGTACAAATTCAGGTATTCATACAGTAGGTGTATTAACCCAATACTCTCCTCTAGTACTAAATAAGCACATCGGTATTGGAAAACCATGGGATCTGGATCGACAAAAAGATGGAGTGACAATCCTTTCTCCTTATACAGCAAAAAAAGGAGGAAGTTGGTATTCCGGAACAGCTGATGCAATCTATCAAAATATTCATTTTATCGATCAATATAGTCCTGAATATGTTCTTGTTATTTCAGGTGATCACATTTATCAAATGAATTATAATAGCCTTCTTAATCATCATAAGGAAAATGGTGCGGACGCAACTATTTCGGTGATGGAAGTTCCTTTAGAAGATGCATCTAGATTCGGAATATTAAACACAACAGAAGACCTCCGAATATATGAATTTGAAGAGAAACCAAAGGAACCGAAAAATAATTTAGCCTCTATGGGAATCTATATTTTTAGCTGGACAACGTTAAGAAAATATTTATTAGAAGATGCAGAATTGATGCATTCCAGCCATGATTTTGGAAAAGATGTTATTCCTGCCATGCTAGAGGATAACCTTCGTTTATATGCTTATCGTTTCGAAGGTTATTGGAAGGATGTTGGAACAGTTCAAAGCTATTGGGAAGCTAACATGGATTTATTAGAGGAGGATCTTACTCTATCCTTGAACAATAAAAGCTGGAGAACTTATTCCCATGATTCAAATTTCCCACCACAGTTTACTAGTGAGGCTGCAGTTGTTACACAATCATTAATTAATTCCGGTTGTTGGATTTGTGGCACAGTAAAGAATTCCATCCTATTCGACAATGTTACTGTACACGAAGGTAGTTCAATTAATCAATCAATCCTTCACCCAGGTGTAATAATTAATGAAAATGTCGTTTTAAATCGAGTTATTGTAATGGAAAACACAATAATTCCTGCTAATACCCATATTTATTCAAATGAAAATGGCGAACCTTTGGTAATTGATAAAAATAATATTGCCACTATTTTAGCAGAGCAAGGGCAATTAAAGGGGGCTTCAAAGTGAAATCATTGATGGGACTCATAAACTTAGAGCATGAGCATGATTTTTTAAAGGAGTTAACATACTTCCGTTGTGGTGCAGCTGTCCCTTTTGCAGGAAGATACCGTCTCATCGATTTCACCCTATCAAATATGATTCAATCAAGGGTAAAAGATGTGGCCATCTTCTGTCGCAGTAAGTATCGTTCATTAATGGATCACCTTGGTACAGGAGGGAACTGGGAGCTAGCACGTCGGAACGGAGGATTATTTATCCTACCGCCAGACTTTAATGATCCAACAGATATTTCAAAAGGAGATTTACAGTATTTCCATAATAATAGGGATTATTTCCTACGTGGGAGTGCTAGTCATGTTGTCGTAAGTGGGAGTCAATTTATTTCAAACAATGATTACCAAGAAGCATTTCAACACCACTTAAAAACTAACGCGGAAATTACTCTTATTTATACAAAAGTGGATCAATTTAGTGATGAACATAGTCCATGTCTACGTGCGGAATTAGATGAAGATGGATGGGTAACAAATTTAACAAATGATAAAACAAACCCATGTATTTATACAGGTGTATATATCATTAATAAAGACCTTTTAATTGGGTTGGTAGACGATTGCATCGCCCATCATAAAGATCACTTCTTCCAACATGGGATTAAAGATAATATTAGTAAGTTAAAAGTACAAACATTTGAACATAAAGGATATTGTGCATTTATTAACTCAGTGGATAGCTTTTTCAAACATAATATGGACTTACTGTCCATGGATAACTATAAATCTTTATTTTATAAAGATTCTTTTATTAAAACGAAAAATAGTAACGAACCACCAACAAAATACAAGGATCAGGCTGAAGTAAAAGGGTCGTTAATTGCAAATGGATGCGTGATTAATGGTGTTGTTGAAAAAAGTGTTCTATTTCGTGGTGTTAATGTAAAGGAAGGAGCATCAATTAAAAATTCTGTTATCATGCAGCGATGTACTATTGAATCAGGGGTTCATTTAGAAAATGTGATTTTAGATAAGGATGTCTATGTTACAGCTGGGCAAACGCTTATTGGAGGAAAAGACCAGCCTTTTGTAGTAGCTAAACGAAAAATCATGTAAGAAAGGGTACCCCTCCACTGAGTGTGCTCTGTACTAAAGGAAGTGGAAGGAACGAATAAATAGTACTCTAGATTAAATTTTAGGTACCTCATTCATTAACTATTTTTTGTATAAATGGGTAAAAAAACCTATTTCATTTGTGAAATTATTATTTACTATTAAAAGTATTGAAAGGAGAGATCTATTATGAAAAACGTGTTATTTGTCGCCTCAGAATGTTCACCATTTATCAAAACAGGAGGACTTGCAGATGTAATAGGCTCTCTTCCACAAGCTCTAAAGAAATATGAACGAGTCGATGTGAGAGTTATATTGCCACTATATGATGAAATTCCATCTGAATGGCGGGATAAAATGAAGTATGAAACATCTTTCCGCGTCCCTCTCGGATGGAGAAATCAAGAGGCTAGTTTATATTCCCTAGAGCATAACAGTATCAAATATTATTTTATTTCAAATGATTACTATTTTACTAGAAAAGGCATTTATGGTTATTACGATGATGGAGAAAGATTTATCTTTTTCAGTCGAGCTGTTATAGAAGTATTTCCTCACCTTGATTTTACTCCAGATGTACTTCATGGTCATGATTGGCAGGCAGGGATTGCAGTAGCATTAGCAAAAATCATACAACCGGTTGAAAATTTGAAAACAATATTTACTATTCATAATATTAAATATCAAGGTCTAATGCCTCATGATATGTTTGAGGAATTCTTTAATCTACCATCCAGTCATTTTGGTGGCTTTGAATGGAATGGCATGCTTAATTGTATGAAAAGCGGTATTTTTCACGCTGACAAAGTCACTACCGTAAGCCCATCCTATGCTGAAGAGATAAAGAATCCATTTTTTAGTGAAGGACTTCACCCTATCCTTTTAGAAAAGTCAGAGGATTTAGTTGGCGTCATTAATGGGATTGACACTGATGAGTATAACCCAATGAAGGACTCTCATATTGAAGTTAACTATCGACATTCTAGAGTAAAAAAGAAGGAAAACAAAGTGGCACTTCAAGAAAGGCTTGGATTACCTATATCTGAAGAAAAACCCCTTTATGTTATGATTAGTCGTTTAGTAGAACAAAAAGGATTTCATCTAATTCAATGTATTTTAGAGGAATTTTTACAAGAGGATGTTCAAATAGCAATATTAGGAACAGGTGATGAAGAATTCGAAGGTTATTTCTCACATATTTCTGAAAATCACCCTGAAAAATTAAAAGCTTACCTAGCTTTTGATGAAGGTCTAGCACGACAAATGTATGCTGCTGCAGATTTCTTTATTATGCCATCAAAATTTGAACCATGTGGCCTATCTCAGCTCATTGCACTCCAATATAAAGCTGTACCTATCGTTAGGGAAACAGGTGGATTAAAAGATACAGTAACTCCTTTTAATGAGTTAACTGGGGAAGGTAACGGATTTAGCTTTTCTAATTATAATGCACATGATCTCTTAACAGTCTTACACTACTCACTTCGCGTGTATCATGATGACACGAAATGGGGTAAACTGTTAAAAAATGTTAACAAAAGTCAATTTAGCTGGAAACAATCAGCTCGAGAATATGTAAATGTTTACGAATGTACAACAAAAGTAACCATATAAGGAGTGAACACATCGTGTCTCGACATACAACGATTAATGAACTTGTGGAATGCATCACAGAAAAAATGAAAACAGAACGTGGAAAAGACTTAAAGGATGCAACAGACAAGGATGTATACTATGTGATCACTTCTATTGTAAATGATGAACTCAATTCTCACTGGCTTAAAACAGAAAAAAAGTATAGGAAGAAAAAAGCAAGACAAGTATATTATTTATCTATGGAGTTTTTAGTTGGTCGTTTATTAGAAAGTAACCTACTCAACTGCGGACTACTAGACACTGCAAATAAAGCACTCCAAAAATTAGGATTTGACCCTGAAAAGGTTTATTTTCAAGAACACGATGCAGGTCTAGGAAACGGTGGCTTAGGACGTTTGGCTGCCTGCTTCCTAGATTCCCTAGCATCGTTGAATTATCCAGGTCATGGATATGGAATCCGCTATCGCTATGGATTATTTGAACAAAGAATTATACACGGTAATCAAATAGAACTACCAGATTACTGGTTAAAGGAAGAATACCCATGGGAAAGACGAAGGGTAGACGAAGCAGTCAAAATACACTTTTGCGGACAGGTTCATATGTTTAAAAAGAACGATGGAAGTTTAGAATTCAGGTATGAAAATACGGATCAAGTAATGGCAGTTCCGTACGACATCCCTATCGTTGGTTACGAAAATGAAGTTGTGAATAACCTTCGTTTATGGAGTGCAGAATCTCCTAGTAGTGAAGATGAAGATGTTGCAAGCCAAAACTCCCAGTATTATCATCACCTAGATCATAAGCACTCCATTGAACAAATATCTGGCTTTTTGTATCCTGATGACTCTAGTTTTGAAGGAAAAGAGCTTCGCTTAAAGCAACAATACTTCCTCGTTTCTGCAAGCATACAAAATATAATAAAAAGCTATAAAAAGAATAGTAAAAAGTCTTTAAACTACTTACCTGAAAAAGTCGTTATTCAAATTAATGACACCCATCCAAGCTTAGCTATTCCAGAACTGATGAGGATTTTAATGGATGAAGAACATTTCAGCTGGAATGATGCATGGAAAATAACGACGAACATAATCGCATATACAAACCATACCACCTTAAGTGAAGCATTAGAAACATGGCCAAAGGAAATGATACAAAATCTCTTACCACGCTTATATATGATAATTGATGAAATAAATGAACGATTTTGTAAAAAAATATGGATGGACCATCATCATTTAAGAGATAAAATTCCTGAATTAGCAATAATAGCTTATGATCAAGTTCATATGAGCCGTTTAGCAATTGTTGGTAGCTTCAGTGTAAATGGTGTAGCTAGAATTCATACTGACATATTAATAAAGAAAGAAATGAAAGATTTTTACAGCTTATTCCCGAGCAAATTCAACAATAAAACAAATGGAATTACCCATCGTCGGTGGCTTTTACAAGTGAATCCAAATTTAGCATCTCTAATAACAGATGTAATAGGACCTCAATGGATTAAACGACCTAACCAACTCATTAGTCTACTTCGGTATACAAAGGATAGACCTTTTTTAGATAAGATAGATCAGGTAAAGCATGAAAATAAGAAAGCTTTAGCTAAGTTTATTTTTGATCGTACAGGTATTTTAGTTGATGATCAATCTATTTTCGACGTTCAAATTAAACGACTACATGAATATAAACGACAGCTACTAAATATCTTTCATGTTATTTATTTATACAATGAGCTTAAAGATAACCCTAATCAAGATATTACTCCGAGAACGTTTTTATTTGGTGCAAAGGCTGCACCAAGCTACCACTTAGCAAAAGAAGTAATAAAACTAATTAATAAAGTAGCATCAATCGTTAACCATGATCCGGAAATTAAAGATAAACTCAAGGTTGTTTTTTTAGAAAATTATAATGTCAGCTTAGCTGAAAAAATTATTCCAGCAGCAGATATAAGTGAACAAATCTCCACTGCTAGTAAAGAAGCTTCTGGTACAGGAAATATGAAAATGATGATGAATGGTGCAATTACTCTCGGAACATTAGACGGAGCAAATATTGAGATTCGTGATTTTGTTGGGGATAGAAATATATTTATTTTTGGTCTAACTGCAGACGAAGTACTCCATTATTATCATCATGGAGGTTATGTTGCAAGGGATATTTATAATACTGATGATCGAGTACGTCGAATTTTAGATCAATTAAATGAAGGTTGGTTTGGCAGTCAGGAAATAGAGTTTAAAGATATTTACTATAATATTCTTTATCATAATGACCCATATTTTGTTCTTAAAGATTTTGACCCGTACATTGAATCACACGAATTAGTAGAGCAGTCATATCGTGATAAGTTTACTTGGCTAAGCATGAGTGTAACGAACATTGCACATTCCGGTAAATTCTCTAGTGATCGTACTATTCAAGAATATGCATCATCAATATGGAAACTTAACAAAATTTAATGGTCTATTTCGAAACTTAGACCGTTCGAAGAAAGTATTTCAGTAGTTGAATTAACAGAACAAATTTATCATAATCTAAAAACGCTTGGATATTGAGCTGCACCTCAAATGGCTAAATTCTTTGTCATTTGAGAAATAGTTCAAAATGATATCCAAGCGTTTTACATAGCTTTTTTCACTTTAAGAGTCTTCTACTACTTTGTTATGTTGGTTTCTAATTAATTTTTCATAAAAGGAAGTTAATTGATTAATACCATTTTTAATATCAATTCCTGTCGTTGGAATCACTTCTATCGTCCCTACTGATTCACTAATTATTACCGAATCTTTTTCTTCCTGTGAATGTATAATACCATTAGTAAATACTGATTGAAGCATAGCTTCATAGTTTTTCAAGCGTCTTAATTCCTCTTCCAATAACCATTCCTTAAAAGAATATTGGTTCGTCATTTCTATTTCTTTTAGTAATATGGCATGATCTGACTCTCCATAATCAACGACAATATCTGTATTCCTAAACTCCATCTCAAAAAAATTGATAGCTATTTTACTTTGTACATGAATAAGGTCAATTGTTGTATTTTCCAGTACTTCTTCAACTATAAACGTCATCTCCTTATTAATATAGTTAAAGAGTAAAAAAGGATGACCTTTCAAGAAATACAAAAATCTATTTAACGTCCTTTTTTTATTTTCATATATTTTTACTTCCTTCGTATTAAAGGTAGAATGAATAACATCCTTACTTGAAAATTTATAAATAAATCTCTCATGAAAAAATAGACACTCTACATGAATTCCTTTTTCTACTAAGCCTTTAATATGTTCATATGCTCGAACACTTTCTTTTCCTCCAGTAGGATACGGAACTTTCTCTGAAATATATAGTACTTTCATACCCCTATTACCTCACTTTTTATAGAAACATGCATAGGCTTATGCTATCCCTTTTGAATTTGGTGTTTTCTTCTTACTATTTTCTTGTGCAAATAACTTTTTTAGCTTTTTTGATATAGGTTTTTCCATAAAAATATAAACAATGCTGGAAGAAGTAATCGTAAATATAAGAATGATACACATCGATAGAAAGTATCCGAACAAATAGATCAAATTTAATTCGTAAAACACATACGTATAAAGCTGTAAAAAAACACTATGAGAAATATAGATAGAATAAGAAGCATCTCCTAAAAAAGAAAGGACTTTAGGAATTTTTCGTTCTTTTTCGTCTTTTACAGCTAAGCCAACTAAAATAAACATAGAAAACAAGGCAAAAATGAATGGTTCTGGAACAGGGATAAAGCCATATACATTATTTAGCCATCCTATTACAAAGCCAATAATGCCAATTACAATCATAAAAGTTGAATACTTTAATTTGAAATGGAGAACAACATAGCACAATAGCATACCTATAAAAACTTCTAAGCTACTAAAACTGAAGAGAAAGTAACCCTGTGATGGAATAATGTTTAAGCCTATAAATATGGTAGCAATTGCCCAAATAGCAATGAATGGCTTAATAATTTTAGGACTGAATAATAAACATCCAAACATAATATAAAAAAACATAATATGAGGTAAGGACCAAGCTTCTGGGATAATAATGGGATCTGTTGGTAATAGTAAAAGAGATTTAAGTAATACTTCAAATGAATAATTGTTATACCACATTGGAATGGTTACCATCAACAGGAGTGTGATTATAGTAAAAATCCAATATAAAGGATAAATTTTAATCATACGCTTAATAAAGAATTCCTTAGCCTTTCCTTTCACACCAAGATCTTTATGATACACGTAGTAAATCATAAATCCGGTTATCAGAAAGAAATAGTCTACCCCTCCCGTCCGTTCCCATCGGCCCATTCCAAACCAATTATATGAAAATTGGTTAAAAAATAACAGATTCAGATGCCCTATTACAATTAGAATAATTGCTACTCCCCTAGATAAATGAACGTACGAAAGTCTCATTCCCTTCTGTTGTCTTTCCATTAGTTATTCCTCCGAAAATGATTTATTCTCTTTATTAGACTCTGTTATTTTGAAAGAAAGTATATTCCTTAACTAATGGCAGAAGAACTTAAGTTCGTAACCTCATCCCATGTTAAGCATATTCGCTTTATATCCTCTTCTATTAATTCTGATCCTGACTGAACCTCAATAATTTCCATGTCAGTAATGGCTCGAATAGCATGCCTTGAACGTACTGGTATTTGTAAAACATCTCCTTGTCTAACCTTTTTCATCTTTCCATTCATAACAAATTCACCATGTCCTTTTACAACAGTCCACACTTCACTTCTCTTGAAATGAAGCTGGTAGCTTAAATTTCTCCCTGCAAGAATTCCCAATCGTTTCGTCAATACTTCGTTGCCATCATATTTCGTGTAATCTAATACTTTGTACCAGCCCCATCGCCTCTCTTCGTACATCGGTCGTTGAGTAATCTTTAATTCATTTTTTAGTCGTGGACTAGCTTGTTTGTCTGTAACCAATAAGCCATCTGGACTAAGTGCAACCACAATGTTTGATAAGCCTAATATAGTAACTGGAATATCTAACTCATTCACTAAATGTGTATTTAAACTATCGTGGCTAATCATGCCTTTTCCTATTTTTTCTGTTCCCATTTCTTCTGTTAACGTGTTCCAAGTCCCAAGGTCTTTCCAATAGCCATCATAGGAAATAGCAATAACATCCTTTGCTTGTTCAACCACCTCGTAATCAAAACTAATCTTTGGTAATCTATCATAATGGTGTAATAATTCATCATAGGTCGTAGGAAACCCATTTTGTTTGAGATAATTAATTACATATTCTAATTTGAAAGCAAATACTCCACTGTTCCATCTTGCATTCTCCTCATTAATAAGGACTTGAGCATCCTCTTCAGATGGCTTTTCTTTAAAATAATCCACAGTAAAATAATTAGTTTTTGAAGTATTTGGTACAATATAGCCATATTTTTCAGAAGGATATGTGGGTTCAATACCAATTAGGGCAAGTTCAGCCTTTGAATGTAACAATGATTTTTCTAATACTTCTAAATGTTGAAAAAATTCCGTTTCTACATATGGATCAACTGGTAGTACTCCAATAACTTCGTGTAAACTGACTCCTTTGACGGAATACAAATATACTGCAGATAAGGCAATGGCTGGAAACGTGTCTCTTCTTTCTGGTTCTACTATGAGAGGTACATGACTACCCAATTGATTTTGAATAATATCAACCTGGCTTTTGCTAGTGGCTATTACAGTATTATCCTGCAAACCAGCTTCAGCAAGTTGTTTCCATACCCTCTGTACCATTGATTCTAAAATACCTTCCTTATTCTCTAATAACCTTAAAAACTGTTTTGAACGAGCATCATTAGACAGGGGCCACAATCGTTTACCTGAACCTCCAGAAAGCAATATTAACTCCATTCACCTCACCCTTTCATTAATTAATTACTAACATTCAGCTGGGAAGAATTAACTACTTCACTTATGCTCTTGACCCCTTCCCTTTCCATCGCCTTCGACCAAATTTTTTCTAAATTTGTAACGTTTTTATCCCAAGAATAATGATTAAATATAAATTGTTGTCCTAATTTTGAATATTTATTTCTTATAACTTCATTGTCAATTAATCTTTCAATCATTTTTATTGTCTCTTCTTTATTATGAGCAATAGCAACGTCATTTGGAGAAATGGTTGGAAAACCTTGCAATGCTAGTGGGGTCGCTACAGTTGGTAGGCCACACGCTAACGCCTCAAGTATCTTATTTTGCATACCAGTTCCAGATTGTAATGGGTAAACCCCAATCATTGCCTTACTTAAATATTCACCTATTTCTTCTACAAAACCAGTAACAACAATATTGTTCATCCCGTTTAACTTTTGTATTTTTTTTACAGGATCTTTCCCTACAATATAAAACTTAAATCCAGGATATTTTTTATTAATTTGTGGCCAAATTTGTTTTACAAAAAATAACACAGCCTCCACATTTGGGTAGTATTGCATGTTTCCATGAAATACAATTGCTTCTTCTTTTTTCACATCTTTGTACCTTGCAAGAAAGTCTTTCGTAATATACGTTCCATTAGGATTTATCGTAATCTTTTCATTATTTTCCAAAGAGCTCTTATCTTTTTCAGAGACTAATAGAACCTCATCAAAATTTCTAATTACTTTTTGTTCATATTCCTTAACCAAATAGCTTTCTAAAGAGATAACCTGCTTAAATAATATGGACTCATTCTCTGCTCGCCTTTTCATATTCAATGAAATAGCATCAATCATATCTATAACTTTTGGTATCTTTATGGATTTAAAAAGCTCTGCTATCCTAATCGTTTGTAAGTGAACGATATCCGGATTAATTTTATTTAATAGTATTCTCATCTTTTCCTTATTTTTATTGCTAGTAAATAAATTGACTTGAAGAGGTTTAAAATTGTATAGTGTTTTAAATACACGGCTAAGAGAAAATTTATTTTCATAAATAAAATGTATGTCCTTACAATATGGACCTAATTCCGCTTTTGCTAGTGGTATATCTTCTTTATTATTAACAAAGCTCACGAGATACAGATCGTGTCTTTTCCCTAATATTTTTATTTGTTCATAAGCGATTAATTGGTCCCCTTTATGTGGAGGGTATGGAACTCTACTTGTTACATAAAGTATTTTCATTGGTTTTAGCTCCTTATGAACAGATTTTTATTACTGATTGATAACTCGTTTTTGATTAACAAGCTCTAGCAGTTTTTCCCTACGTGCTACAGCTTCTTCATCAATTCCTTTCGCATGTTCTCGCTGAAGGACAACTCTTAACGTTTGCACTAAAATTTTCATATCTACAATGAATGAATAGTTACTAACGTACATGAGATCATAACGGAGCTTATCCTCCACAGTTGTACTATAATAAGAAAGAACTTGTGCTAACCCTGTTATTCCTGGTTTCACATGAAAGCGTAGAGAATAATCTGGAAACTGCTTTTTAAATTGACTAATGAAAAACATTCTTTCTGGTCTGGGACCTATTAAGCTCATTTCTCCCTTTAATACATTAAATAATTGTGGAAGCTCATCTAATCTTGTTGCTCGAAGGATCTTTCCTAACGTCGTTATTCTTGGATCCTTTTCCGATGCTAATACTGGCCCTGATATTCTCTCAGCATCCTGTACCATGCTTCTAAATTTATACAATTGGAATGGCTGTTCATTTAACCCTAATCTCTCCTGTTTAAACAGTGCTGGTCCGCTAGATGTTAATGGAATAAGGAAAAACAATAGAATAATAAATGGACTTAAGACAATTAGTAAAGTAACTGAAACAGCAATATCTACTGTCCGTTTTACTCCTTTTTGAATGTTTGATAAATTAGATGATGGGATGGAAAACACGAGCAAGTCATCAATTTGTTGTGTTTTTGCTCCAGCTAGGTACACTTCAAAAAATTGAGGTACGAGAAGCACTTCCTTCCCTTCTTTTACACAAAGCTTCATCAATTTCTCTCTTTCGCCTTTTGATAGTGTGGAACTAAGCAGAACCACATCTACATGAAGTAATTGATCCTTAATTAATTTGCTGTTTTTTATAGAAACAAAGCCCTTAAGCATAAACCAACCTGTATAATGATTTAAGAATTTATCTCCTAATATAAAACCTTCATCCTCTGCCTCTCCAATAATTAACACTCTCTTCCTACCATGTATTCTTTTAGAAAAATAATACAAACTCATTCTTACTATTAAAAATAAACATGTCTGTATAACTAACGAAATAACTAGATATCCTATTGAAACCATTCCTCCTATTACATGATTAATAAATAATAGAAAGATAGTATACGTTAACAAAGACAGAACAATTGTATACATTAAATGCGTTCCGCTTTTTCTATGCCAATTGGTGTATAAATCAAATAAATAAAAGCAAATAAAAGCTACAATAGATATCCATGTTAATAAAAGATAACCATCATTTAGTATTAAAAATGGAGAAGAAACATAGTAAATCCAAAATGCTACCAAAAAGCCTAAGTGGATCATTGTAATATCTACGAAGCTTAAAAATAGTGTCTTAAAATGTTGTAAAGGTTCATTACTCATCATTCTTCTCCTCCTTTCTAGGAATGTTCTTTATTTAGTGTTTAATTTTTATGAAAAATAAACAAATGTGCGTTATTAAGAACTATTTCACCAAAAAAATTTCAGTTTTATAGTATAAGTATAGAATCTCTTTATTTTTATTTATCATTTGTTTGTAATGTCATTTCTACCCTCCTAGTTATTCTTTTTTTGTTTAACCTGTATATTTTTTTTATGAAATGATGGAACCCATAGTCAAAACGTTTTCCATCTAAGATCGTAACATTTCCCACTGACGAAATAGTGTGTAACCCATCAGGATATAGACTATCCATCCTTGGACTAATTGTACTTACTGTTTCTTCGTTAAATTGTGTAGTGGTTAATGTTGTTATCTTATTCAGTACAACTCTTCCACCATATGTTTTCGAACAATCTTGTGCAGGTCGATAAATAACTCCCTTACTTATGAACGGTGTTCCAGCAGGTCTACTAGATTTCACATCAACCTTTACTGGATTCAATAGATGTGCTTTCCAATCGCCTAGTAATTCCTTCGCATAATAAATATATAACTCACTATTATCACTTTGAATAGAAGAATTCCCTTTTGTACAAAACAACCACCAAAATCCATTGTATTTAATTACAGTTGAATCAACTCCAGGAAAACCGCTAATTAAAGTTTTTACTTTTCTCAAACAAATACGATCTTTGTCTACTTTGTATATGGAAACCTCATTAGCCTCAGATGTTTCAGGAATACAATAAATATTATTTTTATATTCAACTATATAAGGATAGGACATATGACTTGGTAGTTTAAGAACGGGCGATGTAAATGAAACGTTTGATTCAATACTGTTTAAATGCACTTCTGCCTGTGTAATAAACCCATTAACTTGCTTATAATCTAACTCTTCCATAAAAAGCTTATACCCGGTCTCATCCTTATATCCAAATGGATCTGCATAAAACAAATTATTTCTATTTACCAACCAATTAATAGTAGGTTCTGTTTCCTCTATAAAGCTATTAATTGGTTTTTCAACAATACCGACATTCCAGTATTCATAGCGAAAGAACTTATTAAACATTTTCTTCATCTTATTTTTATACATGAGGTAAAGAAACTTTAATGTTTGACTATTTGATGGTTCATCAAGATAGTCTGGATACATTTTAACTATTTTTTTTTCTTGGATACTCTTACCACCATATAGTATTTCCTTACAAATGATTGAAGGCCAATTTGTTATTGCTGAATAAATATGGTCCCTATTCTTAACATAAGAATCTGCAATAGTAGAATAAAATCCATTCTTCAATACAATTTTTTCTTCTATTTTTTCTGTTAATCGATGCAATGCAACACCACACATACAGTCATGATGAAATAACTCCCAAAAGTACGCTGGTTTCCCTACTTGAATTTGATCATCTCCGAAATAAAATTCCCATATTCCATACCTAGCACTAGAATTTTGTATTATATCTCTTTCAATACGGGAATCAGATAAATTCAAAACAAAGTCCACACCATACTGATTTAAGTATTTTAACGTTTTATTTGACATTCCATCGGTATTTTCAATATTAAATTTCGTTATTGTAGTTAATTTGGTAGTGAGATGATTCTCGACATCAACCTGTTTACAACATTTCATTCGTTTAGTTGAATAACTTTCAAAATAATGAAATAGTACGTTTTTTAACGATGCCTTCTTTTTTCTCACCTCCTTTTTCTTAATAACTAATATAAAACGCAAATGTACATTATCTAACCTCAGTAAATTGTTAATACATTCTATTTTCCAGCTTTCTACTTTTGTATTCGATAATATAACACCGAAGCTAAGGGGCTCCTTCCTTTGCAAGATTTCATCCCTCCTTTCTAATGTTCTTACAGTTTCATGGCATTATCTTTGTTTCTCATATTTCAAATATTGGTTTAATGTTTGCTGAATCATATTCTGTAACGAAAACTTTTTGTTCACTAACTGCTGTGCTCCTAAGATCAACTGGCTTTTCAACGAATCATTCATTTCGATTGTAATAATTTTATTACAAAACTCCTCTACTGAATGGTTTTCTATAAGGCAACCTGTTTGATTATTTATAACAGCCTCTTTGATTCCACCTTTGTTAATAGAGATCATTGGGGTTCCAACAGCCATTGCTTCTATAACTACCATCGGAAAAACTTCTCTGTGAGATGTCAAAAGTAAAACATCCATATTATTTACAAACTCTTCTGGTTGATGAATTTGACCCAGCATTGTTATTTTATCGTTAAGTTCTAAAGCATGAATCCTCTTCATTATTTTGTCCAGTTCAGGTCCATCACCACCAATGAAAAATTTATAATTTTCGTAGTTTCTCAGCTTATGAGCAATCTGAATAAAAAACTCATGATTTTTCTCCTCTGAAAGCCTAGCTAAAATACCGATGTGGAAGAAATTATTTTTCTTTTTCTTTTTATATAAAAATTGCTGTAAATCAACTCCATTATAAATTGTTGTTATTTTATTTTTGTTAACTCCCAATTCGATTAAATTATCTTTTTCATAATTACTTACTGTGATGACGGAGTCTACAAAGTGATTCAATAATAATTGAAAAACAACAGGTGTCCACTTTTCTAAGAAAGTAACATTGTGTTTCGTATAAATAACGTTGCTCTTTTTCCACTTAAAAAAATTTAATATAGAGGTATATAACACCATCCTCAAACTATTCGCATGAAAAATAGTAATATTATTCCGTTTAATAAATCTCTTTAACTTTAAAAGATTAAATAGATGATTTCGCTTCGATAATAAGAGAAAGTTTTTTTTATTTTTTATTTTCTCAAATAGTTCTCCTTCACTAGCTGCGGAAAATAGCTGCAAGCTAGGATGGTTTAATTCATTTTCAAGCTTACAAAAATATATTTCGGCTCCACCTGTCGTTAATTTATCTGTCAGCATTAACACATTCATTTACCATTCACCTCCATAAGAAAATACTTTAAAAAGAACTGTTCATCCTAATCTTTTCATTTCTTTATTTCCGTAATTAAACTCTCTCATAGAAATGACTCGTTTATTCTTTTCAGAACTCCCCTTCTTATCATTAACCTCTTTTATGTAAATAGACAAAATAGCTAAATACATAAAAAACATGTCATTTATAATAACGGATAATGAAAGAAGTTGAAGTACATAACCTATATAAGTAAAGAAAAGATATGGTTTCTTTCGATGAACATTATTCTGGATCAATTGTATGAATACAAACAAGATAAATAACATGTAAAAGAAGAAGCCTAATACCCCTGATTCTGATAAAATATCAAAAAATGTATTGTGTACACTTAAGTTATCACCGTAATAAAAATCATTATAATCAGAAAAATTAAAAGCCCCGATTCCTACGAGAATATTTGTTGAAAAGAAATCAATAGCTCTTCCCCATAACTCAAAGCGACCACTACCACCATCATTAGAAAAATCGCCAAATCTAGAATCTAACATTTCAATGACATTCAACTGTGAAAACAAAAGGCTAATATAAATGGCTACTAAAGATAGAGATACAGAAATCATCAACATCTTCAGTTGTTTTCCAATGTTACTCATAATAAAGTAAAGAAAGAATAGGATCCCAATCACTAGTAATCCTCCTCTGGAAAAGGTGAGAATACTTGTAATGATACAAAGGAATAGCCCAAGCTTATTTAACGATGACTTCGAATTACATAAATAATACGCAAAGAAGATTGTATTATAAAAAACATAGAAGTTTGGATCCTCCACTAGTCCAATGAGCCTCGGATAACTTCGATCAACCATGACACCAAATGCAATCACTCTCTCCCCAAGATCAAATTGAAAATTCAAAGCCTGTAACCCAATTAAATAAAGTACTATGCTTAAGCCATTAAAGAGGATTCCAGCGTAAGAAATACCCTTTTCAATAATTGATTGTGTCGAATAGCTTAATATTGATTTAATAATAAAGTAACAGGAAAGATAGATGATAATCCCAATTAGTATTCTAAGACTGGAGGTGGAATATAAAGCAAATGCACCTGAAAAGCTATACATTAAATAAAAAACAAGCATTAATATTTCAAAGAATTGGAGTCTTACAAACCGAAAAGCTGCAAGATGAATAAAAATGAATAATAGCAAAAAAATCATATAAGGCTTAAATGAAAAGCCAATATAAATACTATATTTTCCTATCGTAATAAGAAATAAGAGGATGAACACTGTAAAAGCATGGTTTTTCGATTGTGATATTCTACCATTTTCCATTTTAGACACCCTCTGTATCCTTTCCTTTTACTCTTTTAAACCGTATTTTTTTTACTACATCCCGTCTTATTTTCTCCTTCAACTCACTATCAATAAAAAGTAGCATGGATAAAAAGATTAAATTAATCGCCATTGCTAAAAGGGGGATTTCACGGAAAAAGTATTCACTCACACCTAAACTTATGGCAAAAAATAGTAGGTACGGAATAATAGCCTTTATGGCTATGACACCTCTATTAGGAATGCATAATAAGAAACCTAATAAGGTAATTCCTTCTATTGCGATACCAGCAAAAGCAGCTCCTATTACTCCATATGATTGACTTAGTACAAAGTAAAGAATCACTCCACTTATCACCGCAATTAACTGGCAGACCATTCGATATGTCTGCATTCCTCTAGATGTAAGTCCATCTGCTAATGCAATATTGATGGCTTGAAAGGTCAACAATAGAGAAAGTATCTTTAATGGAGTAGCCGCCATTGTCCATTCAGCTCCGAATAGGAACTGAATAACAAATTCTGAAAGATGGAAGAAGGGAATTGTCATCCCCATTCCAATTAGTGACATGATCTTTATTTGCGTTATATTTAATTTTAAATGTTCATTAGGCATTCCTCCGTTAAAATACCGAAATAATACTGGATAATATGCACCTGCTACAACAAAAGGTATTTGCTGCAACGCTTGAGGAATACGATAAGCGATAGCAAACAATCCTACATCCTTTAAGCTTATAGTCCTTTCAAGTACCAGTGGTCCAAGATGAGGAAGAATAACAAATAATAACCCTCCAATTGTAAAAGATCCTAAATTTTGTAGAATCCCCTTATGAAACTTACTTTTTAAAGGAATTTTTATTTTTTTAGAAACTAAAACTAAACCGAAAATTCCAGCTAGCATATAGGACATTCCATATAGAAGGCTAATAATGTAAGGATGTAGAGAGAACAACATTCCTAATGAAATTGTTGTCACTAATGTTAAAGCAGATACCATACGGATATAACCGAAATACTCCATTTTCTCAATGAGCTGAAAATACGTAGTTCCAATACTTTGTAAAGCAACACCAGTAACCATTGGAAAAATTAAGAGATAGGCTGTTTGTATGAGCTCTTGATTATTTACATAAACAAACTCAATATAAATAAATCCAAATACAAAAGTAATGATAAGTAATAAAAACCTCATTTTTATATAAGAAGACATTAAAATCGAAGTGCTTACATTTTTCTTTGATCCTTCCCGAAGAACAATGTCACTTAAGCCAGCGTCCGTAAAATAGCCCATAATCATTGAAATTGCTAAGGCGACACTGAAAAGTCCATAATTGTGAGATTGTAAGTAATAAGCTAATATAATTAAGGCAGCAGCATTTAATGCACTGGATAATGCTGTGCTGTAAAATAAGTGAATAATATTATTTATGATAGAGTTTCCATTCGTTTTCTTCATCCTTAGCCACCTTAAAGGAAAATCAACCCGTTAAATAGATCACACCAAGTATTTTTTGATTCGCCCGTTCCAAGTAGTTTTTTGTTAATAAAGCTTCCTCTTTTTTCGTACTGTTTTCTCTCATCATTAACACAACACCATCACAATATTGAGATACAATTTGTGCATCAGCAACATCCAAAAAAGGTGGCGATTCGAATATCACAATATCATATCGCTGTCTCCATTCATTCATAATTGTAGACACTCTATTAGACACCCAAGCATCTAACGGATTTGTGGGAATTGGACCAGTTGGTAAAAGGTGTAGTCCATGAATAAAGGTTTCTTGTATACAAGATTCTAATTTTTCTTCCTTCATAATGACATGAGTTAAACCAGTTAAGTTATTAAAATGAAAACAATCATGTAGGGAGGGCTTTCTAAAGTTTGCATCTACTAAAAGAACATTTTTCCCTTGCTCAGCAAAGGAAATTGCCATTTTAATAGAAACTAACGGCTTTTGTTCTTCATGATTAGGTGTTGTAATCATCATGAACGTCTTTTCCTTCTTCGTTACATTTTCTATGTTTGAACAAATCATTCTTATTTGCTCTGTACTAACTAAATCATCTCGTAATGATAATTTTCTAACCATTTTCGTTTTACTTCTACTTTTACGCACCAAGTTCTCCTCCCTTCACCCTGTGTAAATAATTCTTTTTTATAGGTTTCCTTTTCTTTTTCTTCATAGGCTTAATTTTTTCATCTAAATTTAAATATCCTAATACTGTTAAGCCAAAGATTTCCTCAACTTCTCTTGAATTTTTTACTGAATCATCAAAGTATTCCTTTAACATAGCTAAACCAATTCCTAAGAACAAGCCAACCATGATACCTATAGCAATATTTACAGTAGTACTCCCTATCTGTTTCGTAGAAATGGATCCATTCTGATAGCTGAGTACTTCAATATTGTCTACATATAACAATTCATTCATCTTTTCTACTGTCGTAAAAGCAATTGCCTGCGTGAGCTCCTTTGCTTGTTCTGGTGAGCTATCCCTAACAACTACATTAATAATTTGTGAATTATCATTATTTCTTACCGTTATTTTTTCCTCTAAACTTCCCATATTAACGTTCAATTCATTACTTACTGTGCTTAGAACAATTGGACTTTTAATAAAATCAATAGTTGATGCTAGTAGTTTATTAATATCTTGATTCGTCCCTGCACGTTCCTCAATATTTCCTAAGCTCCCAACAAGTAAATAATCAGTTGCTTCATACGAAGGCTTTATTACAAAAATGGAAATGAATAGTGTAAAAATGGAAACGATTAAAAAGGACCCAATAAGTGTTAGCTTTCTTCTTTTCATAATCTCAAAAAACTTTTTTAAATCAATATTCCCGTCCATCATCATTCCCCCATTCATATAGAAAGCTAATGAGTGTAATTAAATCATTTGCTTCCTATCATTTGTCATCTCATCTTTATAATAATGTAATGTTTCCTGCAACCCTTCCCGCAGTCTATACTTAGGCTGCCACCTTAATATATTTTTTGCTTTCTCATTCTTTAAATAACTGTGTCTTATATCTCCCTCTCTTTCCTGACCATAGAGAGTAGATATAGGTTCTTGCAAAATAGCTTTCATTTCTTCAATAATTTTATTGATTGATACCTTCGTTTGAGTGCTTATATTAAAGGTTTCGTTATGGCCATACTCTAGTGCTCTTACATTTGCTTGTGCTACATCTTTAACAAAGATGAAATCTCTTGTTTGATTCCCATCTCCAAAAACAGTTGGTGATTCACCATGTAAGAGCCTATTAATAAAGATGGCGATGACACCTGCTTCACCATTCGTATCCTGTCTCATTCCGAAAACGTTCGAATATCGTAAAATTGTATATTGCATACCGTAAAGCTTTGAAAACAGTTTAATATAAGACTCGCCATTTAATTTTGATAAACCATAAAAAGAAACGGAATTATAAGGATGCATTTCATCTACCGGTAGGTAATTTGGATTCCCATAAATAGCTGCGGTTGAAGCATAAATAATTTTTTTCGTTTTGTACTTTATGCACGCATCCAATATATTGATGGTTCCTAATATATTTTCTTCACTATCATACAGCGGATCTTTCATTGATTTTGAAACAGACACTTGAGCTGCTTGATGAATGACGAAATCAGGTTCTTCTAATTTAAATATTTCATCAACTGAATCCCTAATATCTGCTTCATAATATTTAACACCAATAGGTATGTTTTTTTTATGTCCAGTAATAAAGTTATCTAAAACAACAACTTCATAATGATTTTTCAACAGTTCCTCTACAATATGTGAACCAATAAACCCAGCACCACCAGTTATTAATACCTTCATTTTATTTCCTTCTTTCTAAAAAGAATTTTTGAAAACAACCTACAAACAGGTTCTTTATAAAGAACTTCACGATTAAAAAAAAGATAAAAACAATATTCTTTATAACGTACAATTGTTCTATATACTGAATTTTAATATTTTTCTTTACAAATTGTAAATCACTATTTAGAAGTATTACATGTTATTTTTACCTATAATGCAAAAGATTACTCTCGTTTACTCTTTATATCGTATATTTATATATTTTATAACGAACACTATTATATCTAATAGAAAATCAAAAAAAAACCAACTATATAATAATAGATGGTCTTCCTTCCCTCTCCGGACATTCGTTATATAGGATGAGGAGTGTAAGTGTAATTAAAATTAAATTCAACTTAATTTCTTGCTTCTTCTACAGGGGATGTAAAATAATTATAATAACCTTCGTCACTTATGAATTCACTCAGTATATTGGATGTTAGAAAGTTTCCAGTAGATTGTCTGCTAAAAGTAATAATTGGTTCTTCATGAACTAATTCATGAACATCCCAAATCACTCCATCAAATTTATTATCAGATCCCATAACGGAAAGAACACTTTCCGTATAACTAGTAAGCTGAACTTGTAAGCTTGTAAATTCATTTCCTGTCGTCTCATATGGAATGGTAATAGAGCCAATTAATTCAATACAATTAACACAGTCATCTAGTGTAATATTGACAAATCGATTACCATTTACCCAAGTAAAATCCGCATCATTCTCTTGTTCCACAGCTTCTAAGTAAATTCCCCTATTAAATCCAACAATATTTAAGTCAGTAAAGTTTACAAAACTAATAAAATGGTTTGGACCATCTGCAAACAAAGCAAGTGCCGTACCTTGTCGCGTTCCGCTTGAATTCACAATGGTTACATTTCTTACATGAGTCCTTTCCCAGGACCAAAATTGGTGTTTTCCATCTAAATATATGACTTCTGAATCAAAGCTATTATTTGTAACTTCAATAATTCCATTAGTAATAGATGCATTTTTTTCTAACTCAATTGCTCTAAAGTTCCCTTCAATAAATAAACGAGTGTTTTGGTCAAACTCAAGCTCAACACCTTCTCTTACAATGATTCCCGATTTAATAACATAGTGCTTATTCCCAGTTAGTCTTACCTTACTAATGTTGGATTCATAGCTATGATCTATTGCAGCTTGAATCGCTTGTGAGTCATCCTCTAAATTATCTCCATCAGCGCCAAAATCATCAACATGAACGTAGTACTTACTACTTTCTATTGTCTTGCTTACTGTCTTACCATTGTTCAATTGAATAATTAATACAGCTAGTAACAAAAAAGTGAAAAATAGTAACGAGTATATGATGATCCTCTTTTTTTTCATATAAACTCCTT
Source organism: Evansella sp. AB-P1 (assembly GCF_029688925.1). Taxonomy (GTDB): domain Bacteria; phylum Bacillota; class Bacilli; order Bacillales; family Salisediminibacteriaceae; genus Evansella. The sequence continues at coordinate 175,815 of NZ_JARUKY010000008.1, forward strand.
TTATGGATTAGTATTAAAAATAGAAACGGTTCAGGAGTGAAGGGTGCCAGCGACGAGCATTCACTTCACGGTTGTTTCATCTGACGAAAATTACACAAAAAATCACTAGAAGAGGAAGAAACAGGAACATGTGAAAGCTTTCTCCTGTAACGATTAACCTCCCATTTGAAAGATATTTTCATATTGCAAAGAATCCTTATACAAAATTATTAAATTTCAACCAAGTTGTACACGGGTTTGTCCAGGTAGATACATGCTCTTCCCCATCAGCTAGTCCTAAGCCGTGGCGCCCCTTTGCAAAAACATGTAAATCAAATAATACCTTATTTTTATTAAGCTCTTGAGCAAACAACAAACTGTTTCCTACTGGGACTGATGCGTCATCTGATGTATGCCACAAAAAGGTAGGTGGTGTTTCTACTGTTACCCTTTCATCATTACATACTTTTTTTAATAGTTCCTCGTCAGGGGTAGACCCAATTAAGTTATCCTTTGATCCACTATGTAAAAATGGTTCTCTCATTGTTATCACTGGATAGCACAGGATTAATAACTCAGGACGTGAAGATAGTTTATCAATTGGATCTTTAGAGTTTTTATCCCCTGTGTCAAAGGTAGTTCCTGCTGTAGCAACAACATGACCTCCAGCAGAAAAGCCTAAAGCTCCTAGTTTATTTGGATTTATACCATATTCATTTGATCGATAGCGTACCATGCGAATGGCTCGCTGTATATCTAATAATGCACAGGGATATTGATATGGAGCAACACGATAGCGCAGTACAAAAGCTGAAATGCCAATGGAATTTAGCCATTTAGCCACTGGTTCTCCTTCATGGTGTGCCCGTCTTGCATATCCTCCACCAGGGCATATAATGATTGCAGAGTTATTTTTTCCCTCTACTAAATACGGAGTTATTGCTGGGCTATCTTCTGGTGTCGTACCTTTCGCTAATGGTGCGCCATCTGGCCATAAAAGTATTTCCACATGTAACATCCTTTCGTATTTTCAGAGTATTTTAACATTAGTATACTACATCTTTATACTAGAGACGTTTGTTTTTAAAATGCTGAAGAAGCTTGGTTGCGAGATGATTGCGCCACCTTTTCTACCGCAAATGTTGCGTTGCAGGAAGATAGAAGCGCAAACGAAAACAAAAAATGAAATAACGAAAAGGCATGAAGAATTTGAATTCTTCATGCCTTAATACGTTCCTAATATTTAAACTCCGTAACATTTTTTAAATGATCAGTGAAGCCTCTCTTAGCAACGTACAAAAATAATTCGTTACCCTATGAGATATACTTTTTTTATTTTTCCGAAGGTTTATCTTCAGGAAGATTTGTATCCGTTAATTCTTGTTTTATTTGTTCAATATTTAATTTTTCATTTCCTTTTCCAGCAAAGTTTTCAATTAAGTCTTTTACATCAATCCCCGAGGAAGCCTTTAAAGATTCCTGTAATGTTGACATTAAGTTTGTGGCATAGCCAGTAACCTTATTAGCCCCACCATTTTCACCACTTGAGCCGGTGTCTACAACTGTAATACTATCGATATTAGATAATGGTGAAGCCACTTCTTTTGCATAAGTAGGTAGCATTTGTAAAATCATATCAAGAATAGCCGCTTGACCATACTTCTCGTAAGCTTCTGCAATTTTCTCTTTCGCTTCCGCTTCCGCAAGACCTTTCAAACGGATAACTTCTGCTTCTGATTCCCCTTTTGCTCGAGCTGCATCCGCTGCTGCAATACCGTCTATACGTACTTTCTCAGCTTCTGCTTTTGCCATTGCTTCAATGTTATAACTTTTCGCATCCGCTTCAGCCATATGTCTTCTTTTTTCCGCTTCAGCAGACTGTTCCACTGCATATCGATCTGCATCCGCTTTTTTCTTCACTTCAGAATCATATTGCTTTTCACGACGTAAAATCTCTTTTTCTTCTAATTCAATTTGCTTTTGTCGTTCAATAATTTGAATTTGCATTTGCTGTTCTGTTACTTCTTGCTTAGAACGAGCTTCTTGTAGATGATATGCTTGGTCAGCAAGTGCTTTTGCTTCATCTTGATCTCTACGGAACTCTGCAATCTTTAATTGATTTGCTCGTTCTGATTCAGCAATTTCTGTAGCGCGTTCTAATTCTGAACGTTTTGCATCCTTATCTGCTTCAGCACGTTTAATACGAGTTTCCTTATCAGCTTCAGCAGTTGCTATATCAGCATCTCTTTTCACTTGAGCAATACGTGGTTTACCTAAAGAATCTAAATAACCATTTTTATCACGAACATCCTTAATTGTAAAAGAAACAATAAGAAGACCCATTTTCGCTAAGTCTTGAGAAGCTACACGTTGAACCTCTTGGGAAAACTTTTCTCGATTTTTATAAATTTCTTCCACTGTCATCGTACCTAAAATAGAACGTAAATGACCTTCTAAAACTTCTTTCGCTTCATTTTCACGATCATCCTTTGTTTTTCCTAAAAATTGTTCTGCTGCTGTAGCAATTTCTCCGATGGATCCACCGATTTTGATAATTGCAGTTCCATCTGCCATAACTGGTACACCTTGCTCTGTATAAACTTCTGGTGTTGATACATCAATTTTACTAGAAAGTAAGCTTAGTTTTTCTGATTGCTGGAATACAGGTAAAACAAACGTACCCCCACCACGAACAATCTTAATACGGTTACCTGACTCATCTGTATTTACATTTCTACCACCTAAATAACTCCCTGTAACAATGAGTGCTTCATCTGGTCCTGCTGTTCGATACTTTGTAACAAATACGCCGATAAGTGCAAGAATTAATACTGCTACAATACCAATAATAATTAATAAAAATTCTCCTGGCATGATTTACCTCCTCTGGTTTTAACCAAATAATTTTTTTAATCTAATTTTACATATGGTGTCACATGTAAAACACTTTCTTTTACGTCTACTACTAGTACTTGTTCACCATAAGGAATGGCTTGAACCTCAAAGCTAACAGCAGAACGGGCAATATTTCCTCCTGTTCCTTCAATCATAACTTCTCCAAAACCATCCTCTGGAATTGAAAGAATGACTTTTCCTACTCTTCCTTTTAAATCCTCGTCTGAATAGGCTAAAGTTGCTTCTGCTTTTGATAAAGGTATCAGAATGAAAATGTTTAATAATGTTACAAGAAGAAAAGCACTGAATAATGAGACAACTAAGACTATGAGACTATGTACCTCTGTAAAACTTTCAATTACATAGGCCATTGAATTGAAAAAAGTTAAAAAAGACAAAATGAGTGTAGGATTGATCGGACCTTCGGAAAGAGCTTCAAAAATGCCCTCAATGAAATCACTTAATAATATATAAACTAATGTTAAAACGCCACTTACAATAAATCCGAATAAATAAATTGTTTCCAAAGAATATCCAAAAAGTTCCATTATTTATCCCGCCCATTTTTTTTCTTTATAATTTCTTTTAACCTCTCAAGCTCCAAATTATCCTCATTGTCCAATGAGTGTAGTTCTTTCTTATTACTTAAAGCAATAGGTCCAGTTTTATGTTTTATAGCATTAAGCTTAAATTCAAGATCTTGGTATTCTAGTTTCATTTGTTTTAGAGTGGATTTTAACTCTCTTAGCTTACTTTCTGTTTTTTCATGAACAACTTCAAGAAACTCTATTTCCTTTTTCACCTTAGCCTTATCTTCAATATATCGGAGAGCTAATTCTTCATTTCCGATCTCTACAGCGTTTAGTGCTTGTTCTTCCCGTTTTTGTAGCTTGAGCTTCACTTCATTCAACTGCTTTAATAGACGTTTTTCTTCAGCGATCATTTTCGAGGTAGCGATTTCCGTCTCTGATACTTCATTCCACACATTTTTCACATAATTCTCAAGTATTACTTCTGGGTCTTCTGCATTATCGACTAATTTAGAGAAGCCCCTAGTTCTTGCGAGACGTCTAAAAAACTGAATCATTCACCACCCCTCCTAGTTCGCTACACAAATAATACAGTATCTGTAAATCGTAACATAAGTAAGACCTACAAATCACTACATTAGAAAAAGATTATACATTTTTACATGAAGTATTTTGAGCACTACTATATTTACCGAACGAGAGTAGGAAAGGTTTCATTTTTTTATAGATATTCTACAGTATTAACGCCAACAATTGAGCTGAGATTGCAACAAAAATCAATGCGAATGGATACGCGGCAGCATATGCGATTGCTGGATCCTCTGAATCAATTAGGTTGTTACAAGCACCTAAACCTGGTGTACTTGTCATCCCACCACATAGTGCTCCTAACGAATGGATAATGCTTAACTTAAATATTTTTTTTGCTAATAAAAAGCCAAGGAATATTGGAATTATTGTAATTAAAGCACCGCCAATGATCAATCCGATTCCCTCTATTAAAACAACTTCTACTAATCCACTTCCTGCAGTTGTTCCTGCCCCTGCTAAAAACAGGACTAATCCTAGGTCCCGAATTACCCGGTTCGATGGTTGATAATATCTTGCTTGGATCGGTCCAACTTTACCAAAATGGCCGATTAATATAGCAATAAATAGAGGACCACCAGCTAACCCTAATGTCATACTTCCTAATCCAGGAATATATATAGGAAGCATTCCTACTAATATCCCTATAAGTAGTATTAAGCTAAGAGATAAAATATGTACATGGGTTTCTGTTAATTGCTTAGATCCAAATAATTTTTCTACCTCTTTTAATCGTCTTTCACTTCCTACAACTGTAAGGACATCACCCCGTTCAAACCTCCAAGTAGCGCTTTGATTAAATTCAAATCCACCTCTTTCCATGCTTGTAACGTTCACACCGTAATTTGCCCTTAACTTAATCTCACGTAAATTCTTACCAATTAAATCTTGGGAATCAACAACAATTCGCTTTAAGCTTAAATTATCCTTATATTCGACCTTCTGTAATACTTCTGTTCCAACCTCATCCTTTAATCGTTTAAGGTCATCTGGATAGCCCACTGCTATTAACTCATCACCCATTAATAATACAGTGTCATTCCTTCCTAAAAAGCTTCTGTCTCCCCGAACAACCTTACTAATAACAACTGAATTATTTCGATCGAGCTTTAACTCTTTTATAGTCTTTTTATCCATCGCTTCATTTTCAATTCGAATCATCATTGATTGAGGAGAACCTTTATGTCGTACTGGACCAACTGTTCTTTTCAAATCTTTTTCTAAATCTACTTTTAAAATACGTGGCAAAAGTTGTACAAATATGACAACTGCAATAACCCCAAATGGATATGCTATTCCGTATCCCACTGATGCAATCGGGTCATTTGTTGCATCGAGGGCTGCAGCTAAACCCGGTGTACTTGTAAGTGCACCAGTCATTAATCCAATACTTAATGGAGCAGACAGATTAAATAGCTTTGATACAATAATTGTCGTAACGGATGCAATAGCAACAACCATAAATCCAATTATCCCAAAAATAATACCACTACTTTTCATCATTCTAAAAAACCTTGGACCAGCTTGTAGCCCTACTGCTACAATGAATAAACTTAAACCTAAATTTTGAACTACTGGTGAAATTTCATATCCAAAATGTCCAAAAAACATTGCTACTAATAAAACACCTGATGCTCCTAAATTTAACCCTTTTATTGATAACTGTCCCACAATGGAACCTAATAATAAAATAATAAAAATAAGAAACAACGTATCATCCAATAAAGAAACTATAGCCATTTATCACTCTACCTCCAAAGCATTTAACCATCATTATATAGCAACAACCGATTATATAAGAAAAATCGGCAATGGGATCGCCGAAGTTCCAAAAGGTTAACGATTTTAAATTTATGTTTAGCCATTCTAAAAATTTATATATAAAGTAAAAATAACATATTTAATAAAAAAATCATAAATCTAAAATACCATTGATCACATATTAACCTAAAAAATAGCTTTATTAAGGGAGATTGATTAACATTTTTGTGAACGAACCTACATTTTTTTATAGTAGTTTTTCTTCTTTAACTTTAGAAGGAAGATTAGAGGGGCTACGAATCCATTATATATGCTTCTTTACGTGGTTTATTAAAGGATAAAATCCATCAATGGTACACATTACTTCATCACCTTCATGTATGTCTACTGGTCCAGGTGTACCAGTTAGAATAATATCTCCTGGATATAAAGTTGAAATGCTTGAAAAAAAAGCTACAATTTTTGCAGGTGAATAAATCATATTATGGATGCTATTCTCATACACTACCTTTCCATTTAAAACTGTTGAAACATTTAGCTTTTCTATTTGTTCTAGTTCATCCACCGTAATAAGAGTAGATCCAATACTTACAAATGTATCAAAACTTTTTGCTCTTGCTAAAAAACGTGGATTCCTTTCATGAATGTCTGCTGCTGTCATATCCAAAGCAGTAGTGTAACCAGCAACCACGTCCTTATAATCTTCCTTTGATATGTGTTTACATTTCTTACCGATAATAATTGCAAGCTCACCTTCAGCCGTTGTTCTATCTGATTCACTCGGAATTACTATTGTTTCATTTGACCCAATGATGCTTGTAGTAGGCTTCAGAAAACAAACAGGCTCCCAATCAGTTTCTAATTCATCTTTCTCAGCCTGACCCTTAGCATAATTAAATCCAATCCCCCATACCTTCCCTGGATTATGTAGAAGAGGCGCATTATGATTATTTTCTAACTCACTTTGGAACGATTGTTTCTTTCTTAACATTTTATAGCCATCTTGATTAAACCATTGGACAATTTCATCTAATTGACCTTTTTGCAAAATGCCTAAAAGTGTGTTTTCCCATTTCCTATTCGACACTTTATTTACATCTGTCATTAAGGTATATCCTTTTTCTGTTTGAATTGCTGTAACTATTTCCCCAGAATTTTTTATAGATATTAATTTCACCAAAACCTCTCCTTCCTGTGTTATAACTACCAATTATTAATGATTTAGCTAGTTTATTCGTTGTTTTAGATGCTTGTTTACCCATTGTAGAAGTCTTAAATCTTCATGAGGTCCAGCAATAATGGAAAGCCCGATTGGAACCCCATTTATCTCCGTTACTGGAATCGTTATTTGTGGTAATCCTGCCATTCCAGCAATACCGGAAAGCTGCATCGTTTGTGATCTTCTTTTTTCAATTGCATCTCCAGATTGTTGACATAGAGGGGCTACTCCTGGAACGGTTGGAATTACTAATAATCCATCATCTGCTAAAAGTTCAGTCATTCTTTTTTGGATATCTCCTCTTAATTCTTTGTATGGTTTACTATCCAATTCTTTTAATGTACTTGCCCATTGAAATCTATCATTTATGTCAGGACCAAAAGTTGGCTTTACTTTCTTTATCCATTCTCCGTGGTTTTTCCATATTTCAATTCCTTGTAACGTTCTAAAGGCTGTGCTCCATGTAAGTAGGCCTTCTTTCGCTATTTTATAGTGAAAGATTTGGTTTCCAAAGCTTTCAATCCAAGAAACAAATGGAGATAAAGCTTCATTACTTTCTTTATCCGCTAATGAGAACGTATCTTCACCAATAATAATTCGCTTAAACTTTAAGCCAGTCTCATTTAGCTCTTTTTCAATAAGAGTTGATGCAACTTTGAGTAAAACATTCGTTTCTCTACTTAAAACTCCAACCGTATCAAAGCTTTGTGCTAAAGGAACGACCCCTTCTAAAGGAATTAATCCATGGGTAGGGCGGTATCCGTAAATCCCACAGTATGCTGCTGGAATTCGAACAGATCCCCCAGTATCAGTTCCTAATGCAAAATCAACAATCTCTGCTGAAACGGCTACAGCAGAACCGCTTGATGACCCTCCTGGAATACGTTTACTATCTTTTGGATTCACAGGTGTACCGTAATGATAGTTTTCACCGTTTAAACTGTACATTAATTCATCCGTTATTGTTGTGCCAACTAACTTTGCCCCCTTGTTTAAAAGACGTGCAACAGCAGGGGCATATTCTTCTGCAGGATCATGGGTTCGAAGCCAGTCTGGGTTTCCTGCAGTACATGTGTGATTTTTAATATCAAATATGTCTTTAACGGCAAAGGTTAAGCCATCTAACCTCCCACTACTAGTAGGTTTCACGTTTAAGTCCTTATTTACAAAAGCGTGATAGTCCATTTTCATGAATAACCCTCCTAAACCAATAGTAATAACCTTCCATCCTTTTAACTAACGGTACTTTCTGTCTCTGTTCTTTCCCATTGCTTATACATATCTAAAGCTGCTTGAACACCAGCACCAATGTTTAATTTTACTTGATGATGGATGAGAACAGCTTCAAAGGATGCCAAAGTTAATAAGATGTTCCTTTTTTGACAGCTATATCCCATCGTACCAATTCTCCATATTTTCCCATGCAATGGACCGAATGAGCTTGCTATTTCTATCCCAAATTCCCCCAAAAGCATGGATCGTACAGAATCACCATTCACTCCCTGTGGAATGGAAACACACGTAACAGTAGGAAGCTTACAGCTGTTATCACCAAATAATGATAAACCCATGGCTTCAATACCTGCTACTAATGCCCTTTCATTCTGACGGTGACGACGAAACCTTTCTTCTAGACCTTCCTCCACAATAACACTTAGACCTTCATATAACCCATATAGCATGGAAGTAGCCTCTGTATGATGGTTAAGACGTTCTGGACTCCAATAATCCTGCAGCTGACTTAAATCAAAATAATTACTTCTAATTCTTCTATTTACGTTATTAGATAAAAGGTGATCCTTCGTTGCAATACCTCTTTCAATAGACTTTCGTTGTAAAACGATTCTTTCTATTCGTTCGTTATACGTAATAGGTGCCATACCTGAAGGAACGGAAATACACTTTTGTGTTCCAGTAATAAGGGCGTCAACCATCCAATCATCTGGTTTCACTTCTGTACCTGCTACAGTAGCTACTGCATCAACAATAAACAAAGCATCTGCTTCCCTACATGCAAACCCAATTTCTTTTAATGGCTGCATACGACCAGTAGATGTGTCACCGTGAACTATTGCTACTATCTTTGGCTTCACTTTTTTTATTTCTTTTATTACTGATTCTGGGTCAAATACACAACCCCAATCACAATTCATTAAATGGACATTTGCACCACATCGTTCTGCAATTTCTGTTAGTAAATAACCGAATCGCCCAAAGGAAGGAACTAGAACAGTATCTCCTTCTTCAATGACACTACATAACACAGCTTCAATACCAGCTCTTGAGGTACCATCTATTGGGTATGCCCAATGATTCTTCGTTTGTAAAACTTTTCGTAATAGCTCCATAGTTTCATTCATTATGGATGTAAAACTAGGATCGAATTGTCCTAAAATAGAAGAAGACATTGCTCGTAAAACTCTTGGATCTACTTCAACTGGACCAGGTGTCATTATCGTTCGTGCTGGAACATGTAATGGTTCATATATCGATTTCATTCTCAACTTCCCCCAATCTATTTTGCTAATCGAAGAAGCGACTGAAATAAGACTTGAGTGCCAGTAGCGCAATCTTCTTTTTCTGACCATTCATTTGGATGATGACTAATTCCATCCTTGGATCGAATAAAAATCATTCCCATCTCAGTCACTTTTGACATAATTAAGGAATCATGACCTGCACCACAAGGGAGTTTCATCGTTTTAATGTTTAGTTCTTTGCACACATCCTCTAATACCGCTATCATACTTTCGGAGCAGGAGGTTGGATCCACGTCCTTTTTCTTTACAATTTGAAACTGTATCTTTCTTTTTTTGCAAGTAATTTCAATTTTTCCATACACTTCGTTAACCATTTGTGTACGTATTTGCTTATCTACGTGACGTAAATCAACAGAGAAAGTTCCTTTCCCTGGAATAATATTTACTCCTCCAGGCTCTATTTTTAACTTACCAACTGTACCTACCCCTTCATAATGCTTTGCTATTTTCTCAATCTCTAGTAAAATTTCCGCCATACATAAGGATGCATCTCTCCGCATGTCCATCGGTGTTGCACCTGCATGATCCGCGCTGCCAATTAAAGTCACCTCCAGCCAAATAGGACCTTGTATATCTGTAACGATTCCAACTGCTAAGTTATTTTCTTCTAATACCTTCCCTTGTTCAATGTGCATTTCAATATAAGCTTTCATTTCGTTGCCATTTCTAACTGCATCTTTATAATTTGTTGGATTTAAGTTTGCTTGTAAAAAAGCTTCCTGATATGACAGTCCTTTATCATCCTTTAATGTAAAATAATCTTCCGTTAATTCTCCTGTCATTCCTTTACTTCCTATATATCCAGTACCAAATCTTGATCCTTCCTCATCAGTAAAGGAGACCACATCAATTGGATGGGTTAACTTAATACCTGACTCCTTTATGGTTCGAACTGCTTCGATTGCCCCTAACACACCTAAAGAACCATCAAAAATACCACCTTGGAAAACGGTATCAATGTGGGAACCTACAATTACTGCTGGAGCATTTTCATTTGTACCTGCTAAGCTACCTATTATATTTCCAATCGGATCTACATGAACGTGAAGATCCGATTCTTTCATTAAGTTTATAAGATACTCTCTCGCCTCCAGATCCTCTAAACTTAGAGAAAGTCGCGTAATTCCTTCTTTTTTATTAGGACTAGCACCAATTTTAGCCAATTCCATTAATGTATTCCACAATCTCTTTTGATTGATCCTGTATGTTACAATCATAAAATCATCCTCCTATAATTATCCACTTTCCTTCTCTCACGCTTTCCTATCACTTCGTATAGTTGGTCTCATTGTAATTACCAATGAGGCAACAGTCTTTATTCAACTTAAATAAATTTTAAACTCTTTATTGTTTAATTTAACTATGCCAATGAGATATTTAATTTGTCTATTGCTAGATGTCTTCGTTAAAAGTGAGTTTCTAAACCCTATAGTTTGAGAATAAACATGGAATCAGGAGACATGAAAGATGAATGTTAATATAAATGAGGTCAACCAGTGGTTGACCTCATTTATTTTTGTTTCATTGGTGTCACAAATAATATAGTCGTATTCTCCTTTTCCCATATTTGTAAGAGCTTCATTTGAAGTGCTTGTCTCGTGATTTCATCCAGGGCAGCAAATGGTTCATCCATAAATAATAGCTTAGGCTTTGCTGCTAGTGCTCTTGCAATAGAAACTCGCATTTTCATCCCACCAGATAGTTGGCGTGGGTATGATTTTAAATAATCTTTCAGACCAACCATATCTATTACTCGAAGTTCTTCATCTTTACGTTTACGCTTATTTATCCCTCTCAATTCCAAAGGAAGCATAACATTATCAAGGACTGTCCTCCATGGCAATAAATTCGTATCTTGAAACACGAATGCCATATCATTTGTTTTTTCAATAATATCCTTAGGTTCCTGACCAAATACGGTTATTGTTCCATTTGTCGTTTCCCCTAGTCCAGCTGCCATTCTCAAGGCAGTAGATTTTCCACATCCCGAGTGGCCTAAGAAACTAATAAATTCACCTTCTTAACATTTTGAAACGACACCACATCTGTTTGAGGAGTAAGCATTATCATCTTCCCCTTTCCTAATTTTAACTTCCACGATATGTGCTATAGCCACCTGGAGCAATTAGCAAAGGAACATGATAATGTTCCTTTCTATTTCCTATTCCAAAACGAATAGGGACAATGTGAAGAAAGGGGTATTCATCTACCTTCTTCCCTTCACCTTTATAATAGTCTGCAACGCGAAAGACAAGCTCATAAATACCTACTTCAAACTCTTCTCCTTCTAATAATGGTTTATCCACTCTCCCATCAACGTTCGTTCTACATTCTTTTATTTTTATAAAATTTTCATCTGTTTGATTGTATTTCCAAAGCTCAATAACCATTTGACCTGCAGGCTTTCCTTTACTTGTATCTAGTACATGTGTCGTTAGTTTTCCGATCATATTTCGACTCCTCAATCCTCATCAATTTTCAATATGTCATCTTGTGTCATGGAAAAACCTTGGAACCCATAAGGTGGTCGGGGATCTGTAAATACCTTTCCTTCAGGAGACGAAGAAACCTCGTCTAACACCGTATCCCATGTTCGATTATTGGATTCAAATGATACCTCAACTAATTGAGGGAATCTTTTTAAAATCCGTGCCCCAATATCATAAATGAGCTTTTGAATAGAAGGTGAGTCCTTTTCATGAAAAACAGCTTGGGCAATATGGACAACTTGTTCTGCACATACATAATTAGAAGGATTTTCTCCGTTTCCATCCTGATTATTTTCATAGCGCCAACGTATATCTAAATAGATGAATAGTGGACGATCAAATGATTCTGGTAAGGTAGTAAATTCATCCTTTATATATCCATAAAAAGAACTTCCCTTCACTTTAATTAACCTCAATCCTTCTACACCACTAACTTGATCAATAATTTCATAATCATCACCTTCTGTACGAAATACCTCCAAGGATGTGGAAGGATGTTCTAGTAATCCTTGTCTAAATACTGTATCACTTGGAGCAAATCCATTACCGTATGAAACATCCACTTCTTCAAATGAAAACTGTTTTCCTGAAATCACAATTCCGTCAATATGCTTATACTTTCTTATAAAGCTTTCACTTACATAATGTAAAAAACCTTCCATTGTTGAACCATCATATTCTCCAGCATGGTATAATATAAAATTCTTCATAGAGTCCGTTGCTATAACAAGAGAATTATCTCCTTTTGAGAAGGAAGATAAAAATGCATCCCCCTTCAATGCAACCTTTATGTCCATTCCAAAAATCGTATTAGACCGTCCTTTGAAATTTGATTCTGGAATTTCTTTTATTCCTGCTAGTGGTTTTGCATATGTTCGATAAACAAAAACATCACCTTTTCCATAATACATTTTTCGTCTAATTTCTGTTTTGTTCTTTAAAACGTTAGATTTCATAATTACATCCCTCTCAAACGTTTGTTGTTTTTTATATCCTTCTTATATCAGTTGATTATTGACAGTATTCATGATGGAATTACTCCTTTAACTAGATCGAATAATCTGAATCGAGCTATCTTAGATACTTCACTTAAGGCAGTTTCTAATTCTTTTTCATATGAATTTGTTATTCTCGTTCTCATCTGTAGCTTAATTTCTTCTTTTCCCTTTCCTTTTACAGCTAAAATAAATGGAAAGCCAAATTTTTCAACATACATTCTATTTAGCTTAGTAAATTCTTTAAATTCCTCTTCCGTTAATTCGTTAAGTCCAGCACTTTTTTGCTCTTCTTTAGACGAAGCAGATAAATCAAACTTTGTCCCTAAATCGGGGTGAGCTCTTAACAAGGATAGTTTTAATGAGGTATTAGCATTGTACATCTCTTCAATCATCCCATTGTACATTTCTTCAAAGCTTTCGAAGGGGTGTAAATACCAAGACACTTCCGCTACCCAAGGAGAATGTTCAAACACTAATCCAATTTTATTAATAAACTCATGACGTTCCATTCTATTTATATCTAGCATTGTATACACTAAAATTCCCACCTACTTCCTCTTTTTATCAAACGTTTATCATTTGATTCATTCCATAGTCACATCATAAAGAGAAGTTATTCAATCGTCATTGTCTAAGTTAACTAATATGATAGTTAGTAATTGTATTTAAAATATAATCTACAGAGGGACCCACTGAATTCTCATCGCTCCATGATCCATTTCTTTCCTTAAGCCTTTTATTCATTGTGCTACTTATTATCATTTAGACTTCGCCTAAACCTACACAAAACATTAGTATCCCTTTAAAAATTTGTGAGGTTTTCTCCCTCATTTTTTCATTAAACATAATTACGTACCATAAAAAATGATCTTTTACCATCTGTACAATTACAAGTCGTCTAATTTCGAAAATAAATTAGTGAATGAGAGAAACAACTCCTTCTATTCTATTTTGTATAAATTAACTAATTTTTTCATAAAGATAGTTACATTTTCTTACAAAAAAGTTTTTATATCTCCTATTTTCCTGTACGGTAATAACAAAGAATTTTATAAATAAGGGGTGAATACTACCTATGCAAATTACAGATATTCTAGAGCTTCCTTCTTTTAAAGATGCAACAGTAGTTGCAGGAAAAAATAAGTTAACGAATACGGTACAGTCTATCAACCTAATGGATGCACCAGACATAATAAACTTTTTAACCAACGATCAGCTCTTATTAACCACGGCTTATTCCATAAAAAACAATACAAGTGCTCTTATGGAACTAGTGAATCAAATGGCCGAGCAAGGATGTGCAGGATTAGGGCTAAAGACGAAAAGATTTATAGAGGAGATACCTAAGGAGGTAATCAAGAGGGCTAACGAACTAAACTTCCCTATTGTTGAACTCCCTTTAAATTATTCATTGGGAGAAATGTTAAATGAAGCTTTAGGATGTATCTTAAACGAACGGACACATGAACTAAATTATGCTTTAAATATTCACCGTAAATTTACAAATATCGTTATTTCTGGCGGTGGCTTCTCAAAAATTATTGATAGTCTCCATGCTATCTTAGATTATCCAATCATTCTTTTGAATAATCGATTAGATATTATGGCATTTTCTAATGATATAGATAAAGAATCTTTTTTCAATATTTATTGGTATATCCATGAAACAATACACCAAGAGGAGATTAGCGGATTAAAAGCTTTTCACATACCATATCAAAAAAGAGAAAGTATTTACAAAGATTTTTTCATTTTCCCCATTCATACAACAAACAAACAAAAAGGGTATATAATTATTTTTAGTTCATGTATATCTAAAGAAACTCCTTTTACATTAGCACTAGAACAAGCAGCTAACGTTATTTCGTTTGAATTTATGAAGCTTAAAGCCATCGAACAACATTCCCGTAGATTAAAAAATGAATTTTTTACTAATTTAGTAGAGGGAAGCATTGTTTCAGAAGATGAAATAATTAATAGAGGAAAGGAATACCATTTAAATAAACAACTCCAATATATATGTTTAACGTGTAAATTAGACGATACATCGGATTTCCATCTAGACACATACCCACTACAATCAGAAAAGAAGTTGACTAATAAAAGAGAAAGAATATACGAACTATTAGAATCTTTGTTATCCATTCAATACGACAATAGTATCTTATTTACAAAAGGTGACCTCTTTGCTATTTTAATAGGGTTTGATTTTTACAATGACAATATTGAAAAAAAAGTGCTACACTCCATTCGTGAAATTCAACAAGAAATACTTCAATCCACAGATATTTCCATATCATTTGGGATAAGTAATTATATAGAGTCCTTTCTAGAAATTCCTACTGCCTTTCAGGAAGCAGTAGACGCACTTCGTACTGGTTATGGGGAAAACAAAACAAATTTCATTAAAACGTACCATATTAAGGAATTAACGGAATTATTTAAAACGATCCCAACCCTTAAACTTAAGGAGTTTTACAAGTCTTCTCTACAAGAGTTAGCTTATCCAGAAGATAAAGAAAAGGAAGATTTAGTTCAGACTTTAGCTATTTACTTAAATAACAATTGTCAAATAGCAGAAACGTCTAAAATGATGTTTATTCACCGAAACACAGTCATTTATCGAATAAAGAAATGCGAGAAAATACTGGGCATGGACTTTAAAGGACAGGATGATACGTTAAGACTAAGAATAGCATTATTTATTCAGTCCTTGATAACAAATTGAGACTGAATCTCTCTACCATTCGAAAAAATATTTCAATGCGATTACGATAAATGTATAAGAAACAGACCCTAAAACAAAGGAAGGAAAGTGTGTTTTCCGCTTTGAAGGTAATTCCTCTTTTAAAACATTTAGTATCATTGCCCCAGAAATAAAAGCAAAAATAATGGCTACGATTAAAGAAGGTAACGTAATCCAAAGACCAACGATCCAGCCTATTAAAATTGCCACAGCTAAAAGGTAACGACCCACCTTACGATAACGATCAGCGTCTTCTGACCAAAGATCATAGGATACCGCAAGGAAATGAGTCCCAATTGCAGTGGAATAAAATACCGCTTGCCAACCTGCCACTTGAGACGTAATAACAACATAAGAAATTAACATATTATATATACTAAAAAAACCTAATTCAACCCAAAATACATTGCTTAACCGATACGTTTTTTGTTCAGCATTATCTGCAATTTTTTTAATGCCGAATAAAACTAACACTCCTATTAATCCTACAAAGTATAACTCTGATTCCATCGTTAATTGACTACCTTCCTCTCCATAAACAGCTTGCTGTTCATGGAGAGCTGGTAGAACATAAACAAATACGTAGGAAACAGCGATTCCTCCAGAAAAGGAAAGCCATCGCCCTCTTCTTATGCGAGATGACGGAATTAATCTGTTTGCAAAAAGTTGAATAAAAATGAAGAGTACTCCAGTTATTAGAGCTCCTATTGTCATTATGAACAGCCTTTCTAAAATATCTATCGGACATCATTTTATTCTATAAAACTATAAATATCTCCATGCCTCGTTTTCTTCTACACTTCTTCTTAATCTTTTGTAATTTATTTTTAATGTTTTTGAAGCCAATTCTAGCATTCTCTTAGCACCTTCATTTGCCCTCCACGCTAAAATTTCTTCATCTACATTTACTAACATTCCATTTTTTACAACGATATCGCCTCCTACGATTGTCATATCTACTTGTGGTGCTCCTGTTAAGATTGGTAAAGCAGTATCATCATATAATGCACCAGCGTACTCTAGTTTGGTAGAGTCAATCATAAACAGATCTGCTGCTTTACCAACTTGTAATACTCCTATTTCTTTATCCCAACCAAGAACCTTCGCAGATCCTCTCGTAGAAACAAATAAGCAATCCTCTGCCCTAAGTCCTCTCACTCCTTGCATATGCTTATGAAGTAAATGCATTATTTTCGTTTCCTGTAATAAATTGGAGGCATCGTTAGAAGCAGCCCCGTCTACACCTAGACCAACTGGTACCCCTTCTTTTAGTATTTTCATGATTGGAAACGTTCCTGAAGCCATTTTCATATTACTCGAAGGACAATGAGCCACACCGCACCCACAACTTCCTAGCTTCGTAATTTCATCATCATTGAACCAAATACCGTGAGCATACCAAACGTCTTCACCAATCCAACCTGTTTCTTCCATGAGCTGTAATGGTCGTAACCCTAATTTTTCTATACAATAAGCTTCTTCATCTTTCGTTTCAGCTAAATGTGTATGCATACGAACGCCATAGCTTCTCGCTAATGCTGCTGATTCTATTAGTAAGTCCTTACTAACAGAAAAAGGTGAACATGGAGCTACACCTACTTTAAGTCTAGAGAATTTGCTGTTATCATGATACGTTTCAATGAGTCGCATCGTATCCTTTAAAATGACATCTTCTTTCTGCACTACTTCATCAGGTGGTAATCCCCCATCTGAACGTCCTAAACTCATAGATCCTCTAGTAGGAAAAAATCGTATCCCTAATTCATTCGCTGCACGAATCTCCTCATCTATTAAATTCCCACTAATCCCGTTTGGAAAAACATAAAAATGATCAGATGATGTTGTACATCCACTTTTTAATAGCTCTCCTAACCCAACCTTTGCACTTAAATACACGTCTTCCAGTCGAATATGCCTCCAAATATCATAAAGTGTGATCAACCAATCAAAAAGCTCACAATCTTGCGCCAATGGGATATTCCGTGTAAATGTTTGATATAAATGATGATGTGTATTGATGAGACCGGGATAAACAATTTTATTTCTAGCGTCTACTACAACATCAGCGTTTTCATTGGTTATATTTCTCCCAATTTCTTTTATCTCTTGACCTTCAATATACATACTACCATCGGGATATTGGCTGCGATCATCATCCATAGTAATAATATTTTTCGCATTTTTGATTAGTAACGTCTTCATTTCCTTTTCTCCTTTCTATGTGGATAAGGTAAGGTTAGGGATTCTATTGAGAAGTCTTTTTAAAGTTCTATTCCCTTCTTTTAAAACATGGTCCTTATGCATCGTCTTTATTATTCTGTTTTCCATTAGAATTTTTCCGTCTACAATTGTCGTTTCAACATCGCTTTGCGTTGCTGAATAAACAATTCTAGAAATCGTATCTACCTCATAGGTTGGATACGTATGAAAATCGTTTAAGTCTAAAATAACCATATCTGCTTTTTTTCCTATCTCAATGCTTCCAATCTCATCATCCATCCCTATTGCTTTAGCCCCACCAATAGTAGCCATTTTAAAAACTGTTTTCGAATCCATTGCAGTAGGTCCATGTATGGGCTTCTGAATAAGTGCGGCTATTCTCATTTCATTAAACATGTTTAAATTATTATTACATGGTGCCCCATCTGCCCCTAAGCTTACGGAAATATTATTATCTAGTAAGCTTGGAATCTCAGCAATTCCTGAAGCTAATTTTAAATTGGATCCAGGACAATGAGATACATTTACTTTTCTTTCTTTTATAATTCGTTTCTCTTCTTCATTTAACCAAACACAATGGGCTAAAACTAGCCTTTCATTTGCTAAGCCTAAGTGATCTAAATAAACGATATTTCTCATACCCGTTTCACGTTCAACAATAGCAATTTCACCTATGTTCTCTGAAGCATGTGTATGAACATATGACTTGTAATAATCAGATAACCTACTTACCTCTATTAATAATTTCTCTGTACACGAAACGACAAACCGCGGAGAAAAAGCATACTTTATCCTCCCTCCATCATACATGTTCCATTTTTCCAATAGATCAACACTTTCCTGAATGGATTGGTCTGTTTGCTCTTGAAGGGGCTTTGGTGTATCACTTCCTTTATCCATCATTACTTTTCCTGATATAGCTCGTATACCGGAAGATGCCATTGCTTGAAATGCATAGTCCGTATAGTTAACTGTCTCCATATCTACAATGGATGTCGTTCCACTTTGGATAAGCTCACCAATTCCTAATAAAGCAGAATAATAAATAGACTCTTCATCATGTGCGGCTTCCAATGGCCAAATTCTTTTTTTGAGCCAATCTAATAGCTCTAAATCATCTCCCCTCCCTCTGAATAATGTTTGACATAAATGTACATGTGTTTGAATAAAGCCCGGAATAATCGTTTTGTTCGACGCATCTATAATCTTGTCTACAGTAGGATCTTCTATTTTTTTACTAATAGAAACGATTTTGTCATTTTCTATTAGAATATCTCCAATAAATTGATCCTCGTTCGTATTCATCGTAATGATTTCACCATTTGTTATTAAAATCCTCATATCCATTCCTCCAATCATTGTAATGAGAATGTTCAAATTAAATTTCAAGTATTAAAATAGCTACGACAGATATGCACAACAATACACATCATCGTAGCTAGGAATTTACGGCGCCTAGTAGAAACCCTTAAATCTTTATTTTGAGGTTATACGATTCGGTTGAATTAATCATTCTGTTAACTTTTAAGATGTAATATACAAAGGATATTAGGGATAAGTCTGTTATTAAGCGTCCATGTTTTTTATCATCCACTTCGCTTTTTCAAAATCCTCCGGAGTATCGATATCAAAGGCAATGTGAGGGTCATTCATATAAATATTCACCATTTTATTAACGTTCTTAAGTAATGCCTTCCCTCCATGATCGCCGGATACATTTGAAAAATCTAACTGCTTATAATTGCCGAAAAAGATAGGATGACCTGGAGTTTTTTGAAAATAGGGACGGACTACAAATGGATCTGATTGTTTTTTCATACCTTTAATTCCTGTTTCAAATACGGTCAGCATCGAATTCCTTTGTATAAACGGTTGGTCTCCTAAAAAAAACATAACTGAACTGGATGAAGAAGGAACAAACTCCATACCAGTTAAAAAGGATGAACTCTGTCCCTTTTCATATTTTTCGTTATATACCCATTTAATAATAGATGAATGAATGGATATTTCACGTTTGATTTTTTCTTTTTGATGGCCAACAACAATAACAATTTCTTCAAATGGTAGACTCATTACATTCTTAATCACTCTTTCTAAAATAAATGAATCTCCCAATTTCATCAATTGCTTCGTACAGCCCATACGCCTTGACATTCCAGCAGCCAAAATGACTGCAGATACAGTGTGTTTTACCATAAGAATCACACCTTAATAATTAGTAATCGTTGAATGTTTAAAAAAGGTTACACTTCTTTTACGTTTTCGCCTTTCATTTCTTACTTGAATTAGCTGCCCTAAAATACTAATGCTAATTTCGTCTGCCCCCTCTGCATAAATATTTACACCTACAGGAGAGTGAACCCAGTCAGGTAAGGGTGAGGGATTCAATAGTCTTTCTGATCTAAGCTTTGGTCCTAATACGCCTAAATAACTTGGACGTTCGTGAATAAAATGCTTTAATATTACTCTATCCTTCATAAAGCTGTGGGTCATAATTAAAACATAGCTATCTTTCTTTATTTTTGATTTTGTTAAATATGTTTCAGGGTGTTCACAAACTAACTCTTTTGCTTTCGGAAAATATTTAGGACTACACCGACTTTGACTAGGATCAATAACAATTGGTGAGAAATGAAATTCACTACACCTTTGAACAATTGGTTCTACATCTGGTCCAGCACCGAATATATAAAGGGTATCCTCTGCTTCTACATGCTCAAAGATAAATGAACGGTGTGAAATATCATTTTCACGATATTCCAGTAATTCATTATTTCCTAAAAATTCCATTACGTTTTTTTGCATATGTTGTTCCCCAATTATGCTATTAGTATTGAGAATCCCCTCTCCTTCCTTAGTAAAAAGGAAACGCAATCCCAAGTTTTTTTCCGTAACCTCACGAACAGATATAATCGATTCTCCTTTATTTAAAATGGAAAGGGCCGTTGGCCAAAGAAATTGTCCATTTTCATCCTGATCAAACCAATTAATAGGTTCTAAGTAAACTTCGATTTTCCCGTTACAGCCTGCTCCTTGTCCCCATCCAAGATCGTCTTCCGATCGCAAATCGTACATGACCTTCTTTGCCTTTTTTGTGGCAATCACTTCATCTGCATGGCCTTTTAAATCTTCTTCAAGACATCCACCGCTTATCATTCCATATTGGACGCCAGTTTCAGAAAATAGCATTTTTGCTCCTTTGTGTCGATATGCTGAACCATATACTGCAATAACTGTACCTAAAGCAAAATACTGTTGGGAATTTTCTTTCACTATTTTTAAATAGTTATAAAACTCTTTCATGGAAATCCCCTCCTACACACCCATTATTTATTTGGCTACTCTCGTATATTAAGCTAATACTAATCTAGTTCTACTATTCATTCGTTACATCACGCTTCGTTTTCCGCAGGCAACGATTCAATCAACTTTGATAAAAAATCAACATTATTCTTTGACAGAGGAGCCATTCTTTTTATAATTATGTTAAGGTTTCTCCACCTCATACCATTTTTATTAAGGTTACCCTGAAAATAACTGTTATGAAAATTAATAGTATTAGCAAATAAAGGTCAGGTTAATCATTCGTTCCGTCCCACTTCGCTTTCACCACAAGGGTATATGTGCGACATCTGTTCTGCTTCACTACGTTCCACAATCACAGTGTCTTCTTTACCGCGGACGAAGAAAATGTGATAGCATTTTCGAGGAGTCTCGTGGGATTCCACTCATTCCAATTGGATTATAATTATTTTCATCCTCCATGGTGCAATTTGTTTCATTTGCATCGAGGTCTACCCTCGAAAATAAGACGGTTCAGTAGTGAAGGGCAACGACTCCGGTGGGATTAGTAATAGCTGAAGACAAAGGAAAATGTTTATTAAGATCACAACCTTTACTTATGGAGTGAATATTGAGAACACGCCGTTAAAACGAACAATCTCTTCTTTTATTTGCTTAACCGTTTTATTACTCGATTGATTCCTCCATATCCTGTGCAGCGACAAAGATTCCCAGCTAGACTTTGCTCTATCTCATCATAATTAGGAGATTTATTTTGATTCAGTAAACCCTTTAAAGAAACAATCATTCCTGGTGTACAGTAGCCACATTGGAATGCACCTTCCTCTAAAAAACATTGTTGAATAGGGTCTAATTTATTTTTCCCAATACCTTCAATTGATTCAATTTCTTTCCCTTCACATTGGTAAGCCATTGTTAAACAAGAATTATGTGGTATCCCATCTATAAGAACCATACATGCTCCACACCTACCAATTTCACACGATATTTTTGTTCCTGTTAAATCAAGATCTGTCCGAATAATATCTACTAATCTTCTAGACGGATGAACAGCTATACTTATCTCTTCTCCATTTAATGTAAAGTTCAAGACATATTGTATCTTCTCTTCTACTAACATAAATTTATCTTCCTGAATCATGTGTAATCCCCACCTTCTTTTCGTTATTTAGGTAAGGTAAATCACAAATAAGCTTTTCTTTATTAATAGGAAGCTTTGTTATCCAAGTGCCTGTAGCGTTCTTAACTGCAGCGACAATAGCTGGAGCAAGAGCAACAGAACCTACCTCGCCTACTCCTCTTGGACCAAATGGGTCTCCATCTGGCAGCTTTTCAATAGCATCAACAGATTGGGAACGTGGCACATCCAAAATAGTAGGAATAACATACGTATCTAAATTTAGGGTTATATATTCACTAGACTCCATGACAGCATCCTCTGATAAGGTGAATCCTAAGGCCATAATGCTCCCACCTTCAATTTGTCCTAAGTAGCCCATTGGATTTATAACAGGACCAGCTGCTACAGTATGGTCTATTGCAACTACCTTTACCGTACCCGTTAAGACATTCACCTCTACCTCAGCAGCAACAGATGTACAGGTATATAAATAATGTCCTCCCATCACAGGATCAGGAGTGACTGGATAATGAAATTTAGTTGAAAACTCTAAATCCTCTATCCCAAGCTTTGCCACTTCACCGTATGTCATTACCCGAACTTTCTTACCATTTTTATAAGTCCAAATCCCACCTGAACCCGTTTTTAAGTCCTTTCTATTAACACCTGTTTCATTTTCGACCTTTTCATATAAAGCGCTTAAAAATTGGGGCTTTAATCGATTTAGTGCTTGCCATACCATGTTAGTCGTTCTAGAGGCTGTAGAGGATCCACTCGGTGGCACAAGATCTGTGTCTCCAATAACGATGTGTATATCCTCTTTTTCACAATTAAAATGATCTAGAAGTAAAATTTCTAATGTTCCCAATAGCCCTTGACCAAATTCTTCATGACCAAAAGCAACCTCAATCTTTCCTTTATTATTTAGTCGAAGGATTCCTCCAGCTGGATCAGGTATCCCAAAGCCTAAACCTGATCCATGCATTGCCATGGAAAAGCCTATCCCTCTTTGAATCCATCGATCACTACTTTCGAGATCTTGCTTACTCTTTTCCCATAAGGGAGATCTTTGAATAGCTTCCCACACCTCAAATGCTCCATTCGTTGGATACACCCGTTGTCCTAATGGACCAAGATCATTTAAATTCCTTAAATTTCTCCTTCTTAGTTCCCAAGGATCTATATGCAATTTTTCAGCTAACCTATCTATTTGTCCCTCTAACGCAAAAATGACTTGATTTCCACCAAATCCACGAAACTCTCCAGAAACGCCATTGTTTGTAAAAACAGCTTTTCCTTTTACAACTACATTTGGTATTTGGTATGGACCAATTGCATGCTCTGTAGCAAAATTTAGTACTGGCCCACCAAGTGTGGAATATGCTCCAGTATCAGAAAGAATTGTTACTTCATGAGCAAGGACTTTTCCATTGGCATCTACGCCTGTTTTCATTGTAATTTTCATTGGGTGTCTTTTAAGGCCTGCCTTTACAGATTCCCATCTAGAATAATGAATCTTTACAGGTTTTCCACATGACAATGAAAGTAGAGCTCCATATGGTTGCACATTTAATTCATCCTTCCCTCCAAATGATCCTCCAATAGGACTAGAAATAACGCGAATACGTTCATCTGGAACCCCTAGAATTCGTCCCAATTGCATTCTGTCCTTATAACCATGCTGTGTAGGTGCGTATACCGTTAATCTCCCATCTTTTTCAGGAACAAAAATACCACCTTCTGTCTCAAGGTATGTGTGCATTTGCCTGGGAGTTTCATACGTTTCTTCTATAACACATACACATTTTCCTAATACGGCTTCCGTATTTCCTCGGCAATAATCTGTTTCATGAAGAATGTTTCCATTAGAATGTAGTTTCGGAGCAGTAGGAAGTAAGGCTTTTTCAGCTGAATCTATGATTGGTAGCTTATCGTATTCAACCTCTATTAAATGTAAAGCTTCTTCTGCAATCTCTGGCGTTGTTGCTGCTACCGCTGCTATTGCATCACCTTCATATCGAACAAAATCAAAACAAAACACCGGTTGGTCCGGGTTACTAATCCCAAATCCGTTTAAACCTGGTATATCTTCATGAGTGATAACAGACACAACTCCTTCAAGAGCTTTCGCTTTTAAAGTATCGATAGATATAATTCGTGCATGTGGATAGTCACTCCGAAGAACTCTTCCATAAAGCATATTTGGAAATGTCATATCTGTTAAATAGCGGAGCTTTCCAGTGACCTTTTCTTTACCATCAGGTCTAATTCTCCATTTATCTCCTGCAGAATCTTGATCTAAGAGCATCTTTATCACCTCTATGTTATAAATTCTTCAATGAACTAAATAAATGATAAACAATTAAATTAGCAGTGACCTTCTTCTTATATTCAGAAATGGTGGAATCCTCTCTTTGTAATTCACGATAAATAACAGACTGAATGTGTTGTAAAAAATCCTTCGTAAGATCATTGTTCTCTAAAGCTAGTTCAGTACTTGTTAATCGAAAAGGTACTGAGGTTCCCCCACCTGCAGCTAATAAACAGGTTCCAATCTGTTTATTAGCTGCAAAGTTACCGGTCCCTGCTATCGTTATGATTGATGGAGTAAATGCTTCTCTTTTTCCAACCTTCTGATAAAACGAGAATCTATTTTGAGGTTTATTTTTAATCAAAGGAATAGCAATAGAGACCAGTATTTTGGGATGGTAGACACCGTTAACTTCCTTGTACTTAGCATTACTTAAATATACTTCTAATGATTCATTTTCAAATTCTTTACCATTAAACCACGTTAAAGTAGCATCATGAATAAGTAATGCGGGAAGTGAATCTCCTGTTTTTGTTAAAATATTCCCTCCTATCGTCCCTTGATTACGAATGGAGGGTGCTGCAATCCTTTTACATGCTTCCACAATTGCACTCCCATACTTATTCAATAGAGGATGCTTAATACAGTCAGCTAGTTTAGTCATAGAGCCAATCAATAGTTCACTTCTATCTGATGTATTTTTCTCTTCAATTTTATCCATGTCATGTATTTGGTCTAGACTTATTAAATGAGGGGAGATGTGACGTAATCCTCCTTTCCATTGTGTACGGAGCCATGTCCCTCCAGAAACGAAGCAGCTAGCATCCTTATATGTTTGATGGATGCTCCATGCGTCATATAAATCTTTTGGGCGCCAAACTTTTTCAACTGTCAGCATCCAGCAAACACTCCTTTTTCTTATAATTTTATTCTCCTCTATACAATGATTCACCTGAGAATTTGTCCTTGTATTTTAGAATTCAGAATAAGTGTTTTAACATGATGAAGCATGAACAACATACAATAGATTGTTAACAGGATAATACTTTATCACCTCTTCGTCATTGGTCATCACTGTTAAATAATGAAAGGAATGTTGTGTACTTTAACTAAACAGTAGTAATCTCTCTACCATACCCAAAGTCTGATATGGCGTGTTCTTTATCGTAAACGATATTTCCTCTTACAATAGTAGTAGTGATTTCAAAATAAAGACTTTGATTTTCATATGGCGTGTACTTGTTTTTCATAAAGATGTTAGATTTCTTCACTTTATTTTTTTTACTAAAATGAGCAATGGTTAAATCTGCTTCATAGCCAACTTCAATGACTCCTTTTTTTGTCTTAGGAAGAAATTTTTTTGCCACATTAGATGTAAATAACGGCAAAATTTGTTGAAGTGATAAACCTCTACGTAACCCTTCGTTAATAAAAAATGGAAATGCATATTGAACTCCTTGTATCCCGCCCCATGATTTCCATATATTATTATCACCTGCAGTTTTCATAGAATAAGTACAAGGAGAATGGTCAGATCCAACCGTATCTACCATCCCATTCTTTATACAGTTCCAAAGCTTTTCTATTGTTGATTTATCTCTTAAAGGTGGTGCACACTTTAAAATTGGCCCCTTTTCAATAAAATCCTTATCCTCAAATAAAAGGTAATGAGGACAAACCTCCACTGAAACTTGTACCCCCCTTCTCTTTGCATGGTAGAGGGACTCAATTGCCTTAGGAGAGGTAACATGAACAAAATGAACGGTTGCTCCTGTTTCCTCAGCTAAGCCTAAAGCATACTCAATTGCTTCTAATTCCGCGCTAAGTGGTCTACTTTCTAAAAAAGCTTGGCGATCTGTTCTTTTTTCACCAAGTAGTTTTGATGTTTTCTTTATAATAGATTTATTATCTTCTGCATGGAGAGCAAGGATAGAATTTAGTTGTTTAACTGCCTCCATCCCTTTCTTTAACTGACTTTTCTTAATACATGGAAAATCACTAATACCGCTCTCTGATAAAAAAGCTTTAAAGCCTATAATTCCTTGTTGTTTCATTGCATTAAGTTCGATCGTATTATCAAAGTTATCAGCTGTAATCCCCGCCCATAAGCCAAAATCTATGATTGACCTATTTTCAAGATGCTTCTTTTTTCTTGCAAGAATGGAGGAATTAATGACAGATGGGCTACTATTAAGTGGCATATCAAACACTGTGGAAATGCCTCCTGCTGCTGCTGCTTGACTACCAGTTTGAAATCCTTCCCACTCCTCTCTTCCAGGGTCATTAAAATGAACATGAGAATCTATGAAACTTGGTAATATAACACCATCACTTGCATCAATAACTTGCATGAATTTATCTTCCTTTATATCACTTTTAGAAAAGAGGATTTCCTGAATTTTCCCATCATCTATAATTAGATCAACTTCCGAAAATGAACCATTCCAAAATACTTGGCCATTTTTAATCAATAATTGGTTCATGTAATCCCTCCAATTTTAAACAACTGTTTCGTCTATTTTGTACGAAATATATATAAATTCCATCATTTTCGTTAGATAATTTAACAGAAAATTTTGAATTTTTATGACTTTGGTGTAGATTTACTAATGATTTTATTTAATAAGGTCCTTTCTACAGCTAACCAAGAAGAGTTTTTATTCGGATGCAAAAGAAAAAACGTGCATATTGTAGCTACAAGCTCTACAATAAACACGTTTTCCGTTATCTCTACTTTTCTATGATGTTATTTTTTCTAGCAATGCTCCAAATATCTCTCTTTCATTAATGCTAAAACGTCATCCCCCTGCATATCCCAAATTTCTCTATTAAAAATTTCTACCTCTATTGGGCCATCATACCCAGTTTGATCAACAGCATCTCGAATTCTTCTTAATTCAATAACCCCATCCCCCATCATTCCTCTACTCATAAGTAAATCTGTTGTGGGTACAGTCCAATCAGATACATGAAAGCCTAAGATCCGTCCTTTTGCACGATTAATTTGCTCGTACAGCTGAGGATCCCACCAAACATGGTACACATCAACAATAACACCAAGATGGTCGTTATTTATTTTTTCTACCATTGAATTTGCCTGACCAAGCGTTACAATAACCGAACGTTCTGCTGCATACATTGGGTGTAACGGTTCTATTCCTAATTTGACCCCAGCAGACTTGGCATAAGGAAGAATCTCCTGTATCCCTTCCTCTACTTGCTTTCTTGCTTCAACAATATCTTTATCACTCGCCGGTCCACATACGAGCACCAATACATTTGTACCAAGTTCAACTGCTTCATCAATTGCCCGAAGATTATCCTCAATCCGTTCCTTTCTTTCTATAGCTGTAGCGGCAGGAAACATTCCGCCTCGGCATAAACTTGATACTTGAATTCCTGAGTCACGAACAATTTTTTTACATGCACTTAAACCTAGATCCTTTACTTTATGCCGCCAAATAGCAATACTTGGAACGTTGTTTCGGATGCATCCATCTACTGCTTCCTGTAAGTTCCATCTTTCTGTTGTAATCTGATTCAAGCTTAGTCTACTAATATTTTCAAACTTAGTCATAAGACACACCTCCTTTATTCCAATCCACTTATTGCTAAAGTGTTTTTCATTCTTTTCATTGCAAGCTCTGGGTCCACTAATAGCCCTGCTTGGTCCGCTAATACGAAAAGTTCCGAAAGGTGGATTATGGATCTTGCACTTTCAGCCCCACCGATCATTCGGAAATGTGATTGATGACCGTTTAAGTAAGCCATAAATACAATACCAGTTTTATACGAATACGTAGGTTTTTGAAAGATATGGCGAGACAGTGGAACTGTTTTTTCTAACAAGGAATTATATTTTTTAAAGTCTCCATCATCCAATGCATGCATTGCGGCAGCGGCAGCTGGAGCGATTGCATCAAAAATGCCAAGTAATGCATCACTATGTCCTTTTTCATCCCCTTGTATTAAGGAAGGATAATTAAAATCATCACCGGTATACATACGTACACTTTCAGGTAATAGACGGCGCATCTTTATTTCCTTTTGATCATCTAGTAATGATATTTTTATCCCGTCTACTTTATCTTCATTCTCTTTAATAATTTGAAGACAGACTTCCATTGCTTCGTCTACATCACTTTTTCCCCAATAGTTTTTTAAAGCTGGATCAAACATATCCCCTAACCAATGAAGAATAACTGGTTGAGATACTTGATTTAAAATTTTTGAATATACAAATCCAAAATCCTCAGGACTTTTAGCGCAGGCCGCTAATGCACGGCTGGCCATCAAGATAATTTGACCACCTTGTTCTTCAATGAAGGAGCATTGTTCTTCATATGCTTTTATTACATCACTTAGGTCTAGATCTTCCCTTGGATGTAAATGATCTGTTCCTGCACCGCAAGCTATGCGCCCTCGAACGGCTTTAGCTTCCCGGACAGATCGTTCAATAAGCTCCTTAGCATTATTCCAATCTAATCCCATTCCCCTTTGAGCTGTATCCATAGCCTCTGCAACTGACAATCCTAAGGACCATAGATGACGGCGGTACGCTAACGTATTCTCCCAATCTATTTTCGACTCTTTTTGAGGATCAACATCTACAAAGGGATCAGCAACAACATGTGCTGCAGAAAAAGCTACCCGACTTTTAAATGTTGACTCAGGCACATTAATCTCTGTACTTTTTTGCAGGGTATACGTATAGGTTTCTCCCCCGTGTCTAGGTAATTTTATGGATTTATTCATTACGATTCACCCTTTAATTTAGGAATCTCTAACCACCGCTTCTCATCCCAAGACTGTAAGCCCACTTCAGCTAGCTGAATCCCTTTCACTCCTTCGAATAAATCCCATGGGAAAGGGGAATCATCTGCAACGTGTTTAATAAATTCTTCCCACTGAATCTTAAAGGCATTTTCAAACATTTGATTATCAGGAACGTTCTCCCACTGCTCTTGAAAGTTAAATGGATTAGGCACATCTGGATTCCAAACAGGCTTTGGTGTATTTACTCGATGCTGAACTTTACAATCTCTTAATCCAGCAACTGCACTTCCTTGTACTCCATCTACTTGAATGGTTAATAAATCATCTCGATCAACACGAACTGCCCAAGAGGAGTTGGCTTGAACGATAACACCGTTTTCTAATTGAAAAATAGCATAAGCCGCATCATCTGCCGTACATTCGTATGGTGTTCCCTTTTCATCCACTCTTTTCGGTATATGTGTTGCCCCAAGGCAGGTAACAGAGCTTATATTTCCAAATAAATTATCAATCACGTAACGCCAATGAGGGAACATATCAACAATGATTCCACCACCATCTTCTTTTCGATAGTTCCAGGATGGGCGTTGTCCCTCTTGCCAGTCACCTTCAAATACCCAATAACCAAATTCCATTCTTACAGATAATATCTCTCCGAAAAAGCCAGCATCAATTAGTCTTTTCAGCTTAAGAATTCCTGGTAAAAATAATTTGTCTTGAACAACTCCATTTTTTACTCCTGCTTCTTCAGCAAGCTCTGCTAGTTCTAATGCTGATTCTATATCTGTTGCTGTTGGTTTTTCACAATAAATATGTTTTCCAGCTGCTATCGCTTTTTTAACTGCATCCGCTCTGCGTAGAGTTGTTTGAGAATCGAAATAAATTTTGTTATAGGGATCTGCTAAACATTCATCTAAATCCGTGCTCCAACGGGAAATATTATGTGCAATTGCTAGCGCTTTCAATTTATCCTCATTTCTTCCAACGAGAATAGGATCAGGCATAATCACATCACCAGATGGAAGTGTAACTCCACCTTGTTCTCTTATTGCAACAATAGAACGAATAAGGTGTTGATTCGTCCCCATCCTACCTGTTACACCGTTCATAATAATTCCTAAATCAGTTTTAGCCATTTACATTTACCCCTTTCCCTTTTTTTATTCTATAGTTAACTATGTTTGTCAGCTTCTATTTTCATTCTACAAGGACTATTTAGGAAGGTCTTATGCATATAAGAAATATTTTCTTAATTTCGGAACTACGATAAAAATAGAAAAAGACCAAATCCAGAGATTCGGTCTTTTCATCAAATTGTTATATGAAAGGATATTCCCTTCTCCAAACAATATTTAGCTACTTCCATCACATTAGTTAATATTTTTTTAATAAGTATCTTAAAGGAATACATGATACAAGAATAATCAACAAAGCAGGAGGTGCAGCTAAATGATAAAAGGCTTCTGAAGCCTCAAAATATATTCGTACAGCTAACGTATCAAAACCAGGAGGTCGAAGCATTAACGTAGCAGGAAGCTCTTTAATTGAACTAACAAAAACAAGGGCCCCTCCAGCAAGAACACCTGGCAATATTGAAGGAATAATCACTTTAATCATGACCTTCCATGGTGGATACCCTAAGCTCCGAGCAGCTTCATCAATTCTAGGAGACACTAAGCTTAACGACGCCTCCCCTGCCTGCATAGCTTGTGGTAAAAAACGAACAACAAAAGCTAATGCGACCATATAAAATGTGTTATATAGCATTGGAATATGGTTATTAAAGATAAATACAAAACCTAACGCAACGATTACACCTGGTAGAGCATAACCTGCATAACTTAATCTATCGATAGCACTAGAAATGATAGATGGATAACGTGATTTTAAGTAAATAATTGGCATGGCCAGGATCATACAAAGAAGTGCAGCAAAGCCAGATACCTTTAAACTATTCCATGCAAAACCAAAGAATCGTTCGTCAAGTGCTCCCATTCCTATTCCAATAATGGACCAATAAACAAGTACGAGGATAGGTAACACTACTGATAAGAAAAATACTATAATAACATAAAACAAGATTAGAGGCTTCCACTTCCCTAAAGGTAATATATCAGGTTTTTTATAAGTATTTGTCGTTTGATAGTACTTATTTTTCTTTCTCGTACGTGCTTCAATCCACAATATCACCACAGTTAACAGAATCAATACTAAACTTAAAACAGTAGCAGAAGCGGTGTCAAAGCCAGCTCTTTGAAAGTAAATAGCAGCAGTAAACGTTACATAACGGAGCATGGCAATTGCCCCAAAGTCTGATAAGACATAAAGAGAAATAAGAATAGCTCCAGCTCCTATTGCTGGTCGTAAAAACGGTAAATTCACCTTCCAAAAAACTTGAAGTGTAGTCATCCCTTGCGATCGAGCCACTTCTTCATAATTACGATTCATTTTTCTGAGAGAAGCACTTGCAATTAGAAATACATATGGATATGTAAACATCGTTAATACGAAAAATACTCCCCAAAAAGTATAAATGTTTATGGGATAATCACCAAAAACATTAACAAGCCAAGGTGTATCCCGCCAGAAATCTCTCGCCCAGCCACTTGGACCAAATATAATAATATAAGTAACAGCTCCAACATATGGTGGAATTACTAATGGGAGTGCTAATAACCATTGCCACAACTTTCTTCCAGGTACATCAGTCCGCACAACAAGCCAAGCTAATGAAACCCCAATTATAACTGCACAAACTGTAACTGCAGCAGTTAATGAAAATGTATTCCACAGCAACTGAGGAATTCTTTCATCTAATAATCGCATCCATCTATCTACTCCAGCAAACATAGAACGCCACACGACATAAATAATTGGAATAGACATTATGAGTGCTACGAATAAACCAAATAATAATAATACTGGTCCTGGTGGATTCCCCCTCCAAATGTCAAACCATTTTCTTCGAATGAAATGGAGAAGGGTTGGGGAGAATTTCTCCCCAACCTTGGCATTTTTTTTATTTTTGTTCTTTTCATTTTTATCTATATTATTATTTGTCATAATGCCCTCTCCCGATGCTTTTGACTCATTACCTTAATTCAAGATCTAATCCTGAATTCTCAATTAACTCTTTTGTACCTTCAAAATAATTTCCAAGTTCTTTAATAGGCATATCTTGAACCTTTAAGTCATGGAAATCCACGATATATGGTTCAACTTCTGGTGGATACTCCGCACCATATTCTGAGTTAATAAGAAGCTCTAATGATTCTCCAACGAATACAACTTGATTTTCTGGCTTTAATACCCACTCAAGGAATGCTAATGCATTTGCTTCATTTGGTGCTCCTGTTACAAGACCAACACCTGCAGCATTGGCAATAACACCCATTTGATCTTCTTCTTGATCAAGATAAATGAATCCTACATTGTTATCTTCATCTAATAATTGTTGATGGAAATAGTAGTTATTTACAAGACCAAATGTATGCTCACCAGCACCTACAGCTCTACGAATATCACCATGTCCTTGGAAAATTCCTGCTGCATTTTCTCTAATTGCCTCAACCCACTCAGCAGTTCTTTCATCTCCCCACTCGTAACGAAGTGCAGATACGTTACCAAGCATTCCTCCGTTACCACCACGAGTAATGGCGTAACCATTCTCTACTTCAGCCCATTTAGGGTCGAATAGATCTTCAATACTCTTTGGCATTTCTTCTTCTGTAATCATGTCTTTATTGTATATGAACCCACGAGATCTAGCTGAAATTGCAAAATATGCGTTATCATCTGCACGAAATTCAGCTGGAATTGATTCAATTCCTTCTGGGTTAGATCCTTCCACTAATCCTTGGTTGTGTAAATATCCTAATGCACCTAAATCATTAGAAATAAAAATATCTGCCTGTACATTTCCCGCTTCTTCTTCAAGCTGAAGTGGGTCCGCACCATGTAATGCTCTTACTTCAATTCCTGTTTCGTCTTCAAACTTCTGTAGTAAAGGTTCTACAAAATTTTCATTACGTGAAGAGTATACTATAAGTTCACCACCAAGTTCCACTTCTGCATCATTATTTTCTGAATTATTATTGCCTGTTTCATTATTGTTTGGATTTGATTCATCAGCGCTACTATTATCTCCACAACCAGCAGCAATCAATAAACCAAATGCAACCATCATAAATACGAATAATTTCAAAACTTTTTTCATCTTTGTACTTCCCCCTAGATTATGATTTATCATTTAGTGTATGTAGTTGAGAATGATTATCATCCCCACTCACAATTACGAGTATACTGGAAATGAGAATCATTGTCAATGAGATATTAAATATTTTTTTGTTTAGAAAATTGAACAATTTGTGAAAAGAGAAATGAAATTTCATGTCACAATTGGAGAGATGTAAGTAGGTCCTTGAACTAGGGATAACCACGTTTATTTTTTAGAAAGCTCCTCATACAGCTGTTTTGCCAATTTAAGTGCTGGAGTGTTTAGCCCCATTTCCGCCGACTTTCGGTGGAATCGCGCCAACTCACGATGGAATCGCGCCGCTTCACGATGGAATCGCGCCGCTTCACGGTGCAATCGCGCCACTTCATGGCAGAATCGCGCCGCTTCACGGTGCAATCGCGCCACTTCATGGTGGATCAAGCCACTTCACCGCAAAATCGCGCCACTTCATGGCAGAATCGCGCCGCTTCATGGTGCAATCGCGCCACTTCATGGTGGATCAAGCCACTTCACCGCAAAATCGCGCCATGTCCATATTTTCGCCATATTTTAAGTGAACAAATAAGAATACCTAGCTTGGAGCCATAATGCAAGTCATTCATCCTAAAGGTTCTATTCAGGAACGGTAACGGTGGATACTTCCTCTGTTCCTGCTAGCAGTGTTTAGTTAATTTGCAGTACAATAGGACCTACTTGACGACTAGAAAGTTACAAAATCATGTGAGATGATCGCTGTGTAAGAACATTTTCATCCTCCATGGTGCAAAGCTCCACTTGCATGGGTGGTCTACCCTGAAAATACGCGGTATAAAAGCAAAATAAAGTATCGACAAAAATGATTATTTTCATCCCCCATGGTGCAAAGCTCCACTTGCATGTGAGGTCTACCCTGAAAATAGAACCGTTCAGGAGTAGATTGCGGCGACTCCAGTGGGATCAGCACGTGTCCTAAAATCCACTCCAAAGCTTACTGTGTAAGTTTAAGGAAGTTGAGGCTGTACTCCACGGTAAAGAAGACACTGTGAAGCATGAACAGATGTCGCAAATATGCAAGTGGTGAAAGTGCATGCCTGCAACGAATGAACCATTATGACAGAAAATTTCAACATGAAGTGAAGTGCGAAAATATATAAAAAAATAACCACGTAGTACATTTCACTACGTGATTATTTTCTCAACAGATGTAAAGATTTTCTCATCAAAATGATTAGAGCAATCTAGTACGCGGCTTAGTTTGAAGTTAAACCGTCAACAAATACCTTTACATTTGCCTCCATCATACCGATATACGTTTCTGCACCACTGCCTTCTGGACCAATTGCATCTGTATAAACTTCCCCAGCAATTGGAACATCAGAATCATTTGATACTGCTTCCATATAACGATTGTCTACAGTAGTTTCAACAAAAACTGCTGGTAAGCCACTATCTCTTACAATATCAATAATTCGATTAATTTGCTGCGGTGTACCTTCTTCATGAGAATTGATTTCCCATACACCTTCTGTTTGAAATCCGTAACTGTCTCCAAAATACTTAAATGCATTTTCACTTACAATAATCATTCTGTATTCTTCTGGAATTTGTGCAACTTGCTCTTCAATCCATGCATCTAGCTCTTTTAATTCAGCAATATACGCATCTGCATTTTCACGATAAATGGATTCACCTTCTGGATCTCGTTCTACTAAATCCTCTACTATGTTTTCCACGTATACAATCACATTTTTAGGACTTAACCATGCATGTGGATCTGACTCATCTTCCTCTCCAACTAAGGGAATTGGAGTTACTCCACTAGATACTTCTACAATATCTGTTTCTGTCACATTAGAAACGA
Organism: Evansella sp. AB-P1; assembly: GCF_029688925.1. GTDB lineage: Bacteria > Bacillota > Bacilli > Bacillales > Salisediminibacteriaceae > Evansella. The sequence continues at coordinate 211,367 of NZ_JARUKY010000008.1, forward strand.
TTCTCTCTAACCATTCTTCTAAATCAAGACCGTTAATATAAAAGACATCCGCATCACTTACTTGCTGGAAATCACTAGGTACTGGTTCATATTCATGAGGTTCTTCTCCAATTGGAACGATATATTCCACTGTACCGTGATCACCAATAATATTAGAAATAATATCACCTAGTACAGAAAAACTTGTAGTAATCGTTAAACCTTCTTTATCTTCCTGTGCCGTCTCCTCTGATCCACAAGCTGTAAACATTAATCCAAATAAAATAACAAATCCAATACTCAATAATTTTTTTCTTAACATTTTTTCTCCTCCTGTTGTACTAAGCTTATATTTTTTTGATTATTTTCTTAATACATACGACTAAATAAGAATTAACAATTCGCATCTTCACCTACGTAAAACTTTTTGCCTTTAGTCAACTTTCAGATGAAAATTTTTTCATGTATCCCTTATTAAAGTTATGCAACACTAGTTGTACACGGAATACTTTTTTGTTATCAGTAACGAAAGTTTACCTTAGGCAACTTTCAGAATTTATTATAAAACATAACTTAGCGTTATGTCTATAATAAATGTATATTTTTTTTATATTAGGTGTTTATAACCTTCTTGAGTGATACAAAAAAAGACGTACCTATCATGTCAAGGGATAATGACAACATATAGGTACGCTTATTATGAATACATTCAACTCTTCACTCAATGGGACTTAACTAAATCTAAGCATCCTTTTCTTCAGTACGATTACCACTAAAAATCCCTTTCAACCAGTTCGTTACGTTGTCCATATAAATGTAAATGATCGGAACCAAAAACAGGGTAATTACTGTTGAAAAAGCTAATCCAAATACAATAACTGTAGCCATTGGTGCTTGAAGCTCAGCTCCTTCTCCAAAGCCCATAGCAAGTGGTAGCATAGCTAAAACGGTGGTTAGCATCGTCATTAATATAGGACGAAGCCTTGTTGGACCAGCTTCTAGAATAGCATCCTCTCTTGACATACCACGGTTTCTTAGCTTATTAATATAATCCACTAATACAATTGCATTGTTTACAACAATTCCTGCTAGCATGATTACTCCAATAAATGCCGGAACACTTAATGGCCTACCAGTTAATAAAAAGCCAATCATAATTCCAATAAATGTTGTTGGCAAACTAAACATGACGATGAAAGGATATAACACCTTTTCAAATTGAAATGCCATTACTGCATAGACAAGAAAAATAGCAAGGGATAAAGCTAGAGTTAAATCAGAGAAGGCATCCATCATCATTTCGTACTCTCCACCAATTTGATAGCTGTAGCCCTCAGGGAAAATATATTGATCTAACTCCCTTTCTATATCTGCAATGACACTCCCTAAATCACGATTATTTATATTCCCTGTGATTGAAACTCCTCGTGTTTGATTTTGGCGATTAATGACATTAGGACCTTCCACTTGTGTAAATTCAGCAATTGCTGATAAAGGCACAGTGTCCCCCATAGGCGTTAAAAGAAGTATGTTTTTCAGTTCATTAAAGTCAGATCGATATTCGTTAGGTAAAATAACAGTTACATTTATTTCCTGTCCTTGAGATCTCATTAGGGTAGCAACTTGCCCATTTACACTCCCTCTTATTGTCTGCATGACTTCAGCATACTGTAAGCCATATTGTGCAGCTCGATCTCTATCTACATGTATTTGCATTTCAGGCCTTGTTTCACCTAATGAATGGGATACATTAGCAGTTCCAGAAATATTACTGATTATGTCACTAATATCATCAGCTATTAACCTTAAGGAATCAAAATCCTCCCCCCTTAATTCTATATCAATAGGTTCTCCACCCATTCCATCACTTTCAAAAGCTCTCACATTCACATCTATATCTGGAAGTGTTTCAACAAATTCGCTAAAGCCTTCAATAACTTCATCCGTTGTTACAGATCTTTCATTTTGGGGCAGGAGTCGAATATATAGCTCGCCACTATTTGCATCTCGGTTAGCCCCCATCATTCGTTCTCCGCCAATTGTAGTATAAACTACCTCTGTATCTCCTGATTCAATTAAATATTGTTCTAGCTCTCTTAATGAATCCCTTGTCTCCTCCCTTGTTGTCCCGGCAGGCACTTCAAACCGCGCCGTAATCTCTCCTTGATCAAAGGATGGGATAAGTTCAACTCCTACAAGACGAACACTACTTAAACTAGCTATTAACAACACAATTGTTCCAATGACTATCGTTTTTCGATGGTTCAAGGACCATTGTAATAATCTTTTATAATGTCTATTTAGCTTTTCTAGGCCAACTCCTACTTTTGAAGTATATTTTTTTATCCCTTTTGGATCTTCCTCTATGGTTAAATCTGGTAGTAGTATTCCAGATAACATTGGTACGAAGGTTAATGCAACAACCAATGAAGCTAATAAAGTAAAACCTACTGTTAAGGCTAACGGCATAAAGATTTCTGCTGCAATACCTCCTGTAAATACAATAGGTATAAAAACGACTAAACTCGTTAATGTAGAAGCAATAACAGCTGAGGAAACCTCTGTTGCACCTTTTATTGCGGAATCTATTCGACTATATCCCCGTTCACGAAACTTATAAATGTTTTCAAGAATAACGATAGAGCTATCAACTAATAAACCAATTCCTAGTGCTAAGCCCCCTAATGTAATGATGTTTAACGTCTCACCAGTAAAATAGAGCAATGTAAAGGCGGAAATTAACGCAATAGGAATTGACAAACCAATAATTAGCGTACTTCTAAAGCTCCTAAGAAAGATTAATAAAACGATGATGGCCATAGTGCCACCTAATAGCATATTCGTCACAACACTATTAATGGAGTCTTTAATAAATAGAGCGGAATCCATTATTTTAGTTAATGTAACTCCTTCTGCAATCTCATTTTGTATTTTTTCAATTTCTGCAGTAACAGCATCCGAAACCTCAACAGTATTTGCATCAGTTTGTTTCAAAATATCAATGCTTAACGTCGGTTCCCCATTTACATAGGCATAGGACGACATCTCTTGATATGTATCCTTCACTTCCGCAATTTCATGAAGCTTGATTGTCTCTCCTGTACGGGTAGGTACATTAATATTCTCAATATCAGAAATGGACCTGAAATCACCAACAATTCTTAATGGCATTTCTTGTCCACCACGCTGTATTTGACCTGCTGAAGCACTCATGCTTTCTCCTCCAACAATTTGAGAAAGCTGCGTTAAAGTTAACCCGTAGCTATGTAGCTTTAATATATCTGGTTCTATTACTATTTCTCGAACTTGACCACCAGTGAGATTCACTTGCCCTACCCCAGGAATCCGTTCCATTTGTGGAATAATCTGATTCTCTGTAATATGAGTAAGTCTTGTTAGATCCATCTCTGCAGATATACCAACTTGCATAATTGGCATTTGATTCGGGTCAAAACGCATGATCATTGGTGCACCAGCACCATCAGGTAGCATTTGACGAACCATATCAATTCTTTCACGTAAATCCAGCATCACCATATCTAAGTCAGTATCAAAATCATACATGAGCATGACGACAGATTGATTTTGTGCAGAAATAGACTGGATTGTTTCTAGCCCTTCTGTTGCACTTAACGCCCCTTCCAATGGTCGCGTTACTAAGTTCTCTACCTCTTGAGGAGCTGCTCCATTGTATGGAGTAGATACAACGGCAATTGGTAAATCTAAATCAGGCATAAGATCAACCTTTAAGCCTGATAAAGAAACAGTCCCTAATAAAATCATGACTAATGCAATAATCGTAACACCAACTGGACGCATAACAGAATGTTTAATTAAATTCATAAAATAACCTCCATTTTATCTAAGATGTTATGCATCCCTTTCCATAAAAACGTAAAAAGCTTGTTCAATATTAAAAGGTGCTTGTCCGTTTTCTATGACATCAGATTCAAATGTCATATCAATATCATTACGAATGTTGATAAGTGCACCATCATACAATTGATGGTTCCCTCTTGTTACTACATACTCCCCTTCATTTAAACCACTTCCAATAGCATATACGGAAGTCGTTTCACCTATAATCGTGACAGCGCGCCGTTCAACACTTTCGCCATCTGTTGTAACATATACCACTTTTTCATTATTCTCATCAACAACAGCTGAAACAGGGATAATTAATTGTTCACCTGTTTCTCCTTTACTTTTTATCGTAACTTCTGCAAGCATGCCAATACGTAAGCTATTATCACTATTATTTGAAATCTCAATGTGAACAGGGTAGGACCTAGATTGCTCACCTGGCATCAGACTAATATAGCTAATTTGACCTTCATATGTTTTATTTAGAGAATTCAAGAGAACAGCAGCATACTTTCCAACCTCAATGTTAGGTAGTAATGTCTCATTCACATTTACTTGAACAATCGGATTTTCCATGTTTATGATTTGTAAAACTGGACCTTGTGGTGCAACCATCGCACCAGCACTTATATTTAAACCATTAATTTCCCCTGATATAGGCGCAACGATAGTAGCATGTTTTTTTTGTTGTTCAGCCATTTGTACAGCAATTTCCCCTTGCTTAACGGAAGCCTCTGCTGCTTCAATTTGTCCGGTAGACTTTGCTTGATTTAACGCTAATTCTGCTTGTCTAACAGCAGTACTTGCTTGATTTAGATCACTTTCTGTCGGTAAATTATTCTCAAGTAACCGTTGAAAAACACTTTCCAACTCTTCAGGTAATTCTTCTACATCTAAACTGATTTCCTCATTTATTGCTTTCTCTATCATTTCATATAGTTCATTTGCCTGCTCTAATTGCAGTTCTGCCTGCTTTATGCTTTGCTCTCGCATTGTTTGAGCAGCACTCAAATTAGCTTCTGCAGCATCTAAACCAGCACGAGCTTGGGCAACATTCAACTCAATATCTGTTGCATCAAATTCCAGAAGAATATCCCCACGTTCTACACGATCACCATTCTTCACATGAACCTGCTGCACTTCTCCAGTGACCATTGGTAAAACAGGGACTAGGTCATTTGCCATCACATTTCCTGAAAGCTTCACTTCATTCGTCAATTCTCCATATGTAACTTCACTTACTTCTACCGGGAAGGTAGGAGACGTATCCTCATCATTTGTTATATCACCCTGTCCTTCATTTCCATTACATCCCACTAGAATACTGATTAAAATGATAATATAAAAACTAAATTGTAATTTATTCCCCATTTTCATTTTACCCCCAACGTATTTAAAACATATTTACTATTTTTATCATCGATGAATCAATTTATGTTGATCTAGAACATGTTTCGTCATTTCCTTTTACCGCTTTCTATTTTATCATTCTATTAATAAAATGGTGTGAATAGAAAATGAATTTATCGTAGTTAAAAGTAAGAATTTGACCAAAAATAATAAAAAACTCAGTTCAAAAGAAAAGAAGTCAGCTTCTCGCTACAATTAACGATAAAGCTAACTTCTCTTATCAATAGAAAACTTATTTTTCTTTTCCATCTTTACTTTGTTTCAATTCTTTTTTTAATGCTAGATTTTCTTCCTTTAGTTTCAATTTTTCTTCCTTCAACTTTAATTTTTCTTCCTTCAATTTTAAATTATTTAACTTATCTTGAAATAGAGTCATCCTCTCTCCACGTAATGATTTCATTAAGGAGACAATCATAAAAATCATTATGATCATAAAAGGAAGTGCAGCGATGATCGCTGCTGTCTGTAACGCATCCAAACCACCTGATGCAAGCAACACAAGTGCTGCTGCAGATTGAATCCCACCCCATATTAATTTCACAGAATTTGGAGGTGTTAAACTTCCATTGGTTGTTTGCATTCCAAGAACAAACGTTGCTGAATCAGCAGATGTAATGAAGAAGGAACAAATTAATACGATGGCTATAATAGACATAACAGTGCTTAATGGGAATTGTCCAAGAACAGAAAAGAGGGCAACCTCCATTCCACTTGTTTCTATAATATTCATAATTCCTACGTTTTCGTATAGATCAAGAGAAATTGCAGTTCCTCCAAAAACAGAGAACCATAACGCACTAAATAACGTTGGTACTGCTAATACACCAATGACAAATTCTCTAATCGTGCGGCCCCTGGACACTCTAGCAATGAATGTTCCTACAAATGGTGCCCATGAAATCCACCAAGCCCAATAAAAAATTGTCCATCCTTGAACCCAATTCGTTTCTGGATCGAATGGATCCATTCTAAAACTCATACTTGTTAAATTTTGAAAGTAACTGCCTAGCGTTTGGGTAAACACTCCCATAATGTATGTGGTAGGACCTAAAATGAATAAAAACATCATTAATCCCACTGCTAAATATATGTTTGTTTTACTTAAAATTCGAATACCACGATTTAAACCAGTTTGTGCTGATATCATATAAAGAATAGTTATTATAATAACTATAACTAACTGTGTCATAAAATTATTAGGTATAAAAGGAACTAACTCAGAAGCTCCACCAGAAATTTGCATTGTACCAAATCCTAGAGATGTTGCAACACCAATTATGGTAGCAAACACTACTAATACGTTTATTGTAGTACCAATTGAACCATCTACTCGATCTCCTAGTATTGGTCTTAAGGTTGCGCTTAAAACTCCTGGATATCCTTTTCGAAATTGAAAGTAAGCTAGAACTAAGGCTACTATTGCATAAATTGCCCATGGATGTAATCCCCAATGAAAAAATGAATACCTTAGTGCTAAACCTGCTGCTTGAAATTCTGTAACATCCGCATTAGGAGGAGTGTAAAAATGATATAACGGTTCAGCAACTCCCCAAAATACTAAACCAATTCCCATCCCTGCAGTAAAAAGAAAAGAAAACCACGTAATATAATTATATTCTGGTTTTTCATCAGGCTTTCCTAATTTTATTCTTCCATAAGGACTAAAGATTAAAAAGATAGCAAAAACTAAAAAAGCGGTAGCAGATATTAGATACAACCAGCCTAGTTCTGTTGTAATAAACCCTTGAATTTTTTCTGTAACATCGTACATATTTTGAGGAGCAATTGCACCCCATAAAATAAAAATAATTGCAATTATTGCTGAAATCGTAAAAACAGGTGTTAATTTCTTCAAAAAAAATCTCCTCTCAATAAATCATTCAAATAAAAATAACTATATGACAAAAACTACCGTTATCATCATATATGAAACTAGAAATTAATTCAAAGACAATTCAATAGTATTATATATTCTAGCAATTTGATTAATAAATGTAATATGTTCCAATTCCATAGATTTAATGGTATTTTATAAGTAATATTTAAACATACTGAAGAGTTCTTATATATGTCATATTTTTTTAGGAGGGAAATAGATGCTCGCTGATTTACGATCAATACCAATGAAAATTTGGATGATTATTATTTGCATATGGATGGTCCCTCTTTTATTTGGATTAATAATTCAAGATAGTAGCCTTGGTGCTATTTGGTTTATATATTTGGGGTTAGTCGTATTAACATCATATTTTACAGGTTTACAAGGTGGATTGATCATTGCCTTCATCTCTGTCATTATCCACATATCTTTTGGACTAATTAGCTTCATTTATACTGGTTATCATGCTACAGAACTATTCTACTTAATTACACATTCAATCTTACAATTCCTATTAGCCTTTGCTATCGGACAGCTTGCAGATAAGCTGAAAGATAAACATAAAGAAGTAGAAGATATCTTCAACTCATTAGATGCAACGATTTGGTCACATGATTTAAAAAAGGACACGATCATTATTTCTACTGGCGTAGAATTAATTTATGGCTATACAGGTAAAGAGTTTGCCGAAGATCCTAGCTTATGGAATAAAGTCGTCCATCCAGAGGACACGAAAATAGCTAAAAAAATGAATGAAGATGCATTATCAGGACTACCAACAAATACAATATTTAGAATTGTACGACCAGATGGTAAGGTTCGTTGGATACAAGATAAGGCTACACCTATTTTTGATAAAAATAACAATCTCGTAAAAATAAATGGGGTCGTCTTAGATATTACAGAACGGAAGCTTGCAGAAGAAAAAATAAAGAAAATGGCATATTATGATTACTTAACTAATTTACCTAATAGAAAGTTTATTCACGAACGGTTAACAAAGCTAGTTAATCAATCACAAGAAACAATCAGTCATATAGGTGCTGTTATGTTTATTGATTTAGATGGATTTAAGCAAGTAAATGATACGTTAGGCCATGACGTAGGAGATAAATTATTAATTGAAGTTTCTCGTCGAATTCAAGATTCTATTGGTAATGAAGATATTTTAGGTCGATTAGGTGGAGATGAGTTTGTCATTCTCGCAGACGACGTGGATGAGATTGAAGGGGGTAAAATAGCAGAAAAAATCATAAGTAACATATCTTCCTTCCCATTCATTTTTAACAAAGATAGTGTTTATGTAACACCGAGCATTGGAATTTGTATGTATCCATTCGATGGAGATAGTGCAGAAGACTTACTAAAAAAAGCTGATTATGCTATGTATTTATCAAAAAATCTTGGAAAAAATCAATATCAATTTTTTAACGTACGGGAAGATATCCAACTATCTCAACTGCCTTAAGTATTAAAAAGATACCCCTCAACATCTTTATGTTAGAGCCTGTAAAAGCTCAAACAATAAAAGGTTGAAGGGTTTTTTTATATCTTTATTAAACTGGCCACTTCTCTAAAGTATAAGACATTTCCCAGAACATATATTCATATTTACTGCTCTTAATGAAGATTGACTCCATCCGCTTTTTTTCCGCCTCAGAAGCTTGTTCTGCCCAAGCATCTAAACGATCGATCTGCTCATTTACTAATGTTTCGAACCACTCATCTCCGTAAGTATCAATCCATTTTTGATAGATTGGTACTCCTGGTGTAGATCCTTTATATTTTTCACCGATTTCCCAATAAAGCCAATAACAAGGAAGAATTGCAGCAATAACTTCACCTAAAGACCCTTTATAAGATGCTGCTAAAATATGGTTCGTATAAGCTACAGCTGTTGGTGCTGGATCCTCATTTTCAATTTTCCCATCCACTGAAATCCCTAGTTCTTTCGCAAATCCTTCATGGAGCATATGCTCCGCATCAAAGGTGGATTTTGCATGGTGTGCCATTTGCCCTGTTGTATAAAAGTCTAATGCTTTTGCTGCACCAATAGATTGTGCTTGAGCAAACTTTGATAAGTAAAAAGAGTCTTGCTTCACATAGTAAGTGAAGCACTCTAGAGGTAGTGATCCATCTGCAACCCCCTTTACAAATGGATGTTCAAAGCTCGCTTCCCAAATTGCATCAACCTTCTGTCGTAATTGTTGTGAAAATTTCATTCCAATCATCCTTTCATTTTTTAGGTATACCTTGAAAATAGCTGTTTTTAAATAAAGGTTGGATTAATCATCCGTTACATCCCACTTCGCTTTCACCACAAGGGTATAAGCGCGACATCTGTTCTGCTTCACTACGTTCCGCAATCACAGTGTCTTCTTTACCGCGGACGATCTGCCAAGCCTCCTCGGCACTATGAAGTAGAGCAAGATGTGTTTCTTTGTGCCTGCGGTGTCTCGTCTAGCTCGTTCTTCCGCAGGACTTTGAATTGCTTCTAAGAGTAATCCCACGCACGAAGAAAATGTGATAGCATTTTCGAGGAGTCTCGTGTGATTCCACTCATTCCAATTGGATTAAAATTAATTTTCATCCCACATGGTGCAAATTTACACTTGCATGGGCAGTCTCCCCTGAAAATAGTAACTACTGATATAGAGACTTCATTAACTTTTCCTTAAGCTGTATATATTCAGGTGATAACGTAACATCCTTCGAACGTGGACGAGAGAGCCCGACACTAAATTCCTCAATCACTTCTGTTGGCCGTGGTGACAATACATATATTCGATCAGATAAAAATATGGCTTCGTCTATACTATGAGTAATAAATAAGACAGTCCTTCTCATCTGACTCCATATATTTAGTAACCATTCTTGCATTTTTTCTCTCGTCAGTGCATCTAAAGCTCCAAAAGGTTCATCTAATAATAACAGTTGTTTTTTGTGTAAAAATGTTCTTAACAATGCAGCTCGCTGCTTCATACCACCAGATAAAACAGTAGGATAATAGTTTTCATAACCCTCTAAGCCAAACAAAGGAAATAAGGATAATGCTTCTTCTCTCGCAGATTGATAATTTTGCTTCGTTATCGTGGCACCTAAAAGAACATTTTCTAAAACCGTTTTCCATGGAAATAATAAATCCTTCTGCATCATATAACTAATATTTCCTCGCTTCCCCTTCACATCCTGATTGTTAAAGAGGATATCACCTTCATCAGGTACTTCTAACCCTGAAATCAAATTAAATAATGTACTTTTTCCACAACCACTTGGACCAATTAACGATACGAATTCCCCTTGCTGCAAATGAAGGTCTACTCCATTTACAACCTTTTGTCGATCCTTTTCCTCACCGAATGCATGATGGATATTCACTAATTGTAATTCCATAATTACTCCTTATTTCAGACAGATTAATTAACAAGACTACATCCGTGCTTATGGCAAAAATTGATTCGTCATTGAATCAGAAGTATTAACTGTTTCTTCAATCAAACCATTCTCCAATAACCACTCAGTGAAATTATCCCATTTACTTTCACTTTGAAGTCCCCACTGAGACGCATCTCCTTGATAACGTTCACTTAACCAATCCTGTGAAGCACGAATAAGGTCAGCATCTGTCTCAGGAGTAACGCCAATTAATATTTCAGCAGCTTCTTCTGGATTATCAATAGCAAACTCATACCCTCTGCTCATTGCTCGTAAAAATCGTTCTACTAGCTCTGGTTGCTCTTCAATGACAGCATCACTTGTAATAATTGCTGGAGCATAATAATCAAAAACAGGATCAATATCTCTTAAATAGATCATATTAATCTCTTCATTACGAATCTCAGCTTCAATTCCAGTCCACCCATAATAAATCCATTGAAAATCAATATCTCTTTGTGTATTTACAAAAAAGTCAGCTGTTCCTACAGTTACGTTTTCTAATGTAGAAAAATCAGCACTGCTAGCTTCCATCACTGCTTCAATAATGGCATCTTCCATTGGGGAACCCCAACCACCGTAAGTTTTACCTTCAAAATCAGCAGCAGAAGTAATACCCTTTTCTACTGGAGAGGCGAAACCAGATGTAAGTTCTTGTATTACTGCTGCAATAGATACGACAGGAATACCTGTTGAACGTGCAACCGTTACTTCATCTTGAGCACCAATACCGAAGTGAGCTTGCCCTGAAGCGACAATTTGTGTTGCTCCTTCCATTGCCGGTTCAATTATGGTTAAATCAATCCCTTCCTCTTCAAAAAAACCTTTCTCCTGTGCAACATATAAACCAGTGTGATTTGTATTAGGCACCCAATCAAGAATAAAGGTTGCTTCTAACACTTCTAGTTCATTATTATTGTTTCCGTTTGCACCTTCCCCTTCACTTTCATTACACCCTACTAAAACTAATAAACCTACTAGTACAGACAATAAAATACTCATTTTTTGAATCATATTCTCTCTCCATTTCTAATACTCTCATTTTTCTTTTTACTATTTTTAT
>NZ_JARUKY010000009.1 GCF_029688925.1 Evansella sp. AB-P1
ATATTATGGTGGGCCTGAGTGGACTCGAACCACCGACCTCACGCTTATCAGGCGTGCGCTCTAACCAGCTGAGCTACAGGCCCTCAAGCAACATTTACAACTATACTACTATTAGTTACAAGATGCAAGAGGTAATTATTGGAGCGGGTGATGAGAATCGAACTCACGACATCAGCTTGGAAGGCTGAGGTTTTACCACTAAACTACACCCGCATATAAATGGTCGGGAAGACAGGATTTGAACCTGCGACCCCCTGGTCCCAAACCAGGTGCTCTACCAAGCTGAGCCACTTCCCGTTCTTGTTTAAAACAACCTACGAATCTCTTCGTCAGATGCTCTCTTTCATTTCCTCACGTACATTTGCACATTCTGGCAGTCTTTTTCTAATATAATAATGGCGCGCCCGAGAGGAGTCGAACCCCTAACCTTTTGATCCGTAGTCAAACGCTCTATCCAATTGAGCTACGGGCGCATTTGAAATTAAAATTCTTATTTTGAATGGTGCGGTCGAGAGGATTTGAACCTCCACGGGGTTATCCCCCACTAGGCCCTCAACCTAGCGCGTCTGCCGTTCCGCCACGACCGCGACATTATAAGCTTCATCGCCATTAATAACGACAGGTTTATTATTTTAACATAACAATACATCGTCTGTCAATAACTTGTTATTTAATTTCTCCCTACAGAAAGGAAGCGTATACAAAGCTATAGTCTTACTGGTGCGGGTGAAGGGAGTCGAACCCCCACGCCCGAAGGCACTAGATCCTAAGTCTAGCGCGTCTGCCAATTCCGCCACACCCGCACATATATAATGGCGGTCCCGACGGGAATCGAACCCGCGATCTCCTGCGTGACAGGCAGGCATGTTAACCGCTACACCACGGGACCATAAAGTATTTAAGAAACAAACAAACGCCACATAGAAAGAAGCGTTCGATAGAATGGTGGAGGATGACGGGTTCGAACCGCCGACCCCTTGCTTGTAAGGCAAGTGCTCTCCCAGCTGAGCTAATCCTCCATTCTAGAGGTGAGAGGTTGGATGTTAGATATTTATTTCCATTTCTAACTTCACAATTCTAACTTCTAATATCTAAAATTGGTGACCCGTACGGGATTCGAACCCGTGTTACCGCCGTGAAAGGGCGGTGTCTTAACCACTTGACCAACGGGCCAATTCCGAAAAATCTAAACTGGCGGAGAAGGAGGGATTTGAACCCTCGCGCCGCTTACGCGACCTACACCCTTAGCAGGGGCGCCCCTTCAGCCACTTGGGTACTTCTCCAAATATGGCTCCACAGGTAGGACTCGAACCTACGACCGATCGGTTAACAGCCGATTGCTCTACCAACTGAGCTACTGTGGAATAGGAAAATTAAAAGGACTTTTTCTATTTTAATGATCGTACACAATGATGTCAATAGTATTTCAAAATTATTTGAAACCAACGTGACTTGTCTCATTAGCGACTTTTATAATGTATCATAATCTATTTTTATCGTCAATATCTTTTAAAAAATTGTTTCTACCTTTTTTATCCTCCCCTTGCACCTTCCACATACATATTTTTTCGTATCGAATTGACGTTTTCGTTTAAATTGCACACTACACTGTTTACATTCGTATATATGTATTTTTGTAGCTTGTTTTTTCTTCCCAGGAATTGTTTGACAAAAACGAGACCCTCCTACTTTTTTTAAAAGAACTTTAAAGTCACTATCCTTATGCATGTAACCTTTCTTTTCAAGATGAAGGTGATAATGACACAATTCATGCTTAATTATTTTTATTAATTCCTCCATTCCAAAGTGTTCATATTGTTTTGGATTTATTTCAATATGATGATCTGAAAGGGAATAGCGCCCCCCTGTAGTTCTAAGTCTTGGATTAAAAAAAGCTTTATGCTTAAATTTTTTACCAAATGATTCTTTCGATACAGATTCAACTAGCTCTTGCAAATCAAAATCATTCACCCAGCATTCACCCTTACATTTTTCTCTATCAATTATCCTCTCAATAACTGTATTACAGCATACCCCAACATTTGTCCACTATTCTTTCTACATCTAGCTTCAGTTTAAGACAAAGGAGATAGCTTATCAAAAGAGAAGAGCACAATTTTATTTAGATAAAATTCCTGTTCTTTAAAAGAAAGGATAACATAGACATACCTTTATTCATATAAATAATTATCACTACAATACGTTTGATTTGTGTAAGTTGAAAGGAGGGAATAAGATGCCTTCTTGGCTTCAACGGCAAATGCAGGAGGCCTATCAACAAAAAGACTTAAGGAGGATTCGACTGTTGAACCAGTGCTGGTTTTATTATAAAAAAACCTTGCCGCTTTCAACATCCGCGAAAGTTTAAAAAATATTTTAATTAGATTTCTAATTCTAATATATAGTTTTCATACTTTAACCGCTTTACTTGTATGTTCCTAAATCATCACTATATTTTTTCAATAACTAACACTACACCTTAAAATGAAGTTACATTTTCTATAAAAAATTGTATCTAATGTTCCAATTATTAAACAGGTACAGACGAAAAACTAAAATACAAGAAAGTAATTGGAATATACATGCAATTTAAATTTAACTCACCTTTTTTAATGCTGAGTTAATGGAAAGTTATGATTGAAAGGAATCAAACATAATGGATAAAAGTAAACACCATGCATAATAATTTTTGCCGCATCACGGAATAGAGCCAGTTTATTTCAAATTCCAACGAAAAAAGCACCCTTTAAAAGGGCGCTTTTCCTTTTTTCTATAACTAGTCTAAGCTTTTTTGTTAATTGGATACCGTTTGATTTGCTGGCTGAAGCATCGTTAAAGCAATTCTTCCCTTTTTCTCATCAACATCATCCACCCAAACAGTAACCACATCACCTACTGAAACCACTTCCATTGGGTGCTTCACAAATCGATTAGTTAATTTTGAGATGTGAACGAGTCCATCTTGTTTAACACCGATATCGACAAATGCCCCAAAATCAACTACATTTCGAATCGTCCCTTGAAGTTCCATACCAGGTGATAGATCCTCCATTGATAATACATCTGTCTTTAATAATGGTTTAGGTACATCGTCACGAGGGTCTCTTCCAGGTCTAGACAAAGCATCTAAAATATCGCGCAATGTTGGAACACCAATTTCAAAGCGTTCTGCTAACTGATCCACATTTACGTTTTCTACTTTCTTTTTTACTAAGTCTGTCCCTAATTCCTCTGGTGTTACCTCAAGAAATTTTATAATCTCCTTTGTTACTCCATAACTTTCTGGGTGTATACTTGTACGATCTAACGGTTCATTTCCGTCGATAATACGTAGAAAGCCAATACACTGTTCATATGTTTTTGCCCCTAATCGTGGAACTTTTTTCAACTGGCTTCTATTCGTATATTTCCCTTCTTCATCCCTTAACTTAATAATATTATTCGCTACCCCTTTAGATAGCCCAGATACATATTGGAGAAGTGAGGACGAAGCAGTATTAACATTAACTCCTACTTTATTAACAACAGTCTCAACAACAAAGGTTAAAGAGTCGTTTAATCTTGACTGTGTTACATCGTGTTGATATTGGCCAACACCAACAGACTTAGGATCAATTTTTACAAGCTCCGCTAGTGGATCTTGTAGTCTTCTTGCAATGGATACGGCACTTCTTTCTTCCACTTGAAGATTAGGAAATTCTTCTTTCGCTAGCTTTGATGCAGAATAAACACTTGCTCCCGCTTCATTTACAATCAAATAATACATTTTTCGATCTAACTCTTTCATTAAACTAGCTACAAACTGCTCCGTTTCACGAGAGGCAGTTCCATTTCCAATTGCAATCATTTCAACATTAAATTTTTTTATATAATCGATTACTTTTGCTTTCGCTGCTTCAACATCATTTTTTGGTGGTGTTGGATAAATAACATCAATAGCTAATACCTTACCTGTTTCATTTACAGCAGCAAGCTTACAGCCTGTCCGATATGCTGGGTCTATTCCGAGAATAATTCGATCCTTTAACGGAGGTTGCAATAATAAGTTCCTTAAATTTTCCGAAAAAATATGGATTGCTTGCTCTTCTGCCTTTTCATTTACCTCATTTCGAATCTCACGTTCAATAGAAGGCTCAATGAGTCTTTTATAGCCATCTTCCATTGCATGGATGAGTTCGTCCTTTGCTACTGTAGTTTTACCATCTATGACGTATTTTTCTAGCCATGAAAGAATTCGTTCACGAGGAGGAACGATAGAAACCTTCAATACTCCTTCTTTTTCCCCACGGTTTAATGCCAAAACGCGATGTGGTACTATACGTTTCACTTCCTCAGAATACTCGTAATACATTTCATATATGGATTTTTCATCTTCTGCTTTACTTTTCTTTTCGGATGTTATTTTACCTTCATTAAAGGTCAAATGACGGACTTGTTTTCTAATTTTTGCATCATCAGATAGATATTCACTAATAATGTCTTCGGCACCTTGGATAGCTTCGCCTACTGTATGTATTTCATGTTCCTCACTAAGGAACTTCTCAGCTTCTTCTTTAACAGAACCTTCAACCGGTAATGAAAACATCCATTGCGCTAACGGTTCAAGGCCTTTCTCTTTTGCAATTGTGGCTTTCGTACGACGTTTTTGTTTATATGGACGATATAAATCTTCTACCTCTTGAAGCTTTGTTGTTTTTTCAATACTTTCTTTTAGTTCTGGAGTTAATTTTCCTTGCTCATCGATTAATCGTAAAACCTCTTCTTTTCGATTAGAAAGATTCGTAGCATAACTCCAAGATTCTAAAATGCTTCTAATCTGTTCTTCATCTAAACCACCTGTTAACTCCTTTCTATAACGAGCAATAAACGGGACAGTATTTCCATCCTCTGATAGTTCAATGACACTTTTGACTCGTTCCTGCTTTAATTGTACTTGCTTAGTTACAAGGGACAATAATGTTTGCTGTTTTTCTGTCCATTCCATTTTCCATACCTCCATACAAGCTTCAATAGAACTAATTTTAATTAACGAACGGTTACACCATTATGATTATACTCGAATCTACATAGGATGTTAATTTCTGATCAAAAATAGGATACTTAAATCTAACATTAGGCAAGTAGTTATTTCATAGGAAAAGGTTAAGCCACCGATTATCTCGGTGGCTGTCCAATACTTGTTTTTTAAAAAATCTATGATTTAATCAAGAATTTTACCGATAACAATAGCTGTGTCGTCGTTCGATTCCTTCATATCATTCACAATATGCTCCATCATTAATTCAGGCGTATTCAGATCAAATAGACAGGAGTGATACGCTGGGTTGAAAATAAGTCCATCTGTATAAAGGATGAAAGACGTTCCCGGTTCATAATAGAGGTGTTGAATTTTGAATTTTTGTTGCTTTCCAGACAAGTAGCCTCTTATAGGAATTGGCCTCTCTAGTTTTCCTGAAGGGGGATAGAATGCACAGCCGATATTACCAACGTTACAATAAATAATCTCCTTATTAGGAAAGTTAATTTTTAATACACCAATAACAGTTCCTCGTTTATGAGCAAGGGTTTTATTACAATGAGACATAATTAACGCAACATCCAAATGATGGTTCATTTTTATTGACTCTATAGCTGCAGACGATGCATCCATCGCCTCTTCTCCACTTCCTAAACCGTCAGCTACAGCACAGAGTACATAGTCTTTCGTACTAACAGTAAATATTGAATCGCCAGAACACCAATTCCCTTTTTTCGCATTTTGGTAAAGACTAATATCAACTTTTTCTAAATGTTGGCGTTCAATCATATTTACAAGCACTCCGTTGGTTCTACTTTAATCGACTCTCTAAGTTTTTGCAGAGCCCTTCTTTGCAAGCGTGACACATGCATTTGGGATATACCTAATCTATCCCCTGTTTCCTTCTGACTTAAATTTTCAAAATACGTTAAATTTAATATTTCCTTTTCCCTGTCCGTTAAAACAGCAAAGGCTTTATCCAATAAAAGCTGTTGATTTGTTTTTTCATACCCATCTTCTGTGGATCCTACTAAATCTAATAAAGTAACAGCACTACCTTCGTCGTCCGCTTCAATGGAACGATCAACAGAGAGAGCCTGGTAACTTTTACCCATTTCCATCGTTTCTAGTACTTCTTCTTCTGAAACGCCAATGTAATCAGCAATTTCTTCCACCTTAGGGGAACGCTGAAGCTCTATAGTCAACTCTTCAACTGCATTTTTAATTTTTGGTCCTAATTCTTTAATTCTTCTTGGAACATGAACACTCCATGTTTTATCACGAATAAAGCGTTTAATTTCTCCAATAATTGTTGGTATAGCAAAGGATTCAAAGCTCCTACCAAACGCAGGGTCAAATCGCCTTAGAGCTGCTAATAAACCAATCATTCCAACTTGAATTAAGTCCTCATCATGTCTCTGCCCTTTAGAAAATTTTCTCGCAAGGGCGTGAACTAGGTTTTCAAATTCAAGAACAAGCTTTGTTTGAATTTCCTCATCACCATGTTCTTGAAACTCTTTAATCCACTCTAATACTTGGTCCTTACTGTTTTGGGTGTTGTGTCGAGATTCCGTTGTCATTTTGACCCACCTCACCTCTTTGAAGGAACTTCGTCATGACAATCATTACTCCTGAATCCCCGTATATTTCAACCTTGTCCATCAATGTTTCAATTAAAAAAAGTCCAAGACCTCCTTCCTTTAATTCTTCAATTGGCCGATCCATTTTCACAGGGCCTTTGCCTTTTTTAAAGGAGTTCACATCAATGTCCCCACCATGATCAGCTACTGTAATTTCCAATTTATCTTCAAATACACCACAAGTTATGGTCATCACTGGATCTTGGACCGTTTCGTCATATGCATGGCTTACTACATTGGTACATGCTTCAGCCACCGCTATTTTTATATCCTCTATATCATCATACGAATAGCCTATTCTATTTGCGATTCCAGAGATGGTTAAACGAACGACACCAACATATTCTGGTTTTGCAGGCATTTTCAAATCGATGAGATCAGATGTTTGTGCCATTACTAAACCTCCTTCCTCTGGTCTTCTTCCACATCCATCACTTCATTAAGACCGGTAATTTCAAATAATCTTTTAACTCTTGGATTTGCACCAGAAATTTTTAAATTACTACCTTTCTTGTCTACAGCCTTTAAAACACCAATAAAAACACCAAGGCCTGTACTATCAATATAATTAACCTTTGCTAAATCTACTACTATAGATTGATTAGTTCCTTCAGCCAAAGGGTTTAATTTTTCTTTAAGTATTGAAGCAGTATACACATCTACTTCCCCATCTAAAAATACTACAGTCTCATTATTATTTTCCTGTATATTTACGTTTAAATTCATGATTTCCCCTCCCACTAAGTCAATACATTCCGTTTAAATACCCTATTTTCTCGTAAATTAAACGTTTCGACGTAAAATTAAGAGTGTAAAATCATCCTTCAATTGAAAATTTTGCATTTTTTCAAGCTCTCGATATACTTGCTCTGTTAAAGCTTGAACAGGAAGATGCTTGTATTTATTAATAATTTCCGTGAGCTGTTCTCTTTCTATAAAATCTCCGTCCACCCTTGACTCTGTAACTCCATCTGATAGAAGTACAATAAAATCACCGGGAGATAATTGCAGTGAATACTCTTTATAATGAATTTTAGGAGATACACCAAGTACCAAACCTTTTGTTTCCATATCTTCAAATTCACCTGTTGAATTCCGATAAAAAAAACCAGGTTCATGTCCAGCACTTGCGAAGAAAAAACGATGTTCTCGGGGATCATAAGAGCCATAAACCATAGTGATAAACATATCACTATCTATGTTACGTTCTACAACACGATTTAAATTTTCTAATAATGCCGCCGGTTGAAGGCGTTGTTCTGGTAAACTATCCATTGCGTACTTAATCATTGACATACACATTGCTGCTGGCACACCTTTACCGATTACATCAGCAACTGCGACCCCAATATTTCCATGCTCATCCACAATATAATGATAATAATCTCCACTCATTTTACCAGCTGGTACACTTACAACGCCAAAGTCTAGAGATTCCACGTTAATCGGTTCATTAGGGAGTAATGACTTCTGCATTCTAGCAGCAACATTCAATTCTGATTCTAGTTGTCGTTGACGATCTCTTAAACTTAAATGCTCTCTATGAGCAAGTCCATACCCTATCATTACTTCCAATAGAAGGTCAAAGGAATCTACAACTTCTTTTGGTAGATCATCTACAATTTCTTTAATTACTGATAAATGAAGACTCACCATTTCTTCTGGAGACATATCCTTTTCAATCATTTCCATACTTAGTTTCTGCGCGGAATAAAGTGTGTGTTCACTTTTGTTTCTGATATAATCTGTAATTATTTCCTTATATAATTGATACATAGAAAGCTTCGTATCAGTCAAAAAACGTCCCTCCCTTTAACGAAGCCACTTAATAGCAGTGATCGTTGTACCGTTATTTAGTTCAGAATCAATATTGAATTCATCCATTAACCTTTTTACACCAGGGAGTCCTGCACCTAATCCTCCTGAAGTCGTAAATCCATCCTCCATTACTTTTCTTACATCTTTAATTCCTGGTCCTTGATCTATTGCAGAAACTTTTATCCCTCTCTTACCTGAGCTAACAACTTCTTCTATATGAATTTTCCCTTTATTTGCATATAGATATATATTCCTTGCAAGCTCAGATATAGCAGTTGTAATCCTTGCTTGGTCCACGGAACCAAATCCGATTTCACGTGCAAGTTTCCTACCTGCTTGTCTAGCAGCTACAATTCCCCATTCACTGTGTATATCCACATGGGTTTGAACTTGCATGATCAACCCTCCAATTCGAGCTGGAGTTTCTCCAACCCTTGTTCTAGGTCCAATGCTGTTGGGACTTCATTTAACATAATCCCCATATCAACAAGGGTTATAGCAACAGCTGGCCGAATTCCAGTTAAAACAACCATTGCACCCATTAGGTTAGACATATCCACTACGTCACCCAACACTTTTGCAATGAAAGAATCAATCATTTCAACAGAGGTAAGGTCAATTACAACACCACGAGAACCTTCTGCATGTATTTTACTTAGTACATCCTCTTGAAACTGTAATGCTGTTTTATCGTCTAACTCTACTTGAACAGATATTAATAAATAGTCGTGAAGTTTTAGAATTGGTATACGCAAAATCAATACCCCCCTTTACCCTTCAAACTCAATAATTTTACGATTCGTCAACTCAAGAGCAGATTCTATTCCTTTTTTTAATGTGCTTTTTGTTGGAAATTTACTTAGATCTATTCCAAGATTTACTATGGTCTGTGCTATTTCAGGGCGAATCCCCACTAGAATACAAGATGCTCCAACGAGACGGACCGCTTCTGAGGCTTGAATGATATGATGGGCAACCATCGTGTCTACTACAGGAACTCCTGTAATATCAATTAACACTACCTCTGATCGATGTTCAATAACTCCATGCAGAAGATTTTCCATAATATATTTAGCCCGTTCTGTATCAATCATTCCAATAAGCGGCATTACACTAATATTATCTACTACAGGAATTAGAGGTGCTGACAGTTCCTTTAAAGCCATTTTTTGTAAAAAAACTGTATTCTCCCAAGAACCTGAATACTCGTTTACTAAGATGTTAACAATCTCATCTATCCAATTCTCTATTTCTTGTAAAAAAAACAGACTTTGATATTGTTCATTTCCACTATTTGATAATGTTTTGACTATTTTTTTCCTAAAATCTTGTAACCCACGAATAATATAATTTAGCGGCCAACCTAACTGGATAAGTCGTTCTGTAAATAATATTAATGATTCTTGTCCAGTGTCCTCACCGTTTTTCACTGTTGAGAAAAGCTTGTCCACAAATTCGCGGTTCGTGTTTTCGTACATCGTATCTGTAATGTTTTGCAATGAATCTTCTGTTCTAAATTTCCGAATTTCTTTTAACCATTGTTCAACAATTTCATCTTGATGCTGGAAAATTGCGTCCTGTATTTTTGAGTCCATCCAATTTCTCCCCCACTTTACAGAATGAATGTTATTTCTATTATTCCACTGATTCTAATCTATTGCAATTAATCCAATACTAATTTCATTAAAAAACATACAATTATACGATAGATTAAAAAAGTATCTAATAGTATGGACGTTAGTTTTATTTTATTTATAATCCTTAGAGGAAGATTAGCGGTTCTATCTTCCTGTAAACCTTCTTTTCCCCTTTTGCAGACTTATTGGTTCGCTTCTATTTGCCTGCAAATCTCTTTTTCCTGTTTGCAGGCTCATTGGCGGCCTTCTATCTTCCTGCAAATCTCTTTTTCCTGTTTGCAGGCTTATTGGATCACTTCTATTTGCCTGCAAACCTCTTTTTCCTGTTTGCAGGCTTATTGGCGGACTTCTATCTTCCTGCAAACCTCTTTTTCCTGTTTGCAGGCTTATTGGCGGACTTCTATCTTCCCGCAAATCTTCTTTTTCCTGTTTGCAGGCTTATTGGATCGCTTCTATTTGCCTGCAAACCTCTTTTTCCTGTTTGCAGGCTTATTGGCGGACTTCTATCTTCCTGCAAACCTCTTTTTCCCTTTTGTAGGCTTATTGGACACCTTCTATATTCCTGCAAACCTTCCTTTCCCCTTTTGCAGGCTTATTGGCGGCCTTCTATCTTCCTGCAAACCTCTTTTTCCTGTTTGCAGGCTTATTGGACACCTTCTATATTCCTGCAAATCTTCTTTTTCCCTTTTGCAGGTTCATTGGACACCTTCTATGTTCCCGCAAATCTTCTTTTCCCTTTTGTAGGTTCATTGGACATCTTCTATGTTCCCGCAAATCTTCTTTTCCCCTTTTGTAGGTTCATTGGACATCTTCTATGTTCCCGCAAATCTTCTTTTCCCCTTTTGCAGGTTCATTGGCAACCTTCCATTTCACCGTATTTTCGCATTTCTATAATTTGTTATCAGCTTCGAACAATGAAAAAAGACTACTGATCACTTCATCAGTAGTCCTTCCCATTATGTACGGACGATGTCAAAAGTCAATCAAGCCTAAACTAATCTTTAAGGCATCATTCACTTTTGTCATCATATCATCGTCCAGATGTGTTATTTTGTCTGTTAAGCGTTGTTTATCAATTGTTCGAACTTGTTCTAACAAAATTACTGAATCCCTATCAAACCCATAGCGTTTCGCATTAATTTCTACGTGAGTCGGTAACTTTGCTTTCTGAATTTGTGCAGTAATCGCCGCTACAATAACTGTAGGGCTAAAACGATTACCGATATTATTTTGAATGATTAACACTGGTCGGATTCCACCTTGCTCTGATCCAACAACGGGTGAAAGGTCTGCAAAATAAACATCACCACGTTTAACATTCAATCCCTTACACCCCACTAACTAAGCGATCCAACGTGTGTTCAGCTTCCTCCTCGGCAAGAAAGGCTTCGGTCGCAATGTTTAAATTGATTTTAGCCATCTCCATATAGCCTTGTTGCATCGTTTCACGTATTTGTTGTTTTTTCTGCTCTTTCATGTTCAACATTATTTTTTTTGTGCTTTCTTCAGACACAAAAAACACCTCCAGCGCAGCATCAACGTTTTTTATCCTATCTAATCATATCACCTTGTTCACAATTTTGCAAAGTGACTTTTCTACAAAATACAAGGATATTTTCTCTTAAAATACAATAATTATCCTATTCTTTTACAAATACTTTATTTTTTACTCGTACTGGCTGATTATTTTTGATAATAACACGAGGTACACGATAACTAATTACACATGGAATTTCATAGTTTATTGTCTGTAACCGATTAGCAACCTCATCTACAGGAATGTATTCTTCCTTTTGTTTCCCTATGAGTGTTACCTTGGTACCAATTGGCACCTTCTTCTTTAATGAAATCATCATTTGATCCATACAGATGCGCCCTACGATGGGAGCACGTTCCCCGTTTACGAGTACATCTCCAGGTCTATTCATTCGAATCCAGCCGTCGGCATAACCGATTGGCACGGTTCCAATCCATTCACCTTCCGTTGTTTTATATTCGGCACCATAGCTAATTCCACAGCCCTCATGAAGTTCTTTAACATGCGTAATCCTACTATGCAAGGAAAAGGCCTCTTTTAATCTAAAAGGAAGAATATCTTTAATTTCCTCTGAGGGTGCTAACCCATACATAGATATTCCGAAGCGAACCATATTATAACACTGATCTCCAAAACGAAGTGCTGTTGCACTATTTCCACAATGTTTGAGTGGAATGGAAGAGCTCCATTTTGCTTCAAAGGAATCTATCATTGCTTTAAACTGTCTCTGCTGAGCTTTCAAATAAGAAGTTTCTAATTCATCTGCTGTGGCATAATGTGTATATATCCCTTCAACTTCAAAGTTAGGATATTTTTTCAAGGTATCAATTAAAGCATATCCTTCTTCTTCTGTTCTTATACCAATACGTCCCATTCCTGTATCTAATTTAACGTGACATGTAACCTTTGATTTGTCATTTTTTAAAAAATTTGCAGCTTCCTTTACCCATTCCTCTTGAAAAATTGTAACGGCTATATTTTTTTCAGCTGCAATTGTTACATTTTCTGGTCTAACGTAACCTAAAACTAATATCGGTGCATCTATCCCCGCATCCCGAAGAACTAGCGCTTCATCAAGTATCGCTACCCCTAAATACGTTGCACCAGCATCAAGGGCCCCATAAGCAACATCAACAGCACCATGTCCATATCCATTTGCTTTTACTGCGGCCATTACTTGGACTTCCTTTGGTAGAATACCCTTTAATTGGGTAATGTTTTCTTGAATAGCGTCTATATTTATTTCGGCCCATGTATCTCTGTAAAAATGATTTTTTATATTCATAGAAGGTTCCCCCAAAATCAGTCACTTGTACACAATCTATTCTCCATTATTATCCTCAAGTAGTAGTGTGTCAATGAAGTTACTTAGATAATTATTTATAATTAAACAATTCGTCAGATAAATATCGTTTTTCTTTAGGATTTTATTGTTTCCCCACTCCTAAACAACTTTCATTATATAAAAAATCTTTCCTTTGAACAAAAACAGGCTCAAGAATTTTTATCTTCATGAGCCTGTTTCCAATATTTATTTCTCTTCTGTTCCATATACACTTCTAGCAACTGCCATAATTTCATCCCGATCTAAATGGTTAGATGAAAGGAAGAAATCAGTCCCTTCATATGACCAGGAAATTGACAATGTTTCGCCATTTCTAGATAGGGCACCATAAGTAAAACCTAAATCAACTGGTTCTCCCTCATTAATATTCACAGGGGCGCTAGCTTCAACAAATTTACTTTGTTGCTGTACAATTGTAAAAGGCTCATCCCCTTCATAAGATATGATCACGCGCTTTCCATTTTCTGTATCGACTTCATTCACCTCTGGATAACCTGTCCCTTGTGGTGTATACATTGGGTAGAAAACAGTAAATGACTCATTCTCATTCTCATTTACTTCCTCTACCTCCGCATCATCCGCCAATGTAGGTATATCCATGTCTAATTGAGCATATGTCATATTTCGATCCATATCAAAATCCCCATCACTGAATGATGCATTTAATTCAAAGCTAGAGAATTCTAAATTAACAAGAACAGTTAGGTCAACGTCCATAATTTTTACAGAAGCTGGGGTAAGATCACTCTTATTTAACATGATCTCCTGCTGATTTAGATTTTTATTCGTATAGTTAGTATTTGTTTGAAAGACATAGTGTTCTTCTGTTGCAGAAAAAGATCTCTCTGGATCCATTAAAATGTCATCAATCAGCGATTCATAAAGATAAACCTGGCTATTATTTTCTGGCCAATCACTTTGGAATCTAAAGCTTTTATTCAATGCTGGGGTTAAAACAAATACCCCTTCCTCATTTCTTAAAATAATTTGACTCGGTTCATCTTCGTCATTACTTAATGCTACCCTATACGAGGAAGGAGATTTGTACCAAACCTCTACTTGATATTCTTGCGGCTCTTCCCCTGTTTGAATTGTCATTTCTGCTTCAGCCTTGTACCCTGTCAAATCATCACGAATTTTATCAAGCTCATCAATAACATCCTCTTGACTCTTCTCTCCACAAGCAGCTAGTACCAACAACAATGCGGCAATCACTACAAGTAAGGAAATAACTTTTTTCATTTACTCAACCCCTCTGTCTCATTTCGACGACAAAGGAGGGATGTAATTGTTACTGGTAACGTAGTGAACGAATAACCAAAGGTAACCTATCTACTATATCTGATGCATTCACACTCATGATATCGTGTGTTTTAATCATATCATCAGCAGATTTACCATGGATGTATACAGCATTTATAATTGCTGTAATGATATTATTGTGCTGTAAAAGAAATGCTAGGATCATTCCAGTTAGAACATCGCCAGAACCACCCTTAGCTAAAGATGCGTTCCCCGTTGTATTAACCCACTGTTCACCTAAAGGGGTTGTCACAATTGTCTTAGGTCCTTTTAAAACCACATACATATTGTATTTTTTTGCAAAGGCTTTGGATAGTGCAAAACGATTAGTCTCGATTTCTGCAATGGAAACACCTACTAACCTTGCCATTTCCCCCGAATGTGGTGTGATAACAGTAGGCCCACCAGGACGACCATTTAACCATTCTTCTAATTCCTTTGATAAGTGAAACAAACCATCTGCATCAATGACAAGTGGACCTTTAAAGTCTTTGAAAGAGGTAAACAAATCATGTTTCACATCTCTACCCATACCAGGTCCAATTGCAATTCCATCAAAACCGTCTAAGGATCTTTCACTTAAAAAATCATTTGTTAATTGTCCTTCATTACTTTTTAACGACCAAAATGTAGCTTCTGTCGTTTTTTGAGTTACAATGGGATGAATGACATCTGGAACAGCCAATGTTACTAAACCTACACCAGAACGGAGACATGCTTCGGTTGATAATACAGGAGCACCGATCATTTCTTGTGCTCCACCTATAATAATTGCTTTTCCAACCGATCCTTTATGGGCGTCTGGCATCCGCTTGGCAAGCGTATTTCTTACCTGATCTTCCGTGATAACCATTCTTTGAATATTCAATTGTTCAAAAGCTTTTAAAGGAATACCAATATCAAATATTTGAAGCTTTCCGTAATAATTTGAATACGGAAAACAATACGCACCTATCTTTGGCGCTTGAAAAGTATACGTCTCGTCAGCCTTTACAGCAATTGATATAGAATCACTTTCCCCCGAAGGAACACCACTAGGAACATCCACTGAAATAACCTTATTGCTACAAAGGTTAATTTCATCTATTAACTCCTTATAAGGAGTTCGTGGTTCACCTTTTATTCCAGTACCTAAAAGGGCATCTACAATGATTGCGTAGTTGTTTAATGAATACAATACTTGATCCTTTCGTTCAGAATAAGTAAACCACGCATGTCCTGAACGTTCATAAATTCTTAAATGAGTTAGTGCAGCACCACGGATTTTATGTTCCGGCGGAATTACCCACACGTCCACATTGTAGCCAGCTTCTTTTAAAATTCGACCAATAACAAAACCGTCTCCCCCATTGTTTCCCGATCCAATTAAGACAACTATCTGATCCTTTTTTTGTAACGATGGTAATAATTGTCTACAGAAGGCCTGCCCTGCACTTTCCATTAGGGCAACTTCATTCAGCCCAATAACATCCATGGTATAGCGGTCAATTTGGTGCATTTCATCACCTGTTACCACGTACATTAAAGATTCCCTCCCATCCGCACTAACACTATATGAGGCTGTCCTATACAATATGCAGACTAGCCATGACAAGCTTTAATTAAATTTAATTTTTATTGCTCTATAATCACTTGAGCCGCGGCATATTCAGCCGTATGTGTAATGGATAAATGAATTTTTCTTTGAGAAAATTTTTCCGATTCAACAACCGGTTTTCCTGCAGAATTATTAAGTATTTTTATATCTTTAAATGATAGGTTTTCTCCAATACCTGATCCTACCGCTTTTGCAAATGCCTCTTTAGCACAAAAACGCCCTGCTAAAAATTCAATCTTTCGTTTTTTAGATAAAGTTATATAAACCCCTTCTTCCTCAGACGTTAATATTCTGTTAACAAAAGCTGGTTGTCGGTCTACTAGAGCTTTTATTCTTTTTAATTCAATCAAATCTAAACCAATACCTATAATCATCTAAAATTTCCTCCATATGTACTTTGTCCCTATTTTATCATGAAGTCCTTTCACAGAACATTTATACAATGATAGATAGAATTCTTTTTATAATTTTCATTAATAGGCTTCCTTTTCTCTCATATGTTAAAATAAGGACGTGTTTTAGAAGGGGCAAGTTATGTTAATAAATAGTTTTATACAACTTTGAAGTTAATAGCTGTTTTCCTAATCTCATATACTTCAAGAAACCAAGAATCATTTAATAACGGAATGATATTACATTAAACCTAAATTACTTATTCCATGATGTCATTTTTTAAAAGGGGAACGAGAGATGTTTATTAGAAATGAGAGCTTCGGTCAATTTATTCGTGCGTATCATGTAGTAACTGCATTAATTATCATCCATATTATACTTTATTTATGGATCTATATGTTCCCGTACTTAGGTGGTAGAGAAATCAGGTTCTACGGGATCGGGAGTAACTTCCATATATATATGGGTGAATATTGGCGGTTGGTGACACCAATATTCTTACATGGTTCACTTGCTCACATGTTATTTAATTCTTTTTCCTTATTCCTTTTTGGTCCAGCTTTGGAGCAAATGTTAGGAAAAGTAAAGTTCATTTTCGTCTACTTCTTTACAGGAATTATAGCTAATATTGCTACTTATTTACTTGATGATCTTTATACTTTCCACTTAGGAGCTTCTGGTGCGATTTATGGTTTATTCGGAATCTATCTATATATGGTTTTAGCTCGTAAGGATTTAATCGACCAGACAAACTCTCAATTAATCATGACTATCCTAATTATCGGTATTATTATGACGTTTGTTGGAACGAATATAAATGTACTTGCTCATTTATTTGGCTTGATTGCTGGTGCTGCCATTGCTCCAGTAGCATTACGGAAAGTTTCACGTTATGGAAATTTTAGAAATGTACATGACACTGAAGAAATAGGCTTCGATCCGAACCGTTGGCAAAAGAGTGCTCGAAACAAAAAGAGGTTGAAAACGATCTTCATTGTTGCGGGAGTTGTACTTGTGTTATTATTTATCATTCAGTTTTTTATCTAACAAACGGGAACAATATTGCTCATTTTTAAGAATCATGTAAAAAAAGAAACGGTGGAATAATCCATCGTTTCTTTATTATTACAGGAATATATTTCTCATAAATACCGTTCATCTATTCCACCAACGCAATAAGCTCTGGTTTAATATCAAAGGATACAATTGTTCCAACTTCCACATCCTGTTCAATTGGAGCATAGATCAACATTGGTTCCTTTGAAAGGCTTGGTTCATTGTGGAGACGTACATAAAGCTCTTGATACTCCCCGCCATAGGTTACTCGTTCCACCTCACCACAATACTGCCCTTGTTCAGCAAGCTGGCAGCCTTCTGGACGGATAGATAGCTTTACAGAATCCAATTTATCCTTCCATTGTTCAGGTAGTGTAACCTTACCAATATGTGTATGGATATGCTTTAAATCCTCATCCATAATACCATCTAATAAATTTGTCTTTCCTACAAATTGGGCAACAAAGCAATTTTTTGGGCAACGGTACATTTCCTTTGGTGCAGCAATTTGCTGAATAACCCCATCCTTCATTACTACAACTTGATCCGATACAGCAAAAGCATCCTTTTGATCATGTGTAACTATAATAGCCGTCGTATTCGCTTTTCTTAAAATGTTCGTTACGTCAAAACGCATTTTTTCTCGTAAACCAGCATCTAAGTTACTGAATGGTTCATCCATTAAAACAACATTAGGCTTTGGTGCTAATGCTCTAGCCAATGCAATTCGTTGTTGTTGTCCACCAGATAGTTCAGTTGGATAGCGCTTTCCATACTCCTCTAATCCAACTAATTCTAACACTTCTTTTGCACGTTTCTTCTTTTCTCTCGTACTCCATTTATTCAAACCGAACATAACATTTTTCTCAATCGTCATATGTGGAAATAAAGCATAATCCTGAAATACCATTCCGATTCCACGTTTTTCAGGTGGCAAAGAATGAGTTTTACTAAACACCTCTTTTCCATCAATCAAAATGGAGCCCTCCGAAGGATGTTCAAAACCAGCTATCATTCGAAGTGTTGTTGTTTTCCCACATCCACTAGGACCTAATAAGGTTATAATTTCCCCTTTATTAATGGATAAGTTTAATGAACGTACTGCCGGATTAGCAGTCCCACTAAAGTATTTAGTTAAATTAGATAATTGAATAAAACTCATGCTAACTACCTCCCACTAATTCTCGGATGGTTTTATAATTTATGGACAAAACCTATAAAACTATTAAATCTACTTCAACTTTCATTTATTTAGAAGCTTTATAAAATAATAATAACTAAAATTTACTTGAGAATGATTTTCATTACTGAAGAAAGTATAGCACATCGTTTTTTTTCAATCAATAAGTTTCAATCTTTGTTAACACAATTTTCATACATTTTGTTTTATTTAGTTTAGATTACTTGATAAATTTCATTTTCCATTTTAGGACTAACTTTTTAATTAAATTTCATAAATTTTCCTCAAAAACGAGACTTAACAACACAACGACAGTGGTAAAGGTAATTTTTTTACATTTTTTCACGAATTAGTCACAAAATGATTCTCATCACACTTCCTTCATCTATTATGATTATTCCGTGGGGAGTCTTATTTAAGGAACATATGAACAGAGAGGGGGGCACAGAATGAGCAAATCCAATCTCGGTGTAAAGGAAAAGCATGTGTCTACGAATGAGGATGAAACATCATTAAAAGGAACATTTATTTTCGTTATGTTTGTTGGTTCCTTCCTTGTCATTTCGTGGATCGCTGTGTTTTTTCTATTTATTGGACGGACATAAAAAATTTAGGGGGGACTAAACTCGATGCATTTACACAAATACGAAAAAATTTGGTTAACCTTTGGGGTAGGTTCACTAATATTATTTTTAGTTGTTTTAGGATTATCAGCATTTGCTTTTGGGCATCAACCACCTAGCCATATGGGAAAAGTTGATTCTCAGAATTTAGACCAGGACCCAATATTCTCTGAACCTGGATTAGAACAAATAAATGAAAACACATATAAGGCTACGATTATTGCTCAGGCATTTGGTTATAGTCCATCTAGAATTGAAGTTCCTGAGGGTTCAACAGTGTTGTTTCAAGTAACAAGCTCTGATGTTGTTCATAGCTTTACAATACCTGAAACAAATGTGAACTTCATGGTAACGCCTGGTCACATAAATATGGCTGAGCATACGTTTGATGAAGCTGGAGAATACCTTGTGTTGTGTAATGAATATTGCGGTACAGGTCACCATTACATGTCAATGACAATCGAGGTGACTTCACCATGACACAATCGAACTTAGCTTATAAAGAAACATTAAATGAAGTAGAAGAAGAAATGGAAGTACACCCTAAAGATAAAAAGCTTGCTATGGCACATGTGTACGTTGCCTACGTTGCCTTTATTATTGGTGTTTTTGGAGGATTACTACAAGGTCTTGTTCGTGGAGGTATGATCGAACTTCCAGGATGGATTACTTATTATCAAATTCTTACTGTACATGGTGTATTATTAGCACTCGTATTTACAACTTATATTATTTTTGGATTCTTTTTTGCAGGTATGAGTAAGACACACGGCGCCTTTCCTAGTGGATTAAGAAAGCTTGGGTGGGTAGGGTTTACAATTTTATCTGCAGGAACTGCTTTAGCAGCAGTTATGATTTTAGCTAATGAAGCATCTGTTTTATATACTTTTTATGCTCCACTTCAAGCACACTGGCTTTATTATATTGGCTTAACTTTATTTGTAGTAGGTACATGGGTAATGGGCTCAGCACTCCTAGCTCACTTTTTCAATTGGAAAAAAGCTCATCCTGGCCAACCAACACCGCTGTTTGGCTATATGACTACTGCAACTCTTTTACTTTGGATTGTTGCTTCAATTGGAGTAGCAGTTACTGTTTTGGTTCAAATGCTTCCATGGGCATTAGGGTTAACAGATGAAATCAATGTATTACTAAGTAGAACATTATTTTGGTATTTTGGTCATCCACTTGTATATTTTTGGTTAATGCCTGCATACATGGTTTGGTATCTAGTTATACCAAAAATCATTGGTGGACGATTATTTAGTGGGTCTTTAGCAAGATTAGCATTTGCACTATTTTTACTTTTCTCTATTCCAGTAGGATTCCACCATCAATTAATGGAATCAGGCATAAGTGAATTTTGGAAGTTTTTACAAACGGTACTGACATTTGTCGTTGTTGTACCATCTTTATTAACTGCATTTTCAATTTTTGCTACATTTGAACAAACTGGCCGAGCTAAGGGAGGAAAAGGACTATTAGGCTGGCTGAAAAAGCTTCCTTGGGGTGATGCAAGATTCTTTGCTCCATTTATGGGAATGATTATCTTTATTCCTGCTGGAGCTGGTGGCTTAATTAACGCAAGTTTTCAGCTGAATGCTGTTATTCATAACACTTTATGGGTTGTTGGTCACTTCCATCTAACTGTTGGAACAACTGTATTGTTAACCTTCTTTGGTATGTCCTATTGGTTAATACCTGTTCTTACTGGTCGTCGCTTTACAAAGCATGCAAATAGATGTGGTATTGTTCAGACCTGGCTTTGGGCCATTGGGATGTTCTTCATGTCAGGTGCTATGCATTTACTTGGATTGTTTGGTGCACCGAGACGTACAGCATATGGCACTTACGGAGATCACCCTCAAGCGATGCAATGGTTTGAAGGTATCTTTACGAGTCACGTAACAGTTGCCATTGGCGGGGTTATCCTAACAGCAGCAGGGGTATTAATGTTCTATAACTTTATTTACCTAAGCTTCTTAGCTCCAAAAGGAAAAACGGAGTTCCCAATGACTCCAGACCCAATTGACACACCGAACACACCTAAGTTTTTAGAAAACTGGAAGCTTTGGATTGGAATTGCAATTGTGTTGATAATATTCGCATATACTATACCTATTTATCAAATGATTGTAGATGCACCTCCTGGCTCTCCTCCGTTTAATTTTCTAATAAAATAAAGTAAAGAAAGACAAGAGGCTATAATAAGCCTCTTGTCTTTTTTCTGTTCGAAACTTAAATGATAGTTACTAAAAATGAATAAAGACTTTCATTTTAAAGACCTTAAAGGTAAACACTATGTGATTGAATTTTTCATACCATGGAACATTTAATTTTTATCCCAAAAGTAGGGTGTAACGAATGTATAGTATATCTATATTAGGTATCGCTTTTTAAGGGTATGGTATATAAGTCCGAAAAAATTTTTGCAATATTAAATAGTCATTGATTATTATATATCTCATTCCAAAGTGCTAACTAAAATATGTTAAACTAATCAAAAGTTACCTAACTCAAATTTTTCATAAGACCTTTTAAAGGAAAGAGGGTTTAACGAATGAATATTGATCAGCTTACAGTTTTAATTATTAAATATTTAAGAGAAGGTAAAAAAGAATCCTTTAATAAATTGATTGAAGAATTTCACCCATATGATTTAGCTCAATTGTATCGTGATTTACCTGATAAGCATCATTTTAAATTTCTTACATATTTATCCTCTAAGCAAATTGCTGATTTAATAATGGAATTAGAGCAAGACATTCAAATGGAAGTATTACAAAAATTAGGAATCCAAAAGTCTTCTGAGGTTATGGACATAATGGACAATGATGACTTAGCGGACATGCTTAGTGAAATATCTGAAGAAAAATTAGAAGAATACTTTTCTGCCATGCAAAAGGATGAATCTAATTCTGTTAAACAGCTAATGAGTTACCCTCCTGAAACTGCTGGTGGAATTATGACAAATGAATTTGTCTGGATTAGAGATTATTACACCGTAAGAGAAGCAGTAGACAAATTTAAAAGCTTTGCTGAATTCACACGAAATATTTATTATTTATATGTCATAGATGAAAATAAAAAACTAGTTGGGGTTGTATCTTACAGAGATCTTTTGTTAGCTGATACCAACGATAAGATTCAAGATATTATGTTTAATCGGGTTATATCTGTTCCTTTAGACATGGACCAGGAGGATGTTGCTCAATTAATTCAACGATACGATTTCTTGGCAGTGCCTGTTGTAGATGAAAAAAATACGCTAAAAGGTATTGTAACTGTCGATGACATTATTGATGTTTTTATTGAAGAGGCTAATGAAGATATTGAAAAATTATCAGCTACTGGTAAATCCATTGATTTTAACACAAAAGCATCCGTTGCTTCATTTAGAAGACTACCTTGGCTTGTTTTACTATTATTTATCGGACTAATAACAGGTAGTATTCTTGATGGTTTTGAGGCAACATTGGAACAGGTTGTTGCTCTCATATTCTTTATGCCAATGATAGCAGGGATGACAGGGAATACAGGTACACAATCATTAGCTGTTGTTGTTAGAGGACTTGTAACTAACGTTCTAGAAAAAAGAACGATAATAAAGTTAATATGGCGAGAATTCAAGGTAGGTATCATTATTGGTATCACTTGTGGATTACTAGTTTTCGGTGTTGCCGCAATATGGCAAAGTAGTCTCCTATTTGGTTTTGTTGTAGGTATATCTTTGCTAGCTACTCTCATTATCGGCACAATGTCTGGAACAATTATTCCATTAATTTTATACCGTTTAGGGATAGACCCAGCAGTAGCTTCCGGTCCACTCATTACAACATTAAATGATATTTTTTCATTACTTATTTATTTTGGGATTGCCACTAGTTTAATTCATTATTTAATTTAAAATTAATGTTTGTTAAATATGTAGATGGATTGTGAGTTAGGTATTTTCAGGGGAGACCTCGATTCAAGTGAAAAATTTGCACCATGAAGGATGAAAATATTCTTTCTAAGGTATACTACCTTCCCGCAATTCTGCTTTTCGCTGTTTGTAGTAAGATAGACGTTTTTTTTCATCCAGTATTTCAACTTTTCCTCCATTTGCGGGCAGATAGGCGGCTTCTATCTTACCGCAAATCTTCTTCTTTTCCATTTGCAGGAACATTGGCCGCTTCTATCTTACCGCAAACCTTCTTTTTCTCCTTTTGCAGGAACATTGGCCGCTTCTATCTTATTTTCAGGGTAGACTTATAATAAATTAAATTAAAAATCACATGAATGTATTTGATTCATGTGATTTTTTGTCTTTAGTATTCTTCCTTCTATAATAACTTTTCACCAAATAACGATCCAATTAGTCCAACAGCCGCCTCAGCCGTTTGATTTTTTATATCTAAAATAGGATTAACTTCAACAAATTCAGCAGATGTAACGATCCTTCTTTCAGCCAACATCTCCATTGCTAAATGAGTTTCCCTATAGGTGGTTCCCCCAATAACTGGAGTTCCAACACCAGGGGCAGTTTGTGGATCTAAAGCGTCTAGATCTAGGCTAAGATGCAAGCCATCGGTATGACGACTAACATGTTTTATTGCTTCCTCCATTACATTCGTCATTCCTATTCGATCAATTTCATGCATGGTATATACTTTGATACCTTTTTCTCTAATTAATTCCTTTTCACCCTCATCCAAGGAACGTGCTCCAATTATTACAATATTTTCAGGTTTAATCTTTGGGGCGTACCCACCTATTTTCGTTAATCGACTATGACCTATCCCTAAGCTAATAGCAAGAGGCATCCCATGAATATTGCCAGATGGGGACGTATCCCCTGTATTTAGATCACCGTGAGCATCATACCAAATAACCCCAAGGTTTTCATATTTTTGAGCCACTCCAGCTAGACTTCCGATAGCGATACTATGATCTCCCCCGAGTACTAAAGGAAAATCCCCTTTGTCTACTACATCCGATACTTTTTCTGCCAGTTGTTCATTTGCTTTTACAACTTCATCTAAATCCTTTAAATTTTCATCGTTTGTGATATCAAATTGTGATGGCCGTCCAATTTCTATATCACCACGATCTACTACAATATAATTTAATTTTTCCAAACGCTGAATAATCCCTGCATATCTCATGGCGCTTGGACCCATATCCACACCACGCCTCGTTTGACCTAAATCCATTGGTACTCCTATTATTGATATCTTCTTTTTCATCTAGTAATCTATCCTTTCGAAGTAACATTACTTTGAATATAAACCTCGTAGGGCAAAACGCACATTTTGTGGCCGTTCAGCTAAGCGACGCATAAAATAACCGTACCAATCCTCACCAAATGGGACATATATTCTCATTTTATATCCTTCATTTGCAATTTGTTGTTGGAGCTCAGTTCTAAAACCGTAGAGCATTTGAAATTCAAATTGGTCCTTTGATATACCCTGTTCCTTGGTAAAAGCTTTTACTTGGTCAATAATTTTGTGATCATGAGTTGCAATTGCACCGTAGCTCCCATTCATTAAGTGAGTTTTTATAATATTTATGAAGTTCTGATCAATATCCTCTTGCTTTCGAAATGCAACTTCTGGTGACTCCTTATAAGCCCCTTTAATTAAACGAATATTCGTCCCTCTTAGCTTATGAATATCCTCTTCTGAACGAAATAGATATGCTTGAATAGCTGTCCCTACATTATCGAAAGATTCACGCAATTCAAGCAAAATTTCGAGAGTATCATTCAAATGTTCGTAATCCTCCATATCAATTCGAACAAAATTGTTATACTTTTTGGCTGTTCTAACAATTCTAATCATGTTATCTAGACATATTTTTTTATCAATATCTAGCCCTAAGGAAGTCAGCTTTAATGATAAATTGCAATGTACCTTTGTATTTTCTATTGCTTCTAACGTTCGAATACACTGATTAGCAGCTTCGATCGCTTCCCCTTGATTGTATACAAATTCCCCTAGATGGTCTACAGTACAAACAAGTCCTTTTTCATTTAATTGTCCCACTACTTCCATTGCCTCTGGAATGCTGACACCTGCTATAACTTGACTAGCTCCAAGCTTCGGTCCCCATTTCATTGCCTTTTTCTTTAATAGTTTGTTGTTAGACAAATAAAGAAAAAAATTCCGTGTAATCATCACTTAACCCCCTTCTCCATACAAAGGAAAGGTATATATAAGAGGAGGCTATTCATAGGAACCTCCTCTTAATTGTTCGTTTATAACAATTGGCTTGATATCTATAGATATATTACTAAGATACTTTTATTTGGATAATACCTTCTTGATTCGTTCTAATGCCCATGCTAGTTCTTCTTCACTAATAACTAAAGGTGGGGCAAATCGAATAACATTCACATGCGTTTCTTTACACAAAATCCCTTCTTCCTTCAAGCTTTCACAATAAGGACGAGCAGGACCGTGCATTTCAACGCCGATAAACAAGCCTCGTCCTCTAACCTCCTTTATTTTTTTATTATCTATCTTCTTTAGCTCCTCCATTAAGTGATTACCGAGCTTGAAAGATCGTTCAACTAATTTTTCATCTTCAACCACTTGGAGAGCTGCTACAGATACAGCACAAGCTAATGGATTTCCTCCAAATGTGGACCCATGTGAACCTGGATCAAAGACTCCTAATATATCGCGATTTGCTACAACTGCTGATATTGGCATGACACCACCACCAAGAGCCTTACCTAGAATGTACATATCTGGTTCTACATCTTCCCAATCACAAGCAAAACGCTTTCCAGTACGACCTAATCCAGTTTGTATCTCGTCAGCGATATATAAGACATTATTATGCACACATAAGTCATACGCTTCTTTTAAAAAACCAGTTGGAGGGATATTAATTCCTGCTTCCCCTTGTATTGGTTCGAATATAAATGCAGCTGTATTAGGAGTTATCGCAATTTTAAGTGCTTCTATATCTCCATAAGGAACAACTTTTACCCCTGGAAGCATTGGACCAAAATCTTTTTTATATTCTTCATTGGAAGATAGAGATACTGCTGTCATCGTTCTTCCATGGAAATTATCCTCACATACGATGATTTCAGCCTTGTTTGCTTCTACTCCTTTTACCCGATATGCCCACCGTCGAGCTGTCTTTACAGCTGTTTCCACTGCCTCTGCTCCCGTATTCATTGGTAAGACCATATTTTTCCCAGTTAATACAGTAACTTTTTCATAGAAATTGCACAATTGATCATTATGAAAAGCACGAGAGGTTAATGTTATTCGATCAGCTTGATCCTTAAGAGCTTCAATAATTTTAGGATGACGGTGCCCTTGGTTTAAGGCTGAATATGCACTCAGCATATCCATATACCGGTTACCTTCAGGGTCCTCCACCCATACTCCCTCTGCATTTGATATCACAATTGGTAAGGGATAATAATTTCTTGCTCCGTACCTTTCTGTTATATCAATAATTTGTGTCGTATTCATCATTCTTGTTAAATCCCCTCTCAATCCATCAATCTATTATTCATTTAATGTTTTTTGATTCTCTTA
Source organism: Evansella sp. AB-P1 (assembly GCF_029688925.1). Classification (GTDB taxonomy): domain Bacteria; phylum Bacillota; class Bacilli; order Bacillales; family Salisediminibacteriaceae; genus Evansella. The sequence goes on from NZ_JARUKY010000009.1 coordinate 26,690, forward strand.
GCTTTTAACTGCCTGTTTTAAAACATATCACTTACTGTTTTTGGCTGAAGGAATTGAAGTAAATAGTCAGGTCCACCTGCCTTAGAATCAGTACCAGACATATTAAATCCTCCAAAAGGTTGATATCCTACAATTGCAGCTGTACATCCACGATTAAAGTATAGATTTCCAACATGAAATTCTTCACGGGCTTGCTCTAAATGACCTCGATTATTGGAAATTACTGCCCCAGTTAAGCCATACTCCGTATTATTAGCGATTTCAAGTGCATGATTGAAATCCTTTGCCTTTGAAAAGGCAACGATTGGACCAAATATTTCTTCTTGCATTAAACGAGCTTTAGGATCTACATCAGCAAAAATTGTAGGTTGAATAAAATAGCCTTTGGAAGAATCTCCTTCCCCACCAGTCATAAGGCGCCCTTCCTCTTTTCCGATTTCAACATACTTCATTACTTTATCAAATGCTCCCTGATCATTTACAGGACCCATATATTTTGAATTATCTTGATAGGTTGGACCTACCGTTAAGCGATTTGTTAACGTTACTACTTTTTCTAAAACTTCATCATAAACCTCTTCATGGATTACTGCTCTTGAACAAGCAGAACATTTTTGTCCTGAAAACCCGAAAGCAGATTGGGTAATAGCATCCGCTGCCAAATCAAGATCAGACTCATTATCAACAACGATCGTATCTTTACCACCCATTTCAGCAACAACCCGTTTTAGCCAAATTTGTCCTTCATTTACTTTTGCGGCTCTTTCATAGATTCTTAGGCCAACTTCTTTTGATCCAGTAAAATTAATAAACCTTGTTTTTGGATGGTCTACTAAGTAATCTCCAACAACAGCTCCGCTTCCCGGTACGTAATTTACTACACCTGCTGGAAGTCCAGATTCCATTAACACTTCCATAAATTTATATGCCACAACTGGTGTTGTACTTGCTGGCTTCAGCAAAACAGTATTTCCAGCAACGACTGGTCCAATTGTCGTTCCTGCCATAATGGCAAAAGCAAAGTTCCATGGGGAAATAGTAATACCCACTCCTAGAGGAATATAAGTAAAGGAATTATGTTCGTTTTCACGTGAATTGATTTCAATCCCATCTTTTAAACGAAGCATTTGACGTGCATAATACTCTAAAAAGTCAATGGCTTCTGCCGTGTCCGCATCCGCTTCTTTCCAAGGCTTCCCTGCCTCGTAAACAAGATATGCAGAAAATTCATGTTTTCTACGTCTAATTTTTGAGGCTGCACTAAATAAAATATTTGCCCGTGCTGCTGGATCCCATTTTTTCCATGAGGCAAATGATTGGTCAGCAGCTACCATCGCCTTCTCTGCTAACTCTTCGTTTGCTTTAGAAACATATCCTACAATTTCTTCTTTATTTGCAGGGTTCTCAGAAACAATTTTATCTTCTGTCATTATTTTTTCTCCACCAATAATGAGAGGATAATCTTTTCCAAGCTCACCTTTAACTAAGTTTAATGCTTCCATAAATTCGTTATAATTTTCTTCTAATGTAAAATCTGTAAATGGTTCATGTTTATACGGTACAACCATGGAATGATCCACTCCTTTTTAAATTTTTTTATTTGTTAAATTTCACTATATTTATTTGCAAAAATCATGCCAAACCTCCATCCATGAAGGAATATGGTTTCTTCCTCAAATAAATGCAAACTACCTTTGCACTGAAAACTTATTTTGCACGTTAACCGCAAAATAAGTTTGCGTTTATGCTAATATAAAAGTAGGAAGATCTATCTTTTCTTACTTCTATCACTAGCTTCAAAATATACCATGTAGAATTGGAGTGAATTCTTTGAAAAATATTTCTTTGCCTCAAATCCATCCCCTCTATAATCAAATTCTTGATGCAGTAGACGTAGGAATACATGTAGTAAACGAAGAAGGCATTTCAGTTATTTACAACAAAAAAATGTCCGAAATAGAAGATATGGATAAAACCGAAGTAATTAATAAAAAGATAATGGAAGTTTTTTTATTTCAAAGAGAAGAAGAAAGTCGCCTTCTCCTATCCCTTCGAAATGGTGATGTTTTAAAAAATGCAAAACAAACATACTTCAATTTAAAAGGACAAAAAATCACGACAATTAATGATACCTTTCCTCTCACACATGATAATAAAATTGTGGGGGCTGTGGAGGTTGCGAGAGATATTACAAAGTTAGAACGGCTCACGAAAGAAAACATTAGAAATAAAAATGAAGCAAATTATACTTTTGAACAAATAATTGGGAATAGTGCTTTATTGAATGACGTAAAACAAAGTGCCCAAAAAGCTACAAGAACTTCCTCCTCCGTATTAATCTATGGAGAAACTGGTACAGGGAAAGAACTGTTCGCCCAAAGTATCCATAATGCAAGTAATCGTTCTGCAAAACCTTTAATTAGTCAAAACTGTGCTGCTCTTCCAGAAACGTTGATTGAAAGTATATTATTTGGAACGGTTAAAGGGGCCTTTACAGGGGCTATAGAACACGCCGGACTTTTTGAACAAGCATGTGGTGGATCTATCATGCTTGATGAGATTAACTCCTTAAGTGCTCCTTTACAAGCAAAGCTTCTTCGAGTTATTCAGGAAAAAATGATTAGAAGAATTGGAGATTCAAAAGATAGGAAAATTGACGTTCGAATTATAGCAACCTTAAATGAAGAACCTATAGTTGCAATAAAACAAAATAAATTAAGAGAGGATTTATATTATAGGTTAAGCGTCGTATCCATAGAAGTGCCTCCATTAAGGAAACGAAAAGAGGATATCCCTCTTCTAGTAGAACATTTTATTAATAAATATAATAAACAATTCCAATTAAACGTTCCTTTCGTATGTGAAAACGTCATGGACATGTTTAAAAATTATGATTGGCCTGGGAATGTTCGGGAACTTGAACATATGATTGAAGGAGCAATGAATTTAATTCATTACGACGAAAAAATAGAGTACAGTCATCTCCCTCTTCATGTTCGTAATAAATTCTCGAGGTATGACATCCAACAATTGACACCGACTACTCTATATCCTAACGATCCTCCAAAAAGCCTTCAATCTTTCATGGAGGAAGGAGAAAAACTTTATATTAAACGTACTCTGGATTACTTTAACGGTAACATTACTCAAGCAGCAAACTCTCTTGGCATAAGCAGACAAAGCCTCCAATATCGTTTGAAAAAGTACCAATTAAAAGAAATTCACAAAAAGAGTTAGGTACCCCCCCCGTCAACCCTTAAATAAAATAGTTTTCGCAAAATAGAAGGAGGTAAAATAGAAGAAATCATTCTATTTAGCTCTCTGCAAACCTCTTTTTCTCTCTTTGCAGGAACGGTGGACCCTTCCTACGTTCCCGCAAACCTCTTTTTCTCTCTTTGCAGGAACAGTGGATCCTTCCTCCGTGCCTGCAAACCTCTTTTTCTCTCTTTGCAGGAACGGTGGATCCTTCCTCTGTGCCCGCAAACTCCTTTTTCACTCTTTGCAGGAACAGTGGATCCTTCCTCCGTTCCCGCAAACTCCTTTTTCACTCTTTGCAGGAACGCTGGCTACTTCCTCTGTGCCCGCAAACTTCTTTTCCACTCTTTGCAGGAACAGTGGATCCTTCCTCCATGCCTGCAAACTTCTTTTCCACTCTTTGCAGGAACAGTGGATCCTTCCTCCATGCCTGCAAACTTCTTTTCCACTCTTTGCAGGAACAGTGGATCCTTCCTCCGTTCCCGCAAACTCCTTTTTCTCTCTTTGCAGGAACAGTGGATCCTTCCTCCATGCCTGCAAACTTCTTTTCCACTCTTTGCAGGAACAGTGGATCCTTCCTCCGTGCCTGCAAGTAGCGTTTAGGCAATTTGCAGTATGATAGGATCCTACTATACGACTGCAAAGTTATAAGCTGTGATTACTGTGAAAGAGTATTTTCTTCCTTCATGGTGCAAGTATTATCTTGCATGATAAAACTACCCTATAGCCATTCTCCCTTTATATATCCAAAGTAATTTTCTATTTTCCACGAAATGAACAATAGTTCTCTTAATTTCTACAAAAAGATTTCCCGGGAAACAGCTATCGACTTATTACTTATAAAACATTCAAATTCCTCGCATTTTATATACTGAAACAAGAATACTTGTCCTATTCTGTAAAGACACGTGCGATTCTACTATTATCTTCATAGAAAATTCAGAAAAAAATTCTTGGCAATCAACACTAGCTTTTAACAGCACCTTTCATCGAAAAACGTCTTCGCAACTTTATTTATTGTTATAGTTCTAAAGAAAAAAATGAGGAGTAATATATAGTAAGAGGCCAATCCAATAAAAAATAAAGGAGATGTTATTATGCAAACTTCGTTGGCACTTCTCCTTGGAGTTGCTGCGGTTGCTGTTTTACTTTTAACTATTAATGCCATACGTAAAAAGGTTACGAAGAAACCTGATGAAAAGCCCATTAAAATTTGCAAAGAATGCCAAAATGAGATCCCTCTCGATTTTTCAAAGTCACTCTGTCCACACTGTAAAGCGTTCTTAACGTAAAAAAATGCTCTCAGCATTGTATTAATTCCTCATGATTCAACTTCCAAAAAAATTAAACATTTGATTCAGTATTCAACTTTATCCCACACAAATACAAAACAAATCTGAATTTAGTTGTTATCCTTTTTGTAGTATTCATTACTGAAGGAGATTAAATCTAATATTAATTTCATAACAAAACAAAAAGGGCTAAATTCATTGATTTAGTCCTTTTTGTTTTTGTGCCTTAATTCTATACTTTTAACATTTGAGTACACTTATTCAAAAGCTTAAAAGTCATTCACATGAATCATTTCCGTTTGCCTTACTTGACTCATTTCATCTATAAAATTACCAATAAAAGAAATATACTCAATCGAAAAATCGTTTGCAGTAAATGTTAGAGCTTCTACTAACAAATCAAATTCTTCAACTGTTGGGATAATTCCTGTATCATTCACAAATATAGCTGCATGAATATCTTCAATTACAACATCTTCAATCTCGATTGATTCAGGTATGGCAGAACGATACCAAGCACCTTCATTAACTACCAGCATTTCCCCAAGTGTTTCTTGAAATGAAAGTAATTCCCCGTTTTCCATTATTCGTTCTCCTACATAAGCTCCTCTTACAAAATAATGATTTCCCTCCTCATCCTCATGAAGATAATACCCACGGTTTTCATATGGTATATCCCACTCCTCAACAAAACCAAAAGGACCTATTAGCACACCAGGTTCATCATTAAATGTGAAGCGAATTTTTTCAAAATGAAAGTAACCAAAGTATTCTAAGATTGCTTCATAAAATGAAGTAGCTTCATTACTTGAAAGCCTTTCAATATTTATACTGTTAAAGAAGTCTATAGTAACAGCATTTTCTCGGTCATCAATGTTCACACTACTTATTTCATTATGCAAAGATCTAGAATCCTGTATGCCCCAGTCTACTTCATCTGATGTTAAAGTGTAATAAATTAAGTTCTCTAGACTACTATCTCTATTCTCTCCTATTGAAATAGGTTGACTTGTAATACCTGATTTTGTGTATAATCCTTCATCCCCGAACTCATTTACCGTTAAAACTTCAAAAAAGTGGGGAACAGGTAGCAAAATAGTGTTTTCTTCGTCACTTTCAGTATCTACTCCTCCATCATCACTAGGAGTTCCAGCAATATTAAAATCCCCATCATTACTGTTGTTCATATCATTTCCTGCACTAATATCTGCATTATTATCGCTGTTATAAGACATTTCATAATCTCCGTTAAAGAAGTATGGGAAGATTAGTACTATTAAAAACACTGCAGCTACACTAGCCATTAATGGCTTTAACCACGTTAGTTTATGTTTATTTTTGGTGTAGAGAGGTGAAGGTTTCTCATTTCTCTCCTGCATTTTTCTTTCAATCGCTTGAAAAAGTTCTTCTTTTGATTGTCGATCCTTAATAGGAGGAAGCTGCTTTAGGTGGTTCTCCACATCCTGATCGTCCCAAAGTCTCTTTGTCATTCTCCAACCTCCTTTACTTCATTGAAACTATCTATTTGGTTCATATACCGCTTTAATTCTTTAATTGCACGGTGCTGGGTGGTCTTCACCTTGCTTTGCGTCCAGCCAAGTACATCAGCAGTTTCCGAAATACTTAACGCTTGTATATAACGTAAAATAATAACCTGTTGCTGATCTTCCTTACAGCGCTTTAAAACGGAATAAATTTGATGAAGCTCATCCTTTTGCACGAGAATTTCATCAGGTAAAAGAGCATGATCTTTAATTTCAAACTCCCGTTCACTCCACTCAAACTGCTTTCCAACCCACTTCCTTTTCTTACGACTTTGACTTCTTATCCAGTCAATGCCTACATGTTTTGCAACAGAGTAAAGCCAAGTTTTCTCACTACTTTTCCCTTCGAAGGATTGATAGGAGTGAAGCACTTTTATATACACTTCTTGAACAAGCTCTTCTGCCACTTCCCGATTCCGAACCATGTAAAATAAATATTGGAAAAGGGTCTGATGGTACATCTCATACAAACGATCAAATTCCTCTCTCACGCTCTTCCCTCCCTCTCTAAATCGTTAGTCGATTTTTTATTAATAACGTTACAAAAAAAAGTGTCAAACTCTAATGATTGTTTGACACCTTCTCACCTGACATTTATTTTGAAAATACCCACACCCAATATAGGGCACCACCAATAAAGCCTATTATTAATAGATAAACCGCTAACATATAATTTCTTTTTCGCAAGTTACTCATTCCTTTAAATTACAACTGTTTTCTTTATTATACCAAATCCAGTAGTCTCCTTACTACCATGACACATATACCTAATTAAAAAATAGCTACAAACTTTCTATTATCAGTATTACTTAAATAGCATTTCGACCTTTGTTTAGCAATACTTTAATTTTATGTTTCAAATGTTTTCTCGAAATGAAAATAATTGTTTGATGGAAATGAACAATTATGTGTAAAAATAGTATTTTTTTACAAATAAGTTTGCTATACTTATAGTATCGAAAGAAATATTATCAATATACAAATAAGAGGTGCTAAATAAATCTATGAAAAAAATTATTTTAGTTTTATCTTTAGCTTTTATATTTACTCTTGTACTATCTCACAATTTATTATCTACTAGTGCAGAAATGAATCCAAAGACTATTTTATCTGAGGCACATGATGCTCTTTTAAAAGGTGATATTGTAACTTTTGCTAATCTAGTAATTGACAAACGTTTTAATACAAAAAAAGAAGCCTTATATGTATATATGAGTAATGAAGAAGATCCTTTAATTAACTACGAGATTCTTAATTTCAACCAAATTGACAAAAATACATATACATCTTTGGTTAAAAGTGTTTATCAATCAGGTATTGAATCGGAAGCACTTTTAACTTTACAATTTGATAAAAAAGAGTGGAAAATTGTAATACCTAATACTTCAAATAGAAACTATGAAATTCAAATGGAAAATGAAGTTATAATAAATAAGGTAGATAAGCTAATCGAAGATGAATTTTCAATTAATTCGTTTGGTTTTCAGTTAGTTTACTTGGAATATTTCACAACGTCATTGGCAAAATACAAGAACTTTTAACACACCAAGTGTTTCGGTAGTGATGATATTGAAGTAGGAGACAGAATAGTAAATGGGAATCGTACTAATTTTACTACTACAGTTAATCTAAGTACTGCTGCTGGTATTAACTATATGCAGATAAGAGGAGCAGGTAATTCGCGGGGGGAGCTTTATTATTAATTTTTATTAAATAATAAATAAGTGACTTCTAAATATAGATTTATAGATATTCTTTTGCCATTAAGGGCAATCTAAAGACTGCAATTAAGACAGTCTTTTTGTAGTTAGTTATAACATTATAGGAATGATTTTAATTCAGATTTCTTGTTGATAGATAAAAAAATAACCACCCTATGCTTTTAGCCGAGCAAGGTGGTTATTTTCAAAACCATTTTTAAGTGTATAGCATTATTTATCTTATTTCCTAGACCTTTTTGGAACAATATCAAATATCTTTCCAGTTTCAAATAATGCAATCACATCAATTAACCAATAATAATAATCCTCTGCTTCCGTGAGCTTTTCTAAATCTTCTTTAGCTTCATTACGAATTTCTTCGTATTCTGTTTCCTGAATCAGTTCATGTAACAGCTCTTTTGTTTCCTGAATTGCAGACATATTTAGTTCCGTTGCATTTTTCCATCGATTTATAAAAACATTTGAAAATGATTTATACCAATCACCTTCCACTTTGTACAAATCTTTACGTATACCTCTTTCCCAAACTCTTTCAACCATATGTGCATCTAATAATGAACGTATACCCGTACTCATACTCGTTTTACTCATTGCCATCGCTTTACTCATGTCATCTAGGGTCATTGGTTCTTTTGAAAAGAAAACAGTACCATATAATCGACCTGCTGACGGTGTAATATTATATAGATGAATATTCTTTGCGATTTCTGATATAAAACGATTGCGCGCTTCATCTAGTTTTGTACTATCCTTTGAATAATTATCATTGCTACGCATCGTTAGCCTCCTCAAAACTACTCGCTATTTTAAATATTAGCAAACCTTCTAATATAAAAGAAAGTGGTCTACCTTACCTCATTTAAGAGGAATATAGAGCATTTCATAGAATTCACTATATTTGTTACGTACAGTTTTTTCTGAACAAACTTTTTATACAATTTAGTGATTATATACTGTTTGATCAAAATTTATAAAAAGGATATAGTTATAAAGGTCGAACTAATGCTGTAAATTTTTTTGCTAAATTTTATAGATTCATAGTTAGTTTAAAAATTAAATTCACAGGCCTTGTAATTAAAATGAAGTAGGTGTAAATAAATGGCTAAAATAAAGGTTGAAAAATTAACAAAGGTGTTTGGTAAGCGTTCAAAGCAAGCATTAAAGTTGCTTGATGAAGGTAAATCAAAAGACGCCATCCTTAAAGAAACTGGTGCAACAGTGGGTGTTAACCAGGCATCCTTTGAAGTGGAAGACGGAGAAATCTTCGTTATTATGGGGTTATCAGGTAGTGGAAAATCAACACTAGTAAGACTACTTAATCGTCTCATTGATCCAACAACAGGTAACGTTTGGATTGATGGTGAAAACCTTGCAGAAATGAATAAAGAACAATTGCGAGGGGTTCGCCGAAAAAAAATGAGTATGGTATTCCAAAAGTTCGGTCTCTTCCCATTCCGTACCATTTCACAAAATGTGGAATATGGACTTGAAGTACAAGGAATCGAAAAAGGCAATCGCACGGAAAAAGCCATAGAATCTCTAGAACTAGTTGGACTTAAAGGATATGAACATCAATATCCAGATCAATTATCTGGTGGTATGCAGCAGCGTGTAGGGTTAGCACGTGCATTAGCTAACGATCCAGAGGTTCTTTTAATGGACGAAGCCTTTTCTGCATTAGACCCATTAATTCGTAAGGATATGCAAGACGAATTACTGGATCTACAACAAACGATGAAGAAAACAATCATCTTTATTACTCATGATCTTGATGAAGCTTTACGAATTGGAGACAGAATCGCATTAATGAAGGATGGATCTATCGTTCAAATTGGAACACCAGAAGAAATTTTAGTGAATCCTGCCAACGACTATGTAGAAAAGTTTGTTGAAGATGTAGATCGTTCAAAGGTTCTAACAGCACAGCACATTATGAAACGTCCTGAGACTGTAAACATTGAAAAGCATGGTCCTCGAGTTGCACTAGAGAGAATGAAAGAGGAAGGCCTTTCTAGTATGTTTGTAGTGGACGGTAATCGAAATTTAAGAGGGTACATTACCGCTGATGATGCTTCAGCAGCGAGAAAAAATGAGATTAAAAACTTAGAAGAAATTTTACAGAATGATATTCCGAAAGTGGAAAAGGACACACCAATGCATGACATATTTAATATCATTCACGACTCACCAATTCCAGTTGCCGTTATCGATAACAACAAATTGGTTGGGATCATTGTTCGCGGAGCAGTAATTGGTGCTCTTGCTAGTGATAGCGAGGTGAAATTAGAAAATGCTTAATAATTTGCTTAACTTTTTTCATAACATATTAGATTTTGTACCTAGAATACCTCTTTCTGAAGGTGCAAATGCGTTTATTGATGGAATAAAAGATATATTTTCATTTATCTTTAATCCCATTCGAACATACCTAGGTGCATTTATGAGTTGGTCTATTGATGTATTATCTGCTGTACCACCTATATTTTTCATCATATTGATTGCACTATATGCATTCTATATTTCCGGTAAGAAATTTGGCTTAGCAGCATTTTCAATTGTTGGTCTCTGGTTAATTTACAATCAAGGTTTATGGGTTCCTTTAACTCAAACTTTCACTCTCGTTTTAGTATCTAGTATACTTGCAGTCTTAATTGGAGTACCATTTGGAATCTTAATGTCCAAAAGTAATCTAGCAGAAACAATTATGAAGCCAGTCCTTGACTTTATGCAAACCATGCCAGCCTTTGTTTATTTAATTCCAGCTGCCGCTTTCTTTGGAATCGGGTTGGTACCAGGTGTGTTCGCATCACTTATTTTCGCTGTACCACCAACGGTACGCTTAACAAACCTAGGTATACGCCAAGTATCCACAGAACTAGTGGAAGCTGCTGATGCTTTCGGTAGTACCGGTCCACAAAAGCTATTTAAAGTAGAGCTTCCAATGGCAAAAGCAACTATTATGGCTGGAATAAACCAAACTGTCATGCTCGTACTTTCTATGGTTGTTATTGCTTCTATGATTGGTGCACCTGGTTTAGGTCGACAGGTTGTATCAGCTTTACAAGGAGCAAATGTAGGTTCTGGTTTTGTTGCAGGACTTAGTATCGTTATTCTAGCAATCATCATTGATCGATTTACTCAAAGCTTTAATGTTAAAAAGAGAGGTTAATAATAGCCTTTCCGTAATCAAAACATTTGTTGGTACCTTTTCAATTTGAAAAGTTTCCATATATATTAAATGAGAAAAAAGGGGAGATTTTCGTTATGTTTAAAAAGAACTTAAAACGTCTTGGGCTTGCAGCAGGACTTTCATTATCATTACTTGCAGCTGGCTGTGGTTCCGATGACGACAAAGCAATTGAACTTGTTTACGTAGAATGGGATTCTGAGGTTGCATCTACTAACGTCATTGGAAAGGTATTAGAAGATCAAGGGTATGATGTAACATTAACACCGATCGATAATACACTTATGTGGGATGCTGTAGCTACTGGTGAAGCTGACGGTATGGTCGCAGCTTGGTTACCTGCAACACACGCTGCTCAATATGAAGAGTATGCGGACAGCATGGTTGAACTAGGTGCAAACCTTGAAGGTGCAAAAATTGGCTTAGTTGTTCCTGAATACATGACAATTGATTCTATCGCTGATCTTGATCAATATGCAGATGAACTAGGTAGTGCGATTACAGGTATTGAAGCTGGATCTGGTGTTGTTTCAGCAGCAGAAGCAGCTGTAGAATCAGATTATCCTAATCTAGAAGGTTGGGAAGTAGTACCGACTTCAAGTGGTGTTATGGCTGGTGAATTAGGTTCTGCAGTTGAAAATGGAGATCCTATCGTTGTTACTGGTTGGACTCCTCACTGGAAGTTCGCATCTTATGACCTTAAATATTTAGAGGATCCAGAAGGTACATTTGGTGAAGCTGAACATATTGCTACATTCGTTCGTGAAGGATTAGAAGAAGATGATGCAGAAGCATTTGCAATCTTAGACAATTTCTTTTGGACTGCCGCTGACATGGAAGAAGTAATGCTAGCTATTACAGAAGGTGCTAGTGCTGAAGAAGCTGCTGCAGCTTGGGTAGAAGCTAACGAAGATAAAGTTGCTGAATGGTTAGAGTAAAGTAAACAATAAGGGTATTCCTAACGTCAACTTGACATTAGGAATACCTTTTTTTGTTAATTACCAACGCTGAAAATACGAAAGTTTCCGCAAATAGTGGGAAAGTGGATTAGCAGTATGGTAGTATACCTTAGATAGAAAATTTTCATACCCCATGGTGCAACTCTCCACTTGCAAGGATAGTCTACCATATAATTAACGGAACCACTGGATATTATCGCGTATTAATCTGTAAGGAACCGTTTGTACCTTTTGCCTCAATTCTGTACGTTCCATTATTTAAAACGAATGAACCTTCCCTATTTTCTCTACTTGTACCTTCGTGCTTTCGACTGAAATTAACATTCCCTGTTACGCTTCCGAGTGTCGTTTCCCCCACAACGGAAGCATCCGCATCATTCGGTACTTCCAGTCGTATACGCCCATTCGTTGTAGTAGCACTCCAATCTCCAGCTACTGTAACACTACTTATATCAATTGCTCCATTTGTCCCTCTTGCCAATATCTCTCCTGTTACATCAAAGATATCAATCTTTCCATTCGTCGTACGAGCTTCTACATTTCCTTGAATATTCTCAATTGTTAATGCCCCGTTCGTACTTTCTACAATGGTATTTCCAATAATATTTTGGATATTTATTCTTCCATTCGTCGTTTTTACTAGAACATTTTCTTCCAGGTCTTCCACCGTCAGACTACCATTCACAGCATCTAACTCTATGAAAACTGTTTTTGGAACAGTAATAACTAAATCCAGGCTAAATCGATTATTTTGCGAAAAGAAAGATGGGGGACTCTCCTTTACTTTGTAATAGAAACTACCATTCCCTTCCTCTACATTCATAGCATTTCCGTATGCCTTTTGTAAATCTTCCTCACTATGAAAATTAGATTTTGCAACACCAGTGATACTAATTTCTTCTGCACTACCCCCAACTACTTGAACCGTTCCATTTATAAATTCCAACCTTATTTGCTCCAGATCGTCAACCTCATATTGTTCATTTATATCAATTGATGTATCAAATGCTCCAGAAAAGAAAGGTAGGCTACCAGCAAAACCTGAATTTTGAAAGGAGAAAAAACCTCCACTAATTACTAAGATTGCTAGAATAAAGCCTATAGCCACTCCATCATATGCCAATTTCTCATCCTCTTCCTTTTTTCGATAGCGTATAATAATTTCTAAACCTAAAGATATAAGCAGTAACGGCCAAACATAAGAAAACAATTGATAAATGGATACTTCAACCCAATTACTAGCAATCCACATAACACCAATGAAAATAAAAAATCCTCCTGCAGATAAACGACCAATCTTAAATCGTTCCATTTGACTAGCCACCTTTCATGTTTTATTACTGGTAGTATTGTTTACTTCGTTTTTTTCGAATCGCTTGAACAAATTTTAGATTTAACAATGTGGATAGGAGGATTTTTATTATTAAACCATGAAGAATCACTCCATAGATCGTTAACAACGTAATGATTAACGTACCAAACGCTGTCTGAGGGGCTATTTGTGAATATCCGAAAAAAACAAGTGATGCTAATCCACCTATAAATGCTTCTAAATAGGTAGTTACATTTGGTTCAACGATATAAAGGGGAATAACACTAATAAACAAGAGAAGAAAGCAACCGGGAATTAAGTATGTAAACCTCTGTTTCTGTAGCTTTTCTATTAATGGTTTTGTGTAGTATTTAGTGATAGCTTTTAAGCGTAAAAAATGAAGAAGTCTCGCTATACGAGCTAATTGAAATACAGCATCTAATGGGATGATTGCAATAACGATAAAAGGATTAGATTTTATAAATTGCCACTTTTGATTTGTATTAAAAAAACGGTATAAGAAGTCACTAAAGAAAATCGCCCACGTCCCCCATACAATGTATGAATTATACTGTGTTTGATACCATATAGTAGCAACTGCCGAAAAGGCTAGTATGAACATTAAACCTTCATAAATAAACTCAACTAAAGATTTGTTTTGTTGTTCTCCTCCCATGTAAAATCCTCCATTAACTTCCTTCTTATTAAAATGTATCATAGTTTTTCCAGGATGGGGGCAATCACTTTTACAATATTCTAGCTTTTTTGTTTCGTACCACTTTATAATTTTGAAATTTTCATTACTTTTTCTAACAAATTAACGTAAGTTTCCTTCAATCGTTTATACTAAACCTTAGAATTTAAAGATGAGGAGAATTTTATATGCTAAAAAGTACAGATCAAACGGTTTTACACTGCTACCCTGGATTAGTAGCACTAGTAACTGCAAAGAATGAAAATGTTCAAAACATCATGGCTGCCGGGTGGCATTCATACATATCTTTCGACCCAGCTATTTATGGGGTAGCAGTAGCAAAGGAAAGATTTACACACCACCTAATAAAAGAAAGCAATTCTTTTGCTATTAATTTTGTACCTGCAGAGTATGCTCACTTTATTGAAGGGGCAGGAAAAATGACAGGGGCAGATGGTGATAAGCTTGAACGAATTGGGGCAAAGTGGAAAATCGGTGAAACGGTTCCTTCTCCAATCTTAGATGTGGCTTATGTAGCCTATGAATGTGAAGTAATTGACATTCAAAGCTACGGTGATCACGATTGGATCGTAGGAAAAATTACGAAATTCCATAAAGATAATAGTAAATTTGGAGAAAATGGACTACCTAATTTTGAAAATATTCAACTACCACTATATATCGGACAATCGAAGTATTTGATTGGTGACAAATCCAGTGTAATAAAAGAAGTGAAACAAGAGGAAAAGTAAAAACTTTTTCTTTCTAAAAGAACTTTTGGAGTTTGGTTAAGTTATGTCAGAAGAATTCGTGCTCTGCAATGAATTCTTCTTTTTTGATTAGACTTCCATAATTATTTAAACATCCTCCTTTTTTGTATTCGTTATAGATGGAAACAAAGACAAATTGACTCTTTAATAATTCGATGGAAAACGAATATAATGGTATAAGTCAATCCAATTTTTTCAAACAAACGTTTATTTTAAAAAAATCTACTTCTACATCCCCTCCTTTCTGAATACTTTGTATAAAGCTTGTCTATATTATCTCTTTTTATGATTACGAAAAATGGGGGACCAACCGATGTATATTTATAGCATATTTTTAATTCTTCCTTTACTCTTCTACTTTTCAGGAATTAAAAATCAAGATAAAACAAGAACAAAAATGGAAAAAATGATGTTAACAATGGGCGCATCCATGCTCGTAGGTTTAACATTTGGGTTATTTATTGGCGCTATATACCATGGAGCATATTTCAATTCGTTTATAATTAGTCTGATTGTAACGACAATTGTAGGATTCCTTATTGGATTACCCCATGGTAAAATTACCGTTATTGAAGGTGTGTTTTCTGGAGGAATGGCAGGTATTATGGGAGCTATGACAGCTGAAATGTTATCTGTTCCTGAAATTCGAACCATCATGTTACTGTTGATATTACTTATGAGCTTAGGTGGATTCTGGTGTATGCACTTTTGGAAAAATGGTTTTTTATATAATAAAACCTATAAAGTCTTTATCTTCCATATAGCAACAATTCTATATTTACTGTTTATTACTTACTTATTTATCATGTACCCACCATTTCAACAAGGAAATGAGGCTCCACACGTTCACACTTCTTTGTTAAATAATTGAATTGTGCTATGACAGATCGATATATTTTACATGTATTTCCAAAGGTTCATTGTCTTACTTTCTTAAATTTCAACTCTTTCATGATAGATCCCATAAGCAGTTTTTCTGAAACAAGATGGAAACCAACATTTTGTACATTGAATATCGTTTTTCGATTAATATTTGCACCAATAATATTTACAACCAATGGATTTATGACATCCATCATTTTTCCTAATACTCGGTTATCACTCCTCATATGCTCTAGCATGACTAAGCTACCATCCCTTTTCAATACCCTTTTAATTTCCTCTAGCCCTTTTATGGGATCAGGCACGGAGCAAAACACACATGTACTTACAACATAGTCAAATTGATTATCTCCAAAATCCATGTTCTGTACGTCCATCTCTAGAAATTGTACAGACTTATTGTGTTTTGTTGCCACTTTTTTAGCATAGCTTAACATTTTTGGACTAAAATCAATTGCTGTAAAAGTGCTATTGTTTGGATAATAGGGAAGGTTGGCTCCAGTACCAACCCCAACCTCAAGAACATTTCCATGAAGGGTGGAAAAAAGCTCTTTTCTCCAACTTTCCTTTACCATGTGATCCATCCTCGAATAAAAAGGGGCAATCCGGTTGTAGCGTTTCTTTATTTTTGCTGTTTTATGATCTTCAGTCATTAGAATCACCATCCGTACCATGTATAATTAGGTGTATGGAAAAAGTTGTCCCCTCCCCTAGCTTACTCTCTACGGAAACGTATCCACCATGTGCCTCTACAATTTCTTTTACAATTGCTAAACCTAACCCTGTCCCACTATCATTTTGACTTCGGGCAGCATCTACTTTATAGAAGCGGTCCCAAATATATGGAAGTGCCTTCTGTTCAATGCCAGGTCCAGTATCTGTTACAGCGAATCTAACTTCATTTTCTCTTTTTATTAGTGACAATTCAATTTTCCCATTATTCGGCGTATGTCTTATAGCATTTTCAATAATATTTATTAACGCCTGCTCCATTCGGTAAGGGTCTATTTTGATCGTTAAATCCTCTACATTTTTTGAGATCACAAGGCTAGTTTCAATAGACTTTTGATCAAACATAATCATTCGACTTTCGTATAAAGACCTCACCCATGACGGAAGATACACTGTATCTATGTTCAATTTTATTTTCCCTTCCTCTAGCTTTGTAAGTAAGAACAAATCACTAACAAGATGCTCCATTCTCGTAGCTTCTTGATAGATAACATTTAAGTTTCTTTTCCACTCATTCTGCTTATCTGGAGGCATCTCCTTCATTACAGCGGAATACCCTTTTATATACGTTATAGGTGTTCGTAAATCATGTGAAATATGAGTAATAAATTGTCTCCGAGAATCTCTGTAATCTTTTAATTGTTTTGTCATGGACTGAATGTTAGCAGCTAACCTTCCCACTTCATCCTCTCCATGAACTTGAAGTTCTATATCTAAATCCCCATCTGCTATGTTTTTGGTCATTTCACTAATATGATCAATAGGCTTAGAAATTCTCTTCGTTAAATAGATCGTGAAAATATTACCAATAATCAAAGTAATGATACCCATTGCAGCAAACAAATATAAGAGTTTAATCTGAGCTTGATTCAAATCACCAGTATCTTGGTCTAAAAAGACATAACCTGTTATCTCATCATTATTATAAATGGGCATTAACGACCATACATGAGGTATGTGAAAGAGCATTGCTGTATCTACGTGTTCTAAAAACGGATCCTCCACTCCCTCTACCCTATCTTGGTTTTCATTAATCCAGCTTTGATAGTGATGTAGTATCGTTTCATCTATATTTTCTGATTGATAGGAAACGTTTATGTTCGAATCTAATATTAATAAATGACTTGATTTCCCTACTTCTATTTCTTCAATATATTCAATCACATGCTCTTGTACATCTTTTTCAAGAAGATGAGCATGGGAAACGATTCGAGCTTCAACCTCATTACTCAAATGATTTTGATAAAAGGTTTTAGTAATCCAATTGGCTCCACTTATTAAACTAATTACTGCAATAAATAAAATAACCATAACCCATGCGGTAATTCTAGATGATAATTTTTTAGGAAACATAAGAAACCCCCCCCATCCATACAATATCCTATAAAAAAACTCTTCAAGCAAATCACTTGAAGAATTTTTTAAATTTATTTTTCATCTAGAACTTTATATCCTATTCCCCATACCGTTTCAATGATAGGTTCATGATAATTTGTGGCTTTTAACTTTTCTCTAATATTTTTTATGTGTGTATCTACTGTACGGTTATCTCCTTCATAATCCATTCCCCACTCTAATTCCAACAAATGCTCTCGACTATATACTCTCCCTCGATTGCTTGAAAGACGCTGAAATATTTGAAATTCCTTTTTCGTTAGGGGTATAACATTATTATTAAAGGATACTTGATAACGTGATGGTTGAAAAACTAGATCTTTTACTATATAGGTTTCATTTGGTTTGTTTATTTTTTTCGATCTTCTTAATACTGACTGAACCCTTGCAATAAGCACTTTCGGTTCAAATGGTTTAACCATGTAATCATCTGCACCAATTCGCAAGCCTTCAACAACACGTTCTGTATCTCCTAAAGCAGTTAATAAAATCACTGGCGTTTGATTATCCAAATGGTTTCTAAGTTTCTTCAATAATTCAAAGCCATCCATTTCTGGCATCATTATATCTAAAATAATAATGTCATAATGATCCTTCGTAATTTTGTTTAATGCTTCTTCTCCGTTTGGTGCTTCTTCTAACAGATATCCTTGAGGTGAAAGACATACACGAAGTAATTTTCTCATTTCCGATTCATCGTCTACTAATAGTATTCGTTCTTCCATACTTCATCCACCTTTTTTAGCCCTGCAGACCTTTATGTGGCCGGAATAGACTTAAATTTTTTCAGACGTAATGTATTTAATACGACAGAAACGGAGCTAAACGCCATCGCTGCACCTGCTAGCATTGGATTAAGGAGTAAACCAAAAAATGGATAAAGTAAACCTGCTGCAACAGGAATCAAAATAATATTATATCCGAAAGCCCATCCTAAGTTTTGCCAAATCATACGCATTGTTGCTTTTGATAAACGGAAGGCGGTCACCACATTCATGATTTCTCCTTTGATTAATGTAATATTTGCTGTTTCCATGGCAACATCCGTTCCAGTACCTATTGCAATACTAATATTTGCTTGTGCTAAGGCTGGAGCATCATTAATTCCATCCCCCACCATAGCAACCGTTTCCCCTCGGTCCTGTAGCTCTTTCACATAGTTTGCTTTATCCTCTGGTAGAACCTCTGCTTCGAAACTATCAATGCCAGCTTCAAGGGCAATTGCTTCTGCGGTTCTTTTGTTATCTCCAGTTAGCATAACCACTTTAATTCCTAGATTTTTCAGTTCCTTAATTGCCTTAGGAGACTCTGCTTTTAATTTATCTGCAACTACAATCAGTCCAATAAACTCCTGTCCTTTTGCTACATACATTGGCGTCTTCCCTTGACTAGCCATTTCCTCAGCCTGCTCTTTAAAATCCTTTACATCAATATTATTATCAAGCATCCATTGATAGTTACCAACTAGACCTTTTTCACCGTTAATCGTTCCATAAATTCCTCTTCCACTTACAGCTTTAAAATCCTCTGGAGTCATCAACTTTAGGTTCTTCTCCTTTGCTCCTTGAACAATGGATTCCCCAAGAGGATGTTCTGATACACTTTCTAATGAGGCAACCCAAGTTAAAAGGTCCTCTTCGCTTGTTTTTCCTTCAGGTAAAATATCTGTTAATGAAGGTTTTCCTTCTGTAATGGTTCCTGTTTTATCCAAAACAATCGTCGTTACACGGTGAGCTTGTTCAAGGCTTGCTGCATCCTTAATTAAAACACCATTTTCAGCCCCTTTTTCTGTTCCTACCATAATGGCAGTTGGAGTTGCTAACCCTAGTGCACATGGACATGCGATAATTAATACAGCAATAAACGTAGTTAATGCAAAAATAAACGATGGTTCTGGTCCGAAAAATAACCAAATAAGAAAACTAATCGTCGCTAATATAACGACTGCTGGCACGAAATATGCTGATATAACATCAACCATTCTCTGGATTGGGGCTTTTGAACCCTGTGCATCATTTACCATCCGAATGATTTGAGACAATGTAGTATCTTTTCCTACTTTTGAAGCTTTAAAAGTAAAGCTTCCAGATTTATTTATCGTTGCTCCAATTACAGGGTCATCAATTTTCTTATCTACTGGAATAGGTTCCCCTGTAAGCATAGATTCATCAATGCTTGATGATCCTCGAATAATTGTTCCGTCAACAGGAATTCTTTCTCCAGGACGAACAGTAATTTCGTCACCTACTAAAACATTTTCAACTGGAATTTCTAACTCTTCTCCATTACGAATGACCCTAGCAGTCTTTGCTTGAAGCCCCATCAGTTTTTTTATTGCTGATGACGTTTCTCCTTTCGCCTTCGCTTCAAAGTATCTTCCTAATAAAATGAGAGTTGTGATAACGGTGGTTACATCATAATACAGCTGATAAGGAAAACCAGCATTCGTTAAAAACTCAGGGAACAACGTCATTGCACCACTATAAAGCCAAGCAGAGGTTGTACCCATAGCAACAAGTACATTCATATCTGCAGATCGATTTTTCAGAACTTTATAGCTATTTTTATAAAAACGCCAACCTGGTACGAGTTGAACATACGTCGTTAATACAAGTAGAAAGAAAGGGTTTTGTAACCATGCTGGCACCCATGCTCCCCAGCCGTGCATCATATGAGGAATGCTTCCAATTAAAACAATACTTGTAACAATTGCCGCAAGAGTAAAATCCTTCATTAATTTTTTTGATTCTTTTGCTTGCTTTGCAGATAAATCTTCCTCTTTATCATCATGAAGTTGTTTTGCACCAAAGCCTATTTTTTCAACAGATTGAATCATACTCTCAATTGTTTCATCATCAAATTCACCAACAACTTGAGCTTGGTGTGTTGCAAGATTTACATTTACTTTTTCCACACCGTCCACTTTCGAAATCTTTTTTTCAACCCGATTAACACAAGATGCACATGTCATCCCTTCAATCGCTAAACGGACTTTCGCCATATATACCCCTCCAGTATAAAAACTGTCTATTTTACTTATACCTTAATATGAAATAATTATGCATCTACAATATTACCATACTCCTGTAGGGTATACAACTTCTATGGATTCGTATATATCTTTTCATAAAAATTTCACAATAATTCGCCTCAATTCTCGCCCAGCCCCCCCTGGAGGTGTAACTTCGAAGAACGAGCTAGACGAGACACCGCAGGCACGAAGAAACACATCTTGCTCTACTTATCAGCTATTTTCAGGGTAGCCTTTTTATAAAAACATATATTCTAAAAGTTCTTCTAATTCTTCTTGATTTGATATATTTGCATCAGAAAGTATTAGTAAATCATAATAAGTGCCATTATTATACCAATTTACCGCCCATTCACTTTCTTGATTTAGCACAAGGAAATCTTCTCCTCCTAGCTTCCATTCTTCTGTGTCTTCATGATTAATGATAAGTCTTGTAAAACCATTCTTACTTATTTCTAATGATCCAAATTCTTCATTATATGTATGGTAAAGCTTTTGTCTATTCGTATGACCAATTAAGCTCTGCTGCTCATTGTATTCTCGAAGATCTTCCTCTGTTACCTCGTTCTCCTCACTTAACTTACCAAATGTAATTGTGTATCGATAAGGGACTTGGGCATAACGATGGTTTTCTGGCTCCCTCCAATCAATAAATTGGTGCTTCACATCATAACCAACAGCAACTACATCCCAATTCTCTGGTATAAGAAAGGGAGTATAACTAAATTCCTCATGGATAAAATCATATTGCTTTTCCTCTAGTGCCTCCTCCTGGGAATTACTTTGACACGCTGCTAGTAATGTAACGACAAGGAATAATATATAATAATGTTGCCTTCTCAACACACTCATCTCCTTACTTTAAAAAATCAAATAAACGTTTGTTTAAAAAACACTTTTTTATTACTATTAACATTCACATCGAATCATTTCTTTTTCAACTATACAATATTTCATGATACGATAGTTTATAATTCATCAAAGGGAGATTATATAAATGGAAAAGAACTATTTCATCCAACGGTTTAATAATGACGAACATTTTTCATCTGAAATTACATCTTTCATAGGAGAGAATTCAACATACTATTTAAATAAATGGAAGAGAAGTAATAACCCTACGAAATATGCTGGATGGAACTGGGCTGCATTTATCTTTACTCCTTTTTTCCTTGCATATCGTCATATGTATGTCTTATCTTTTCTTTATTTTTTATCTATTTCCTTTATCTTATTGTTAAACCCAAGTATCTCGTACTTCATTTACATAAATGTTTTTCCAGAAATAATTCAGGTGATGTGGATTGATATAATCCCTTTCTTTATACACATCTTCTTTGGTTTTAAAGCCAATGCATTTTACTTAAACCACGTTATCCGCCGATCAAGTTCAGAGGAAACAAATAGGAAGACTAACGTCCCTTTATTTAATCGATCTGGGAGGTCATGGATTAGTGCTATATCACTGCCATTAGCATTAATGATATTTTTTATTCTACCTATTTACGGTGTCGGAAATTGGATAGATAAACAAATGATGCCAACCGGTGTCTATGTTTACCCTGGTGGGCTATTAGATCCACCTGAAACGATAACAGATGTGAGTCGATTGGGACATATACCCACCTTTAAAAAATATGAAACTAACATTACAATTCAATTATTATATATGGGTGATAGGAATGTGGAAAATAAAGAATTTCACGTTGTTTTACATCATCGTCAAAAGGATCAAACGGAATGGGAGACCATTCAAAGTCAAACATATACATTCTTTTCCTCTAACAGCGTAGTATTAACTCTCCTTGAAGCTGATGATCCCTTAACAGAAGTTGGGGAGTACTTAGTTGAAGTGTATATAGAAGACATTCATGTTGGAGAGAGACGTTTTATAGTAGAAATGTAAAAAAAAGTGGTTCCAATGAACGTAAAAATACGCTTTGGAAACACTTTTTTAGTTTGTTACTATAACTTATGAAATCCTCGTCCCATTTGGAACTTCTTCATCCACATTTAACAAAACAACATCTCCATCCCCTGGTATTCCTCCCATAACAAGAACTTCCGATTTAAAACCAGCCACTCTTAGTGGAGGGAAATTTACAACTGCAACTACTTGACGATCAATTAATACTTCTGGATTATACCTTTTTGTGATTTGAGCACTAGATTGCTTTATGCCTATTTCCTCACCAAAATCAATGGTTAGTTTTATTGCTGGAGTTCTTGCTTCAGGAAAAGGTCCTGCTTCTAGTACAGTACCAACTCTCATATCAAGCTTAATAAAATCTTCGAACGTTGCCATTCCATCACCTCATTTACACCTATTCTATTCTTACTTTTCTTTTATTTATATAAAAAGTCCTTCTTTTTATTCACTAACCAGTAGGTTGAAGATGTTTTTTTCGCTTCACGAAATAACCTTTGCTATAATAATTATAAGAAAATGAATACCTTTTTAAACGTACTCTAAGCTTATCCTCATCTTTCATAAAACAAGACATGGAGGAGGAAATATTAAGATGAATAAGGAAAAGACAGTTATTTTCATTAATGGAAGCATGAATAAAAAATCCTTTACAAAAAAACTTCTGAAAAATGTAGAAGAGAGAATGAAGAAAAATGGTACAAAGACAATTTTTGTTGACATTCGAGAACTTGAGTTACCTGTTTATGATCCTGATCTAGAACTTCCTGAAATACTAAAAAATATTTCAACACAGTTGATTGAAGCAGACGGACTCGTTGTAGGTGTACCAGAGTACCATGGCTCTTATACAGGAGCAATTAAAAACTTTTTAGATTACTTTGGATTTCAAGAATTTGAAAAAACTCCTATTGCCCTTTTAACTACAACGGGAGGATTAAAAGCAGGTACAAACACGTTGAATCACCTTAGACTTGTTTTTAGAAACCTCCATGGCATCGTTATTCCACAGCAATTTGCCATTTGTAAAAAAGAAACAACGAATAATTTAGATTTAGATGATGCAACGGACTTAAGATTAGAAAAATTAGTCCAAGGATTAGAGACAGAAGTTCAAAAGAAAGTACTTTTTGAAGCGTTTGAAAAACAACAATTGCAAATTTCATATGAATAGTTGCAAAAAACGACCATAATATCATGGTCGTTTTTTTTACTCTAATCAAGACTAATCTATTTTATCTATAAATATTGTTAAAGATTATTAAATTATCATTCCTTCGTATTCTTTTGTTTAATTCATAACGAGCTAGGGGAAAGTCTTTATAAGTGTTATGAGAAAAAGATTTATTTGAAAGGATGGAATTAACTTTGGCACGGAACCATTATCACTTTGAAACAAAGAAACCTAGCATAATTTTTTTTATTTCCGCACCATTAGTTGGTCTATTCGTTATTTGGGGAGCCATAGGTCCAGATACATTAGAATCCTTCTCTGAATCTACATTAAATACTATCCTCGATCATTTCGGATGGTTCTATATGCTTGCCACTACATTTTTTATAGCCTTTGTGTTATTTTTAGCAATTAGTCCTTTTGGAAAGTTAAGGCTTGGAAAACCGTCAGAACGACCAGAATATAATTTTTATACATGGCTCGGTATGCTGTTTTCTGCCGGAGTCGGTGTAGGTTTTGTTTTTTGGGGTGTTGCTGAACCTGGTTTATATTATCTTGACCCTCATCCAGGTTACGCTGATGCTCCTGAAGAAGTAAGAGCAGCTGCTGGGCTTCGTTATGCTGTATTCCATTGGGCATTACACCCATGGGCTATCTTTTCTTTAATTGCGTTAACATTAGCTTATGTACAATTCCGAAAGGATCAGCCTGCCCTTATAAGCTCTGCCTTTCAGCCATTACTAGGTGATAGAAAATATAGTTATTTGTCAAAAGGGATAGATACATTTGCGGTACTGGCAACCTCAACTGGTGTAGCCACAACATTCGGATTGAGTGCACTTCAAATTACAGGGGGCTTATCACACCTTTCAGAAAACATACCGAATAATGCTATTACACAATTTATTGTTATAGGCATTGTTACATGTTTATTTATTATCTCTGCAGCAACCGGAATAAATAAAGGGATTAGAATATTGAGTACCATTAATTTAACAATCGCATCGATTTTACTACTGTTTGTCATTATTGTTGGCCCTAGTTTATTCATTGCTGAAAGTGCAGTTACTGCAATTGGTAGCTACTTAACAAATGTTACTCAAATGAGTCTCGACTTATATCCCTTCGGAAATGGTGATTGGTTAGGTGAATATACAATCTTTTTTTGGGCTTGGCACATATCTTGGGCTCCTTTTATGGGGATATTTATCGCCAGAATATCTCGTGGTAGAACAATTAGAGAGTTTGTAGCAGGTGTATTAATTGTACCTTCTCTCATAGCTATTCTTTGGTTTTCTACCTTTGGCGGTACTGCACTTGATATGATTTTAGCTGGAAACGAACAAATAGGAGATCTGGTGTTAGATAATGTGGAGGTTGCTTTATTTGCAACGTTAGGTGAATTGCCTCTTGGATTCTTTATTAATATATTAGCAATTTGCTTAATTCTCATCTTTTTTATTACAAGTGCAGACTCAGCGTCATATGTTCTTGGAGCTATGACTAGTGACGGTAGCTTAGAACCGAAGCTTTTTGTCAAGGTTGCTTGGGGATTTTTAATTGCAGGTACTGCTAGTGTACTACTATGGAGTGGTGGATTGGATGGTTTACAATCAGCATCCATTATAGCTGCACTCCCATTTGCTATCATTATGATTGTAATGGCGATCTCCTTACTATTGATCATGAGGAAAGATTTAAAAGAAGATCAAAAGAAGAAAAGAGAGCAATTAAAGAAGGAGCTTAAACAGGAAGTATATGACGAAATGAAAGAATCAGAATCAGATTAATGTAGAATTTAAAATGGAGAAGTGACGGGTAATTATTTCCGTTGCTTTTCCCGTTGGAGTCGTCATCCTCCACTACTGAACTGTTATTATTTTCAGGGTAGACCACCCATGCAAGTGAAGATTGCACCATGGGGATGAAAATCTCTTTCTAAGGTGTTCATCCGTTGCAGGCAGGCGCTTTCCGTGGGGCACGACCTCAACTTCCTACTACTTACTCGGTAAGTGCTAGGGAATTTTCGGGTCGCACTGATCCCACTGGAGTCGCTGCCTTCCACTACTGAACCATTTCTATTTACAGGGTAGACCGCCCATGCAAGTGTAAATTTGCACCATGGGGGATGAATATCTCTTTCTAAGGTATACCACCTTCCCGCCGCATTTGTGATCTTCCGCCGTTTGTGGGAAGAATATCGGCTTCATCATCCCCCATTTCGGCTTTCACTCCATTTGCGGGAACGTTGGCGGCTTCTATCTTACCGCAAACCTTCTTCTTCACTCTTTCCAGGAACGGGGCGACCTTCCTCCGTTCCTGCAAACTTCTTTTTTACCTTTTCCAGGAACGGGGCGATCTTCCTCTGTTACCGCAATCCTCTTTTTCACTCTTTCCAGGAACGGGGCGACCTTCCTCCGTTCCTGCAAACTTCTTTTTTACCTTTTCCAGGA
Source organism: Evansella sp. AB-P1 (assembly GCF_029688925.1). Lineage (GTDB taxonomy): Bacteria > Bacillota > Bacilli > Bacillales > Salisediminibacteriaceae > Evansella. Next base: position 53,018 of record NZ_JARUKY010000009.1, read on the forward strand.
ACGGGGCGATCTTCCTCCGTTCCTGCAATCCTCTTTTTTTCCCTTTCCAGGAACGGGGCGATCTTCCTCCGTTCCTGCAAACTTCTTTTTCACTCTTTCCAGGAACAGGGGCACCTTCCTCCGTTCCTGCAAACTTCTTTTTCACTGTTTCCAGGAACGGGGCGACTTCCTCCGTTCCTGCAATCCTCTTTTTTGCCCTTTCCAGGAATGGGGCGAACTTCCTCCGTTCCTGCAAACTTCTTTTTCACTCTTTGCAGGAACGCTGGCTACTTCCTCCGTGCCTGCAAACCTCTTTTTCTCTCTTTGCAGGAACAGTGGATCCTTCCTCCGTGCCTGCAAACCTCTTTTTCTCTCTTTGCAGGAACGGTGGACCCTTCCTACGTGCCCGCAAACTCCTTTTTCTCTCTTTGCAGGAACAGTGGATCCTTCCTCCATGCCTGCAAACTTCTTTTCCACTCTTTGCAGGAACGGTGGACCCTTCCTACGTGCCCGCAAACTTCTTTTCCACTCTTTGCAGGAACAGTGGATCCTTCCTCTGTGCCCGCAAACTTCTTTTCCACTCTTTGCAGGAACAGTGGATCCTTCCTCCGTGCCCGCAAACTTCTTTTCCACTCTTTGCAGGAACAGTGGATCCTTCCTCCGTGCCTGCAAACTTCTTTTTCACTCTTTGCAGGAACAGTGGATCCTTCCTCCGTGCCTGCAAACTTCTTTTCCCTGTTTGCAGGCTTATTGACTCACTTCTATACGCCTGCAAACCCACTTTCTCTGTTTGCAGGCTCATTGGCCCGCTTCTTGGATACCGCATTTGTGTTTTTCCCTGCTTTCCGGGCTTCAAGAACGCTTCTTATTTACAGGGGAGATACCCAAAAAATAATAAAGGAGTTCAGTAAAGATATACGACAACACAAGCGATGTGTTTTCCATTAGCATAGTTATCTATCATGATAAGATTTGCAATTTAATTTCAATTTGTACATAATTTAATCTAATGTGCAAAGTCTTATAACATAAACATTTATGATTCAAAAGGATGGAGCAATGTAAGAGAGGAGGACATTCGTTTAACGAATGAGATGAATACCTATGAAAAATAACTATGAATACGAAACAAGGAAACCAAATATTGTTTTTTACATATCTGCTACATTGGTAGCACTTTTTGTTCTCTGGGGAGCAATAGGACCACGATCTTTAGAAGCATTTTCTAATTCAGCATTAGCATCAACATTAAATAACTTCGGCTGGTTCTATATGCTTTCTACAGCTTTTTTTATTGTGTTCGTTCTCTTTTTAGCCATTAGTCCTTTTGGAAAATTAAGATTAGGGAAGGCAGATGAGAAACCGGAGTATAAATTTTATACTTGGTTAGGAATGTTGTTTTCAGCAGGTATCGGTGTTGGTTTTGTTTTTTGGGGAGTAGCGGAACCAGCTTTGTATTATTTAGATCCTCACCCAGATTATATTGGAGCAGAGCCAGCTGTAATGGCTAGTGCAGGACTTCGTTATGCTGTTTTTCATTGGGCACTACACCCTTGGGCTATTTTTTCCTTAGTTGCATTGACATTAGCCTATGTACAGTTTCGAAAGGATCAGCCAGCCCTTATTAGTTCAGCCTTTCAGCCCCTTTTAGGAGATCGCATTAGAGGGCCCTTCGGAAAAGGGATTGATGTTTTAGCAGTTCTAGCTACTTCAACTGGGGTTGCAACCACTTTCGGACTAAGTGCAATGCAAATAACAGGTGGGTTATCACACTTAATTAGTGGCATTCCAAATAATGCAATAACACAATTAGTAGTCATAGCTATCGTTACAATACTATTTATTTTTTCTGCTGCTACTGGAGTAAACAAGGGAATCCGTATTTTAAGTACAATTAATTTAACTGTTGCATCTATATTACTTATTTTTATGATCACATTCGGTCCTACCTTATTTATTGCAGAGAGTATTGTTACAACAATTGGTGGGTACATTGCGAATGTGACGCAAATGAGTCTCGACCTTAATCCGTTTGGTGACGGAGAATGGCTTGGTATATACACAATTTTTTTCTGGGCATGGCACATTTCATGGGCACCTTTTATGGGTATCTTCATTGCACGAATTTCCAGAGGCCGAACAATACGGGAATTTGTTGCAGGTGTACTCATCATCCCTTCATTACTAGCTGTCGTTTGGTTTACTGCTTTTGGTGGAACTGCTCTAGATATGATAATGAATGGTAATGAACAGCTAGGTAACCTTGTTATGGATAATGTAGAGGTTGCTTTATTTGTAACATTGGATGAATTACCTTTTGGTATAATTATGAGTATATTAGCTGTTATCTTAATTGTTATTTTCTTTATAACATCAGCGGACTCTGCTTCTTACGTCTTAGCTGCATTAACAAGTGAGGGAAGTTTAGAACCTAAATTAGGAGTAAAAGTAATATGGGGATTCCTTATTGCAGGCACAGCAAGTGTTCTTTTACTAAGTGGAGGTTTAACAGGACTTCAAACTGCCTCGATTGTAGCTGCATTACCCTTTGCTATAATTATGGTTGTTATGATCTTCTCTCTCCTAATTATGATGGGACGAGATATGGAAGCCGAACAACTATGGAAACGCCGACGTCGCACTAAAAAAATGAAAAAAGAAGTACATGATGAAATGTACGATAAAATGAAAGAAAACATGTACGAGGATGTAAAAGAAGAAGTTTATGATGAAATGAAAGAAGACATATATGAACACGTAAAGCAGGATGTGTATGAAGAATTAAAAGAAGAAGTATTAGAAGACTTAAAAGATGAAGTTTACGATGAAATCAAAGAAAAAATTTACGATGATTTAAAGGATTTAGGAAAAGATTCCTCTCCTTCAAAAGATCCAGATACCGATAAGCATAATAAATAAATAAATATTAGAAGGATTACCTTTCCAATATGGGTAATCCTTTTTTCCTCAGAGTGCAATAAAACCTACCAAAAAGAACAATATACTTCCACCTATTGAAAACAGTATATAAGTAATAAATGGCACCAGCTTTTTCTTTTTGAGTAATGTTGCCGCTTCTACTGAGAACGTAGAAAAGGTTGTAAAAGCTCCAAAAAAACCAATTCCAAATATAATGTAAAGTTTTTCGTTATTTTCTGCAGATGGAATTTCTCCATATAACAAGTTAAAAAGCAATCCCAATCCGAATGACCCTAACAAATTAACATATAGCATGGCAGTAGGAATGAATCTTTCTTTTGTATGACTCTTAATCCATACCCCGAGGAGATATCGTCCGACTGCCCCTATACCTCCACCAATAGCTACTATAAGCATATTTCCAATCATTGTATTTCATCAGCTCTTTTCTTTCGATGCACAAAAGCTGTGCTCATTGCCATTCCAATGACCGCTAAAAGAATACCCCCAAATAAGGAAGATACTAAATATATTACAATAGAAGGAGAGGAAGCCTGACCAAATAAAAAAATCGTATCAGCCGCTAAGGTAGACATGGTGGTAAATCCTCCACAAAAACCAACTCCAATCCCCTCTTTTAATATTGGAGAGAATTCTTTATTTAATATGTATCCTGTTAATAATCCTAATAAGAGACTACCACCAAGGTTTTCAATAACAGTCCCTAAAGGGAAAAGAATAGAAGAAACTTCAGTATTGATCAAAAAGCGAAATATTGTTCCTAATGCTCCTCCAATAAAAATTGCTAGAAGTATTAGACCATGATTTTTCATTCGTTATACCTCTTCCTTCTCGGTATTGCTTTTGAATATTCATTTTATTATAGCAAACGTTACGATTTAATGTTCTATAGACTTAGTATGAAGGCTATTCATTTTATTTAGACCGAAAAATATAATAAGGCTTATCCTCAGAAGATCTAAGGATAAGCCTTTGTTTATTAATATCCGTTTGGAATTAAAGTTTTACTACGTTTGCAGCTTGAGGACCACGGTCGCCTTCGACGATTTCGAATTCAACTTCTTGGCCTTCTTCTAAAGTTTTGAATCCTTCAGATTGGATAGCTGAGAAATGTACGAATACATCGTCTCCACCTTCGCGTTCGATGAATCCAAATCCTTTTTCTGAATTAAACCATTTTACTTTGCCTGTCATGTTAACGGCCTCCTTAAAAATAAATAGAAAAGTTAAATCTTTGAACACCGCAAAAACCATTTCATGCCTTACAAGAACATACTTCTGTGGCCGAAAACGTTTTTCAGTTTCAAAACATTTACTTGATGATCATATCATAATGACCCTACGGATGCAAACACATTTTTCCATTATTGATGAGTAAAAAGGAGGGTATTATAGGTTTTTCGATCATATATTTATATAAAATTAAAGTGATAAGTTCTTTATTTATCAAAATTATTTGAATTATTACTTCACTTCAATTGTTTGAATTATCTTTTGATTATAATTCGTTCTTCTTTCTGTTTCCTCACCACTTTCTATAACATAAAAATCAGATATTAGATGAACATCGTAAATCCCTGGGTTAATCTCTAATTCTAAAATATTCCCTTTCCTATCATTATCCTTCTCTAGAATAGATTGGTGATTAATATCAATATTCCCCTTAATGTGTTCGTAAATTACATCTCCCTCATGCTCAACAAGATCAATCCATGCAATACTATCTTTATACGTTACTGTTAATGGACCCTCTCCGTTATAAGTGAGCACAGGAGCCAAGTGAAGTACTCCCTCTATGTATTGAGGAGATAATGAAAGATCTACATCAGGGTGCTGACCTTCTCCACATGAACGAAATGTAATGATAGATAAAAAGATAATTGCGATTGATACTAATTTCAATTCCTCCACCCCCTATAGAAAATTTACGATATGGATACTTTTATAGAACGAATTATCTATATTTTACTTCTTTTCTCCTACGTTGAGTAGCATTTTTCACCATATTATTACAATTTTCTACCCTTAAAATAAATAATTGCTTCAGTGGTGAAGGCGGCGACTCCAGCAACGAGCTGCATCTTCTCGAATTCACTACGAGTTGTCTCGACTAATGAAACAATATATAGAGGTAGAGATAGTAGCTCTCTAGACGACTGCAAAGCTGGAAAAACAGGAAATACGGTAGTCAAGAAGCGTTCTACGAAGTAGTAGCCTCAAGTACTAATACGAACTAAACTCTGCATCTACTTAGATGCAGAGTTTAGTTTAAATAAACTAACATTTTTAGAATAGGTCTAATTCAACTGCTAATGCAATTAACAATTGTAATAGAATTTGAATGTTTGCAGCTATTTGTGTGTCTGTTGTCGATACTTCTACTTTTCTTGAATTTTCAATAATTGTTTTTTGACGAGATACCTGTTTCATTTTAGTTGTTTGTAAAAGCTCTTGAGTAATTTCTTCTGCTTGACTAGAATCTGCAATAGATATGCTGATTAGAATTACTAGTGCACCTTGTAACGCTGCTTGTAAATTAATTGCTGCCTTTGTATCTGTTGAATTAACAACAACATCACATGAATCTTTTATTAAAATATACTCATCATTTAATTGTAATGTTTTATTTTCTTGAGTTGCCTCTTGAGTGTCACCTTCACTATCAAAGCAGAGAGGGTGTTTATGAGTTGGGTCTAATGCACTCCATTTTGATTTAGCCGAATCAGATGAACGATATACCTCTTGATTCATTTTTTAATCCTCCTTTAAGTGTATTCATAACACCCTATGCTTAAAAAGGAGGATTGGATTGGACAAACTAACCAAGATAAATATCCATTTTACTTTCTTTTCTTTCTATTCTTCTTCAAATAAATTTTGGGCTTTGTTGTTGGTTCACTATATTCAACTTTTGTCTGGGATTGATTTGCTTCTGATTGATTTTCAGTTTCTTCTTCGTTCTGTTCTTGGACCATATCATTGTCTTGCCCCATATCTTCTTCTGTTACTTGTTTTACAGTATTATCTAAATAATTTTGTACTTCTGTTTGTATATTCTCAATAATACTCCGCATTCTTTCTTTTTCCGTATCATCTAGTTCCACTTTTTTAGCAGAAACATTGTGCTTTTTTAAAAGACGATTAACGTATAATCTAAATAACTCATCCTGCTGCTCCATTGATAAACCTCCTTACATTTGAACGATACTACAGCATATGCAAGTTATTATAGAATGCATAGGTAGGTTGACTACATCTATTCATTTTTTTAGTACATTTTCAATGGGTTAAACCAATAGAAGGAGGAGAATAGTATTTTTTGTCGAAGGTGATTTAAATAAACATTAATAGATATAGAAAATAGGTGACTAATCTTGAAAGAAGCAAAGCTAATTACTAAAGTTAAATCCATTGTTAACAATCAATATGAAGGGCTTTTATTATTCTTAAAAGAACTCCCTCATTATACTGATCGTAAATTTGAGACAAATATTGCTACATTAGCAGCAGCAAGTGATCAACGGTTATTGCAAAAGTTAGATGAAATTAAAGAGAATGATGACATAGACGACGACTTACATTTTACACTGTTTGTTGTTAAAGCAACTTTTTTTCGCAGGCATAAAGATCATACTATGTTTCTACAATATGTAGATAAGTATAAAGACATCTATTATGACAACCCATTATTTCTCCATATTTTGTCAATGGCTCATAAGACGGTTTCTTGGGATAAAGATACATTACTTGATGCCATTGAATACTCTAGAAAAGCAGTTAACTTTAAAGAAGTTGAAAATCATGTAGGAATTTTACATAACTTTTCAGAAAACGTCGTCATTGCATTAGAAGAAGAATTCCCTTTCGATACAATATTTACAAAAAGTCTTGTAGAGCAAGGATACAAAATAATGAAAAAAATCGTACAACTTGACCCTGATTATCCTAAGTTTCAATGTACAATGGGAAGGTGGATGGCTATATATAAAAAGGAGTATAATCTAGCTAAGCGCTACATTGAATCGGCCATTGATAAGGAATCTTCACAAAGCATCGATTACTCTTTGCGTATTGGAGATTATCAACGTTTTTTATTAAAAACAGAAGTACTACAAAACAAAGATCAATTAAACGAAGAAGTATCTAAAACAAAGAAAGAACTGGAAGCTGCTACAAAAGAATTAAACCGCATGAAAGACGATAATTTAAAAACTTTAGGCTTTTTCACTGCAATTTTAGGAGTGATCATTGGGTCACTACAAATTATTAGTGGACAAGAGTTTTATGATGCAGCTCTCTTAATCGTAATCTTATGTGGTGCTTTGATCCTCTCATTTGCAAGTTTTACTTTTATCATCTTTCAAGACAAAAGAAGGAAGCTTACAATATTACTATTGGTCATAAGTGGGGCAATACTTATTAGTGGATCAGTTCTTACTTACATCTTATTAAATTAAATAAACTAATTTCATCCTATTTTTCTCATTTGGTAGAAGTATTCCTTTTTCATGTCTTACAAATTGGCGAGACATGTAGTAATAAAATTACCAATATGAGCTCAAAACGTTTCTAAGAAAGGACCACTATTTATGATTTATTCTAAAGAAATTTTCTATAAACAAGGTATTGGTCAAACAAATGAAGATAGATATGTCTATAATGATGAATCACTTTTTTTTTCTGTGATCGATGGTGCTACACCATTAGAAAAAGGAAGCATATCAGGTTCTTTTGCAGCTGATATCGTACAGAAAACCTTATCTAACTCAAAGGAACAAAACGTTTTTGAGAGATTAAAGGAAGCAAACTTAGTTCTTGGTAAAAAAATATCCTCTACGTTAAATAAAAATATTGAAACAATTGATAATCTGTCTAAGGAATTACGGAGTAGCTGTGGCTGTATTGCTGTTCAAATAATCGTTGAAAAAGGAAGTATTATACGCTTGGATTATGCTCATGTAGGAGATTGTATGTTATTTGTACAATACGATAATGGGCGTATTCGTCAGCTTACGTTTGACCATATTGAAAAACTGGATCAGGAAAGTATTAATATTGCGACTGAATTCAGAAAAAAATGGATTAAACAAAACAATTTTGAAGAATATATTTCAGCAGAAGACCTTGAAATTTTAAATAGGAAGGTAAAGGAACACATTAAAACTGTACTTATAAAAAATAGACGTAAACTTAATAGTAAAGAAGGATATGGAATTATTGATGGAAGTGAAAAAGCAAATTATTTTATAGAATACGGTTCCATTCCATTTCATAATATAAAAAAACTATTATTGCTTTCTGACGGTTTACAAATACCGTTACCAATAGAAAAAAATGAACAAGCATGGAACATAACAGCGGAATATGCTTTTCAAAACAGCTTATACTCACTAGGGGATTATGTTGAAATGATAGAGGAAAAGGATCCTAACCTAACAAAATATCCTAGGCTTAAGAAAGCTGACGACAAAACAGGTATTTTGATTTCATTTTAAATCATACTCTTTAAGAACAAGTTTCTCTCTATTATTAAATAAACGTTTAATTAAATTTTTATGTTTACGTATTGTCTAATAACTTAATTTTTTTCCATGTAGCCAAGCAGATGCTTGGCTTTTTTGTCTAAAACAGCTCCCTTTAAATGGATCCACTCAAAAGATAAAACCATATTCTTCAATTTATACAACAATCCCAGTTAATTAAAGAATAACAGAGTATTTAAGAGAATACATATGATGATTCACGCTTACATTCCATTTTGCAATTGTTGTTTTTTTTGTTAAAATCCTCTTGTTATTGCCGGACGAGCTTCTTACGGAGAAGCTCAACATACTATAGATTTTTCAAAGAAAGAGGTGCAACCGTGAGTTTTGCAGAAAAAATTAAAAAAGAATGGTTTGGAAATGTAAGAGGTGACGTTTTGGCAGGAATCGTTGTTGCTTTAGCACTAATACCAGAAGCAATTGCCTTTTCAATTATTGCCGGATTAGACCCGATGGTTGGATTATACGCATCCTTTTGTATTGCTATTGTTATTGCTTTTGTAGGTGGAAGGCCAGGAATGATTTCGGCAGCAACAGGGGCAATGGCCTTACTTATGATCACTCTTGTTGCTGAGCATGGTTTAGAATATTTACTTGCTGCAACTATTTTAACTGGGGTACTTCAAATACTATTTGGAGTATTCAAACTTGCTAGTTTTATGAAATTTATTCCCAGGTCTGTAATGATTGGGTTTGTAAATGCATTAGCAATTCTTATTTTCACTTCACAACTTCAACATTTTGTTGATGAAACATGGATCATGTATGCTCTTGTAGCTTTAACTTTAGTCATTATTTATGGGTTACCTAAGTTTACAAAAGCGGTCCCTTCTACATTAGTTGCTATTATTGTTGTAACTGCTATAGCAATAACGATGAATTTTGGAGTTAGAACGGTGGGAGATATGGGGGCATTACCTGCAACACTACCTATTTTTGCACTACCAAATATACCGTTAACTTTTGAAACGTTAATGATTATTTTTCCATATGCATTAGCACTTGCTATCGTTGGTTTACTAGAATCTTTATTAACGGCATCCATAGTAGATGATATGACTGATACAGAAAGTAATAAAAATAAAGAAAGCCGTGGGCAAGGTATTGCCAATGTTGTTAGTGGTTGTTTTGGTGGTATGGCTGGTTGTGCGATGATCGGGCAATCTGTTATTAATGTAAAATCAGGTGGTAGAGGAAGACTATCGTGTTTAGTTGCTGGATTATTTCTCATCATCTTAATTCTAGCCTTAGGAAACGTTGTGGTACAAATTCCAATGGCAGCACTTGCTGGTGTTATGATCATGGTGTCCATTGGTACGTTTGACTGGAACTCATTAATGAATATTCACAAAATACCACGAACAGATGCTATTGTCATGGTAGTGACTGTTGGAACTGTTGTTTATACACACGACCTTGCACAAGGTGTTTTAGCTGGTGTCGTTTTGAGTGCCATTTTCTTCGCATGGAAAATGTCTAAAGTTAAGGTGGAATCTGTATTATCTACTGACAAGACTGAAAAGACATATTATGTTACAGGCCAATTGTTTTTCGCATCTGTCACAGAATTTTTAGAGAAAATTAATTACAATGACAATGTAACTAAGGTTATAATTGATGTATCTCAAGCTCATCTATGGGATGATTCAGCAGTAGGTGCCATAGACAAAATTGAATCCAAATTCGAACAGAGGCATGTGACTGTTGAAATTCGTGGGTTAAATAAGGAAAGCTCTAAGTTACTAGACAAAATCGGTGGATTAAGTAAGGCATCAGGACATTAAATTTATAGTAAAAATAGCTTCTCTAATAGAGTTGGTTAACGCTAACCCTCGAGAAGCTATTTTTTATAAACTGAGGGGGAAATGACATGTTTTCAAATTTATTACTTGCAATTGATGGCTCTGATCACTCTTATCGTGCTGCAAAAAAAGCAATAGAATTAGGTAAATTATCTGGCGAAGCTACTGTTGAAATTTTATATGTTTTAGATGGTAGTAAATCCAAATCCGACGTTCTCCAATACGGTGATTCGGACTCAGCTACAAGAAGAAGAAAAGAAATGCTTCAACCATTCGAACAATTAATTAGGGAAGCCAATCTTACATATAAAACAACAATCATTCTTGCAGGTACTCCTGCAGAATCCATTATTAAGCATGCTAATAACGGTGAGTATGATTGCCTGATTATTGGTAGTAGAGGACTAAGCACGGTACAGACAATGATTTTAGGCAGTGTTAGTCACAAAGTTATGAAGTATGTTAAAGCACCTGTACTAATGGTCAAATAATCAATTTTGTTAAGAAAAACATTATTGTATTAAAAAAGTGATTTTCCAATTAGGAAATCACTTTTTTGCTGCGTAAAAGAATAATATTGTTTTATTAGACATTTGATTTTTGCAGATGGCGCGAGAAACTCCTAGAAAATGCTTTCACACCTATACTACAGAAGTCGTTCTTTGCTTCCTTGAAAGCTGAAGCATTATTGGAGTAAGGACGCCATTACGCTGTTGCCTACAGGACATAGGCTGTACTTAGCTTAATTGGAGTGCCTTGCGATTTTCTTATTTGAAATGAAAGTTGTGGTTTAAACATGCACGTACAAGTAAAACCAACATAAGAATATTAGTGTCTCAAAATAATTCTGCATAGATCGAATATTGGGAGTGAAATTATGCAAGAAGAAAATTACAAAATGGCAATTAGCGGACTCCTACTAATCGGTTCCATTTTCTTTCTAATAGGTACGTTTCTTAATTTTACAAAGGATTTTAACAATGCAAATGGAAACGGTATTGGTTAGCATAAGTTGTTTTTTAATTATTAATAATGATTCATGTTTAGGTAAAATCACCATACTCTCTTTACATGGAACGAAGGTGTCCAAAAGCTTAACTTTTGGTGACACCTTCTTGTTTTTATTACTGGAAGTAATCACAATAGCGCACCTATATTATTAAAAAGCAATTACTAGCTCATCTTCTTATGATGATACAACCTGTTGTTCAGGTGTTTGAATATCTCCATCCTCTGATGTGGACTTTATAAGAAAAAGTTTTCGATCCTTATATAAGAAGATGGCTGAGAGAGCAAATGATAAAACATCTGCTACAGGGAAAGCAATCCATACTCCTGCTACACCAAAGAAATGAGGAAGAATTAGAACTAATGGTATCAAGAAAAGTACCTGTCGTGACATAGATAATATCAAAGCTGGTTTCGCTTTCCCTAATGCTTGATATAATCCTCCACTTAACACTTGTATCCCAATTAAAATAGCAGCTAAAAACATAATGCGCATACCATCTGTCCCAGCTTGAATAACAGCTTCATCAGTAGTAAATAACTTCATAAACATGTCTGGGAAAACCATAATGATCACAAAAATGATGGCTGAATATAGTGTTACTAGCTTTATCCCTAACCAAACAGTGTCTCTCAAACGTTCAAATTGCTTTGCACCATAATTATATCCAATAATCGGCTGCATTCCTTGAAGAATTCCCATCATAGGCATTAACGTAAACATTAGTACACGTTGAACTATTCCAAACACACCTACATAAAATTCTCCACCGTATTGTATAAGCATTGCATTAATGGCAATCATCATCACACTACCTGCTACCTGTCGGAAAAACGCAGGTAATCCTATGACAATTACCTCTTTCATAAGATCAAAACGTAGTTTAAACTTGGAAAAGGAAAACGTGAGTGTGCTTTTTCCAGATAAAAAATACTTAATGATAACAAAAGTAACAGATGCCTGAGAAATAACCGTTGCAATTGCTGCACCTTGTACCCCTAAATTAAATCCATAAATAAAAATAGGACTTAAAATAATATTTAATACAGAAGGTATAATCATTGTCATCATTGCAAAACGAGAATTACCCTCAGAACGAATAATTGCATTGGTCGTAAAGGAAAAAGTGAAAAAGAAAGTCCCTATTAATATTGGGAACAAATAATCACTTGCATAAACAATAATATCCGGAGTAGCACCAAAAAGTCGAAGGAGTTGCTCTATAAAGATAAAAGCACCAATCATCCCTAAAACACTAAAGCCTAAAACCATAAATAATATATTTCCAAATACATTATTGGCATCTTCACTCTTTTGTGCACCTAATCTACGAGAAATGACTGATGATCCACCAATTCCTAACGCTGCAGCAATAGCCATCATGATCATCATGATAGGGAAAGCAATTGTTACACCAGCAACTCCAGAAATTCCTACTGCGTGAGATATAAAAATGGTATCAACTACATTATATAGTGCCATAACAAACATCCCAATTATAGCTGGGATAGATAAGTCTTTTAATAATTTTGGAATTGATTCTGTTCCTAATCTTAAACTTTGCTGTTTTTGTTCCATCGTTGCGCCTTCTTTCTATCTCATAATGCCCTTAATTTCTGTTGTAATTTTCCAAATTTCCTTTTAACCGTTTTAACCACATTATTAATAATTGTTGTTCTTCTATTGAAAACCCTGATAATAACTCTTCATCCATATGCCCTATTTCCTCCATTAATTTCGTTTCCAGATTGTAGCCTTTTTCTGTTAATGAAATTAGTTTTGACCTACGATCTTCTAAACTATTTTTTTTCGTTATAAGTTCTTTTTTTTGCATTGAATCTATGATTCCATTCATTGTGGATGCTTGAATGTATAGTAGTCTTTGTAACTCAGATTGAAGCGAGTCACTACGGTGTTTCAATAAATACAAAACCCGTGCCTGCGAAATAGTAAGGTCTAGCTTTGTAAGTTCCTTGTTATATCTATTTTCGATAAGATGAGCAACAACTGTAATATGATATCCCGCCATTTCATCTAACTGATTCTTCAAAATTACTTAGCCTCCTAAATAAATACTAACTATATATTAACAAAATATATTATATAAGCACAGTATAAAATTATGTAAAACTTAATTTAAATTAGGTCACTAAACTTTCGTATAACTAAATAATAACCTTATAAAAGTGTACAGAGTATTATTGTTGGAAAAAGAAAAGAAGGAGTACTCAAAGCTTCATAGCTTTTGAGTTACCTCCCTCTTTGTTCATTCCATATTAATGACAATATGCTAAACCATATACGTCAAATTGTCCTGTAACATCTAGGATAAATGAAATTTCATCATCTTCATTTAATCGAAGAGCAACTTCATATGTTTTATCTTCCTTCTTATCAATTAGACTCAGAGCAAATCGATCCTCTTCATCCCAATAATCAACAGAGTCTATTGTTAAGTCATCTTTAGAGATGGTATACTCATCTACGATAAAATCTATTCCGTGCTCTGCTGCAGCTTCATATTCTTTAGGCATACTTCCACCAATCCAAACCCAGCTAAAAACTCCTACAATCAGTACAGCTATAAAAGGAAGAGTTAAATACCGTTTCATTACCCATCCCCTCCAATCGTTAATATTCCTTTGTTATCTTCTATTATAATAGGGTTTATTGAAAATGTGTACCATTTCCAACTATTTTTATAGGAAAAAGATACATTAATACTAAATGAATGAATTTACTGACTGATCAATAAGACCTATCCGTTTTATTTTTATGCAAAACACCGTTGATTAGAATTGTTGATTTACGTTATTGTTTTGTTATATTTTCACTCAAAATAAGTAGACACTCATCCGCACGTACTGGTGGGCTAAAGAAATAGCCTTGTATATTAATACTATACTTTGACAAATAATGATATTGCTTTAAATTTTCCACACCTTCTGCTACAACTTCAATATTTAGTTTTTTACATAATTCAATCATTCCTGATAATAAGGCAAGGTCAAAAGAATGATTAGGAATATCTTTAATAAAAATTCTATCAATCTTTAACTGATCAACACATAGCTCCTTTAAATACATTAGTGATGATAGGCCCGTCCCAAAATCATCTAATGATACTTTTACACCTAAGTCATTTAATTTTGAAGTGAACGCTATTAATTTGTCAAAATATGTACTTACATCACTTTCTGTGATCTCCAAATGCAAAAGAGATGGTGGAAAATCATATTTTTGTAGCTGTTCATTAACTTCCATGATAAACTTTTGATTTATTAATTGTGTTTTAGATACATTAATTGAAACAAAAATATTGTGATGCCCAGCATCATGCCATTCTTTAACCTGTTTAAGAGCATCTCTCAATACCCAGTCTCCAATTTTCGGCATTATTCCTAGTTCTTCAGCTAATGAAATAAATTCTGATGGAGGTATGAGGCCTTTTGTTGGATGTTCCCATCTTATTAAAGCTTCAACACCAATAATTTTTTTATTTTCCCCATTAATTATTGGTTGATAAAACAACACTAATTCATTATTACTTATAGCTTGCCTCAGGTCGTTTTCTAGAATAAAATTATTTTTGAAATAAGCTAACTCTGAAATATCTTTATAATAAACATAATGGTTCTTGCCTGCTCGCTTTGCTTCATACATAGCAATATCAGCATTTTGAATTAATTTCTGTGCATTATTTGTGTCATAAGGATATTCACTTATTCCAATGCTTGTTGTTATTTCAAAATCCATTGAAGCAATTTGTATCGGATTTGATATTTTTTCTAATAATTTATGACACTTACCTACAACCTCAATAGTATCATGGTTATTTAAAATTATAACGAACTCGTCTCCTCCCCATCTGGCTAGTATGTTCTCTTTTGATAAACTAGCCTTCATTCTACCTACAATTTCTTTAAGTAACGCATCTCCAATATGATGTCCTAATGTATCATTAATACGTTTAAACAAATCAATATCTAAAAATAAAACAGCTAGTCTTACTTCTTGGTTCTCCTCAATAAGGTTCCTGAGCTTATCCATAAAATATTTTCTATTGGGAATTCCCGTTAAATCATCTGTTAGTGCCATAAGCTTTATTTCATTCTGTGATTCATCTAGCGAATGTAACATTCGATTTATTCCAGTTTCTAATTCAGCGATCTCGTCCTTTCCATTCACCTTTATCCTTTTCTTTAAATCTTTCGTCTCCTGGATATAGCGAAGGTCACGAGAGATATTAGATAACTTAGATAATACTTGCTTATCTAAAAAAAATAATATTGTAGCTATGAATAAAAGAGAAACTAATCCATACGTTGTGTAAAAAAAACGTAGACTTTCTTTTCCCTTGCTGTATATATGACGGTCAATGGTGAAATAAAATTCCCCATGAGAAGATGAATTTATATAAGGTATGTAAATTGATCCTTTCACATAATTTTCCTCTTGGAAAGTTATTTCATTGTTATGCATTGGCTTATCTTCACTATTTGTTAACTCAATAGGTAACTGTACAACATTTTCCATTCTTTGGACAAAGTCATCACTTAATAACAACCCCATTATAAGGGTCCCATTTGATAAGCCTTCTTCTGAGCTAAGATGCGTAGGATAAGTTGCAAGTAAAATTGACTCATTTCCGCCTTTTAAAAACACTGTTTCTCGTCGATTATGAAACCTTTGCAAATCTGCAGGATTTATTATGTTATATAAATTGAAATACTTACCTTCTACGTGGTTAAACCCTTTATCGTAAACTCTATTTCCCTTCTTATCATAATAAATAACAAAATCAATCTTATTCGTAATAAAAGTATCATCTACCCAATTACTAACAATGTACCGTTGATTATTCGTTTGAATAAATTCATACGTATCATCCCATACAGCATAATCTCTTACGATACTTTCTAACCTTTCTTCCTCACTTTGGATAGCATTTTCAACTCTTTGGATGTTCTCTTCCATTAACTCCATTTCAATTTCAACATATTGTTCTATTAACGTAGGATTGATCAATAAAAAGAAAAGAGTAAGTAAAGTAATAATACTAATCAGAACAACAGATATTACTTTTATCTTAAGCTTCATTCTAATACCACCTTAAATAAATAGATTTACTTTTAAACAATTAACATCTGAAATTTACCTGAAATGTAAAATTACTAAATTACCCAATTCTATTTACCTATATCTAAAAGATTAACTATTAACTACCATTTTATAGGGGTTTTTCTATTTTTTTATGGGTCTAACCTATCTGTTTTCTAATTTTCATACGAAAAATTTAATTAACGTTAAGATATTCAAAGCAAAAAAGCTGTTAGGAATAATTCTTCATCCCTAACAGCTTTTTTCATTTCTTCATTTTCTAATGTGCTTTTACTAATGATTTATCTAAATATGCCTGAAGCATCCAACTTTGTTTTTCAAGAGAGCCTTTTAAACCGATAAACAAATCTGCAGTTGGATGATCATTTTCATTCTCTGCCGCTTCAATTACTTCACTTAACTCATTACTTAATTGTTCGAAATCTTTAGCTAATAATTCAACCATATCTACTGCTGTTTCTTCCCCTTTTGCTTCCTCTAAGGTTGTATTATCTAAATATTCCCGTAGAGTTGAAATTGGTTTTCCACCAATCGTTAAAATTCTTTCTGCTAACTCATCAATAGTTCCTGCTACTTCGTTATAAATCTCTTCAAATTTTTCATGAAGAACAAAAAAGTCAGGTCCTTTTACAAACCAGTGATAATGATGGAGCTTTGTATTCAATACATTCCAATTAGCTAATTGTACATTCATTTTGTTGATTAAATTTTGTTTTGTCATTTCTCTTACACTCCCCTTATTTTCTTCGCTTTTATTATAATTATATTTTATATTATATAATAATTATTGTCAATTTATAATTATTATAAATAACGAAATATCTAAGTGTATTATAACCATTTGTTTAATAAGTCTTGCATCGTTCTTTAATATTTATGTAAATGTCGATGGGTCCCACAGCTACTATTCATTATCACTTTTGATCATACGGATCTTGAGAAATAACATTTACAAATATGAGTTCCATTCCAGTTAAAAAAATTATTACTATATTTCCAACAAAAGAGTGTTTTTTTATTAGAAAAGTATATAATTGCTTTTAATCTACAAACTATATTATAGTTCTTTATTTTTAATAATTACAAATAAAAACACATATTTTTTGTAACTTTTTTCTTTTTAAACCCTATGTACACAGTGTTTATATACTTAATTTCCGTTTTTCATTTGTCCCTTCATTATCATTTGTATCTAAAATTATCAATAATACTTTTCACATAAGAAACTTTCTGTTACGAACATTTTCTAGAACATCATTTATAATAGCCAAACAAAAATAACCATAATAAGGAATCTATGGTTATTTTTTAAAAGATAAGAAAGTATAAAATTTCCATTCTACGTAAGTTATCTAGGAGACAGGATGTCGATATTACGCCGTTACATACAGGACGTAGGCTGTACTTAGGCGGAATTGAGTCGCTTTGCGCTTTTCTTATTACGTCACTATTTAACTTAAATTTTATTTGCCAAATTCTAAAATAATTTCTTTATCTCTCCCTAATTCAGCCTCTAATCGTTCACGGACAGTTTGCATGATTTCGTCTGGAGAATGGCCCCACTCTAATGAACTATATAGAACCTCTCGCCATATATTTTGTCCATCTCTATCTAATGGTGTTAACGTAGGCTCCTCTGTTTCTCCCATAATATTCTCTAACATTTCCTGCTTCTTTTGCCCTCCGAGGAATTCATTCCTGTAGTCCATAATATTCTCATTATTTCTAGCCGGAAGATACCCATTCACAACACTTAAATAACCCTCCATCGGATGCTCAAATGATGCAAATTTAATAAACTCCCATGCCTCCTCCTTGTAACTACTAGCAGCAGGTATAGATATGATTGAACTGTTTAACCATCCGTTTACATCAAATGGCAGTCGCGTCATCCTCCAATCTCCTTCTTGCTCAGGAACCCAACTTTTTAATAGCTCTGTACCCCATGATCCTAAATAGAGCATAGCAAATTGATTATTTCGAATGGCTGCTTGTCCTTTTTCTCCCCACATATCTATGGCAGAAAAAAGATCTTCACGGTGTACTGTTTGCGCTAATTCTATACTTTCCAAAAAGGTATCATTATCTCGTAAAAAGTTTAATTCATTATCAAACATTCCTGTTCCAGATTCAAAGATTGTCAATATCTCCATTGGCCATTGTACTAAATACTTATCATCTTCCGCTAATACTCTCGCCATTTCTAACCAGTTATTACTATCTTCCATGAATAAACCTAACTCTTCTGGATCTGATGGAAACCCATACTCCTCCATAATATCTGCTCTATAATATGCTAAAAAAGGAGATGTAACATAAGGTATACCAATTACATTTTGTTGATCAAAGGATAATCCCATATTCCATAATGCTTCTGAAAAACCTTCCTTGTATTGCTCAGCTAAATATGGCTCTTGCAATAAATCTTCAAAGCCATCAATCACTTTAAAATCTCCAATATGTGGACTATCAATAATCACCAAATCTGGGCTATCCCCACTTATAAAAGCATCCATGTATGCAGAAGGATATTCATCATACGGAATAATTTTAAGCTCAACTTCAACTCCGGGATTGTCGTTTTCAAATTGCTCAATGACATTATCCCAACCATCATCATAGTACGACCACATGGTTAACTGAATACTATCTCTTTCCTCGTCCTCTTGTTGTGGCGAAGAAGATGCATCAGAACCAGTTTTATTTATCTCTTCCTCTGTATTACATCCTAACAAAACAAAAGTCAAAAAAATCAGGAACATTGTCATCAACAAATACTTCATCATACTTCACTCCCATTATTATGAATTTATTCCGGACCCTTATTTCCTAAAAAGCTTTACGAACTCGTTTCCGTCCACCGGTTTACTAATTAAGTATCCTTGTATTTCATCACACTTCATTTCCTGTAGTAACTCCAACTCTTCTTCCCGTTCCACTCCTTCGCCTACAACTTTTAGCCCTAACGTATGTGCCAAATCAATAATCACCTTTACCATCGATGCTTTTTTCGGGTTCAAATCTATCTCTTTAATAAACTCCCTATCTAATTTCATTTCATTTATTGGCAAATTTATTAAATGACTTAATGAAGAATAACCACTTCCAAAGTCATCTATAGAAATTTTAACTCCTAAACTTCTAATTTCATTCATCGTTTGTTGAACACTACCTATATTTTTCTTAAAGACACTCTCTGTAATCTCGATTTGCAAATACTGTGGTTCTAGACCAGATTCCAACAGTACCTCCTTAATGACCTCTAAAAGTTGATCTTGATAAAAATGAGCTGCTGACAAGTTCACAGCAATTGGAACTTTTCTATACCCTGCCTCTTGCCACCTTTTATTTTGTTTACATGCTTCTAATAGTCCCCACTTATCAACTTTTAAAATTAATCCAGATTCTTCTGCTATAGAAATAAATGTAGCGGGTGACACACTTCCTAGTTTTGGATGCTTCCAGCGTAACAATGCTTCCATACTAGTAATCTCCATTGACACAGCATCTATTTTAGGTTGAAAAAATAGACTAAATTGGCTATGCTCAAGGGCTTCTCCTAGTCCATTATTTATTTCCATCCGCTGTGTAAAATCTTCTTTCATTGCCTCATTAAAAAACTGAAGTGAATTTCTACCTTTCTCTTTTGCATCGTACATTGCCATATCAGCATACTTCACCAATGTATCTAACTCCACCCCATCATCAGGGTAAACACTTACACCCACACTTGATGTTACGTATAATGACACACCATTTAATTTAATTGTATTAGTAAAAATCGAGAGGATTCGTTCCCCAACCTGCTCAATTTCCTCTTGATTCCTTGCTTTAGATAGCACTACAAATTCATCCCCACCTAACCTAAAAACCTTCGTTCTTTTATCTTCCACGTTACGCAACTTTTCACTAACGATAACTAACAGTTCATCACCCATGGCATGACCTAACGTATCATTGATTTGTTTAAATTGATTTAAATCCAAAAACATAATAGCTATTTTCTCGTTTAAATACTGCTCTTTTGTTAATAAGTTTTGTAGGTCGTTCTGAAAAAATTTACGATTAGGTAATCCTGTTAAGGTATCGTAGTAGGCATATTTATGAAGCTCTTCCTCAGATTTAATTAAATCATCTGTTTGTTTTTTCAGCTTGTCATTAAGCTTCATACTGCTCTGAAAAATTCCATTTAAATTACTCCACATCTGCTGAAAATTATGAATTAACGTATCAATTTCATAAACACTACTCTGTGGCCATTCTACTGGTTCGTTTTTCTGCATTTTCATTGGCAAATCTGTCGTTGTGGTCGTTAATTGTCTCAGTACATTTACTAAGTAACGTTTAATGATAAATGATAAAAGAAACACACTTACAACAAATAATACCAACAGCCTAAACTGCTCCATAAAATAGTGAAAAACCATCTCCTGATAATGACTAATTGGAAATGTTACATAAGTAACAATTGGTAATGGCGATGCATGTTCCATTACAATAAATTGACCTCTATTCCACATAATTACGTCAGAGTAGGTGGAATTCATATTTGGTAGTGTAATATAAAAGTTATTTGATACTTCAATTATGTCATTTGTTCCTTCCCAATCAAAAGGCTCTCTTATACGTAATGAATCATCGCTTGAAGCAAGGATTCTATTATTTTCATCTGTCATAATTACTCCATAGGACTCATCTGTGGAATGTCTATGAATAATATCCTCTAAATGACCTTGCTGA
The DNA here is from genome assembly GCF_029688925.1 of Evansella sp. AB-P1. Lineage (GTDB taxonomy): Bacteria > Bacillota > Bacilli > Bacillales > Salisediminibacteriaceae > Evansella. The sequence goes on from NZ_JARUKY010000009.1 coordinate 74,152, forward strand.
ATAGGGTTATACAACAGGAGCCGTTGTATATCACCCTCACTCCAATCCTTTACAGCATTATTTATCGTCTGAATTTGACTTAATCCTATTTGTGAAACATCTTTTTTTGTGGTTTCGTACATATTCCAACTATTAAATGCTAGATTCATCATGAATGGAAAGATAATTACTGCAATTAACGTATGAAAGATGAATTGAGAAAATTTAAATTTGTTTTTCTTCCTCGACTGCTTTTGTAACCAATAGTTAAAGGGTAGATAAGCCAAGAGCATATCCGCTATGACGGCATTAAAGAGTCCATTTGTAATATCCATACTTATTAAAACAGTAAGCTTCAATCTAGATATGTCTTGAACAAAATGTTCGTAAAACAGGAATGATATAGGAGTCCCTATGACAACCCAGAACAAAAGAACCCAAAGGACCAAATTATTTATTCGTCTAATGTAAGCGACTAAACCGATAAAAAGCATCTCAAGTATAGGAACCATATCCCAAACAAATGTATCAAAACCAATAACACATAGTGCATGTATCCCTAAAGCTGTAACAACAGATACCGGAACCCCAAATAAACGAACAAATAAAAGTAGAAAAACACTATAAAAAGATAAATTAATGCCATAAATAAAATCAATGCTATAAAGCTTTGATACTATCGCCAATATTAAAAACGTTAAATACATGACACTATAGTTAATTTTTTTTGAATGAAAAAAATTTTTCATAAGCATAAATTTAACCCCCAATGGAAAAAGGAAAAGGATATTATTATAAAAAGAAAAACTGCCAATAGCAGTTTTTCTAAATGACCCGTAACGATCAAATGGCAACCCGGCTATCATGCTATGCTTTAGACCCGTGGCTTTGCGTCCTATGCTTTCACATAGTTTGCTAAGTATTTATTTCTATCACAAATAAATCAACTTTATTTATAATTTTTTACAAAATTAGTGTTGTTTCTATTATAATTATAATGCTTTTGTCCTATATTATCACTATAATATTCCAAATTAAACTATAATAATAATTTCCAAATAAACATTACCAAATATCACTATTTTAAGCATTCATCTCGATTCAATTATGTAACAACGTAGCACCCCAAATAATATCATATTATTTAGGGTACTAGTTTTGTTGTTTCATCATACTAAATAATGTGGTTAATCATTTTGTAGGATCTAATCGGAAATAGATCCGCAATTCGATTTAGACAGCCTTTTCTTTAATGACCGTTGATTTTTCTATTGATGAAAAATCATTAATCCTCTTCACTATCAGCATCCGGTCTAATATTTGGCATCGTATTGTGCGTGTATTTAGGCGCTGGCTTTAAAGACGGCTTCTCTCCATACGCAGGTGGCCTTGAATAATATTTAAATTGATCTAAGCCGTCCATACTTTTTCCTTTCGCCCATCTCCCTTTACTACTTTGTTCACCTTGAGATAAATTATAAAAATCATATGCCACTTCATTTTTCTCAAGTTGTTTTGGAAACGTACTAGGTACAACAATATTTTCTTGTGCTTCAAGCTCCGCAATTGCAGCCTTCCACATATTCTGATGCATCGTATCTCTTGCTATTAAAAAAGATAACATATCCTTCACTCCAGGGTCATTCGTAGCTTCATACAAACGCACCACTTGGAGTCGTCCTTGCGTTTCTGCATTCAAATTTGCTCGGAAGTCTGCTAGTAAGTTTCCACTAGCTATAATGTAGTCAGCAGTCCAGCTATTACCATTAATATCTTTAGGCTGGGCACCTAATCCAGAAACAATGGCATGTTGAGGATTCATTCCACCCATAATCGCACCTACTACAGGGTTGCTTGCAGCTGTCTCTTGGTCACCTACTGGTGCACCATCTAATAATCTCGCAATCATAGTAGATAGCATTTCCACATGGGCTAATTCTTCTGTCCCTACATCCATAAGTAAATCCCTATACTTCTCTGAACCTCTAGTGTTCCACCCTTGGAACAAATATTGCATTGCAACAGAAATTTCCCCAAATTGACCACCTAACACCTCTTGTAACTGTCTTGCAAAAATAGGGTCTGGGCGCATAGGCTTAGCATCGTATTGAAGCTCTTTAATGTGATAAAACATACTGATGACATCTCCCTCATATCTATATTCATATTTAATTAATTCAAGGAGGGCCGTCAGGGTTCCAATTATTTTCAAAGACAACCAAAAGACAACAACCTGGTTTGTGAACAAAAGTTCAGGGACCAGGTTGTTGTCAATTTCGTGAACACTTTTTTATTTTTGTTGTAGTTTTGTTATTCGATCGATCACTTCCATACAGGCTCGACTATTATGGTATGGTCCTTTCCACGGCTCAACTATGGGCATAGACTTATCTACCTCATTATCTTTAGAAAGCTTCCAATACCACTCTCCGTGAGTTGGATCAATAAAATAGTCTTTAATATAATTCCATGTCTTATGGAAATATGTTAAATAGTCATCATTTTTCGTTAATTGATACGCATTTAAAAAAGCGACGATACTTTCCGCTTGAACCCACCATACTCGATCATAGTCAATGATTCTATCGTTTAAGCCTTCATAGGCTAAACTTCCATCCTCTTGAAGTGCCTCGGAAATACAGACGTTTACCGTTTTTTCCACTATGGAATCGACCTTTTCCTTATATTCCTTTTTATCAAGACCTTCTGCTATCTGAGATAACATCCAGCTCCCTTCCATGTCATGACCGTATGAGATCACTTCCGATTGCGGCTCCCATTGTTCATTAAAAAATAAAATAAAATGACTAGATTTCTCATTAAACATTTTTTCCACTACAACCTGGAATAATCGATCAATCTTTTCTTTTAACTCAGTATCTTCCCAAACTTGGTACAAGTTCCAATATGCTTCAAGAAGATGTAAATGAGTTGTCATCGTTTTAGGAACACTCATATCTTTATTGCTTAGTCGAAGGTCTTCTGCTTTGTTCCACGATTGATCAAATGCTTCAAAATATCCTCCATTAACTTGATCATAACTATGCTTTTCAATAAGTTTTGTAAGTTTCTTGGAGATTTCTAACGCATCTTTATCCTCTGTGGCTTTATAATACTCCGTCATGGCATTTATTCCAAAAGCTTGATTATATATGTGCTTTCTCGTTTCCAGTACCATACCATCTTCATCTAATGACCAAAGCAAACCTCCAAACTCATTATCCCAGAAATAGTTTTTTATATAATTGTAAGCTCGTTTTGCAACAACTAAATCCTCATCAAGTAAGTAACGTGAATAAGCAGCAGAGAAACTCCATAATATTCTCGAATGTAAAATACATGCTTTTTCACTTTCTTTATTTATAGATAAATCATAGAAATAGTAATCGTGAAAACCATCACTATATTCATCAACAGCATGCTTTTTCCAAAAAGGAAGAATATGTTCAGACAATTCAAATTCAACTTCTTCCTTTACTTTATCTAAATCTTTTAATTCCAAAACCAATCCCTCCTACACTTCCTCCTATGTATTAACATAACCAAAATATGAAGTTTTGATGAATCACTTCACTCCATAAAAAATTGCACATAGTAGTAGGGTGGCCAAGAATAAGAAAAATTCACCATCTAGACCAGGTACAAATATATCCGGTTCAACGACAGAGCAACACTATACATAGGTAGATAATAAAGTGTGCACTACAACTGGCAATTCTAAAAAATTCATGATATGTGATAGTGAAGAAGACGGCTGAACGATCGAGATCCTGCGCATTGTTGATTTGCAGGTTCATTGGCGCCTTCTATGTGCCTGCAAACCTGCTTTTTTCCTTTTGCAGGTTCATTGGCCGACTTTCTTTCGTCTACCCTGAAAATAGAAACGGTTCAGCAGTGGAAGGCGGCGACTCCAGCGACAAGATTATGCTTCACGAATCCACTACGAGTTGTCACTACTGGTGAAGCTTTAGAGAAACACTTGCACAGGTAGAGAAAGAAGCTTTTTAGACGACTGGAAAGCATGTAATAAAGAATAAAGAAAACGCGGTAGAATAGGGGGCCGCTATCTTCCCGGTAAACATTGTTTTTACCATTTGCGGTAGAATAGAGAGCTTCTAGATGACTCCAAAGCTACCCTGAAAATACGCAGGTTCAGTAGTGAGGACGACGACTCTAGCGGGAAAAGCAACAGGCGAAGACCCGACCCTTCGCCACGTATGTGGGAAGGGTGGAGGCTGAGGCGTTGCCCGCAGAAAGCGTTCGTCAGTAACGACGGATGAACCTCCAGATGAGTATTTTCATCCTCCATGGTGCAAATTTATACTTGCTTGGGCGGTCTACCGTGAAAATAAACAGACCAAATCAACTTAGGATTTGGCCTGTTCATTATTTTAACAGCAGTCGTCTAGCCCCTTCATCAGTAAGCCACCTTTGCCATTTCTCTCTTCATAATCTATTGTCATCATTTCCGTTTGTGATTTAATAACAGGATCAATTGCGACACGAACCCCATTAACCTCAACAATTGTATCTGCGCTTTCTGGCTCCTCCAGAGCCAATCCCATCCTAGGACTTCCTCAGCCCATTCCAGCGAAATACACACGAAGAGTATTTCTATTTTCTTTTTCCATTATTCCCTGTAAAAAGTCTCTCGCTTTATCACTAACATTCACGAATGATCCACCTCTTTTGTCGCTATATTTTTTAACGCTTCTATACCTACAATATCATCAGTTAACCAAGGAATTAAAGCAACCTGCTTAGCTTCTTTATCAAGTACTTGCTGTATCCAAGGGCCTTCCGAAGAGGAACGACCCTTTAAAACTGGATCCACCGTATCCGTTGCTCCAAAGCTTTGGTTAATCACCCACCAGCTCGGTTTTATTTCAGCACGAATTAAATCAGCTTGTAATCGAGATGCTTCTAAAACAGGGGTCGCTTCAGGAAGCGTCACAACGATCACATCTGTCTCTTCTTTATTTCTTAAACGAGGTAAAAGCTTTTTCACTGACTCAGGAGCATCTCCAGAAGAACGTTCAATTTCCTGAAAATAAGATTGTGATGCATCTAATAAAAGAAGCGTATGACCTGTAGGGGCCGTATCAATAATAACAAACTCCTTATCAGCCCTTTCTACAACGTCTGAAAAGGCACGAAATACAGCAATCTCCTCTGTACAAGGAGAATTTAGATCCTCCTCTAAATAAGCAATGGCCTCATCGTCTAAATGTTTACTCGCTTTTAAAACCTCATTACGATAGTTTTCCACTTCTTGTTCTGGATTAATTCGACTAATTGTTAGAAATTCTGCAACGGTTTCATCCCGAAGGACATGGGTTAAATGGGCTGCAGGATCTGTTGTAGTTAAATGAACTTTTTTCCCCTTTAGTGCTAAACCAACTGCAATAGCGGATGCCACCGTTGTTTTCCCCACGCCTCCTTTTCCCATAGCCATGACTACCCCTTGAGGTTTTTCCGTTAACTGCCCTATTATTCCTTCTAACCCTAATAAGTCGTTATGAGATTTCACTTCTTTATGAGCTTCCAATGGCATTCCTTGAAGTTTTATGAACGCCCTCAATGACTCCGATCCTGTTAGAGGATAAGGGATATACGGTAGTTGGTATATCGGGATGTTTTTCAACTTGTCTGTTAGTGTTAGTAAAGCTTCCTGCTGTTTATTGAATAAAGCATTCGCAACAACATCTGTCTTCGATTCAGGTTGAAAAACGCCATTAATAACTAGCATTTGATTCGTTATGCCCACGTTAAAAAGTTCCTCCGCGGCTCTTTCCCCTTCGGAAATTGCAGATCGATCTGGTCGCGATACGAGGACTAGGGACGTTTTCGTTTCATCAGATAAAGCTTTTACCGTTGCCTCATATAATGTTTTCTTTTCTGCTAAGCCAGAAAGAGGTCCTAAACATGAAGCACCATGTGTACTATCCTCTAAAAATCCTGTCCAAGCAGTTGGAAGCTGGAGTAAACGCAACGTGTGACCGGTAGGGGCTGTATCAAAAATAATGTATTCATAAGCATCGTGAATGGACTCATTCGTTAGCAGATTAGCAAATTCATCAAAAGCAGCAATCTCCACGGTACATGCTCCTGACAATTGCTCCTCCATTTGCGCTACAACTGATGCTGGTAATTTATCTCGAAAAGGACCAACTACTTTATCTCTGTAATTAGCAGCAGCTTCCTCCGGGTTTAAATTTACTGCAGATAAACCTGGAACAGATGGGATCTTTTCTATCTCTGATCCAATTTCTAACATAAACACATCTTGTAAATTGGACGCTGGATCGGTACTTACAATTAAAACAGAATGCCCTTCATCAGCTAACAAAACAGCTGTAGCACATGCCGTTGACGTTTTCCCAACTCCTCCTTTTCCAGTGAAAAACAAGTATGGAGTATCCTTCACAACTTTTGGTGAAAAGGTTGGATACATCTTCATCATCCCTTTTATAATAAATTCAATTTATTTGCTTTTTCATCCTTTTTCATAAATTCCTGTTCTGAAATACCAGTCCAATCAGAGAGCTCCAAATTTGTTGGATATTCTCCTACCTTTTTTACTTCTCCATCAACTAAAATCGCTGGTAATGCATCTGTTCCCTTTTCTTCCAGTAACGATTGAACCAACTTTTCATCCACAAAGGCCTGTGGTTCACTCCCTAAATTAAATCGCTTTATATCAACACCTTTCTTTTCAAGTAAAAATATAGCTGTTGCTATTCTTGTCAATTCTGGGTCTACACTTGGTCCACAAACTCCTGTTGGACAGCATAATGCTGGGTCAAATACTCTAATGTTAACCATTCCACTTCCTCCTTTAAATATGGGAAAAAGCCGAAAAAATTCGGCTCCACCTTCTTTTATTTACCTGTTTCTGCATATGTTTTTATTCTGTCACCGATTTCATCACGAACTCGTTGGAATACAGCCCATTTCTCTTCATCCGTTCCTTCTGCTTTAGCTGGGTCATCAAATCCCCAATGGACTCTTTCTTTATTTGGAGGTGTAGCTGGACATACATCATTAGCATGACCACAAAGGGTAACAACAAGGTCTGCTTTTTCCAATAAATCTTGATCAATTGTATCAGAGGTTTGATCTGAAATATCAATTTGAACTTCATTCATGGCTTTTACAGCCTTAGGATTAACACCATGGGCTTCAATACCAGCGGAGTATACGTCGTATTTATTCCCTAAATATTTTTTACCCCACGCTTCCGCCATTTGGCTTCGGCAAGAGTTACCTGTACATAAAAAATAAATGATTTGTTTAGTCATTAGAAAAAACTCCTTTTGTTTATATTATTTTTAATAAAGGATCTGTTAAATTTTATTGTTGATTAATGCTTCTGGGTTCTAAATAGCTATTTTACTAAGCTACTTTCTGGAAACCAGTGCTTTGTTTTATTCGCAATTTTCACTAAGTAAAGCATTAACGGAACCTCTACAAGTACACCAACCACGGTTACTAGTGCTGCTGCAGAGTCAATACCAAAGATGGCAATTGCTACTGCTACTGCTAATTCAAAGAAATTACTTGTACCAATCATTGCTGCAGGAGCTGCAATACTATGTTTAATCTTCCACCATTTCGCCCATAAATAGGCTACTGCAAAAATAAATAATGTTTGAATAATAAGTGGTATTGATATTAATCCAATATGCAATGGGTTGTTTAAAATAACATCACCTTGGAAAGAGAAAAGAATAATTAATGTAAGTAAAAGTCCAATGATCGTAAAATTACCTGCTTTTTTCAAATAAACATTTTCAAACCAATCTACGCCTTTACGTTTAACAATAAGAACACGTGAAATCCATCCTGCAACAAGAGGGATAACGATAAATAGAAATACCGATAAGAAGACCGTATCTAATGGGACAATTACGTTGTTCACTCGTAGTAAAAGTGCAACAATCGGTCCGTATGCAAAAATAAGAATAATATCGTTAACAGAAACTTGAATTAATGTATAACCAGCATCGCCTCTTGTTAAGTAGCTCCAAACGAATACCATCGCTGTACAAGGGGCTGCTCCTAAAAGTACGGCACCCGCAATATAATCTGTTGCTAAACTTTCTGGTATAAACGGACTAAAGATAAATCGAAAAAATAACCATGCAAAGAAAAACATAGTAAACGGCTTAATTAACCAGTTCACTACTAGTGTAATGACAAGGCCTTTCGGTTTTTTCCCTGCATTCACAATACTTGAAAAATCTATTTTTGCCATCATTGGATAAATCATTAACCAAATAAGGATGGCAACCGGTATAGATATTTCAGCTATTTTAAACGTATCTAACGTATTAGGAACGATAGGTAAAAGTTGGCCTAACGCAATACCAACCACAATACAAATGGCTACCCAAATCGTTAAATACCGTTCAAAAAAATTAAGTCCTTGACCTTTTTGAACTTCATTATTCATTTTAGTCTTTCCTCCAATTTATTCTCTTTAATTATCACAGCAAACTCTCAACCCTTGTTTTTCCAGATTGCGAATAACTTCTTGCTGATCAGGAAAATGATTCACGATGCTTTTAACAAGGGGATAGACAGAGACACTTTCATTAATACGGTAAAAAATCCATTGTCCTTGTCTTCTTTCTTTCACGATTTCAGCTGATTTTAATTTTGCAACATGCTGACTAATGGAAGGCTGACTCATTTGTAAAACTTCAACAAGCTCACAAACGCAACATTCATCATGCATAAGGATGGATACAATATTAAGACGAGTTTTATCACCTAAAAGCTTTAATATTTTCGCTCCTTGCTCTAAGGTCACGTCATTTAATATGGTCATCTAGCTCTACCCCTTTCAATTCATACCCATTATATAAGCATACACTTATATAATCAACCACTTATATATTAATTTATTGTAAATGTTTTGTTACATCAATTGTTAGAATGCACGAAAAAAAGACCTGTATTTTCATACAGATCTTTAAGAGGAACGATATTTAAAAGGATAATGCCCACCAATTTGTCATAAGTAGGAAAGTAGCAGCAAGAACTACAATATACCCAAAACCTATATATGCAAGCTTCTTTAAATATTGACTTTGTATATGTATATCATTTTCCCCTTTGTATTGCTTCAATTTCTTTGACATAATTCCTAGTAATGCACCTAATGCCAAAGTTAAGATGATAGCAACCCACGTTCTTCCCATATCAAAATGGGGATAAATCACGATACCAGTTATTAATGTGACAACAAGGATTAAATTAGCTGCCATTATCACTCCCCGCCAAAAACCTAATCCATTTAATGGGGCTTGGCTTTTACTTTTAGATAAAGCAATAAAAGGCAATGGAATTAAGATTAGAAATAAAAGTGGTATTAATTTGTGCATCCATAAAGCTACAGTCATTTAATTGTCTCCTTTCAGTTATATACTACATTTTTTGATATTTTTCTTCCTTTCTAAATTTTATCTTATTTTCATTTCCAAAACAATTTTATGCATTTCATGAGTATAGAAAAACAAACCACCTACAAAAAGAGGTGGTTTGATAGTTACCATATTTTTTATTTCATTGTTCATTATTAAAGGTCTTCTCTTTCATAGGAAGCATATCCTGAGGCTGCATCATTTTCACCATTTTCATCTAAATATCTTTCATATTTACGATGATCGACGCTAACACCTGAATAATTACCTTCAATATCGGCTGTAACAACTCCCTCAACTTCTTCTACATAACCGACTGGCTCTTCAGATTCAATGAACATACTATTATAATCCTTTTCTGTGTTGGTAAAATCTGAAGGTGTTTCCGATGTACCATATGCACTCACAGCTTGCCAGGAATCCTCCGCATCGAAAAAAGTTTCATTTTGTAAGCTTTCATCGTATTCAAATTGTCCGAATGCTGGAGCTAGTATATCTTCTTCAACAGGTCGATTGTTAGAAACTTTGTTTTCCTCCGTATGGTTAATACAGCGTTTCGTTGTTGGCACTGCTTCTAACCTTTCAAATGGTATATCTTCGCCACAGATTTCACACTTCCCGTATTTCCCTTCTTCCATCGCTTTTAATGCTTGATCTATTTCTTCGATATGGTGCTCAGAATGTTCATTTAAGGCAAGATCTTTTTCCCTTTCAAACAATTCCGTCCCATGATCGGCAGGGTGATTGTCATAGTTGGATAATTCTCCAACGGACTCCTTTACATGTGCAAATTCCAGACCGTAGTGCTGACCTTGCAATCGCGCTACTAACTCCTCTTTCCATGCAATTAATCCTTCTTTCAGTTTATTTAGTTGATCTTGGGTAAGCATTTTAGCACCTCCATACCCATATTTTTGCGTTCGTAATTAGTTTGCCTTAAATATAAATAAATTCACTGCAAACATTTTGGAATTACTTATACAAAAATAGGAATGTATGAAGGTAAGTACATCATTAAAGTGAATTATTTTCGTTTTGTTGACGAATTTCTTCCCTTGCAATGTCACGATTATTTTCCTCTAATTCCTTATGTTGATCTACGGAGTCTCCTGGATAATATTGATTTGTTTTTAAAGGATTAATGAAGCTTGTATTTGTTCGAATTGTATATTCTTCATCTTCAGGAGCATTTGTTAATGTAACATTGTCTGCTGCATAAGTCTCTTTCTTATTTTTCTTACTCATGTTCCCTTCACCTCCAATTTGTTTTAACGCACATACTCCGCATTATAGCTATTTTCCCCAGCATGGACTGTAAGAAGCGTATCGCTATAACCAATTAATCGATTAACGAGTTCATCACATACTTCATAAACTAATGAATGATTTTTAGAATCCCATAATTTTGGATCATCTATAATGATAGTCGTATTAATGAATACGTCACGATTACCTTGAAGATCATAGTGAATAATAACTTTTATTGGAGCCCCCCCTGTTTTTGGTTCTTTGAAATTAGGTAAAAAAACATACCATTCTTCTGCCGTAGCTGACCGAAAATTTTTTGTAAAGGTCATAGCTTGTATTACATCATTTATAACACCCATCATCTTTGAATCAATCGACTTATCAACAACTTTATCCACAGGACTCTCCCTTCCTAAAAAAACATCCACAAAGTTATTAACAAAATACAAAATAATCCTCATTTATCCACAGGTTTATCCACAATCAAATGCGTTTTGATTAGTTTTCCACAACTAATCCACATTTTTTATTCTCATTTATTTTTTACAATCTACAGTTACCCATTCATGCCAAATAATTGCTTTTTTCTAGACACTCCAATAGTTGGTAAAAAATTTCTTGCTTTTGAAAATGGCCACCTCTTAATCAGAGGTGGCTTCATGATCTTATGTTCTATAGTTATTTTAGAGCTTTTCTCGCTAGCTGAATATCGTTGTTTAGAAGCTTTTCTAAATTATATGCAGGATAATTGCTGTTTTTATACATATAGTTAAAAATCTTCCCATGTAAATCAATTGCATTATTTAAATGCTTTTGAAGTACCTTTCTAACCTCAGGTGTTGCTGCTTCTGTAATTGCAATTCCATAATTACGTACAGTCATTTTAGCTAAGGCTAATAAATCCCCTGCGAAAAAGGAATCACTAAATGCTGGCTCCGCACGTTCTGCTTCTTCTCTAGGCATGTCTGGATAAAATACTAAAAGCTCCATTAGATTAGTTGTGATCCCTTCAATTGCATTCTTGTAGATACCTCTTAATTCAGCATCACGAACATTGTCTATTCCTTTTTTTAGTTTGATTAATCCTACTGATTGAAACGCCACCAATTCATGTATCTCAAGTGTTTCATGCCATGCTAAATGTTCTTCCTTCACTATCTTCCATCTCCTTATCGCATTAAGATTTTACAACGATAAGGTATTCACCTCTGTTTGTTCCTGTTACACTTGTTGATACAGAAAAGTAAACATCATATACAATTTATATTATAATGAATACAGGTATTAACCATTTTAATATGGAGAAAAATTAAAGTGAGGGTTTAATTTGAGAAAAAAACTAACTACAATTGCGATTGCTGTGACCGCTATTGTTTTTTCTGTTTACATCGTATACGATCATTTCTTTGCTGAACAAGAAAACACTAATGATCAATTAATGCAACAATTTTTAAGTGGGGATGATAGTGATCGAAGTCCAGAGGAAGATTTCACTTATTCGGAATCTGAAGAAATTGGTGGTTACCCTGGCATGATGGCACCGGCACTTCCATTGGAGGCTTGGGGTGATCGAGAAGATCTTCACATCTCTGATTATAAGGGTGATTTTGTTATTTTAAATGCATGGGCCTCATGGTGTGCACCTTGTCGTGACGAGATCCCTTATTTAATTGATTTTCATGAAAACTATTTAGATGAAAATGTTCAAGTACTAGGTATAAATATGACTAATACCGAGACGAGTGAAACAAGAATAAATACGTTTATTGAAGAGCTTAGTATCCCATATGATTTGGCTATGGATCGTGAGGGATTAGTTGAAGAGCAATTTAGAATTCAATTTTTACCTTCCACTTTTATTATAGACCCAGATGGTAGAATTGCTGTACGAAAAATGGGCTATGCAACATACGACATGATTGTAGATATGTATGAAGAGGCTATAGAAATATTTGAAAGTAACAATAATGAATAATAAGAGGGGATAAACTGACATCCTGAACATAAGGAAGCAGGGGCGGTTCCCATGCTTCCTTATATAGGTCAGATCATAAATTTCCCAATTTCTATATTAGACTAGAAGTTGGGAGGATAATTAGTTTCCCAGTTATTATTCTTTAGAGGATACTTTTTTTGATAGGGACGTGAATTTCCATTGAAAATTTATCAAATTCCCAAGGGTGGCAGCGTTCATCATAAAACTCAAAGTCTAGCTTCGTGTCATCAATTTCATATCCGGAACTAGGAAACCACTCTTCCAAAATATATTTCCAAGTACCTTGTATGGAAGCAACGAAATCGTCGTCTCCAACAGGTGGGGTAATAATTTTTTCATCAATATAGTCTAATGTTTCTTGAATTAGTTGAACATAGTTCATGTAAAGCCCCCGTTCCAGAAAGAGTTACTTAGGATACTCCCATAATAACAATTCCACTAACGATTATCTTTTCCTATATTGCTATTTTTAAAAGAATCGGTAAATACTAATAGAAATGGAGAAAAAGATGACAAAGGATTTCAACTTATCCTAATGCTGCAAATTCTGCTACATAACCAGAAACAACATTTTCCTCCAACTTCATCCCAACAAGTAATGGCTCGGAGAACTTGACTGTTCCCGAGCCATTATACAATCATAGGTAAATTAAAATATTTTGGATATAGGTTAAAATTGAACTTATTGGACTTTACTTTGTTCCTTTCTGTATCCACTCAGCAACTTCTATTGTACGTTTTGCTTGATGTTTTACAGCAGCTTGCACGTCTTCCTGCATATTCCCCTCTTGATCTACAGTAACGCTTGTTCCATAAGGGTTACCCCCTGAACTAAAAATAATAGGGTCAGTATACCCAGGAGCTGCCACAATTGCTCCCCAATGATACATGGTATTATAGAGAGCCAAGATCGTTGCTTCCTGTCCACCGTGGGGATTAGAAGCTGATGACATTGCACTTACTGCTTTATTAGCTAATTTCCCATTAAACCATAAACCACCCGTCGTATCTAAAAACTGCTTCATTTGCCCTGGTATGTTACCAAAACGTGTTGGCGTACTAAAGATAATAGCATCAGCCCACTCTAAATCATCTAAAGTTACTTCTGGTACATCCTTTGTCTCTTCCATATGCTTTTTCCAAGCTGGGTTTTGATCTATCGCTTCCTGTGGTGCAAGCTCTGGAACCTTTAATACTTTTACAGCGGCTCCAAGCTCCTGTGCCCCTTCCTTCGCCCACTGCGCTAATTGATAGTTCGTCCCTGTTGAACTGTAATAAATGACCGCTACATTAATGTTAGACATTGACGTTTCGTCTCCTTTATTCAAAAATAATATGTAATGCTTTGGATATTATTTCTTATTTTGATTCATTTATACATAAAAAAAAAGGGTGAACGATCTTCTTCGTTCACCCTCCCACTTTTATTAAAATCAACATAGCTTTTTAACAGAAAGTACATAATTTAAAACAAGCTTGAAAACCAATCCCTTATAGATTGAAAGATTCGTTGGAAGACATTTTGTTCCTTTTCCTCATCTGATTTTAACAGAGTCGCCCCAGTCTCATCAGATGTTGTTGTAACTTCCTCTACCATTAACAAAGTATCCTCCTGGATAGAATCTGCTGTATCATCCTCGATCATTAATCTTGCTTGATGCCCTTCAATAACGTGTAGCATTTCACTTCCATATCGTTCATATATTAATTGGATATTTTCTTCATTGAATGGAGAAATACCTACCTCCACCTTATTTTCGAATACATTTACTGATGTAAAGTAGATATTCAGCCCTTGATCTGAAAACTCATTTAAGTCTATTTCCATTTGCTTTTCCATTAACTCTTTCTCAGAAAAATCCACAAGGCGAATAGTCAGTTCAGCTGGATCTACTACTAATTCCTTCAACGCTTCCTCATGAGTTGCTTCGATTGGTTCCGTAAAGGATAGAACAATGGTACCTAATTCATTTTCTTCCCGATCGATATGCAGGCTTGAATATATCTCTTTCGGAATGTTTTTAGAAATGTAATTTCTTACATTTTCAATCACCTCTGTATGATTAGGGTCTATACCTTCCTTCTCCCATTCAAGAATTTGTCTAGTAAAGTCATCCATATCATCAGGAGCTTCTTCACCTGTGTCCATCAAAGTTCTTTCTGCCTCTCCTTCACTTGGAGCAACTTCAACAACCTTTACTTTCTCTTGATCAAGCACTTGTCTAGTTGACTGGTCAACCATGTTATCCTTTTCACCATGGACGGTTTGACCTTGTAATCCTCCAACAAAGAATACTCCTACTACTAGAGATGATACTAATAATTTTTTTCCATTCACTTCAATCATCCTTTTCTCATTTTTAGTCATAACTACCGTTTTTTTATTTCTCATGAAAAATATCACCTTATGAGAATTGAAAACAATGTTAATTTCAAAAATGAGACGCCTTCATTTATGAATAAGTTTCAAAAATATATTTTAAATTACACCGTTTTCTGCCAATCAGTAAATTCATCCTTTTTCATTCGTTCCATTAGGACAGGTATAGCACGATGGAGTGTGGATTTCACTTTTCCTTCCGACCAATGGAGCTTATCACATGTTTCCTTAATGGTGCATTCATTTAGTTTTCGTTCCACAATAACATCACGATAAGATGGCTTTAAATTATTAATACATGTATATAACTGACTAGACTCTTCTTTCCGTTCTACAATTTCTTGTGGCAAGAGGTTTTTATCATCTCGTTCATCCTCAACATTATCGTCCATCATTGTTAAAGGCTTCTTCTTTCTTATGTAGTCAACCGTAACATTATGAGCAATTCGAAATAACCACGTTTTTGCATTTGCTGCATTATTATATGAGTCAAAGAAGCGATAGGCTCTAATGAATGTTTCTTGTGTTAGATCCTCTGCTTCATGATAATCACATATCATCCTATTAATATAGTTATTTATAACTAACCCATGCTCCACGTACCAGTCTGATACTTGTGTGCTTTTATCTACATTCATTTAACTAACCACCTATGTTATTTTTAACTCCGTTTTCAATTATTATAGGTAAATACACCTATGTGTACTACACCAATTAATACACATCAATCATATAAAAATAAACAAATATTGTCAATAATGATTTCGTCATTATTTAATAATAAAAAACCAAAGCCACAATGTTATGGCTTCGGTTTATCTTCATCATTATTATGGGTGTTTTTATCTACTCTATTTTTATTCAACAATAAATTCAAAGTTTGCTATAAGCTTCACTTCTTTTCCTACTAATACTCCTCCAGTTTCAAGAGGAGCATTCCATGTTAAACCATAGTCTTCACGATTTATCTTTCCTTCTACATCAAATCCAGTAACTGTACTTCCATCCATTGGGTTTTTCGACATACCATTATACTCTACGGTGAACTTCTCTGTCTTTGTTACGTCTTTAATCGTCACATTTGCAGTTAATTCGTATTCACCTTCTGAAACTTTCTTAATGGACTCACTAACAATTTTGATAGTTTGATAGTTTTCTACGTCAAAAAAATCAGCTGAACGTAAATGCCCATCACGATCTTCATTGTTTGTATCGATAGATGTCGCATCAACAGTTACATCTACTTTTAATCCTTCGAGGTTATTCATATCTCCTACAATTTGAACATCAAAATCTTTAAATTCACCCTTTGCCTTAGCAATCATCATATGTTTCACTTGAAACCCAACACCACTGTGTACTTTGTCTAAATGAAAAGTTGTCATTTATCATTACCTCCACATGTTTATTTCCCTATAAGGGTTTTACTTATAAATTAACCGTTACTTACTTTATGTAATAAACTATATATTAATTATTTATTTAAGTCAATATATTTACTTTATTTTTTATAAACGTTCTTTTTTATACACTTTAAAATATACTTGACAGGTTGGTTTTATCGGAATAATATTAAAAGGTAAATTAACAATGCATTTATTATTATTCTTTCGTTAAACTAGTACATTTTTTATTATTTAATTCCGAGTTAACTTATTTGTTTTATAAACATAAAAAAGGAGAGAGAAAGATGGCATTACAAGAAAAAGAACTTCCACATACAAATGAATTAACGAAATCACCGAAGAAAAAAAGCCTGTTAAATACAGAGGATTGGTGGGCAGTTTGGCTTGGCTTTGGAATAATTGCATTCGTTTTATTATCACTATTCCCTGCTGCAACATTACCAGTGAGATGGGGAACAGAGGGTAGTGAAAGCATCCTTCAATCTATTCCTCCAGACAGAATGCTTGGAATAGTAGTCACTGGAGTAATTGCCATGCTTATTTTCGGAATTGCAACATCTTTTTTAAAAGGTAAAAGTGATAAAAAATTTTTGTTAGCTTTCCCTGCTCTTTTTGGCTTAATGCTTGCTGCTTACGTCCTTGGTCAGTATGGACCTTTACGACACTATGGATTTAATGACGTCATATGGGCATTAGTCATTGGATTAGTAATAAGTAATGTTTTCAAAACACCTGCATTTTTAAAAGGAGCTTTACACACAGAGCTTTACATAAAAACGGGGCTTGTACTATTAGGGGCATCGATTCTATTTGATAGAATGTTAGCATTAGGGATGTTAGGTGTTGGGGTAGCATGGATCGTAACTCCGATTGTCATTATCTTGATGTACTTATTTTCTCAACGTGTGCTGAAGATGCATAATCAACGTGAATTAGCTGTAACGATTTCTTCAGCTACAGCAGTTTGTGGTGTTTCTGCTGCTATTGCTTCAGGTACCGCAGCTAAAGCGAAAAAAGAAGAGATTACTTTAGCTATTTCCATTACACTTATTTTCACCATTCTTATGATGCTTGGTATGCCAGCACTTGTTTCTTTATTTGGAATCGATCCAATTGTTGGGGGAGCTTGGCTTGGGGGCACAATTGATGCAACAGGAGCAGTTGTAGCTGCAGGTTCTTTGTTAGGGGAGAATGCCATGGAGGTTGCCTCTGTCATTAAAATGGTCCAAAACATTCTTATTGGCTTCGTTGCAGTGGGGATTGCTATATTTTTTGTTAGTCGCAGTAATCAATCTTCAACACCTGGAGGAGCTAAGAAAAAAGTAACTGGAAAAGAAATATGGAATCGTATGCCTAAGTTTATATTAGGTTTCATCGGTGCCTCTCTTATCTTTTCATTCTTACTCCCTACAGCAACTGTTGAAGCTACCTTACCTACGATTGATGGGTATAGAAACTTATTCTTCACGCTTGCCTTTGTAAGTATTGGACTAGAATCTAACTTTAAAGAATTAGCTAAAGGCGTTCAAGGTGGAAAACCTATTATTCTCTATATTACTGGGCAGTTACTGAACATTATTTTAACGTTAATAGCAGCATGGATTTTCTTTAGTGGAACATTTTTCACTCTGCCATTTTAAGGAGCTATAAAAATGAAAAAGAAACTTATATTTTTTCTATGTCTAGCTGTGTTCCTTGTTCTCGTAACCTTTCTTCCTAATCAAACAGATTCAAACGGCCCTGGGGCTGGTGACATTTGGTGGATGAACGTCCCCGAAATAACGGAGCATTATCATACTATTACTAATAAAAACTAAATCTACTAAGTTATGTATGTGTATGGTGACTCCAAATCCAGCTTTCGTTGCTGGGAGGGCGGTAGGAAACGGTAGGTGGAATGTCATCGTCCATACTACTAGACACCTGATAAAAAATTTTATGAATTTCCGTAATAGAAGGAATGGCAGTGGAAACCCATTCCTTCTTTATTTGTTTTGATATATTGACGAACTTCAATATGCCTGTAAATCTTCTTTTTCTCTTTCGCAAAAACAATTGGACCAAGCATTTGCTGTTCCTACGGCTTTCTTCAGCTCTGAATTCCTGCTTAAACCTAGCAAATAAAATTCTTTAGCCTTTAAAGGAATATAGAATCTATATTACCGCATACCTACTTTTTCCTTTTGTAGGCTCATGGCGTGACTCCTATACGACTGCAAACCTGCTTTTCCCTTTTGCAGGCTCATGGCGTGACTCCTATATGCCTGCAAACCTACTTTTTCCCTTTTGCAGGCTCATTGCGTGACTCCTATATGCCTGCAAACCTACTTTTTTCCTTTTGCAGGCTCATTGCGTGACTCCTATACGACTGCAAACTTGCTTTTCCCTTTTGCAGGCTCACGGCGTGACTCCTATACGACTGCAAACCTGCTTTTCCCTTTTGCAGGCTCATGGCACGACTCCTATACGACTGCAAACCTACTTTTCCCTTTTGCAGGTTCATTGACGTACCTCTATAAGCCTGCAATTCTGCTCTTTCCCTTTTGCAGGTTCATTGACGTACCTCTATAAGCCTGCAATTCTGCTCTTTCCCTTTTGCAGGAGCATTAGTGCTTCCTGAAATTTATAATTTTTTTCCCTCCCCATCACTTCACAATATTGTCACATCCCGTTCATTAAATGCTCACAATTTCACACAAATATGAGGGATATCACCCATAAACCTTTACCCGATTAATTATTACTATATAAATAGTGTTAAATAATGAGCAAAGTAAGTTAGAAACCCGCTTTCATGGAGCTTGTTTACTAAACTATTAATTTATAGAGACAGGAGTGTACTATTGTATGTTTGAATACGATCCGGTGTTGTATAGTCGTATCTTAACCACTTTAACATTAGCCTTTCATGTTATTTTTGCAACTCTCGGTGTTGGTATTCCACTAATGATAGCCATTGCTGAATGGATGGGTATTAAGCGGAATGATCCACATTATACACTCATGGCAAGACGTTGGGCCAGAGGGTTCATCGTTACTGTTGCCGTTGGTGTTGTAACAGGTACAGCTATCGTATTACAATTAAGCCTTTTATGGCCAAACTTTATGAGAGCCGCCGGTCATACGATAGGTTTACCAATGTTTATGGAAACATTTGCATTTTTCTTTGAAGCTATTTTCTTAGGAATCTACCTTTATACTTGGGATCGTTTTAAAAGTAAAATGAAGCACTTCCTATTAGTAATTCCCATTGTCATTGGAGCAACTGCTAGTGCATTTTTCATTACAACGGTAAATTCTTTTATGAATGCACCACAAGGCTTTGAAATTGTAGACGGTGTACTAACAAATGTTAGTCCTCTTGCAGCCATGTTTAACCCTGCAACACCAACTAAAATTTCACACGTCATAATCACTTGTTACTTAACAGCTGCCTTCATTTTAGGTGCTATAGCTGCATTAAACATTTTAAAAGGAAAAAATCACGTTTATCATAAAAAAGCACTCCATTTAACAATGGTAACAGGGGCTATCTTTGCTATTGGAACTGCTGTAATCGGGGACTTATCAGGAAAGTATTTACATGAGTATCAACCTGAAAAATTAGCTGCTGCTGAATGGCATTTTGAAACAGAAAGTGAAGCTCCATTAATCTTAGGAGGAATTCTAACTGAGGATAATGAAGTGAGGTTTGCTTTAGAAATTCCATATGCACTTAGTATTTTAGCTGGAGGTTCAACAGATACAGTTGTAACAGGACTGAATGATTTTCCAGCAGATGAACTTCCACCATTATGGATACATTACATGTTCGATTTAATGGTATTTATCGGAATGTACCTAGCTTTAGTCTCCATGATTTTTGTTTTCTTCAATTGGAAGAAGAATTGGAATGCTTTTAGTCGACCATTACTTTGGGCTGTCTTTGCTGGTGGACCTCTATCTATGTTAGCGATTCAATCAGGGTGGTTTTTTGCAGAGGTGGGTCGTCAGCCTTGGATTTTAAATGGCATTATGACTGTTTCTGAAGCAGCCACAACGTCGCAGCATGTTGATATTATGTTACTTGTATTTATTATTCTGTACACCGTATTAGGTATAACCTGTGTCGTTGTACTACGAAGAATGTTCAAAAATAATTCTGTAGAGCATGAGTTAGAGGAACGAGGAATTGTTCACCATTCAAAACAGGAAGCCAATTAAGAAGGGAGGAAAAAATAGATGAGTTATGAGGTTGTAGGTATTACCGTCCTTTGGACATTTTTATATGGTTACTTAATTGTAGCGTCCGTAGATTTTGGGGCTGGGTTCTTTAGCTACTATACGAAGCAAAGGAAAAAGAACCATATTATTCACAACATTATTCAACGTTATCTATCCCCTGTTTGGGAAGTAACAAATGTATTTCTCGTTTTTTTCATAATTGGAATCATTGGTTTCTTTCCAGATACAGCTTATTATTATGGAACTGCCCTTCTCGTTCCAGGTAGTGTAGCTATTATTCTACTGGCTATTCGAGGCTCCTACTATGCCTTCGCTACTTATGGTGCAAAGGAAAGCAAATGGTACTCCTTTCTTTATGGGGCTACTGGATTATTAATTCCAGCTTCACTAACGACGGTTTTAACCATATCTGAAGGTGGATATGTCCGAATTGATAATGGGAATGTTCAGCTGTTATATGGAGAATTATTTGGTAGCCTTTACTCGTGGGGAGTTGTAATCCTAGCCGTTGTTAGTGTGTTGTTTATATCAGCAAGCTTTTTAACTTATTATGCATCACGGGCAAAGGATACGAACGCATTAAACTTGCTAAGAAAGTATGCATTAATATGGTCGTTCCCTGCTATTACAATGGGAATTGTTGTATTCTTTCTATTGAATAAACGAAACCCTGAGCACTTTCAAAATATGGTAGAGCTTTGGTGGATGTTTGGGATTTCCTTTCTTTCATTTGCCATTGCAACATATTTCATTTGGAAAAAACGAAACTATGGAACTGCATTTATTTTAGTGATGATTCAGTACTTCACTGCATTTTTTGGATACGGAATCAGTCATTTCCCATATTTACTCTATCCATATTTGACCATATACGATGGATTTACAAATGAAACAATGGCTACAGCTTTAATTATAGCTTTCATTGCAGGATTATTATTATTAATTCCTTCTTTGTACTTACTCATGAAGCTATTTTTATTTGACGCAGATTATGTTGAAGGTAAAAAATCTAAAGTATTATAAGGGGGATGCAAACAGATTATGAGTCTAACTTGGTTTCTTATCATGATTGCACCACCGTTAACGATGGTTGCATGTATTATTATTGTATTTATTTGGGCAACAAAAGGAAAGCCACCTGCTTTTGTAACGGAGGCTGAACAAGAAGAAACGAATGATGTACTAGATCAAGCTGGGAATAACTTAAACTAATTCACAATTTCAGCATGTGTAAAGTATAGAACTGAGTCAAGTAGCTTGCCATGTGTCTTCACACCCAGAAGTGAAGACATATGCGTAGGCCCCCGAATACTTACAACGCCCTTTCCTATTAAATTGATCATCCTTTTCTCATTACTAAAATGTATATAAAAGGTGATAGATATATTTTTTATCACCGATTTTCTGTTCCTAGTAGATAATAGCTGTTCCCTCCCTTTTAAACGTATGATTTCAGATATATAGTTACTCTCACCTTCCTTCATTTTATTTCTTATTAGTAAGCTCCTACCAGTTAGTTTTGGAGCAATGTCCACTGGCTTAAACAAAGGCAGTGTTATCAAATGATTAATGGACGATGATACTATTTTTAACAACAATAGTGAAATTGGCACGATCATGAATGGCTTCAGTATAAAATCAATAGGGTTAAAGGTAATAGACCAAATATGAATATTCATGAAAGTGTAAAAAACGTATGTGATTAATGTCCCTAATAGAAGGAAATAAACTACCGCATGAGCTCTCCACTTCTCAGCCGTAAAATAACTTATCACTTTTATCATATTCCATGCATATGGAGCAAGTTTTGATAATACTGTTATTAATAAGAAGAAGAGAGGAAATAAAATAAATGGTTTAACAAACGCATCAGTAGGATGAAACCCTCCATTTAAAACGTACATATTTAATAGGTTAAACAAAACATATGCCATCACTAGACTAATAATTATATTTTGTACGATGAAGTTTTCTTTCTGTGTATTTCTTCCTTCAATTGCAAACATCAATTACAACATCTCCTTTTATAAATGGTTTGTCCACCTAATTGGCTACATTGTAGCATAAGGGAAATAGCGAAATTTAGAAAACCGTTAATCAAATTCTTTCATATGTAGATACAAATCGGCATAGACTTTATGAAGGCTTGTTCATTTTGTCTAAGTATTATCATTTCAATCGAATCTATTGATAAATAACAATGGAATCTGTCTTTTATCAACAAATCTCATAATAACTTTTTTCAAAAAAAATGAAGAAAACATAAAAAAACTTCGTTAGCTATGTAACTAACGAAGTTTTCTGACATAACGTATTTTATTATCTGTCGAATGATACTCAAACTTGACTTTATTTACAAAAATACGTCCTTCTCAATTTCTTTCATTTTATAGAAATACCCTTTCTTATTCATCAATTCATCGTAAGAACCTGTTTCAATAATTGTACCGTTCTCCATCACAATAATTTGATCCATCTTTTCCAATCCAGTTAACCGATGACTTACAAAAATCATTGTGTCATTTTCTCCTTGTTTCATTAGTTCCTTATAAATATGACTTTCTGTCAGTATGTCCACAGAGGAGGTTGGTTCATCCAACAACCATAAATGGGAACCTTTTAACATCGCCCTCGCAATTGCAAGCCGCTGTTTTTCACCACCAGATAGGTTTTCTCCCTTCTCTAATACAGGGTCAGACAAGGAAAATTGCTGGAGTTTCACTTTATTTAGTACTGCTTTCATTTCATCATCTGATAGTCCATCCTTAGCAATTCGTAAATTATCTCTAATTGTTCCGTAGAAGAAATGATTACTTTGAAGGGCTATGTTTGTCCCGTTCCAAATATCCTCATCCATAAGCTTTCCTATTGATTTGTTCCACAGCTTTACTTCTCCTTCATTCCGAGAAAATACTTTTAATAAAAGCATTAATAGAGTGGATTTTCCTGATCCACTAGGACCAACAATGGCAGTTTTAGAACCACTTTGTAAATGAAGATTAATATCTTTTAGTGCTAGACGATCTTCATAAGGGAAAGAGAAGTTTACATTTTGTAGCTCAATAGTTGGTGGCCTATTTATGTTCACTTCTTCTATTTCCAGTTTTTCTTCCCATGAATTCTCTTCCTCCTTCTCAACGACAGAAAAAAGACGATTCGCCGCACGTCGACTATCATGATAATATCCTGGAAATGCTGCCATAGGTGTTGAATTTTCAAATACTGTTAAAGAAACCATAACAAGCATAGCTAGAAAAACACCATCTAGTTGGCCTTCCGCAACAAAGTATGCTCCCATCCCTAAAACTATCCAAGAAACAATAAGAGAAATCAGTTGATTCACCGACTGGTTATATAATTCATTTCCTGCCACCTTCCTTTGTTCATTAACATAGGTAGCAGATGCATTGACTAAATTGTTCGCTTGTTCATCGAGGCGATAGTATAACTTTAGATCTCTAAATCCATAGAAAAATTCTATCGCTTCAGTTGAAACTGTTCCACGAGATTCTCTTAATTGATTATCAATTTCCTTTCGTTTCAAAGAAAACCATAACGGAACTAAAAAACCTGTGATAATAAGACCTAAAACAAGGGCTATTGCCACTGCGATAGAGAAAAAGGCAGTAAATGCAATGGTAGCTAAGAATACAATAACCATAACAATAGGAGGATAATACACCCTTAGAAAGAAATTTTGTAGACTTTCAACATCTCCAACTATCCTTGATAGTAGGTCCCCGCTTCGATATTTCTGAAATATTTGTGGAGCTAGCGGCTCTAATTTTTCAAAAAAGTACTGTCTCAAATTACTCAGTTTCGTAAAGGTTGCACGGTGAGAGAAATAACGTTCTCCATATCTACTAACAGCTCTCGTTACACTGAACAGCTTTAGTAAAGCGATACTAATCGTGAGTACATACAACGGTGGCATGATAGCAGCCTTTGATATTAAGTAGCCACTATTAGCAAATAAGCTTACTGCTCCAATACCAGCTAGAAATCCAAACAAAATGGAATAAAAAACATCTTTCTTTTCTCTAAACATCAAATTTACTACGATCTTTAAATCCTTCATCCTGTTTCGCCCCCTTGTTGAACAGTAACCATTTGTTCATATTCTCGTACGGAGGCAAGCAGTTCCTTGTGGGTTCCAGCAGCAAGAAGTTTACCATCTTCTAAAAAGAGTATTTTATCGGCATTTTTAATTGTATGAAGACGATGGGCAACTGTAATGATCGTTGCCGATTTGCCCAATTCCTTTATGGACTGCTGTAATATCCTTTCCGTTTGTAAATCTAATCCTACAGTAGGTTCATCAAATAATATAATGGTTGGCTTTTTTAAAAAGGCTCTCGCTAAAGCTACACGCTGCTTCTCTCCACCTGATAAGCCTCGTCCACCTTCCCCCACCATCGTATCAAAGCCTTCTTCAAGACTTTTTATCATCTCATTGATTCCTGCTTTTTTAGCGGCCTGTTGAATTTCCTCTATCGTTGTTATTCCTCTTCCACCAATAGCAATATTTTCTTCTATCGTTCCAGAAAAAAGATAAGGATTTTGAGAGATATAGCTTATATGATCAAACCAGTCCTTTTCTTTATAATCAAATAGAGATTGATTTTGAACTGAAATTCGTCCCTCTGTTGGGGACACTATTCCAGATATAACATTTAAAAGGGTAGATTTCCCTGATCCACTTCGCCCTACAAGAGCAACTTCACTATGAGGAGGGATTTCTAGATTAATATTATTTAATGCAAATTTCCCCTCACTATAACTAAAAGAAACATTTTCTAATTTTATTGTTGGAGGGCTATTAATTTCTAACCTTCTTTCGCCCCATTGTACAGGCTGTTCCGTCATTTCTAATTCTTCTATTACCTTTTTTGCAGCACCCATACTTCCACGACCTGCATGAAAAGCACTTCCTAACTCCTTTAAGGAATTATAAAATTCCGGTGCTAAGATTAAAACGAAGAAAGCTGTAAAAAAAGACAGCTGTTCATATATGACCAAGCGTAACCCAACCTCTAAGGCAATAAGCCCAATACTAAGCATGGAGATAAATTCAAGCATTAAGGAGGACACAAAAGCAATCTTTAAAACAGTCATGGTTGCATCCCTGTAATCTAGACTACTTTGTTTAATAGCATCACGTTGTTCCTTTGCTCTTCCAAATAACTTTAAGGTAGTCAATCCCTGTAATATATCTAAAAACCTACCAGAAAAAGCCGCTAGCTTTTCCAGCTGCTCTTCCGATTTTTTCTGAGTTGATTTACCGATAATGATCATAAAAATAGGGATAAAGGGTGCAGTAATTAACATAATAAGTCCAGAAACCCAGTTTTGAGAAAATACTGCAATTAAGATCAGTATAGGTACTATCGTGGTTTGTATCATTTGCGGATAGTATTTACTAAAATAACTATCAATTTCGTCCACTGCATCCATCATAATACTTACTTTTTCCCCTGACTGGCCTTTTAAAGAAGCCTGTACAGGATTTCTCTTATATTTACTAAGAAGCTTTTTCCGAAAATCCCCTTTCACTTTCGCAGCCATTTTTACACCTGTTCGACCATTCACATAAGTAACCAGCGATCTTGCAGCTAATACTAGTAACAGCCCTCCTAGATACGGAATGACAGCGGAAAATGAAGTGTCCTGTAAAAAAACTCTATCTACTATTTCTACGATAAAATACGCTTGCGCTACTATGACAATACCAAGCATGAAGGACATAAGTACAAGGGAATACATGTTGTTTTTTTGTGCACGATTGATTTCCTTCAGTTGCTTCATAAGCTTTTCACCGTCTCCTAACTTAAGAATCAATAGTGATTAATATAGTTTAACTTCCAAAGGGCTTTTGAGGAAAACACTGTATAGGTAGTGTTTATGCTATTTATATTTTACTTCATAAAAATGCTTTTTGTATGGTAGCTTCGTGAAGATTTAATGACATATATTTTTCTTAAATGGCTCCAAGTCGTTTTCCCCATTCATACCATTCACTATTTTTTTGAATATCGAGCTTTTTACGTATGTTCCGTCGATGGTTTTCAACAGTCTTAGGAGATATTTTCAAAAGCTCTGCAGTGTCCTTCACAGTGTACCCACGAATCTTCATATAAAATACTTCTTCTTCTCGTTTTGATAGGTGTTCCTTTAAATATTGATTTGAGAAGTGAAAATGTTCTGTTTTGTGAGGCTTACTATACACTCTTTCTCCATTTAATATATTTTGAAAAAATATCATCAGTTCGTCTAACGTCATTCGTTCGTGAAAGATTCCTTCAACTTTTTTATTGGTAAATTGTTCTTCTAATTCTGGAACTGGTTCATTAAACATAAATACTCGTTTAGGAGGATACGGTAATATTTCTTGTACTGAGAATATATTTTTTAAGCCTCCAGCACCTGGTAAGTCCGTATCAACAACAGCTAATTCAAAGCGATACTTACGAAGTGCTTGGATATATTCCTCTGTTGTTGAAGCTAAAACCATATACTCAATTGGCTGTATATCTTTTAATAGTTGAATCAATCCATTCCTTAACAATTCATGATCTACTCCAATGAGAACCTTCACTTTACTATCTCCCTACTTTTACATGGAATGATGATCTTTACACTTCTATATCGTTGTCAAAATGTTGTAAAGAAAACCGGAAATGAGGGCTACTCATTGCCCTAGTCAATTCCGGTTTACAATAGGAAATATTATTTTAACCCATCTTCCTCTGGGGAATTATTTGTAACAAAAGTGGAAGAAATTTTGTCATGTATGGAACGCTTGTCATCTCTTTTTAGGACCATATAGCCGCTTACAAGGGTTAAAATACCAGCAGTTCCTATATATATGATGCCTCCAATCACTTGACGAAGGAACAATTCTTTTATTGTTAATTCTCTGCCATCTAAATGAGCTACTCTAATACCAGCAACTCGCTTCCCTACCGTGTAGCCATCCCATGCTAATGGTAAAACTATAAAATACATACAAGATAGGGTGAAAAATAAAATAATCGCTAACGGAGTTGGTAAAATTGGACTAAAAATAAAAAGTAGTACAAAAAATATTCCATAGTCAATCGTAATAGCCGCTAACCGCGTCATAAAATGGGCAGGGCTATCTTTAAATATATCCATTCATAATCCTCCTTCAAAATAAAACCACATATAAACATCTATTTATACTACAATCATTTTACCATTTGTTATTATAAACAAAAAATGTTTTATTAGAAAACTTTCATAGAGGCAGTTCACGTGAACCGTCCAATTATTTCATGAACCGAAATATCTATGTTAGAATACGTTATACTATTTTTAAAGGGAGAGAAAAACATGGCTGAATATCTTATCGTGTTAAATAAGGACGAAGATACCATATCTATTGTTAATCTAGAAACGAATAAAGTTGAAAAAACTATAGAAACAGATCATAACCCCCATGAGGTTGTTGTCACTCCTGACGGAAAAAAAACATACGTTGCCTGCTCCTTAGGGAATAAGGTGGATATCATTGACAATGATACGTTTGAAATTGTAAAAAGGTTAGAGCACCCAGACTTCAGTTTTCCACATGGTGTTGGAATTACAAAGGACGGAGAAAAGCTATATTTAGCCTCTACATATAGTGAGAAAGTGTTTATTATAAACACAGAGACAGATGAAATTGAAAAAGTAATTCCAACAAACCAAAAATATTCTCACATGATTTCCTTTTCCCCAGATGGGAAGACAGTATACATTCCTAATATCGGAAGTAACAATATTACAGTTATGGATGTAGGAAAAGAGGAAATCGTTACTCATTTCCCAGTTGGACCTGGTCCAGAAGGGGTTGCTGTTCATCCAAACGGTGCACATCTTTATGTAGCAAATCAGGAGGATGATACCCTTTTTGTTATTGATAGAGAAACATACGAAGTACTTCATAAGCGTCGAGTTGGTGGTGTCCCTGTTCGTCTTGTCTTTTCTCCAGATGGAAAATACGCATTAATTGCTAACCGTGAATCTGGTGACGTGTCTATTATCGAAACGGAGCAAAAAATAAATGGACAAGTACGTCCTTGGGAAATTAAACGACTTCCTGTTGGTGTATGGGCAGGTGGAATTGTCTTTAATGTCTCTGGCTCTTTCGCCTACGTAGCAAACAACAAAACGAACGATATTTCTATAATTAATATGACTACATTGAAAGAGGACAGTCGGATTGACGTAGGTATTCATCCTGATGGAATTGCCTATTTAATTCGGTAATAAAGCTAAGAACGCCTAAAGTTGAATCTAATGCTTTAGGCGTTTCATCTTAAAAACGGGAATGGAGTAAATATACCATTTATGCTATGATGAAAACTTAAGTTTTTATGAAAGCGTGGTTTCAAAGATATGACGAATAAACGATTACTTGTTTTAATGTTCATTTGTTTATTGATTTTCTTTTCCATTACCTTTTTATCCCTCTTTAACGATGGATTTACACTAGATGATCTTGTTATGACATGGGTTAGTGCAAGCATTTCTCCCCTATTAATAGAATTCATGAGTTGGATTACGAAAATTGGATCAGGAGAAACAATTGTCTTGTTAACCATTGCCATGACTGGCTTTTTAATCATCAAAAAGGATTGGTTCCATAGTATCTATTTAATCGTCCTTATTGTTGGTGGGATCGTATTTAACCTATTATTAAAAATAGGTTTTCAGCGGGAACGTCCTGGTGAAATGAGTAACATTGAAGTGTTTGGCTATTCCTTTGAATTAGCCTCCTATAGCTTTCCAAGTGGGCATACGATGCGTACAGTCTTACTGTTTTCCTTTTTTATTTACCTTACATACCTTTATGTGAAAAAACCAGGATGGAAAATACTATTCTATTTTATTTGTATCTTCATTATTATAGGCGTTTCAGCTAGTAGGGTCATTCTAGGAGAGCACTTCCCTTCTGATATACTAGCAGCAGTAAGTATTTCATTCGTTTGGTTCATACTTTGTCATTTTGGAATGATTAAACTGAATCTTTCGTTTCGTTAAACGAAAGATTCACAAGAACCGTCCCTAAAGATTTCTAAATTGCGATTTTTCATTAAAGAATGCCTTATAACCTAGCTGTACAAACATAATTACGGTTATTGAAACACAGCCCACAATCCCTAACATTATTGCAATTTGGTATTGAATTGCCGTAACAGGAGACAATCCAGCT
The DNA here is from genome assembly GCF_029688925.1 of Evansella sp. AB-P1. Taxonomy (GTDB): domain Bacteria; phylum Bacillota; class Bacilli; order Bacillales; family Salisediminibacteriaceae; genus Evansella. The sequence continues at coordinate 104,030 of NZ_JARUKY010000009.1, forward strand.
AATATTTGCCCCGTCATCATACCTGGTAAAAATACAATACCCATTCCTACCATGGAATTTATCGTTGGCAAAATTGCTGCATCAAAAGCTTGATTAACTATTTTTTTGGATGCCACTTTTGGCGTTGCTCCAAGCATGAGTGCTCCTTCAATATGATTTCTTTGGTCATGCATACCCTCTACTAGTCGTTGAACTCCTAATGCGACGCCAGTCATGGAGTTGCCTATCATCATACCCGCGATGGGAATAAAGTATCTTGCTTCATACCATGGTGTCACTTGAACAACGACGATAATAAAATAAAATATACTGGCTAACGTCCCTGCTATCATCGATAGAATAATAATTTGTTTTAACTTTCTTCCTAAAGGGTGCTTCACTCTTTTAAAGATATTCTGTATAGCAAATAATTGCATCACCACTATGATTAACAGTATCCATAACACGTGATTATTTTCAAAAAGGTACGCTAATAAATACCCTACGAACACGAGCTGCAACGTCATGCGTAGTGTTGAAATTAATAATTCCTTTTCCCTTTCAATTCCTCTTAACTTTAAAATAATATATAAAACAACAATGAATAAATACGCAGCAACCATCTGCCAGAGTCCAAGCTCCATTATCTCATCCATGATTGCTTATCTCCTTCGTTTCAACAATTTGTCCATTCTTTATTTCAACGATAAGGTCTCCGTATGTTTGTGCAACCTTTTTGGAATGAGTAATTATGATCGCCGTTTTCTGATTTCCTTTTATTTCTTTTATGATATTCCCCATTACCCGATCCTCTGTTGCTTCATCTAATGCAGATGTGGGTTCATCAAAAATATACACTTCTGGTTCCATAATTAATACTCGTCCAAGAGACAGGCGCTGTTTTTCTCCTCCTGATAATTGATCTGCAGACTCTTCTAAGCTTTTCTTTAAATGTACCGTTTCAAGGACAGCATGTAGCTTTTCATCCTCTACAAACGGCTTTTCCGAAAATTGCAACCCAATAAGGAGGTTCTCCTTCACTGTACCATCAAAAATAATTGGGGTTTGAGGCACCATTACGACCTCACGTCTCAAGTCAATTGTATCGAACGTATGTATAGGTTTATTTTTATATTCGATACTACCAGCATCACTTGAAATAAGATTATTTAGGAGTTTCACAGCAGTGCTTTTCCCACTCCCACTTTCCCCAACGATACACGTTATTTTTTCACCAGGAATATGTAGTTCTTTAATATGTAATATTTCGTTGTACGTTACTTCTTTTAATGTAAACATCGTTTACTCTCCTTTTTATCACGACACGACACTCACTTGTATAGCCTAATGTTCCCTATCCCTATTGAAAATAACACTTTTGCTTATAAAACTAAACCCTAGCTCTTTCACCAATTATAAATGTCAATATTTTGTAACAATACTTAGAATGATTTGACATTTATTATGCTAAAATTTCCAGTAGATAGTAGTGATAATCATTATCATTCTCAATAAGGAGAGAGGAAGAAATCTATGAGCTTATATAAATATAAAGGAAAAAATCGTTTCATTATTAAAGAAGTCCCAAATAATCAATTATTAACATCTTTAGGTGTAACCGTTGGGTTAGTAACAACAATCGTATCTAAGATGCCACTTGGTGGTCCTATCCTTATCCATGTAGGGAAACGACAAGTTGCCTTAGGTAAAGAGATTGCCGATCATATTATCGTTGATGAGGTGAAGGAAATTGGATTGCCATCATGAAGAAATAAAGCCCTCATTCCAAGATGGCCAACAGAAATTTTTATTAATGGGGAATCCCAATGTTGGGAAAAGTGTTATTTTTTCAAGATTAACTGGAAAACAAGTACTTACCGCTAATTACGCGGGAACAACGGTATCCTTTGCAAGTGGAGAAATGATTGGATCAAAAGGAAAGGGAATGTTAATCGATGTTCCTGGTACCTATTCTCTTCAAGCATCTTCTCAAGCTGAAGAAGTAGCTATTACACTGTTAAAGGAAGATGTAGATGCTATTATCTGTGTCCTTGATGCTACAAACCTAGAACGGAACCTCCTCCTAGCACTGGACTTAGTAAAGTTAAAAACCCCCGTTGTTTTCGCCTTAAATCTCATTGATATCGCTGAACGAAAAGGGATTACTATTGATATACATAAACTTGAGGCGTTGTTAGAGGCTCCTGTCATTCCCACCATTGCCATTCGTAATGTGGGCTTAAATAAGCTAGTGTCCACTTGCAATAAAATAGCAAGGATGACCTCAGAGAAAAAAACACTAGAAGAAGAGAGTATAGACCATGTAAAAAAAGCTCGTGACATTGTGACGGCTGTGGAAACGGTGGAAGATCGATCGCCAACTTTTTTTGATAAATTGGGAGATTGGGCAATGGTTCCCTTTCCAGGTATACCAATTGCATTAGTTATGCTCATCCTTTCACTTGCTGTCGTTGTGGGAGGGGGAAAAGGATTACGTGCAATCATCTTTCTCCCATTTTTGAACGATGTTTATACTCCTTTTATGACGTGGGTAGTTAGTCATTTTGTTACAGAAGGAGTGATATATGGACTCCTAGTAGGAGAATTCGGTGTGCTTATTAAAGCGTTTGAATGGCCAATTGCGTTGATTCTCCCTTACGTCTTTTTGTTTTATATCGTTTTATCTATTTTAGAGGACAGCGGTTACTTACCTAGATTAGGAGTATTGATGGATGGGTTATTAAGGAAAATTGGTGTGCAAGGGAACACCATTATTCCATTTATTATGGGCTACGGATGTGCGGTCCCTGCCATTATTGGAACGAGAGCTGCTACAACAAAGAAAGAACGGTTAGTTGTTGCCACCCTTGTCACCTTAGCTATTCCATGTACTGCACAAACAGGGGCTTTTATTGCGTTATTAGGGGATCATTCTATGATTCTATTAATCCTTGTATTCCTCGTATCCTTTGTCGTTATTTTTATTGGTGGGCTAATCTTAAATAAAATCATTAAAGGGAAAGTAGATCCTATTTTAATTGAAGTACCAAATTTACTAGTACCTAATGGTAGAACATTACTAAAAAAATTCGGCTATCGAACAAAGCATTTTATGATCGAAGCTGAAATTCCCATGATCATAGGTATCCTTATTGCAGCAGTAGCAATTGAAACAGGCTTATTAAGTTCTACAGGAGAATATGTAAAACCAATTGTAGTAGACTGGCTCGGGTTACCAGAAGAAGCCAGCATCGCCTTAGTGTTAGGGATTATTCGACGGGAGTTAGGAGTACTTCCATTACTCCAGCTCGATCTATCCTTACTGCAAATGTTTGTTGGTTCTGTTGTTGCGCTCCTTTATTTGCCTTGTATGTCTGTATTCGCTGTTTTAATGAAGGAGTTTCGACTGAAAGTTGCCCTACTTATTACATTATCAACGATTGTTTTTGCTTTTCTCATTGGAGGAATCATTAACCAAACCGTTACATTCTTATTAAACTTATAATGTTGGAGTGTGTTATTTATTGTGAAAGTAATGCCAGCTTGTACAACTTTTTTTGAAAAAAATTTATGTCATCTCTTCCCTCTTTCGTTACTTTTGAAAAAATATTATGCACCAATTGTAAAAAGAGAGGTGTTACTAGGGAAAATTAATGAAGAGGATCAGGTTCTTTGTATTGGGGGCGGTGCCCTTCCTTGGACAGCCGTAGAAATAGCTACTCAAACAGGTGCTACTGTCCACGTCATCGATTCCGACCCCTATGCTGTAAAGCTAGCAAGTAAATTTATTAGACTCCTAAAGCTAGAAGGAAAAGTAAACGTTCGCTTCGGGGATGGACAATATGTTGACGCTAGTGGCTTTACTGTTGCTCACATTGCCTTACAAGCATACCCACAGGAAAAAATACTTTGTCACTTATTACAAAGTATCTCTAGAAATGGTAGAGTATTAGTCCGCTGTCCCAAGAAACGGATGGCTTGCTTGTATGGAGATTGTATAGCTCCATCATGTTTGAATGGTAAATCAACAAAGCAATCATGCTCAACGATGAAGGAAACACTATTATTTACTAAATATACATAAGGAGAAAAAAATGAAAAGAACAATCCTTTTTCTCATCGGAATAACATTACTCTCCCTCTTACTTTGGAAAGGAGATTTCACACTCCTCCTCTCTAGTTTGGTGGAATTGAAATGGACAACCTTATTCTTTCTCTGCTTCTTGCAAGTCGTAACGATAGGTTTACTGAATTACCAGTGGCTCTCCATTGCAAAACCTTTCTTCCCTTCAGTAACGTATCATTCCATGCTGAAGATACAAATGATTGGAACATTGGTGGAGAGTGTGACACCTGCTGCTAAGACAGGTGGTGAAGCAGTGAAAGCCATGTTATTTAAGAAAACATTCCAATCCACATACGGTAATGCTGTTTCCTTGATTTCGATTCAAAAGCTTTGTAGTATGACTACTTTTATTCCTATGGCATGCTTTTCCATTATTTATATGTTCCTTCACTTTAATAACCTTCCTATCTCTATCATTGTAGGAAGCTTTTTATTTGTATTTTCATCTATAACTTTGCTATTAGCCATTACTTTAAAGGTTAGTACATTTAAAAAGGTTCTGCTGAAAAAAACTCCTACAAGGAAATGGGGAACATCTCTATTAAGCTTTATTAATAGCTTTGAAGAAGGGGTTGAACGTTTAGGAAAAAATAAGGGCATAGTAGGTTTACAACTAATCCTATCTTTTTTAATTTGGACCTTATTTCCAGTTAAAGCTTATCTTATTAGCTCCAGCCTCCAATTAGACGTTCCCTTTTTGACCATTTTTTCCATCACCCTTTTAGCATATATGATTGCCATGCTACCGTTGACCCCAGGAGGCTTAGGAACGTTTGAGGGGAGCACCATTTTTTTATTAGGATTGGCAGAGATTGGATTGACTGAAGCATTGTTATTTGCTATTTTATTACGCTTTGTTACTTTTTGGTTTGTATTTATTGTGAGCTCCTTGTATTGTGGAATAGCACTATTTCCTAAAGACAAACGGAAGCATGTTCTCGTGCCTTCAAAGGAAACTGTATAATTGCTTATCAATTAACTTATAAGTTCGCCGATATAAATAGTATAAGAAAACCTATACCACTACTTATTACACCCACCCGTATCAAAACATCATTTCGATTCTTCCTCCACCTATTTCCCCCTTATTTTTTCTCACTGTCACTTCACTTTACTATAATGAAAAAGTGTAAATTTTAGTGAAACTTTTTACCCCTTCGCCCGTCTTTAGGGAAAGCAATTTTAAATAATTTTATTAAATAATACTATTTTGAAAAGAGGTGAAGCCATGTCTGAGGAGCTTCCGAAACAGAAGGTTCAAGAGTGGTATGAAAAACATAGTGATGAAATTTATCGATTCATTTTGCTCATGATCGGTGACCATGATCAGGCAAAAGATTTAACCCATGACACATTTCTAAAGGCATACCTGTACTTTGACCAGTTTCAAGGAATTACATCAGATAAAAATTGGCTATATAAGATTGCTAGGAATGTAACGGTAGATTACATCCGAAAAAAGAAACCAATACGGTTCATGCTAGAGTCCGTTGCTGCTATACCTTCCAACGAACATTGTCCTGAAAAAGTCACTGAGCTAGGGGAAAGCGAAGAACAACTATACCGTTCACTCAGGAAACTGAAACGTTCCTATCAAGAAGTGATTATTTTACGAAAAATTAAAGAGCTATCCATTCAAGAAACCGCAGAAGTACTCGATTGGAAGGAAAGCAAAGTAAAAACAACGTTGTTTCGTGGCTTAGCCGCCTTAAAGAAGCAAATGGTCAAGGAGGGATATACGCATGAAACCATATAATGACCATAATGAATTCGACGAAACATTTAAAAGCTTTCAATCGATTGATTTTAATCAGTCCGAAAAACAGGAGGTATTTTCAAATCTCATGATGAGTATGAACAAACCTAACAAAAAGCATTCCTTTTCTCGTTTCTTTAACCCTGTATTCTCAACGGTTATAACTGCACTTCTTCTTATATTTGGAGGGTACTTTTTAGTAACTGGCGTTATCTTAGATGATGATAGAGGTGGAGGAGATTCTTCTATCCCTGAAAACATGGAAATAATAAAAAGTGAAAATGAAATGTTTCAAACTGTTGCTCCAAAAAATTGGGAAATTGACACGGATGCAACGAGCATTTATATCTATACTTTTGACACACCTTTGGACGAAGAAGATCGTAGTGGTGTTTCTATCCAAATTGCCGCCGTTCCAAACCATGAACATTATGAGGAAGGAATAAGCTATGAGCAATGGATGGAAAGAATATTAGAAAACTTCGGGGAAATGGATGGATCCACAAGAGAATATGAAGTGATTGAAGACATAAATGATAATCAAATGATTCTTGAACCGATGGGGTCAGATGCAATCATGGTAAGGGCTTTTAAACTTTCAAATGATATACCGATAGTCATAGGTTTTCAAGCATTCGGTAAGTATTCTGATATGGACCTCATGGAACAAGATGGTTATTTAGATGTTTTTTATCAGATTCTCGAACATACAGAAGGAATCCAATAGTTGAATCAAATGAAACTCCCTTTGCTATTCAACTGAGCTTATATATCAACTGGAAGATATTCATTTTGATTCATGAATGAGCAGTTCTACAACTATTTTCTTATATTCGTAAGACTCACGCAGCCTGTGAAGCTTCAGACGGTTCAATTATGCCTAAGACCGCACACGTCCTGTAAAAAGGCGTAATTGAACCATCCTGCCTCTTGCCGGCACGGATTCAAATGATTTTTTACTTTATGACATTTATTCTTCTTTTTTAATTCTAATTATAAAAATACTTATAATTTCTTAACACCTTCTTTTTAAGCTGTGTATTCCTTTAATGTTAACACCCCCATAATTTTATACCACTTTTTGGACACCTTAATAATGACTTTTTTATTAAGGAGTTTTTCTATGTCCATCGATGCATTTATTATGGGTATTGCTTTTATTTTCATTCATTTATTTGCTAATTCACTTATTCCATCAGGACGTATTCAACGGCTAAAATGGTTTTCCTTCTCTGGTGGGTTGGCAGTGTCCTATGTTTTTGTGTACGTCCTACCATCCTTACATAAAGAACAACTATTAGTGAAAAAATACGGTGATTTTTTTACGATGGAGTCAGAACTGTACTTCGTTGGGTTATTAGGAGTATTGCTGTTTTACGGAATACAAAAGGTAGTAAGAAAAGCGCAGTTAAATCATAAAAATAGAAAGGCAAGAATGCTTTTTTGGCTACAAATATTATTCTTCGGAATGTATAACATGTTAATTGCTTATACAGTTATTTCTCACAACGTTTTAGGTATACAGGCAGTTTTTTACGGTCTTGCTGTTGGTCTTCATTTCGTAGCAGTTGCCCACGACCTATGGCGAGAATATGCAGATATTTATAATCAAATTGGACGCTATGTTCTCGCCCTTGGAATCATTGTTGGCTGGATCATGGGCATGCTGGTAGATCTCTCTCCATTAACGGAATCATTCATTTTCGCTTTTATCTCCGGGGCCATGATCCTGAACGTATTAAAGTATGAATTACCACCTGATGATGAAGCGCATTTCCCTACCTTCTCTATCGGTGTCATTTCCTACACTGCCGTGACCATGTCCTTGAAGTTTTTCTTTCAATGGTAAAAAAAGGAGACATAACGATTACATAATTATGTCCCCTTTCTCTATTGTCTTTAAATTCTTACAGCTATTCGTTTTGTCATTACGCGAATAACATAAAAAATTATTATAATTAATACTAATTCTCCTAGTAGAGAGCCTACTAATGGTAAAGATAATGAATCAATAGGAATCCAATTTAAAATTCCTACTCCCACATCCTTTGCCCACAATATGTTTGCAATTAACTGGAAAAGTAATGCTACAGCAATAATACCAAAACCTTTAATCCAGCCATATCGATAGTATCCTGAACCAATAAACCATCCGATTAAATAAAAGGTTAGTATATTGGTTGTAAATATAATGACAGAATATAACCAGTTGCTACTCACATCATGAAAAGTACCGTCTAACATATAAGAAACATTGATTACATCCCATAAACCGTAATCCATAATATTAACGATCCCACTAATGACAGCGATGACTAAAGATAGAAAAATAGTAGCCATAGCCGAACCAATGAAAAAGTTTTTCCTTGTTACGCCATTTTTTACATAGTAAGGGAGTATAGAATACCCTAAAATAATTCCTAATATTAGCATGTAAATGTGAGATGCTCCGTGAGACAGGATAAAAAAGTCCATCCACTCCGTATCATTTCTTGTCGATATGATGACTAAAATTACATGTACAATATAGACAATAGGTAAATACCAACTTGTAATTTTCAATTGCCAAAAAAACATATCAGTAGCAACCTTTAAATGATCAGATTGTTGTTTCATGTTATTCTTCCTCCCCAGTTAAATGGATGAATAAATCTTGAAGGGAAACGGGGCCAATTTCTAACCCTTTTTGCATGGCATCATTCATTTCTCTTTCATCCAATTGTTCATAGACCATTACCGCTTTCGTATTACCCAGCTTTTGTTCATTTAATTTCGTCATACCTGCAGTAAATGCATCTACTAACTCAGCATCTCCAGTAACAGAAGCCCCTTTCGTAACAAGGCTTTCATAGTCTTCATGAACAACAAGCTCACCTTTATTAATGATCATTACCTCTTGAAATAAATAATCCATTTCTGATACAAGATGTGTAGATAATATAATCGTCCTCGGATTCTCTTCTTGATCTTCCATTAATTCTTTATAAAAAATTTCTCTAGTTGGGGCATCCATTCCAAGGTATGTCTCATCAAAGATTGTCACTGGTGTACGACTAGCCAAACCAATGGTGACACTAAGTGCAGATTTCATTCCACGAGACAATTCATTTACTTCTTTATCTAAAGGCAGCTTAAACCGATTCACAAGATGGAGGGCATACTCCATATCAAAATGAGGACGGTACCTTTCTGCCATCTCTAATATTGGTTTTACTTTCTCTGTCTCATCCTCATAATCGGAATCTGTTAGTAAAGCAACACTTTTCATTAATCTTTCATTCTCAAAAGGATCTTCTCCGTCTATTCTAATGGACCCTTCCGACACTTCACGGAAAGCTGCCATCAAAGACAACAAAGTAGTTTTCCCTGCACCGTTTCTCCCAAGAAGCCCGTAAATTTTACCTCCATCTAAAGATAGAGATATATTCTTTAATGCTTCAAATTCTTTATACTTTAGTGAAACATTATTAAATTCCACTTTATAGGGCATCATCATGATCACTTCCTTTCACCTTTTTAATTATTTCCATAATCTCTTGCTCAGAGATTCCTAGCTTTTCCGCTTCCCTTACCATTCCAACAATATATTCATCCTCAAAGGCATTTTTTCTTTTTTGAATGAGCTTATTTTTCGCCCCCCCTGCTACAAACATCCCTACACCCCTCTTTTTAAAAAGAATTTCCTCTTCAACAAGCTGATTTATTCCTTTTGTTACCGTTGCATGATTGATTTTAAAGTAATTAACAAGCTGATTCGTGGATGGTGCTTGGTCTCCTTCCTTCAACTGGTCGTTTACAATTTGATCTTCAATCCGTTCTCGAACCTGTTGAAAGATAGGCTTATTACTATCAAATGTTTGTTTCAACTTCCTTCACCACCTTTTATTTAAGTTCATGTTAGTTATATCGTTTTATGGTTATATAGTTGAGTATATAACCATAATAGCATAACGCATGTAATTGTCAAGAAAATAAACAATACAAAAAAGCAAGCTACGAAAAAGTATTTCTTCCTCATAGCTTGCTTCTATTCGTTTTAAAGTTAGGTTTTTTTAAAGGTTAATCTCTATAATTAATTCTGGTAATGTATCAAAATAATAATTGACATATCTTTCATAAACAAGTTCTGAAAGGAGATCATTTCTTACCTCTTCAAAAGGGATGACTTGGATATCCTCTACTTTAATAATATGGTACCCATACTCTGTTTTTACTGGTTCGCCAATTTCGTCTATTTCTTGTTGTAAAATGGCTTCTTTAAATTCTTGAACGAGTTGAATAATAAAGGTGTCTTCATACCTTCCTTCACTTTCGACACTAGCTTGGTCATCGGAATACTCCACTGCTAATTCGTTTATATCAGCACCAGCTTCAATCTGTTCATAAAGAGCCCTTGCTTCTTCCAATGCCTCTTCTTCCGTACGAGTTTCCACCATTTCCCCAGCCTCATTCATTTCTTCTGTAGAAATTAAAATATGGGAAAATGTTGCTGTCGTTAATTCCTCTGTTACTTCATCATAAAAATCAGTTAACTCCTCTTCCTCTATTTGATCACGGAAGTAGGATTCTATTTTGAACATTGCAGTTAACGTTTCGCGAATTTCCTCTTCTGACAAATCCAACGTATTATACGCATCCTCAATCACTTCTTCTCCATAATATACTTCAAATTGATCCCACAATAAGTCCATTTGTTCGTGAATCCAATCGTCTTCTTCTACTAATTCACTTATTATTTTCTCCATAATGAACTCTTGAATTATATCTACACGATAGCCTTCTTCATTTATTGGAACTTCAGGATTAAGAAAGGCTTGTACAGATAAAAATGTTGCAAATTCTTCCCCTGTAATAACTCCACCATCATATTCTGCAACGATATTTTCTCCAAGGTTAGAACGATCTAGCTCTGGAAAGCCAAAGCTCGTCTCATCAACACTATTATTATTACTACAAGCGCTAACTAGCATTAATACTAGAAGACCTAAAACAAATGTATTTCTTACGTTCTTTAAGGTTAATTTCACTCTCGTTACACCTCATTCAAATTATTAAAATTCTATTAAACTTATTTTAACATTAATCTAGGTTAAAAAACTTAACAACCTTCTAAAAATAAAAGTTTGGCTAAAAACTCCTACTTTACTTGTCGAATCAAAACCATTCATTTAAGAAAAGTGCATAGAGCTAGACATCTTTCAAAGTGAAAATTTTATCTTATCTTTCACAGAAAAAAACCTATCGTGCTATACACTAGCCACAATAGGTTTCCGTTGAGAACAAAGATCCCGACACCATTATTTCTTACTAATTTATCGACGTTCCATAAGATTGATACCTACTCCCATACAGACGACCCCGAATAAAACCATAAAACTTAATGGTGTTACCATGTCTAGAACACTATAGTCATATATGGCTGCTCCCTTTAAAGTGTCCATTGCATAAAAGATAGGCATTCCTTTGGAAAGCAGAAGCATAATATCATTTGTCACTATTTCAATTGGCCAAAAAGCACCCCCTAGCATGGCAATTGCAGTTGCAACAATTGGTATAATGGCTTGAAGCTGCTGTGATGTTCTTACTAAACCGATTAAAAGCATACCAAGAGAGACAATAGCAAACGTATAGCAGCCGATAATTACTAGCATAGTCCCATAGCGGTTTCCTAAGTCAAAGCCTAACACTTGCTGAAATAATAGGAACACAACAATAATTTGTGCATACCCAATCATAAAGCAGTACAGCAAATGTCCTAAGTAAACCTCCCATTTACGTAACGGGGAAACAATGAGTCGATTCCACGTCCCCCACTTTTTTTCCTCTGCTACATTCATTAAGCTAAAAAGAATGGTATAGATGACGAAAAATAATGTCATTCCAAATAAAACTTGAAGTCGTTCATCATGAATAAAGGAACCATCTACCCCTTCTATGGATGAGCTAGTTACTGTAAGAACAGGTTCTTCCATTGCTTGAGTAACGTCAGAACGAAAGTCTATTCCTACTCCACTATTTTCAATCTCTCTCAGTCGTAATTCCTCCATAAAGACTTGATTTACATAATTATCCACGATATAGCGTGTTTGTTCCTCTGCAGCCAATAGTATCCGGTAATCCTCCTCCATTAATTGGAGTGCAAGACTAACCTCCCCAGTCGCTACAGCATTTCTTGCCTCAGACTCCTCCATCCATTCAAAGTGGAAAACATCTGATTCATTTAACATATCTAACCATGCATCTCTTTCCTCTTCCCCAAGAGATTCATGGGAATACGTGTAGACGGTCAGTTGATTGGTAGAATGAATTCCAGCAATAAAAAATACAAATACAACCGTTAATAGAAACATAGCTAATACTAAGATAGGTGCCCTTCGAAATCTCTGCCACTGTAATAGAAAAACTGATTTCATGATGAGGCCGACCTCCTCTTTGGAAAAATAAACACACTAACAATTAATAGAAGAATAAATGTACCTACTATTCTGCTTAGGGGTGAAATTAATGTACTCATTTCTAACCCTTGCATCCATTGTAAGTAAGCTGTTAACGCTGCACCATTTGGTGTCCAGTTTCCAATTGTAGCTACCATCGCTGGCATATCTGATGTTGGAAAAAAACTTCCTCCAACAAAGGCAAAGAGGCTTACTAATCCTCCAGAGAAGATATGAGAAACGGAATCGCTATTTAAACGAATGGCAATAGATGTTAAAAGTGTAGCCACTCCACCGACGCATAAAGCTACAACGATAGATATAAATCCCATGCCTAACCAAAACTCTATTGTTTTTCCCCTAAATGCGCCAAAAATAAGGGTAGATAAGCTAAATAATATAACTAACTGTATTAGGGTAATCATGGCAGCAGAAATGGTTTTCCCACCTAAATACATGTAAGAAGGCTTACCGGAAAGCAAGATCCGATTAAATGTGTGATTCCTTTTCTCAACATAGGCTTTACTGGATATAGTAGCACCTACGAAAAGAACGAACATAACAGCCATTCCTATCGTGTAATATTGAAAGGAGTTAATAGGTTCTCCAGCAGAAATAGTTTCCGTTCCTCCTAAGTTCCTATCTATGGTAGATTCTCTAGCTGTATTCTCCCCAAGTGTTAAGGAAATAGCTGTTTCAAAATTAAGGTTGTGTGCAAAGCCATCAATAATGTCTTGAAACATACTTGCATATAAAGAACCATAATCATTTACTGTTATTTGTAGGTTACTCCCATCTCCTTGGTTCAATAGCATTTTATGCAAGCTGTCGTACGTAAAGTTTTCTGGAATCGTAAGGACCGCTACAATATTCCCATCCATTAATTCCTTTTCTGCTTCTTCTTCACCAAGCTCCATTACATGTATCATGTCCTGAAGGCTTTCTTCTTCTAACATATTTGTTAATAAGTGATATGGACTAATTTCAGAGGCAACTACTTGAAGTTCAGTATGCACCTCTTCTGGAAAACCTAATTCATGTAGCTCTTCACTAAATTTCTCTATTCCCACTTGCTCATTATCGTTAATAACCATGGCCACATCCATATTTAATTCGCCCGTATCTCCACCTAGTACTCCTCTTAAAGCGAAGCCTAAAATCCCAATTAAAATAAAGGGCATAAAGAGAAGAACAATTAATTCCGTTCTGTCACGAGCTATGACGAGAATATCCTTCTTTAAAAAATCTATCATCGTTTCTCCTCCCCCTTTAATCTCTAAGCTTACGACCTGTTAAATGTAGGAATACATCTTCTAACGTAGGAATTTGTACATTAACATTTAATATTTGCGCATGATGACGTTCTGCTATTTGGAATACTGTTCCTAGTAACCTGCTCCCTTTTGGAACAATAAGCTTTAAACCTTTCTCCGTTTCTAGTGCTTGAAGAATTGATTTATTCCCTTCAAGCTCCTTGAAAAGCTTCGGATGTTGACGATCTAAATCGATTAAGATCGTTTCCTCTCCAGACAGAATACTTTTCAATTCCTCTTTTGTTCCGGAAGCAATAACTCTACCGTGATCCATAATATAAACCCGATCACATAATCTTTCCACTTCCTCCATGTAATGGCTTGTATACAATACGGCTAATCCTTTTTTCTGATTTAACTCTCTCACAGTTTCAAGAATATGACTCCTTGATTGAGGATCTATTCCAACAGTTGGTTCATCCATAATAAGGATCTCTGGTTCATGAAGCATGGCAGCTGCCATATTAACACGCCGCTTCATTCCTCCAGAATAGGTTGTTACTACTTCCTTTTGTCGATCCTTTAATCCCACTAGTTCTATAACCTCTTGTACTTTTGATTCCAATAACTTTCCTCTAAGACCATATATCCTTCCAAAAAACTTTAAATTTTCGTAAGCAGTCAACTCTTCGTACAATGCAATTTCTTGTGGAACAACCCCCAATACTTGGCGCATATTCGTTGGATCCTTTATTATACTTCTCCCATGTAGCCTTACATCTCCAGAGGTTGGCTTAACTAACGAGGAAATCATGGAAATGGTTGTTGATTTCCCAGCCCCATTTGGTCCAAGTAACCCAATGGATTCCCCTTTATCCATGTATAAATTAACACCGTCCACAGCTGTTTTCCCTTTAAAAATCTTTCGCAATTCTTCCGTCTCTAGCATGAAGCATGCCTCCCTTTTCACTTCTATTTTTCCACGGAAAATGATTCCGCCCTTTTTGTAATATGTCATTTGGACTCTTTCATTTATGTATTTATCTTATATGAGAAAAAACATAGCTCCTAGTATCCTCCGTCACATAATAATTTTCCTTTCGTGACTTTAGTCATTTTTCTGAAAGACTTTTATAGGATTCTCTACTCATACTAATGAATTTGGCACCATGGAGGATGAAAATACTCAATAAGGTGGTTCATCCGTTCTATTTTGAGGGTAGACCGCCGATGCAAGTGGAGATTTGCACCATGGGAGGTGAAAATGTTCTTTCTAAAGTATACTACCTTCCGTCATTTCTTCCTTTTCCTGTTTGCAGGCTCATTAGCTGCCTTCTATACTACTGCAAACTTGTTTTTCCGATTTGCAGGCTCATTTGCGTCCTTCTATACTTCTGCAAACCTTCCTTTTCCGATTTGCAGGCTCATTGACGACCTTCTATATTACCGCAAACTTATTTTTCCGATTTGCAGGCTTATTGGCGTCCTTCTATACTACTGCAAACCTTGCTTTTCCGATTTGCAGGCTTATTGGCGTCCTTCTATATTACTGCAAACTTATTTTTCCGATTTGCAGGCTTATTGGCGTCCTTCTATACTACTGCAAACCTTGCTTTTCCGATTTGCAGGCTTATTGGCTGCCTTCTATACTACTGCAAACTTGTTTTTCCGATTTGCAGGCTCATTGGCTGCCTTCTATACTACTGCAAACTTGTTTTTCCGATTTGCAGGCTCATTGGCTGCCTTCTATACTACTGCAAACCTTCTTTTTCCGATTTGCAGGCTTATTGACGAACTTCTATATTACCGCAAACCTTCTTTTTCCGATTTGCAGGCTTATTGACGAACTTCTATATCACCGCAAACCTTCCTTTTCCTGTTTGCAGGCTTATTGACGAACTTCTATATTACCGCAAACCTTCTTTTTCTCCATTTGCTGGTACATAGGCTGCTTCTTTCGTATTTTCAGGAAGACCTAGAAAGTTAGAATACTAAATAGAAAGAAAACAGACAAAGGGAACAACGTTTAGTTGAACATCACGTTGTTCCCTTACCTCATACAATATTTCTCCGTATAGCATAAATAGCAATTTGCGTCCTGTCTCTTAGCTCTAATTTATCCAAAATAATGCTTATATGATTTTTAATTGTACCTACCGATAAGCCTAGCTCCTCTGAAATTTCCTTATTACTTCTCCCTTCACCAATTCTTCGTATAATATCAAGTTCACGAGGGGTAATGGACGGATCAGCTCCTTCACTTGCTTCTTTATTAATTAGCTTTGGCATCACCTTTGCTGCCACTTGATCCTGTAGCATAATTCCACCAGATAAACAGCTACGAATAGAACGAATCAATTCTTCCGGTTCTGCATCCTTTAGCATATAGCCCCTAGCCCCACTCTTCAGTGCCTCTAACGCATACTTATCATCATTAAAGGTTGTTAAAATGAGCACCTTCCGTTCTGGCCAACGAGAATGAATAATTCTACTTGCCTCTAAGCCATCCATGACGGGCATACGAATATCAAGGATAATAAGATCAAATTGGTGGGTTTCGCATAAAGTAACAGCATCCTTACCATTACTAGCTTCACCTGTAACCTTCAGCTCTGGATCCGTTTCTATCATCATTTTCAAGCCTTGACGAACCATCCCCTGATCCTCTGCTAACAATATTCGAATCATTTCCTCTTCCTCCCTCCATCACCAACGGTAAGGTACCTCTTACAATAAACTTTCCACCATATTGATTTACTTCTAACACTCCACCAACCTGCTCAACTCGTTCTTTCATTGATGATAATCCAAATCCTTCTCTATATGTAGACTGATCTTCATTTGTTTCATTCGTTACTTCAAAGCGAAAGGCTGTTCCTCCTGGAGCTTCAAATAAAATATCAACCTCTTTTCTCTTCCCGTGCTTCATCATGTTCGTTAATGCTTCTTGAACGCTTCGATAAACAACGACAGCCTGGTCATTACCAAGTGGTGCAGATAATGCTCCATGCTTAACAGTAAAGTGTACTCGAATAAAGCTCTCCACCTCAAGCTTTCGAATGAGACTAATGATTGCTGATAAGCCACCAGCATCGTCCTCTTTCAGTGCTTTTACCGCTTTTCTCGTTTCCTCTAAGCTTTCTTTTGCTAACATTTTTAAATCGTTTACACGTTCTTTTTTATCATTGTCTGTTTCCATACGAAAAACCTCAAGCTGCATTAATAACGCTGTTAGCTTATGTCCAACCGAATCATGAATGTCTCTTGCAATTTGTCCTCGTTCCTCTTGCCGTGCAAGCTGTTCACTAGTTGCTAACCGCCGCTTCATAAGTCGATATTCACTAAGAAAGGCTTCATTTCTTGCAGAAACCTCTTCCTCCAGCTGTAATGTATTACGGTATATTACGAATGCCGTTCCAAGTAAAACTGCATAGATGACTGTAAATAATGGTGGAAAAACAGCGTATCCAAAAAAATGAGGGACTAGCGCACCAACAAACAGGATGCCACCAACAATAGCGCCTTGAATGGAACGAAGGCGATATATAGCTTTCCCTGCAAGGATAGAAAAAACAAAGAGGATATAATAATTCAACTCACCTTCTTTTTCTGGCCATAGTACTACTATTGCTAAAATCGACACAACGGATAAAAGAACTGTTAATACTCCTTTGTTTTTTCTAAATAAAGGACATAGAAAAAACAGAGCAAAAAAGAAGGCTGTTCCTAAAATTCTCTCAGGCATTTCATTTATAGGTAACGAATAATGCGTAATTGCAAGATTCCACGAAATCACAAGAACTATTAACCAAATCCAAAATGAACCCATCTCATCCCTACTTCCCGAACATTTCTCTATTCACCGTAAGTATATAGACTTTTATTTACGTTGTACAAGGGGAATTTTTATAGCTAATTCACTATCACAATACCAAATAATATAAAATCGGGTATACTTCCAAATTAGAATTGACAGAATGACAAATTATAGAATAAAATGGTAATAAATAGAATCGAATGTGAATATATATACAAAGAAGTTCTAATCCTATTTATTAATAAACTAACAATTGAATGTGTACTTTCGAAATCTAAATTTCCTTATTAGAGATGCCTTCAATATATACGTTTTAGAATAGATGATACTTCTATGTTTAGCCCAAAATGTGTTTGACTTTATGGGCGTACCTATGCCTCCAATTCTAATTACTAGAAGAAGGAGGTATTTTTTGTATGAAGGATCTAGGACAGAGTACGTAAAGTTCCAAAAATAATTAATTGGGAAAGAAAAATAAATATCAGAAAATTATAAAAACTACTTGCAATAGTTTGGAACCAGAGGTAAAATATGTAACATGTGATATATCAGATATCATATATCAGTTAATTTAATGATACTCCCCCTTCTTACTGAAGATAGAAATACTTGATACGTCTCATATCATAAAACATTAAAACTTAAACTTGTAATTGAAATACTTAAATTTATAACATTTTCCTTCTCATAAATGTAAGCGTATTCATATCTATGGTTCTCAACAACTCTATCAATGAGATTAAAAAGGAGGGAAGAAAACTTCAGAACAACTTTATTTTTAAGGGGGAATGGAGGAATGAACTGTCAGAAGCTACAGGATAGTTTAGGAGTACCAATATCAATATTTAGCTAATCTAGTTTGTATGACGTATGCGTAGGTTTTTTTATCAAACAATGAGATTGATAGATCAATTAAAAATGGAGGAAAAAAATGAATAACAATAGACTTTTTCTTTTATTACTTACAGTTGTAGGGTCACTGTTTATTTTAGTTGGTTGTGGAGACGGTGCGGAGGATACTGGTGCTGAAGGGGCTGATTATCCCAAACAGGCAATTGAAATCTATGTACCAGCTAGCCCTGGAGGAGCAACAGATGCTTCTGCAAGGATTATTGCTAAACATATAAATGAGTACCTTGGTGAAGACTTTATCATCATTAATGAAAGTGGTGGTGGTGGTACATTAGCCTTTGAAACGGTTAGAAATGATGATACAAATGGATATAAACTTTTATACTTTCACCAGGCTTTACACACTGGATATGCAACAAATCGCTATGAATACCCCGCAACAGATCTTACTGCTATTGGAACATACAGTGCAGTAAACCAAGCTTATGTTGTTAGCGCAGACTCTCCATGGGATTCGCTAGATGATTTTGTAGAAGACGCAAAAAGTAATCCTGGTGAGTACAGTTTTGGTGCGCAGTTAAGTGGAACGACACACTTTATGGGGGCAATGCTAGCACAAGAAGCTGGAATTGAGTACGATATTTTAGATTTTGGAGCTGAATCTGATCGAATGGCTGCCCTTCTAGGCGGACAAATAGATATGATTGTTACTAGTGTAGGAAATGCCATAGAGTATGTAGAATCAGGAGATTTCAAGGTTCTTGCAGTTTTAAATGAGGAACGAGATCCAGCTGCACCAGATTTCCCAACAGCTGTAGAGCAAGGCTATGACATTGTGTTCTCAATTACTCATGCTTTGTTTGGACCAAGTGATTTACCAGAAAATGTTATTGCAGCTTTAAATGAGGCAACAGCTGAATTAGCTGAGGATGAAGCATATATTGAAGCATTAGGAAATTTAGGACACGTACATGTATTAAATGATAGTGAAGCTACCACCGATTTGATTGAAAGAGAATTTAACATTATTCAAGACCTTGGTAAAGAACTAGGGTTTTAATGCAAGGAAGGATATCGTGAAAAATTCACGATATCCTTACATATATCATCAGTATAGTAATTAAATAATATCGTCCATTGCTCCATTTCATTGATGATAAGGAGGGGGAAAAATGACTAAAGCTGATAGAAACATAGGAATAGTATTGATTATGATAGCTGTTATCATGCTTTATCAAGCATTAACTTTAGAACATCCTCATTTTAATAGGGATCCAGGGCCTGTTTTGATGCCTGTAATCTATTCTATATCTTTAATAATCTGTTCCTTAGGTTTACTATTTTGGCCACGAATAGCTGAGAATAAAAAGGAAAGTAAAACACAGCAATCAAAAGAGCAATATAGAAAAAATACAACTAAAATGGTTGGGTTATTTTTGTTTTTAGTGTTTTATGTTTGGTCTTTTAAAACTCTTGGTTTTATACTTAGCACTATTATTTTTTTAGGTGGTAGTATCCTCTTCTTAGCTAAAAAAAGAGAGAGGAAATTTATTATCATTTCTATTTTAACATCTATCCTTTGTACAGGATTTATCTACTATATATTTAAAATTCAATTAAAAATTCAACTTCCAGTGGGAGTATTTTTCTAGAGACGGGAGGTATTCACATGGATATATTAATTAGTAGCTTTCTAGATGTTTTTAGTCCCATCTCTTTTCTTTTACTCTTAGGCGGTATTGGGATAGGTATTATCTTTGGTTCGATTCCGGGATTAACTGCTACGATGGGAGTCGCCTTGTTACTTCCCGTTACATTTGGTTTAGGACCTGTTGCTGGTATCTTGTTGCTTGTTGGTGTTTATGTTGGGGGAATATCAGGTGGACTAGTTGCGGCAACTCTTCTCGGTATACCTGGAACTCCCTCTTCCATTGCAACGACGTTTGATGCATATCCAATGTCAAAGAATGGAGAACCTGTCCGAGCAATGGGGATTGGAATAGTTGCATCACTTATAGGTGGTATTTTTAGTTTCATTATTTTGATAACTATTTCTCCCTTTATCGCAAGAATTGCCGTAAAAATGGGACCCTCTGAGTATGTTGCATTGATTTTCTTAGCATTAACATTGATTGCAGTATTATCTTCTGGCAACATGATTAAAGGGATTACATCTGGAATTATTGGGATGTCCTTAGCACTAATTGGTTTTGCCCCTATTGACGGTACTGCAAGATATACTTTCGGACAATTACAATTAACTGCAGGAATTGACCTACTGCCACTTATCATGGGATTGTTTGCAATCACCCAAATTCATATGGAAATTCAGAAGGGGGAAATAAGTAAAGAAATCAATCTTAAAGTAAAAGGCTTTGCTGTCTCCATTAAGGAGTTACTAAATAACACAATAAACTTACTTCGTTCCTCCTCCATTGGTGTTGCTCTAGGAATGCTTCCAGGAATGGGGAGTGGCGCATCAAACCTAATTGCTTATGCTCAAGCAAAACAAGCCTCTAAAAATCCAGAGAAGTTTGGAAAAGGAGCTCCAGAAGGAATTTATGCTTCTGAATCAGCCAATAATGCAAGTGTTGGTGGTGCTCTAGTACCTATGATGACTCTTGGAATACCAGGGGATAGTGTAACAGCCATTCTTTTGGGTGGATTTATGATCCACGGTATTCAGCCAGGACCATTGTTGTTTACAAATAACGCAGGAATAGTAAATGTTGTGTTCATAGGGTTCTTTTTGTCTATTATTATTGTATTTATTCTACAATTTTTAGGAATGCGTCTATTTCCTAAAATCCTTACTATACCTCAACATTTCCTATATCCTATATTGTTGACCATGACTGTGGTTGGTGCTTTTGCAATGAACCATCGTATTTTCGATGTATGGATCATGCTCATCTTTGGAGTTGTAGGTTTTATTTTAATAAAAAATAATTACCCTATAGCCCCACTTATTTTAGGCTTTGTATTGGGACCGATGTTTGAAATATATTTAAGAAGAGCTTTCATGGCTGCTTCTAACCCTATTGAAATTTTATACAGTCCAGTGGCCGTAATCTTAATAACAGCTGCAATTGTAATATTAATCGTAACAACCGTAAGAGAAGTGAAAGATGTAAGAAAAAAAAGGAAAACAACTCCTCCAAATATTAATATTTGATAGACTCTCTTTAAGACGACAATTGACAATGTGTGGAAGCTAGCATAAAATGGCAGTAACATGTATGAAAGGGTGACTTTTACGACAATGAAGTACTAATCCTATTTTTCAAAAGCTATCAATTGAAGGTGTTTTTCGCAGCCGTGGTGCTGCTTTATTAGGAGTGCCTTCAATGAACGTTTTTAGAATAGGATTATATTTCTATAGTTAAACCGAAACAGAGTTCGTCTCTTTTTTGGCGTACCTATGCCTCCTATTCTAATTTCTAGATGGGGGCATTTTTATGTCTCCAGAAAAGGAGATGATACGATGTTGTTAATGGATGCTACGAATATTAAACACTATGTCATAGATCGATTACTTTTGGATATACCCAAGCTTCAAATTTTTTCAAAGGACCGTATAGGTCTTGTTGGAAAAAATGGAACGGGAAAAACCACACTGATGAATATACTTGCAAAAAGAATTACCCCAAGCGAAGGTTCCGTTAACATGGAAGGAACATACGACATTTTACCTCAGCTGAAGAGATCAGATACAACAAAAAGTGGTGGAGAGATAACACAGGAATATATTACTGCAGCACTAAGTAAGGATCCTGCCATTTTATTTGCTGATGAGCCTACCACAAACCTAGATACAAATCATATTGAATGGGTAGAAAAAAAACTTGCAAATTGGCAAGGAGCTCTCGTGATTGTCTCTCATGATCGGGCTTTTTTAGATGCCCTTTGCACAACTATTTGGGAGATCAGTGCGGCTGGAAAGCTTACCGTACACAAAGGAAACTACTCCGATTTTTCCACCAAAAAAGAGCTAGAGAAGCAACAACACGAAATGGCTTATGAAAAATATCAAAGGAAGAAAAAACAATTAGAAGAAGCCATAGATAGAAAATCAAATAAAGCAGATAAAGCAACGAAAAAACCGAAAAGTTTGAGCTCATCGGAGGCAAAAATAACTGGATCTAAACCCTATTTTGCTAAAAAGCAGAAAAAACTGCAGCAAAATGCAAAAGCAATCGAAACGAGATTGGAAAAGCTAGAGAAGGTTGAAAAGCCCTTTGAAACGAAGGGAATTAAGATGACCCTTCCAAATGAGGAGGATGTTAAGGGGCGAATTCTTTTACGTGCAGTAGAAGCTACTGGAATGGCTGGAAGTCGGAAGCTTTGGGATCCTGTATCCTTCCATATTCTTGGCGGAGAAAAGCTTGCCATTATTGGACCAAATGGTAGTGGCAAAACAACATTAGTGAAAATGATAATGAACAAATCTGAAAGTCTATCCCTTTCACCTTCAATGAAAATCGGATATTTTAGTCAAAATCTTAGTATATTGAATACGAACAGTTCCATATTGGAAAATGTTCAGACTACCTCTATTCAGGACGAAACGTTCATTCGTACCGTCCTTGCTAGACTTCACTTTAAGAGAGACGACGTGTATAAAAAAGTTGACGTACTTAGTGGTGGTGAACGTGTAAAGGTAGCTTTAGCTAAACTATTTGTTAGTAATAGTAACACGTTAGTTTTAGACGAACCAACGAACTACCTAGACATTGAAGCTGTGGAAGCTCTAGAGGGACTTTTACAGGAATATGAGGGAACCGTACTATTCGTCTCTCATGATCGGCGATTTGTAGAGAATATAGCTACCCGAATTCTAGCCATTAAACATCAGAAAATAGAATTATTTGATGGCACCTTGCAGCAATATCACGCTTACGAACCTGCTCAGGAACGTGATCTTTCGGTGGAAAAACTGGCTGTTCTAGAGACGAAAATTGCAGACGTTTTAAGTCGTCTCAGTATTGAACCAACTGCTGAACTAGAAGCTGAATTCCAAAAGCTATTATCAGAAAAACGGAGGCTAAAAAAACTGTAACGTCCTGTTTAAAGCGATAATCAATGTGTTGCCTTCTCCATCGAGGTAGAGTAAAAGTACTCCCTTGGCGAGAGGCAACACAATAAAATTTAAAATAGAAGGATGATCAATAATGGATACGATCTCATTTCATGACATTAACAAACTAGGAAATATTGTTGAAGAAACAGAACTATATAGGCAGTTTCACTTTCAAAAAATGCTCATTATGTACGATAGCAATTATTTAGAGTTTAAGAGGATGCCTTCCTTATTAGAGTTTAAAGAAAAAGAGAACTATTTGAAATCGTATCACCAAAAATATAAACAAAATCACTTAAAGTTTCATTTTCCTGAAAATGAAAAACTATCGGAGGAACTAAAAAACTACCTTGCCAACTCTCCATACGATATCGGCTTTAATGAACTATATACCATTTTGCCTAGTCAGTTCCCTTATGTAGATTCTAACGGAAAAATTGATATCCAAGTGGTAACGAACAGAAATCTACAGGCATTTCTAGATTTAAACTACAAACATGACTCGGAATATGGTAAGCAGTATGCTATTGAAAAAGGAGAACTTCTAAAGGAGCAATTTCACGACTCAAAACATTTACAGCTTGTAGCCAATTATGAAGGCATTTCAGTAGGCTATGTGCACATTATAATTTCCGACGGGATAGTGGAAATAGACAATCTCCATGTTGACCAGCCGTATCAGAAAAAAGGAATAGGTAGCCAGCTACAGAAAGCTGTAATGGATACCTTTCCTGACAAAAGGGTAATTTTAATTGCTGATGGGGAAGACACACCAAAGGAGATGTATCGGAAGCAAAACTATCAATACATGGGCTATCAATATGAAGCATTAAAAACTTATTAAAAAGGCATTCCTTTCTCCTTTTATAAATATTTATAATGATAAACGTAGTAGTAGGTAACGATTGCAACCAAGATGGAAATATGTGCTCATGCACTTTTCCATCTCCATGCAAAGGAAACCTTATCTGCAAATGCAATAATTTGACTACGTTATTATTATTTCCCTTTGGCTATTAAATCGCAATATTCTCTGTCGGTCTACCAAGAGCATAACCTTGACCAAAGTGGACTCCAATTTCTCGTATATAATTCAGATCATCAACTTGCTCAATCCCCTCTGCTATTACTTTTGTTCCTGATTCATTAGCGAATTCTAATAATAAGCTAGTCATCTTTTGAAGACTTTCTTTTTTACTAATATTATCTATTAGTGAACGATCCAATTTAATAAATTCTGGCTTAATATGTACGATTGACTTTAAGCTGTTAAAACCGCTTCCTGCATCGTCTACCGCGATACGAAACCCTTGGGAACGATAATTGGACAGGACCCTTTCAAACATTACATAATCGGAAACAGCTTGTTTTTCAGTTATTTCAAAGATTATTTGACTCGGATGAATGTTTAATTGTTTCAGTAGCTTCATTGTTTCCCCACTTTTGTAGTCTGAATCCATTAATACCTGAGGATGGATGTTTAAGAATAATAATCTACTTCTATGTTCTTTCTGATCAGACGTACTTTCATAAAATTTGGCAATGGAGAGATTTCTACATAATAGATCTAGATGAAATACTTGATTAGTCTGACCAATAAACTCATAAAAATTTTCAGTAGTGGGAAACCACTTAGACATAGGGGGGCGATTTAAAGCTTCATAACCAATTGGTTCATCTTCTTGAAGTTGATAGATAGGTTGAAAAAAGGTTTTTAATTTATTTTCCCTCATAATATTTTTTAATTCAATAAATTTTAATAGTCTATTAAAGTCGTTATTTTTCCTTTTCCTACAATATAGAATGTAGGAAAGCACATCAGAAAATCCAGCTTTCATCTTTATACTTTTATTCATGGAATAATTTACACATCCCCTGTAGATATTTGTTAATGTATGTCCTATATATACTATCAGCACTTTGTTAACTATTGATAAATATTTTGTAAATATTTTGTAATCGATTATCACCTTCTCCCTTTCAATACCCTACTCTTTTTTGTTACCATAAAAAGAACAGTCAAAGTAAGGGGAAGGCGAAATTGTCCTTACTGAAATGGGAGGATTTAATTAATGGATGACGGTTATTTGTACGTACTAATAAACCCTTCTATAGAGGGAAATGTAAAAATAGGGACGTGTAAACAAGACCCCGCTTCTATACTAGATGAATTGACGAAAGAACCGAATGTAGCAACCAACTCCACTTTAGTCTATCGAGATTATGTTGAAAGAAATTGTGAGATTCTTGAAAAAGAAATTTATCGTAATTTACTAGAATCCTATAGCGTTCAACAGGATGACCTTGGTTTTTTAAAAGTGGAGCCGTATGAAGCAATTGAATGCATCCAAAAAGTGAAAAGTAGCCCGTTGCCAATTTCACATACAAGTTCCATGCAAAATGATATTCCTAAAAGGGCATTCGAGTTATTTGATGAAGCGTGTAACTATTATTACGGTCGAGGAAGCACGGTGCAAGATTATAGAGAGGCAGAAAATCTATTTAAACAATCTAGTGAGCTCGGCGTTCTCCCTTCCTACATATATTTAGGACGAATCTATGAATACGGCGATGGTGGTGATCCAAACATAAAGAAAGCTTTAGAATACTATGAAGCTGGGGTGAGAAGCGGTAGCAATGTATGTAACGCTAAAATTGCCTGTCTTTATTGGAGAGATACCGAGATAAAAGACATTGAGATTGGGAAAAAATATTGGAAGACGTATTTTAAACAGTTAGACCATAGTATTATCACAAAGGATGATTATGCTAACTTTTCTTTCTATCTTTCCTTATCGAAAGAGAATCACTTGGAGATAGATTATAAGGATATTTTAGGAGCATATAAAAAGCCATTGTTAAAGCTTCTACAAATACGTAAAGATGTTTGCCTTGAGCAGCACGCTGGTAACCAACCATTTAGAGACTATATGTTAAGCATCATTCATGAAGAAATGGATTTTGTTGATGCTTTGGCGCCTGTCCACTTAGAGGATGGATACAGTAATTTTGCCATTAGCTCAGATCTTCTTCATATTACAAATATGGGAACGATACTCCTAGCAGATGTGGAGAGAGGAGCCTTTCATGTAGGAGATGATCTCGAAATTTCAGCACCTGGCATCTCTGTAAAATCTACTATAAAAAAAATTGATAAATACGGCCAATTCATCGAAAAAGCTTCTGAGGGAGATAGCGTAGGGTTCCTTGTTACAGGTAGTGAAGAAGAACTAAAATTCGTAAAATTGGGTGCTTCCATTTTAAAAAGTATATGAAACGATCGTACAGCTCATAGTAATAATTTTTTCCCGGGACGAATGGGGACGGTTGGACGGTTCCAACTTGCCATTTTGTACAAGGTAGATAAATTTCTTCACAAACGTAATATAAGAAGAGTGTGAAGACGATAAAAAAATCAATATACACTCTTCTTTCGAGAAACGGGCCAATGGGAACCGTCCCGGTTGGCCTCAATTCTCGTTGGGTGTGTTGCTGTGGGATCGATCTTCTAGGGTTGAACCTTTATCCTCGATGTCTCTACACATAATGGGATTTATTGATGTTTGGTAATTTTATTAGTGGAAAGGTGAATAAAATTATCCTTGAAGTAATTGCATATAATACAATGTTTCACCTTCTAGTTCTACACTCAAAATACCTACATCTATTTCATTTTCACTAGTGAAGTAAATTTTTGTTCCAACTGGTAGTTTAGTAGCTGTATAATCTCTAAAAAATAACCAGTTTGTGGATTGGTTCTTTATTTCTCCGATTAGACCATGCTTTGTATACTCCTCCTTTCTCTCTTGGAACCATTCAAGTTCTGTCACATTATTGTACATCATCCCATTATATTGAAAAACATCTGCATCAGAATTTCGATTTAGTACATCTCTTGCAGTCACTTTTCCGCCATCGGCTACACCGCAACCCAAAAGAAAAATCAAAGGTAAGATTACAAGTAAAAATGCAATAAATGATTTTTTAATGGTCAACACTCTCCCTTCAAATACACGCTTATTTAAGGTGAATTTTAAATTAAACATCATGTTAGAGAATATAACATCGTATGCTACAAGGGGAAAATTTCTTTAAAATGGTTATCTTAGAAATCAACTCTTCAAACAGAAATGATTTCTGATTAGTTATCACTATTATTCTTATCCTTTTCCATTTCAAGTTTATTTAGTTTTTCCATTTCCTTTTCTCGTTTATTTAGTTTATCTATTTCTTCTTCAGACATTGGTTGAGTCTCTGAAAATTTAGCAATATAAGGATTTGATTTTAATAATTTATCAATATTCGTTTCATCAAACGTTCTATGCATATTGACAGAATGTGACTTATCTAATTTAGCTGTAAATTCGTTCCCTTGAATTTCAAAATGACCTTGTCCCAATCCTACAAGTCGATAGGCATCATCGATAACTGGACCCTCATATTTTACAAGGAATAATAATGCAGGTTTATTATTAATTAGTGGATCATGATCTCCTAGATCAATTTGCAATAATGTTAGTTTACTTATACCTTCAAGTTCTTTATTCACATCACGATAAATAGAATCAATTTGTATTTCAGTCTTATAGAAAATAACATCACTATATTTAAATTCTAACTAGACCAATTTTTATGATACCATTCGTTCAAATATAATTCCTTCGGGTGACTAGTATAGTATGCTCTACCAACCCATCCAACATCTCCATAATCATCGCTAACCCACATAGCATTTGCATTATGTGGACTTACCCAAGAAAAGTTAAAAAAGCTAAAGCTATCTCTCCATACGTTTCCTCCAAGGAGTATTCGATTACTATATCCATATTGTCCACGTTGGTCATAAGCATAATTTATGTTTACATTACCATTTGAATCAGGGTTCCAACCTCCGTAAAAAAAGTAAGTAGAATAACAATTTGAGTTGGAGATATAAGCATCATCATGAGCTTTTATAGTTGTTGTAGAAAATATTTCTCCTATTAAACCAATTAGAAAAATAATAGTTTGTAACTGGTACAATTAAAATAAACTGAAATATGTTAATAAAACAGACCTTATAAGTTAGTTTTAAACACCTCCTTGTTTCAATACCAGACAGCATATTTAAATAAAACTCTTGAAGAATGCTATTAATCTAAAGACGGTTTATTTTGAAAAATAGTTTCCGAAATATCGAATTTTTTTGAATGAACTTTACAAATTTTAGCCTACATAGCTCCTATAATAATTTTACACTGCAGTACCCATTAATTTTGGCTGCCAATAATACTAATGACGATCAGGATACTGTTGATAAAAAAGTACGGTTAGTTTCAGGATTTATAGATAACTTCATATGCCCCTGCTAAAAAGTCGGTTCTCGTCCCCTCCCCCTCCTCACTCCCCTCAAACCCTTGCCACTCTAAGCCCCACCCCTCTTATCTCGCCTTTTTTCTTCATTCCATTATGCTAAAAAGTTCTTCCCTCAAAAGGCTTTTTTTTCTCCATTATCCCTCTTTTTTCTGTTCTGGATTGTATAGAATATTCGGACAATGTTATTAAGTTGGTACCGATAATGGAGAGAAGAATCAGGAGAAAAGAAAGGAAATGCAGCTATACTAGGATGGTATTGCAGTTAGCAAACACACGGAATAGAGGTTGAATATCCTACGGTTCTATGAGTTGAAATAACACTGAAACGCTTATTGGACAAGGGGTTGAAGATATATTGGATAAAAGAAAAAAGACTGGACCCGTATTGGATCCAGCCAGAGTTTTGATTGATTTAACGATTGAAATAACGTGATTGTCTCTTTGTTCTTTCTCCCCCGTTCTTCCCTCCGTAATACCAACAATTTAGCAGTAGGTACCGACTTTTTAGCGTGGGGAAAGAGAATTTAGCAGGGAGATAGTTGTTTATACATCTCCAGGAAGAAACTATAAATAAGCCTTATTTCAAACAAAAAGAGCTATCCAACTGGATAACTCTTTTCAAGTTTTTTAAACTATCTCTCTCCCGTACATAGTATAATTACTCTGTTTAGTTCCAACTTTTTTTGTCCTCAACACACACTTTTTCACGGACCTTTTTACTATTCCACCGTCACGCTCTTGGCTAAATTTCTTGGTTTATCTACGTCACAGTCTCTGTGAAGTGCTGCGTAGTAGGCAATTAGCTGGAGTGGAATCACTGTTACTAATGGTGTTAAATAATCGTGAACATGTGGGACCACTAGTTGATCGTCCTCATCTTCGAAACCTTCCATACTAATCATGCATGGGGATGCACCGCGAGCAACGACTTCCTTCATGTTTCCACGAATGCTTAAGTTTACGTGCTCTTGAGTTGCTAACCCAATAACAGGTGTCCCATCCTCAATTAACGCAATGGTACCGTGTTTTAATTCTCCACCAGCAAATCCTTCTGCTTGAATATAAGAGATTTCCTTTAGCTTTAATGCGCCTTCAAGGCAAACGTAGTAATCAATTGCACGGCCAATGAAGAAGCAGTTTCGTGTAACGCTTAGGTATTCTCTTGCGATTTTTTCTAACACTTCTTTTTTATCTGTCAATGTTTCCATAGCACTAGCAACGATAGCAAGCTCCTGCAGTGGATCAAAGGACATATCAATTCCTGCTGCTTTTGCTGTATCAACAGCAAGAATAGCTAATACAGCCATTTGAGCTGTATAGGCTTTTGTTGAAGCAACAGCGATTTCTGGTCCTGCATACGTGTGTAAAGTGTAATCCGCTTCTCGGGATAATGTTGATCCTGGCACGTTCGTAATCGTTAACGCCTTGTGCCCCATTTTCTTCACACTTACAAGTACACCTCGGCTATCTGCTGTTTCTCCGCTTTGAGAAATGAAAATAAAGAGTGGTTTTTTACTTAATAAAGGCATGTTGTATAAAAATTCGCTAGCAATGTGTGTTTCCACAGGTTTATTGGCAATACGTTCAATCAATTGTTTTCCAACTAAACCAGCGTGGTAACTCGTTCCTGCTGCAATAATATAAATACGATCAGCATCAAGCATCGCTTGGCGAATATCTTCATCAAGCTTGATGTTTTCATTTTCATCCTTATATTTTGAAATAATATTTCGGATGACGTACGGCTGCTCATCAATTTCCTTTAACATGTAGTGAGGATATGTTCCCTTTTCAATATCGCTTTCATCTAATTCAGCAATATAAGAATCTCTAGATACAACGTCCCCTTGTAACGTTTTAATTGTGGCTCCTTTTCTCGTAACAACGACAATTTCTTTATCCATTAGTTCCACAAATTCATTCGTCACCTGAAGCATTGCCATAGCATCACTGGCTACAACGTTTACCCCATCGCTTAATCCTACAAGAAGGGGACTTTTATTTTTACCAACATAGATTGTATCTGGACTTTCACTGTCTAATAATGCCGTAGCATAAGAACCCTTCAACAAGTCTAATGTTTTACTGAAAGCCTCTTCTGTAGATAGTCCTTCGCTTGAAAAGCGTTCTACTAACTGAACGATAATTTCTGTATCTGTATCACTAGCTAAATTTACGGCTTGAAGATACTCACGAGTAAGCTGAGCATAATTTTCGATTACTCCATTATGAACGATCGTGTAGCGCTTCGAAGCACTTTGATGGGGATGAGCATTTATTTGACTAGGTACACCATGTGTTGCCCAGCGTGTGTGACCAATCCCAATAACCCCTTCTTCATTTTGGTCAACAACACTACGAAGGGTGGCAATTCTACCTTTTTCTTTATATACGTGAACCCCTTCTTCGTTTACAATGGCTAAACCAGCTGAATCATAGCCTCTATATTCAAGTTTTTCTAATCCTTTTAATAAAATTTCTTTAGCATCCTCTGTTCCTACATATCCAACAATTCCGCACATATATATAATTTCCTCCCTCAGTGGGGCGAAAAAGCCTTTGGGGCATTCTCGCCCCACTCTTATATTCTGTATTATTTCTTCGGTGTCATCTACTATCACCATGGCAATTACTTTTGTTCGAAAAGTCACCTTCTCGTTTTAGGTAATTGCTTACGATCGTGATGATACGACCGGGAGGTATCCGCCGAAACCTTCGATAATCCTCCTCCTCGTCAACTATCTTTTGTTTCCGACCAAAGATAGTTCAGGCGCTTTCATTACTTCTTCCCTTTGTCTATCCTCCTTCCTTTTTTTTGAATCTTTTTCATCATACTACACTACGAGAAAATTGGTCAATCAAAATTTTACAATTTACATCCAATTTTCGTCTAATATTCTCCTATGACCACCTCCCTTATAAGTAATTATCTCTTATCTAAATTTTATCTTTATAAAAATAAAATATGCATGAATAGCATTTGATGTGCTATTCATGCATTTTCATTCTATTCTATAGAGCCTAGCTCCCTTTTTACTACATCAACAATCTTTTGGACATACTTATCACACATTTCTTCGGTCGGTGCCTCAGCCATTACTCGGACAAGTGGTTCTGTCCCTGAAGGGCGAACTAAAATCCTTCCTTCTCCTTGCATTTCTGCTTCCACTTCATCAATTTCTGCGGCAATAACCTCATTATTCGTTAATGCGTGTTTATCACCTACACGAACATTAACAAGCTTCTGAGGATACTTAGGCATTTCAGCAGCTAACTCTGATAAAGGCCTACCAGTTGCTTTTAAGATAGCACAAAGCTGAAGACCCGTTAATAATCCATCACCAGTAGTGGAGTAATCAAGGAAAATAATATGGCCGGATTGTTCACCACCAAGATTATAGCCACCTTTTCTCATTTCCTCCATCACATATCTATCACCAACTGAAGTTTGCCTCGCTTCTACATCTATGTCTTTAAGAGATTTGTATAAACCAAGATTACTCATAATAGTCGTAACGACAGTACTATGCTTCAGGCGACCTTGTTCCTTCATGTATTTTGCGCAAATATACATGATTTGGTCTCCGTCGATTACCTTTCCTTTTTCGTCAACGGCAATTAATCGGTCTGCATCCCCATCAAAGGCAAGGCCAATATCAGCACCTTTTTCTACGACTAAAGAAGATAGTGTATCTGGATGAGTTGATCCAACACCGTCATTTATATTTACACCATTTGGAGATGAACCAATCGTTGAAATCTGGTCAGCTTCTAAATCAGCGAATAAATGAGCTGCTAAAGGAGATGCGGATCCATGAGCACAATCCAAGGCAATATGTAAGCCTGTAAAGTCCTCTGAGATCGTCTGTTTTAAAAATTGTAAGTATTTCTGTCCACCCTCGAAGTAGTCATTAACCTGCCCAATATCTCCACCTACAGGCCTAGGTAGGTCATCCTCCATATTATCTTCTAAATGTAGGAGCTTTTCTATTTCCTCCTCTTGACTATCCAGGAGTTTAAAACCATCTGACCCAAAAAACTTAATTCCATTATCACCTACTGGATTATGAGAAGCTGATATCATCACACCTGCATCAGCGCTTAATGCCTTAGTTAAGAAGGCAACCCCTGGAGTTGAAATAACTCCTAAGCGCATGACCTCAGCCCCAATAGATAAAAGTCCTGCAACAAGTGCCCCCTCAAGCATATGACCAGAAATACGTGTATCTCTTCCAATTAAAATTTTTGGTTTATTCCTTTCCTTTGTTAGTACATAGCCACCGAATCTCCCTAATTTAAAAGCAAGCTCTGGTGTTAACTCTTTGTTTGCTACCCCTCTCACTCCATCAGTTCCGAAAAACTTTCCCATATAAATCTCTCCTTAAGATTTTTCATGTCATATTCGAATGATAAGACTTTCTATCTTTTTCTAATTACGAGGTATCTTCATTCTGTTCATTTAATTGTTCCTGTTCTATTTCATTGCTTTCTTCATTTTCAACTATGTCATTATCAACTTCTTCGTCATTACTAAAAATAACAAGTTGAACATGAGAACGCCCTGCATCCATCCGAACATTCTGTGGACTATTAAACTGTATTGGAACATCATGTTCCCCTTCTGAAAGATCACTTATATCAATATATAAATGAAGATCACTACGTTCTAAGCGGCCGATTACATTTGAACTACCCATTAGATTTAGGT
Organism: Evansella sp. AB-P1; assembly: GCF_029688925.1. GTDB lineage: Bacteria > Bacillota > Bacilli > Bacillales > Salisediminibacteriaceae > Evansella. The sequence continues at coordinate 137,390 of NZ_JARUKY010000009.1, forward strand.
TTAATGTTCCATCCTCAGGAGAGATGAACTGATAATCTAATCCGTCCTCTAAACCGATAACATCAATGATAAAGTCTGAAAACACTCGTGTATCCTCTTCCGAAATATCAATTCTTATTGTTACGTTTTCAGGAGACACTCTTTCTACATTATTTGGAACTGGTACAGTAACTTCTAATTCTGTATCTTCCGTTACATCACTTAAGTCTACATCCATTAATTCAATAAATGAAATATCATTAATCACATCTATTGGACCATAAATGGTTACTGAGCTTGGTTCTGCTGTAATAGATTCAATAGCAAACCCTTCTGGAAGAGTCCCTTCCCTCCCAATTCTTAAAGGTACTTCCTTATTTGGACTTGTAATAGGAACAGTAACATCTACGGCTGGAGGTGTCGTGTTTATATTTAATTCATTACCGTTTTGATCTAGAACAACAACCCTAGCTGCTTCCTCAAAAGTAGCATCTCTTCCAACAACATCCACATATGCTCGAACTGCTGCGATTTGATCAATCACACCTGTTCCAGCAGTAATTTCAACATTTGATGGATTTGCTGTAGGATTTCCAATTGTATATCCAGGTTCTATGTCCCCTTCATTAAGCAATTCTATATGAACTGGGAAGGAAACTGTCTGCCTTTCTTGAATGTTAACCCTCACTGTACTTGGTCGAACATTCACAGTAAGACCGTTTGGAAAATTTCTATGCTGTACATCTACATAATACTCTCCAGGCTCCCTGTCTCTCACATCTATATAAACCTCATAATCTGACCTCAGTGAGAGTAACGTTAATACATTTTGTGGTCCTCTTAAGGTAACTTCTACCGTCTCAGGAGCAACTGTTATGACATGACTCTCCTCATCATAATAAACATGTAAATCTACATCTCCTAAAACCTTTGAATTGTTCGTAATTGGTAACCCTGTTGGCTGGGTTCCACTTTCAAGATTTACAATTAAAAAGAGCATAATGGCAATAAGTAAAGAAACACCTTTAATTGCCCACGGGTTCTGAAACCACTTATCCATTTTTCTTCCCTCCCCACTGCCAGCGAGAAGTTGTATTAACTGGGTCATTATTTAAAAGCTCATCTTCTAGTAATTTTCGAAGGGCATCTTCTTCTAAATTTCGGTGAATCTCCCCGTTTTTTGTAAGTGATATACCACCAGTTTCCTCTGAAACAACTAACGTGATAGAATCTGTAACTTCACTAACGCCTAATGCAGCTCGGTGTCTCGTTCCTAATTCTTTCGATATAAATGGGTTTTCAGACAATGGTAAGTAGCATCCTGCAGCCATTATTTCATTGTTTTTAATAATTACTGCCCCATCATGTAGTGGTGTATTAGGAATAAAGACATTTATTAAAAGCTCAGAGGTAAGCTTTGCATTCATAGAAATCCCTGTTTCTATGTAATCTGTCATGCCAGTTTCCCGTTCTAATGATATGAGTGCACCAATACGTCGTTTACCCATATAATTTGCTGATTTTATAATATGTTCAATTGAAGCTTTCAGATCTTCCTCTTCTGCTATAGACCCTTTTGAGAATAATCGCCCTCGTCCAAGCTGCTCAAGAGCTCTTCTCAATTCTGGTTGGAAAATAATAATAATAGCTAAAGGTCCATAAATAACAGCTTGTTGCATGACCCATTCTAGCGTTATTAATCCAAATAGCCTACTTAGATACCAAACACCTAAGATCACTGTGATACCTTTAACTAACTGTACAGCACGAGTTCCACGAATAACTAAAATTAATTTATAAATTACATACGCCACTAGTAATATGTCAATGACAACAATAAAAAGTCGAAGTATTGTAATATCTTCAAGGAGTGTAATATTTTCAAACATTTCATATCCCCCAAATGGAATTAGGTAATCTTAACACCTATTATGAGTATGTTACACAACTGGTAACTTTAACATTATAACATAAATAATGTTAAAGATTCTTTCCTATCATCCTATGTACACGAAAGGATGTCTCAACAGGTGTTCCTCATCGAGACATCCTTCCTTATTTATTATTAGCGTTTCCGAAAAGGTTAATAACATCAGAGAAAAACGATTTGGTGTGATACCATAACCATTCAAAAATCATATTAATTTCTTTTATTTCCCCAGTTACTTGCCCTGCTGAGGCTAAATACTGCTCTCCATTTATAACAGTAATATTTCCTAATACTTCCCCTTCGACCTCAATGTTACCATTTCGTACAATTAGATCCCCTGAAATAGTATGACCTTCTGGTATGACGACAACCCTTCGTTCTTCATCAACAATAAAATGCCCATCTCCCTTTACAACGATCTCTTTACCTCCATCAGTCCAAATGGAATTTAAGCTTATGATAAAAACGAGAAAAAATACAGCTGCTGTTATGATGTAAGGGTGTTTTCTAATCCATGTTTTCCATTTTTGGTTATTTGACTGCTTTGGAAGATTCCCCATCACATTAGCAGTAAAATCTTTAGGGGCTTCTATATGGGAGGCACTTTGAATAATGGCAACTGTTTTACGAAGCTCCCTTAAATGCTGTTCACACGCTTCACATTCAACAAGATGACTTTCAAATTTTTTCTTTTCAAGCAGTGTAATTTCTTCATCTAAGTATTTATGCATTACTTCTGCATTTTTTTCACTACAAGCCATTACCGTTCCTCCTTTCTCCAAATTATGAATTTCTAAGTCGTTTTCGTAATGCTTCCCTACCTCGATGTATTCTCGTTTTCACCGTAGCTACAGGAAGATTTAATATGTTACTAATCTCCTTTAAAGAAAGGTCCTGCATATATTTTAGTATAATTGCTGATCGATATTTAGGCGGTAACTCCATTATTTCTTCTTGAATCCATGCTTTCATCTCTAATTGTACTACTTGATCATCAGGAAGTTCTTCATTTGCTGCTATTTGAGAATAGTACGTAAGATCCTCTGTCCCAGCTACTTGGTCTTCTAAATGAAAATCAGGCTTTTTCTTACGTATTCGATCAATTGCAAGGTTTGTTGCAATCCTAAACAGCCAAGTTGAAAACTTCCGGTTCATATCATATGATTCTATATTTACATAAGCGCGTAAAAAGGCTTCTTGGGCTACGTCTTGTGCTTCATGAACGTTGCCTAGCATTCGATAAGCTATTTGATATACCTTATCTTTGTATAGTTCAACTAGCTCAGCAAAAGCTTGCTGATCACCTTTTTTCACTTCCCTTATGATTTTTTTGACCGTTACATCCATAACCGTATAACCTCCACTTCTCTACGGTTATCTCCTTTACGAAAACAACCTATAAAAGGTTTCAAGTAATACTATTATTTTATCATTGGTTTTCAAAATTTCCATTAAAATTTATGGACAAATCCACGTTTCACCACTGTAAGCAGTGGGTAAAATAATAACTAAGACAGGGGAGAACTTAATTATTTTTAAAGGAGGTTCTCATGAATAAAGCTATTTCTAAAAAAGAGTTGTTAAATGAGATTGAATTTGCTAGAGATAAAATGCATCAATTGTCCTGTAAAATGGATCGAACATCTGATGAAGTTGTAGAAGTTAGTACACATCTAGACCAACTGCTTAACGAGTATCAGCATATGTATTATCAAAAAAAGTAATTTGTACTACTAAAACATCTATTATGTCATTTAGATATCGATCACAATAAAAGCTAGAACACTAGGACAAGTCCGTTCGTAAAAGAGTTTTTTTCCTGTATTCCATCCCACTGCTGTTAATTTTAATCCATCTATACATTTTTAAAAGAAAGCTATACATAGGGCTTTCTTTTTTATTATTCCAGGACTGCAAAAGAAGAAATGGTGGTAATTGAATATAATTCCCCGTTGGTCTACATACAGCATCCTAAACCAAACATTTAGTATAAGTGCGTGTTCAAAAAGGAGGATAAAAATAGCCGAGTCGGCTAAAGTCGCAACGTCCTGTTGCAACGCCGACACTAGCACGTCCTGTGCGTCGAAAGATCAAGGCGGCGTAGCTTTAAGTACCGCAGCGTTTGCTTTTAATACGTGAGGAACGGAAAAGCAAGCCAACGCAGAGATTCGACAGATATTTTTCCCGGACTTTTTGAACATCCTCTATAATTACCTTACCTATAAATTGCATTATAAAAAAACCTTGGATTTCTTTTTCATCCAAGGAGTAGTAGTATTATTGGTGGAGCCTAGCGGGATCGAACCGCTGACCTCCTGCGTGCAAAGCAGGCGCTCTCCCATCTGAGCTAAGGCCCCGATCTTTTTTATTAAATTATAAATGGTGAGCCATGAAGGACTCGAACCTTCGACCCTCTGATTAAAAGTCAGATGCTCTACCAACTGAGCTAATGGCTCGTAGAAAATTCAATGATGGTTATCACGAAGCTTACGGACGATGTTTCCCTTTGTTGTCTTACCTGTTCCTCCCTCTACTAGCTTTGCTTTGTAGTGTATGCGCCGGAACAACTCGTAGAAGTAGATTGCCCTCGCTGTTATTTCACATTCGACGAAGTAAATGCTCGTAACTGAGCTAATGAGTCGTAGTAAATTCAATGATGTCTATCACGAAGCTTACGGACGATGTTTCCCTTTGTTGTTTTACCTGTTCCTTCCTCTACTAGCTTTGCTTTGTAGTGTATGCGCCGGAACAACTCGTAGAAGTAGATTGCCTTCGCTTTTATTTCACATTCGACGAAGCGTCTAGTTAGTTCATCTTTCTTAAAAAAATGGCTGGGCTAGCAGGATTCGAACCTGCGGATCACGGAATCAAAATCCGATGCCTTACCGCTTGGCTATAGCCCAACAAAAATTGTTTAAAACAAACGGAGAATCTCTTAGGCAGACACGCTACTGTGCAACGCAAAGTGTGCTCCAGTATATGTATAGAAATAGCCTTTTGGAGCTTCCTAGCGGGCTTGAACCGCTGACCTCATCCTTACCATGGATGCGCTCTACCTACTGAGCTAAGGAAGCGTGGCTCCACAGGTAGGACTCGAACCTACGACCGATCGGTTAACAGCCGATTGCTCTACCAACTGAGCTACTGTGGAATAGTTCAATATGTTGTGAAAACTCCCTTGCTTTACATGCTGTTGTTAGAAGAGAAAATCTCTTAATAAACAAGCTTTCTTTGAGACATTTGATATGATACTATTTATTTTTCAAAAATGCAAGGGATTTCACTAAAAAAATTAATGATTCCATTTCAATCTAATAAAAATTACTGTCTGCCCAATAAATATAACTTCGTTAATATACCAAGTCCTAAATTATATGTCAATCTGTTTTAGATTCTTTATATTTGTTTGTAAATTGTTTTGTTCTCACATACTTTAAATACTCCTTTTGGGATGTAAATCGTTTATATAATTTAAAAATCATCTGGTACCTTTCTTCCATAGCTTGTTTTACAAGGTTATCAATTCGAGAATCTGAAAGATCTAATAAAAGTTCCTCAAGCTCTCTCTTCAGTAAATATTCCATTTCTTTCGATTCCTTATTCGTTAACATCATACCAAGCATTTTACGATTCCTCCTAAAAAGTCCGTGTATCTGAAATTATTTTCGTTTTTTCCAATTTTTATTCATAAATGCCTGTCCATCGAATAGATATTAATTAAGCTTGGACAAGAAAAGGGGGGTTGGGAATGAATTTTATATGGGTTTGGAATGCAAAAACAATAAAGCGTTATATGATAATTGCCATCGCTGCTTTTTTCACAGCAGGAATTCTATTCGTAGAAAGATCACAAATTCCTGTCTTTTCAACTGACGAAGAACCGTTTGCCATTTATAAAGTGGATGCAGAAGACAAAGAAATAGCTCTTACATTTAATATTAGCTGGGGAGAGGAACGAGCTACTCCAATTTTAGATACGCTAAAGGAATTAGATATTGCTGGGACATTTTTTGTATCTGCTGAATGGGCTGAAAGGCACCCTGAGATTGTGGAACGTATTTTGGAGGATGGACATGAATTAGGTAACCACGGATATGAGCATGATCACTATACAAAATGGGATGATGAGAAGATTAAATCTGATATTCAAAAATCCAATCGCATTATTACTGAAGTAAGCAATGAAACACCAAAATACTTACGTCCTCCGAATGGTACTTTCGATGAACGCGTCTTAAATATCGCTGCAGATTTAAATTACGATGTTATACACTGGAGTATTAATTCAGAGGACTGGAAAAATCCTGGTGTAGATACTATTGTTGAAAATGTAATCTCTGAAGTAACAAATGGTGACATTGTACTCATGCACGCATCAGATTCAGCAAAACAAACGAATGAAGCATTACCAGAAATAATTGATCAGTTAAAGAGTAGTGGCTTTAACTTTAACACTATTTCAGAGCTTTTATCCGGTGCTGAAATTTCTTCAAAAGAAGTACATTAGATTAAGAAAAGCACAAGGCGCCCCAATTTAACCTAAGAACACCCACGTCCTGTGGGCAAAGGTTAAATCATCGACGTCCTGTCTCCTATACATCGTTAGAAAAAACTTATAAATTCTACTCTTTAAAAAAACTCGGCCATCATTTAGATGGTCGAGCTTTCACTTTTGTACGATTATTTTTTGTTTGAACGTTTTTATCCTTTTCATCCTTTTGATTTAAGTGATGAAGCACTAAAATTTGCCACGTATTTGCAACTAGTAACGGAACAATGGAGCTTATTAAAAACGTTAATTCATTCTCCCTTAAAGCTGGAATCCACTCAATTGATGTAACTACCACCATAAAAAATACAGTTGGGATAAAAGCTGAGATATTCGTTTCTTTCGTCTTTATATACGCAACAATTAATGCATATGCTAATAATAAAATAGGTAATATTGTATAGCCAAGCATCGATTCCCCGTCTTCTGCAAATAATAAGTGTCTGAAAAACATTAAATCAAATAGAACAAAGGCGATGATAATAACCTGTACCCTATTCCACAACTGCATAGATTTAAATATCCCTAGTCCGAATCGATGAACTGTTAAATAAGCGAAAAATCCCATTTGCGCAATAACAGTCCAAATAGCTGGTGTAATAATAATCATAATAAAACCACCGAATTGTAAATCAGCTAAGTCATTTATATGAGTTCTCCAATCTAAAATAAAGGCAATAATAAATCCAGCTGTAGTACCGATTAGCAATGTTGTATTAAATAAAAAAACAACTTTTCTTGTATTCAATGTAGTTCCTCCCGTAATATGTCAGTCCATTTACTATTTTATCAAAATTTCTTTTTCTTTCGCCAGCTTTTTCTATTTTTTACTCCATTTCTTTTGCTTGTAGAAAGATAACTGTATAATCCCCCTAATGAACATCCATATTATAAATGAAAAAAATAATATTAAATTTATTGAATATCCCTTTTTGCTCTAAATGAATATAAGCGTCGTTATAAGTGATTTTGATGAGATCAGAACAAATGAGACTCCTCGAAAATGTTATCACATTTTCACCTTTCTCAATAAATTAGGTAAGTTATTTCTAAAATCAATTTATTTCCGGAAAAACTGTCGATGGAAAGGAGCCGCTACCAGTGTGGCATTTAAACCGTAACATTCTCTATATTGGTATTATCTTCATTTTGTTAGCTACTAGCACTGGATGTGCAGCAATGGAGGAACAAAATACATCTCAGCCTAGTTATGAAAGCACTAAAAAGATGATGGTAGACATGCTTCAAACAGAAGAAGGAAAAAAAGCAATACAAGAAGTGCTTAAGGATGATGAAGTAAAAACAGCACTTGTTATAGAACAAGATTACGTTCGAGAAACGATACAATCTACATTAACATCAGAAGAAGGAAAAGAATATTGGCAAAAAGTCATGCAGGATCCTGAATTTGCAAAATCATTTGCAGAAAGTATGCAGAATGAGAATGAAAAGCTGTTAAAAAATTTAATGAAGGACCCTGAGTATCAAGAAATGATGATTTCTGTATTGAAAGATCCAGAGATGGAAGAAGAATATTTAGAATTAATGAAAAGTAAGGAATACCGTCAACAAATTATGACTGTAATGACAGAAGCATTTGAAAGCCCTTTTTTCGTAGCTAAAATTAATGAAATTTTGGCTAGAGTTGCCGAAGAACAAATGAAAAAAGATGATGATCAAGAGCAGAAGAAAGAAGATGAAGAAGAAGAATAAAGTTATATTAGTAGAGGAAGAGAAATGAATATGTGAAAGCATCCGCATAGAATGAATCACTCTAGAAAAAGAATATTTTCATTCACCATGGTGCAAATTTCCTATTGAATGGGTGGTCTACCCTGAAAATAGAAGCGTTCTAGAAGCCCAAAAAGCTGGAAAATCATAAGATGTGTTTGCAGTTAAAGGAAATCTTCATACTTCATGGTGCAAGTTTAACTTGCATGAGAATACCCTGAAAATGAATGAAAGGATGTATTTACTGTATTAATACCAGTAAATACATCCTTTTTTATTATTTATTCGTTTTCAATTTTATTAATAACATTGTCTGCCATCTCTAAATAAATTTTCCCAATTGGATGATCTTCTCCATATATGGATGGGGCAAAGTCATTTTCATCAATTTCAGGCTGTCCTAGAGGGATTTGTGCCAAAACTTCACTTTGAAGTTCTTGAGCAAGCTTGTCTCCTCCGCCAGTTCCAAATACATACTCCTTCTCACCAGTTAATTTACTTTCAAAGAAGGACATATTTTCCACTACCCCTAATATTTCATGGTCTGTCTTAATAGCCATAGCACCTGCTCGAGCCGCTACGAAAGCTGCTGTTGCATGGGGTGTTGTTACTATAATTTCCTTTGACTGAGGAATCATCGTATGAACATCTAACGCTACATCCCCTGTTCCTGGCGGTAAATCAAGAATGAGGTAATCAAGCTCTCCCCACTCTACTTCTTCAAAGAAATTTTTCAGCATTTTACCTAACATAGGTCCACGCCAAATAATTGGTGAATTATCTTCAACGAAAAAACCCATTGAAATTACTTGTACATCAAAACGGTTCACTGGAAAGATTCTCTGTCCCTCTACTTTTGGTCTTTCTTCAATGCCCATCATATCTGGAACACTAAAGCCGTATATATCGGCATCAATTATTCCAACTTTTTTCCCTTTTCTCGCTAAAGATGTAGCTAAATTTACAGAAACTGTAGATTTACCTACACCGCCCTTACCACTTGTTACTGCAATAAAGGTGGTGTTTGTCTGATCTAACAACGACTTCTTTTCTTCCGTTGCTTGGCCACCATATTGTTTTACTTCTTCATCTGACATTTTTTCAAAACGTAACCCTACAGAATCAGCTCCAGCTCCTTTTACAGCTGTTACTACCTCCTGTTGTAACTGCATCTGCTCTGCCGTACCTGGTTGAGAGATGGCTAATTTTAAGCTTACCATATTATCTTTAATTTTAAGCTCCTTAACTGCTTGAAGCTCAATAAGGTTTTTTCCTAATACAGGCTCTTGCACGCTTTTTAATGCTTCAAGCACTTGTTCTTCTGTTACCATAGTTACACCGCCCTTTACTAACATCTATGAGTTGGATTCCCGTTTAGTATAACATAAACGTCTAATATTCATGATGATTTACATCACACACATTTAAAAAACTTGGTAAAATACCAAGTTTTCATGGATAAATACTATATTGTTTTAACTACCTGCATTGGGTAAAGGATCATCAGCCATATATCGAAGGATACCTTCATAAATAGAAGCTGCAACCTTTTGTTGGTAATCTTTCGTATCTAATAATTCCGCTTCTGATGGATTTGATAGAAATCCTACTTCAACCAATGCTCCTGGTATATTTGCTTGCTGAAGAACATATACGCTATTTATTGATTTTGCTTCACGATTGGTGTTCTCAAGATTTCTCCTTAATTCCCCTTGAATATGTTTTGCTACATTTTCATTTCCCTCAATTGTTCGATTATAGAAAGTTTGTGCTCCTCGCCATTTTGGAGACGGAATGGAATTTAAATGAATGGATACAAATAAGTCAGAATTGGATTCATTTATTAATGAAACCCTTTTTCGCAAATCCTCTACTTTTCGTGAACGGACACGCTGAGTACTATCCGAAGCTAAATCATAATCCCCTTCTCTTGTCATGAGAACTAAAGCACCAGCTTGCTGCAAATAGTCCCGCAATAAGAAGCTGATTTGGAGAGTCACATCCTTTTCTAATGTACCTGTTTTTGACGAAGCACCACCATCTATACCACCATGTCCTGGGTCTATAACAATTACCTTCCCAGACAAAGGCAAGTGCCACCCCGTTGAACTTCTACTTAAAAACTGTATTTCAATAATTGCAATTAGTAATCCGATTATTAACGCGATGGCAACAAGCTTCCACAATCTTTTCATGTCCTCGTCCCCCTTTGTCCTCACTTTTTATTTATATGGGACAGGACATTTTTTATGATTATTAATGTAGACGAAGTCGGTATTTCTTTTCTCCCTCTTTAAAACCTAAGGTCCACCATTTTTTAATGAATCCAGCACTTCTATGCCATTGCTGCTCCTCTTCTTTTGAATCCAATGAAAACCATGAAGAAAACTGACTAGTCGTTTGTCTAATATAAGTGTTTAGCTCTTCTTTACACCTTTCTTGCACTTGTTCCTCTGTTTCTCCATAATATCCAAACCTTCCATATTCAGAACCAAGTAAATAGGCATCAATCCCAATATCTAAGCAATAATCAATTAGATACAACTTTCCGACTGACTGACCAACTAAATTTTGGAAAAACCGTTCATGTACATCCTTTCTCATATCTTCAATGGATAACGCCCTTAACATGCTACGTTCAAATTTCCATTGCTTCTTTCGCCTTCTTTCGCCTAAATCCGTTACAACGTTCATAATTTAATCGCCTCTACTTTTTTACTCTTATTGTTTATATAGAGGTCACAATCAATTAGGCTAAATACTTGGCATCATTAGTGGATTTACACCATGGGAAACATTACTTTTATATTGTGGTGACTGCAAATAAGAGCTTTTCAATCTATTTTCTAAAGAGACTTCTGGAGAATTTGGCATAATCTCACTCACCATCAAAAGGAAATTTTATAAATTCTAAAACAACAACAAAAACGCAAGTAAAAAGTACATTTACTTGCGCTTGATCTTTATTGTTTAGTCCTCTCTTATTTGACTTTCAATAATTTCATCACGTATAGCCGGTTCATCCATCTCTTTAGAATAGGTGTGTGTTTTTTTGTCCTCCTCGTTCACAAGCTTTGAGGTTTTTATGGTAGCTGATGAAAGGTTTAAATTCGGTGCACCTTCTTCATTCCATTTATTACTCATTCATTCACTTCCTTTCGAAAAAAGAACTACCTATTTGTTAAGGATTATCATACCCATAAGTTCAAAAATAATGAATGAAAAGTTATCATTCTTGAGATAGTAAAATTGATCGATACTTTTGCGAAACCAATTGGGAGGAAAATTATGCCTTACAGAGATAAAAAACAATATCAAGTAACAAGTGGGAGTTTAAAGGACAGCGGTGTGGAAGCGACTTATTCCTATACAACCGGTAATAAACCAGGCACGACAAATAGAAAGAATACAACAAATAAGGATGTAGGACGATAGCTAGCTCATTTTTAGTTATTAAATGATTGTACGTAGACGAAGGAATGTATTTCCGAGGAAATCACAAAAAAGTATGCACTACATTGGTACGAGACTCCCTGTATGAAAAGCAACTGCTACTACGAGCATAAAGCCGATTACTTATCCATAATAAGAAAAGCGCAAGGCGCCCCAATTCCGCCTAAGTACAGCCTACGTCCTGTAGGCAACGGCGTAATATCGACATCCTGTCTCCTAGACACCTTACGTAGAGTGAAAATTTTATACTTTTGTTTCTTATCTTTAAAAAAAGATCTCATCCGATAAGGATGAGATCTTTTGAATATAACAATATTAACGCTTCGAGAACTGAGGAGCACGACGAGCTGCTTTAAGACCGTACTTCTTACGTTCTTTCATTCTAGCATCACGTGTTAAGAAGCCAGCCTTCTTAAGGCTTCCACGGTACTCAGGATCTGCACCTAAAAGGGCACGAGCAACACCGTGACGGATTGCACCCGCTTGTCCTGTGTAGCCTCCACCTTTAACAGATACAAGGACGTTATAAGTACCTTCTGTTTGTGTTTCTACTAGTGGTTGTTTAACAATTAATTTTAACGTTTCAAGGTTAAAGTATTCGTCGATATCTCGGTTGTTGATCACGATGCTTCCGTCTCCCGGAACTAAACGCACTCGTGCAACGGAGTTCTTACGACGACCTGTTCCATAATATTGAACCTGTGCCAAAAAAATTACCTCCTTCTATATTAACCGCGTAGTTCGTATACTTCCGGTTGTTGGGCTTGATGTGGGTGTTCACTGCCTGCATATACGTGTAGTTTCATGCCTTGTTTACGACCTAAAGAATTCTTTGGAAGCATTCCTTTAATCGCTAACTCAAGCATTTTTACTGGCTTACGATCACGCATTTCTTGAGCAGTCATAGTTTTTAATCCGCCTGGATGTTGGCTGTGGCGGTGATAAAGCTTACCTTGTAATTTGTTACCTGTTAAATGAATCTTTTCCGCATTAATAATGATCACATTATCTCCAGTATCAATATGCGGAGTAAATGTTGGTTTATTTTTACCGCGAAGGATGCTCGCAACTTCTGTCGCTAAACGACCAAGTGTTTGTCCTTCTGCGTCAACAACATACCAATTACGTTCTACTTCACTTGGCTTTGCCATATATGTCGTACGCATTTATTTCCCTCCTAATTAACTATCACAAAAACAATTCTGTCAGATCAACTAATTCTTTCTTCGATTCCGTACCCGGGGCTAGTGGGCATAAGAATACCATAGATCATCTTATAACATTTCAAGCCCTATGTCAATAAAATGTTACACCAGGATTCGTTGTCTTTTATATTTTTTTGAAGATTAATTATTTTTACCTCTAGCTTCTTCTATAGCTTTTTGTAATTCTTTCTCCTTATAAAACACTCTAACTAAATAAAGGCCATTTCCAGGAATGGTGAGACCTGCCTCAAATCTGTTTTTTGCTTCAAGAATTTCGGAGATACGATAAGGTGCGAGTTTCCCTGTACCCACATCTAATAAGGTTCCTGTTATAATACGAACCATTTGATACAAAAAACCACTGCCTATATAGCGGAATGTCCAATCATCTCCATCTCGTTCAATGGTAGCAGAAAAAAGGGTTCTTGTTTTTTCCTTTACCGTTGTTTTTGGTGAGGAAAAGCTTGTAAAGTCATGCTTCCCTTCTAAAAGCTTTGCTCCTGCCATCATATCATTATATGACAGCTTCACTGGATGGTGATACTTGTAATGCCTATCAAAAACATTTTTAATCTTATTCGTATATACTCTATAAATATATTCCTTTCCAACCGCATCGTATCGAGCTTGGAAATTAGAATCTACATAGGTCACATGACGTACAAGAATATCTTCAGGAAGAATACTATTTAAAGCCTGTGGCCATCGTTCTTCAGGGATGGACAGGGGGGTATCATAATGTATGGTCTGTCCTACACCATGAACTCCTGCATCTGTTCTACCTGAGCCGTAAACTTTCCAATCATCCACTTTATGCATTTTAGCCAACGCTTTTTCAAACTCACCTTGAACTGTTCTCTTGTTAGGCTGTACTTGATAGCCTGAAAAGTTCGTACCATCATAGGAAATAATTGCTTTTATCCGCTGCATTTTCTATCACCTTTCTCAAGAAAAAAACCTTTCTGTAATGGCTAATAGGGAAAATAGTAAAAATACGATGATGGCTATCGTATCAATCCAACCCCATTGTAACTTTCTAAATTTTGTTCGCTGATTGCCACCTGTATACCCTCTTGCTTCCATAGCAACAGCTAAATCTTCTGCTCGTTTAAAAGACCGAACAAATAGTGGGACAAGAATGGAAACAAATTTTTTTACTCTTTGGATTAGTGACCCTGTTGAAAAATTAGCCCCACGGCTTATTTGTGCATTCGTTATTTTTCGTGTTTCCCCAAGCAATGTTGGAATAAAACGAAGTGCAATTGACATCATAAATGCTAGTTCATGTATGGGAATTCGTAGTTTTTCTAAAGGACGAAGCAGGGTTTCCATTCCGTCAGCAAGGTTAACTGATGTGGTAGTCAATGTTAATAAAGATGCCATGGTTACCAATGTTAGTAACCGTATAGCTATAATAAAGCCTTCTATTACACCTTCTACATAAATAGTAATAAAGAATACCTCAAATAAAATACTTCCTTCGCCAGTTATTATGAGGTGCATCATAAACGTAAATAAGATTATGATTCCGATGAGACGCATTCCCTTTAAGAAGAAACGTAAAGGGACCTGTGATAAATAAAAGGAAACAATCGTAATAAATAGGCCAATGGCTATTATTAATGGATGAGAACTAAAAAATAGAAAGACCATGAATAAAACGATGCAAATTAATTTAGCTCGTGGATCCATTCGATGTATGTAAGAGTCCCCTGGAACGTATTGACCAATGATATTGTTATTTAGCATATCCCCCATTAGTCCCTTTCTAAAAACATTAGTAATTCTTCCACAGTATTATATAAGTCAAACTTTGCTGTATTTATTTTTTTATCTCCACTAGTTTCTTTTAATAAGTGTAACAGTTTCACAGTATCTGGAATACCCAATCCTAGCTGAAGTAATTTATCTCGTTGCTGAAATACCTCTTCTCTTTTTCCACACATCTCTAATTCACCATTATTCATAACTACAATGTTCTGTCCATATTTCACAGCTTCCTCCATCTGATGAGTAACTAAAATAACAGATCTGTCTCCTCTTTCCTTATACCATTCATAAAAAAGCTCCATTATTTCATATTGCCCTTGTGGATCTAGTCCAGCAGTTGGTTCGTCCAAAATTAATATTTTCGGTTCACTTGCTAGGACTCCTGCAATAGCAACACGTCTCATCTGACCACCACTTAACTCAAAGGGGGAACGATTAAATAACATATCAGAGATTCCAACTCTCGATAAAGCATTTCTTCCTATCTCTTCTGCTTCACCTTGTGGAACACCAAAATTTATGGGGCCAAAGGATACATCCTGTAAAACGGTATCATGAAACAGTTGGTTCTCAGGATACTGAAACACCATTCCAACATGCCTTCTAAGCGAAAAAATATCTTTTTCCTTCGTTTTACTGGAAATAATGTACTCCCCTATCTCCATTTTTCCCTCTGTAGGTTGAAGAAGACCATTTATCAATTGAATCAATGTGGATTTACCTGAACCTGTTCGCCCTATAATGACATTATATGAATTCTCCTCAAATGTAACGTTTACTTGTTTCAATGCTTCTCGTTCAAAAGGAGTATTAGGCATATACTTATAAACTATGTTTTTCGCTTTAATTTGCATAACATGTCCACCAGCTTTTTTTCATCGATAATTTCATCTGGTATTACAATTCCTTTTTCTCTTAAAGTATTTATAACTTCATAGATAAATGGTCGTTTAAGTTTCGCCTCTGTTAAAACCTTTTCATCAAAAAGAATGTCTTGTGGTTTTCCATTACGAATGATTTTCCCATCTTTTAGGACAATCAGGCGATCAGCCATCATTGCTTCTTTCATATCATGAGTAATGGTAATTAGCGTAATGTTTTTGTCTTTATTTAATCTTTGTATAGATGAAAGTACCTCCATCCTCCCAGCAGGGTCTAACATGGATGTAGCTTCGTCAAACACAAGGATGCTTGGTTTCATGACTAAAGCACCTGCTATTGCAACTCGCTGCTTTTGTCCTCCAGATAAACGGTGTGGCTCCTGTTTTTCCAGTCCTGCCAAGTCCATTTCATGAATAGCCTCTTGTACTCTTTGTACCATCTCTTCATACGGTACACCCATATTTTCAAGTCCAAAAGCAACATCGTCTTCTACTGTAGGTGCAATAAATTGATTATCTGGATTTTGAAAAACCATCGTAACATTTTTTCGTATCGCTAGAAGATTCTTTTCTTCACAGCTATTCAAACCTACAATAAAAACGTGACCATCCGTTGGAACTAACAGTCCGTTTAGAAATTTTCCTAATGTCGATTTCCCAGATCCATTACGTCCAACAATAGAAACCCATTCACCTGAATGGATGGACAAATGTATATTCTTTAATACATCAACGTCATTGGAGCTATAACGAAAAGAAAGGTTATTAATACGAATGATTTCGTTACCCATGAGATGTCCCTCCATTCTACATTTGTATGATTGGGATCACTATACAAAAAAAGGGCACAGAACCCAAATCTGAAACCAGATCTGGTGTCTCGCCCTTTGAAGAATCAATTAATTGTTAAGCTATTACTACACGAGCTCAATAATCGCCATTTCTGCACCGTCTCCACGGCGAGGTCCAAGCTTAAGCACACGTGTGTATCCACCTTGGCGTTCCTCATAGCGTGGTGCGATATCATCAAATAACTTTTGAACAGCGTTTGTACCTGCCTCTGCATCTGCAACTTCATTACGAATGAATGCTGCTGCTTGACGACGAGCATGTAAGTCACCACGCTTACCTAGTGTGATCATTTGATCAACGATAGAACGTAGTTCTTTTGCTTTAGGTACTGTTGTTTCAATACGTTCGTTGATGATTAAATCAGTAGCTAAATCACGAAATAATGCTTTTCGAGCGCTGCTATCACGACCTAATTTTCTATAGCCCATGAGTGTCCCTCCTTCTCAAGTCAAAATTTCTACGTATTTTCATAGTGAGATGAAGTATGGGAAAAAATATTAATAGTTTGTTCAAAAGTTTTTCAACTTCTTAAACTACGAATTTCTATTCTTCCTTACGAAGGCCTAGGCCTAATTCACCTAGCTTTTCTTGTACCTCTTCTAAAGATTTTCTTCCGAGGTTTCGAACCTTCATCATATCTTCTTCTGATTTGTGCGTTAATTCTTGTACTGTATTAATACCAGCACGCTTTAAACAGTTATAGGAACGAACGGACAAATCTAATTCTTCGATTGTCATCTCAAGAACTTTTTCTTTTTGGTCTTCTTCTTTTTCGACCATAATCTCTGCATGTTGTGCTTGATCAGTTAAGCCAACAAAAATATTTAAGTGCTCAGTTAAGATTTTTGCGCCCAAGGAAACTGCTTCTTCTGGACGAATACTTCCATCTGTCCATACATCAAGGGTCAATTTATCATAGTTTGTAATCTGACCTACCCGTGTGTTTTCAACTTGATAGTTCACACGTGCAACAGGAGTATAGATAGAGTCAACTGGAATAACTCCGATTGGTAATTCTTCAGAGTTATTTCCTTCAGCAGGAACATACCCTCTTCCAGTGCTCGCAGTAACTTTCATATGAAATTGAGCTCCCTTTGAAAGAGTTGCAATATGGAGGTCAGGGTTTAAAACCTCCACATCACTATCATGCATAAAGTCTGCAGCAGTGACAACCCCTTCTCCTTGCGCTTCAATTTCTAACGTTTTTTCTTCGTCTGAGTAAATTTTAAGAGCGAGTTTCTTTAAGTTTAAAATGATAGACGTTACATCTTCTACTACACCTTCAATGGTAGAAAACTCATGGAGAACACCATCAAACTGGACGCTAGTTACAGCTGCCCCTGGTAGAGAAGATAATAGAATTCGGCGGAGAGAATTCCCCAAAGTTGTACCATAACCACGTTCTAACGGTTCTACTACAAATTTCCCGTACGATGCATCTTCACTTATTTCAATCGCTTCAATTTTTGGCTTTTCTATTTCGATCATTAAACAAACCCTCCTTCAAAACGTCGAAACCCCGGTTGAAGTCCATTCGTTCAACCGGAATCCCTCATTGGGTACATCCCGACCTGTCACGAAACCGTCAATATCTTACAAAGAGTAGCCATTTCGGCAAACGACTCTTAAACCATTATTGACAAGGGTATGGACTTCCATACCTCTGATGCGACTATACTCTACGACGTTTTGGTGGACGGCAACCGTTATGTGGAACTGGAGTTACATCTTTAATCATGTTTACTTCTAACCCAGTAGCTTGAAGTGAACGGATTGCTGCTTCACGTCCAGCGCCAGGTCCTTTTACTGATACTTCTACAGTTTTCATACCATGTTCCATTGCTGCTTTAGCTGCTGTTTCAGCTGCTGTTTGAGCTGCGAATGGAGTAGACTTACGTGAACCTTTAAATCCTAAAGCTCCCGCACTAGCCCAAGAAATCGCATTACCACGTGTATCAGTGATCGTTACGATTGTATTGTTAAATGTAGAACGAATGTGCGCAATACCGGATTCAATATTTTTACGTTGACGACGCTTATTACGAGTCGTTTTCGGTTTAGCCATAATCGACCATTACCTCCTTTACTTCTTCTTATTTGCTACAGTACGACGAGGACCTTTTCTTGTTCGTGCATTATTTTTGGTTTTTTGCCCACGAACAGGAAGACCACGACGGTGACGAATACCGCGATATGATCCAATTTCAATCAAACGCTTAATGTTTAAAGAAACTTCACGTCGAAGGTCACCTTCGACTTTATATTTATCCATAACTTCACGGATTTTACCTAATTCGTTTTCCGTTAAGTCACGTACGCGTGTATCCTCAGAAACACCAGCTTCTTTTAAAATCTCACTAGCACTGGTTTTCCCGATTCCAAATACGTACGTTAATGAAACGACAACTCGTTTGTCACGAGGAATGTCGACACCAGCTATACGTGCCATTCCTTACACCTCCTGTGAATTAGCCTTGTTTTTGTTTGTGCTTAGGGTTTTCGCAAATTACCATAACGGTACCTTTTCGACGAATAACCTTACATTTTTCGCAAATTGGTTTAACGGATGGTCTCACCTTCATGCTTTTTACCTCCTTGTGTTGCGGAGTAATATTGATCTGTTTGTCTTTATTTATAACGATACGTGATACGACCACGAGTTAAATCATACGGAGACAATTCTACGGTTACTTTATCACCTGGTAGTATACGAATGAAGTGCATGCGAATTTTACCAGAGACGTGAGCCAAAATTTTATGTCCATTTTCTAGTTCAACTCGGAACATTGCATTAGGAAGTGGCTCAATTACAGTTCCTTCAACCTCAATTACATCTTCTTTGGCCATGAATTTACTCTCCTTCCTTCAGTAAATTATCATCAATATATGTTGAAATTGCAAATCGCAATTTGGCATTGGTAACACGACCCGTTTCAACGATGCTACTTTTCACTTCAGGAACTAGAATGTTTAGCTGCTCAACATGTTGAATGTTCTTCTTTTTTGCACGATCTACTTTCCGTTTATCACCGTCAGCAATTCGAACAAAACGATCATCCAATATTTCTATTATACAAGCAAACTGTCCTTTGTCCCTTCCATTCAATATTCGCACAAGCTCACCCACTTGTGGAATCGATTCAGGATCTTTCATTTAGTGACCACCTTTTTTCATTCGGTTTTTGTCAAAATTTCACATCCTGTATCAACAATAGCAATTGTATGTTCAAAATGGGCACACATTTTCCTATCTGTTGTTACGACCGTCCAATTATCCTTTAACGTTCGGACATGCCGTGAACCTGCATTTACCATCGGTTCAACAGCTAAAACCATTCCTGGTCTTAATATAGGACCTTTTCCCGGAGGACCAAAGTGAGGTATTTGTGGATCCTCATGAAGATCCTGCCCAATTCCATGTCCTACATATTCTCGAACGACTGAAAATCCATGTTCTTCAACATATGATTGAATGGCATGTGAAATGTTGGATAGACGATCGCCTGGTTTTGCTTCCGCAAGTCCTTTATATAGTGATTCTTCGGTGACTTTAAGTAGCTTACGGTTTTCTTCTGAAGTTTCTCCCACTGGATAGGTCCATGCAGAATCTCCGTGATACCCTTTATACTTAGCGCCAATATCAATACTAATAATGTCGCCTTCGTTGAGTACCCGATTTCCTGGGATACCGTGTACCAATTCTTCATTTACTGAAGCACAGATGCTCCCAGTAAATCCATTATAGCCTTTAAAAGATGGAATCGCATCATGTTGTCGAATAAAATTGTCTGCAATACTATCCAATTCCTTCGTTGAGATACCAGGCTGGATATGTTGCTGTAATTCTTGGTGTGTTAGTGCAACTATTTTACCTGCAATACGCATTATTTCTATTTCTCTAGGCGTCTTACAAATAATCATTTATTGCTCCCAATTAGAATATTATCTATATCATTAAAAACTTCATGGATCTCTTTGTTTCCATCTAAGCTTCGTAAATATCCTTTACCTTGATAGAAATTAACTAAAGGCTGAGCCTGCTCAAGGTTAACTTCTAATCTTTTTCCAACGGTTTCTGGTTTATCATCATCCCGTTGAATTAATTGGCTACCATCTTTATCACATTTCCCAGCTACTTTAGGAGGATTATATAATTCATGATACGTTGCTCCACATGTTGGACAAATCCAACGACCTGTTAAGCGTTTAAACAAATCCTCTTTTGGTACTTCGATATATAAAACATGATCGAGTTGACGACCAAGATCTTTTAACATTTCTTCCAAAGCTGTTGCTTGTGCAACTGTTCTCGGAAAACCATCAAGTAAAAAGCCGTTATTACAATCCTCTTTACTTAATCGTTCACGGACAATTCCTATAGTCACTTCATCAGGTACAAGATTTCCTTCATCCATAAAAGCTTTTGCTTTTAGTCCCAACTCTGTACCGTTTTTTATGGCTGCTCGGAACATGTCTCCTGTGGATATATGAGGAATTCCGTATTTTTCAACTATTTTTTCTGCTTGGGTTCCTTTTCCAGCTCCTGGAAGCCCCATAAGTATCAAATTCATCTCTACCCCTCCACCGTTATTATACTATTGAAAGCTAAGGGAGAAGTACTCCCTTATCCTATTTTATAAAACCTTTATAGGATCGTTGTATCAATTGGCTTTCAATTTGTTTCATCGTATCTAAAGCTACACCAACAACAATCAATAATCCTGTTCCTCCAATTTGAACTGCTGGAGGTAACCCTGCCAGTGATGTAAAAAACACTGGAATTATTGACACTGCTGCTAGAAATAGAGCTCCGACAAATGTCAAACGATAAAGAATTCGAGTGATATATACTTGTGTCGTTTGACCAGGACGAATTCCAGGAATATAACCACCTTGTTTTTTCAGGTTATCAGCCATCTGCTCTGGATTCACTTGAACAAACGTATAGAAATATGTGAAACCAATGATTAAAGTTGCATAAACAACGAGACCAAGCGGATTCTCATAATTAAAGTTTGTAGTAATCCATCCAGCAATAGCATTTTCATCCCCAATAAAACCTGCTACAGTCGGTGGAAAAATGAAAAGTGACATTGCAAAGATGACAGGAATTACCCCCGCTGAGTTTACTTTTAAAGGAAGGTGAGTTGATTGACCTCCTTGTGGCTTCCCAGCAACTACCCGTTTAGCATATTGTACAGGTATTTTCCTTAATGCTTGTTGAACGAATACAATTCCAACGATGATTGCTAACATAGCAAGAATTAATAATGCGATGATCACGATATTAATAAACAACGCATCCCCTGCTTCTTGAATATGTGTAGCATAAATTTGGTTTACACCAACGGGAATTCCGGCAGCAATACCACCGAAGATGATAATAGAAATACCATTCCCAACACCTTTTGCTGTAATTTGTTCCCCAAGCCACATAAGAAACGCTGTACCAGCTGTAAGCGTAGTAGCAATTAACAAGTATGTTGTAACACTTGGATTTGGAACAAGTCCAGTAAACAGATTGTTAAATCCAATAGACATTGCTAACGCTTGGAAAAATGCAATGACAATCGTACCGTATCTCGTTACTTGCGCTAATTTTCGACGACCAGCTTCACCTTGTTTTGACCATTCGGCAAATTTAGGTACAACATCTAATCTTAAAAGCTGAACGATAATAGATGCTGTGATATACGGCATGATTCCCGTTGCAAAAATAGAAAAATTCTCTAATGCTCCACCGCCAAAGGTATTTAAAAATCCAAAGGCGTTCATTTCTCCAGCAAAATCTAATCTTGCTGGATCAACACCTGGAGCAGGAATATGAGCACCGATACGAAAGACGACCAACATCGCTAAGGTGAAAAAGATTTTATTTCTTAAATCACCGATACGCATTATATTGGAAATCGTTCGAAACATCAAACCACCTCAGTCGTTCCGCCAGCAGCCTCAATCGCTTCTTTTGCAGAAGCTGAGAATTTATGAGCTTTTACAGTAAGTTTTGTTTCTAACTTACCATTTCCAAGAACTTTAATCCCGTCTTTTTCGTTGCTAATAACGCCTGTTTCAATTAATAGTTCTGGCGTTACTTCAACGCCATCTTCGAAACGATTTAACGTTTCTACATTAACTATTGCGTATACTTTTCGAGTCGGATTTGTAAAACCACGTTTTGGTAAACGCATGTAGATTGGCATTTGGCCACCTTCAAATCCAGGACGTACTCCACCACCAGAACGAGAGTTTTGTCCTTTATGTCCTCGACCAGCAGTTTTACCGTTACCTGATCCAATACCACGTCCAACACGGTTACGTACTTTTCGTGATCCTTCAGCAGGTTTCAATTCGTGAAGTTTCATGTTGACACCTCCTCAACTGTTTATCGATTATGCTTCAATTTCTTTTACACTGACGAGATGAGAAACTTTTGTTACCATTCCGCGAATTGCTGGATTGTCCTCTTGAACGACAGTGTGATTCACTTTTCGAAGACCTAATGTCTTCACAGTGACGCGCTGATCTTCTGGGCGTCCGATCAAGCTACGTTTGAGGGTGATCTCTAATTTGTTTGCCATGCCAAATCCCTCCTTAACCTAGCAGCTCTTCTACTGATTTGCCGCGTAGTTTCGCAACATCTTCTGGACTCTTCAACGCTTCTAATCCTTGAATTGTTGCACGTACCATATTGATTGGGTTGTTAGTTCCTAAAGATTTAGAAAGAATATCTCCAACACCAGCAAGTTCAAGTACAGCACGAACAGGTCCACCTGCAATAATTCCAGTACCTTCAGATGCTGGTTTTAATAGCACACTACCTGCTCCAAATTTTCCAGTAATTAAATGCGGAATAGTTGTGCCTTGAATAGGAACACTAATTAAGTTCTTCTTAGCATCTTCAATTCCTTTACGGATCGCTTCTGGTACTTCTTGGGCTTTCCCCATACCAAATCCTACGTGTCCGTTTTTGTCTCCTACTACAACTAATGCAGCAAAGCGGAATCGACGTCCACCTTTAACAACCTTTGCTACACGGTTGACAGTAACGACTCTTTCTTCAAGTTCCAATTTATTTGGGTCGATACGCATGAATTTATTTCCCTCCTTCTAGCCTTGATTAAAACTTCAGACCAGCTTCGCGGGCTGCATCTGCAAGCACTTGTACGCGACCATGATATAAATATCCACCACGATCAAATACTACTAATTCATGACCTTTTTCAAGGGCACGCTTTGCAACTAATTCGCCTACTTGGCGCGCTGCTTCCTTATTTCCGCCGTTTTCAAGTTTTAGTTCTTTATCTAAGCTTGAAGCACTAGCAACCGTAACGCCAGAAACGTCATCGATTAATTGTGCATATATTTGCTTATTAGAACGGAAAACGTTCAAACGAGGACGTTCAGCAGTACCAGTGATCGTACGACGAACATGTGCGTGTCTTTTCTTACGTACCGCGTTCTTTTTAGTCTTAGTGATCATTGAACGTCAGTCCTTTCTTTCCGTTATTTAGCTTTATTTACCTGTCTTACCTTCCTTACGTCTTACAAATTCACCTTCATAGCGAATTCCTTTACCTTTGTAAGGCTCAGGTTTTCTTACAGCGCGGATATTTGAAGCTAACGCTCCTACGCGTTCCTTATCGATACCTTTAACAGTAATCTTTGTATTTGCAGGAACGTCTATTTCAATACCTGCTTCAGGTGTAAATTCAACCTGATGAGATAGACCTACGTTTAAAACTAATTTATTACCAGACTTTGTTGCTCTGTATCCAACCCCTACTAATTCAAGGTTCTTCTCGTAACCCTTTGTAACACCTTCAACCATGTTATTGATTACGCTACGAGTAGTACCATGAAGAGCACGGTGAGTTTTATGATCTGAAGGACGTTCTACGAAAATTTGGTTCTCTTCATGCTTGATAATCATATCAGCATGAAGGTCACGCTTAAGTTCGCCTTTCGGTCCTTTAACTGTAATGTTATTTCCGTCAAGTTTAACTTCTACTCCTGATGGAATCTCAACTGGTTTTAAACCAACACGAGACATACCTTACACCTCCATTCTGTTCCATTCAACTTACCAAACGTAAGCTAATACTTCTCCTCCAACTTGTTGTTGGCGAGCTTCTTTATCCGTAAGAACTCCGTTAGATGAGGAAACTATTGCAATTCCTAATCCACCAAGTACGCGCGGCATTTGATCTGCTTTCGCGTAAACTCGAAGTCCTGGCTTACTAATTCTCTTAAGTCCAGTGATAACACGTTCGTTATTTGCACCATACTTAAGGAAAATACGAAGAATACCTTGTTTGTTATCTTCAATATATTCGAAATCGCGAATGAAACCTTCGCGCTTTAAAATGTCTGCTACTTCACGCTTAACTTTAGAAGCTGGAAGCTCTAAGCTATTGTGTCGTACAGTATTCGCATTGCGAATACGAGTCAGCATATCAGCAATTGGATCTGTCATGACCATCGTATTTACCTCCTTCCCTAAACGGAATTACCAGCTAGCTTTTTTGACGCCCGGAATTTGACCTTTATATGCAAGTTCTCGGAAGCAGATACGGCAAAGTTTGAACTTGCGAATTACACTATGTGGGCGACCGCAGCGTTCGCATCGAGTATAATCTTGCACTTGAAATTTTTTAGGCCTTTTATTTTTCGCAATCATCGACTTTTTAGCCAAGGTCTTCACTCCTCTCTTTTAGCACGTTGTTATTTTTGAAACGGCATGCCCATTTGAGTGAGAAGTTCACGTGCTTCTTCGTCTGTATTTGCAGTCGTAACGATGACGATGTCCATACCGCGAACTTTATCAACTTTGTCATACTCGATTTCTGGGAAAATTAATTGTTCTTTAACTCCCAATGTATAGTTACCTCGTCCGTCAAATGCTTTCTTTGAAATACCACGGAAATCACGTACACGTGGTAAAGAAACAGATACTAACTTGTCGAGGAATTGGTACATACGCTCTCCACGTAAAGTAACTTTAGCACCGATTGGCATTCCTTCACGTAGTTTGAATCCTGCGATTGACTTCTTTGCTTTTGTAATTAATGGCTTTTGACCAGCAATTACGCTTAATTCTTCAACCGCTTTATCTAAAACCTTAGAGTTTTGTACAGCGTCACCAACACCCATGTTGATAACGATCTTTTCAACTTTAGGTACTTCCATTACAGAAGAGTAATTGAACTTCCCTGTCATTGCAGGAACGATCTCACTATTATATCTCTCTTGAAGACGATTCATTGAGTAAACCTCCTTTCACCCACTGACAATTACTTATCTAAAACTTCGCCAGATTTTTTTGCAATTCTTACTTTTTTGCCATTCTCCACTTTATACCCAACTCGAGTAGGTTCTTTCGTTTTTGGGTCAATCGGCATCACGTTAGAGACATGAATTGGCGCTTCTTGATTAATGATTCCACCTTGTGGATTTGCTTGAGACGGTTTTGAATGCTTATGGATTAAGTTTACACCTTCTACAAGCACACGAGATTGACTTGGGTAAGCTTCTAAAATAGTACCTTCTTTACCTTTGTCTTTCCCTGAGATCACCTTTACAGTATCTCCTTTTTTTACATGTAATTTCGGTTGTGACATGAGGGCACCTCCTTAACACCTAAATTTCCGTTCATATATTATTAAAGTACTTCAGGAGCTAAAGATACGATCTTCATGAACTGATTATCACGTAGTTCACGTGCAACTGGTCCGAAGATACGTGTTCCACGCGGGCTCTTATCATCACGTACAATTACTGCAGCATTTTCATCAAATTTGATGTAAGAACCGTCAGGACGACGAGCTCCACTCTTTGTACGTACGATTACCGCGCGAACAACTTCACCCTTTTTGACAACGCCTCCAGGTGTTGCTTGCTTTACAGAACAGACGATAACGTCTCCAATGTTCGCGGTTTTGCGACCTGTTCCACCAAGCACTTTAATGCAAAGTACTTCACGGGCTCCTGAGTTGTCAGCTACTTTTAATCGACTTTCTTGTTGAATCATAGATTCTTTACCTCCCTTCAGGTAAGCAAACTTCTATTAAATAATTACCGCTTCTTCGACGACCTCTACAAGACGGAATCTTTTGTCCTTAGATAATGGACGAGTTTCCATAATGCGAACGATATCGTTTAGTTTAGCTGTGTTGTTCTCATCATGAGCTTTTAACTTTTTAGAGTATTTAACACGCTTTCCATAGAGCGGGTGCATTTTATACGTTTCTACAAGAACAGTAATCGTTTTGTCCATTTTATCTGAAACAACACGACCAGTATAGCTCTTGCGATTATTACGTTCTGTCACAGTGCAAACCTCCTCTCAGGATTATTCGTTAATAATTCCAAGTTCTCTTTCACGCAATACCGTTTTTGCACGAGCAATAGCTTTTTTCACTTCGCGAATACGGGCTGGATTATCTAACTGTCCAGTCGCAAGTTGAAAGCGAAGATTGAATAGCTCTTCTTTTAATGATTTTGATTTTTGTTCAATCTCGGCAGTGGTAAGGTTGCGAATCTCATTAGCTTTCATTTGCGTCACCACCCACTTCTTCGCGTTTTACAAATTTAGTTTTAATCGGTAGTTTATGAGAAGCTAGACGTAATGCCTCACGAGCTACTTCTTCAGAAACCCCAGCAATTTCAAACATAATTTTCCCCGGTTTTACAACCGCTACCCATCCTTCTGGAGCACCTTTACCGGAACCCATTCGAACTTCTAATGGTTTAGATGTATAAGGCTTATCTGGGAAAATTTTAATCCATACTTTACCTCCACGTTTCATATAACGTGTCATTGCAATACGTGCTGCTTCGATTTGTCTGTTTGTAATCCAAGAAGCCTCAAGCGCTTGTAAGCCGTAATCACCAAAAGTTACTTCTGCGCCACCTTTAGCGCGGCCACGCATTTTACCACGATGTTCGCGGCGGAATTTTACACGTTTAGGCATTAGCATGATTATTTTCCTCCTTCCTCTTGTTTCGTTCCTTTCGTTGGAAGGACTTCACCACGATATACCCACACTTTTACTCCAAGCTTCCCGTAAGTAGTATCTGCTTCTGCAGTACCATAATCGATGTCAGCTCTTAAAGTGTGTAGTGGTACTGTTCCTTCGCTGTATGATTCAGAACGAGCAATATCAGCTCCACCAAGACGACCAGATACTTGTGTTTTAATACCTTGAGCACCTGAACGCATTGTACGTTGAATAGCTTGCTTCATCGCACGGCGGAATGAAATACGATTTTCTAATTGACGAGCAATATTATCAGCAACTAAGCGTGCATCCATGTCTGGAGTTTTCACTTCGTTAATGTTGATGTGTACACGCTTGCCAGTTAATTGATTTAATGCTTTGCGTAATGCTTCAACTTCAGATCCACCTTTACCGATAACCATTCCTGGCTTAGCAGTGTAGATTGTAACGTTAACGCGGTTTGCTGCACGTTCAATTTCGATGGTGGATAAAGCAGCATCTTTTAAACGCTTCTCTAAGTATTCACGAACTTTAATGTCTTCGTGAAGTAGATCAGCATAGTCTTTGTCGGCATACCATTTTGACTCCCAGTCTTTAATAATACCGACACGAAGTCCGATTGGATTTACTTTTTGACCCACACTTATCCCTCCTTCTTCTCTGTTAGAACTACCGTAATATGGCTAGTTCGTTTGTTAATTCTACTTGCGCGTCCCATTGCACGAGGACGAAATCTTTTTAATGTAACACCTTCGTCTACATATACTTTACTGATAACTAAATTATCAGGTTCCATTTCATAGTTATGCTCTGCGTTCGCAATAGCTGAATTTAATAACTTTTCAACTACTGGAGATGCTTTTTTCGGAGTGAGGCGTAAGATGGAGATTGCTTCTCCAACACCTTTCCCACGAATTAAGTCAACCACTAGGCGAACTTTACGAGGAGCAATACGCACTTGTTTTACAACTGCTTTTGCTTCCATGGTAAGTACCTCCCCTCTTTATTAACGTCGAGTTTTCTTATCATCTGCTGCATGGCCTTTGTAGGTTCTTGTTGGAGCAAATTCACCAAGCTTGTGACCAACCATGTCTTCAGAAATGTATACCGGTACGTGTTTGCGACCGTCGTAAACGGCAATTGTATGACCGATGAATTCTGGGAAAATTGTAGAACGGCGAGACCATGTTTTAATAACTCGTTTATCGTCACCCATTGCTTCTACTTTTTTCATTAAATGATCATCGACAAAAGGTCCTTTTTTCAGGCTGCGACCCATAGTTGTACCTCCCTTCGCGACTGTTCTACGGTTCTTCTGATTGAGAACCGTAGCTCAATCCCGTTATTTTTTGCGACGACGTACAATATATTTATCCGTGTCTTTGTTTTTCTTACGTGTTTTGAATCCAAGAGTAGGTTTACCCCATGGAGACATTGGTGATTTACGTCCGATTGGCGCACGACCTTCACCACCACCGTGTGGGTGATCGTTAGGGTTCATAACAGAACCACGAACTGTAGGGCGCTTACCTAACCAACGAGAACGTCCAGCTTTACCGATGTTAACTAGTTCGTGCTCAACATTTCCAACTTGCCCAATAGAAGCGCGGCATGTAGAAAGGATGAGGCGAGTTTCACCAGAACGTAAACGTACTAATACGTAATCTCCTTCTTTACCTAAAAGCTGAGCTTCTGATCCTGCAGAACGAACTAATTGTCCGCCTTTACCAGGACGTAATTCGATATTATGAATGATAGTACCGACTGGAATATCTTTTAGTTGAAGTGCATTACCAACTTTAATATCCGCGTCTTTACCAGACATAATTTCCATACCAACTTTTAGATTTTTTGGAGCTAGGATATAACGTTTTTCTCCATCAACGTAGTTGATTAAAGCGATGTTAGCAGTACGGTTCGGATCATATTCGATCGTAGCAACGCGCCCTGGAATTCCATCTTTATCACGCTTAAAATCAATTACACGGTATTGGCGCTTATGTCCACCACCTTGATGACGTACAGTTAACTTACCTTGGTTGTTACGACCACCTTTTCTCTTTGATGGTTCTAAAAGAGATTTTTCTGGCTTATCAGTAGTGATTTCTTGGAAATCTAAAACAGACATACCACGGCGACCGTTTGTGGTTGGTTTATACTTTTTGATAGGCATTAGTTTTTCCTCCCTTCACTGTAAACTTATTAAACACCTTCAAAGAATTCTAATTCTTTGCTGTCCGGTGTGAGTTGTACAATGGCTTTCTTGCGCTTACTAGTGTAACCAGTGTAGCGTCCGAAACGCTTGAATTTACCTTTATAGTTCATCGTGTTTACTTTAGCAACTGTTACACCAAAGATTTCTTCAACAGCATCTTTGATTTCAGTTTTATTGGCACGAGGATCTACTTCAAACGTGTATTTTTGCTCAGCCATAAGATCTGTAGAACGTTCTGTAATGACGGGGCGCTTAATAACATCACGTGCATCTGCCATTATGCAAGCACCTCCTCTACCTTTTTCACAGCGTCTTGTGTAATAACTAAGTTGTCATAATTCACAACATCTAGTACATTTACACCTTCAGCAGTGATAAATTTTACACCAGGAATATTACGAGCAGATAGAGCAACAGAATCATTGTAGTCCGCTGTAACCACTAGTGTTTTTTTCTCCACTGAAAGTCCGTTAAGTAAACTTAACATATCCTTCGTTTTTGGAGAGTCTAAGTTCAATCCATCTAACACTTTGATTTCTTCTGCATTTACCTTAGAAGAAAGAGCAGATTTCAACGCTAAACGGCGTTGTTTTCTTGGTAATTTATATGCATAGCTACGAGGTGTTGGTCCAAATACTACACCACCACCAACCCATTGAGGTGATCGGATCGATCCTTGTCTCGCACGACCTGTTCCCTTTTGTCGCCACGGTTTACGTCCGCCACCGCGAACATCAGAACGACCTTTTACTGCGTGAGTTCCTTGTCGTTGGGATGCTTGTTGCATCACTATAGCGTCATATAGAACACTTTCATTAGGTGTGATTCCGAACACGCTGTCTGAAAGTTCAATATCGCCAACTTGTGAGCCAGTTTGATTGTACAAAGTAACTTTTGGCATCTGGGCTCCTCCTTTCTTTAACTAACTTATTGAGCTGCTTTTACTGCAGTTTTTACTGTAACGTAGCTCTTTTTAGCTCCTGGTACGTTCCCTTTAACTAACAGTATATTACGTTCTGTATCAACACGAACGATTTCTAAATTTTGGATAGTTACTTGCTCTCCGCCCATACGTCCAGGTAATAACTTCCCTTTACGTACGTGGTTTGGATCTACAGGACCCATTGAACCAGGACGACGGTGATAACGAGAACCGTGAGACATTGGTCCGCGAGATTGGTTATGACGCTTAATTGCACCTTGGAAACCTTTCCCTTTCGATTGACCAGTGACATCAACGATGTCTCCTACTGCAAATGTATCTACCTTGACTTCTTGACCAATTTCATATTCCGCTGCACTTACATCACGGAATTCTTTCACGAAGCGCTTAGGGGTTGTCTTCGCTTTCTCAGCATGCCCTTTTGCTGGTTTGTTTTGTAGACTTTCTTTCTTGTCTGCAAAACCAAGTTGAATCGATTCATAACCTTCTCCCTCTACTGTCTTCTTTTGAAGGACAATGTTTGGAGTGGCTTCGATAACTGTTACAGGAACAACTTCTCCATTTTCAGCAAAAATTTGAGTCATACCTAATTTTCTACCTAAGATTCCTTTGGCCATGAGTCACACCTCCTATTAATCATGTAATTTGATTTTGTTTGATTTATTATAGCTTTATTTCGATGTCGACGCCTGATGGCAGATCTAATCGCATTAACGCATCCACAGTTTGTGGAGTTGGGTTCAAAATGTCGATTAAACGCTTGTGAGTTCTCATTTCGAACTGTTCACGAGAGTCTT
Organism: Evansella sp. AB-P1; assembly: GCF_029688925.1. GTDB lineage: Bacteria > Bacillota > Bacilli > Bacillales > Salisediminibacteriaceae > Evansella. Next base: position 168,692 of record NZ_JARUKY010000009.1, read on the forward strand.
TGTACTTATGAACCGCACGTAGAATCGTATAAATAGATTTTTCTGTAGGTAGTGGAATCGGTCCAGCAACACTTGCTCCGGAACGCTTTGCTGTTTCCACAATTTTCTCTGCAGACTGATCTAAGATTCTGTGATCATATGCTTTTAAACGAATGCGAATCTTCTGTTTTGCCATTGTATTACCTCCTTTTTCGCCCATTTTTGGAAATAGACTTGCTCCGCGAAAATTTCCACACACTAGCCATGGCAAAGGGGCCTGGTGTGTCAGCAACCTTCCGCATCGTAGCCTGTCAGTGACCAACATTCAACATTATATATAAAATCTGTACTCAATGCAAGTAGTTTTATACATTTTTTTCGTTGTTTCACACTTTTTCTATTATACATGGGGGATTAGGTCATTTCAACCGCTAATAATACGGCTTTTATTGGAATTTGGTGATAACCATATCTAAGTTATGTGGAAGTTAGTTAAGGGAAAAAATTATCAGTACGCAGAGTAGTTCTAGAGGGGTGGCTATTTCTTCTATATATATTGACAAATATATTTTGGTCTAAACTAGGATTTTTAAAATGTTCTTTGCTGAAACTTGATATTTATAAAGGAAGTTTTAGGAGGATGCTATTGAAGATCATCTAAATCTAAAAGATATTTTCTATCTTTGGTTGTACCGGTATGTTTAAGTTTCAAGGATGATAAAATCTTTTGTGAAATAGACCTTGAGTAAACTAACAAAAATTCTCTTAACTGTTTATTCGATATTTCTTTACTATAAATGAGAACATAATCCCGTAAAGCTTTTAAGTGCGCATTCTTCGATTTATGATTACACTTTTTGCAAATCCATATTCCATTATATCTTATCATTCCAAACATAAAGCACGCATCGCATTGAATTCCCTTTATAATATCATTCGAAGCTATACTAAGTTTTGATAGATAGTCAGGGATATCAGGCTTATGTTGCTTCCATATCTGTTTAACCAGTTTTTTAATCTCTTTTTCTGCTATAGTTTCTACTGAAAAGTAGTTGTGATAATATTCAATTCGCGATAACAGGGCTTGAGATCTCATAATCCTTTCATCAATTTTTGCGCTTTGAAGAGATAATTCCAAAAGTACACTGGGGTTAGTAAAAACTACGATGGACCTTAGTGGCATTTGAGGCACTTTCATTTTATTCATCCACTTCTTTAATCTATTTTCCTGTAGTGTAACTTGTAGCAACGGATCTGAATATACTTTTTCTTTCCCGTTATAATGTTGGAGGATCTGTTTAAGTTCAGTGTCAAAAGTAATCTTTCCTGCTAAGTATTTCGAATCAATAATTAACATGAAAGATTTAGAAATAACTAATGCATCTATTTGAAAGAATCCATTTGTATCTTCCAATCTTATATTTTGAAGAATAAAAAATTCAGCTTTGTTTAAAAACTTCAAATAATAATCCAACACAACTTCTCCCTTGTATCCTGCTAATTCTCTATTTAATGTATCTTCTATTAACATTTTTTGAGGATGTGAGAGTGGGAGCCTTTCATTTACAGCCTCCAATTTTTGAATTTTTATTGGTTTTATTAATTGTTTAACTGTCATAAATTAATCACTCCTTATTCTATTGTGAATTTCCTTATTAGGGGCTTTTTTAAATTTAATGGGTACTATTTTTTAGAAAGATTGATGAGGCACTAAATTTAGTAGGAATAACGAAGAAAAAAATGCTGTTTTTCGAGTTAGAAGATAAGGAATTGCGCTGGTTCATGACTGAATTGCGCCAGTTCATCGTTCAATCGCGCCGACTTATGGCTGAATCGCGCCAACTCATCGTTTAATCGCGCCGACTCATGCCTGAATCGCGCCATGTCCATAACTTTGCCACATTTAATCGCAGTGCAGTGTAGTGTAGTGTAGAGCTGACCAACGGACAAAATCAAAAGACTTACTTTAAAATTGAAAAATGTCACTGTACTGCAATTATACCTAACTGCAGCCCACGTCCTGTGGGCAAAGGTTAAATCATCGAAGTCCTATCTCCTAGACACATTTCAAAGTAAAAAATTTTATATATTTTTATCTTTTAATAAAAACACCTTGGGACATATTGAGTCCCAAGGTGTCATACATATAATTAAGTGTTAAATTACTCTTGGATAGTTGCAACAACACCGGCACCAACAGTACGTCCACCTTCACGGATAGAGAACTTAGTACCTTCTTCAATCGCGATTGGCGCGATTAATTCTACTGTCATTTCAACGTTGTCACCAGGCATAACCATTTCTACTCCCTCAGGAAGTTGGCAAATACCAGTTACGTCAGTTGTACGGAAGTAGAACTGTGGGCGGTAGTTAGTGAAGAATGGAGTGTGACGTCCACCTTCTTCTTTAGAAAGAACATAAACTTCCGCTTTGAACTTAGTGTGTGGAGTGATTGTTCCTGGCTTAGCAAGAACTTGACCACGGCTGATTTCATCACGTGAAGTACCACGTAATAACGCACCAATGTTGTCCCCAGCTTCTGCATAGTCAAGAAGTTTACGGAACATCTCAACACCAGTTACAGTTGTTTTTCCTGGCTCTTCAGTAAGACCGATGATTGATACTTCATCACCAACGTTTAATTGTCCACGTTCAACACGTCCAGTAGCAACAGTACCACGACCAGTGATTGAGAATACGTCCTCAACTGGCATCATGAATGGCTTGTCTTTGTCACGTTCTGGAGTTGGGATGTAGCTATCTACAGCTTCCATTAGTTCAAAGATTTTTTCAGTATAAGCTTCGTCACCTTCAAGAGCTTTAAGAGCAGAACCAGCAATTACAGGAATGTCGTCTCCTGGGAAGTCGTACTCAGAAAGAAGGTCACGTACTTCCATTTCTACTAATTCTAATAGTTCTTCGTCGTCTACCATGTCAACTTTGTTTAAGAATACAACAATGTATGGTACACCTACTTGACGAGAAAGAAGGATGTGCTCACGAGTTTGTGGCATTGGGCCGTCAGCAGCAGATACTACTAAGATAGCTCCGTCCATTTGTGCAGCACCAGTGATCATGTTTTTAACATAGTCAGCATGTCCTGGGCAGTCTACGTGTGCATAGTGACGAGAATCAGTTTCGTACTCAACGTGTGCAGTTGAGATAGTGATTCCACGTTCTCTTTCTTCTGGAGCACCGTCAATTTGGTCATACGCCATAGCAGTACCTTTACCAGATTTCTTGTGTAATACAGTAGAGATTGCAGCAGTTAATGTAGTTTTACCATGGTCAACGTGTCCAATAGTACCAATGTTGGCATGTGTTTTGGAACGATCAAATTTTTCCTTACCCATGTTTAATTCCTCCTTGATTTGAGAAAGTTTTTTTGTTTTTTATTTTAGGAAGAAAGGCGATCTAACTCTCAGGCCTTTTCACCTTTCTTAGCTTACAATAAATTTTAACGATAGACAATATTTTCTATTATTGACCAGCGTTTTTCTTAATAATTTCTTCAGAAATACTCTTTGGAACTTCTTCATAGTGGTCAAAATGCATTGTATATTGTCCACGGCCTTGCGTGTTAGAACGAAGTGATGTAGCGTAACCAAACATTTCAGCTAGTGGCACCATCGCTTTAACAATTTGAGCATTACCACGAGCATCCATACCTTCTACACGTCCACGACGGGAAGTGATGTCACCCATGATGTCACCCATGTATTCTTCAGGAATAACAACTTCAACCTTCATAATTGGCTCTAGTAATACTGGATTACACTTATTTCTTGCTTCCTTTAATGCCATAGACGCTGCAATTTTAAACGCCATTTCATTAGAGTCAACATCGTGATAGGATCCATCAAATAATTTAGCTTTAACATCAATTAATGGGAATCCTGCTAGAAGACCGTTATCTAAAGAATCTTCTAAACCAGCTTTTACTGATCCGATATATTCACGAGGTACAACCCCACCAACTACAGCATCTTCGAATTCGAAGCCTGCTCCTTCTTCGTTTGGTGTGAATTCAACCCATACGTGACCATATTGCCCACGTCCACCAGATTGGCGAACGAATTTACCTTCACATTTCGCTGCTTGGCGAATTGTTTCACGGTAAGATACTTGAGGAGCACCTACATTAGCTTCTACTTTGAATTCACGCTTCATACGATCTACGATGATATCTAAGTGAAGTTCACCCATACCAGCGATGATTGTTTGACCCGTTTCTTCATCCGTGTGAGTACGGAAAGTAGGATCTTCTTCAGCTAGCTTAGCTAAAGCCATACCCATTTTATCTTGGTCAGCCTTAGATTTAGGCTCAACTGATAATGAGATAACTGGCTCAGGGAATTCCATTGATTCAAGAATAACAAGATTCTTTTCATCACAAAGCGTATCCCCTGTAGATGTTTCCTTTAAACCAACACCGGCAGCGATATCTCCAGCATATACAGTAGAAATCTCTTCACGGTGGTTTGCGTGCATTTGTAGGATACGTCCCATACGTTCACGCTTACCTTTTGTTGAGTTTACAACATATGAACCTGCGTTTACAGTTCCAGAGTAAACACGGAAGAATGTAAGCTTACCAACGAATGGATCCGTCATTACTTTAAATGCCAATGCAGAGAATGGCTCTTCGTCATTAGAATGACGAATAACTTCTTCTTCAGTATCTGGTAATGTACCTTTTATATCAGGAACATCTGTAGGTGCTGGTAAATAATCAATTACTGCATCTAGCATTAATTGAACACCTTTATTTTTGAAAGCAGAACCACAAATTACTGGGTAGAAGTCAACGTTTACAGTACCTTTACGGATTGCAGCTTTCAATTCTTCAACTGAAACCTCTTCACCTTCTAGATACTTCATCATTAAATCTTCATCTAATTCAGATACTGCTTCTACTAACTTGTCGTGGTACTCTTCAGCTTGTGCTTTATATTCCTCAGGAATTTCACGAGCATCTGTACGAGTTCCTAGGTCATCTTCATAGAAGTAAGCTTTCATTTCTACTAGATCGATAATACCTTCGAAATCATCCTCAGCACCAATTGGTAACTGAATCGCATGTGCATTTGCACCAAGACGATCGTGTAAAGTACCTAAAGAATAGATAAAGTCAGCACCGATTTTATCCATTTTATTTACAAATACTACTCGAGGAACTCCGTATGTTGTCGCTTGACGCCATACTGTTTCCGTTTGTGGCTCAACACCTGATTGCGCATCCAATACAGCAACTGCACCGTCTAATACACGTAATGAACGTTCTACCTCAACGGTAAAGTCAACGTGTCCCGGAGTATCGATAATGTTAACACGATGCTCCCTCCATTGAGCAGTAGTTGCTGCGGACGTGATTGTGATCCCACGTTCTTGTTCTTGCTCCATCCAGTCCATCTGTGAAGCACCTTCATGGGTTTCACCAATTTTATGAATACGCCCTGTGTAGAAAAGAACTCGTTCTGTTGTTGTTGTCTTACCAGCATCAATATGAGCCATGATACCAATATTACGAGTTTTTTCTAAGGAGAATTCTCTTGCCATTGGTTATTTCTCCTTCCTATGATAAGTGATATTTTATGTGTTGGGTATTTTACAGTCAAAGGAATATTTCCAAAGACTGTAACCCATTGTATCTTATCCAATGTTGTCTAGTGCAATATTGGTTAAATTAATTTTACCAACGATAGTGAGCAAATGCTTTGTTCGCTTCAGCCATACGGTGAGTATCCTCACGCTTTTTGACTGCTGCTCCAGTATTGTTAGCTGCATCTAAAATTTCATTAGCTAAACGTTCTTCCATTGTTTTTTCTCCGCGAAGTCGAGCATAGCTCACTAACCAACGAAGTCCTAAAGTCGTACGACGTTCAGGCTTAACTTCGATCGGCACTTGGTAGTTAGCACCACCAACACGACGAGCTTTAACTTCAAGAACTGGCATGATGTTTTTTAAAGCTTGTTCAAAAACTTCTTGTGGATCATTACCACTACGTTCTTGTACTAATTCAAATGCTCTATATAGAATCGTTTGTGCAACACCTCTTTTTCCATCAATCATGATGCGGTTGATCAAACGAGTTACAAGCTTAGAATTATAAATAGGATCAGGTAAAACATCTCTACGAGGTACAGGTCCTTTACGAGGCATCAAATTCCCTCCTTTCACGTAATTATAAAAATGATGATTAAATCATCTTCTTATTTATTATTTCTTTGGTCTCTTAGTACCGTATTTAGAACGACCTTGCATACGGTTTTCAACCCCAGCAGTATCTAGCGCTCCACGTACAATGTGATAGCGTACCCCTGGTAAGTCCTTTACTCGTCCACCACGAATCAATACTACACTGTGCTCTTGTAGGTTATGTCCAATACCAGGAATGTAAGCAGTAACCTCAATTCCGTTAGTTAGACGTACACGAGCATATTTACGAAGTGCTGAGTTCGGCTTCTTCGGTGTCATTGTACCTACACGAGTACACACACCACGCTTTTGCGGTGAGCTTAAATCTGTTTGCACCTTTTTAAAGCTGTTATATCCTTTATTTAAAGCTGGAGAATCAGACTTTTGTGTTTTTGATTCGCGCCCTTTACGCACTAATTGGTTAATTGTAGGCATGATATTCCTCCTTTCTATATTAACAATGTGTAAGTCCACTGGTCCAGGTGGTTCATAAATTTGTAAAAGGAAAGTTTTTGCCAACAGTTGACCTGGTGGCAAAAACTCTTTTTACTTTTTAATTGCTACAGTAGCTGCACTAACATCAATTCCGCAAGCTTTACCTAATTTCTTCATGGAGTCCACTTTTGTGCATGATACTCCGTGCTTTTCAGCTAAAGAAACAATTCTTTGTAAAACCTTTGGATCAGCATCTTCTGCAACGATGATTTCTTTAACCTGCTTATCTTCCAGTGCTTTAAGCGTCTGTTTAGTGCCTACGACTTTCTCATCTGCCTGCACTACTTTTTCATAAGACATATTTCCATCCTCCAAAGCAACAGGTATTTGGCACACTTAGATATGTTACCACCGCGAATGATCAGTGTCAATACCTTTTTAATCTTGTAATGTTGCTTCTTCTAAAATAACTTCATTGGTTTCTTCTTGCACTGGCTCTTCAGGCGCTATTTGACGGTATCTTTGCATTCCTGTACCTGCTGGAACGAGCTTACCGATAATAACATTTTCCTTCAGCCCAACTAGCTCATCTTTCTTACCTTTGATTGCTGCATCTGTTAGAACCCTTGTTGTTTCTTGGAAAGAAGCAGCTGATAAGAATGAATCTGTCTCAAGAGATGCTTTCGTAATACCTAATAAAACTGGTCTACCGGTTGCAGGAACGCCTCCGCGTAATAAAATATCACGATTTGCTTCAATGAATTGGTGCACCTCTATAAGAGATCCTGGTAATACTTCCGTATCCCCTGCATCAACTACACGGATTTTACGTAGCATTTGACGAACCATTACCTCAACGTGTTTGTCTCCAATTTCTACCCCTTGCATACGGTATACTTTCTGCACTTCACGTAAAAGATACTCTTGAACACCTTGAACACCTGAAACAATTAACAACTCTTTCGGGTCAATGGAACCTTCGGTTAATTCTTGACCAGGTTTAACATTTTCCCCAACCTCAACTTTAATTCTACTACCATATGGGGCAGCATAGCTTCTCGTCTCATTCTTCCCTTGAACAACAAGCTCTTTTTTCTCACTTACTTCTTTAATATCAGAAACTACACCTTCGATTTCTGAAATAACAGCTTGCCCTTTTGGATTACGGGCTTCGAATAACTCCTGAATACGAGGTAAACCTTGTGTAATATCATCACCTGCAACCCCACCAGTATGGAAGGTACGCATCGTTAACTGTGTACCAGGCTCACCGATGGACTGTGCTGCAATAATACCCACAGCTTCACCCACTTCTACTTCATCACCTGTGGCTAGGTTTCTACCGTAACAAGCTTTACATACACCATGCTTCGTATCACAAGTAAATGCAGAACGAATTACTACTTTTTCTATCCCTAAATCTTCAATGACTTTCGCCATCTCTTCATTAATTTGTTCATTAACGGAAACGAGAACTTCGTTTGTTTCCGGATGATAGATTGTTTGAAATGCTTCTCGACCAACAAGTCGATCATATAAAGGTTCAATTACTTCTGACCCTTCCTTAATAGCTTCTACTTCTAATCCTCGATCTGTTCCACAGTCATCTTCTCTTACAATAACATCTTGTGCCACATCAACTAAACGACGAGTTAAATAACCTGAGTCTGCTGTTTTTAAGGCTGTATCAGCAAGACCTTTACGAGCCCCGTGTGTAGAGATGAAGTACTCTAAAACTGTTAAACCTTCACGGAAACTAGATTTGATCGGTAACTCGATAATACGACCAGATGGATTTGCCATCAGACCACGCATACCTGCAAGCTGCGTAAAGTTAGATGCGTTACCACGGGCACCAGAGTCACTCATCATGAAGATTGGGTTTGTTCTATCAAGCGTTCCCATTAATTTTTCTTGGATGAGATCCTTCGCAGAACTCCATACTTCAATTACTTTATCATATCGTTCTTCTTCCGTAATTAACCCACGGCGGAATTGCTTTAGGATCCGTTCAACCTTCGTTTCAGCTTCTTCGAGAATTTCTTTTTTCTCTCGTAATACTACGATATCGGATACACCAACCGTAATACCAGCTTTTGTAGAATAATGGAACCCAAGGTCCTTCATTTTATCAAGCATAACTGACGTTTCAGAAACTTTAAACTTCTTAAATACTTCCGCAATAATGTCACCGAGGAAACCTTTTTTAAACGGTAGGACAATATCACGCTTATTAAATTCTTCTTTCACGTCTGTAGTCATTGGCACCATGTACTTATCAGGTGTAGCAACCTCTAAGTTTTCAATAGAAGGCTCATTCATATAAGGGAATGATTCAGGAAGAATTTCATTAAAGATAATTTTCCCAACAGATGTTAGTAGGAGCTTCCCTTGATGCTCTTCTTTAAAGTTTGTTTTATTAATGGACGAAACAGGTATAGCAATTCTCGTATGAAGATGTACATAGCCACACTGATATGCTGTCAATGCTTCGTTAGCGTCTTTATATACATTACCTTCTCCAATTGCACCTTTTCTTTCAAGTGTCAAGTAATAGTTTCCTAATACCATGTCTTGTGAAGGGGTAACAACTGGTTTACCATCTTTAGGGTTTAGGATATTTTGCGCTGCTAACATTAGTAAGCGAGATTCTGCTTGCGCTTCAGCTGACAATGGTACGTGAACAGCCATTTGGTCACCATCAAAGTCCGCATTGTATGCAGTACAAACGAGTGGATGAAGCTTAATAGCACGACCTTCAACTAATGTTGGTTCAAACGCCTGGATACCTAATCTGTGTAAAGTTGGTGCACGGTTTAAAAGTACTGGGTGTTCTCTGATTACTTCTTCAAGAACGTCCCAAACCTCTGGTTGAACACGTTCAACCTTACGTTTGGCACTTTTTATATTATGAGCTAAACCTCTGCTTACCAGTTCCTTCATAACGAATGGCTTGAATAGCTCTAAAGCCATTTCCTTAGGAAGTCCACATTGATACATTTGTAAATGTGGACCTACTACGATAACAGAACGACCTGAGTAGTCCACACGTTTTCCTAATAGGTTTTGACGGAAACGGCCTTGCTTCCCCTTTAACATATGTGAAAGAGATTTTAAAGGACGGTTACCTGGTCCTGTTACCGGACGTCCACGGCGACCATTATCAATTAATGCATCTACAGCTTCTTGTAGCATACGTTTTTCATTTTGAACAATGATATTCGGAGCTCCTAAATCTAATAATCGTTTTAAACGATTATTTCGATTAATCACTCGACGATATAAATCATTTAAATCTGACGTTGCGAAACGTCCACCATCTAGCTGTACCATTGGTCGTAACTCAGGTGGAATAACTGGCAATACGTCTAAAATCATCCACGCTGGGTTATTTCCTGAATGACGGAATGCTTCAAGCACTTCTAATCGTTTGATAGCTCTCGTACGACGTTGTCCTTGAGCAGTCAACAATTCTTCCTTCAGTATCCCTACTTCTTTTTGAAGATCAATATCTTGAAGAAGCTTACGGATAGCTTCTGCACCCATCTGTGCAGTGAAGGAACGTCCATATTTTTCACGGTATGCTCTATATTCTTTCTCCGATAAGAGTTGCTTAAGTTCTAACGGAGTTTCTCCTGTATCTGTAACTACGTAAGAAGCAAAGTAAATCACTTCTTCTAGCGATCTTGGAGACATGTCTAGTACAAGCCCCATTCGGCTTGGAATTCCTTTAAAATACCATATATGGGAGACAGGGGCAGCTAACTCAATGTGCCCCATGCGTTCACGACGAACTTTTGCTCGTGTTACTTCTACTCCACAGCGATCACAAACTACACCTTTGTAGCGTACTCGCTTATATTTTCCACAATGACATTCCCAATCTTTCGTTGGACCGAAGATTCTTTCACAGAACAAACCATCTTTTTCTGGTTTTAATGTACGATAATTAATCGTCTCAGGCTTTTTAACCTCTCCTCGTGACCAAGAACGAATTTTATCAGGTGATGCGAGGCCAATTTTCATATACTCAAAGTTATTTACATCTATCAAGGGGCTAACCTCCCTTTCAGCATTCTATCCCGTTAAACATTTGATTCCGAAGATTCAAGGTTTAAGTTTAATTTATCATTTCCTTGCTCTTCTTCATCGTCAAGCTCTAGCATTTCGATCTCCTCTTCATTACTGGAGAGCATCTTCACGTCCATCCCTAAACTTTGAAGCTCTTTAATAAGTACCTTAAAGGATTCTGGAACACCTGGTTCAGGAACGTTCTCACCTTTTACAATCGCTTCATACGTTTTCACACGACCAACAACATCGTCAGATTTTACGGTTAAGATCTCTTGTAACGTGTAAGCAGCACCGTATGCTTCTAATGCCCACACTTCCATTTCTCCAAAACGCTGTCCACCGAACTGAGCTTTACCTCCAAGAGGTTGCTGCGTTACAAGTGAATATGGCCCTGTAGAACGTGCGTGTAATTTATCGTCAACCATATGCGCCAATTTAATCATATACATGATCCCAACAGATACACGGTTATCGAATGGTTCACCCGTACGTCCATCATACAATACTGTTTTTCCGTCACGACTCATGCCAGCTTCTTCAAGTGTGCTCCAAACATCCTCTTCACGAGCACCATCAAATACAGGACTTGCCACGTGAATACCTAACTTTCTAGCTGCCATTCCTAAGTGAAGCTCTAGAACTTGACCGATATTCATACGAGATGGTACACCTAAAGGATTTAACATAATATCAATCGGGGTGCCATCTGGTAAATATGGCATATCTTCTTCAGGTAAAATTCGCGAGATAACACCTTTATTTCCGTGTCGTCCAGCCATTTTATCCCCTTCATGAATTTTTCTTTTTTGTACAATATAAACACGAACTAATTGGTTAACACCTGGTGGTAGTTCGTCTCCATCTTCGCGATTAAAGACTTTAACGTCTAATACGATTCCATCTCCACCATGAGGAGCTCGTAGGGATGTATCTCTAACTTCACGTGCCTTTTCCCCAAAAATAGCATGTAGTAAACGTTCCTCCGCCGTAAGCTCAGTAACACCCTTTGGCGTCACTTTCCCCACGAGAATGTCTCCATCCTTTACTTCAGCACCTACTCTAATAATTCCACGTTCATCTAGATTCTTTAATGCATCTTCTCCAACATTAGGAATATCACGAGTAATTTCTTCAGGACCAAGCTTCGTATCACGAGCTTCAGATTCATACTCTTCAATATGAACAGAAGTATATACATCATCCTTTACAAGGCGTTCACTTAAAATAATTGCATCCTCATAGTTGTAACCTTCCCAGGTCATAAAACCTACCATTACATTTCGACCAAGTGCCATTTCCCCAACTTCCATCGAAGGACCATCTGCAAGGATTTCACCTTTTGTAACAATGTCTCCTTCTCTAACGATAGGACGTTGGTTATAGCACGTTCCTTGGTTAGATCGTTCGAACTTTTGAAGGTTGTAGCGAACGACATCTCCTTCTACTTCTCGACCGTCAACTTCTTCTATTTGACGAATTTGAACGTATTTCGCACTTACTCGTTCTACACGTCCGTTTACTTTTGAAACAACTGCTGCACCAGAATCCTTGGCAGAAACATACTCCATTCCTGTTCCAACTAAAGGTGATTCTGGTTCAAGTAACGGCACTGCTTGTCGCTGCATGTTTGCTCCCATTAAAGCACGGTTCGAGTCATCATTTTCTAAGAATGGAATACAAGCTGTCGCTGCTGAAACCACTTGTTTTGGTGAAACATCCATATAGTCAACCCGATCTCGAGGGACGATGATGTTTTCTCCACGGAAACGACAAATAATGTTTTCATTAATGAAAGCACCATCATCATCTAACATAGCATTTGCTTGTGCTACAACGTAGTTATCTTCTTCATCGGCTGTTAAGTAGTCAATTTGACTACTAACTTTTCCAGTCTCATGATCAACCTTACGATATGGTGTTTCCATAAAGCCAAATTCATTTACCTTCGCAAAACTTGAGAGTGAGTTAATTAAACCAATGTTCGGTCCCTCTGGAGTTTCGATCGGACACATTCTACCATAGTGAGAATAGTGAACGTCTCGCACTTCAAAACCTGCACGTTCACGAGTTAAACCACCTGGACCTAGTGCTGATAAACGACGTTTATGAGTCAGCTCGGCTAATGGATTCGTTTGATCCATAAATTGAGACAGCTGTGATGATCCAAAGAACTCTTTTATTGATGCAATAACAGGTCGAATATTAATTAATGCCTGTGGTGTAATCACATTTGCATCCTGAATGGACATTCGTTCACGAACAACTCGTTCCATCCTAGATAATCCGATACGGAATTGATTTTGTAGTAATTCACCAACAGAACGTAAACGACGATTCCCTAAGTGATCAATATCATCTGTATTTCCTACTCCATGTAATAGATTAAAGAAATAATTAATAGATGCAATGATATCTGCCGGCGTAATATTTTTTACAGACTTTTGAATTGTCCCATTACCTAACACACGAATAGGTTGCTCTCCGTTACCAGATGGATCATGAATTAAGATAGATTGTAATTCTACTTCCTCTTCATCAACAACCCCACCATGTAATGTATAATGCTTAAACCCTACATTACTTTCTAGATAAGGAATAAGTCGATCTAGAAGACGTCGATCTATAACCGCACCTTCTTCAGCTAAAACTTCTCCAGTTTCTGGGTCTACTAGAGTTTCTGCTAATCGTTGATTAAATAAACGATCTTTAATATGAAGCTTTTTATTCATTTTGTAACGACCTACATTTGCTAAATCGTAACGTTTCGGATCAAAGAAACGTGACTCTAATAAACTCTTGGCATTATCTACTGTAGGTGGTTCCCCTGGACGTAAGCGTTCATAAATTTCTAGTAAAGCTTTCTCACTACTATCAGTGTTGTCTTTTTCAAGAGTGTTTCGAAGATATTCATCTTCTCCTAAAAGTTCAATGATCTCTTGATCAGCTCCAAATCCAAGAGCACGTAAAAGAACGGTTACTGGGATTTTTCGCGTACGATCAATACGTACATACACGATATCCTTTGCATCCGTTTCTAGCTCCAACCATGCACCACGGTTTGGAATGACGGTAGCAGTAAACCCTTTTTTACCGTTTTTATCCATCTTTTGGCTGTAGTACACACTCGGAGAACGAACGAGCTGAGATACAATTACACGTTCCGCACCATTGATTACGAACGTACCTGTATCCGTCATTAATGGGAAGTCTCCCATAAACACTTCCTGCTCCTTCACTTCTCCTGTCTCTTTATTAATGAGACGAACCTTCACTCGAAGAGGTGCAGAATATGTTACATCTCGTTCTTTCGATTCTTCCACTGAATATTTTGGTTCACCTAAGCTATAATCAATAAACTCAAGTACCAAATTACCAGTGAAATCTTCAATTGGAGAGATGTCTTGAAACATCTCACGAATACCCTCATCAAGAAACCATTGATAAGAAGCTGTTTGAATTTCAATTAAGTTTGGAAGATCCAGAACTTCACTGATTCGGGCATAGCTTCTTCTCTGGCGGTGGCGTCCATACTGAACTAGTTGACCTGTCAACTGCTTCACCCCTCAAAACTAGCGTTTTTATCATCAAAAGGACTACATATGAGCAATCCTTTGACAGACATTTTTTTAAAAAATATAGGCTCCATTTACTTTGTGTTGTTTTTGTTTCAATCAACACTTCTAAATCTACATTTCCCTTTAACATAGCCTAAATATAAAACTATTACAACTTTACAATGAATATAGGATTACTTAAAGTGATATCACTATAAAAGAAAGCTAGAACTCCCTTCCCTAATGAAAATAAAAAAAGGGCGTAAAAGCCTTCATCCATGAAAAGGCATATAAGACGTTAATAGTTTGTCCAAAATTACCCTTTTTATACACAATTCCTATATTTTAAGCATAATTGCCCTATTTTCACGTTTACATTCATACGCATTAAATAACATTAACACAACACAAATAAAGAGTCAACATTTTTTTCCTTTATAAATAAAATATCCCTTTGACTTTTGTACAACCTCTATATCTAAGCCTAAGTTTTCTAATTTTTCTTTCGTCGATAATGCCCCTTGCTTTTTTTGAATAACCACCCATAACTCCCCTTGTGGAGCTAAGCAATCTATCGCTTGTTCATATAATTGAAATACAACTTTTTTCCCAGCTCTAATCGGTGGATTCGTAAGTATGGATGCAAATTTATTATCCTGCTGTCCGTGAAGTAAGTCATTTTGTTGTATCTTTGTAATGGTTACATTATTTAATTTGGCATTTAATTTAGCTAAATCAACAGCTCGTTCATTTATATCGTACATATAAATCTTACGCTGAGGGAACTTTTTAGCCAACGTTATTCCAATAGGACCCCAGCCACAACCTACATCACCAATAGCTCCTTCTACATTCGGAAGTTCAAAGGACTCAATTAATAATCTAGTTCCAAAATCTAGTCCTGCTTTGGAGAACACGCCACGATCCACATAAAAATGAAAGGTTTCACCAGCAATTTCTTCAGTAATTTTCCTTCTATCACTTTCAACCATTGGCTTCTCATCATAATAATGTTTAGTCACAAACAACACCTACTCACTAATAAATCGATTCAGTTATTGACTGGGAAATATCATTTTTCCCTGACAATAGGACAGCTTTGACCATTCTACTTCAGTTGCAATAATCCATCATCTATTCTTTCTAACAAAACCTTAACAGCATTTCCACTTATACGCTGACTCATTCAAGTTTTCATAGATTTTTTATTTTCCCATTTCTCATTACGGCTTAAACCTAATATTTTAATTATAAGAAAAGCGCAAGGCGCCTCAATTTAACCTAAGAACACCCACGTCTTATGGGCAAAGGTTAAATCATCGACGTCCTGTCTCCTAGACAACTTTCAAAGTGAAAATTTTATACTTTCTTATCTTTCGTACAAAAAACTCGCTTTGTTCCCAAAGCGAGTTTTTCGGAGGTCATTGTCAGATTCTTACTTAACTTCTACAGATGCGCCTGCTTCTTCAAGCTTCGCTTTCATTTCTTCAGCTTCGTCTTTAGAAACTCCTTCTTTAACTGCAGCTGGAGCACCATCAACTAATGCTTTTGCATCTTTCAATCCTAAACCAGTGATTTCACGAACAACTTTAATAACGTTGATTTTAGATCCACCAGCAGATTCAAGCACTACATCAAATTCTGTTTTTTCTTCTACAGCTTCAGCAGCTCCGCCACCAGCTACAGCTACTGGAGCAGCAGCAGTTACACCAAACTCTTCCTCAATTGCCTTTACAAGGTCGTTTAATTCTAAAACAGTCATTTCTTTAACCGCATCAATAATTTGCTCTTTAGTCATTTTTATTTCCTCCTGTTATTGTTTAATTTATGCCGTTAGGCTACTTTTTCGATAGGGAATAATACAATTATGCCCCTTGTTCTTCTTTCTGATCTGCAACTGCTTTTGTTGCCAATGCAAGGTTGCGAACTGGAGCTTGTAAAACACTGAGAAGCATAGATAGTAACCCTTCGCGAGATGGAAGTTCAGCGATTGCCTTCACTTCATCAACAGAAACTACACGCCCTTCAATAACACCGGCTTTAATTTCTAATGCATCATGTTTTTTTGCAAAACCAGCAAGTACCTTCGCTGGAGCAATTACGTCTTCGTTACTAAATGCAATGGCTGTTGGTCCTACAAGATTTTCATTAAGGTCTGATAAACCTGCTTTTTCTGTAGCACGACGAGTCATTGTATTTTTGTAAACTTTAAAGTCAACACCAGCTTCACGAAGTTGCTTACGAAGTTCTGTCACCTCAGCAACATTTAACCCACGGTAGTCAACTACAATTGTTGATTGGCTCTCTTGTAATTTTGTTGTGATTTCTTCTACAACTTGTTTCTTCTTTTCAATCACTACGCTCATTCTGACACCTCCTATTAAATACTTTACATACCGTACGCATAAAAAAGGCCTCCATGCATAGACATGGAGGCAGCAATATTTAAACCTATTATAGCAAATAGGATCTATTACACTACGCACCTCGGTAGGAAATTAAGCAATGAATTGCACCTACTGTCTACGGTATGATCTTTATTAAATTCACCTTAGTTAGTATACAACTTAGATAAATTGAAGTCAACTATTCAATTAAATTTTAAAACCGGAAACATTTACCTTCATACCAGGACCCATTGTTGAAGCAATAGCTACATTACGCATATACGTCCCTTTAGAAGCTGCTGGCTTCACTTTTAATAGTGTTCCAACAATTGTTTCGAAGTTTTCAACAAGCTTGTCATCTTCAAAGGAAACTTTACCAATTGGAACATGGAGGTTTCCAGATTTATCAACGCGGTATTCAACTTTACCTGCTTTGATTTCGTTAACAGCTTTTTCAACATCGAATGTAACTGTTCCTGTTTTAGGATTTGGCATTAATCCTTTAGGACCTAACACACGACCTAGCTTACCAACTTGAGCCATCATATCAGGAGTAGCTACAACTACATCAAAGTCAAACCATCCTTGGTTTACTTTATTGATTAAGTCCTCTTCTCCAACAAAATCTGCTCCAGCTGCTTCTGCTTCCTTCGCTTTATCTCCCTTTGCAAAAACTAGCACACGTTGTGTTTTACCAGTTCCGTTTGGAAGAACTACTGCTCCACGAATTTGTTGATCTGCTTTTTTAGGATCTACACCTAAACGAGCAGCAAATTCTACAGTTTCATCAAATTTAGCTGTTGCTGTTTTCTTTACAAGTTCAACAGCTTCTTTAATATCATATACTTTTTCACGATCTACAAGTTTAATTGCATCCGTGTACTTTTTACCTTTCTTAGCCATGTTCTTTCCTCCTCATTGTGGTTTTAGCGGTTAGACCTCCCACTAATAAAGGTTGCGAACCCAACCTACAGGTAGGACCAATGTCCTTTTTTCGCAACCTTCAACGTACTCATGGGTTAATTAGTCTTCAATTACGATTCCCATGCTACGGGCAGTACCTTCAACCATACGCATCGCTGCTTCTACATCAGCTGCGTTTAGGTCTGGCATTTTTGTTTCCGCAATTTCGCGTACTTTATCACGCTTCAGTGTAGCAACCTTTTTTACGTTAGGTTCACCTGATGCTGTTTCAATTCCAGCTGCTTTCTTTAAAAGAACTGCTGCAGGTGGAGTTTTAGTGATAAATGTAAATGAACGGTCTTCAAATACCGTGATCTCTACTGGAATGATTAAGCCCGCTTGTTCTTGAGTACGAGCATTAAATTCTTTACAGAATCCCATAATGTTTACACCAGCTTGACCTAATGCAGGTCCAACAGGCGGTGCTGGATTAGCTTTACCAGCAGGAATTTGTAATTTTACTACTTTAATGACCTTTTTAGCCACGCGACACACCTCCTTAAGTCCGTGATGTGGTAAACCGAACCGTTGCACAACATCAACTATCGAAGGCAACATGTTCTCCCACTCATATACCTGCTTTAATTGCAGGAAAAAACGTGAACGAAATGTTCACGTTCATTAACAACATTAAGATTTTATCACTTCATTCAAAACATATCAAGTTATTTTCAAAAACAACCTATAATTTCTCAACTTGAGTAAATTCTAATTCCACAGGAGTTTCACGTCCAAACATATTCACATGTACCTTTAGCTTATGTTTGTCAGCATAAATGTCCTCCACAGTCCCAATGAAATTGGCAAATGGCCCTTCTTTTACCTTAACAGACTCCTTCAATTCAAAGTCAATTTCTGCTCTCGGCTCTTCCACACCCATCTTTTTAAGAATGTGTTCCACTTCCTCAGGTAATAATGGTGTTGGTTTAGATCCTGCACCTGAAGACCCCACAAATCCTGTAACACCAGGTGTATTTCGCACAACATACCACGAGTCATCGGTCATTACCATTTCCACAATAACATATCCTGGAAAAACCTTTTTTGTTACTTGTTTACTTTTTCCATTTTTAACTTCTGTCTCTTCTTCTACAGGGACGAGTACACGAAAGATTTTATCTGTCATGTCCATTGATTCTACACGTTTTTCCAAATTAGTCTTCACTTTATTCTCATAACCAGAATATGTGTGAACGACGTACCAATTCTTTTCCATTACATATGGGACAAAGTCTGTCCATTCCCTCCTCTTGCAAAATTAAAATTAATATCTAAAACACCGATTAATTTAAAATTGCACGAATAATTGCTGAAATTGCTGTATCTGAAATTGCAAAGAAAATTGCTATAAATAAAACAGTAACAATAACTACCCCAGTGTATCGAACTAATTCTTTTCTTTTTGGCCATGATACACGTTTCATCTCAGTTGAAACATCTTTTAAAAATTTGGTAGAATTTTTTACAACACTTGCCACACCTGCCACCTCCATCATATATAAAAATAACTTTTATTTTTAAACCAATTGATTAAAGCGGTTTCACTTTCTATCACTTTGTTTCAAGGTGCATTGTATGTTTTCCGCAAGCTTTGCAATATTTCTTTATCGCTATTCGGGTTGTCCGATTTTGCTCCGTTTTATTCGTTGAATAATTTCTAGATTTGCATTGATCACATGCTATTGTCACCTTCTGCGACATGATCCATACTCCCTTTTTTTGCTTACGATTTTCACATACATACTTTTAAAACTTATCATACGGTTACTTAAGTGTCAATCACTGCTAAACATCTTCATTGTTGACGAAATTTCACATTTTCATAAGTGAAATTTTTCATATAGACAAAGAAAACAGGGTACTAACCCTGTTTATAGCTTAACACCCTTTAACTCTACGTATCTTTCGAGCTTCCGCTTCACTCTTTGTAGTGCATTATCTATTGATTTAACATGTCGGTTTAGGTCTGCAGAAATCTCTTGGTAACTTCTGCCATCAAGGTAAAGCATTAATACCTTCCGTTCAAGCTCACTTAAAATCTCACTCATTTTCAATTCTATGTCATCAAACTCTTCTTGATTAATTAACAATTCTTCAGGATCACTAACCTTTGAACCACAAATTACGTCCATAAGTGTGCGATCGGATTCCTCATCATAAATTGGCTTATCTAAAGACACATAAGAATTTAGGGGAATATGCTTTTGCCTTGTTGCAGTCTTAATTGCGGTAATAATTTGTCTTGTTATACATAGCTCAGCAAATGCTTTAAAAGAAGATAGCTTGTCTCCTTTAAAGTCACGAATAGCTTTATAAAGTCCAATCATACCCTCTTGTACGATATCTTCATGATCTGCACCAATCAAGAAATAGGATCTTGCTTTTGCACGAACAAAATTTTTATACTTGTTAATCAAGTATTCAAGTGCAGAGCTATCCCCTTCACGTACGTACTCTACGAGGCTCTCGTCTTCTATTCCATCATATTTGACTATCTCGATGAGGTCTAAAGCCAATGTGATCCCTCCGACCATGACTTTTTTAAACAAGTTTGAATTGTCTAAATATAGAAATAGTATACAGGATTGATAAGAAAAGCGCAAGGCGACTGTTCATCACTGAAATGCAAATGTTCTGGCCGATTAAAAGTGCTTTTTACTTTTTAATCGGCCATGTTATTTTATACGATACGATGGCGCATGGAGCTAGTCGCTAATTTGAAATAGTTATCCAACTGAGGATATTTTAAAGTTAAACAAAAACAAAGGCGTCAAGGTACTTACTCTTTTCCTCGACGCCATTTCTCAAATATTTCTGCCATTTCATCTGTAATTGGCAGTTTTGTTTTCACTCTTTTTTGTTTTGTCTTTTTAACCTGCTTTTCAATTCCCTTTTCAATGACAGTAACTTCATTCCGTAGTTCCCTTGCAGATTTTCGAAACGCACCGCTTGCAAAAATAACACGTTGCTCTACAAAATCAGATGTAGCTACATAAATTTGAGTATCAACACGCTTTAACTCTTTTACTAACCTTTCAATTCGTTCATCTGCCGTTTCTTTTTCTCTTGTATAAATAATATTCAACCGGTAATTATTATATTTCTTGCCTAAGCCAGGTACCATGTGAGCATCAAAAACAATGATTACTTCCATGCCAGTATAAGCTTGATATTCTGCCATCTTTTCGATAAGACGATCACGAGCTTCCTCCAAATCTGTTAATTGAAGCTCTTTAAGTTCTGGCCAATCACCAATCATATTATAGCCATCTACTAATAAGACACGCCTCATTTTATATACTTCCTTGTGGATGTCTTCTTCTAAGTACTTCATACATTAAAAGACTTGCAGCCACAGAAGCATTCAACGATGTAACTTCGCCTACTAATGGAATACTAACGAGGAAATCACATTTTTCTTTTACTAACCTGCTTATTCCTTTCCCTTCACTGCCAATTACAAGAACAACAGGCATATCTAGATCTACTTCACGATAATCGGATGTACCCTTTGCATCTGTCCCTACAAACCAAAGACCTTCTTTCTTAAGCTCGTCCATTGTTCGTGCAAGATTTGTAACTTTGGCTACTGGAACATGTTCGATTGCACCTGCTGAAGCTTTGGCAACAGTGTAAGTTAATCCAACAGATCTTCTTTTAGGAACAATTATGCCGTGGGCACCTACAGCATCCGCTGTACGCATGATAGAACCAAGGTTATGGGGATCCTCTAGTTCATCAAGCAATAAGAAAAATGGAGCTTCATTCTTTTTTGCTGCTCGATCAAAAAGAACAGATATATCTTGGTATTCATAAGCTGCTATTTGTGCAACAACCCCTTGGTGCTGTTGGGTATCAACTAGTTGGTCTAGCTTTTTTCTTGGTGCAATTTGAACATTAACTTGGGCTTGTTTAGCTAATTGACTGACCGTTACCATTTGGCCTTTCTGTGATCCTTCTGCTATCCATATTTTATTAATAGGACGTTTCCCTTTTAAGGCTTCAATAATAGGGTTTTTCCCATAAATAAATTCAAGTTCCTGACTCATTCTCTCCCTCCTTCCCTTCCACAATCTCAAAGGATCGTTCCATTAATTCGTCTAGCCGTTCCTCTTGATTCGTTAAATAAAGATATCCGAACAGAGCTTCAATGGCAGTACTATAACGATAAGTAGCATGGTCTGTATTTTTTGGAATTGTTCCAGACTTTGCGTTTCTCCCTCGTAGTGCAACAGAAGTTTCTTCTTTTGTTAAAACACCTTTATCGAAAAACAACTTTAATACCTTCGCTTGAGACTTTGCTGAAACATATTTAGTAGCCTCTTTATGAAGCTTATTTGGTCTTACTTTCCCTTGGGATAAGAGACGGTATCGGACATAGGTTTCCAATACTGCGTCTCCCATATATGCCAGTGCTAATGCATTTAATTGTTCAGGTTCCTTGACTAACTGGTTTAATTTCACAACTGGTTACACCCTCTTCCAGCGTGTCCCTTGAGGTGTATCTTCAAGGATAATGTTTTTTTCTTTTAAGGAATCTCGAATTTCATCTGCTCTCTTAAAATCTCTATTCTTTCTTGC
This sequence comes from Evansella sp. AB-P1, assembly GCF_029688925.1. Lineage (GTDB taxonomy): Bacteria > Bacillota > Bacilli > Bacillales > Salisediminibacteriaceae > Evansella. The sequence goes on from NZ_JARUKY010000009.1 coordinate 190,864, forward strand.
ATCAATTCGTTCTTGTATTAGCGCATCAATGTCTTCATCAAGTAAAGCATCATCTTCCTTTAAATCGATACCTAAAACATAAGACATATTATCTAATTGCCTTAAGAAATATTCTAATACCTCTTTATTAGTATGCTGCTCTCTTAAATAAACATTGCCGAGCTTGATTAAATCAAACATTGTTGCAACTGCGTTGGCACTATTAAAATCATCATCCATATCATCAATGAATCGTTGATGATATTGATCAATGTCCTCTTTCCACTTTTTAGTATCCTCTCCTAAATCAGCAGTCTCTTTCAGCCGATGGTTAAGATTATTGTACGTTGTTTTCATTCTTTCTAATCCACTTTTGGCACTGTTCAATTGATCATCACTAAAATTAATTGGACTGCGATAATGAGCATTCACTATAAAAAATCGAACGACTTCTGGTTCAAATTTTTTAATAATATCGTGAACTAAAATAAAATTCCCTAACGATTTGGACATTTTTTCATTATCAATATTAATATAACCATTGTGCAGCCAATAGTTTGCCATTTGCTTTTCATTTAAGGCTTCCGATTGAGCAATTTCATTTTCATGGTGTGGGAAGGATAAATCTTGACCACCTGCATGAATGTCTATAGTTTCCCCCAGGTATTTTTTGACCATTGCCGAGCATTCAATATGCCAACCAGGTCTTCCATCTCCCCATGGACTACTCCAATAAATCTCTCCTGGTTTCGCCCCTTTCCACAGAACGAAGTCTAGTGGATCTTCTTTTTTATCTCCTACTTCAATTCTCGTTCCTAGCTGCAAGTCATCAATTGATTGGTGAGACAATTTTCCGTAACCTTTAAATTTGCGTGTACGAAAATATACATCTCCCCCCGCTTCATATGCAAAGCCTTTTTCTACTAGACGTTCTATAAATGCTATAATTTCAGGCATTGTATCCGTTACTCTTGGATGAGCATCTGCTTTCTTTACACCCAATCTACCTGTATCTTCGTAATAAGCCTTGATGAAACGTTCTGCAAGGGTCATAACATCCTCGCCCATTTCTTCTGCTGCCTTAATGATTTTGTCATCTACATCTGTAAAATTAGATACATACTGAACTTCATATCCTCGGTATTGTAAATAGCGTCGGACCATATCAAAAACTACTGCAGGTCTTGCATTTCCTATATGAATATAATTATAAACTGTAGGTCCGCAAACATACATTTTGACTTTGCCAGGTTCCATTGGTTTAAAGTCTTCTTTTTTTCTTTTTAATGTATTATAAAGTTTAATTCCCATGGGTTCTTAGAACCTCCTTCTATTATGCCACTTTTCATTTATTCACTTTTTCCCTATTCAACTCAGTAATCTCCTTTTTCAATCGAAGGATCTCTACTTCCAATTCTCTAAATTTATCTGAAATAGGGTCTGGTAAGTTAATATGATCCAAATCATGCCCGACCTTTATTCCATCTTGGATAACAACTCTTCCTGGAATTCCTACTACTGTTGAGTTCGGTGGGACTTCTTTTAAAACAACAGACCCTGCCCCAATACGTGCATTTTTGCCAATCCTCATTGATCCTAGTACTTTTGCTCCAGTAGCGATAAGAACATTGTCCTCAATTGTAGGATGCCGTTTTCCCTTTTCCTTCCCTGTCCCTCCAAGGGTAACCCCTTGAAAAATAGTAACATTATCCCCAATTTCACATGTTTCCCCTATGACTACACCCATGCCATGATCTATAAATAATCTTTGACCTATTTTTGCACCTGGGTGAATCTCTATTCCTGTAAAAAACCGACTTACTTGAGAAATAAAACGAGCTATAAAAAATAACCTTTTTCTCCATAACCAATGAGCAAATCTATGATTCCAAATTGCGTGTACTCCTGAATAATTTATTAATACCTCTATTCTATTACGAGCTGCTGGATCTTGTTCCATTACCACATCAATATCATTTTTTAAGGTTCGAAACATTGTGTATTCGACCTCCTTTCTAAAGGTGAGAAATGATTTAAATCTAATTGAACTAAAAAAAGCGCCTCTTGTGCCAAGACGGCACAGAGACGCATACACGTGGTTCCACTCTGTTTGAGCAACTATATCCTTTTGCTCCACTTTTTATAGAAGTTAACGGTTCCTGACCGCCCTCACTTACTCATATCAACACTTTCAGTAAGAGACTCAGAGGTGCATATTCAGAAACGAATCCTTTAAGCTGCTTTCAGCCGACGACAGCTCTCTCTATCAAAGGATAGACGATCTTACTTTTCCTCATCAACGTTTTATATATACTTTTTTTACTTTAACAATTTACTTATTCTACTGGTAACCTTATCTTTCCCTAGTAAAACAATAGCTTGTGGAAGATCAGGTCCATGTGTTTGCCCTGTAGTAGCTACGCGAATAGGCATAAACAATTTCTTTCCTTTATGACCTGTTTCTTTTTGAACCTCTTTCATAGACTTTTTTACATTTTCTGCTGAAAATAGATCGAGATTCTCTATTTTATCTTTGAAGGATGCAAGGACTTCTGGAACTTGCTCTTCCCCTAATACTTCTTGTGCTTCTTCATTATAATCGATTTCCTTCGTAAAGAACAACTCAGTAAGCTCAACAATTTCTGCTCCATAGCTCATCTTTTCTTGATGAAGTGCAATTAATTCAGTTGCCCATTGCCTTTCTTCTCCATCTAAGTCTTCTGGAAGCTTCCCTGTTTTAATTAAATGGGGAAGTGCAGCTTCAACCACTCTTTCGATAGGAGCATCTTTCATATACTGATTGTTCATCCAAGCTAATTTTTTCGTGTCGAATACTGCTGGTGCTTTAATTACTCGGTCTAAACTAAATTGTTCTACTAATTGTTCAATAGATAAGATTTCTTCCTCTCCACCTGGAGACCATCCTAATAACGATATAAAGTTAACAATTGCTTCAGGTAAGTAACCTAATTCACGATATTGTTCAACAAATTGAATAATCGACTCATCACGTTTACTCATTTTTTTATGGTCTTCATTAAGGATTAAAGATGCATGAGCAAATCTTGGTGTATCCCATCCAAATGCTTCATAAATAAGCACCTGTCTAGGTGAATTTGATAAGTGTTCCTCACCACGAATGACGTGACTAATTTTCATTAAATGATCATCTATAGTAACACAAAAGTTATAAGTTGGTATGCCGTCCTGTCTTGCAATGACAAAGTCACCAATTCCATCTGTCTCAAAGCTTACTTGACCTCGAACGATATCATCTACAATGACCGTTTGATTTTCAGGTACTAGGAAGCGAACAACAGGTTTACGCCCTTCCTTTTCATAAGCTTCCTTTTGTTCTTGGGAGAGATTACGATCTCTTCCGCTATATTTCGGTGTTTCACCTCGGGATCGTTGCTCCTCACGTTCTTTTTCTAACTCTTCTTCTGACATGTAACAATAATAAGCTTTCCCTTGCTGGATTAACTCATCAATATGCTTTTTATAAATATCAAGTCTTTCCATACTTTGATACGGAGCATGAGGACCTCCAATATCAACACTTTCATCCCAATCCATACCTAACCATTTTAAACTATCCATTAATTTTTCAGTGGCAGTATCAACATTTCTAGCTTGATCTGTATCTTCAATTCTTAAAATAAATTTCCCATTTTGGTTTCTTGCATATAAATAATTAAATAACGCTGAACGAGCTCCACCTATGTGTAAGTGACCCGTTGGACTTGGGGCAAATCTCACACGAACATCTTGAGTCATTGTATGACACCTTCCAATCTTTTGTTCAATTCTTTATCATTATTTTATCATTAAATGAATATTGTAGGTCAAGTTTTCCTTATTATTAGCTTTCCCTTGGAACAAGTAAAACAACAGCCATTGACGCTATTCCTTCTTCTCTTCCTGTAAAACCTAATTTTTCCGTTGTTGTTGCCTTAACATTTATATTTCCTATCTCTGAATCTAATAATTCTGCAATACGGTTATTCATTTTTGAAATATATGGAGCCATTTTTGGTTTTTGTGCCATGATTGTACAATCAAGATTTCCTAATTGATAACCTCTCTGTTTTACAAGGTCCCATACGTGAGATAATAACTTCGCTGAATCAGCATCCTTAAATTCTGGGTCAGTGTCTGGAAAATGTTTACCTATGTCCCCTTCACCAATGGCACCTAAACATGCATCAGCAATTGTATGTAACAATACATCTGCATCAGAATGTCCTAATAATCCTTTACTATAAGGAAGTTCAACTCCTCCAATTATTAGTGGCCTACCTTCTACTAATTGGTGGACATCAAATCCTTGGCCAATTCGAATCATGGTTACTCTCCCTTTCTTTTCTCTATGATAGCTTCACCATACAAAATATCCTCTGGAGTTGTAATTTTAATATTTTCATAATCACCTTCAACAATATAAACCTTTTCTCCAATAAACTCCATAAGGGAAGCATCATCTGTACCGAAGAAATCCTGTTTTTCAGCTTCTTGGTGTCCTTTTACGATTTTATTGTATCGGAATCCTTGTGGTGTTTGTATGGACCACAAGTTATTTCTATGAACCGTTTTTTCTACAATTCCATCAACGGCTTGTTTTATTGTATCCTTTACTGGAGTTGCTACAATAGCAGCGCCTTTTTCAACTACCTTATGTATTAGATTGTGGATGACAGAATGTTGAACGAACGGCCTCGCCCCATCATGAATGAGGACTATTGGATTCCCTTCAATTACCTTTAGCCCCTCATACACACTTTCCTGCCTTTCTTTACCACCAATCACTAGCTTGTCCACTTTATTTATTTTATATGTTTCTATTAATTTCTCAACCTCTTTTAGCTCTTGTTTATTTACAACTAAAATAATGGAATGACAAAGAATATCCTCCTCAAACACACGTAAAGTGTGAATGAGGAGGGGAATTTGGTCAATTAATAAAAATTGTTTATTTTTACCTGCTTTCATCCGTTTCCCTTGTCCAGCTGCAGGGATAACTACCGTATATTTCTCCATAGTATCGTTCCTTTTTATAGTGCGTGTTCAAAAAGGAGGATAAAATTAGCCGAGTCGGCTAAAGTCACAACGTCCTGTGCGTCGAAAGATCAAGGCAGTGTAGCTTTGAGTACCGCAGCGTATGCTTTTAATACGTGAGGAACGGAAAAGCAAGCCAACGCAGAGATTCGACAGATATTTTTCCCGGACTTTTTGAACATCCTCTTATATTACAATTCACGTCCTGTGGACAACTTCACTAAATTAATGAATATTTCGTTACAAGAAAATTCTCTTTACACTTCGAAAATTAAAGTGCTTTTTCCAACAGTTTTGGTTTGGCAAAGATCATACGTCCAGCTGAAGTTTGTAAAACACTCGTCACTATAACATCTATGTTTTTACCAATATAATTTCTTCCTTCTTCCACAACAATCATTGTACCATCATCAAGATAAGCAATCCCTTGGTTTTGTTCTTTCCCATCTTTTATAACCTGGACATGCATTTCTTCACCTGGTAGTACGACAGGCTTAACTGCATTTGCTAGATCATTTATATTTAGAACAGCAACACCTTGCAAATCACAAACTTTGTTTAAGTTAAAGTCGTTTGTTACTACATAGCCATCAAGTACTTTCGCAAGCTTCACTAGTTTACTATCCACTTCTTGTATTTCTTCAAAATCACCTTCATAAATTTCTACATTTACTGGAAGCTCTTTTTGAATTTTATTTAATATATCTAGTCCTCTACGACCTCTGTTTCGTTTTAAAACATCCGAAGAATCTGCTATATGCTGTAGCTCTTCAAGAACAAATTCTGGGATCATCAGCGTTCCTTCTAAAAAACCAGTCTGACAAATGTCAGCAATACGCCCATCAATAATAACACTTGTATCTAATATTTTTAATGACCCTATTGATTTTTCTGAATCTTTCTTCTTATCCTTTATAGTTGAACGATTTCCCATCGGAAAAAGATTAATAAGTTCGTCCCGTTTTTTAAAACCAACTTGGAATCCTAAATACCCTAGTAAAATTGTAATAAAAAGTGGTAATATATCGCTAATAACTTGAATTTGTAATTCAACAATCGATAAACTTAGTAAGTAAGCAATAAGTAACCCTGCACCTAACCCCATCGAACCAAAAAGTAAATCTGTAACGGGGGCTTTTACTAACGTTTCTTCTACTAAACGGATTAAACCAACGATATCATCCACTAACCAATAAGTAGATAAAAATAAAATAAGTGCACCTAAAACTGCCCCTGTGTAAGAATTAGTTAACCATGGATGTATATTTCCAAAGTTTAATAATTCAATTAAGTTTGGTAAATAGAGAAATCCAAGCGTTCCACCAACTATCAATATAAATAATTGTACTATTTTTCGAAGCATCTACTTCACCTCCTTTAATAATTATAGACAAAAGTTTATAATTCAAACATCATTCTATAAAAATCACAAAAAGTTACATACTTTCAGTTAATTGCAGGGAATAATAACACATTAACAAAGGTAGTATGCGATGTCAATTAACCAAACGTATCATTATAACGTTATACAAATAGATTCGTCAAGGGGTGACCATTTTTGACAATTTATATATGACGATCAATAAAGAGTTGCTCTTGAATTCTTGTGAGACCTTCTTTTATCTTCCTTGCTCTAGCTTCACCAATACCATCCACCTCATCTAACTCCTCAATAGAGAGTCGCATTATATGAGGTAATTCCTCAAATTTATTTATAAGATTTTCTACTACAAGTGGGGGAATTCTAGGAATCTTATGTAAGATTCGATAACCCCTAGGACAAATAGCAAATTCTGCTAAGTTAGTTCCTTTGGAGTAACCCAACAATTTTACAATAACTTGATCATCTAATAATTCCTCATTTGAAAGACGTTTTAACTTTCGTAAAAGTTGCTTAGGATCTTGTTTTTTATCCTTCATGTAATCTTTTATCAGTAATACAGCTTCCTTTTCGGTATTAGAAACAAGCTCTTCTAATTGCATAGAAATTAATCTTCCTTCATTCCCTAACTCATTTACATAATTTAATATTTCACTTTTTATTCGTAATACCATTTCGATTCTATGCATTACTTGAGATACTTCTTGGAAGGTTACTAACTCTTCAAATTCTAGTGCTCCCAAGTTAGTAATTCCTTGATCCAACACTGATTTATATTTTTCCAATGTCTGTATCGCCTGATTCGCTTTTGTTAAAATTACGCCAATATCTTTAAGGGCATATCGGTATTCCCCTTGATATAAGGTAATAACATTTCTTCTTTGAGAAATTGAAATTACTAAATTTCCCGTTTGTTTCGCTACACGTTGGGCTGTCCTGTGGCGAATACCTGTTTCGGTTGACTCAATTGCATTATTTGGAACAAGCTGTGTATTAGCATATAATATACGGTCTCCATTTTCACTTAATATAATTGCTCCGTCCATTTTTGCTAATTCATATAAATATGCTGGGGAGAATTCACAATTTATAAAAAAACCGCCATCAACAATGTCTACCATGTTATTACTATATCCTAAAACAATTAATCCACCTGTCCCTGCTCTTAATACATTATCAACGCCTTCTCTTAAAGGCGTGCCTGGACATATAATCTGCAAGACCTCACTTATGAAATTTTTATCATAATTCGAATCGTGGTGATCCACTAGTGATTCCTCCTAACGTTACTTCTAATGCTTCGTTTATTGTATTAACTCCTAGGACTTCAATACCTTTTGGTACAGTCCAGCCTCCAATGTTTTTTTCAGGTATAATAACACGCTTAAACCCTAGTTTACTTGCCTCAATTACCCTTTGTTCTACTCTAGACACCCTTCTTATTTCTCCAGTTAATCCAACTTCCCCAATAATGACATCTGTTGGTGAGGTTGGAGTGTTACGAAAACTTGAAGCAATTGCAATAGTGATAGCTAAATCAATAGACGGTTCATCTAATTTAACTCCACCTGCTACCTTAATATATGCATCTTGGTTTTGTAAAAGCATTCCTACTCTTTTTTCTAAAACAGCCATGATAAGGGAAATACGATTGTGATCTATTCCTGTAGCCATTCTTCTAGGATTTCCAAAGCTAGTTGGGGATATAAGTGATTGTATTTCAACAAGTACTGTTCTAGTGCCCTCCATTGATGCTACAACTGCTGATCCTGCAGCACCTTCCGAACGTTCTTCTAAAAAAATTTCAGATGGGTTAACTACCTCTTCTAACCCTACCTCCTTCATTTCAAATATACCTATTTCATTGGTTGACCCAAACCTGTTTTTTACTGCACGTAATATTCTAAAGGTATGATGACGTTCTCCTTCAAAGTACAAGACGGAATCTACCATATGTTCTAATAGTCTAGGACCAGCGATAGCACCTTGTTTTGTAACATGTCCAACAATAAATATTGCAATCCCTTTTGTCTTTGCAATTCTCATAAAAGCAGCCGTTGACTCTCTGACCTGAGCTACACTGCCTGGTGCACTTGTCACATTATCCAAATATACGGTCTGAATGGAATCAATAATCACAATTGTAGGACTCATTTCTTCGATTGAACGTTCAATTAGCTCAACATCCGTTTCAGCTAATACATACAACTCATCTGATGTAATATGTAATCGATCAGCTCGAAGCTTTGTTTGTTTTATTGATTCTTCTCCTGAAATATACAACACACGTTGACCATGCTTAGCAATTTCTCCTGAGACCTGTAAAAGAAGGGTTGATTTACCTATACCTGGATCTCCCCCAACTAAGACAAGTGATCCAGGGACGATGCCACCGCCTAAAACTCTATTTAATTCTTTTATATATGTATCGTATCGTTGTTCCTTCGTGTTTTCGATTTTTGTTATTGGTTGGGGTTTGGAAGGTGTAGTTGTTGAAGAAGTAACGAATCCTCGTTCTTTTTTTGAAGGCTTTGCTTCAAATTCCTCTACCATTGAGTTCCAACTTTGACAACCAGGACATTTTCCCATCCACTTCATTGATTCATATCCGCATTCTTGGCAGACATATTTTGTTTTACGCTTAGCCATAATTACCCCTTTCTCCCAAAAATCATCATTTATATTTATTTTATCATGTTTTGATTTTTTAATAAAAAGCTACTCTCGTATAATAACTTAACTTTCGTGGCATTTAGATAAAGTTGTTGCTAGGATGGAAGCCTGGAAACTCCTTCACAATTAACGAGCAGGTAGAGGGCATTTAGCTTCTTATTTGACTTTTGGTTTGATAAAAAGATTTTCTTACCATAGAAAACCGGAAAAGTCCTTCACTTGGACTTTTTCCGGTATCAATTAGTGTAGATAAATACTTACCTTTTAATTTTATTTAGATGTTACAAAGTAGTCTCCGTCTTTAACACCCATTTTTACATTTTGCCCCTTGGAAATTGTTCCACGAAGAAGCTCTTCAGATAAACGATCCTCCACTTCTTTTTGTAAAGCACGACGTAATGGTCTAGCACCATACTCTGGATCAAATCCTTCATCAGCAATTTTCGCTTTTGCTTCTTCAGACAATTCAAATTCAATTCCTTGTTCAGATAGACGTTTTTTCAATTGATCGGCCATTAAAGAAACAATTTGCTTAATATGTTCTTTCTCTAACGAATGGAAAACTATTGTTTCATCAATACGGTTTAGAAATTCAGGACGGAACGCTTTTTTCAATTCCGTCATTACTTTCCCTTTCATATCTTTATAATCTTGACCGTCCATTTGAGCAGTAAATCCTAAGCTTTTCGATTGGCGAAGTGTACTTGCACCGACATTGGAAGTCATGATAATAGCTGTGTTTCTAAAGTCTACTCTTCTTCCCTTAGAATCTGTTAAAAATCCGTCCTCAAGAACTTGTAATAATATATTAAATACTTCTGGATGAGCCTTCTCAATTTCATCTAATAGGACAACTGAATATGGTTTTCGGCGAACCTTTTCTGTTAACTGTCCACCTTCTTCATGGCCTACATATCCAGGAGGGGAACCAACAAGTCGAGACGTATTATGTTTCTCCATGTATTCCGACATGTCAATTCGAATAATTGCATCTTCATCTCCAAATAATGATTCTGCAACAGCTCTTGCAAGCTCCGTTTTACCTACACCTGTTGGTCCTAAAAAGATGAAAGAACCTATTGGTCGCTTCGGATCTTTAAGTCCAGCCCTAGCTCTTCTTATAGCTTTTGAAACAGCTGTAACTGCTTCACTTTGACCAATAACTCGATTGTGAAGAATCTCTTCCATACGTAATAGACGATCTGTTTCTTCTTCTTCAAGTTTACTTACAGGGACACCAGTCCAGCTTGAAACTACTTGTGCAATATCTTCTGTTACAACTTCAGAATTTTCTTGACCCTGTTTTTCTTTCCACTCTTTCTTCATTAATTCAAGCTCTTCTCTAATTCGTTGTTCACTATCCCTTAAAGATGCCGCTTTTTCAAATTCCTGACTTTGTACTGCTGCATCTTTTTCTTTTCGAGTTTCTTCTAATTTTTGTTCCATTTCTTTAAGGTTTGGAGGTGCCGTATACGAACGCAACCTTACTTTAGAAGCTGCCTCATCAATTAAATCAATGGCTTTATCTGGTAAAAATCTATCGGAAATATATCTATCAGATAGTTTTACTGCCGAATCAATGGCATCGTCAGTTATCTCTACTCGATGATGGGCTTCGTATCTATCACGAAGTCCTTTTAATATTTGAATAGATTCCTCTATGGTTGGTTCATCTACTTGTATTGGTTGAAAACGTCTTTCTAAAGCAGCATCCTTTTCAATATACTTTCGGTATTCATCAAGTGTGGTTGCTCCAATACATTGCAGTTCACCACGTGCTAAAGATGGCTTCAAGATATTTGATGCATCAATGGCTCCTTCTGCTCCTCCAGCGCCAATTAAGGTATGCAATTCATCAATGAATAGAATAACATTACCCGCTTGCCGAATTTCTTCCATTACTTTTTTCAATCTGTCTTCAAATTCCCCACGATATTTTGTTCCCGCTACAACGGTCCCCATATCTAATGTCATCACTCGTTTATTACGTAACGTCTCTGGCACTTCATTGTTAACGATTTGCTGTGCTAAACCCTCCGCAATCGCTGTTTTACCTACACCAGGCTCACCAATTAAAACAGGATTATTTTTCGTTCGACGACTAAGTACTTGGATTACACGTTCGATTTCTTTTGACCTACCAATGACAGGATCAATCTGGTCTTCTTTTGCAATAGCAGTTAGGTCACGAGCTAAACTATCTAAAGTAGGAGTATTGACATTATTTCCTCCTCCGCTCCCTCCTTGCTGTTGACTATTAGATGATTCATTACTACCTAGTAACTGAAGAACCTGCTGCCTTGCTTTATTTAAACTAACACCCACATTATTTAATACTCTTGCCGCAACACCTTCTCCTTCACGAATTAATCCGAGGAGTATATGTTCTGTTCCAACATAAGAATGACCAAGCTTTCTTGCTTCATCCATTGATAGTTCAATAACCTTTTTAGCGCGAGGAGTATAATGAATTTGTTTAGTACCCTCTTCACCTCTGCCAATTAAATTTTCAACCTCAGTTTGAATTTTATCAGGACTTAGCCCTAAAGCTGAAAGGGATTTGGCAGCTATACCTTCCCCTTCTCGCACTAACCCTAGTAGAATGTGCTCTGTACCAATATTATTATGTCCTAACCTCATTGCTTCTTCCTGTGCTAAAGCTAAAACTTTCTGAGCTCTTTCTGTAAATCGACCAAACATCATAATGACTCCACCTCCGAATTGTCTCTAATTCTTATTCTCTAATTTTAGTCTTTCTCGTATTAGTGTTGCTCTTCTTTGATCTCTTTGTTCTGTGGAAAGGATTTCACCTGCATACTGCTGTAAAAATCCAGGTTGAGTTAAAATCATAAGCTCATTTAAAATATTTCCACTCACATCGTCAATCAATCCCATATCAATGCCCAATCTAACATCGGAAAGTCTCTGTGTTGCTTCTTTAGATTCTATGGTCCGACTATATGAAAGTATTCCGTATGAACGATATACTCGATCTTCCATTTGTAACTTAGATTGCTGTAATAAACTTTCCCGAGCAGCACGTTCTTGTTGAATAAGCTGCGTAACCACACTTCTTAAGTCTTCAACAATATCTTCCTCTGACTTCCCTAACGTCATTTGATTGGAAATTTGAAATAGGTTACCTAATGCTTCGCTACCTTCACCATAAATTCCTCTAACAACTAAACCTAATTGATTAATAGCTGGAAGTATTCGATTCATTTGTCTCGTAATTACTAATGCAGGAAGGTGCATCATAACGGAAGCTCTTAAACCCGTTCCTACATTTGTTGGACAACTAGTTAAATATCCTCTTTTTTCTTCAAAAGCAAAGTCTACTTTATCTTCCATCCAATCGTCAATTTCATTAGCAAATATCAATCCGTCTTTTAATTGAAAACCTGATAATAACACTTGAATACGAAAATGATCTTCCTCATTTATCATAATACTCAAAGATTCATCTTCACTTAGTAAAACTGCTCCAGCCTTTGATTCATCCGATAGATTCGGGCTAATTAGATGCTTTTCTACTAGAACTCTTTTTTCATTTTTCTTCATATCATCCATTTTCAACAATTCCATTTGTCCAAACTTACGATGTGATTTGTTTGCAAATTTTGTATCTACTAAAGAAATATTTTCTTCTAAATTTTCTTTCGTTGAAACAATTGGGAAGGGTGTATCACTTAAGTTTCTTGCTAATCGCACTCTACTACTTAATACGATATCTGTATCTGGTCCTTCATTTTTCATCCATGGACTAATAGCTTCACTAATAAATTTTTGAAGAGACATCATTCCTCCTCCTTACTATTTAAGCTTTTTTCTAAGGATCGGATTTTATCTCGTATTTCCGCTGCTTGTTCAAACTCTTCCTTACTAATATAATGCTGCATCTCTTGCTTAAGGTGGTCAATTTCTTTGTGTATATGAAGATCTTTCCCTTTTCTTTTTGGAATTTTACCAGCATGAGTTGCATTTCCACTATGAATTCGTTTAAAAATTGGGTCTAATTTTACATTAAACTCTTCATAACATTTCGAACAACCAAATCGTCCTATTTCTGCAAACTGTTGATATGTCATCCCGCAGTTCTTACAAGTTAGTTGCTTCTTTGGTTGAATAATTCCTTCTGATGACGGAGAAATAGATTGTTCAACATCTAGTAGTCCGGATAATAATTGGTGAATAGAGAAACTGTTAGACCCTGGGATATACTCTCCTTTTTCCTTCGCACATGTTTCACATATGTGAAATTCTGTTTTCTCACCATTAATTATTTTTGTGAAATGTAAAGTTGCTTGCTTTTGCTGACATTCTTGACAGAGCATCCCTTTCCCCTCCTTTACTATTCATCATTCCATTCTCTATATTTTAATGTTGATAACATCGCTTTTAATATCCTTGCCCTCATTTCATCTCTGTAAGGTAAATTAAGATTAAGAACTGCTCGATCAATAACACTTAACATAATATTCGCTTCTCTTTTTGAGACTGCCTCCTCCTCATATAAACGAGATACAATATTAACTGCAGAGTTTTGTGATATTGCATTACTAATAAGCTCTAACATTTGATCAAATAATTCCATTTGATCATTTGGCTTAACCTTTATTATTCGAATGTACCCTCCACCGCCTCGTTTACTTTCCACCATATAACCCTTTTCCTCTGTAAACCTTGTGCTAATCACATAATTTATTTGAGAAGGAACACATTCAAAACGATCAGCTAACTCACTCCTCTTAATTTCAATTAATTCCCTATTACTTTTATTAATAATTTCTTTTAAGTAGTGTTCAATAATATCCGATATATTTCTCATGCATACCCCTCCTACATTTGTGAAAAGGCATTTCCACTGTTTTGACTTTGACTATCTTTGACTATAATTTTATTATATCCAAATTTTTTTAATCTGCAACTATTTCATACTCTCAATATGAAAAAGCAAAGGGACCTAATATATTTTAGCTTCACACAACAACCTTATAGTGCATGTTCAAAAAGGAGGATAAAAATAGCCGAGTCGGCTAAAGTCACAACCTCCTGTTGCAACGCCGACACTAGCACGTCCTGTGCGTCGAAAGATCAAGGCGGCGTAGCTTTGAGTACCGCAGCGTATGCTTTTAATACGTGAGGAACGGAAAAGCAAGCCAACGCAGAGATTCGACAGATATTTTTCCCGGACTTTTTGAACATCCTCTTATAGGAAAATAACACAAATTTCCCTGTAAGGTTCCCTTAGCACAGAAAAAATTTACTCTTAATACTTTAATACTCTGTTTTACAAACACTCTCTTTTAGTATACCCATTCTAAATAATATTAATTCTAATTTCCGTCCATATTAATTTGATCTACGAAGTCTAATTTATTCAACCGTTCAGTAATGTATAAAAAAGATTTATGATCTAAATTATTAACTAATAATCGATATTCAATTAAATTATTTCCTTTATAACCTCTTTGCCTTTCTGTCTTTACACCTTTTATTTTTACATCAGAATCTTCTAAAACACTAACTATTTCATTCAATCTACCTTGTCGTTCATCTACAACAATGAAAATATATTTATTCTGGCCTTTATTTAAAATATTAAAATTAATTTTACCTAAAAGAAAAAGACTTAAAATTACAATAATCGTACAAATAAATGCTGCTGTGTACATTCCCGCTCCTACAGTTAAACCTATCCCAGCAACAACCCAAATCGATGCTGCCGTTGTTAAACCTCGCACAGTATATCCTTGAACAAGTATTGTTCCTGCACCTAAAAATCCGATACCACTTACAACATATGCAGCAAGACGGGATGGGTCAAAGTTTACAACATCAGGATTTTCTTTCATATATCCTTGAAATCCATAAAAAGCTAATAACATTATTAGACAAGATCCTACACTAACTAGTAGATGTGTTCGAAACCCTGCTGGGTGCTGATGATATTCTCTTTCAACTCCAACTAAACCTCCTAGAAGTGCTGCTATTACTAAACGAATCGTCATTACAGAAGTATCACTTGATGAAAATAACTCCCATTCCATTGCATCACCTCATTCTGCATTTTTATATAATATATGTTTATGCAGGGCGAAAATATATTTTGTTAGTGATTTGTTTCTAACATATAATTTACCCTTATTTAATATACGGAAAACATATGTAACTTATTATTCATATATAACTTTCTTTTAAGCATCCCAACATTTTGAAGTATGCATTTTCCTTCTATATGTTTTTTGTTTTACAACCAAAATTATTGTTTCTATTAATTTTCTTTAACTTCGTAGGCTTTTATTTATATAAACTAAAAAGAACATTTCTAGAGGCGCGGAAAGGTGATAAATTCGCTAATACGGTAGGCAAGAAGTGGTCTAGAACCGGGAAAAGCTGATAAATTCGGAAAAAGACACTCTCCAACGAGAATGTCTTCCTTTGCCCAGTGACGTACTCTCACAGAGGGAAATCCCCAACTACCATCGGCGCACGAGCTTTACTTCCGGGTTCGGGCTGCGGCGAACGTTGACCGGCAAATCTCTTCGTCATCTTCCGTCGTTCGATTCTCATGGGCATAGCCCATTTCCGATTCTCTCTCCATCGTTTCCTCGACCTTCTTGGTCACCGTGTGCCTCGCTTCTTACCCGGTTTATTCTATTTCAAAATTACTTTAAACACTCTATTATTTCTTTAA